>NZ_JAMYXK010000001.1:0-1145782 GCF_024160945.1 Legionella sp. 27cVA30
GCGAACAACTCGGTTATAACTTATTTGTATAAAAACAGGATTGTTTCCTGTCACCTTGGTTATTGAATAACCAGGTAAATTTAGGATAATATCTTTCTTCGGCACTTTAATCCTCTTTTGACTGCAAAATCAAAGAGTTAGATTACTATAATCCGATTAAAGTGCCCCTGTATTTGGGGTAGAGCCATACTTCTTTACGTAAGCTTTCCGTGGCTCGCTGGTATTTGCCAATTCCTGGAAAACGTTGGTTGAAATAGCGTTTACAGGAATAACATTGAAATTTATGAGCCTTGATACACAAGTAGCTATAACGTAAACCTAACGACTCATGACGTATCTTCCTCTCAAAACTATCTTTCTTCCTTAACCGCTTACCATTGCAATAAATACAGCGAACAACTCGGTTATAACTTATTTGTATAAAAACAGGATTGTTTCCTGTCACCTTGGTTATTATTTGTATAAAAACAGGATTGTTTCCTGTCACCTTGGTTATTGAATAACCAGGTAAATTTAGGATAATATCTTTCTTCGGCACTTTAATCCTCTTTTGACTGCAAAATCAAAGAGTTAGATTACTATAATCCGATTAAGTGCCCCTGTATTTGGGGTAGAGCCAGAAAATATTTTAGCGCCCCATATAACCTCTACGCTTTCTCGAATGAGACACCATTCTGTTGTTCTTTTATTGCAAGATACAACCACCCTTAACTTTACAGGCCAAAAAGAACGGAAAGATATTGGCCCGATTAATCACGAAAAGCACCCAGGTTTACTTCTACATCCTATTTTAGCCGTTACACCAGAAAAACTATGCTTGGGTGTTTTAGATACTTATCATTGGGCAAGAGAAAAATACACCATCGAACCGCTCGAGAAAAAAGTCGAGATAACCATAAAATCCCTTTGGAAGAAAAAGAAAGTTATCGATGGATAAAGGCTTATCGAAAAGCAAATGAAGTTGCCTTGCAAGTTCCTGACACAATGGTAATAACCGTTGCCGATAGAGAAGCCGATATTTATGATTTATATCACGAAGCACAACATGCTTATCTTTCACAAGAAAGTAACGCAGCCTATTGGCTCATTCGTTCTTCGTCTAACCGTAAACTCTTGAATAGCGAGGGAAGACCGGATACTGAAAAGCTAATAGAAAAAACCAAAGATACTTCCCCTCTTTGTCAAATTACTTTTGAAGTATCCGCTAAAGAAAAACAAGTTAGGAGACAAGTTACACAAAATTTATATGCAGCTGAACTAACGCTTTGCCCGCCGGATAGGAAACGGAAAATCTCTACAAAATATGGAGACAAAACAGTAACTGTAACAGTTGTTCTTGCCACAGAAATTAACGCCCCAGAAGGACAGGAACCTCTTGAAGGTACATGATGCTGAAAGCGCTCACAGTATATGGAAATGGTATTTGTGTCGCTGGCAGATAAAAGTGTACTTTCGTATTTTAAAAAGCGGCTGTCGAATTGAGAAATTACAACTTACTGAGAAACAGCGCTTTGATCCATGCCTGGCGCTCTATATGATCATTGCTTGGCGGATTCTTTATTTAACCGTAAGCCGCGAATGTCCTGAGGCCAATTGTGAGCTCGTTTTTTCCACTGAAGAATGGAAAATTGCTTATATTATCCTCAAAAAAGAAGCTCCACCTAACAAACCTCCTTCATCAAGCATGATGATGAAAATGATTGCTTCCATAGGGGGATATTTAAATAGAAAAAATGACCCCGACCCAGGACCGGCGACACTCTGGATTGGGTTGCAACGACTCAAGGATTTCCTCTTGGCCCAGAAAACTATCAAGGAAATAACTTATGGGTAATGATGTGCGGATTTGGGGAAGACCCAGAAGAAGTCTATATGATGCAATATAAATCAAGGTATTACGTACTGATTTGAATATTGCGAACTGTTAAAACTCATCAATGGTACCGAGAAGAGGACTCGAACCTCCACGGGGTTGCCCCCACTAGCACCTGAAGCTAGCGTGTCTACCAATTCCACCACCTCGGCAATCGACCGCTAAGGTACTCAAGAATATAAGCAGTGTCAATCGTTATTTCCATATTGTAGCAAAAATATTGCAGCAAGTTAGTGTCGTGATTCAGGTATAAATTTTTTGCATTTTATTAGGCGACGATTAGAATGGTTTTTATTTTTGGATGGTGGCTATGGCAGTTCTTACCGGGTTGGAAAAATCTTTGGATGCGTGTTTTGCTTTATGGCCGCGGACGAAACCCTCGGTAGCACAAGCGCATGCTGCCCGCCTCATCGCGCACCGCGGTGCGTATGATGCAAGGCGGGTTGAAAATACCCATGCTGCTTTCGAACATGCCTTGCAGTTGGGCTGTTGGGGCATAGAATTGGATGTGCATGCTTGTAAGGATGAAATCCTCATTGTAAACCATGATCCAACTCTGCAGCGCCTATGGCGGCAACAGGGTGTTATTGCTGAATATACATGCACAGAGCTTCGTGCTTTGGCTCCTGATATCCCAACGTTAGAGGAAGTGGTGGTAAGATATGGCAAGCGCATGCACCTTTTTATTGAACTTAAAAACCCATTTACGGCGTTTGCAGCCTTGGCCAAAACACTGGCACCCTTAACTGCGTGCACGGATTATCACTTACTCAGCCTTGAAATGGAATTATTGCCGCAATTGACGCAATTCCCAAAAGAAAGCCTCTTGCTGGTTCCTGTGCATAACAATGTCAAACAATTTTGTGATTTAAGTTTAAGGCAAGGTTATGGCGGTGTGCTGGGGCATTATTTTTTACTTAAGGATTCCCAGATTGCCAATTTAAATAAAGCGGGGCAAATCGCCGGGGTTGGATTTGTCAATTCAAAATTTAGCTTGTACCGTGAACTTAATCGTGGTTTACGTTATTTGTTCACCAATAAGGCGGAAGAAGTCAGCCATTATCTACACGAGTTAATTTAAGCTATAAACGAAACATCACTTTTTCATTGACAAGCGGTTTAATGGTAACTGGGGGCGAAGCCATGAGCCAGTGCAAGATATTTTCCCCTTCCCATAGTAAGGCCTTATTTTTTAAAGAAAGGAAAAAGGCTATGTCGGTTTGTTCAAATTCAGTCTTTTGCCATTCCGGAATACCATACACACGCCAGTTTTTTTGTGCTCCTGCAGGTGGCGCCAGCACGATCGATTCATAATTTGGATTAAAGGGAATATAAGCAATGATTTCCTGTTGCAACAAGTTGTGCAAGTGCAGCAGCATGGGGTGGGTAAATTCATATAAATTTTTTTGTTTATTGACATCAGAGATTAAAAAAATGAGAGTGCGTGTGTTTCCGGACAAGCCATGTTTTAGTAACAATGCTGCCAATGTTTGCGGTTCGAAATAAGTTAGAAATTTATCATCAGCATCTACATCAACAAAAATCAACGGCTCGGCATCATTCAAGCTCGTTTCCGTTAACTGATCGGCCAAAATTATTTCTGTATTAATAAATTGCACAAGGCTATTCGCTGCTTGTTTATTGTCTGTACTTGGGCTTAGTAATAAAAGCATATTTACCCCTCAATTTTCTAATGAGTATAGCGCAAAACCATAATGTTTAATTGCTACTATAATAACAATATGTTCATAAATTAAACTTTGCCATGCCTAACCTACCAAGAAACATCATTTTAGCCATGGGCACGGATAAGACCTCCCTGGATGCGGCCCGCAGTCTTGCTAAACAGTTACCCAATGCAGAAATAAGGCTATTCAATGCGGACTGTTTAATCGGTTTAAGCTCAGAGGAAATTGCAAATCTGACAGCAGTCGGGCATGCGCATAGAGGAGCATATGGAGCCGAAGGTTTTTCCGCAGAAACTTTTGTCGAAGAGTTAAGCACAGCCATTGATAAGGCTAACAGGGAAAAAGATCCAGGTGATGCCTTGTTACAAAAAACGGATATCCAGCGCATGCGCTGCATTGGTTGCGAAGTCGGGTTTGTTGATGAGGATGGATTGAGTTATGCACAAAAACTGGCCAATGCTTTTGCAGCAGAAGGATATGAAAACTTAAAACTCAGTGCGCTTTCAAATAAAAATACGGCTATTCCGCTGGAGAACATGTACGTTTCTATCAACCCTGATGGAAGTGCTTGCATTAAAGCAGATAAGGAGGATTTCCACAGTTCTATCCCCAGACAACAACGAGTGGAGTTAGCCAAAGAGATTGTCGATTTACGAAAAAAACTTGATTTTGGGCAGCTAGTTCTAGGTTTCTTCGGCGCCTCCAAACTTTGTAAGGAAATTGAACAAAAAATAAAGCAATTTAAAGAGCTTGATGAGACGTTAAAAGAAAATTTTATCCAAATCGGCGAGGAAAAGTCTCCTATTACCGCTTTGGACAGCAATGAAATCTATCAATTTCCACCCAAATTTTCCCCTGAGTACATCGAGTATCTTGAAAATAAGCTTTCTCGCTTTCGAGTAGAAATCGAATATGATGAGGAACAAATAAAGCATACCACATCCGTGGGTATGAGAAGAGTTTTGGAGGAGCACTTAAGTCACTGCAGGGCGGAAGCGGCTCCTTTGGAGAACAAGTTGGCTTATGCTTACCAACATCAGAAGGTTGAAGATATAACTCACCAGGTAGGTTTTGTCGGTATTGCCGAAAAAACAAATGATTCCACCGAACAGGGTTTAGATGATTTTGAAATTAGCTTAAATAGTCGCCAAGATAAAAAAGCGGTGGGCTGGTGGCAAGCAATCAAAAATTGGTTCACTGATATGCTTACGTCGCATTCGAAAGAAGAAGAATTTGCAGTATTAAATATTCCGTCTGCTGTAGCCGCAAGAGAAAAATTTGAACGTCCCATAGAGGTTACATCCGGAGTGAATGAGGCTAATTTAACCCAAATGGAAGCTAAAAAAGAGCAGCACATCGAGCAAAAAAATTCTTCTGCAACTTTTTCCTGGAAAGACACGCCTCCTGCCAAAGGATTAAACAATATTAATGGTGAGCGCCAATCGCAAGTTGACTTGAAAGCTTCTTTAAAGGAAATGAAACAGGAAGATAGAAAAAAAGTGGCTGAACCAGAGCTTGAACAACAATCTGTGTTGCAAATGAAATAGCAGCTTGAATATCATTAATCCAAGCTGCTAGCAGTTATTATTCAGGGGCAATCATTTTTTCAGGTCGCACGTATTGCTGGAATTCTTCCGGTGTCAAGAATCCAAGTTTCACCGCCGCTTCTTGTAAAGAAGTATTTTCCTGATGCGCTGTTTTTGCGATTTTAGCCGCCTTGTCATAGCCGATGTGTTGGTTCAATGCAGTAACCAGCATCAGGGAGTTTTGCAAATAGTAATCAATTTGGTTTTGATTGACTTGCAAACCATCGATGCAAAATTCCTGAAACGAGCGGCAGGTGTCGGCCAATAGATTCAAAGAATGTAACACATTAAAAATAATAACCGGTTTAAATACGTTTAATTCGAAATTGCCCTGGCTGTCGGCGATGGCAACCGCGGCATCATTGCCAATGACTTGCGCGCATACCATAGTCATTGCTTCCGATTGGGTGGGATTCACTTTACCTGGCATGATCGAGGAACCCGGCTCATTTTCCGGCAGGATCAGCTCGCCAATGCCGCATCGTGGGCCTGAACCTAACCAGCGGATATCATTGGCAATTTTCATTAAAGCACAAGCCAGGGTTTTTAAGACGCTATGTGCCATGACCAATGGTTCGTGGGAAGCAAGCGCTGCGAATTTGTTGGGGGCTGAAACAAACGGCAAAGCGGTGAGCTTGGCAATATGGGCTGCTGCTTTTTCGGCAAACTGGGGATGAGTATTTAAGCCTGTACCCACTGCAGTACCTCCCAAAGCCAGTTCATAAAGTTCTGGCAGCACGTGTTCAATACGTGCAATGCAGGCATCCAATTGTGCTACATAACCTGAAAATTCTTGTCCTAGAGTGAGAGGCACGGCATCCTGTAAATGCGTGCGCCCGATTTTTACAATGGCATGGAATGCGTGCATTTTGGCAGCCAGCCCATCGCGCAGAAAGCGTACCGCAGGCAATAGTTTTTTCTTGAAAGCCAACGCTGCGGCGATATGCATTGCTGTTGGGAATGTGTCGTTGGATGATTGCGACATGTTGACGTGATCATTAGGATGGATTGGCGTTTTGCTTCCCATTTCGCCGCCAGCTATTTCAATGGCCCGATTGGCAATTACTTCATTGGCATTCATGTTGGATTGCGTACCGCTGCCCGTCTGCCATACATGCAAAGGAAAATGTTCGTTTAATTTACCGCTGCTCACTTCGTCTGCAGCCTGAATGATGAGTTTGGCTTTGTCAGCAGGTAATTTCCCTAATTCCAGATTGGTAAGGGCTGCTGCTTTTTTTAATATCCCGAATGCATGCATCACTTCCATGGGCATAATGTCGCTGCCGATATTAAAATGATGGAGCGAGCGTGCGGTTTGCGCGCCCCAATATTTATCGGCAGGGACTGCTATTTCACCCATGCTGTCGGTTTCAATACGCGTTTTGCTCATATTTATGCTCTCACGAAAATAAAGCTCAAATTTTAGCATAGAGTAAACAAGATTCTTGCTATAATCTTGCAAAAATGAACATCAGCACACAAGTGGCTTCTGGTACACCAGAGAGCACTATTTAAGTAATGAAGTAACTTTGGCGAAAATATAATGAGAACAGTGCGCATTTATCAGCCTGGACAATATCAGTGCGGCCAAGTTGTTGAATTATCCCCGGAAGCGGCACAACACGTAGCGGTTGTCTTGAGGATGCGTGCAGGGGAAAAGTTAACCCTTTTTTCCGGAAATAACATCGAATTCACAGCTCTTATCGCAACCATCCAAAAAAAGAAAGTTACCGTTACCATTATGGCGGCAGAGAGGCAATGTCGTGAATCACCGCGTGCTATTCATTTGGCACAGGCAATTTCCAAGGGCGAGCGCATGGAATTTGTGGTGCAAAAAGCTGTAGAGTTAGGGGTAGCGAGCATTACCCCCTTGTTGACTGCCCGTTGCGTCGTTAAATTGGATGCGGAGCGTCTGCAAAAAAAACGCCAGCAATGGCAAGCCATTGCTGTGGCCGCTTGTGAACAATGCGGGCGTAACGTTATCCCTAAAGTTTATGAAGCGGAGCCGCTGGAAAAATATGTACAGCAATGCCAAAGCGCTTTGAAGCTGGTATTGTATCCCGATTCTGCCAAATCCTGGCGGGAATATGAATTTAAGGAAGACATCGCCTTACTGATTGGTCCTGAGGGTGGTTTGGATGAACATGAAATTGCTGCAGCGCAACGCCATGGATTTTCTTCCCTGCGTCTTGGACCAAGAATCTTGCGTACTGAAACGGCCGCTATTACAGCGCTTAGCGTATTGCAAGCAGTCAGCGGTGATCTATAATGAGAACAATATTAACCACAGAGGCTTATTCATGAGTGAACATATAAAAGTAGTTACCGATGACAGTTTTGAACAGGATGTATTAAAAGCCGGCAAGCCGGTTTTGGTGGATTTTTGGGCAGAATGGTGTGGCCCCTGTCGTGCGCTCAGTCCAATTTTGGAAGAAGTGGCTGCAAATCATGGTGATAAGGTAACTTTTGCCAAGATCAATATTGATGAAAATCCGCAAGCTCCATCAAAATATGGAGTTATGAGCATTCCCACATTGATTTTATTTAAAAACGGACAAGTGGAAGCTGTAAAAATGGGACTTCTTTCCAAATCGCAATTGAGCGCGTTTGTAGACAGCAACGTTTGATGCCCAGTTAGGCCAGGTTATCCGCTGCGCTTTAACCGTGGCGGGTAATTGGCAACGGGAGCTTCAAACTTCCAAGCGCTGGATGAATTTCCAGGTATGTATAGCTTTTAGTAAAAACTTGTGATAGCCTAATAAAACTGTGGTATACTTGTACTGGTCTCGTATATGCAATACCATTAGACATCAGCTTCTTCAATAAGCTGACCTCTCGTTACAAACTATCCTGGATTATTCATTTCATTTAACCAACACACCAAGTGAGAAGTATGAATTTTAGTGAACTTAAGCAGTTACCTATCGCCGATCTTGTTAATATTGCTCAGGAGCTCGGGGTGGAAAATACCTCCCGCATGCGGACGCAAGATATTATTTTTTCCATTTTAAAGGCGCATGCCCTTAAAGGCGAGGATATTCACGGCGATGGTGTTGTCGAAGTCCTGACAGACGGTTTCGGATTTTTGCGCTCCTCAGACGGCTCATATTTGGCCGGACCCGACGACATTTATGTTTCTCCCAGTCAGATTAGACGGTTTGGGTTGCGTACAGGTGATACCGTTTCTGGGAAAATTCGTCCTCCCAAGGATAATGAGCGTTATTTCGCCTTATTGAAAGTTGATCAAATCAACTATGAAACTCCTGATAGTGCCAAGCGCAAGATTTTGTTTGAAAACCTCACACCATTATTTGCCACCGAGCGTTTGGTCATGGAGCAGGGAAATGGCAGCACCGAGGATTTGACGGCTCGTGTCATTGACTTGTGTGCACCGTTTGGTCGTGGTCAGCGTGGCTTGATTGTCTCTCCTCCAAAAGCCGGAAAAACATTGATGCTGCAAAACATTGCGCACTCAATTGAGAAAAATTACCCCGATTGTTATTTGATTGTTTTACTGATTGACGAGCGCCCGGAAGAAGTTACAGAGATGCAGCGCTCTGTAAAAGGCGAAGTCGTCGCGAGCACATTTGACGAGCCTGCCAACCGCCATGTGCAAGTGGCCGAGATGGTTATTGAAAAAGCCAAGCGTTTGGTTGAGCACAAGCGTGATGTAGTCGTATTGCTTGATTCGATTACGCGATTGGCGCGTGCTTATAACACGGTCGTACCCGCTTCCGGAAAAGTATTGACCGGCGGTGTGGATGCAAATGCGCTGCAACGTCCGAAGCGTTTGTACGGCGCTGCGCGTAATATTGAAGAAGGCGGCAGCTTGACCATTATTGCCACCGCCCTGGTGGATACCGGTTCAAAAATGGATGAAGTGATTTACGAAGAATTCAAAGGCACCGGTAACATGGAAATTCATTTAAGCCGTAATATTGCCGAACGCCGCACATTCCCGGCAATTAACATCAATCGTTCGGGCACGCGCCGTGAAGATTTGTTACTTACCCCGGAAGAGCTGCACCGTACTTGGATATTGCGTAAAATTCTGCAATCCATGGATGAATGCGACGCAATTGAATTTTTGCTGGAACGCATGAAAAACCATAAAACCAATGCTGAATTTTTTGAAGCCATGAAACGGCAGGAATAAGCAGCAATGAAATATGGCGATCTTCGCGATTTTATAGCGCAATTAGAAGCACGCGATCTTTTACGCCGAATTGATTATCCTGTATCGCCCAATTTGGAAATGACAGTCGTCAGCGATAAGGTCCTGCGAAACGCAGGACCTGCATTACTGTTTTCTAATCCCAAAGGTTATCATGTACCGGTATTGACCAATTTATTTGGTACTGTTGAGCGCGTGGCCCTGGGTATGGGCGAAGAATCCATCCAGGCATTGCGTGAAATAGGGAAATTACTTGCCGCTTTAAAAGAGCCTGAGCCTCCTAAGGGATTTAAGGATGCATTTAACAAACTTCCCTTGCTCAAACAAGCGCTTAACATGGCGCCAAAATATGTGAGCCGTGCTATTTGTCAGACGCAAGTATTTGAAAAAGACGAAGTGGATCTGACGCAACTCCCTATTCAAACGTGTTGGCCGGAAGATGCGGCACCTTTAATTACGTGGGGTCTGGTCACTACCAAAGGGCCGCAGCAAACCCGGGAAAACATGGGTATCTATCGTCAGCAATTATTGGCAAAAAACAAGCTGATTATGCGTTGGTTGTCGCATCGTGGCGGAGCCTTGGATTATCAAGCCTGGCAGCAAGCATATCCCGGCGAGCGTTTTCCCATCGCAGTGACTTTAGGTGCTGATCCGGCGACGCTATTGGCTGCGGTCACACCGGTGCCGGACTCATTATCTGAATATGCCTTCGCAGGATTATTGCGCGGGCAACGCACACAATTGGTGCGTTGTATTGGCAATGACTTACATGTCCCAGCCAATGCCGAAATTATCTTGGAAGGTTATTTAGAGCCAGGAGTGGATGCTCCTGAAGGTCCTTTTGGCGATCACACCGGTTATTACAATGAAGTGCAATCGTTTCCGGTATTTACCGTGGAACGGATGACCCAGCGGCAAGATCCAATCTACCACAGCACATATACAGGCAGGCCCCCCGATGAACCTGCCATTTTAGGCGTGGCTTTGAATGAAGTATTTATTCCTTTGCTGCAAAAACAATTCCCAGAGATTGTAGATTTTTATTTGCCGCCGGAGGGATGTTCCTATCGCTTGGCCGTTGTGACCATACAAAAACAATACCCCGGCCATGCCAAACGGATTATGATGGCAGTATGGTCATTTTTAAGACAATTCATGTACACCAAATTCGTCATTGTTTGCGATGACGATATCGATGCACGCAATTGGCAAGATGTGATTTGGGCCATCACCACGCGCATGGATCCATTGCGTGATACCGTGATGGTTGATAATACCCCTATTGATTATCTTGATTTTGCCTCTCCAATAGCAGGGCTTGGCTCCAAGATGGGTATGGATGCCACCAGCAAATGGCCAGGAGAAACGCAACGGGAATGGGGAAAATCGATTGTTATGGATGCGCACACCACTAAGCGTGTTGGTGATTACTGGCCGCAATTGGGACTTGAACATGAGTGAACAAGCCGTTCTGGCGCGAGTAGACAGTATTTCCCCCCTAACGGACAGCATCGTCCAACTCATTTTGATTCCCGAACAATACGTGGATTATCAGGCCGGTCAATATTTACAAATCCTTGTAGGCGATGAAGCTTATAGTTATTCCATTGCAAATGCCCCACTGGGTTCGCGCAAATATGAATTACACATGCGGCATAGCCGCGAAAATCCAGTAGTCGATAATTTGCTGGCACAAATCAAACGCGATGCCCGGGTTACCATCCGCTTACCTTTGGGAAAATGCCATGTGCATCGGCTGCATGCGGACAAACCTGTTATTTTCATTGCCGGCGGCACAGGTTTTGCTCCTGTAAAGGCCATGATTGAGCAATTATTAATTACCAGAGAGCAGCGGGCTTTTGAATTGTATTGGGGGGCGCGCTCCAAGAGTGATTTGTATATGGATGAACAAGTTTTGCAATGGCAAAAACACGTGCAGCATTTTCAATATTTTTCTTTATTATCCGATGTCAGCAAGGATACATTGGCTTCACGGGTTATCACGCGTCATAGGCAAGATCTTGCTCATTGGGACATTGTAATGAGCGGGCCTTTTGATATGGTTTACAGCACGCGTGATGCTCTCCTCACCCATGGAGCTCAGGCTGAAAACTTGTTCGCGGACGCTTTTGAATTTGAGGCGAACAAGTAAGTAATATTGATGGCCATTGTTCATTAGCGTGTTGCGTTGATTAGGCATGATTGTGAAAATTAAGGATAAGCTATGCAAACATTTTATCAAATATTAGCCATTGCCGCGGCCGGATTCATCATGTGGATATTATACCGCACCGTAAAAGGCCGTCCTGAGTTATTCAGCAGGGATAACTTATCCAAAAGTTTTTCCAGCATGGGATTATTAGCCTTGATCTTGATAGGGTTTATTGCTTTATTAGTGTTTATATTGCGCAATACCTAATGTGCTAACCAGGGAGCCATTTGCTTAACAGGATGATCGATGCAAGCTTTGAAAGCTTACTTAACCCATTGGCAAAATACATTAAAACCTTTCTTCCCTTTTCTGGAGTGGCTCCCGGAATTGAAATATTGGGCCACGGTTCGTGCTGATTTAATCGCAGGGCTGACTGTCGCCATGCTCCTTATCCCACAAGCAATGGCTTATGCTCATTTGGCAGGTCTTCCGGTTCATATGGGATTGTATGCAGCATTTATTCCTCCGATGGTCGCCGCATTATTTGGTTCCTCACGCAGTTTATCCACAGGGCCTGTTCCGGTAGCTTCCTTGCTAACGGCAGTGGCCTTGCAGCCTTTGGCAGCAGCTGATACGCCAGAGTATTTACAATATGTATTATTACTGGCTTTTCTAGCGGGCGCCATTCAACTGGCATTAAGTTTATTGCGTTTTGGAATCGTCGTTAATTTTATTTCCTACCCGGTGATTTTAGGGTTTATAAACGCAGTGGCCATCATTATTGCCAGCATGCAGCTTGGAAATTTATTTGGTGTTTATGCAGTTACTGCCCCACGTTACTATCAAACCGTATGGCAAGTGCTGGAAGATGCCGCAGTCAATACTCATTGGCCGACCGTAGGCATAGCGGTTTTGGCATTCATTATCATTTTGGGCGGTCGGCGTTTGTGGCCTAACTGGCCGCACACCATCATGGCCGTGGTCATAACCACCATAGTGGCTTGGTTAATTGGTTACGAAAAAGTAGAAACCGTGCGCACAAATCAAATCTTAAATTTACCCGTACAACAGATGTTGGATAATTATCACAAGTTTCCACGAGAAATAAAATTGCAACTGGAAAAAGTGGATAAAACTCAAGACGTGGTGGATACAACCATCAAGACAGCCGGAAAGGATGCAGAAGAAACAGATCGCGCTATTAATGAAGCCAGCCAGGCGCAATGGCAGTTGGAACGTTTGATAGCACGCCATAATTATGAAGTAGGAGAATTAAACCGCTTGCGCTTTCGCCGTTTGTTGACCCGGGATAAGCAAGTCGTTTTTTATGTGGAGGAGCAAATGACCCCCATTGGCGACGTTGATCCGCATGAGTGGCGCATTGCGCATTTATCTTTGGATAACAAAATCAAGCTGCAATCAGGGGGAGCTGTAATCGGTACTATTCCGCAAGGTTTGCCTTCCTTCAAACCCATCGATTTTGATTGGGATATTGTCTCGCGCTTGTTCATGTCAGCTCTGGTGATTGCGCTGGTTGGGTTTACCGAAGCCATTACTATCGCCAAACGCATCGCTACCGAGAGCCGTCAACGCATCGATATTAACCAAGAGTTATTCGGACAAGGATTGGCTAAATGCATAGGCAGTTTTTTTCAATCCATGCCTGTTTCCGGAGGGTTTACGCGCACCGCGGTTAATTTTTATTCGGGGGCACGCACCGGATTTGCTTCAATAGTGACTGGCTTGGTGGTGATGATCGTGTTGTTATGGCTCACCCCGCTTTTTTATTATCTGCCGTATGCAACGTTGGCTGCTGTGATCATGGTGGGTGCCTTGGGCTTGCTCGATATTAAAGAAATGTTGCGTATTTGGAGAGTTAGCCGTTACGAAGGTATGGTAGCAGTCGCAACGTTTCTGCTTACCCTGGTTTTAGCGCCCAGATTGGCTCATGCCGTACTGCTGGGAACTTTATTAGCTTTGGGCGCTTATTTATACGAAACCATGCGGCCTAGATTTACTGAATTGACCCGTAATGCAGAGGGTGAGTTGGTTGAAGTAGGGGAAGAGCATAGTGAAAAAACTTGTTATCTCATTAGCTTGCTGCGTTTTAACGGTTCTCTTTATTTTGCTAATGCTGCCTATTTTGAAGATAAAATTTTAAAGCTAATTTCTGAAAAACAAAAACTACGCTACATCATTTTGGATTGCGTTAGCATGAACAAACTGGATGCCAGCGGGCTGCAGACATTGCAAAGTGTGAGTGAACGGCTGGAAGAAGGTGGCATCGAACTCTGGTTTACCCGTGTCCGTCAGCCTGTATTGGCTGTTTTGAGGCGAGGTGGCTTATATCATGTTTTAGGCGCTCATCATTTTTATAAAAATAATGAACAAGCTTTGCAAAAATTAGCAGAACATTTAGGCGACAAGCATATGAAAACTTGTCCTCTAGCCTTAAACACACATAAAAGATAACGTATTAAGCAATATCCTCGCAATTTGTGCCGCTTTGGGTTATACTAAACATACTTGTTGTATTTGTTGCCCGGTTAAAACCTTGCCTTTCGTGATTTCCCTCCCTTTGAAGTTTAAAGCAGCGAAATATACCGCGTTTCCCGCATGCGTTGATGCTGTGGCTTTTGCATTTCACAAGTGTGTTTTTAATTTAATTTGGAAAAATAGACATGTCTGTTAAAGAAACTGGCCACGTTAAGTGGTTTAATGATGATAAAGGCTACGGTTTTATTAGCCGTGATAATGGTCAAGATGATGTATTCGTGCATTTCCGCTCAATTGTTGACGATAATAATGGCCGCAAAACGCTGAGAGAAGGTCAACGCGTTCAATTTCTGGTAACCAAAGGGCCAAAAGGGTTACAAGCGGAAGAAGTTACCGCGGTTTAATCGCCGTGCCGCTGTATTTTACGTGGGGTCAAGCACCCTGGTGAAATGCGGCGGATTTTAGTTAGTCATTTTTAACGAATCGTTATCATTATGCTGCGGCTCGAAGTATTGCTCACATTGGCATCTTGTTTCAGGGTGGGTGAAAAAAACTCTTAAGATATTGGCAACCGCTGTGAAAAATTTTATTCCAACATGGCTGTCATCCTTTTTCAAGTTATCTCAATGTTTCTGAAAAGTCTCGGCAAATTTATCGGGTCCTTTTTGCATATCGTTTGCATAACTTTCTAGAACACGCTCTCATTCATTGGCAATTTCTTTAACTGTCCTTGCGCACTTTCAATATAAGTTGCAACAGCTGTTTCCAGATCAGTAAATTTTTTGGCCGTATCTGCACTGAGGTTAAACTAACTTCCATGCTGCCCATATGCTCCGCTGCTTCATCAAGTTTCTGGTGGAAAGCCATAACCCTTGTATTGCTAATATTAGAGCTCAATTGTAAATGGCTAGCCCACACATGGCTTCAATAGAGCTGCTTCTTTTCATCAAATTGTAAATTACTCCGGCCCGCAATAATTGCATATTTTCCGCATACAAAAATACCATGACTAAAGTAACTTTGGTCATAGATGCCTTAAATGGAAAAATGCATTTGGATAAGATTGCACCTTTACCCCATATTTGTTCTTATAAACATGGTTGCACGTTGCATGAACTTCTAATAAGGTAGAAGCAATGTATTTTTATGCGAATAGTTAACAAAGGCTCTTCCTAGTCTTCATGACATTTGCCACAGGAACAGATATGGTCAGACAATTTTTATGTTTCAGCGTTATTTTTCTCATCGGTTGCACACGCACTGTTCCACCTGCCTCAGTAGTTAAAGTCGAAGACCGTCCCTTGCCTGCAGTTACACAGCATCGTCCTGCCGGGAAATTTACCAGTATTCGAATTAAGGGCATCATGAATGTGAGCCTGCATACGGGGTATGCCCGTCCTACGGTGATTTTGCGTGGTGATCCACGTGATTTGGCGGAAGTACATACGTTTGTTAAAAACAATACCTTATTCATAAAAGTAGGGGAAGGTTACCCACATCATGGTGGCATCAACGCTGAAATTCGTGGTCATTTCTTAAATTCATTTCGTTATCAAGGCATTGGTACTATCACCGGTACGCGATTGCACTCAAGTTTACTCGATGTGTCTATTGATAATAAGGGAAAAACCACGTTAGGCGGTGATATTTCCTTACGAACCCTGGATGTTAAAGGTTCAGGACTGGTGCAAGTTACCGGGATTCATAGTCCCGGTTTACGCCTCCATATAGCAGGCAAGCCAAAAGTGCAATTGGTAGGTGTGGCTAACCTTGCCTCCCTTAACATAGATGATGATGCCTGGATGAGTTTGTATTGGATTAAAACAAAATTATTGGTTGTCCGCGCAAGAGGTAATTCTTTCATACAGCTGGCGGGAGTTGCAGATAGACTGGATGTGGAGTTATGTGGTAAGGCACATTTTAATGGCCGCTATCTGCGTGCTAACCGTGCTTTTGTTAAAACCCATGACCAATCCATTGCTGAGATTTCCGCTGTGAAAAGGCAACACACCTTGGCTAGCGATGCCAGCGATATTCATTTTTATAATATTCCGCAAATGAAAGCTGACTTCATGGCGTTTAATGGCTCGGTCTTGGATATGCGCGACTGGAATATGCCCTTTATTCAGGAATACAATCGTTATAACAAATGAATTGGCTATTTCGTTATGATAGCTCCAGGGCTTAAAGGCGCAGTCTGTCTGTGCAGATAGAATGTGAGTGCAAGATATTTGGTAAAATAAACATGATAATGTTCTGTTCGTAGTATCCAACATATTAGCTTCCTTGAATAAGCGATCATTCTTTCCATGCCGGTCTTTTGGCTAGGAGGTGTGGCTTAGACGGTCCCAAGGCCTATTACCTGTAATTATTCTGCAAATTTCTTGCGCGTTGGAGGCGGCAGATCGAAGCAAGATGATATTTTGGGTACGTAAATTAAAGCTAAGGAGTCTAAAAACTTTAGGAACGGTAACTATTAGCTTATAGCTTTGTTTTAGAAGAGTTTAAAATCTGAGTTCATTAAATACACATTTTCAGTGTCTGCAAGGCATTGAAAAAAAGAATCAATGTAATACGGATCGAATAAATCCCCCCTATGTTTTTTTAGATAGTTAACCACATCAGCTTGTGGCAGAGCCTCTCGATAAGGCCTATGGGTTGACATGGCTTCATATACGTCTGCAATGGCAACGATGCGGGCAGGTATGCTTATTTGACTGCCCTTGAGATGATTTGGATATCCGGAACCATCCATACGCTCATGATGTTGGTAAACCACAGGTTTAATTTCCCACGGAAAATTGATATTAATAAGTATTTTATAGCCAATTTCAACATGGGCCTTAATTATTGCATATTCGTACGTAGTTAATTTTCTTGGAGTAACCAAATACTCCATAGGAATTCCAATTTTGCCAATATCGTGTATGAGGGCCCCATAATATATTGCGTATAAATACTCAGGTGCAGTTATTTTTGCCTTAATTGCGATATTTAATGAGAGCGTCGCCACACGTTTTTGGTGGCCTGATGTATATGGATCTCTTGATTCGATGAAGTTGGAAAAAGCTAGGATTGTATTTAAAAAAGATTGTTGTAACAGCTTTTTATCATTCGTTAATTGTTTGGTTAACTCAGCTTGTAAAGTAATATCTTCTAAATAGATGATGTAAATAGATCCGTTAGCCCAGACATTATTTATTGGGATAACACGAATAATAAATGTTTTATCATGGAACTTTAATTCTGCACGGGTTTCGGTGTTTTGCTCCCTGGCTTGATTAAAATAATCCGGGCTCTTCTTGTATATAGGGCACAAACGCCAAAAAATTTTATTTTCTGGCTCACTATTTGTTAATTTTTGATAGGCTTTGTTTGCAAACAAGATGGTACCGTTTTTATCACAGACAAGGTTGGGGTTTGAGAGTTCCCCAAGGATTTGAAACATAACGGTAATAATTTTTTCCTCTTCCCTATCAGAAAATTTCATATTTTTTCATAAGACAATGTGCATATTGATAATTATAGAACTGAATGAGCTTGGGTAAGCAACATGTTATCTTTAAAGTCTCAACCTATAAGTACCTTGCCCGCTTAATTCTTCCAGTTTTGCTGTACACAGGCAACAATTGTCTCTGCATCCCTATCTAAGGGGAGCACATGCGCTGAATTATTGAGCCAGTGTACACGTGCATGTGGCAAGTTGGCAAAATAGTCGGCAACCCTGGCTGAGTGGATGACTTCATCATAAAATCCAAGAAAAATATCCGTTGGGCAAGTGGGTGGTGTAAATTTAAATGTATTGATCAAGCCTAATATTTCACTGATGCTGATGATGGGCAGCTGGCGGTAGGCTAATTCATAGGATGATTCACTGCATATATTTCCCGCCCGATTGCGTAATTTTTTGAAACCCAATTTTTGTAAAACATAGGCCAGATTAAGTGCCGGGCTGATTTTAAGCCGTAATGCCAATGCCGGGGCTAGCAGATAAAGGTGGTGCAGGGAAAATTTGCTGCTTAAATGGCAGGCCAACAACCCACCTAAAGACAAGCCCATGACATCCACCATGCTGTATTCTTGTACCAGGTGGGCGCATGCATGTTCAGCTGCTGTGAGCCAATCTTTGCTCTTTACAGAAGCGAAAGCGGCAATGCTTTCCCCATGGCCAGGTAAAACAGGTGCGAGTATTGTGTCATACATGCCAAGTGCAGGGACAAGTTCACGAAAAACCGCCGGTGATGAAGAAAATCCGTGTAGGAGCAACAATGCTTTTTCTTTTTTGCCGTTGCGCTTATCAATGGGTGATAATAAAGTTGCTTGTTGTAACGGCAATGCTTTTATATGTTTGCCGCGGCGCATGTAGCGGAAATCGTCTATATTCATTTTCAATTTGCAAAATTAGTGTAAAAAATAATAAATGAAACTTATATTTTTTGAAAAATATATATGATTCATTATCGCACTTACTTGTTTATTTGAAGCCTAAATGTTTATCTACGTGACAAATTAAGCATTCACTATACTTATTAAACTATACTTATAGTGTAATATCAGAATTACTCCAGCGGGAGATGTATTTATGCCAGAACCAGAAAATTTAAACACTCAAACAGTCAACCAAGATAAAACCAAACAAAATTCTCCTATTCCCGGGCCTGAGAAAAAGCTTGATGCCGCGCCTGCGGAGGAAGATAAGGCTGCAACCCCTTCAAAAAGTAAGGAAGAAGGCAAAAATCAGGAAGCAAAAGCCAGTGTGTCTTCTCCTATACATCAAATGGCTGAAGGGATGAAAGATGAGTGGATGAAAAATATGCTTAAAGTTCTGGCTGAGATGATGGAGATGCTGGAGGCGCAAAAAAATTCCCAATTTCAAAAAGACTTTGATGAAAAAATGCAAGGGGTTTTCACTGCTTTGAAAGACAATATAAAAAATAGATTTACTAAACAAGAGAAAAAAGAAGAAGAAAAGGAGGAAAAATTAAAGGAAAATACCAGCGAGCAGGATAAAAAGCTCCAAGAAAAAGAAAAGGAAAATCAGGAAAAGATAAATAAAGTTGAAGATAAATCAGTTGATAACCAGATTAAACAAACACAAGAACAGCAGCAAATGCAGCAGAAGGTTGAAGAAATAGCCAATAACCCTGAGCTGGTAAATCAGGACACGGTTGAAGAAGAAGTCTCTGAGCAAATACAAGATTTGTCAGGAGAGCAAGACAACAAATTAAGCAATGAAGCAAAACAAGAAAGTCTGCAAAGTGATGCTAACATGCAGCAACAAATCAACGAAAATGCGGGAGTAAAAAATGCCCCGCAAATGTCAAAGGTCCCAGATTCAGAAAATGGTACAAAGCAGTTTTCAAAAGAATCGGAAGAGGAATACAACAGCCAAGTCGAGCAAAAAAATCAAGCCAATGTACAGCAACAATCCCAGCAAACGCAAACCATGGAGTCTAACGTGCAAGCTACTCCGCCAACTTGATGCCGCGTCGCCATATCTGCTTAAGGATGATGGCAGACGCTGGAGGGTTTGCTCAACGCTCCATTAGTTTATGCGGCAGACTTTCTATACGGCCTGCTTGCGTCACCAGTACATAATTTAATTTCCGCTGCAATTCGCTAATGGAATCCGCTCCTGCATAGGTTAGTCCGGAGCGTAAGCCTCCAATGATATCTGCTATGATGGCATCTTGCTGATCACGGTAAGGCACTTCCGTAGCTACGCCTTCCGCTGTTTTCCATTCATGCATTTGCCCAAGAAAATCTTCTTGTGCCTCGCGAGAAGCCATGCCGCGATAACGTTTCACTTGGATACCGTCTTCTTTGCTGATGATATCGCCAGGCGTCGGTGTGGTTCCGGCAAGCATGCCGCCAATCATGACAAAATCGGCGCCGAAAGCAAGCGCTTTCACGATATCGCCTGAAGTGCGGATACCGCCGTCTGCTACAATAGAGCGATCTGTACGAGCGCAATCCTGAATGCAAGTCAGCATGGGGACACCAAAACCAGTTTTGATGCGTGTGCTGCAAACAGAGCCCCCGCCAATTCCAGCTTTAATAATGTCAGCTCCGCATGAAGCCAGGTAATCAGCGCCTGCGTAGGTTGCGACATTGCCGGCCATGATGCAGCGTGTCCCCAGTAATTGACGTAAATTTTTTAAGGTTTTTCCAACGTATTTTGCGTGCGCATGCGCCACGTCGACACAAAAATATTCAGCACCTGCATCGCGCAAAGCCTCAGCCCGTTCCAGCTCTGCCGCGGTGCAGCCAATGGAAACAAATACAGGGCCGTTGCACGCTTTAAATTCACGGATATTGTCTTCAATACTTAAGAAACGGTGCAACGCGCCAATTGCTCCCTTGCTGTGCATGAAGTTGGCCATTTTACTTTCAGTAATGGTATCCATATTGGAGCTGATGACAGGCAACTCCAGGGTCAGCTTGCCTAATCGATCGGTCATGCTGATGTCTACGACCCGACGTGATTCGTGGTGGTTGTAAGAAGGGACGAGCAAAACGTCATCAAAAGTTATAGCTTGAATAGACATGGTTTATCCTGTGTTGCGAGTATTCGTGCTTGCCTGTGTCCGAGCAAAAACGTAAGGCGCTTATTGCTCGGACACATTGCATAATGCAAACACGATCTCTAAAAGGTGTACTATAAATGTTCTGCAGCATAATATGCAAGTCTTGAGCGTTCGCCGCGGGTCAGCGTCATATGGGCACTATGCTCCCAGTTTTTGAAGCGATCGACTGCAAAGGTCAAGCCTGAAGTGGTTTCAGACAAATACGGTGTGTCGATTTGCTTGATATCACCAAGACAGATGATTTTACTACCCGGACCGGCACGGGTGACTAACGTTTTTATTTGTTTGGATGTTAAATTTTGCGCTTCATCGATAATGATAAAACGGTTTAAAAAAGTACGCCCCCGCATATAGTTCAACGAGCGTATTTTAATTTTATTTTGCAGTAAGTCGGCTGTGGCATTGCGTCCAAAACTGCCGCCTTCTTGTGCGCTGTGCAATACCTCAAGATTATCCATTAACGCCCCCATCCAGGGTGTCATCTTTTCTTCTTCTGTGCCCGGCAGAAAACCGATGTCTTCGCCCACGGGGATGGTGACACGGGTCATAATGATTTCCGTATAGCGTTTTAAATCCAAGACTTGCGTAAGTCCTGCTGCAATTGTCAGTAAAGTTTTCCCCGTACCGGCAGGGCCTTGCAACGTGACGAAATCTATTTCCGGATCAAGCAACATGTTAAGGGCAAAATTCTGCTCGCGGTTGCGCGCTGTTATTCCCCACACGGCGTGTTTATTTTGCGTGTAATCATGTGCTACTTGCACGATAACATGCTCAGGTTGAATTTTTTTAACTAGCGCTTGGAATTGATCATCTTCCGTACTTAAACAATCATTTGAATTCCATTGGCTGACTAAAGGCCCGCTGATGCGGTAAAACGTTTCCCCACCTTCTTTCCAGGCGTTGATGTCTTTGGCATGCGTATCCCAAAAATCATTCGGCAAAACATGCAAGCCACTGTGCAATAAATTAACGTCATCCAGCACTTGATCGCTGTGATAATCTTCTGCAACTATGCCAAGGATTCCGGCTTTAATGCGCAGGTTAATGTCTTTCGACACAATGATAATTTGCTTATTGGGGTGTTTTTTTTGCAATCCCAAGGCTGTAGCCAGCAAGGTATTATCGACTTTATGCCCAGGCAGCGAAATGGGATGCAGATGTTCAAAATCATCGGTCTGAAAGAAGATCCGCCCACTGCTGCGTGTTTTATCAGAGAAAAAATTGGGGATGGGAAGTCCCTCCACGATTTGTGCATGGGACGCATTGGCCATTAATTCGACCAGGATGCGGTTGGTTTGCCGTACGTTGCGCGCAACCTCGGAAATACCCATTTTATGGTTATCCAATTCTTCTAAAACCACCATGGGCAGATAGATATCGTGTTCTTCGAAATTGAATATGGCGGCCGGGTCATGCATGAGGATATTCGTATCCAGCACGAAAAGTTTATAATTTTTGCACTTATTATCCATAATCCTAATCCTTATTACCAAATTGCTTCATTGTGAGCAGGGGCATGGTTGCCGTCAAGCGTTTAAGCTGCACCATACCAGTCATGCACCTGCGTTTGCCTCGCTTTGCAATTCTTTCAATGTATTTAAAACGTTTTCGACATGTCCTTGCACGCTGATTTTACGCCACACATGACGTAATTTGCCCTCAGGATCAATGAGGAAAGTACTGCGTTCAATGCCGCGCACTTGCTTGCCATACATCGATTTCATTTTGATAACATCAAAAGCTTGGCACAGTGTCTCATCTGCATCGCTTATCAATTCGAAAGGAAACTGCTGTTTGGCTTTAAAGTTTTCATGCGATTTTAGGCTATCGCGAGAAATTCCAAACACGATTGCGTTTAATTGCAAAAATTCTTGCTGGTGATCGCGAAATTCCTGCCCTTCCCGCGTGCAGCCTGGTGTGGAATCTTTAGGGTAAAAATAAAGGACCAGCCATTTGCCGCGGTAATTATCGAAATGAGCTGAAAGCCCATTGGTCGCCTGAAAAGAAAGGGAAGGGATTGAATCATTGATGTTCATTGAACATTCTCCTTAGGTCTGTGCATTGTATCATGATATCCTAACTGTATTTTTTTGGGTAATTGGTTGGGGGTAATTCCCATGGCGAAACAAGAAAGCAGCATTGCGATTAATAAAAAAGCGCGCTTTGATTATTTTGTAGAAGAAGAATATGAAGCTGGCATCGCGTTGGAAGGTTGGGAAGTAAAAAGTTTGCGCGCTGGAAAAATTAATCTTGCCGATGCGCATGTAATCATCAAGCATGGCGAAGCCTGGCTGCTAGGTTCGCAAATTCAGCCGTTGCCCACGGCTTCGACGCATATACATCCGGATGCCACGCGTACGCGCAAGCTGCTGCTAAACAGACGCGAATTGAATACACTGATTGGCAGTGTCGAGCGGCAGGGATATACGGTTGTCCCGTTGTCGATGTATTGGAAGAAAAACCGTGTCAAAGTGAAAATTGCCTTGGCAAAAGGTAAAAAAACTCACGATAAACGCGATACAATTAAAGAAAGGGACTGGCAACGTGATCGTGCCCGCTTGCTGAAAAAAGCAAATTGATGGAATTGGTATGAAATATTTGGTCGCAGCTTGGATTGTGGCATAATCCGTTGCTTTGTATTAAAAAGTAGCTCATATCATCGATGATGGTTACGAATGAGGAGTGGTTATGTGCGGGATAATGGGAGCAGTATCACATAGGGAAATCGGTAAAATTTTATTGGAAGGCTTGCGCCGGCTTGAATACCGCGGTTATGACTCTGCAGGAATTGCAATCATAGATAATGACCAACAGCTCAATCGTTTGCGCATCCAGGGCAAGGTACAAGCCTTGGCGGATGCCATGGCAAAGACCACCATGACGGGCAATATCGGCATCGCGCATACACGCTGGGCTACGCATGGCAGGCCGTGCGAGGAAAATGCGCATCCGCATGTGTCGCATAACGAAATAGCTGTAGTGCATAATGGCATCATCGAAAATCATGAAGAGTTGCGCCAATATTTACAAGACTTAGGTTATGCATTTACTTCGGAAACGGATACGGAAGTAGCAGCCCATTTGATTCACCATCATTACCAACAGTTTCATTCCGTGTTAAAGGCCGTACAGGCAACGGCTGTGAAGATGAAAGGGGCTTTTTCCCTAGGGGTCATCCATCAAAAACATCCAAATGAATTGGTTGCTACACGCAAAGGCAGCCCACTTGTTCTAGGCCAAGGCATTGACGAACAATTCATTGCCTCAGATGCATTGGCACTGCGTTCGTTTGCTCAATCGGTTATTTATCTGGAAGAAGGCGATTCAGCCAGGCTCGCGGCGTCTGGTATCGAGCTGTTCGACGTCGAGGGAAAAGCAGTAGAGCGGGAATCGTATCCATTAAACGATGATGCCTATGCAATTAGCAAAGGCCGATATCGCCATTTCATGCTGAAAGAAATTTTTGAGCAAGGTAAAGTATTGGCCGATACTTTGGAAGGGCGAATTGCCAGTATTGAGGTGCTGCGTGGCAGCTTCGGTGATCGTGCCGCCAAAATTTTTAGCCAGATAAAACAAATACACATTGTAGCTTGTGGGACCAGCCATCATGCAGGGATGGTGGCCAAATATTGGCTGGAATCTTTAGCCGGCCTGCCCACACAGGTGGAGATTGCCAGCGAGTATCGTTACCGGGACGTGGTTGTAAACGACGGTACTTTATTTATTGCTGTGTCGCAATCCGGAGAAACCGCAGATACCCTGGCGGCGCTTATTAAAGCTAAAAAAATGAATTACCTGGCTACATTTGCAATTTGTAATGTTGCAACCAGTACGTTAGTCCGTGAATCTGACTTCGTATTTTTAACGCGTGCCGGAGTTGAAATCGGGGTGGCTTCCACGAAAGCTTTTACCACGCAGTTGGCTGCTTTCCTGATGCTTGCTGCGGCCCTTTGTCATGATGCGCGCGGTTTGGAAGTATTGGCACAATTGCAGCAGTTGCCTCGCGATTGTGAGCGTACATTAAAGATGAATAAAGAAGTTGAATCGCTCGCTGCCATGTTTGTGAACAAGGCGCATGCTTTGTTTTTGGGACGGGGAGTGCAGTATCCTGTGGCATTGGAAGGCGCGTTAAAATTAAAAGAAATTTCTTATATTCATGCCGAAGCTTATCCGGCCGGGGAATTGAAACATGGCCCATTAGCGCTGGTTGATAAAGACATGCCAGTTGTAGCAGTGGCACCCAATGATGAATTATTGGATAAATTAAAATCCAATTTACACGAAGTGAGCGCCCGCGGCGGTCAGCTTTTTGTTTTCGTGGATGATTCACAATTATGGGCGGCAAATGGCGCCCGTTTAATCAAAGTACCGGCGTGTGGGCAATGGATCGCGCCGATTATTTATACCTTGCCATTACAACTTTTGGCATATCATGTGGCTGTTGCCAAGGGGACGGATGTGGATCAGCCGCGTAATTTGGCAAAATCCGTAACTGTGGAATAGCGTGCGAAATTTACAAGCTATCGCAAAATCCAGGCTATGAGTATAATGTCAGCCTTCATGTATTGGAAAAAAATTTTCCAATACATGAAGTGTCTGCTACCAGTTTGTTGCAGCCACTTCATGTGGCGAATTTTTTGTACGTTTTACGGGGAGAGGAATGACTCAACAGATTTTGGCGACTGCGGCGATCATCGCACAGGAACTTAAAGCCAAGGTTTCGCAAGTAGACGCAGCCATACGTTTATTGGACGAAGGCGCAACCGTGCCATTTATTGCGCGGTACCGCAAAGAAGCTACTGGCGGGCTTGATGATAAACAATTGCGCACTTTAGCTGAACGTGTTGACTATCTGCGCGAGTTGGAAGAACGCCGCAATGTGATCTTAACCTCGATTCGCGAACAAGAGAAATTGACACCGGAATTGGAACAAGCCATCAGTGCTGCGGACACCAAAACCCGTCTTGAGGATTTGTATCTGCCGTATCGGCCCAAGCGCCGCACCAAAGCAATGGCTGCGAAAGAAGCAGGTTTGGAACCCTTGGCTTTGGATTTATTAGAAAATCCTGAACTGGTTCCGGAAGTGCACGCTAGCCAATTTATTAATGTCGACGCGGCTATCCCCGATGCAGAAACTGCTTTGGAAGGTGCCCGCCAGATTTTGATGGAAAAATTTGCTGAAGATGCAAACTTATTGGCAGAGTTACGCCAATACTTATGGGAGCATGGTATTTTAAAATCCGTGGGAGCCAAAGACAAAAAAGCTGCCGGTAATAAATTTGCCGATTATTTTGACTACGTCGAACCCATTAAAAAAATTCCTTCACACCGTGCATTGGCGATATTCCGCGGGCGGCGTGAAAGTGTTTTACAAATCAGCCTGATGTTGCCCGAGGAAGTAAATTATGGTGAAAACCGCGTAGCAAGTTATTTTAAAATTGCCAACCAAGGTCGCCCAGCGGACGCATGGTTAATTGAAACTGTGCGCATGACTTGGAAGATTAAATTGTTTACCAAGCTGGAGCTGGAATTACTCACGCATCTGCGTGAGCTGGCTGACGAAGAAGCAATTAAAGTGTTTGCCAGCAACTTGCGCGATCTGCTTTTGGCAGCTCCAGCAGGTCCGCGGGTTACTATGGGGCTCGATCCTGGCATCCGTACTGGCGTTAAAGTCGTTGTGGTCGACATCACTGGCAAAATGCTTGACTATACAACTGTCTTTCCTTTCGCACCACAAAATGAATGGCATGAAGCCATTGCCGCTTTGGCAAAATTGGCAGCCAAATTCAATGTGGATTTAATCAGTATCGGCAATGGCACTGCATCACGTGAAACAGAGCGCTTGGTGAGTGATTTAATTAAAATGTATCCTGATCTCAAATTGACGAAAATCATAGTGAGTGAGGCAGGAGCTTCTGTTTATTCCGCTTCTGAATTAGCTACGCAAGAATTTCCTGATTTGGATGTTTCTATCCGCGGCGCTGTTTCCATTGCCCGCCGCCTGCAAGACCCGCTTGCCGAGTTAGTAAAAATTGAGCCTAAGTCTATCGGTGTGGGGCAATATCAACACGATGTGAACCAATCTCGATTGGCGCGCAGTTTGGAAGGGGTTGTTGAAGATTGCGTGAATGCGGTGGGTGTTGATGTCAATACCGCATCTGTTTCTCTGCTGACGCGCGTTTCCGGGTTTAATGAAACTTTGGCTAAAAATTTGGTTCAGTACCGTAATGAGCATGGTGTCTTCCGTAATCGCGAGCAACTTAGAGAAATTGCACGCATGGGGGAGAAAACCTATCAGCAAGCCGCAGGCTTTTTGCGCATCATGCATGGTGATAATCCCCTGGATGCTTCTGCTGTGCATCCTGAAGCGTATCCTTTGGTGGAAAAAATTCTTCGCGGGAAACAAATCAGTATTCAGCAAGTTATCGGAAATCGGGAATTGTTGCGCAGTATGCATGCCGAAGCTTATGTCGATGAACAATTTGGTTTACCCACGGTGCGCGATGTATTGCAAGAGCTGGAAAAACCTGGCCGCGATCCGCGCCCTGAATTTAAAACGGCTACTTTTAAAGAAGGGGTTGAGGATATCAGCCATTTGCAAGAAGGCATGATCCTTGAAGGTGTAGTAAGCAATGTCACCAATTTTGGCGCATTTGTGGATATTGGCGTGCATCAGGATGGTTTGGTGCATATTTCCGCTTTGACCAAACGGTTCATCAGTGATCCCAGGGCAGTAGTGAAAGCCGGGGACATTGTCACGGTTAAAGTGATCGAGGTGGATAAGGAGCGCCGCCGCATTGGTTTAAGCATGCGCCTTGATGAGGAAAAAGCCTCCGTCGTGCAAAAGAAGGAAAAGACGGCCAAACCCCAGCCTGATAAAAAAGTACACGTGGTCAAAAAAGCCGAGGCGCACAAGAAACCTGATCCTAAGAAAGCATCGGCATCTAAAAAAACCGTGTTTAACACGGCCATGGCCGATGCTTTAGCGAAGCTTAAGCGCGGTAGCGAATAATGAAGATGCCGCGTGGTGAACTAACCATTCAAACACTGGCAATGCCTGCGGATACCAATGCCAATGGAGATATTTTCGGAGGATGGTTGGTTTCGCAAATGGATTTGGCGGCCGGGGTTTTGGCAAAAAAAATCGCGCAGGGAAGGGTGGCCACCGTGGCCATCAACTCCATGACATTTCTCAAACCCGTGCATGTGGGAGATGTGATAAGTTGTCATGCCGAATTAATCAAAGTTGGCAAAACTTCCATGACCATTGCGGTAGAAGTATGGTCAGAAGCTTTGGCCGATGCACAAAAATATCGTGTAACGGAAGGCACGTTTGTTTTTGTTGCTCTTGATGAGCATGGCCGTCCACGCGAGGTTCATCCACCAGTATGAGCGATTTGGAAAGCTTAAAAAAATGGGTAGAAGAGATGGCGTCTTTAATTGCACAAAGCGACACTCCTCATCCAAAAACGTATGCCCATTTTCTACAACAACCTGAACTGGCTTTACGCCTGGTGGAATTGATCGATGGGTTGGATGAACAGCAAGTAGAAGAAGAGCGTGCTTATTATTCAGCATGCGTTCTTGCTTTGGAAATCTGCGTTTCCCAATTGCAGGCAGCGTTTGAAGGCGATAATAAACTGGCAGGCCGGACACTCAATCAATTAATGGCCAACATTGCCGCAGCGATTATGAAAGGTAAACATACCTTAAGTTTCTGGCTTCCCGTGCTGAATGCATTCTATGAAGTGCATGTTGATTTATCCGATACTTTAAAAAATGCTTACCTCGAATTGGCCAGCCAGGAAGATTTTCCAGATTCGCAACATGAAGAAATTTCGCATTTAAATTCCATACGCGACTTGATTGAAGAATTATCCGACTTGTCTACTTTTGATATTGCAGAAAATTTCTTTGCACAAAGCTATGCGATGCCGCCGGATTTTTTTGCTGACTTGTTGCTTGATCTCTACCATATTGAGGAAGGGCAGGATATTGCGCTTTTGCTTTTGCTGCATCCGAAACAAGAGGTAAGGCAGGTTGTCGTGGAAACATTGGGACAGCTTGTGGATTCGATTGAATTGAGTTCCATATCCTTATCACGCTTGCAAGCTATAAAGAATTGGTATCCTGCTTACTACCATGATCAATTCAGCGCCTGGATTAAGAAACAACGCAAAAAAGGTGTGGTATTTCATGGCGGACAGAAAACTCCGCGTGTGCAATTGAAAGCCAGTGAAATTGATGGCATGGGGGCGCAGGGCATTTTTATCCATTTAAAAGATGGACGCAACAACCGCTTATGCGGTTTATTATTAAAACAAGAGTTTGGCGTCAAAGATGCATGGATTACGCCGTCTATCCCGCCTGAAGACGTCGCGCGTTATTATGAAGAGGCATTCGATGACAGCGTCATGTTGCGTGCGGTGGATTCTTCTTATTTATTGATGATGACCAACCATTTTCTAGCATTAACGATTGAACGCGGCGAAATGCCGGATCTGCATTTACTTGAGATGCAGGAAGAATTAGGTTTGCGATTTGTTCCACAAAAACTTGATATTCCTACCCTTATCGAGCAGTTGGCGGTTTCCATAAGTCCTTTCACGCCACAGACGCTTGCTGAGTCTTTGAAACGTTCGAAATTATGGACTAAAAACAAACGTTTTACTGAATCCTGGTATGTGGAAAATGCGCAAATCGATAAAATTGTAAACCGTTTTTGCAGTTATGTCGAAGGCGTGAAAGTATGCCAGTTTGAAGAAGCAATTGCCGCTGTATTTACTCAGGAGATGGAACAGCATCGCATGCAATGGTTATTTCATTTTTTATGGGTGGCTTTCTGGCTTAAATCCAAAGCCAAAAAATCAGAAAAGCTGTGGCAGGACAGTTTTTTCATTGCTTATGCAATTTATTCCGGCATGCCGTTAAAGTCTATTCCAATCATGCAAGAAATTTGTTACCAATCCGTGGTGAATAGTATTGAAACCATGCAAGAGCGCCGTACTTATTTAACACAAGAATAAATCCAGAGAATTTAGCCCATATTTGCTTAAATATTGGTCAATTATAAGAATAGAGGCTAAACTTAACTTACATTTCCCCACAGGGATCATCATGAAAAAATTTCTTGCCATGATGTTAACCAGTGTTGTAAGCCATGCTGCTTTGGCCTTGGAGCGCGGCATTAATTATGATCCTGCGCACAGTCCTGCTTTTACCACTGCCCAGCAAAGAAATGATATCAATGGCATGAAAAATGTCATCCAGCAAGATTTAAATGCAATTAGAAATGCCGGGTTTGAAACCGTTAAAACATTTTATTCGAGCTTTTCCACCGTGGACGGCAAACAAAGTGTGGCATTAGCGGATTTGGCTTGTCCGCTGGGGTTAAAAGTGGCATTGGGTGTATTTGAATTTGATCCAAACAAAGACAACTGTTCAACCTGGTGTGAAAAAGCAACGGGCGAGCAAGTGGATAAAGCCATACTCTCTGCAAACCAATACCCGAATTGCGTGGTCATGATCGTAGCAGGTAATGAAGATATATATAATTGGAACTTCACAGTAGCAAATACCGGCATACAGAAACGCATTGCAACCGATATAAGCAAACTGCAGAAAAGCATCACCAATAAAGATATTATTATTACCAGTGCGCAGCAAGATGGGGCGTGGCTTGCATTGGCAAAAAATGATCCCTATGGGATTTTAGCCAAAATAACGCATGTAGGTGTAAATATTTATCCGTTCTGGAGCCCTGAAAAAAAGGATGTGCAAGCTGCCAAAGGTGAATTCACACAGCGTTTAAAAGCAATCCGCAATCATGCCATTTTGAAAGATAAAACGGCGATTGTTACGGAGGAGGGGTGGCCAAGCAGCCATTCAGCGGATCAAAATCCAAATGCCAGCATGCGAGCTGAAAAAAATTATTATCAATGGTGGCAATCACGCGCCTCTACTGATGATTTTGATTCGTATTATTTTGCCATGTTTGATAAGCAACCCATCAATACAGATGCAGACAATTATTTTGGCTTATGCAGTTATACCAATAAAGATAAAATTATTGATGCGTGCCAATAAACATCAACTAAACAGCAATTCACGTGCATGTGAACGGGTTTGTTCAGTAATGGTCAAGCCGCCGAGCATGCGTGCAATCTCATCCACTTTTTCATCATCATTTAATGGGATGATGCGAGAATAGGTTTGCGTGTCATCGCTATGTTTTTCCACCACGAAATGTTGATGGGCACAAGCAGCTACTTGCGGTTGATGGGTTACACAAAAAATTTGTAGCCGCTCGCCAAGCTTTCTTAGCAATTGGCCGACTAAGGCAGCAGTAGCACCGCCTATACCGACATCGACTTCATCAAAGAGAAGCGTTGGTGTACTTGCCCGCTGTGCGGTAATCATCTGAATGGCAAGGCTGATGCGCGAGAGCTCGCCACCAGATGCAATTTTACCTAAGGTATCAGGAAGCATGCCCGGATTGGTGCATACCTTGTATTCGACCTTATCCATGCCATGTGCGGTCATTTTGTCCAGAGGGCTTATTTCAATGGTAATATAGCCTTTTGGCATGCCTAACTGGCGGATGGTTGCGCTGATTTCCTGTGCTAATTTCTCTGCATGCTGCTGGCGGGAAGCACGCAAAAGCAAGGCAGCTTGCTCATACGCCATGAGTTGCTGTTGATGTTGTTGCTCTAAATCTTTGAGTTCTTGTTCAGTTGCTTGTAAATTATCCAGCTCTTGTTGTAACTGCTGGGCATGCTCAGATAATTGTTCCGGATCAACATGAAATTTTCGTGCTATTTGATGCAAGAGACTCATCCGTTCTTCCACGGCATGCAAACGTTCCGGATCAAGTTGTATGCAGTCAGCAAAGCGCGCAATTTCATCTGCCGCTTCTTCGCATTGAATCAACGCGCTGTTGATGAGTTCGCCGGCATTTTTGATTAGCGCATGTTCCTGTGGCAGAGCGCTTAAATAGTGTAATATTTGGCTTAAGTTTTGACAAATAGTTGGCGATTCATCGCCTTGCAGGCGCAGGGTGACTTGTTGGGCATAATCCAGATAATCACGCGCATGATGTAACAATTGGTGTTCTTCATGCAGATTTTTAAGTTCGCCTTCCTGCAGGTTTAGGCTTGCCAATTCTTCCAATTGATAAGTTAACAAGTCGCGACGTTCAAGGCTTGCATTCTGATTTTGCAAGCGTTGTATTTTTTGTTTTACATTTAAGCATCCTTGATACAAAAACTGTACTTTTTGTAACAATTCATCGTGCCCGGCAAATTGATCCAACTGCAGACGATGGGTGGGGTGCTGCAATAAGGTTTGATGTTGATGTTGGCCGTGAATATCCACCAGCATGGAACTTAATTCTTTTATCTTTTGTAATGGGAAAGGGTGGCCATTGATGTAAGATTTGGAGCGCCCTTCGCTATAAATGACGCGGCGTAAAAAAATAAGGTTATCTTCACAAGCCACATCGTGTTCTTGCAGCCATGTTTCAGGCAATGAAAAACGATCGATATGAAAACAGGCACTAATATCGCATTTTTCCGCACCTGGACGAAGCACCGATGCGTCAGCCCGCTCGCCAAGGGCAAGCATTAGGGCATCGATCATAATGGATTTGCCTGCACCTGTTTCGCCGGTGAACGCAGTCATGCCGTGATGAAAATCCAATTCCAAATTAGAGACGATGGTGAAATTTTCAATGCGTAAGGACGTAAGCATAGCAGCACCAGAAGTGGGTTGGAAACATTATCCTTGCCGGGATTTTGTTCCCCAGCCTAATTTTATTCTTAACGTATCATAATAATGATAATCGCGAGGATGCAGCAAGCGTAATTGTTGTGCATTTTTTTCCATTGCTACTTGCTGTCCCGGCTTAACCAGGCGTGACTCATGGCCGTCGCAGCTTAGCTGCAAATCGCTTTCATTATTCTTGCCGATTCTTATTTCCACCACATCATGACCGTCGATGACTAAAGGTCGTGAACTCAGGCTATGGGAAAACATAGGGACCATCACCATGGCATTTAATTGCGGATGCATGATGGGCCCACCTGCTGAAAGCGCATAAGCTGTTGAACCCGTAGGGGTAGAAAGGATTAAGCCATCTGCACGATAGTGGCTTACAAATTGTTGATTGATGTAAACATCAAACTCAATCAAATGGGTTTCCGTACCGCGCGAAAGCACGACGTCATTTAACGCATCACCTTGGAAATAAGTGGTATCGCCATCGTGAATTCGGGTTTGCAATAAGAAACGTCGCTCCTCAAGGTATTCACCATTTAATACCGCACTGATCTGGGGTTCGATGTCTTTGGGGGAAATATCGGTTAGGAAACCCAAACGCCCACGGTTGATGCCGATCACCGGAACATTGATTTTAATTGCCATGCGGGCTGCGGATAACAAGCTGCCATCGCCGCCGACTACCACGATAAGATCTTGCTGTTCACCCATGCTGTCGCGTTCAAGTGTAGGGACATCCAAATCGAAACTGGCAGCCGTATCGATATCCTGGAATGTTTCAATACGCTTTTCCTGCAAAAATGCGGTAAGGCGCTGCAGGGTTTCATTCACACCCTGGTTGGCTCGATACTGGCGAGCATATAAAATAACGCGTTTAAATTTTTGTTTAATCATGCGTTGTCCTATGAAGCGGCTCCTCCTGTTGACCTGCATGCAAATAAACAGGAGAGTTATTTAGTCATCGCTGTTGGCAGACCTGGCCGTGCGTTTACGCTCATGTTCCTTGAGTTCTTTCTTGCGTAAACGAATCGATTGCGGTGTAACTTCCACCAACTCATCATCATCAATAAATTCCAACGCTTGCTCGAGTGAAAGCTTGACCGGTGGTGTGAGGATAATATTCTCATCACTGCCGGAGGCGCGAATATTAGTCAGCTGCTTTTCTTTCGTCACATTGACGACCAAATCATTGTCCCGCGCATGAATGCCTACAATCATTCCTTCATAACAAACCGTTTGCGGCTCTATGAATAAACGCCCCCTTTCCTGCAGGTTAAAGAGTGCGAAAGCGCGTGCAGTACCCTGGCAGTTGGCAATCAGTACGCCATTATTGCGTTTGCCAATGCGGCCGCGGATGGCAGGGCCATAATGATCATACACATGATACATCAAACCGGTTCCAGATGTGCTGGATAGGAATTCAGTGTGAAAGCCAATTAATCCGCGCGTAGGAATAACATAATCCAGGCGGACACGGCCTTTGCCGTCAGGCAGCATATTTTGCAACTCGCCACGGCGCTCTCCCAGCTTTTCCATGATGCTGCCTTGATGATTTTCTTCAATATCTACGGTGAGACGCTCGTAAGGTTCCAGCATTTCCCCTTGTTCTTCACGCAGAATCACTTCGGGTTTGGAAATGGCTAACTCATATCCTTCACGGCGCATGTTTTCAATGAGGATGGATAAATGCAATTCGCCGCGGCCTGATACGCGGAATTTATCCGGATCTTCCGTATCTTCGACGCGTAATGCTACGTTATGTAATAATTCAGTTTCCAAACGCTCGCGAAGTTTGCGGCTGGTGACGAATTTGCCTTCCTGGCCGGCAAAAGGTGAGTCATTCACCTGGAATGTCATGCTGATGGTAGGTTCATCCACCGTTAAGGGGGGTAATGCTTCCACGTGGTTAGGATCACAAATGGTATCGGAAATATTTAATTGGTCGATACCAGTTACCGCGATGATATCGCCAGCACTCGCCTCTTCCATTTCAATGCGTTCCAATCCTTTAAAACCAAGCAGTTGCAATAAGCGACCGCTGCGTATATTGCCGTCTTTGTCGATGATCTTAACTGGGGATTTTGCCTTAATTTGTCCGCGCGTGACGCGGCCAATGCCGATGGTCCCTACATAGGAAGAATAATCCAGTGAGCTGATTTGCATCTGGAATGGCCCATTTTTATCTACGCTGGGAGGATTGACGCGATCGACAATAGTTTGCAACAAGGCATGCATGTCACTGGCTTCGTCTTCGAGGTTTAGTTTGGCATAACCATTTAAAGCAGAAGTGTACACTACTGGGAAATCCAATTGCTCATCAGTAGCGCCTAAGTTATCAAATAAGTCAAATACTTGGTCCATTACCCAGTCAGGACGAGCCCCCGGTCTATCAATTTTGTTAATGACAACGATAGGATTCAATCCGCGTGCGAATGCTTTTTGGGTCACGAAGCGCGTTTGTGGCATAGGGCCATCCACAGCGTCAACAAGCAACAATACGCTATCAACCATCGATAGAATTCGTTCAACCTCGCCGCCAAAGTCAGCGTGCCCGGGTGTATCGACGATATTGATTTGATACCCTTGCCAATGCACGCAAGTATTTTTCGCAAGAATGGTAATCCCCCGTTCTTTTTCAAGGGCATTGGAATCCATCATGCGTTCAACTTTTGGAGCCCTGTCGTTCAGTGTCCCAGTCTGTTGCAATAACTTATCAACTAGTGTGGTTTTGCCATGGTCGACGTGAGCAATAATGGCAACGTTGCGGATTTTTTCGATCATAAATACCTTCATAAATTAAACTGCCGCTAGAATTTCTAATGAATTTTGCAAGACATGTGGATCTGCTTGCTGCTTTACCTGGTAAAACTTAACCAGAAATGCAGCGAGCGTGTTGACCATCTTTGCTTGAAAGTCATTAATGAATTCTAAGAGGCAAAACAAGAATTGTTCATTATTTACCATTATACAATGAAGATTGTATTTTTGATAATTGATTCATCCTGCAGGCACGGCAAATCTCTGACTTAGTAAATTTTTATGTTGTGGCAAGGACTTTGCTAAACTAGTAGTAAGCCTATGTAAAACAAGGTGGATATTATGAAAAAATTAATACTGCATCCCACCGACATCAGCCAATGGCATGCGCTGGTCAATGAAGCACAAGCTGCGACTCATGTAATTTTAACTGAAAATACAGAGAGTTATCTGGTGTTTCTGCTCATGCGGTTTTCCCAAACCACCCATCTTCTTGAATCGGTAATCGCATTGGATTTCCTGGAATCCATGCGCATGGGCGGCAAACGGCAACTTGAATTGTTGCGCGATGTGGGCGATAAAAGCCTGCTGTTTTGCGGATTGTTTCCTGGTATGGCTAAAAAGCGCCATGTCAGCCTGGATTATTTCACCGATATGGGGCAAGCTGCTTATCTAACCGTAGGTGAATTGCAGGAAAGTCAATCAGCGGCTTTATATTTTCAGCTTAGCGAACAATTCAGCAATATGAAGTTGATTTTACAAGCAATGCGTAGCGATTACACCGAACTTGACGCGCAGCAGCAATCATTCATGATCAATCTCCAATTCCCAATTCAATAGCTTGCACTGGAGGCACCACATGCCTCCGTTTCACTTGTTTTTGTGAAAAAGCAGGGTGATGTCTATGGGATCAAAGACGTATTTTTGATTGCAAAAATCACATGTTACGGCTATTTCCCCTTGTTCTTTTACCAATTCTTGTATTTCTTGCTCGCCTAAAACAGTAAGCACTTGTTTCATTTTTTCAGGGGTACAGCGACAACGAAAATGGACTGTACGCGCTTCATAAAGCCGTAATTGGGTTTCATGATACAGGCGGTGTAAAATGGTTTGATTGCTAAGGGTTAATAATTCTTTTTCCGTAATGGTTTGTCCCAGTTGCACGGCATATTCCCAAAATTGTTCCCGTTGTACAGTGTCTTGGCCTGGCATAAGTTGCAGCAACATCCCTGCCGCTTGCTCATCATCCACGGCCAGCCACACCCGGGTTGAGAGCTGTTCTGACAGGACAAAATAATGCATGATGTTTTCAGCCATGGAAATCGAGCGTATCGGCACCACGCTTTGATAAGCTTGGGTATGTTTATATTGATTGATGATAAGCACCATTTTGCCGTTCAGGAAGGCATGTTGATAATCGACCGGCTCTTCACCCGCAGGCTTATATTTGGCAAAGCCACGTATTTGTAACTGGTGATCGCATTGCACCAGCAGCAAAGGCAAGCGTTCATCGCCATGAAATTGTAAGCTGATTTCGCCTTCAAATTTAATGCTGCCAGCTAAAAGCAAACAAGATACCAAAGCTTCTCCGAGCAAGCGTTTTACTGCTGCGGGGTAGGGGTGTTGGCGCATAATGGTTTGATATGAGGTTTGCAAATGAGCGATTTCACCGCGAATACTTGCATGCTCAAACATAAATCGTTGTAACGTATCGGTTTCGGTCATGGCATCAAATTTATGGACAAAAGGAAATTTTAGCACAAGTAAGAGGTGAGTCGATCAGTATCTGGGTTTTCTTGCAAGATGGTGCTAAGCTCAATTTACTGGTTAAAAAAGGAATTTTATTCATGCCCAAACAATTTTATTTACAATCAGGTTTAATTATCTCCTTGGCCTGTCATTTGTTTTCTCCACAAGCCATAAGCTGCACCAGGGTTTTTTGGAATAACAATGAAGTGGCGAAAGTCGCTGCCCGCTCCACGGATTTATTCACACAAGATTCGCCGCTGATTAAGGCTTATCCGCGCGGCACGGAACATCAAGGTGAGGCTGGCAGCAATTCCTTAAAATGGAAATCCCGATACGGTAATGTGGTCGTCACCGAATTTCATACAAATGCTGCCTCAGACGGCATCAATGAAAAAGGCCTTAGTGTCCACCTCTTATATCTTGCTGATACCAAATATCCTGAGACTGATCCCTCCAAACCGCAAATTTCCAATGTTTTATGGTCGCAATATCTGTTGGATAACTATGCCACCGTTAATGAGGCACTAAACGGCATGAAAGATTTGCAGATCGTTGCCACTGAAGTGCACAATAAAATTTGGCCCTTGCATTTAACAATGGAAGATGCGTCCGGTGATTCAGCTGTTGTTGAATACGTTAACGGGAAAATGCAAGTGTACCATGGCCCGCAATATCAAATTATGACAAATGAGCCTGCTTATGACATTCAACTCGCTAACCTCAAGCGTTATCGGGGATTCGGCGGACACTTGCCATTGCCAGGCGATCCCGATCCATTGAGCCGGTTTGTGCGCGTGGCCACTTTTTTGAAAACATTGCCCAAGCCCTCGACTGATTTGGATGTTTTGGCCGGTGTTTTATCGGTGATGCGCACGGCAATGGTTCCTTTTGGTGCAGTGGATACTTCCGGGAATAAAACGGAAGATGCCTGGGCAACGCGCTGGATAACACTAAGCGATCTTACCCATAAAATTTATTATTTCAGCTCTACTACAGCCCCCAATATCCTATGGATTGATTTGAATAAAATAAATTTTGCTGAGGGCGAGCCTGTGCTCTCTATTGACCCAAGCAAAATTGAACTGGAAGGCGATATCAGCAAAAAACTGATGCCATGAGGCAATCCCTTACAGGCAGAACATTAATCTCATTCCGTGTCTTGGCGAAATAAGCCATGACACGGTTTTTTCAGCACGCAATTAAGGAATAATCCAGTTGTATTGCTTTTCTTAAGGTGGCTGCCATGGAGAGTGAGCCGTCTCAAGGCATGTGTAATTTTACAGCTCTCGCATTCATGTCATAATGTTCGTTTTTTGTGCGTGAATAAGATGATGCTTAATCCACAACAAATGGCGGCAGTTAAACACATTGATGGACCCTTGTTGGTTTTAGCTGGTGCAGGAAGCGGAAAAACCCGCGTGATTACGCAAAAAATTGCTTACCTTATTGAAACATGCGGCTATGCTGCTTCCAGCATTTGCGCAGTTACATTCACCAACAAGGCGGCTAATGAAATGCGCGAGCGCGTGGCTTCTGTTTTGCCTGCACCGGCGCGCCGTGGGTTGAAAGTGGCTACATTCCATACCCTGGGATTGAGCATCATCAAACGCGAAGTAACTTATTGCGGGTTAAAAAGCAGCTTTTCTATTTTTGACAATGAAGATAGTTTGCAAATTTTGCGGAATTTTATGCCTGCTGCGCGTGCAAACGATCGCGAAGAATTATTGCGCATCCAGCAGCAAATTTCCCGCTGGAAGAATGAATTATTGACTCCAGAGGATGCCGTAAGGCAGGCAGAGGATGCTTCAGCAGCGGCAGCGGCGCAATTATATACAAGTTATCAACATGCCTTAAAAGCCTATAATGGCGTGGATTTTGACGATTTAATTCGCCTGCCGGTTTATTTGTTAAATACACACCCAGAAATCCGCGAGCGTTGGCAAAATAAAGTCCGCCATTTGCTGATTGACGAATATCAAGATTCCAGCACCAGTCAATACGCACTGATGCGTTTACTGGTGGGAACGCGCGCGCATTTCACGGTCGTTGGCGATGATGATCAATCCATTTACGCCTGGCGCGGTGCAAGACCGGAAAATTTGGCGCAATTGCAATGTGATTACCCACAGCTTAAGGTAATTAAGCTTGAACAAAACTATCGTTCCACGGCCCGTATCCTGCATGCGGCCAACCATTTGATTGCAAATAATCCGCATTTGTTTCCCAAACGTTTGTGGAGTGAATTTGGTTCAGGTGATCTGCTCCGTGTTTTATGTTGCCGGGATGATCAAGATGAAGCGGAACAAGTTGTAGCAGATTTAATCAGCCACAAATTGCGTCAGCGTACGCGTTATGGCGATTATGCCATTTTATATCGCGGCAACCATCAGTCACGCGTGTTCGAGAAAGTCTTGCGCCAGCATGGTATTCCATACCGGATTAGTGGTGGACAATCCTGGTTTGCCCGCTCTGAGGTAAAAGATGTATTTGCTTATTTGAAACTATTGTGCAATGAAACCGACGATGCTGCTTTTTTAAGAATTATCAATACGCCTAAACGGGGTATTGGGGAGAACACCCTATCTGCTTTAGGCAATTATGCGCAAATACGCCGGCAAAGTTTATATGCTTGTTGTGATCATTTAGCATTAAGTGAGCATGTTGCTGATAAGCCGCGGGCGGCATTACAAGTATTTAAGCAATGGCTTGAAAAAATAAAATTGCGTTCACACAATGAACCTATTGTCGATGTATTGCGCGAAATGGTCGAAGAAAGCGGTTATGAAGCTCATATTTATGAACAATGCGACACGCCCTTAAAGGCGCAAAAGCGTATGGACAATGTATGGGAATTGCTGGAATGGGTAGGAAGGATATTGGACAAAGAGCCTGGGAAAGAATTACCCGATGCGATTAATAAATTAATTTTGTTGGATATTTTAGAGCAAGCGGATGAACAAGATGCCGACACGTTGCAATTGATGACATTACATGCTTCCAAGGGCTTGGAATTTCCTTTTGTATACCTGGTCGGCATGGAAGAAGAATTGCTGCCGCACCGGGTTAGCATCGATGCCGAGCAGATTGAAGAAGAGCGTCGCCTCGCTTATGTAGGAATCACGCGTGCACAAAAAGGCTTATGTTTATCATTAGCACGGCAACGGCGTCGCGCCGGTGAATTGCAGGATTGCCTGCCAAGTCGTTTCCTCGATGAATTGCCTAAAGACAGTCTTGAATGGTTCGGAAAGGCGGGGGAGCAGGATGAGACGAAATCAAAAGCCCTGGCACGCTCGCACTTGGCAGGGCTTAAGAATTTATTGCTGGAATAGCAGAAATTAACAGGCGCGCATTGGTTTTGCCTGCTTTGCCAAATTATGCAGAAATCCTGTTGTTGCCGTTTCTGCAGTTGCATTGGTGAAAAAGCGGTGTTTGCCATACGCAGCATGGTTTGCTTCCTGCTCTATTCTTGTGGTCAACACATCGTCAGCATCCAGCTCAAGCTCGCGCAAGTCGTGTTGCAGACGGGTTAATTGCTGGGCTTTTCCCTGCGCCAATTCTTGGCTGACCCAAACGTTTTGCAAATGTTTTTCCTTGAAGCGCTCAATTTTGTAAATGGCGCGCTCTTTTTTCCACTGCAGGGATGGTTCTTTGGTTTCTTTAACAGATACTTTCTTGATTTCATCCAATCCCCATTGCTTTTCAAAAGCGCGCCGAAATTCCAGGACGGGGCGCTGACCGCTGTTTAATTTACTGGTTAGGTAATCCCAGCATGCTGCTGCAAAATAAATCGGGATGAATAGCCGCTTCAGGATGCGGGTGGGAATATCATTGTTATGACTATGATCGTGTCCTTTGCCTAAACGCTCCTGAAGCAATTCTTTAAGATGCGCGGCGTGTTTTTTTTCCAGATCCTCATGCTGATGTTTATGGCGGGCCTGGCTATGGGAGTCATCAGCGTGGTGATGACTATCTTCATCTGCAGCAAAATCAAAGAAGTAATGAAAATCTTCCAGGGTTTCGCTGCAGGTACTCATGGTTGCGGTGGCCCATTCCGGAATGCCCGGTACCCGATCATCACTTACCCCCATGCTGATCAAATGGCCGATGAACATAACGATGCGCAAGGGAGCCGTCACAATGGTCAGAAAAAGACGGAAGGGATTAAGAATTTGCAAAATATTTTCCTGTGCGTAGAGGCGGGTAAAACGTTCTTTAACGGTTGTAATCCAGCGGGAAAAAAAACCTTCCTGAGGTTTATCTTTCTCGGCAGGCCGAATGGCTTTTTCAACCATGCTTAAGGTTTCACTGGTATTTTGTAAATTAAAAATGATGGAGGCAAAACCGATGATAACAGGGTTAACAACCCCTACAATGAATTGCGGGATGGAAGTAGCCATCCAGCTGAACAGAGGGCGGGATGCACGCGCGATACTCCACCATGTTCCGGCAGTACAAATAGTCAAAGCCAATGCCAGCACGGAAAGGAAAACAGCAGAAAGTCCTATAAATACGCTGTGCAGCGTCAAACCATTATTCCAGTCGTCGCGGACTTTCCTGAACCATTTGCGAATGGTGTCATTAGCAATCATGTCAGTTATTGCATTATAAGTGAGCATGCCATAGGCTGCTCCAGCCACAACTGCCATAGGGATAATCAGAGTCGGCAATACACCGAATGGGATGGCGGCCAGAAAAGGGATAATAGTGAATGCTTCCACCAGGAGGTAGGTCGAACCTATCCCCATAAAAATGCCAGCCAGTGTGCTGAAAATTTTTGCGGCATTAAAAGCCAGTTTCTGCGTATGGTATTTTTTAACGAAAGCTTGAGCATCGTGTTCTTTTAACCAGGCATTGAGTTCTTCTTCATAGGGGCTTAATTCTTGGGTATCGTCTACAGGGCGAAAGAGCTGGACGGCAAACCATTTTTCCATGTCGCGTAATGTTTTTTCAATCTCTTGTTTACGGTCTTCGTCTTCTGCATCCAGACGTTTATGCGCAAATTTATGCAGCAATTCCAATTGTTTCTGGTAATCTTTGCAAAACTCCGGGCAATGTTCCGTGTCTTTCGGGAAATGGGTGAGCAGGAATTCCTTGCCTAATTCATTTTTTAAATAATTATGCTTTAAAAGCTTCAGCAAAGAACCTTTGATGTTTTGAAAATAAATTTCGCTTTCATAAGCAACGGACAAAACAAATGCCCCTGCCGCAAGCGGCAGCACAGGCCAAAGGGCAAACATACCCCCAAAACTTAAAAAGCCAAGAATCAAACTGGCGCCGCAGGTGAGCAACAGCAGGAATAAGTAATAAGGTATTTTTTTGCTTTTCATTTTATTTAAAAGATAATTTTGCAGAATTGGTACTTTATTACAAATGCAAATGATTATCAATAACGATAGCAAGGAAAGTGGCTGGCGAAAGCCTCTTTAAAAAGCAGCAAGAAACCCAGCTTGCCAGAAGGCAAGCTGAGTCAGCTAATCAATTGGTTTGCAGCATCAAAGACGTGTTTTCTTCTTCATGGTTAGCAACAGTAGAGCCATTCAGTTTGCTTGCCGCAACATCAGCCAAGGCATGGCCTAATTCTGGATGCTTCCCTTTGGTGAAAAAGCTGTACGCGGTTAATCCAGAGCCGGCAGACATAAAAACTCCGCCAGCTATTACGGCGCCAACTGCAGCCACCCCTGTAGGAGCCAAGGCTACCCCTAGGGCAAGGACTAGTAAGCCAATAGCCGCCATGACCCCTCCTAACAGACGCAGGGTAAAGGTAGGGGAGCTTTTAAGCTTGGCTGCTTCCTGTTGGTATTCTTCTATCGAATAGTTATTCATTAATAACTGATGCGTATGGTTGAGTGTTGCCGATAAAAACTCATCCGAGGCTTGGCGTTGCTCGCGCAAGTCCGCTACGATGCTGATCAGTGTTTTTATTTTGCCATGCAGCTCGGATGGTTTATTTTGACTTAGCCAGGTTTGCAAAGCTTGCAAAACTTTGTCAATTTCGGTGATTGGCACAACTTCATCGTCTAAGGATTCAGGCGGTGAGTACATGGCGTTTTCATCATGTCCTACTTCCTGAGGAGGTGTCTCTTGTGCCGGTAGCTGCGGTGTTTTTTCCTGTACAATTTCAACTGGCAATGTTGAAGGTGTTTTTTCTGACGGTTGGCTAACAATTTCGACGGGTTTTTCCTCCGACAGTGTTTCCCGCGGTGTTTCTTTAGCTTCATTTGGGGTTTCTAATGAAGCTAAAATGTTTTGCAGTGTAATTTGAGTTTGCTGCATTAATGTAATTTTTCTAAGGATTTTCGCATTAAGCTCGGTTATATTATTCAAGCGTTTTTGTTGCGTTTCATTAAGTGTGCTACCCTCAAGCGTTTGTTTGAATTCCAAGACTATAGCAATGGTTTTCTTTTGGGTTTCTTCATAGTATTGCAAAGCAGTGTTAAGTTGATTATTAGCATCCGCATATTGGCGCACCCGATATTTTGCCGTAGCTTTGTTGTGTTTTTCTTCTAAATTTCGCAAAATATTGGCAAGTTGCTCTTCATAAAGTTTTATTTTTTTGGTGAGAGCAGTAGTGGCCGACTTCATTGCTTGTAACTCCTATGTAAAAATTAACCATTTCGTGAAAAAATACACGTTGATCAACAGGTTCTTTAGAATGAAAGCCACATAGTAGCCGAAGCTTGGTAACAAAAAAAGAAGCGAAAAAATAAAAATTTAAGCAAATTTGTTTTATTTAATTGATTCTTAAGGAGAAGAACATGCCGGGAAGGTTTATTTTTTTAATGTGTTGCATGCTGTTGTCGTATTCGTTAACAGCAAAAACTCCTCTTGTTAAAGAGCAAGTGCAATTGCCAGCTTGTTTGGCCAATAATATAAAATTTGCACATAAGATCCTGGCAGAAAACGCTCAGTATAAAATTATTGAACTTAATTTGCATGATTTAGACACGTTAAGCCAGTTGGCAGAGCAAATTCATTGTGGCCATTTCGTAAACGTCAGCCATTTAATCTCCAGTGAATCGTTAACAAAGCGGCAAGAAACCGCTGCAGCCTTATTGGATAAGCCTGCGCACGCAAAGACTTTTGCGGGGGATAATCGCCTCCGTCACCAAAAGCTGGTGCGCAAAGCATTGCAGCAGATCGATTTGCAAGCCATGTGGCAGACCATCACCCATTTGTCTGCTTTCGTGAATCGTTCCGCCTTTAACGAAAACGGCGTAAGGACTGCCGAATGGATAAAAGAGCAGGTTGACAGGCTTATTTTAGAACATGGCAATAAAGATGCCGAGACTTTTTATGTACAAACGCGAGCTCCTTACGTGCAGCCTTCTGTCGTTACTGTGATTGGCAAAAGTAAAAAAGCTCCTGCTATTGTCATTGGTGCACACATGGACACTCTCGGCCGTGATGGGATGGACAGGATGCCAGGGGCGGATGATGATGCCACCGGCTCGGCGACTGCAATGGAAATTGCCCGTATTTTATTGGCTGCAGACATCCAGTTTAAACGCCCTATTTATATCATCTGGTATGCCGCTGAGGAACGAGGCTTAGTTGGCTCCCAGCAAGTTGTACAGGATTTTATGCAGAAATCCATCCCGGTGCATGCTGTGTTGCAGCTGGATATGACAGGTTATCGTCATCATGCCAAAGATAATACCATGTGGATTTTTACGGATTATACAAACCAAAAATTAAACCGGTTTTTAGCGCAATTGATTAAAGCTTACATTAAAGTACCGGTAGCTTATTCCCAGTGTGGCTATGGGTGCAGCGATCATGCTTCCTGGACGCAAGAAGGCATACCTGCTTCATTCCCTTGTGAGACCAGCTTTGAAGATCATAATCCTTTTATCCACACTGCAGCCGATGGCATGAACTTGCTCAATCAGCAACATATGAGGAATTACACCAAGCTTGGCTTAGCATTCGCCATTGAGCTTGCAGCAAAATAAGCGCATCGCACAAACAATTGCAATTCCGCGGGGTTAAGACCGCGGGATGCAAGTGATAACCAGATGAAACTTGATGTTATTGCCATGCTTTTTACACCGGATGCAACATTAGTGAAACGATGGGAGCATCAGCAGGGTGAAGCGTCATCACCCTTGCTGGGTTTGGCTAGGATGATTTGTCGGGTGTGCTGGGATTGCTTGCAGGCGGCGGGCAATGGAATTCTCCCATCACTTGCCCTTTGTTATCGATGGTTTTCAACGCTACGGGAAATTTCCATAAGCTGTGCAGATGCTTTAATACTTCATGCGTTGTATTCCCTAATGGCGCGCGCTCATGTTGCATATAGTGCAGGGTAAGGGTGCGATCGCCTTCCATGTCGACGGAAAAAACCTGGATATCAGGTTCGAGATAACCTAAGTTGTATTGTCTTGATAATGCTTCCCGGATTTGCTGGTAGCCGCCCTCATCATGGATAGCACCTACGACTAATTCTGGATAACGATCATCGTCAAGAATATGAAATAATTTCAATTCACGAATGACTCGTGGCGAAAGGAATTGTGCTATGAAACTTTCATCCTTGAAATTGCGCATGGCATTGTCAAGGCTCGTTAACCAATCGCTGTTGGCAAGTTCTGGAAACCAGAATTTATCTTCCGGGGTGGGATTTTCACAGATGCGTTTGATGTCTTGCATCATGTGATAACCCAAGGTGTAGGGGTTGATGCCGCTATAATACGGACTGTTGTAAGCAGGCTGCATGATGACGTTGGTGTGATTTTGCAGTACTTCCAGCATGAATTCATCGGTAACCAAGCCTTCGTCGTAAAGCGCATGCAGCAAAGTGTAATGCCAGAAGCATGCCCAGCCTTCATTCATGACCTTGGTTTGTCCTTGCGGATAAAAATATTGCGCAATTTTACGCACAATGCGCACGATCTCGCGTTGCCAAGGATGCAGCAACGGAGCATTTTTTTCGATGAAATAAAGGATATTTTCTTGCGGCTCTTCGGGGAAACGTTTCTTCTCGCGTTGGTGGAAAGTTTCTTTATTAAAAGGGATCGTCCGCCATAACTCATTAATTTGCGATTGCAGATAAATCTCCCGGTTTTGCTGACGGATCTTTTCTTCCTGAATCGTTAGGGCTGTTGGGTGTTTATAGCGGTCCACACCATAATTCATCAATGCATGGCACGCATCCAGTGTCGATTCAACGTCTTCTATTCCGTAGCGCTCTTCGCATTCACTGATGTAATTTTTGGCAAATAAGAGGTAATCAATAATGGCATCGGCTGATGTCCACATTTTAAACAAATAATTGTTTTTGAAAAATGAGTTGTGGCCGTAACAGGCATGGGCTATCACCAGCGCTTGCATAGCCATAGTGTTTTCTTCCATTAAATAGGAAATGCAAGGGTTGGAATTGATGACCAATTCATAAGCCAATCCCATCTGGCCGCGTTGATAACTTTTTTCTACATTGACAAAATGTTTGCCAAAAGACCAGTGGTGGTAGCCTATGGGCATGCCGACGGAAGCGTAGCAATCCATCATTTGCTCTGCGCTAATGACTTCAATTTGGTTTGGATAAGTATCCAGCCTGAAGTCTTTCGCAATGCGGGCAATTTCCCGATCATAAGTCTGTAGAAGTTCAAATGTCCACTCAGCACCGGTAGATAAAGGTTTTTTTCGCGGTTTCATGCTGTTTTCCTTTTAAACAACTCACGAAATACGGGATAAATATCCACGACATTATCGATATTTTCCATCGCAAAGTTTGGATGATGTTTGCGCACCTGCTGATACACTTCCCATAAACTTTGATGGTGTCGCGGCATGATTTCAATATAGGCGAAATACTGCAGCATGGGCATAATTTTTTCTTGCAGCAATTCCAGACAATAAGGCGAGTCGGCATTCCAGTTATCGCCATCTGATGCTTGTGCCACGTAAATATTCCAGGCAGCTGGATTGTAGCGGGTTTCGATAATTTGGCTCAGCAGTTCCAGTGCGCTGGAGACGACCGTGCCGCCCGTTTCTCTTGAATAGAAAAAATCTTCTTCTGTGACTTCTTTCGCGGATGTGTGGTGGCGGATAAATACCAATTCAATTTTTTCATAATTTCGCGTCAAAAAAAGGTACAGTAAAATGAAAAAGCGTTTGGCAATATCTTTTTTGGGTTCATCCATAGAACCTGAGACATCCATGATGCAAAACATCACTGCTTGCGTGGATGGAGCCGGCATGCGCACGCGGTTGTTGTAGCGTAAGTCAATCGTATCGATGAAAGGCACTGCATTGAGCTTCTTTTTCAAAAACTGAATGTCTCGTTCCAAACGCGTGATGTCCAAATGATCTGCGTTTAAAGCTTGCAGACGGGCAAGTTCAGCTTCTGCTTCACGCAATTGGCGCCGGTAAGGAGATCCCAAAGCAATGCGTCGGCTGGTAGCTTGGCGCATGGAACGCAGCACGTTGATGTTTGTCGGGGTGCCGCTACTCGTTATGCCGGCGCGCACTGTTTTGAAAGTATTGATGCGTGCCAATTCTTTCCTTACCAAATCGGGAAGTTCTAAGTCTTCAAAATAAAGTTCCAGAAATTCTTCCCGCGATAATTGGAAGATAAAATCATCTTCTCCTTCGCCGCTGTTGCTGGCTTGACTGCCGCTGCCACTGCTATTGGCGCTACCTGGGCGTTTGATGCGATCGCCGGTTGTAAATTCATCATTACCGGGCAAAACACGTTCCAGTACGCCGCCATAACCGCGCGCGAAGCGTGGTTCACTGATGTCTTTCGCCGGGATGCTGATTTGCTCTCCCTGATCGATTTCAGTGATGCTGCGTCGGCTGACGGCATCGGTTACAGCGCGCTTAATTTGATTTTTGTAGCGACGTAAAAAACGCTGGCGGTTAACCGTGCTTTTTTTCCCTGAAGTTTGTCGCCTATCAATCAATTGGGTCATAAATACACTTCCCGTTTATCCTCCGCTTTGAGTTGGCATCGAAGCTGAGGATTTATCAACTCATTATTGCGATTTACGCACCCTTAAATACCATTCACACAACAATCGTACTTGTTTGGGGGTGTATCCTTTTTCCACCATCCGTGCGATAAATTCTTCATGTTTCTTCTTATCTTCCTCAGATGCTTTTGCGTTAAAAGAAATCACAGGAAGTAAATCTTCGGTATTGGTGAACATTTTTTTCTCAATAACCGTACGCAATTTTTCATAACTATTCCAGCGTGGATTGTTGCCATGGTTATTGGCGCGCGCTCTTAACACAAAGTTGACGACTTCGTTGCGGAAATCTTTGGGGTTTGAAATCCCGGCGGGTTTTTCTATCTTCTCAAGTTCTGAGTTCAGGGCTGCACGGTCAAAAATTTCTCCGGTATCCGGGTCGCGGTAATCTTGATCCTGGATCCAGAAATCAGCATAAGTGATGTAGCGGTCAAAAATATTCTGACCATATTCTGAATAGGATTCAAGATAAGCGGTTTGGATTTCCTTACCTATAAATTCAACGTATTTAGGTGATAAAAATTCTTTAATGAAGGTCAGATATTTTTCGTGCACTTCTTGCGGAAATTGCTCTTGTTCAATTTGGCGTTCCAGCACATAAAGCAGGTGCACGGGATTGGCTGCGACTTCGGCATGATCAAAGTTAAAGACTTTTGATAGGATTTTAAATGAAAAACGCGTGGAAATTCCGGTCATGCCTTCATCAACGCCGGCAAAATCACGGTATTCTTGATAGGATTTTGCTTTAGGGTCCGTATCTTTCAAGCTTTCGCCATTATAAACGCGCAACTTGGAGTATATGCTTGAATTTTGCGGTTCTTTCAAACGCGTTAACACAGAAAATTGTGCAAGCATGTCCAGAGTTCCCGGTGCACATGGAGCATGGCTTAAGGAACTGTTATCAAGCAATTTTTTATAAATTTTAATTTCTTCGGAAACGCGCAAGCAATAAGGAACTTTAACGATGTTAATACGGTCAATGAATGCTTCATTGTTTTTGTTGTTGCGGAAAGTTTGCCATTCTGCTTCGTTTGAGTGGGCAAGTATGATGCCTTCAAAAGGAATGGCAGACAGACCCTCGGTAGGATTGTAATTCCCTTCCTGGGTTGCGGTTAATAAAGGATGCAATACTTTGATCGGTGCCTTAAACATTTCCACGAATTCCAGCAAACCGCGATTGGCGCGGCAAAGTCCGCCGGAATAACTGTATGCATCCGGATCATCCTGCGAAAATTCTTCCAGCTTGCGGATATCCACTTTTCCCACCAGCGAAGAAATATCCTGATTATTCTCATCACCAGGTTCTGTTTTGGCGATGGCAATCTGCTTCATACGCGATGGTTTAACTTTGATAACCTTGAATTTATTAATGTCACCGTTGTATTCGTGAAGGCGTTTAATAGCCCAAGGGGACATCACGTAGCGCAAATAACGCTTGGGAATACCGAAGCGTTCAAAAAGTAATTCCCCATCTTCATCCGGGTTGAATAAGGAAAGTGGTGAATCGAAAACAGGTGAACCTTTAATTGCATAAAAAGGTGTTTTTTCCATCAAATCCTTGAGTTTCTCTGCCAAAGAAGATTTACCGCCGCCTACAGGCCCCAGTAAATAAAGGACTTGTTTGGTTTCTTCCAAGCCCTGGGCTGCATGTTTTAAAAAACCAACGATTTGTTCAATGGGTTCTTCCATGCCATAAAAATCATTAAATACAGCATAACGGTGAATGATTTTATTGGAGAAAATTCTGGACAAAACAGGATCGTGGCGGGTGTCTACCAATTCTGGCTCGCCAATCGCCATGAGCAGACGCTCGGCGGGGTTGGCATAAGCAGAAGGATCGGTACGGCATAACTCAAGGTATTCATCCAGTGACAATTCTTCCTCTTTGTTATCCACGAAGCGGCGCGTGTATCCTGCCAAAAAATCTTGCGTATTCATAAGTTATTCCCCTATTACTCATCCCTAACGGATGACAATACCATAAAAAATATGCTTTGGGTGATGGTTGAATATGCTAATTTTCAATACTTTTATTTTTATAGCGGAAGAATAAAGAATTCTTTTCACTGCAAATCCTTTTCTTTTTTCTATTTCACTGATAAAAGCATGATACTTATCACTTATTTTGAGTATAGCTAGTAATTTTAATTATTTTTCATAATCGCTTAAAAAGTTGTTATATACAGGAACGACACCATGCCCAAGACTATTTATCGCAAAGATTATCAACCGCCTGTTTTTTCCGTGGAATCCATCGCGCTGGATTTTGATTTATACGACGACCACGCGCTGGTGACGAACCAAATGCAGTTGAAACGGCAGCGGGAAGGGGGATTGCATTTATGTGGCGATGAACTTGAATTATTGAGTATCGCCATGAACGGCCAGGGGCTTGCGGCGGATGCATACGAATTGCGTGAGGGAAATCTTATCATCCCGATATGCCCTGATGAATTCAGCTTATCTATCGTCACGCGCATCCGTCCACAAGATAATACGAGCCTGTCAGGCCTTTACCGCTCCAGGCAAATGTTTTGTACGCAATGCGAAGCGGAAGGGTTCCGGCGCATGACCTTTTATCCAGACCGGCCGGATGTCTTAAGTATTTTTACTACGAAAATTCATGCTGACAAACGTCAATATCCTGTACTGCTTTCCAATGGTAATTTGGTTGCATCTGGCGATGAGGCGAATGGCAGGCATTGGGTGCTATGGGAAGATCCATTTAAGAAACCGTCTTACTTGTTCGCATTGGTTGCCGGAAATTTAGTCCAAATTTCTGATGAATTCATCACAGCTTCCAAAAGACGGGTTGATTTGCATATTTTTGTTGAACCGGGGAACGAAAATAAATGCCAGCATGCCATGAATTCTTTGCAGAAAGCCATGCGTTGGGATGAAGTAGAATACGGTCGCGAGTACGATCTGGATATTTTTATGATCGTTGCAGTAAGTGATTTCAACATGGGTGCCATGGAAAATAAAGGATTGAATATTTTCAATTCCAAATACATCCTGGCTCGGCCTGATACGGCAACCGATGTGGATTATGCCAATATAGAAGGTGTGGTTGGCCATGAATATTTCCATAACTGGACTGGAAACCGGATCACTTGCCGCGACTGGTTCCAATTAAGTTTAAAGGAAGGATTAACCGTGTTTCGTGATCAAGAATTTTCCCGGGACATGAATTCACGTGATGTAAATCGTATTTTAGATGTTAAGGTATTGCGCAACACGCAATTTCCAGAAGACGCTGGTGCCATGGCCCATCCGGTGCGCCCTGAATCTTACCAGGAAATAAATAATTTCTACACCGCGACGGTTTACAATAAAGGTGCCGAAGTCATTCGCATGCAACAGACGTTGCTGGGCAAAGAAGGGTTTCGCCGCGGCATGGATTTATATTTCGCCCGGCACGATGGGCAGGCAGTTACTATTGATGATTTTGTTGCAGCTATGGAAGATGCAAATGCAGTCGATCTTACGCAATTTAAGTTATGGTACAGCCAGGCCGGTACGCCGGAAATCGCCGTAAAAAGTGATTATCGTAGCGGGGAATTGACCCTAACATTGGCACAAACATGCCGTCCCACGCCGGAATGCAAGGATAAAAAACCATTCCATATCCCCATACGCATTGCGCTATTTGACGAGCAAGGCAAGCAAATGCCGCTTGCTACGCAAGTATTGGAGTTGCGGGAAAGGGAGCAAACATTTACGTTTACCGGGTTGCAAAGCCGCCCCATTGTTTCCCTGTTGCGGGAATTTTCAGCCCCCGTTATTTTAAAGCAAATTCAGTCACAAGAAGATTTACTGGCACTGTTGCAGTTTGAAACGGATGGATTTGCAAAATGGAATGCCGCCCAATGTTTGGCTCTAAATTGCGTGCAGAGTTTTTATCGCTCGGCCAAAGAGCAATGGTGCATACCGGAAAATTTGATTAAAGCGTATCGGTTCGTATTACAAGATAGCGACCAAGATGCTGCATTGCGCGCTGAATTGTTAAACCCGCCTGGTTTTGAGGAAGCTGCAGCTGAATTGGCGGCGGTAGACGTTGGTTTGTTGGAAGAGGCTCGCGATTCCTACCGTGCCCAATTAGGGGCGGCCCTTTTTGATGACGCTTGGCAGTGTTACGAAGTTTTATGGCAAGAAGAAGATCATGCGATGCACGGGGTGGCGTATAACCGGCGTAAATTGCGCAATATTTCCTTGTGGCTGCTGATGAAGGGAGATGAAGCTCGTGCCCTGCACCTTTGCCATGATCAATTTGTTAAAGCGCAGACGATGACGGATCAAATTGCCAGTTTAAGTTTATTGGTTAATGCAGAGCATGCGGAGATGCGCGAAAAAGCGCTCTCTGCTTTTTATGCACAATGGTCGCATGATGATTTGGTTCTTGATAAATGGTTTGTCTTGCAGGCTACAAGCGAATTACCAGGGACTTTAGAGCGGGTGAAAAAATTGTTGGCCCATCCTGCATTCAACATGAAAAATCCGAATAAAGTACGCTCTTTAATTGGCGCTTTTAGTCAAGGCAATCCTCGTCATTTTCATGCCGCAGATGGAAGTGGGTATGTATTTTTAACCGATATGTTGTTGCAAATAGATAAATACAATCCGCAAGTTTCCGCGCGGTTGGCTACGCCGTTTACGCGCTGGCGCAAGTTTGCTGTAGACAGACAACATTTGATGAAAGAACAATTGCAGCGCTTGTCTTCGCTGGATTTATCAAAAGATTTGCAAGAATTGGTAGAGAAGAGCTTGCAAGATTAATTTTAAGGCAACAACATGCAGAAAAAATGTTACGCTGTGATGGGCAACCCGGTGGAGCATAGCTTGTCGCCGTTTATTCACCAGGCATTTGCCAGGCAAGTTAAAATTGAATTGATTTATGAAAAAATCAACATCAATTTGCCGGATTTTGCCGCGCAAGTGCGTGATTTTTTTAGAGCAGGCGGTAACGGTCTTAACATCACGTTGCCGTGCAAGCAACAAGCATTCACCCTTGCCCACATCGCTACCCAGAGATGCCAGACAGCAAAAGCCGCCAATACGCTTTGGATGCAAAATGGAGCGCTGCATGCGGATAATACCGACGGCATCGGATTAATACGCGATTTGCAGCGCCACATGGACGTGGAAAATAAAAAAATCCTGCTGCTGGGAGCGGGTGGCGCAGCACGCGGCATCATTGGTAATTTATTAGCTGCAAATCCTGCAAGGTTTGTGATTGCCAATCGAACTTTTGCGAAAGCAGAAATGCTTAGCCTTGAATTTCCTTTATTAAAGCCTTTGCATTTTAATGAACTTGATGAAGGGTTTGACTTGATCATCAACTCCACGGCAGCAAGCCTTGAGGGAAGCAACATCGCCTTGCCTCCTGTGGTTTTCAGCACTAAACCGCTTTGTTACGATTTGGCTTATCAGGCGCATGGCCAAACCCCATTTGTAATGTGGGCGGTTGCACAGCAATGCGAAGGCCGGGATGGGTTAGGCATGCTGGTCGAGCAAGCCGCCGAAGCTTTTTACATTTGGCATGGAGTAAAGCCTGCAACCAAGGCTGTTCTCGAAGAATTAAGAAGTCGACAGGTGCAGCGACTGCAATAAATGATTAGGAAAAAAATTTCGTCACCGTAGTGGCAGAAGCCATGGTATCGTGATAACCCAAGTCAATCAGTTCGCCTGTGAATTCTTTTTCAAATAATAGAAAACTCAGTAAGTCGCCTGAATGGCGTTGTGCCCCCAACGCATTTAACAAGAAACGCAATAATCCCGGCATGGCATGGTATTGGGTTTGCGCTAAAGCAGAGACATCAATGCTGGGACGTAAATGCAGCGTCTCAATGGGCCGCCAGGGTGAATGGCGTTTTTTCCACATGGATAGCAGGCGTGCGATGTCATTCATACGATTGACCATTTCAATATCGCGATCCAGGTTATCCAAAAATAATCCGTTTAACATGTTTCCTAAAATATGGGCAAAGCCGATGTCGCCGTTGCTTAATTTTTCCGGTTCGGCAAAGACAGGGAATTGCCGGGTACCCAAAATTAAAATTTTTTCGACATTAAAACGTACGGCACCACGTAAGGGTGCCACCAGGCCAATGCTGCCATCGCCATAGTGGCAGCCGCCGATGCGAATGGTGGGAAAGAACAAAGGTAGTGCGCTAGAAGCTAGAATGTGTGGCATGTCCATGTCAACCCGCTGACTGATATGGCGGGGATAATGCCAATCTGCAAACTCAGGTTGATGGTGCTGGTAGAACGATATGGTTTGTTGTGTTTCATAACAAATACTCATCACTTCCATGGTTTCTAGATAATGGTTGGCGATGTTGCTTTTTATCCGTGCGAAATCAATGTTGGCTCGAATTAGTTCATGCAGAGGGGCTGTATCAAGCAAATGTCCGGTCTGACGTTGGCGGATGATGATACGGCTTAAATTTTTTACAACGGATTTGCCTAGTTCATAATTACTGGTATTAAAAATATCCTGACAACGGATTTCCCGCCATAAAGTTTCAAGCTTGTCGATGGCAGCCGGAAAATCATCCGCATGCTGAGCAATGATGGCAGCATTAATGCTGCCGATGCTAACGCCGCTGACCATGCTAAAAGGCAGGGTTTTTGCTTGCAATATATGGGAAATTGCCTTTAAGACCCCGGCTTGATAGGCGCCGCGTGCCCCACCTCCGGCTAAATAGAGCGCATTTTTTGCCATGGTGCTCAGAATAAATGTCCAATATGAAAAAATATAGATGAGAAGAGGGGGGGCTGGCAAGAAATGGCTGAGAAAATTTATTAAATTATCAGCTTGTTACATTTCAATTCCGTTTTTTTCGCCAACAAAAAACGACTTCAGCTTTTCTTAATGTTTACTTGCTAAACTATAAAACAACATGCGAGTAATTTATCATGGTTATGCAGGAAAAAATTGAAGATACCCTGAATTTAAATGAAGGCTTACAAGATAAGCTCCTGTCCTCATTGCGAGAAATGAAAAAGGGCGTTGCTTTTACCGGGGTCGTTCGTAAAAAGAAGTCCTCATTACTGGTGACCTTGTTAAAAAAAGTTACACCTGTTGCCGGCGATCTGGCAGGCAGTGCAAATGATACAGGGACAGCAGTGACCCAGCTCCTGCAAATCGGTGGGGTTTTTGCACATTCCGCAAAAGAAGCAAAAATCCTATCCAATGGTTTTCATTATGGCTCATTAGTATTATCTGCTTTGGATTTTATCCGCGTACCTGCGCTGTATTTGGCATCGTGGATTGCGGGTGAGAAATCGCAAGTTACTTTATCCAAAAATGCACGTTGGCTCTATTCAGGGGTTTTACTCGGTTTGGCGATTGCGGCTGCTGTGTTTCCAACGGCAGCAGTTCCCATCGCCATTGCCAGTGCTTCCTTAGGTCTGGGCGTCAGTATTTTTTTAGCTGCCCGGTTTGTTTACAAGAAAATTGAACTGCACTTTAATATCAAGGCTGCTAAAAGCAGGCTCCAGGTAGAAGAAGAAAAATTTATCGACATTCAAAATCAAGCCGCGCAGAAAGAACAGGAATTGTTAGGCAAGTTACCCGAGGAGCGCATCCAGACATTGTCTTTGGAAATTGAATCCTTGCAAAAGGATTATACAAAACAAAAGAAAATCGTTCAGGGTTTACATAATAAGGTTGCCACTCTTGAGCAACAACAGCAAGCCAAAGGTATCGGCGCTTTTACTGATAAGCTGGTAGGCGTGGGGGTGGGTTCTTTGGCACTACTTGGCATTACCTTAAGCTTATTTTTTCCAACCGTGGGAGTTAGTATTCTTGCAGCCAGCGCAGGATTGGGCGGTTTGTATTTACTGGGCCGCATCACTTATACCGTTGGCCGTGCGCTCATACCTTGGGTCATCACACAAGCTAAATCCTTGCAGCAACGCTTACAAGGCTTAATTGCAGCGGATGCAGAACCTAAAGCCTCGTTAAAGAATAGTGAGCCGCTGCAGGCAACCGTCACAAAAGATTCAACCTTGGTTATGCTAGGCAAGTTGTCTCCCACTGCTGCGGTTGCCCAAACGGAAGATAGCTTTCAGTTATTCAGGGAGCATGAGGAGTGGTATGAAGATGATGCAGACGAAGAAGATAAAGAGGGCAATAATATCGATGCAATCGACAAAGAAACAGTTGAAGAAGATGATGTGGTTGAATCAGTAGAGGACAGAAACGATGACGAAGAAGGCATAATCCAAAAAACCACGCTGTGACTATGCTATCATACTGTATGCCTATGCATAATTACCCATTTACAGTGCGTCAATAATTTCATCTCGCCGCAGCAATAGCGAATCCTACCGCTTTCCCCATGCTGCAGTATGTTCTTAACGGAAATAATTATGTATAAATTTTTTTAAAATTTTAATAAATTACTGTACAATAAGATTCTTTTTTATTCTTTAGCTCATTATATGGGCAAGTGGTTGCATCCACTCAACCAAGTCAGGCGATAACGATGAAACTGGTGGCATTAAGTGAAAAATCGCAGGAGTTAATTGGCAGCATTAGGCAACAGACAATTAGTGATAGCGAAACTCAGCAAGATTTCTTCCAACCATTTGGGAACAAAGAGAAAATCTTCAGGCATGAATTAGTAGCCTGGCTAAAAACCAGCCCGCAATATCCTGTAACCCTTCGCTATAAAATGGAATCTTTGCGTGCTGCTCTGCTGGAAGACTTGCATGGTTCCTTCTTTGAAAATGAGGAAATTGATAATACAAATGAACTGCCTGCCCCTTGGTATAATAAGGTGCAATTCGTCGCTTTGCTTATTGCCGGCACAGTTTTGGCAATATGCGAAGGTTTTGATGGCATCGCTGCTATTTTAGGGATGTTCGAAGCTGTACCTTCTTCCGTTATTTTTATTGCCGGTTTAGCATTTTCTTTCTTGTCGGTGGTGGTATTTTATGGGTTCGATTTATTAGCCATTTCCTCGAATCTAGGGGTGAAATTACAAGAATCGTCTCAATTAATCGATGTCTTTTTAAGGCAAATAGAGCAAATAAAATTACTAAGAAAAAAAATTGATGAGTATTATCCCAAGGTGGAGCAATTATCAGGGGAAGATGCATTAAATGAGTTAAATAGCTTAAAAGAAATGATTGCCATGCTCAAACATCGCTATAAAAGCATGGATGAGGCGCGCGAAATATACAAAACCAGATTGCACGCACCGCATATTCGAATCATGAAGCTTGTGATTGCGGCAGTTACCGGCGTCCTCTTTTTTGGCGGTGGATTTTTTGCAGGGCAATCTTTGGCTATGGCCATTGCTGGTTTTTTTGTGGCTTCGGTGGCGCCTACTTTCTGGCCTATCCTTTTAGTCAGCGTGGCGGTGGGACTTGCTGCTTTGTATACTTATTGGTTTATCGAACGCCCGGGGCTTGAAAATTTGGTGGGGCGCTGGTTTGGTCTGGATCAAGAAAAAATTGATGCCTTGGCAGATGAAGCAATAACAGCCCATCAGCTGGCAAAACTTGAGAAATTGGAAAGAAAACTTGACCAGCAAATAAACCATTGCCAAGAAGTCAGCACCTTAAAGCAAACTATTCAAACATTAACCCCTACAGAAACACCATTGCTGCAATCCGGTAATGAACAAAGGGGCAGCAATGTTATTCCTCTTTCGCCGCGGTTAAAGGGCGCTGGTTTTTTTAATCCACTCCCAAATCAAGAAAAAACCGCTCAGGAAGACTTAAGCGCTATAAAAACATTGCAATAGTAAGATTTAACCTAAACACCAAGTATATTTTTTACGAAAGGAATGGTTATTTTGCGTTGCGCGATCAGAGATGCTTCATCGAGGCGGTCAAGCAATGTTAATAAGTCATGCATGTTGCGCGCACAGCGGTTTAATAGAAATTGCCCAACATTGGTCGGTAAATCAAACCCTCGCTTTTGCGCGCGGGCGATTAAAGTATTAATTTTATTGTCATCGCTTAATTCGTGAAGTTGCAATGCAAGCCCCCAGCTCAAGCGTGAGCGTAAATCTGGCAAAGAAATGGGAGTGTGTGCCGGCGAATGTTTTCCTGACATAATTAATACGGCGCTTTCATTATCGCGAACTCGATTGTATAGATGGAAAAGAGCTTCTTCCCAAGCACGGTCTTTTGCTATGGCATCGACATCATCAATACAAATGAGTTTTTGTTCTTCCAAACCATCAAGTACTTGCGGCCCCCATTCTTTTAAGAGATTTAAAGGCAAATAAATGGCGGCATGCGATTTGCTAGCGTGACAACATGCTTGCAAAAGGTGGGATTTTCCGCTTCCCTCTGTCCCCCATAGAAACAGAAAGCGTTCGTTGTGGCTTTGCATGATGGCTGTTATGTGTTGCTGCAACAAAGGATTGCCTTCCCAACAAAAATCCGTAAGAGTTGCTTCATCATTCAGTTGAATTGCCAGGGCCAATTGTCGATTCATGTCTGTGAGCCAAACAACGTGTTAATAATTAATCAAGCCTCGGGATGCCGGCTTAGATAAGCTTTTCTTCCCCAAGTCCAAACATAGTCAATGTAAGTGGCGGCAGTCGTAAAAGCCGTGAATAAGACTAATATTTCCGTGAGGTAGGGTGAAAAGTTAAAATAAGCCAACTCAAAAAGACAGAGAGTTACCAGCAGTAATTGCAAGGCCGTATTGAGTTTACTTAAAAAAGTAGGATTAAAACTAAGCTTGCGCTGAATAAGCCAATACCAAGCCAATACGCCAAAGGAAATAGTTAAATCTCGTAAGAAAACTAATGCGACTAGCCACCAGGGTAATTTACCGATTAAAGCCAAGGAAATAAAGCTGGATGCAATCAAGAGCTTGTCAGCCAGCGGATCAATAAAGGAACCGAATTTGCTTTGCCAGCGAAAATGTCGGGCAAGCCACCCGTCCAAGCCATCGGTGAGGCCTGCAGAAAGAAAAATATAAAAAGCACCGTCATACTCTTGTTGATAAAGAAATACCAAAAATGGTGCAATCAAAACCAAGCGAGCAATGGTCAGGGCATTAGGTATGTATTGTAGGATCATGGGGTAAAACGGTAATTCATATATTGTTTTCAATCAAGATAAATTATTCTAATTTTTTTTAAAAAAACCAGGTTTTTATAAACAGGTGCAAAAATTCTTTGTGTGGTAAATAATGAAATCCTTATGTAAATTTGGTATGGCAGGTAGGGAGTGATACAAACAGGCATCGTTTGTAAAGCTTAGCAGTGCGCCTGCATTCCCATGCTAACCCATCACGCATCTGCGGCCTGTTCTCACGAAATATACATTGACCCGGTTTTAAATCGCATGTGTAAGCAGATTTAGCTTGGGTGAGATGTTATTTCTCATCATTCTTACGGTAAATTATCGCCGTATTTCCGATTAATTGTACCAGTTCAGCTTGCAATTGTTCACACAATTCAATAGCCATGGCTTGGCGATCTTCTTTTTCCGCGCCATTAATTTTAACTTTGATCAATTCATGTGCGAGCAGGGCCGCATGTGTTTCCTCAATTACAGCCGGAGTCAATCCCTTACTGCCTATCAGGATAACGGGTTTTAAGTGATGAGCTTTTGCTTTTAAGGTTTGTTTGAATGCGGTATCCACGGTTTCCAATTCCCAAAATGCTTGCAATTGCAAGTTTATTGCTGAAGAAATAATTAAGGTGTTTTTTTGTCTTTTGAGTAAAATGGTAAATTATTGCACGTTTTGCTGGGAAAAGATAGCGTTTTTCAGTATGATATAAAGGAACTTCCATAACATAATGATGGGTTATGCCGCGCTCCAAAAGCAGTAAACGCTGGTTGCAAGAACATTTTGACGATATTTATGTCAAAAAAGCACAAATCGAAGGCTATCGCAGCCGCGCTGTGTATAAGCTTAAAGAAATTGATCTTAAGGAAAATTTATTAAAGCCCGGTATGACGGTAGTGGATTTAGGCGCTGCGCCTGGAGGCTGGACTCAATACGTAACCGAAAAACTGAAAGGCTCCGGAAAAATTGTTGCATTGGATATATTGCCAATGGATGCACTTGCGGACGTGCAGTTTATTCTGGGCGATTTTCGTGAGGATGAAATCCTGCAAGAATTACAACAAGTCGTGCCGAAACGTGGAGTGGATGTTGTTTTATCCGATATGGCCCCCAATATGAGTGGTGCAAGTGCAATTGATATCCCCCGGGCAATGTATCTGGCTGAATTGGCTTTTGATTTTGCTAGCAACATGCTAAAGCCTGGTGGCGTGTTATTGATGAAGATTTTTCATGGCAGCGGGTTTGATGAATTGATAAAAAATGCACGGCAACAATTTGCACAAGTGGTGATTCGTAAACCGTTGGCGTCCAGGGCACGTTCGCGAGAAACCTATTTGCTGGCTAAGGGCTATAATTTATAGTAACGTTATAATTCTTACGTCGTAAAAAATTACGTCACAAGAGAGGTTAAGACTTTGAACGATATGGTAAAAAATTTATTTTTATGGTTGATTATAGCCATTGTGCTCGTTTCTGTATTCAGCAACTTTGGCCCTCGTCATGCCTCCACTGAAAAAATTTCATACACCCAGTTCCTCAAGGAAGTGGATCAGGGGATGGTCAATTCAGTCACCATTGAAGACAGCAAGGTTATTCGTGGCGTTAATAAAAATAACCACCGTTTTGTGACGTATATGCCCATGCAAGACAGTGCTCTTTTAGGTGAATTGCTAAAAAATAATGTAGATATTAGCGGGCAGGAAAAACAGCAAGAAAGCTTTTTACTGCATCTCTTCATTAATTGGTTCCCTATGCTGCTCCTGATTGGCGTGTGGGTATTCTTTATGCGGCAAATGCAGGGCGGCGGCGGCCGTGGTGCCATGTCATTTGGGCGCTCAAGAGCCCGCCTGCTGGGTGAGGATCAGGTTAAAGTCACGTTTGCCGATGTGGCTGGCGTAGATGAAGCCAAGGAAGAAGTTAAAGAATTGGTTGATTTTTTGCGCGATCCAACGAAATTTCAGAAATTGGGCGGGCGTATTCCGCGCGGCGTTTTGCTCGTGGGTTCCCCTGGAACAGGTAAAACCCTGCTGGCGAGAGCGGTAGCTGGGGAAGCCAAGGTTCCGTTTTTTACTATTTCCGGCTCCGATTTCGTGGAAATGTTTGTCGGAGTGGGTGCATCGCGGGTGCGCGATATGTTCGAGCAGGCAAAAAAACAAGCCCCCTGCATTATTTTTATCGATGAAATTGACGCAGTAGGGCGCCATCGTGGCGCGGGCCTCGGTGGCGGGCATGATGAACGCGAGCAGACTTTAAACCAATTATTGGTAGAAATGGATGGGTTTGAAGGCAATGAAGGGGTGATTGTGATTGCTGCAACAAACCGCCCGGATGTGCTTGACCCCGCGCTGTTGCGTCCCGGCCGTTTTGATCGCCAGGTGGTGGTGCCATTGCCGGATATACGTGGCCGTGAGCAAATTCTCAAAGTGCATTTGGGCAAAGTGCCTATCGATACGAATGTAGACGTTCTTTCCATCGCCCGCGGAACCCCTGGGTTTTCAGGTGCTGATCTTGCCAATTTGGTCAATGAGGCAGCCCTTTTTGCCGCACGTGCTAACAAGCGTAAAGTAGGCATGCTGGAGCTTGATAAGGCCAAGGATAAAATCATGATGGGTGCAGAGCGCCGCTCCATGGTAATGGATGAAAATGAGAAAAAATTGACCGCATACCATGAGGCTGGGCATGCCATCGTAGGTTTGCTGGTGCCGGAACATGATCCAGTTTATAAAGTCACTATCATACCTAGGGGCAGGGCGCTTGGCGTTACCATGTTTTTACCTGAGCAAGATCGTTACAGCCACAGCAAACGCCGCCTGGAAAGTCAATTAGCCAGCTTATTTGGCGGCCGTGTGGCAGAGGAATTGATCTTTGGCGCCGACAGCGTGACGACAGGTGCTTCTAATGACATTATGCGTGCCACCGAAATTGCGCGTAAAATGGTTACGAGTTGGGGTTTATCTAACTTAGGTCCACTAACATTTGGCCAGGAAGAAGGGGAAGTATTTCTTGGCCGTACGGTAACGCAAAACAAGGAAATTTCGGATCAAACCGCTCAGCAAATCGATGAAGAAGTGCGGCAAATTATTGATAGAAACTATCAACGCGCCGTGAACATTCTTACAGAAAATATGGATAAACTGCATCTAATGGCAGAAGGCTTGATTAAATACGAAACGATCGATGTGAAACAAATTAATGAAATCATGTCCGGGAGAGTTCCATCCCCGCCTGAGGATTGGGACAGCGTGAAACTGGATAAAACACCTCCTTCCGGTGATTTTCAGGATAAGGATTCCTCGGTGAAGCTTGCTAAAAAAGCTGTGGATGATCCCGCCCGTGAGCATTGACAGTGTCATCAGCATATATTCTTTCTAGCTAATTTTATTGAGAATAAATTGTGAATAGCGAGCAGTTTCGTCTTTGGTGTAAGGGCAGTACTTTCCCCCCGGTTTTTCCCGCCCAGTCACACAAGCCATTGATCATGGGGGTGCTGAATGTTACTCCGGATTCTTTCTCGGATGGCGGGCGATTTCTTGACCCGATTCATGCTTATGAGCAAGCAATGCGCATGGTTGCAGAAGGTGCTGATCTTATCGATATCGGTGGGGAATCTTCAAAACCTGGAGCAGAGCCAATTTCCGCGGCCGAAGAGCTTAACCGCGTAATGCCGGTGATTGCACGCATACGAGCTGCCAGCGATGTCTGCATGGCAATTGATACCTATAAAGCGGAAGTCATGCGGGAAGCAGTGGCGGCTGGCGTTGGCTGCATCAACGACATCATGGGGTTACGCAGTGAGAATGCTTTAAGTACGGCGGCCACATTGGGCGTGCCTGTTTGCCTAATGCATATGCAAGGGCATCCTCAATCCATGCAAAATAATCCCAGTTATGCTAAGGATGTAGTTGCGGAAATTAATGATTTTTTTAAAGAACGGATGATTGCTTGTCAGCAAGCAGGCATTCCGCCAGAGTATTTGATTTTGGATCCAGGTTTTGGTTTCGGTAAATCTGTGCAACATAATTTAAACTTAGTCAAGCGTATGGCTGAGTTCCACCTGCATAAGCGCCCTCTCTTATTGGGTGTTTCGCGCAAAAGTACGTTGGGTATACTATTGAAAAAACCTGTTTCAGAGCGGCTGGTTGGAGGTATTGCCATTTCTGTATTTGCAGCTTTGCAGGGGGTTACTATAATCAGAACGCACGATGTGGAGGAAACGCGCCAAGCGTTACATGTTGTCGATGCCATTATTAAGGGAGGCATAGAAAAGGAATGAGTCAGCGTAAATATTTTGGTACCGACGGAATTCGCGGCCAGGTAGGTTTATCCAGCATTAATCCTGAATTCATTTTAAAATTAGGTTGGGCGGTCGGCAGGGTTTTGGCAAATGGAGAGCGCAAAAAAGTACTGATAGGCAAAGATACTCGTATTTCCGGTTATATGCTGGAATCAGCTCTGGAAGCGGGGCTGTCAGCAGCTGGAGTGGATGTAAAACTGCTAGGCCCCATGCCCACCCCAGCTATTGCTTATCTGACGCAAACGCTGCGGGCCAATGCTGGAATTGTCATCAGCGCTTCGCATAATTTATTTGAAGATAACGGCATTAAATTTTTCTCGGCAGATGGAAGCAAATTACCTGACAGCATTGAATTGGAAATCGAAGCTGAGTTGGAAAAAAAATTGCAAACCGTACCTTCTGTGCAATTGGGTAAAGCCAGCCGCATCACGGATGCTCCAGGGCGCTACATCGAATTTTGTAAGTCCACTATCCCTTCTTTAACTCGCTTGTCTGGCTTAAAAATCGTCGTGGATTGTGCAAATGGGGCCACTTATCACATCGCACCCAATGTGTTTAGTGAATTAGGCGCTGAAGTAATTGCCATTGGCGATAAGCCAGACGGATTTAATATTAATCAAGGTTGTGGCTCCACTGCTCCTGAAAGTTTGTGCAAACAAGTGGTAGCTACAGGCGCCGACATTGGCGTTGGCTTAGATGGTGATGGTGACCGGGTGGTTCTCGTAGATGCTGAAGGTAATTTAATCAATGGTGATCAAATTATTTACATCATCGCCCGAGATCGCCATCAAAAAGGCTTGCTGTCGGGAGGAGTAGTCGGTACCTTGATGAGCAATTACGGCTTGGAAAAAGCAATTGCCGCTATGGGGGTTTCTTTCTTGCGGGCCCAGGTGGGTGACCGCTATGTACTTGAGGCTTTGAAAGAAAAAAATTGGCGTATTGGCGGTGAATCCTCAGGGCATGTGGTGTGTCTTGACAAAACCACCACCGGCGATGGAATCGTCGCTGCATTGCAGGTATTAGCCATCATGGTGAAGCAGCAGAAAACCCTGCAACAATTGTGCGAGGGAATAACCATGCTGCCGCAGGCCCTGGTAAATTTAAAAACCGAGCATGCAGGTATACTGGCTAAACATGCATTAGTTTTGGATGCCGTACAGGCTTTGGATAGAAAATTAAATGGTGACGGACGAGTTCTTTTACGGCCTTCCGGAACAGAACCATTATTAAGAATCATGGTAGAAGGCCAGAATGGTTCGCAAGTACAACATTATGCCAAAGAACTCTGTGCAGAAATCAAACACATTGAAACGCAACTTAAAAACACGAATGCCATCGCGTGACTAAGGCTTTTGCCTTAAGTCGTTTGCGATGGTCTATGGCTGTTACATCAGCAGGCAGCCCCCCGATTTTTTTGATTGAGTTTTAGTCGTTGCATTGGTTTCTTCGCAAGGTTCTGCAAGATCATCAATTTTGGTGAGGGTGTGATGGTATTGGTAGCGTGTGCCGCAAATAATTTTTAAGCTTTCTTCCAGTGATAAAGGTTTTTCCTCCTGGGGGAAGAAAGTTGTAGAATTGTTGTTATGGGGGTGTGATTTACGCAGCGACATAGCTGCATCAATCACCCATGCGCCAGGGATTTCGACTAAGCCGATAACAACACTGGGAAGGCTTTCAGTTTTTTTATGTAATTTGTTATATTCGAAATTCATCACTTTAAACGCATCAAAAATACTTTGATTGATATCAATACCCTGCTCATAGTTTTGTTTTATAAGCTCACCTTGCACTTCGAGTTTTTTTCCCGAAAATTGCTTCACTACATTGGGGGCAATGATCACTTGTTTATTGTGGCCATCAATAACAATTCCATGATAATCAGCGACTTCCAGGCGTTTTACAATAGAACGGCCTAACTCTTTAGCCAAAGAAATGGCAAGGCTTGGCGCTTTGTCCAAGTTGACTTTAAGGGAGCGCTTTTGCACAACGAAGACATCAACCACGTCTTTTTTTATTAAATCAACAAATTGTTGCATTTCATTATTATGTACCATCTTGGTCGCATGAAAGAGGGCATAATCACCATTGGTTAAGCGTGCAAAAACGATTTGGCAAGGACCAAAATCATTGGAAAACAGGAATTTTCCCCGCTTGCATTCTCCAATCCCGACTTCATCACATAAATTAAATTTCGCATCCGAAGCTAATACAGTTTCAACGGCGGCGCGGATAATAAGGTTTTGTAATAGTGGCATTTGTGGGGAGGCCGTTTTTGCCAGAATTTTTTTTAAATTTTCTACCGCACTTTTATTGGGGAAATCATCTGGATTTAAAAGCAAAGGCTCCGCTTCTGCATTAACATAAAAAATCTGCCAATCTGTTTTTTTTATCAATGCAAAAGAATTGGGTTTCAATGGGGAAGGCAAATCGGCGGCAATCGTTAAATCTTCTCGTGCCAATGCATTGACTAGAACTTGCTGCGGTTTTGCCTGCAGTGAATTTTTTTCTTTCGCAGGGAAAGAATGGAAAAAATGTTGTTCTTGGTTCTTAAAATAGACATTTTGCATAAATTTATCCAAAAAGCAAATTGTATAAAAAATATTCAGAAAAATCAATTTTTATATTTTAATAAAAAAATACAGCTTTTTGGATAATTTTTAAACGGTTTCAAAAATTATTAACAACTGCCTGCAGTTAAAAATTTTAATCATAAGATAGTAAATTTCGTCAATACCGTGGTTGCATTCAGGCAACGTTATTTTATGAGGTAACAATAGTCTTTAGTTGTTAACATAGCCGAAACACAGGATTCTAATAAAATATGATCAGGACTAGAAATTTGTTAAACGATTACAGCAAATTTATTAACTTTTATGCTGGAGATATAAAAGGTACAGGTATTTGGCATTTAGAGATTTACATAACCTGTTAAATGTAAATTCCGGCAACAAAGCATTAGATCCCTACTCTCTATATATATGTAAATGCTGAATAAGAATTACAATTTTATCTAATTTCCCCAGCATGTAGCCATGCCACATTCATTCCAACTTTCTATGTTTCCCTGCTTAGGAAGTATAGAAACATTGTTCATCCGCTTCTATCCATGAATTTCCAAAATTATCGATTGCGAAGGGAGCGAATGATGCATTGCAAATACGGTAGCGGGTGGCGAAAAATCAAACGGCGCAAGATCGATTGCGTTACGGGTATTGATATCCCGGTAGATGGATGTTCATAGGCATGCACATCTGGATCATTGTATACATCAACAATGGCCCCTTGAGTAAGCGTGAGTGGGGTATGCAAATCCGGGCAGGCTACTGAGAATTCCACAAGATTTAAATTTAAGACAGCTGCTGCTAATTTAAATAAACGTTTATTTTCTTTACACATAGATTTGTCAATGGCAGTAAAAGAACCTTGTCTATTTTGTTTTACGACGCCAAGAATTTTTCCATAACACACTAAAACCCGGTACCAAGGCAAATGATTGTATGATTCCTCAACGATTACGAATTCCGAAAATTTAAAAAATTTGGCAAGTTGTGCTTTTAATTCAGAGGGACCGTCCGCCAGAAAACATTCATAATTTTCCTTGGTTTTATGAAGTGGTTTTAAAAGTAACGGATATGGGCAATGAGCAAGTTTGTTATTAAATAAACCATCATTAAACTCATTGACATGTACATCAATGGCTTTGGGGACGGGGATATCCGCATTTTCCAATAATTTGTTAACACAATAGTTATTGCGGCTAACATCGGTGCTGACAAACGAGTTGAAGGGGGTTAAGCCTTGATAAAAATAAAAATGTCTGTTGCCAAGAGAAATTCTGCAAGCTTGTATTTCCGGTAATAGTTGTGCTGGCAAATGCAATTTTAAAGCACTTTGATAATAACAGTTAACCTTGTTCATGCAAGATACCCAAAACCATTTTAACTTGTTTCTTATGCTACTGGATTTTTAAAATAATAGGAAAAAATTTGTACTATTATGTAAGTTATGGGGTTTAAGTGAGAATAAAATGCCTGTTACCGTAACACCAACGACCATTATATCCAAACCTGATAGCGCCAGCGTACACTCATCTTTTCTAGGCGCAAACCTTGCAAGTGGTTTTTTCGAAACCATTGGCAAACGAAATAGCCAGGAAGACGCCCTGGCAATCCATCAATTAGATGAAAAATTCGATGCACTCAGCCCGGAGCAAGCCCGGCAGCGCATGTGGACGGCGCTTAAAGTAATTGATCAAGGGGTCCGCGAGCAGCAAATTGAGGATGGTACTACGGTATCAACGACGCTTAGCGATAAAAAAGGCAATTTTATCACAGCGACTTTGGGTGATGCCGTAAGTTTCGCTGTTTTTTATGACCAACAAGGCAAGCCTTTGGGGGTGAAAAGGCTTAATGAGATCACTCATAAACCCGGTGATGAAACTGAACAAAATAGAATCAAAGAAGCTGGGGGTTTTGTTGCAAAAGTCTTTGGGGAATATCGGGTTGGGGGCCGCCTCGCAGTTGCCCGGGCGCTTGGGGATCATGAGTTTACTGGAGTTTGTGCCGATGCCCGCATCGACATTAATAACGTACAGGATCTGGCGGGTGAGCTTAAGCTTGATGTAAAGCAAATTGCCTCAATCCAAGTAATCACCACATGCGATGGTTTTACAGATGGGGCCGGGGCCAATAAGCAGTCAAAAGAAGAACATGAAGCTTATCTGCTGAAATGTTTGCAACATTTAGACGAGCCTGGCTTCCAGTCGCCGGATAAATTATCAAGAAAGCTGGCTTTGCAAGCGACAAAGGATGGTTCAGGGGATAATATTTCCGTTGCCATTGCCAATGTGGGGGAAAACGCATTTGCCTTAGGTGTATTTGATGGCCATGGCGGCAGTGAGGCATCATCTTATGCTGCGGAAAATTTTTCTAAAGTGTTAGGTTCTGTCGACATTGATGATTGTGTATAATCTGCGATAGAAATGACATGGTGGTTTTATGCTTACAGATGATGAATGGAACAGGATTAAAGATTGCTTACCAGGTAAGTCGGGGGATCCTGGTCGGAGGGGATCAGACAACCGGCTTTTTGTAGAAGGTATAATGTGGATGGCTCGGAATGGTGCAAGATATTTATAAAGAACGCAACCTTATCGAACGCATGTTTAATAAACTCAAACATTTTAGAAGAGTGGCAACACGATATGATAAACTTGCTCAATCTTTTTTATCGTTCATTTATATTGCTGCAACCGCCCTTTGGTTAAGATAAATGTCGACAGAACCTAGATGAGGTGTTTGCATTGAGCGAAGAAGAATACGCCAGGCACCCTCATGGTGTTGCTCAAAACCCTGAAATTTATGCCAGGGATAATAAAACTCCAAGTGTTACTCATAATGATGAAAAGCAGGTTTCTTTGCAGGATAAAAGCACTCTTTTTGACCTTAAGGTGGCAAGAGGGCTTAAAGATTTGGAGGAGGATATTGCCAAGCTTTCGGTGACCCAGGATTTGCCTTTGCTGGGACAATTGTTTGCAATGCGCAAGGATGAGCAAGAGGAAAACCTTCGTATTAATTTGGAGAAACTACGCGATGAAGGTTTAGACAATGCGGCAAAAGTAATTAAATACCAGAATTACATGTATGAAAAAGTGCCCAAAGGCTACAACACCAACATTGGGCTGATGGATAATCTGCATCAACGGTTTACTGATCGTGCTGCGGAAGTTTTGGCGGTTGCGCAGAATTTAAGCCCTGATGCAGAGGCGCAGCGGGTGGGGGCAGACTTGGCTGTGCTCATGCAGCAAAACATAAGCCCACTGGAAAAACTTAAACAATGTGAAAAATATTTAGACGAAACAGCTCCTAACAGTAATAGAAAAAACGGTGATATTTTTAAGGAAGAATACCGCGCTATTAAAGAATTGCAAGATTTAAAAGCGAAGGTGACGGCTGACAATCGAATTTTAGAGAAAACCAAGCGGGAAGAAATAATACAAATTGCACAACAAGCAGCCCAGTTGCTGGAAGGTTCTGCAACTACCCAGGACAAAATTAATGCATACAAAGATTTTCTGGCCCAGTCATCTTCTACTGTAGGTCAGGGATTAACAAATGGCGAGCTCATTAACCGGGAAGTTGAAAAAAACAAAAAACTTAACTGGGCTGTAGATGAGTTGCTTGAGATGACCAATTCTTATATAAATGCATTAAAAAGCAATCATAAGGATGCTAGTCACTTAGCACCTTTGCAAGGAATTTTATATGATCACAACCGCTCTCCTGAAGCGAAAGTCAGGGCATTTTTTTCTCCGGAAAATGAGAAAAATTTTGCCCTTATCAAAGAAGACACAAGTTTGGCAGGACGAAAAGTTTTATTTGGGCTTGCAGTTGTGGGCATTATACTAACCGGTGTGCTTCCGGGGCTTCTGCTTACAGCCACATTTCATGCTTTCGGGTACAAGTTAACTGATTTACTGACAGACCCACCAGGCCCTACGCAAACTTATAAAGAAAAACTGAGCGGAGTAAAAACTGCGTTGGAGCCTTATTTAAATGAGGGTGGCATTAGGCCTGACGAAAACAAAGAAGAGCAAGAACTGCCCCAACTAAATAATAAGTAGCCGTAGTGAACTACATCTAAATAGGGTTTGCTCGATGGAGATATTTTTATCTATTTTTCCACCTTATTTTCAAGCCATGTTATTTTCTTTGTTGAAATTGGAAAGCTCTTCGCGGCCTATTTGGCATTGACTACAAACTAGCAGTCAATCATTCCCAATATAATTCTTACCGGATCGTTTTACTTGAATTTTTATTATTTGCATTATGCCGGGTGTTTGTTAAGATGCTGCGTTACTCAATGCATGAATTTAAGGAATCACGAGGAAGCGTCATGAAGCAAACCATGGTCATGGGCAATTGGAAAATGAATGGAAGCGCACAAACCGTTTCCCAATTATTAAAAGACATTTTGCAAATTTTGCCTGGCAATATGGATGCGCAGTGCGTGGTATTTCCTCCCGCAATTTATTTACCTTTGGTGCAAAGCTTGCTTGCAAACACGAGTTTGAGCTGGGGGGCACAAAATGTTTACCCTCGGGAAGCAGGTGCCTATACAGGGGAGCTTTCAGCTCCTATGCTTAGAGACTATCATTGTCGATATGTATTGATAGGGCATTCCGAGCGCCGCCATTTATTTCATGAGGGTGAAAAATTTGTTGCGGAAAAATTCCACCATGTAAAAGATCATGATATGATACCCGTTCTTTGCGTAGGGGAGACCCTGGAAGAGCGAAAACAAGGTTTGACTGAAGACGTGATAACTCGCCAATTGTTGGCGGTTACCCAAAATGGCTCGCATGTGTTCAGGAATTGCATCGTTGCTTATGAACCTGTTTGGGCAATAGGCACAGGACAAACAGCATTGCCGGAGCAGGCTCAGGAAGTTCATGAATTTATACGTAGCTTCGTTGCTCAGTACGACCAAGAAGGCGCGCAAAAATTGACTATATTGTATGGGGGCAGTGTCAATGATGAAAATGCTCGCACTCTTTTCGCCATGCCGGATATAGATGGCGGTTTGGTAGGGGGTGCATCGCTTAATGCCCAACAATTTGTGGAAATAGTGAAATGTATCAATTAGTATTAATGGTTCATGTGGTGATTGCCATTGTGATAATTGGCTTGGTGCTGATTCAGCATGGCAAAGGCGCGGACATCGGTGCGGCCTTTGGTTCGGGCGCTTCCAATACACTGTTTGGCAGTCAGGGCACTGGCGGATTTTTGTTTAAGCTTACGGGTGGTTTGGCTTTGACATTCTTTGTCACGAGTCTGTCTTTGTCTTATATGGTTTCTTCTCAATATCAAAAAGCTGAGCAGCAAGCTATACCTAAGCAAGCTACACTCCCGGACAATAAAATTCCTGTACCTGTTGATGGTACAAAGCAATAAATAGTATTTCTATTTCCTCATCAAGGATGGTGTTGGAGCACGGGTGACTTTGTTACAGTCACAGGATGAGATGAGATTTGCCGAAGTGGTGGAATTGGTAGACACGCCGTCTTGAGGGGGCGGTGGCGAAAGCCGTGCCGGTTCGAGTCCGGCCTTCGGCACCATTATATGAGCAATACGAATGATGTTATCTGAATATTTGCCTGTTCTTGTATTTATCATAGTCGGACTGGGGCTGGGCGCTGTTATGCTCGGTGCTGGTTCTTTGTTATCCACCCACAAACCCGATCCGGAAAAAAACGCTCCTTACGAATGCGGATTTGAGGCATTTGAAAATTCTCGCATTCCCTTTGACGTGCGTTTTTACTTGGTTGCCATATTGTTCATCATCTTTGATCTGGAAACTGCGTTTTTCTTCCCGTGGGCATTAGTATTGCGCAAAATCGGCTGGTTTGGTTTTTCTGCAATGATGATTTTCCTTGGTTTGTTGGTGATTGGCTTTATTTATGAGTGGAAGCGGGGGGCACTGGAATGGGAGTGATGGCTGCTTCAGAACTACAAAAAAATGGTTTTGTTACCACGTCGGTCGATAAATTGCTGGGTTGGGCGCGCAGTGGTTCCATGTGGCCGATGACATTTGGGTTGGCTTGTTGTGCAGTAGAAATGATGCATGTAGGTGCGGCCCGTTATGATCTAGATCGCTTTGGAATTATTTTCCGTCCAAGCCCCAGGCAATCTGATGTGATGATTGTGGCCGGAACCTTATGCAATAAAATGGCGCCTGCGCTGCGCAAAGTTTATGATCAAATGCCTGAGCCCCGTTGGGTAATATCCATGGGATCATGCGCCAATGGCGGTGGTTATTATCATTATTCTTACTCCGTAGTTCGTGGCTGCGATCGCATTGTCCCGGTTGATGTCTATGTACCTGGCTGCCCGCCAACGGCTGAAGCCTTGTTGTACGGGATTATCCAGTTGCAGAATAAGATTAAAAATAAAGCCGTTATTGAGGCTTAGGTTTGTTTGTAGAAGGGTCTGGAAATTCCATTCCAAGAGTTTGTATTAAAACTCTCTTGTTGCCGGCAAAGTAATCCATACTGAAAATCCAGAAGGCAGCGAGCTCTGAGCATATCAAGGTATAAATACATGACAAAAAGTGAACGTTTAATTGAATCCTTACAAACTGAGCTGTCTACATCCCTGTTATCCATCGAAGAAGCTGTAGGGGAAGTTACGATTGAATGCAGCTTACCTTCGTTGCTGAGTGTTTTGCAGCAATTACGCAATCATGAAATGTTTGCTTTTGATCAGTTGATGGATGTATGCGCAGTTGATTACTTGCATTATGGCGAATATGACTGGGAAACCGAGTCGGCTACCGAAAGTGGTTTTTCCCGTGGCGTGGAACCTTTAGAAGCCAAAGCTTACGCATTAAATAAGCCCCGCTTTGCTGTGGTATATCATTTTTTGTCAACCATTAAAAACCACAGATTGCGCGTCAAAGTTTTTATTGAAGAATCCCATTTGGTTGTGCCATCCGTACATCATATCTGGAAAAGTGCAAATTGGTTTGAGCGTGAAGCTTATGATTTATATGGTATTTTATTTGAAGGTCACCCGGATTTACGCCGCATTTTGACTGATTATGGTTTTATAGGGCACCCATTCCGCAAAGATTTCCCTCTCATTGGGCATGTTGAAATGCGCTACGATGCCCAGTTGCAAAAGGTTATATATGAGCCTGTGAGCATCGAACCCAGAACTCTGGTTCCGAAGGTTATCCGCAGTGACAACCGTTACGTTGATACGCATCAAGGGGTGAACCATGATTGAGTTGCAAAATTATACCCTGAACTTTGGTCCGCAACATCCGGCGGCCCATGGTGTGCTCCGTTTGGTTATGGAGTTGGATGGTGAAACCATTGTCCGCGCAGATCCGCACATTGGTTTACTGCATCGCGCCACAGAAAAGCTGGCTGAAAGTAAACCTTACATTCAAAGCATCGGTTATATGGATCGTTTGGATTATGTATCCATGATGTGCAATGAGCATGCCTATGTGCGTGCTCTGGAAAAATTATTAGGCATTGAAGCGCCACTCAGAGCGCAGTATATCCGCACCATGTTTGATGAAATAACCAGAGTATTGAATCATTTATTGTGGCTGGGAGCCACCGCACTGGATATTGGTGCGATGACAGTATTTTTATATTGCTTTCGTGAGCGTGAAGATTTGTTTGATTGTTATGAAGCCGTGTCTGGGGCACGCATGCACGCTACATATTATCGGCCAGGTGGCGTAGCGCGCGATCTGCCTGATTCCATGCCGCAATATAAACCATCACGCTGGCATAATGAACGTGAAGTCGAGAAAATGAATGCCAACCGCCAGGGCAGTTTGCTGGATTTTTTATGGGCATTCACCGAGCGTTTTCCTCGTTGCGTCGATGAATATGAATCCTTATTGACCGAAAACCGTATTTGGAAGCAACGTACAGTAGACATCGGCGTAGTTTCTCCCGAGCAGGCACTGGAGTGGGGTTATAGCGGCCCTATGCTAAGAGCTTCCGGTGTAGCGTGGGATTTGCGTAAGAAACAACCTTATGCAGCTTATGATAAAGTCGATTTTGACGTTCCAGTAGGTAAAACCGGTGATTGTTATGATCGCTATCTGGTACGGGTGGCAGAGTTGCGTCAATCCAACCGCATCATTAGACAATGCATTGAGTGGCTACGCAATAATCCTGGTCCTGTCAAACTCGATGATAACAAGGTCGTGCCTCCCCGTCGCAGCGTCATGAAACATGATATGGAAGCGTTGATACACCATTTCAAATTGTTTACAGAAGGCTTTACCCTACCGCGTGGCGAAGTGTACAGCGCCGTAGAAGCGCCTAAGGGTGAATTTGGTATCTATTTGGTTTCTGATGGGGCAAACAAGCCCTATCGGCTCAAAATTCGGGCTCCCGGATTTGCTCATTTATCAAGTTATGATGAGATGGTAAGAGGGCACATGCTTGCGGATGGTGTAGCTATTTTAGCCAGCCAGGATATTGTGTTTGGAGAAATTGACCGTTAGGTTATGTTTTGAGCTTAATGTCAAAATGGGTAACGGCTTAAAACAGAATTATTTAATGATAGGTTTAGAACATGTCTGCTAACTCAGAAAAATTACTGCGGCGGCTACTCAGCAGTGAACGCATGCAAGAGATTGATGCCTGGATTGCTAAATATCCGGCTGATCAAAAACAATCAGCCGTCATGAGCGCGTTGCGCATTGTTCAGGAACAATACGGATCCTTGACTCAGGAACTCATGGACGCAATAGCTGACTATTTAGACATGCCACCTATTGCAGTTTATGAAGTAGCCACTTTTTATACCATGTATGAGCATAAACCGGTTGGCCGCCATCTGCTTAATGTTTGCACCAATATATCCTGCCAACTATGTGGTTCTGCCAAGGTAGTAAATTACTTAGAAGCGAAGCTTGGCATTAATCTGGGTGAGACTACGGCAGATGGTCGTTTTACGCTGCGCTCGGTTGAGTGTTTAGGTGCTTGCGTAAATGCCCCCATGATGCAAGTAAACAAAGAATATCATGAAAATCTGACGCCTGAAAAAATTGACAAAGTGTTGGAGGCGTGTGAATGAACATACCAGTGCATGCAAGATTATATCCATTGTTGCTAAGCATGTGCATGGCGGATAGAGGTGGTTGTCATGGTTGAATTAAATCAAGTTTGTTACCGCACATTCCATTTGGAGAAACCTTGGACTTTGGAAGCATACCAAAGCCTGGGTGGTTACAGCGCCTGGCGGCGGATTTTGCAAGAGCAGACACCACCCCAGCAAATCATTGAAGAATTGAAACGGTCTGCTTTGCGTGGAAGAGGGGGCGCCGGTTTCCCTACCGGGCTTAAATGGAGTTTCATGAATCGCAATTCCCCTATCCAGAAATACGTGGTATGCAACTCGGATGAAGGCGAACCTGGGACATGCAAAGATCGCGATATTTTGCGTAAAAACCCGCACCAATTGATTGAAGGCATGGCGATTGCTGGTTATGTAATGGGTGCTACAGTCGGTTACAACTACATCCGTGGTGAATTCTGGGAGCCTTACGAACGCACAGAAGCGGCTCTTAGAGAAGCTTATGCTGCAGGGCTTCTCGGTAAAAATATTTTGGGTTCCGGTTTTGATTTTGATTTATACAATCATTTAGGCGCAGGCGCTTACATATGTGGTGAAGAAACGGCCTTATTAAATTCCCTGGAGGGGAAAAGAGGCATGCCGCGCTTTAAACCACCGTTCCCAGCCAATTATGGTTTGTATGGTAAGCCGACCACCATTAACAATACGGAAACATTTGCCTCTGTGCCGGTGATTATGGAAAGAGGCGGCGAATGGTTCTTAAACTTGGGCAAACCCAACAATGGCGGCACGAAATGCTTCAGCGTCAGCGGTCATGTGAACAAACCGGCTAATTTCGAAATTCCTTTGGGTACCCCGTTTAAAGTATTGTTGGAGTTGGCAGGCGGCGTACGGGAAGGACGCAAGATCAAAGCAGTCATTCCTGGCGGTACCTCTATGCCGGTACTGCCGGGAGATGTCATGATGAATTTGGACATGGATTATGACAGCATTCAGAAAGCAGGTTCAGGCTTAGGTTCAGGGGCTGTCATTATTATGGACGAAACCACTTGCATGGTGGATGCTCTTTACCGCATTTCCGAATTTTATATGGATGAATCGTGTGGGCAGTGCACTCCCTGCCGCGAAGGGACTGGCTGGATGGTGCGCTTGCTGCATCGCATCAAACATGGACACGGCGAGCCAGGTGATATAGAAAAATTGGTTAATGTAGCGGATAACATCGAAGGGCGTACTATTTGTGCCTTGGGGGAAGCCGCTGCCTGGCCTGTACAAAGCTTTGTAAAACATTTTTACCAAGAATTTGATTATTTCATTAAACATAAACAATCAAGTGTTGTTGGTGCAGGGGAACCCTTGCATTTTTAATCCATCAAATTTGCTGCTGCGCAAGATGAAATAAGCTTGGCGCAGGACAGACTGATGTATAAGTATCAGGTATAAAGCAATAATGCTGCATACAACGGCACTAGCCAATATTAATGAGTAAAGTTAAGTCTATTTAAGAAGGTTTAATAATGGCCACCATTGAAATCGACGGAAAAACATTAGAAGTAGAAAACGGTAAAATGATCATCGAAGTTGCTGATGAGGCTGGAATTTATATTCCCCGTTTTTGTTACCACAAAAAATTGTCAGTGGCTGCTAATTGCCGTATGTGTCTGGTTGAAGTGGAAAATGGCCGAAAGCCAGTGCCTGCATGCGCTACTCCGATTACCAATGGCATGAAAGTATTCACCAAATCCGAAGAAGCCATCCGTTCACAACAAGCGGTTATGGAATTTCTTTTAATCAACCACCCCTTGGATTGTCCTATATGCGATCAGGGTGGAGAATGCGAATTGCAAGATGTCTCCATGGGATTCGGTGCAGATGGTTCAGAGTACGACGAGAGCAAACGTGCGGTTGCTGATGATGATCTTGGGCCATTAATCTCGACTGAAATGACTCGCTGTATTCACTGCACGCGCTGCGTTCGCTTCGGCGATGAAGTGGCAGGACTTCGCGAATTGGGAGCCACGAATCGTGGTGAAAAAATGCAAATCGGGACTTATGTCAAACACAGCATCACTTCCGAAGTTTCGGGAAATATCATTGATTTGTGTCCAGTCGGTGCTTTGACGTCAAAACCTTACCGGTTCACAGCCAGACCTTGGGAGTTGGTACAGCATGAAGGTGTAGCGCCCCATGATTGCCTGGGTTCTAATGTGCATTTGCATGTGCGCCGCAATCATTTAATGCGCGTAGTCCCTAAAGAAAATGAATTGATTAATGAAACTTGGCTTTCTGATCGCGACCGTTTCAGTTATTTAGGATTAAACAGCCCCGCCCGTGCCAGTCGCCCGATGATTAAGCGCGACGGGCAGTGGGAGCAGGTAGACTGGGAAGTAGCTCTTAAATTTGCTGCAGAAGGAATGAGCCGTGTTATCAAGCAGCATGGGCCGGAGCAGATGGCTGCATTTGCATCTCCTTCATCTACTCTGGAAGAGCTTTATCTTGTGCAAAAATTAATGCGTGAATTGGGTGTCCATAACTTGGATCATCGTTTACAGCAAAGCGATTTCCGCGATCAACACCAGCAAGCGGCCATGCCCTCCAGTTCATTACGTTATGCTGAAATTGAAAACCAAAATACCATTTTGCTCATAGGCTGTAATATTGATCGCGAAGTTCCTCTGGCAGGAATCCGGGTACGCAAAGCATTTCGCAATGGTGGAAAAATCTATGCCATCAATGTCATGGATTATGATTACCACTTCGATGTGGCGGAAAAAATCATTGCGGCGCCGCAAGATATCCCTATGCAGCTTGCCAGCTTGGTGAGCGCTTTGATAGGCGATCGCGGCGAATTGCCCGCAGAGGTACAAAAATTAATTATTGGCCTGACTCCGGATGAAAAGGTGCATACCCTGGCGCATGCACTTAGGCAGCCTAATGCAGCGATAATCACCGGTGCTATTTGTGAAAACCATCCGGATGCTTCTTTGTTGCGCACTTTGGTTCATATTTTGGAAACCATGGGCGGGGTACGAGTGTTGCGTTTAACCACGGGCGCTAACAGTGCTGGTGCATGGCTGGCCGGTATGCTGCCACATCGCGCTGCAGCTGCGAAAATGAGTGAACCTGCAGGATTGGATGTGCAAATGGCACTAAATGCCAAGTTAAAAGGCTATTTTCTAATGGCTGCAGAACCTGCTTTTGATTTTGACAATCCATATCGTACGCGGCAATCCATGTTGGCTGCCGAATTTGTCGTAGTGATGAGCGCTTTTCAGAATGAAGCCATTCAGGATTATGCAGATGTAATTTTGCCGATAGCGCCCTATGCAGAAACGTCAGGAACTTATATTAATGTGGATCACACTTGGCAAACCGTAAAAGGTGCTTTAGCACCCCACGGTGAATCGCGTCCTGCCTGGAAAATACTGCGCGTGCTAGGTAATCTTTTACACGTAAGAGATTTTGATTACCTTTCCTCAGAAGATGTGCTAAAAGAAATCAAAGAGCAGGCGGACATGATGTTAGAAACCCGCTATACGCCGTTTTACCCTGAATCTCTGCCGCAAGCACAAGAGCAATTGGTCCGCGTGGGCGAGTGGCCTTTGTATCGCTGCGATGCAATTGTGCGCCATGCGCTGGCATTGCAAGAATGCGCCGCCGCAGAATCTGCCTGCATTCATATTCATCCGAAAACTGCAGATAAGCTTAAATTAGATGAAACGGCTACTGTATCTCAGGGAGATATTGAGATAACATTGCCGCTTAAACGCGATGAGCGCATGGCCCCCGATGTTGTCTGGGTAGCAAATGCAATGCCTGAAACAGCAGATTTAGGCCATGCTTTTGCTGCAATAACTATCAAGCGCTAAGGTAAAAACATGCTACAAGATATCGGCATATTGCTGTGGATTATAATTAAAATTTTGGTAATTGTTGTACCATTGCTCCTGGCTGTGGCTTATTTGATTTACGCTGAGCGCAAGGTTATCGGTTATATCCAGGTGCGTGTGGGTCCTAACCGTGTCGGATTCCGCGGTTTATTACAACCTATTGCTGATCTTATTAAGTTGATTTGCAAAGAAATTATTATACCTACTCGTTCTAATAAATACCTTTTTATTATTGCCCCATTGCTTTCTTTAGCGCCTGCATTGGCAAGCTGGGCCGTCGTCCCTTTTCAGGAAGGTATGGTTCTGGCCAATATAAACGCCGGCGTATTGTTTTTATTTGCGATGAGTTCACTCAGCGTATATGGCGTGTTAATTGCCGGCTGGGCTTCAAATTCCAAATATGCTTTGCTCGGCGCTTTACGCAGTGCGGCACAAACGGTTTCTTACGAAATTTCGATGGGTTTTGCACTGGTGGGAGTATTGCTTGCTGCCGGTAGCATGAATCTTTCGGAAATTGTTTATTCACAACAGGGCGGTATCTTGCACTGGTGGTTCCTGCCATTATTGCCCTTGTTCATGGCATTCTGGATAGCCGGCATTGCTGAGACCAACCGCGCGCCTTTTGATTTGGTCGAGGGTGAATCTGAAATCGTCGCTGGTTTTCACGTTGAATATTCTGCGATAGGCTTTGCCCTGTTTTTCCTGGCTGAATATGCAAGCATGATTTTAATTTCAACCATCATCAGCGTTTTGTTCCTCGGCGGTTGGTTGTCGCCTTTTGAAGGCATCCCATTTTTAAATGACATCTTCTTCTTTGTTCCCGGGATTGTCTGGCTTTTGCTGAAGATTTCATTCTTTTTATTTGTTTATTTATGGATTCGGGCAACATTTCCCCGCTACCGTTATGATCAATTGATGCGCTTGGGCTGGAAAGTACTCATTCCTGTCACTATCGTCTGGGTTATTGTGACAGCCTTGATGGTGATAGCAGAAGTTAAGCCCTGGTTTTAAAGATTATTTTAAGTATTGACAAAGCAAATGAGCCGCTAATGAAAAATGCATATCGATACATTAAGCACTATATCCGCAGTTTTACACTGATAGAGCTTTTGGTTGGATTGGGAGTAACAGTCAAATATTTCTTCAAGAAAAAAATTACTGTGCAATTCCCTGAGGAAAGAACGCCGATTTCTCCACGCTTTCGCGGGTTGTTGGCTCTGCGCCGCTATGCAAACGGCGAGGAACGCTGCATTGCATGTAAATTATGCGAGGCAGTTTGTCCGGCATTGGCAATTACAATTGAGTCAGAGCCCCGGGAAGATGGCTCACGCCGCACCACCCGATATGATATTGATACATTTAAATGCATCTATTGCGGTTTGTGTGAAGAATCTTGTCCGGTTGATTCCATCGTAGTTACGCCTATTCAACATTATCACTATACAGAGCGTGGCCAAAATATCATGACGAAAGAAAAATTGCTTGCTGTAGGCGACTTAATGGAAAAACAATTGGCTGCAGATAGAAAAGCCGACGAAAAATACCGATAAATGAGGTAAAAAAATGCACGAATCATTGCTGCAATGGGTTTTTTATATTTTTGCTGGAATGTCTATATTTTCAGCACTAATGGTGATTACGCAAAATAATCCGGTACGTTGTGTGCTTTTTCTGGTGCTCACCTTCATCTTAAGTTCAGTTTTATGGATGCTAGCGGGTGCGGAATTCTTGGCTTTAATTTTGGTGCTCGTTTACGTAGGAGCAGTCATGACGCTCTTCCTGTTTGTGGTCATGATGCTTAATGTCGACATAGAATCCATGAAGGCTCATTTCATGAAATATTTGCCTTTTGGTTTAATGCTAGTGGCCTTGCTGGTTGCGCTTTTATGGGTTGCTATCCCGCAGGGTGCGTTTCAAACTGGTGTTGAAATGTCAGTAGCGGTAGACCGTGTGGTTAATGAAAGCCTGGTGCCTGCGGGAGATGCATTGCCCGAAAATATTTCAAACACCGAAAGCTTGGGCATGGTGCTTTATACCGATTATGTGTTTGCTTTTGAAATTGCTGCAGTTATTTTGCTGGTCGCCATAGTTGCAGCCATCACCTTGGTGCATCGCCGTCCCATGCGCTCGAAGCAGCAGAATGTCGTTCGCCAAATCATGACTAGACCTGAAGACCGGCTAGAGTTGGTTAAAATGAAGCCAGAAAATACGTAAGCTTTTAATAAAGTTAGTTTCTTGATTGAACAATGAGAATTAATCCTTGGGGAATTCTGCATGATACCGGTTACACATTACTTGATACTAAGTGCTATCTTATTTGGGCTGAGTTTAATTGGAATTATTCTCAATCGCCGCAACGTGATTTTATTGCTGGTTTGCATTGAATTAATGCTGCTTGCTGTAAACACTAATTTTGTGGCTTTTTCGCATTATTATGGCAGCCAGGCCGGCGAAGTCTTTGTCTTTTTTATTCTGACCGTAGCAGCGGCAGAAGCGGCAATCGGTTTGGCCATTGTGATGTTGCTTTACCGTAACCGCGGCAATATTGATGTAAACAAGATGAACCATTTAAAAGGGTAACAACGTGAGTATTTTACAGTGCTGTGTGATCATTGTTCTGGCACCTTTATTCGGTAGTGTGGTTGCTGGTTTTTTGCGTAAACAAATTGGCCGCTCTGGAGCCCATAGTGTTACCATAGTCGGTGTTGCCCTTTCTCTCGTATTATCCCTTTATGTCGCTTACATGATTCTTACAGGAGCAGCTCCTGCACTGAATATGAATTTGTACACTTGGGCGAATGGTGGAGCTTTATTCCCTTACAGTTTCAACATCGGTTTTTTAATTGATCCCCTTACCGTCGTGATGATGGTGATCGTCACTTTTGTATCCTTGCTGGTGCATATCTACAGCATAGGGTATATGGCGGACGATAGCGGCTATCAGCGTTTTTTCAGTTATATTTCCTTATTTACTTTCATGATGCTGATGCTGGTTACTGCCAATAACTTCCTGCAATTATTTTTTGGTTGGGAAGGCGTGGGGTTGGTTTCCTATTTACTCATCGGGTTCTGGTATGAAAAGGAATCGGCAATCCAAGGCAATTTAAAAGCGTTTTTGGTGAACCGTGTCGGTGATTTTGGTTTCATTCTCGGTATTGGTTTAGTGCTGGCTTACACAGGCAGTTTGGATTATGCAACTGTCTTTAATGGTGTAAGTTCCCTGGCTAATGAAAGCATGGAAGTATTTGCCGGACATCCATGGTCGGTTATCACCGTAACCTGTTTGTTGCTGTTTGTTGGTGCTATGGGTAAATCTGCACAAGTTCCGTTGCATGTATGGCTGCCCGAATCCATGGAAGGTCCTACTCCTATTTCAGCTCTTATCCATGCCGCTACCATGGTGACCGCTGGTGTATTCATGGTCGCGCGCATTTCACCCATGATTGAATATTCGATGACGGCTTTGAGCGTAGTACTAGTAATTGGAGCCACAGGCGCTTTGTTTACTGGCATATTAGCGTTGGTGATGAATGATATTAAGCGGGTTGTCGCTTATTCTACCCTGTCGCAGCTTGGCTATATGATGGTTGCTATGGGTGCATCTGCATTCAGTGCGGGTATTTTTCATTTACTGACCCACGCATGCTTCAAAGCATTGTTATTCTTGGCTGCCGGTTCTGTTATCATTGGCATGCACCATGAGCAAGATATGCGTAAAATGGGTGGTTTGTGGCGAAAAATGCCGATTACTTATCTAACTTTTTTAATCGGTACTTTGGCACTTTGTGCAATTCCTCCATTTGCCGGATTTTATTCCAAGGATACGATTATTGAAGCGGCGCAATTATCAGAAATTCCAGGAAGTGCTTATGCTTACTTTTGTGTCGCTGCCGGAGCAATGGTTACCGCACTTTATTCATTCCGCGCCTTGTTCATGACATTCCACGGTAAGCCGCGCATGGATGAGCATACTTGGTCTCACGTCCATGAATCGCCTTGGGTAGTTTGGTTGCCTCTGGTTATTTTAGCTATCCCTTCGATTATCCTGGGCTTCATTTTGTATATGCCTATGTTGTTTGCTGCCAATCCTTTGCTAAAAAGCTCGCTATTTGTCTTGCCGCAATACGATGTGTTGGCAAAAATTGCCGAAGAAGGGGTTTCGGCTTGGGAAGCTATCGCGCATGCTTTCGTTTCTCCCGTGTTTTGGCTGACATTAAGCGGTGTGTTGCTGGCCTGGGTGGCGTACGTAGCAGTTCCAACTATCCCTGCCGTGTTCGCCCGCACTTTTTCCTGGGTTTATAAGGTTCTTAAAAATAAATATGGTTTTGATGCATTCAACGATGTGGTTTTTGTAAAAGGTTCAAAAACATTGGGTCAAATATTTTACCGCATCGGCGATCAAAAACTGATTGATGGCATGATTGTAAATGGTTCGGCTAAAACAGTGAAATGGTTGGCTGTGAAAAGCCGGGTAATACAAAGCGGATATTTATATCATTACATTACAGTAATGGTACTGGGGTTGTTTGGATTCCTTTGCTGGTTATTGCTCGGCTAAGTATTGCGATTTAGGGTTATGTAACCTGGGCTAAAAATAAGGTAAGAGTATGCATCATTTGCTCAATTTGTTGATTTGGTTACCCATTATAGGCGGGGTGTTTGTTTTTCTAACTGGTGATGATAACAATCCGAATGTATCTCGGTATTTATCTTTATTTACGGTTATCTTAACCTTGCTGATTTGTATTCCGTTAATGGCTGGCTTTGATATTGATTCACCAGGTATGCAATTTGTAGAAGACATGGCGTGGATGCCTGCTTTGGGAATTCGTTACAGCCTGGGTATCGATGGTCTGTCTCTTCTCTTAATTATTTTGTCTATCTTTACCAATTTAGTTGTCATCTTGGCTACCTGGCACAGCATTAAAAAGCGTATAGGCCAATACATGGCGGCTTTTTTAATCATGCAGGGCTTGTTGGTCGGTGTGTTTTCTGCTCTGGATGCCATTGTGTTTTATATTTTCTGGGAGGCAACTCTTATCCCTATGTATTTGATCATCGGGATTTGGGGTTCTGATAATCGCGTCTATGCTGCTATCAAGTTCTTTTTATATACATTTCTTGGCTCTGTGCTCATGCTTGCTTCCTTTTTATATCTGGGATATTTGGCAGGCACCTTCAAAATAGAAACATTGTATGCAGTTAAATTGGGGATGACTGCGCAAACTTTGATATTCATTGCATTTTTCTTAGGTTTTGCTATCAAGGTGCCCATGTTCCCGGTGCATACCTGGTTGCCCGATGCGCATACCGAGGCGCCGGCTGGCGGTTCAATTGTTTTGGCAGCCATTTTATTAAAATTGGGCGCATATGGGTTTATTCGCTTTTCACTGCCTATTGTTCCGGACGCATGTAATCAATATGCACCGCTCATGGTGGCTTTGTCGTTGATTGCAGTAGTTTATATTGGTTTGGTCGCAATCATTCAGCGCGATATGAAAAAGCTAATTGCTTACTCTTCCATTTCGCATATGGGATTTGTCACCTTAGGATGCTTTGCCATATTCGCCATTGCTAAAAACGGCGGATTGCAAAATGCAGGCCTGATTTTGGAAGGGGCTATTGTTGTAATGATTTCACACGCGTTTATCTCAAGCGCAATGTTCGCTGGGGTAGGTTATCTTTATGAGCGCATGCATACAAGGCAAATTAAGGATTTTGGCGGTGTTGTCAATACGATGCCGGTATTTGCCTCATTTTTCATGTTGTTTGCCATGGCTAATGCCGGGTTGCCAGGAACGTCTGGATTTGTCGGTGAGTTCATGGTGATCCTTGGCAGCATGAAAGCTGGTTTTTGGGTCGCCTTTTGGGCTGCTACTACATTAATTCTTGGCGCGGCCTACACTTTGTGGCTGTATAAGCGGGTAATATTTGGCCCAGTAGCCAATGAGCAAGTGGCGGAATTGAAGGATCTTTCCGGTTTTGAGTTTAGCGCTTACGCTTTATTGGCATTCATGGTTATTGTCATTGGCGTTTACCCTAAACCAATGGTGGATTATGTACATCATACGGTAAGTTATACCTTAGCTCAGGCAGAAAAATCCAAGTTGTAAGCGTCGTAACTTTTCGCATCTAATGAAGGCTAATTGAAATGGTTGAATTATTGAATAACATTCATGTCGCTTTACCAGAAATGATCATTTTGGTAACAGCATGTGTGGCTTTACTCGGTGAGCTGTTCATGAGCCGCCGCTTTCCAGCTATCGTTTTTCTTTGCGCCAGTGCCGGATTACTACTGGCAGCCATAGTCAGTTTTGTCTTCGTGGGGCAGTTTCAAATTTTAGCCTTTCAGGGCCTTTTTATTAGCGACGATGCAGCTCAGTTAATGAAGCTCTTTATATATATATCTGTCTTTTTGTGCTTCTTTTATTCAAGGGACTACATTAAGGAAAGGCAAATTCCAACTGGTGATTATTACATTCTCGGGCTTTTTTCGACTTTGGGAATGATGACATTGGTGTCGGCTCACTCATTGCTGACGGTATATTTGGGACTGGAGCTTTTGTCTCTGCCTTTATACGCCATGGTGGCGATTCGCCGCAACAACAGCGATGCTTCGGAAGCAGCGATGAAGTATTTTATCATGGGCGCCATAGCTTCCGGCATGTTGCTGTATGGCATTTCGCTTGTGTATGGAGCTACCGGTAAACTGGATTTATTACAAGTTGCTAATGCGATTGCAGCAAACTGGCGGCAGGAAAGCGGCATGTTGTCTTTTGCATTGGTATTCATCATAGCAGGCGTAGGATTTAAATTGGCTGCTGTCCCATTTCATATGTGGGCTCCGGATGTCTATCAGGGTGCGCCAAGCTCCGTCGCTTTGTTTGTCAGTACCGCACCTAAAATTGCAGCAGTCGGCATGGCATTTCGCTTGCTTACCTTAGGGTTAGTCGACTTAAGCGCCCAATGGCAGCAGTTAATTCTTATCATGTCTTTATTTTCTGTAGGTATAGGAAATCTGCTTGCCATCGCGCAACCAAACATCAAACGCATGTTAGCGTATTCAGCCATTTCACATGTAGGTTATGCGCTGTTTGGCATTCTTGCGGCAACGGCCGAAGGTTATGCTGCTGCATTGTATTATGTATTGGTTTATGTGCTTATGTCTGCCGCCGCGTTTGGCATGATCATCCTGATGTCGCGTTCAGGCTTGGAAATTGAGCAAATCGATGATTTAAAAGGGATAAACAAGCGCAATCCTTGGCTTGCCTTTATGATGATGGTAGTCATGTTTTCCATGGCCGGCGTGCCTCCGACCGTTGGCTTTTTTACCAAATTATTAGTGTTAAAAGCTTTGGTTGATGTGCATTTAACCTGGGTTGCTACTTTAGGCCTGGTGTTCGCTGTTATCGGTGCATTTTATTACTTGCGCATCGTTAAAGTTATGTATTTTGATGATGCACAAAATCCGGCGCCCATTACTGTATCGGCTGCTACTAAAGCTGTGTTTTCTGTCAATTGCTTGGCGCTCTTATATTTCGGCATATTTCCTGGTGCGTTGATTGCAGCATGTGTCAATGCATTTGCTAGATAATTGGACAAGGGTCTGGGATCAAAGAGAAATTTTATTATTTATTGATGAATGACTTGCTAAATGAGCTAGTCGTGCGTATAATTGGCCTCAGTTGATGCGGGGTGGAGCAGCCTGGTAGCTCGTCGGGCTCATAACCCGAAGGTCGTAGGTTCAAATCCTGCCCCCGCTACCACTATAAAACAAACCCCATTTATGGGGTTTTTTATTATGTGCATTTGCAACAGATTTGAATCATAGCAATTTTCACATTCAGCACAAGATGAAATCAGGTGATGGACTTTGCATCCCTCGCAGTGGCTTGACACCTTCATAAGTAAAGGATCTTTTCAGATGAGCGTATAAGTTTACTTGGGCAAGTAACAAGGATGTCATTAACTATGAGATGTGTATGAAACAAGACGAAATTGAACAGCTAATTACACCGACCATAGAAGATATGGGATATATACTGTGGGGATGTGAATATCTTGCACAGGGTAAACATTCGCTCTTACGCGTTTACATTGATCATGACAATGGTATTGGTATCGAAGACTGCGAACGGGTCAGTCGCCAAGTCAGTGCCCTTCTCGACGTTGAAGATCCAATACCTGGTAATTACAGTTTGGAAGTATCATCTCCTGGCATACCAAGGCCGTTATTCCACAGTTGGCAATACCAAAATTATCTAGGCCAAGGCGTTCAAATTAAATTATTTAAACCTGTTGCCGGCCAAAGAAAATTCACTGGGATTATTACATCAGCAGACGAAACCCGTTTGGTGTTAACCATTGATGATGAAGCCCAGGAGTTTCTTTTTTCTAATGTTGCGAAAGCAAATTTGACAGTCTAGTGAGGCGAACAATGAGCAAAGAATTGTTATTAGTTGCTGAGGCGTTATCCAATGAAAAAGGGGTACGGAAAGAAGTTGTTCTTGAGGCAATTCAAGCTGCTTTAGAATCAGCAACACGGAAGCTTTATGGGATGGAACTGGGTGTTCGAGTGAAGCTTGACCCGCGGACTGGCGAGTATGAAACCTTTCGTTATTGGGATGTGGTTGCCGAAGACGAGGACGTTGAATTCCCTGATCGTGAATTGACTTTGGTGCAAGCTAAAGAGCGCAACCCCAGCATTGAAATAGGTGGTCGCATTGAAGAGCAAATGCCTTCCATTGAGTTTGGACGTATAGCTGCCCAAACAGCAAGACAAGTTATCGCACAAAAAGTACGCGAAGCTGAACGTCGGCAAGTTGTGGAACAGTTTATGAGTAAACTGGGACAGCTTGTTTACGGTACGGTGAAAAAAGTTACGCGCGATAATATTATTATTGACTTGGGTGGAAAGGCTGAGGCTTTTATGCCGAGGACGGAAATGCTTCCGCAAGAAATGTTCCGGCCTAACGACCGCGTGCGCGCTTATCTGTATGATATCATTGAACAAGCCCGTGGCCCGCAATTAATGGTGAGCCGTACTCGTAAAGAAATGCTTATCGAGTTATTCAGAATTGAAGTACCTGAAATTGGCGAAAACGTCATTGAAATTAAAGCAGCTGCGCGCGAACCCGGTAGCCGCGCAAAAATTGCTGTCAAAACGAATGATGGCCGCATCGACCCAATTGGTGCTTGCGTGGGCATGCGTGGTGCTCGCGTCCAAGCTGTCTCCAGTGAATTGGGCGGCGAGCGTGTTGATATTATCCTCTGGGATGATAATCCGGCTCAATTGGTTATCAATGCCATGGCACCTGCAGACATTTCATCTATTGTTGTCGACGAAGATACACATGCTATGGATTTGGCTGTACAAAAGGATCAATTATCGCAAGCCATTGGCCGCAATGGGCAAAACGTGCGTTTGGCCAGCCAATTAACCGGCTGGACGCTTAATGTCATGACGGTTGAAGAATTTGAAGATAAAAGTCAGGCAGAATCAACTAAAATTATAAAATTATTTACTTCGGCCCTGGATATAGACGAAGAAATTGCGCTGCTTTTAGTTTCACATGGATTTTCTTCTTTGGAAGAAGTTGCCTATGTACCGAAAGAAGAATTGCTAGCCATTAACGAATTTGATGAAGAAATCGTCGAAGAATTGCGCAGCCGCGCTAATGATAACTTGTTGACGCAAGCATTATCTTCTGGGCAAAACACCGTTAGTTCCGAGCTTTTGGCACTGGAAGGAATGACGGAAGAGTTAGCTGAACGCCTTGCCGCAGCAGGTATTACGACTTTGGACGATTTAGCTGAACAGTCAGTCGATGAACTTCTGGAAATAGCAGGAATTACAGAAGAAAAAGCAGGTGCATTGATCATGAAAGCACGGGAACCGTGGTTTCATCAGAATAAAGCATGAGCACCAAAGGTGTAAGTTGTGCAGTAATGCCAGGTTCTAAAAATTGCAGGTGAAAATAAGTGCTACTGCTCGCAAGAGCTCATTTTTATCCAGACTAGAACATGGCTAGCATAAACTTAATGTTTAAGAATTTAGAACGTAAGAGCGATCCCGATGGATGGCTGGATGAGGATTAAATTATGGCGGATGTAACGGTTAAGCAATTAGCACAAGTCGTGGGTATCCCTGTTGAGCGCTTACTAAACCAGTTGCAAGAAGCTGGATTATCTTTTACCAATGATGAGCAAACCGTAAACGAAGAACAAAAACGGATATTGCTAAATCATTTAAAAGGCAGCAACGAAGCACGTACCGCTCCCGAGCGGATCACTTTGCGACGCAAAAGCGTCTCACAAGTGACTTTAGGTCATGACTCGCATAGTGGTAAAACAGTAAACATTGAAGTAAGAAAAAAGAAAACTTACGTCAAAAGAAGCCTCTTGGAGCAAACAGCAGAATCTGAGGTGGAAGAACAAGCAGTGGAACTTGAAGTTCCCTTGGAGGAAACTGCTACAGTTACTCCTGAAGCGGAGGTTGTAGAAGAACCCGTGATGGGCGAAGAGCAAAGCCCCGTGCAGGCAGATGACGAGGCGCCAGTTCAAGCTGGTGAAACTGATTCTGCAACGGGTGAAAACCACATTGAGGAAGTGGTTGCAACAGCTGCTGCGGCTCCTGGCCATGTTGCTGAGAAAAAAGAAAAACCTGTTTCGCCTGAAGAAAGTAAAGCTGAGAAAGCGAAGAAAAAAGCGCCTAAAAATGATTTTGAAGACAAGGCTGAAAAAAGCGACTTTAAAAAAGGCAAGAAAAAAAGCAAATACCAGCCAGTTATTCACGATGACGCTGAACATGATTTAATGGTGCCAAAACGCCATAAGCCTAAGAAACGCAAAACTGAAAAATCCGATAAATATCGCGAGGCAGAAGAAGCTTTGACGCATGGATTTGCAATGCCTACCATGCCTGTTGTCCGGGAAGTATCCATCCCTGAAACCATTACAGTCGCAGAACTTGCAAAACGTATGTCTGTTAAGGCCGCCGAAGTGATTAAAGTCATGATAGGTCTTGGTGCCATGGCGACCATTAACCAAGTTATCGATCAAGAGACAGCGATCATCGTAGTTGAAGAAATGGGGCATATTCCGCGACCGCTTAAAGAAGATGCCATTGAGCAAAATCTCGGCGATGTATTGAGTAAAGGAAGTCATGAAGAAGCGCGCGCACCTGTGGTAACGATCATGGGACATGTCGATCATGGAAAGACTTCGTTGCTCGATTACATCCGCCGTACAAAAGTAGCTGCCGGTGAAGCAGGTGGTATTACTCAGCACATCGGTGCCTACCACGTGCATACACCGAAAGGAAATATCACATTTCTGGATACGCCGGGTCATGCTGCGTTTACCGCAATGCGTGCCCGCGGCGCCCAGGTAACCGACATTGTAATTTTAATTGTGGCGGCAGATGATGGTGTGAAACCACAAACCATCGAAGCAGTCCAACATGCGAAAGCTGCCAAAGTCCCTATGATCGTTGCCGTGAATAAAATGGATAAACCGGGGGTTGATCCTGAGCGTGTGATGAATGAATTGTCCAATTATGAAGTGATTCCCGAAGCTTGGGGTGGCGATACAATGTTCGTAAACATTTCTGCAAAAACTGGCCAGGGTGTGGACGAGTTATTGGATGCGATTTTATTGCAGTCAGAAGTTCTTGAATTAACTGCGCACACTGATGGCGCAGCCAAAGGGGTAGTGATTGAATCCAGATTGGATAAGGGACGTGGTCCAGTTGCCACTGTGCTTGTGCAAAATGGTACTCTGCACAAAGGCGATATTTTATTGGCTGGACTGCAATATGGACGCGTACGTGCTTTGGTTGGCGACAACGGCATGCCGGTTGAATCGGCAGGGCCTTCCATGCCGGTAGAGATATTGGGCTTGTCTGCCATTCCCCATGCTGGTGATGAAGCTTTGGTTGTTCCTGATGAAAAAAGGGCGCGTGAAGTTGCGCTTTTCCGTCAAGGTAAATTCCGCGATGTAAAATTGGCCAAGCGTCAAAAAGCTTCTCTGGAAGGCATCATCGACACCATGAATGCAGCTGAGACGAAAATTTTAAATGTGGTACTGAAGGCTGACATGCAAGGCTCTGTGGAAGCGATAGCGGATGCATTGGTTAAGCTTTCCACCGATGAAGTAAATGTTAAAATTATTGCCAGCGGTGTCGGCGGCATCACAGAATCAGACGTGCATTTGGCTATAGCTTCTAATGCGTTGTTAATTGGCTTTAACGTGCGCGCCGATGCTGGGGCAAAACGTCTGGCCGAAGTAGAAGGTGTGCCACTGCACTATTACAGCGTAATTTACGACATCGTGGATCAAGTAAAAGGTGCTTTATCAGGCATGCTTGAGCCAACCTTTAAAGAAGAAATCATCGGGGTCGCCGAGGTTCGCGACGTGTTCCGTTCACCCAAACTGGGTGCTATTGCCGGTTGCATGGTCATCGAAGGCACTATTAAGCGTAATAATCCTATTCGTGTATTGCGTAACAACGTGGTGATTTATGAAGGTACTCTTGAATCCTTGCGCCGCTTTAAAGAAGACGTGGCGGAAGTGCGCCAGGGATTTGAGTGCGGTATCGGCGTTAAAAACTATAATGATGTTAAGACGGGCGATTTGATTGAAGTCTACGAGACCATTGAAATCAAGCGCGAAGCATGATGACTTATTAACCCGTTCGGCGCTGGATATAAATCCAGCGCAAAACCCATAATCGCTGTGGTTGATAAGGAAAGAATATGAGTAATGATTTTAAACGTACAGACCGGATTGCCGAGATAATCCTGCGCAAGTTAGCGCATATTATTCAACAGGAAGTAACTGACCCGCGTTTGCCTAAATTCATCACGATTTCTGCTGTGAAGGTGTCCAAGGATTTAAGCCATGCAAAAGTGTATTTCACGGCATTAAACCATGAGCCTGAAAAGACTGTGCTGATTTTGAATACTGCAGCCAGTTATTTGCGTACTATTTTGGCAAAGACAATCAAGCTGCGCACCGTTCCCCAGCTTCATTTCGTTTACGATGAATCGATCGAGTATGGAAAACGCTTAAGCCGTTTGATTGACGAAGTTAATCCTGCAAGTGATGAAGACGAATAAAACAGACAAGCAAAGCATAAATGGCATCCTCTTGGTTAACAAGCCGTTGGGTTTGACTTCTAATGGCGTGTTGCAGCGTGTAAAACGTTTGTATAATGCCAAAAAAGCAGGGCATACCGGCAGCCTTGATCCTTTAGCCACAGGCATGTTGCCTGTTTGTTTTGGCGAAGCAACCAAATTTAGTCAATATTTGCTTGATGCTGATAAATGTTACGAAGTGACGGCGCGTTTAGGCATTAAGACCACGACTGGCGATACTGCCGGTGAAATGATTGCTGTAGTAAATGATTTTTCTATTCCACTGGATGAATTGCAGCATGCCTTAAAATTTTTCATTGGGACAACGCAGCAAACGCCTTCCATGTTTTCTGCTTTAAAACACCAGGGGACACCGCTTTATAAGCTTGCACGGGCGGGGATAGAAGTCCCGCGGCAACCACGAGATATTCACATTCAGGAAATTGAGCTTCTGCATTTTGATGGGGTGGAATTCAAGCTTAAAGTATTGTGCAGCAAAGGGACTTACATCCGTAATTTAATTGAAGACTTGGGCGATAAGCTGGGCGCGGGAGCTCACGTGACCCAATTGCACCGGGTTTATACGTTAGGGTTTAAAGATGAACCCATGTATACTTTGGAAAATTTGCATGCACAACCGTCTAGCGAACTTTGCCAACGCTTATTACCAATGGATCGCGCCGTATGGCATTTACCTAAATCATTCTTGCAGGCAGAAGAAGTAGGTGCCTTGCGACAAGGAAAAATCATAGGCACGGCTGAACGCATCACTGGGTGCATACGCTTGTATCAGCAAACGGATGCCCAGTTTTTAGGATTGGGGGAAATTCAGGACAAAGGATTATTAAAGGTAAAACGCTTGTTAGCTGCCGATGCAATACAATAAACGTACAATAAACCTATTTTTAATACTTGTTTCCCTGCTCTCACCTTGGTAAAATCCCACCTTTTGAAAAACAGACGTTGAACAGCTTCGTTTTTTTTGCTAAATTTTGTGAAAACTGATTGTACCTGTCCTGTGGATTAAGTTTTTTGCAATAAAATTTTAAAAATGCTGTACAATATCGGTTGAAAAATTACTTAGCCTATTTCCAGGAGTAAACAATGTCGCTAACGAGCGCACAAAAAGCAGAAATTATCAATGAATTCAAACGTGCCGATCAAGACACAGGCTCACCTGAAGTGCAAGTTTCTCTGATGACCGGTCGTATTAATTATTTGACCGCGCATTTTAAAGAGCACAAAAAAGATTTCCACTCTCGTCTTGGCTTGCAAGAATTAGTAAACAAGCGCCGCAAGCTTTTAAAATATTTGAAAAGAAAAGACCCTGCACGTTATTCTACTTTAATTCAAAGTCTTGGTTTGCGAGATTCCTATTGATTATCAGCAACCAAATGTATGGGGTTGATACAAGGAACGTTTTTTAACTAGAAAAGCGCAGTACTCTGCGCTTTTTTTTTCTATGCTAACTGCAGCTTATTTTGTGAGGTTTTTAGGTTAGTAAATACGATGAGCTTTTGGCAATTCGTTAAGTCTCTAAAAGCAAATGAATGTTCATCAAGCATCTTGCCCGGATGCTTTCTCAGCGTTCTGGATGATAAAAGCTCTTGCCTAATCACAATCTTCTGTAGGAAATAATTAAGAGGTAACTCACGTGGCTAAATATATAAAAGAAATACAATTCGGAAAACACACGTTGCGGCTTGAAACCGGAGAAATAGCCAGGCAAGCCGATGGCGCAATTTTTGCTACCATGAATGGTACGCAAGTTTTGGTAACCGTCGTTGGTAATAAAAATGGTGCCGAGAAAAATAATTTTTTCCCGCTAACGGTTAACTATCAAGAAAAAACCTACGCAGCTGGGAAAATCCCAGGAGGATTTAACAAGCGCGAAGGGCGGCCAAGTGATCATGAAACCCTGGTTTCCCGCTTGATTGACCGTCCTATCAGGCCATTATTCCCCGATGATTTCTACAATGAAGTACAAATTATCGCTACCGTGATGTCGCTTAATCCCGAAGTGCCAGCCGATGTCGTATCCATGATTGCAGCTTCTGCAGCTCTGGCAATTTCCGGTTTGCCCTTCCAAGGCCCCATCGGTGCAGCCCGCGTTGGCTACAAAGACGGTATTTATACTCTGAACCCAAGCTATAAAGAGCAAGAAACTTCTGAACTTGATCTCATCGTTGCAGGTACCGAGAATGCAATTTTGATGGTGGAATCAGAGGCACGTGAACTCAGTGAAGAAGTTATGCTGGGTGCCGTGTTATACGGTCATGAAATGATGAAAGATGTAATCAAAGCCATCAAGGAATTGGCTGTCGAAGCCGGTAAACCTGCCTGGGTTTGGTCGGCGCCGCAAATTGATACATCTTTATTGGCTCGCATTGAAGCATTGGGGAAAGCACCTATCACTGAAGCTTATTTGCTGAAAGACAAACAAAAACGTTACCAGCGACTCAATGAATTGCGGGAAGACATTACGATTTCTTTAATGCAGGAATATGAAGAATTGGATGCAACTGCGGCAGCCAGTTTAATCAGTAATCTTGAAAAGAATATTGTACGCAACCGTATTTTGGATGGTGAGCCACGCATCGATGGCCGCGATTTAAAAACTGTAAGACCTATTGCCATCCGCACCAGTCTCTTAGAACGAGTACATGGCTCTGCCTTATTTACCCGCGGCGAAACCCAGGCTATTGTGGCCGCGACTTTAGGCAGCGAGCGCGATGCTCAGACGCTGGATAAATTGGAAGGCGAGACCAAAGAGCGCTTTATGTTGCATTATAATTTTCCGCCTTATTCCGTCGGTGAAACGGGGATGGTAGGCAGTCCGAAGCGGCGTGAGATCGGGCATGGAAGATTAGCCCGGCGCAGTTTGGCAGCGGTGTTACCTGGCGCCAGCGAGTTTCCGTATGTTTTGCGCGTTGTTTCCGATATTACGGAATCGAATGGTTCAAGTTCTATGGCTACGGTATGTGGAACCAGTTTGGCTCTTATGGATGCCGGAGTCCCATTAAAAGCGCCTGTCGCGGGCGTAGCCATGGGGCTTATCAAGGACGGCGAGCGTTTTGCAGTTTTAACCGATATTTTGGGCGATGAAGATCACCTTGGCGATATGGATTTTAAAGTAGCAGGTACCGATACAGGGGTTACTGCACTGCAAATGGATATCAAAATCACCGGCATTACCAAGGAAATCATGGAACAGGCTCTTGAACAAGCCCTGGCTGGACGCAAGCACATTCTTAATGTGATGAAAAATGCACTGGCAGAACACCGCGATGAGTTATCGCAACATGCCCCAAGAATTGTCACCATGAAAGTGGCTGAAGATAAAATCCGCACCATTATTGGTAAAGGTGGCGCAACCATTAAAGGCTTGATTGACAGTACAGGGGTGTCAATCGATATCGATGACACTGGTGTCGTGCAATTGTTTTCCCCTAACGCCGATGCATTGGAAGAAGCACAGCGCCAAATTAAAGCGTTGGTTGCGGAAATTGAAGTAGGGCAAACCTACCGTGGCAAGGTGAGCAAAATTGTTGATTTTGGCGCGTTCATCAACCTCCTCCCTGGCAAAGATGGCTTGCTGCACATATCGCAAATATGCTCAGAGCGATCTCAAAAAGTTGAAGATGTGTTGCAGGAAGGCCAAGAGATTGAAGTGTATGTTGCCGGAGTAGATAAGCAAGGCCGGGTAAAACTGGAGTGGAAGGACAAGCCAGCAGCTCCGGTTAAGCAGCCTGAAGAAAAGGCAGCTGCAGAGGCTCCGGCAGACGCAGCAGAGCCAGAAGAACCGGCTTCAGAAGAATAACGGTAAAGCTTTTTCCCTGCATGCCACGAGCAAAGCTCGTGGCATTATCCCTGCGAAATAATCAAAATTACACACCCGCGTCGCTTGTTTATCTGACCAAACTTTGCCTACAGGTCTTATTTGACGTTCACCTTGTTCCACCCTTTCTCTTGTTAAGGCTTGCTGCATGGAACGTTAAAGCAAATTTTGCCGTAATACCCCAAAATATTACTAGAGAAATTTCACATTTTCTGGGAGGTTATTTGCAATATTTTAAGTAACGAGAAAAAATTGGAAGTATCAAAATATAGAAAATTTCAATTGTTTCGTTGGCAGGCCAAATTTGGCCATCCCAAATTTAGAATTGCTTGGAATTTTGCTAAAAACCATGCGGAATGCTGCGGTCCGAAAATTTTTATGTATTTTCGAAATGGACATCCGCATTGCCGCAGCTTACTGGGCCGCTTTTTAACGACGTATCCACAAGTTAAATGATATATTCGAAAAAATTTGGGCCAACTCAGATGGTGTGGATAAAGCCGACGGCCAAAAGCCTGTAGAAGGCTTTTGGCTTAAGTGAAATTTATCTGGCTCTAACGAATCAAATTTAAAAATTCAATACGGCTGCTTGAATTGCTGCGCATCTCACCAAGCATCACAGAAGTGGTCATCACCGAATTTTGTTTCTCCACGCCTCTCATCATCATGCAAAGATGTCTTGCTTCAACGACAACTGCTACACCGCGGGCACCAGTAATGGTTTCTATACAGTGGGCTATTTCACTGGTCAAGCGTTCCTGGATTTGCAATCTACGGGCAAAGTAATCGACAATGCGGGCAATTTTAGATAAGCCAATCACTTTACCATTCGGTAGATAGCCCACATGGCATTTCCCCAAAAAAGGCAATAAATGATGTTCGCACATCGAATACATTTCAATGTCTTTCACGATCACCATTTCACTCATATCGGATTCAAACAAGGCATCATTGATTACATCGCTTAATTCTTCCTGATACCCTTTCGTCAGGTAGCGTAATGCGTTGGCAGCGCGTGCTGGCGTGTCGCGCAATCCTTCACGGTTAATATCTTCACCGATTTCGTTCAGAATTTCTTTAAATAATTCTTTCATGATTCAACCTTTATAATGAAATAGCTTCGGTTTTTACATACCATTTGCCGGGAGCCACAGAGTCCAAATATTACGCACCATATCCGGAAATTTATTTACTTCTCTTTAAGAAAAAAGACTAATTTTAGCCCAATTGGTGCCGCAGGAGCAATGCGCTTCTAGGTAGAAAGGGGATTTCGTTTAAAAATTATTAACCGTCGCCTTGAAGCACTAAAATTTAATCTGCTATACCTTGAAGAAAAGGCCGCCCAATGCCAATGACTAATTTATTCCATAAGCTATTATTCGAGATTTTGCAGCCTAGAAAGGCGCTTCGCTCGGCCAGTCGCTATAAGAGAAAAGCCGATGAGGAATTGTATAAAAATAAATTTGAAGATTTAATACAAAGAAACCTATTATTTCGCGACTTTAGAAGAACAATTAATTCCATAAAAACTCATCGAAATTATAGTAAAAATAAAGTTTCTCTATCGAATAAGTCCTTATCATTATTTGTTGCATCTACTAGGGCGTGTTTTTAAAGTTTCAGCCACAGCAAAATACCTATTACAATTAATGCACCTAAAAACATGGCGGCAGTTTTATCATACCGCGTAGCAATTCTTCTGAAACCTTTTATTCTGTTAAAAAATCGTTCGACATGATTCCTTTCTTTATAAATATGGGAATCATGCTCAATAAAAATAATTCGATTCTTTTTACTCGGAATAACGGCCTCAACACCACGTTTCGCCAACTCTTCTCTAAATTCATTGCTATCGTAGGCGCGATCAGCCAATAAATATTCACTTTTATCTTCACCCAATAAATCTTTTGCTGTCTTTAATTCATGCTCTTGACCGCCTGTTAGGATAAATCCTAAAGGTAAGCCAACCTTTCTTTATAAATATGGGAATCATGCTCAATAAAAATAATTCGATTCTTTTTACTCGGAATAACGGCCTCAACACCACGTTTCGCCAACTCTTCTCTAAATTCATTGCTATCGTAGGCGCGATCAGCCAATAAATATTCACTTTTATCTTCACCCAATAAATCTTTTGCTGTCTTTAATTCATGCTCTTGACCGCCTGTTAGGATAAATCCTAAAGGTAAGCCAAATGAGTCAACTTTTGCATGAATTTTCGAGCTAAATCCGCCGCGACACCGTCCAAGTGCTTGATGTTCTTGACCACCTATCGCACCAGCGGCATGCTGATGCGCTCGAACGATACTACCATCCATCATGTGCCATTCGTGATCGCCATCTTTTTTTTAAAATTTCAAGTATTCCATTGAAATTCCCTTTTTTTACCCACCGGTTGTAACGACCATAAACACTTTGCCATTTCCCATAATCTGGCGGTAAATCTCTCCAAGGCGCACCCGTCCTGATTATCCAACAAACTGCCTCAATAAATAATCGATCATTTTCCCCATGGCGACCTTTAGGAGATGGCAGTAATTGTTCTAATTTGTTCCACATTTTGTCATCTTTTTTTTAAAATTTCAAGTATTCCATTGAAATTCCCTTTTTTTACCCACCGGTTGTAACGACCATAAACACTTTGCCATTTCCCATAATCTGGCGGTAAATCTCTCCAAGGCGCACCCGTCCTGATTATCCAACAAACTGCCTCAATAAATAATCGATCATTTTCCCCATGGCGACCTTTAGGAGATGGCAGTAATTGTTCTAATTTGTTCCACATTTTGTCATCAATAACAAATCTTGACATCCATTTGCTCCATTTTCACTATGGAGGCTTTTTATCAGATTTTTAATAGTTTGAAAAACTTTAAAAACACGCCCTAGTCAGTAAGCTTTATTGTATTTAATGTAATCTACAATCTAAAAGATATGGAATTAGTTTTCAAGCCATTCCCGTGCATTCACAATGCGTGCTTGCCGCTTTCTGAGTTGACACTTATTTTTAAGGTTGTCTCTGTAGGATTATTTTATGATAAGCTGCCAAGCCTATTCTTTTGAATGACAAACATGGAAAAATTAACCAGAGAGTTTTATGCGCGTGAGACCACAATTGTAGCGCGGGAATTGCTTGGAAAGTACCTGGTGCATAAAAAAGATGGCATTGAGCAGATCGGAAAAATTGTAGAAGTAGAAGCGTATTTAGGTATTAAGGATTTGGCAGCCCATTCTGCAAAAGGTATAACCAAGCGAACGGCAGTGATGTTTGGCCCACCAGGTTATGCATACGTGTATCTGATTTATGGGATGTATTATTGCTTCAATGTAGTAACTGAGACAGAAGGAGAAGGCACGGCGATATTGCTGCGCGCTATTGAACCTGTTAAAAATATCCAAGGCCGTACCCAAGGTCCTGGACTTTTATGCAGAGCCATGCAGATTGATAAAAGCTTATACGGCCATGATTTGTTAAGTGATGATTTTTATATTGCAAAAGGGTCAGAAGCAGAAAGAATTCACGTCATTTGCAAGCCAAGAATTGGGGTACATTATGCGAAGCACTGGGCAAAAAGGCTATTAAGATTTTACATTAAAGGCAATCCTTATGTTTCTAAACAATGATTAAGACAATGGAAAAAGGAGTCATTCATGAAGAATAACATCGAGCAATTTTTAACCTCCAAAGCATATGCAGTGGCGGGGGCATCAACGAACCGTAGTAAATACGGCAATAAGGTTTTGCGTTGTTATTTGCAACATAATATGACAGTTTATCCAATTAATCCCAGAGCAACTCTTATTGAAGGCGTGGTTTGCATTCCTTGTATAGCCGATTTGCCTGATGATGTGAAAAGTCTTTCGATTATCACTCCACCTGCAATCACTGAAAAAATAGTAGAAGAAGCAATTCAAAAAGGTATAAAAAATATTTGGATGCAACCGGGTGCTGAAAGCGATAAAGCCATTCAAGATTGCCTGGATAATCAAATTAATGTGATTGCAGAAGGGCCTTGTATTTTAGTTGTTTTGGGATTTAGGGAATTTTAAGGCCACAACTATCTAATCGTTAAGGGCATTGTTATAAGTAGGCTAAGCGGCGCCTAGCATAGACGACTTTTGCAAGGTGTCATTTATTGAATCATTTGATAAGGTATTATTATTTTCACTCTCATTTTTGGGAGCATCCTTAAAAAATTTGAAAAAATTTACTCCTGCTGGCTTACCGGCTAGCGAGCCGCATTTTTGCCTTCCTTCTGACTTTTCATCCATATTTGATTGGGAAGTGTGCTGATTTTCTTTTATCTTTTGCACTGCTTCTCGAGGGCCAGACAGTAATTCTTCCTTTTCTGCAGAATCAGCATTTTTAACAGCTGTTTTATGTTCCTCAAGGAAGCCGGAAATTTGTTGACTCGGAAACCCTGGAGCGCTTAGCTCTGCCACCATTGCCCGTACTTCTGGATATTTAATTAGATAAAGTTCTTTCCTGGCTTGTTGCAGGGACAAACGTTTAGTAGCGTCTTCTTCGGTTAGTTTTTGAATTAATTCCTTAAATGTCTGGCCATATTCTGATGTAAAGATCGAATGATTAAGATCGATAGGGTCCATGTTAGGCGAGCGCTTGCTTAAAAAGAAATACAAGTTTCTTCCTAACGTATAGGCATGAAATTTATCCGCATTTAATTGTGAAGGATCATTTTTCCCCTTGCTGTGCTGTAGGTAATAATCTAAATATTCCGGCGGAGCAAACGAACGAGTGGAGATAACAAACGAGCTGAAGGGATTTTTTTCTTTTAGAAGATAACCATCCGAATTGGTAAATAGAAAGGATTTGGTGTCTGCAATAATTAATTTATTTTCATCGTTTACAAGCCAGTTGGCATTTTTTGCATCTGGGAAAATGCACCCAGCCTCTTGAATCCGCAGCAAAATTTCACTCATTTGCATGAAGTATTCCGCTATTTGTGCAACATGCAAAGATTTATTTTTTTGTGCATCTAACGAGCCTTGGGCTAAGAATTCAGTTACGGTAAGGAAACGGACTCGTTTTTGCTCTGTATTTTTATCAGAAATAACCCCCATGCGCTCAATAAAACCTACCAGGATGGTATCGCACATGGATTGCAGTAAATAATCTCTGACTTCAGTGGAATTTAAGCGAAATTCAACTTTTAAAACCCAGGATTTATTATTTACTAAGTTGGTTACCTTATAATTTAATGAGTTGGCTCCTCCTAAGAATTGTATCTGATGTTCGCTTAGAAATTTCTTAAAAACCGATGCATCTTGGGCATGTTTTTTTCCTTTATATAATTTTTTAATGGAAGGTTCGATTAGTTTACGATCGCTATAAATTAAAATGTCCAGCAGCTTATTTATTTTTTTAGAAGTGAGAGTCCCAAGAATATTCACAATAGGGGGTATGTTATTTGCTGATGTGAGCAAAGGCGTATTGAGTTTCTTGGCTTGTTTCAGTACGGCATCTTCGAGAGAGGCTTGTGCAGTTGTTAATACGATGGATTTTTCAAAATGCGCAGGTTGAAATTGATCATATAATTTTCTGATTTTTTGTTGAATGGAGAGGAGTGATTTTTTTTTATTCTCTAAATCAGCGAGAGATATGGCGTTATAATTCTCAATAAGCTTGTTAATTTCTTGGATGAATTGTTCTGCCGCTTTATAAAATTGAAGATGGTTTAATGCATCCACATCACCCACTGGATAGGCATTTAGTTTTTTTATTTTTTCAGGTAATTTGGGATGCTTAATTTCTTTAAAAATTAATTTTAATTGCTGCACAAGTTTCACGATATCTACTAGCCTAAAAAACTTAAACCATTATAGATCAAACATCACGTATCATACCTATAACATTAATAATTAATGCAACAATTCAAGTTTGTAAGCAATCAAAAATAGAAGTAAAGTTGATCAATTGGTTGTTATTTTGTGCTATAATGAATTCTATTAATTCAATTGGAATTAAAAACAAACTATATTTTGAGGATTAGTATGAGAAAAATGTTTAATGCGCTTCTACTGGTTTTAATTGGCTTCATGAGCGCACAAGCCTATGCACAAAAGGTAATAAAACTGGCTCCTAAAGAATCTCGTTCACTTACGAACCATTATGCCTGGACACTAAACGCTACTTGTAACATTCAAGGCTCTGAATCTAAAGGGAAAATTCGAGTAAGTATTCTGTCTAACAAAGGAAAAATAAATGGGCAACATTTATCGCAAGGACAAGCACGCTCCTTAACAGTCAAGAATAATGATAATATTTCCGTGAGTGCGGAACCTGGAACAAAAGTTCATTTGATTAATTTAGGTAAAACGCCGGTGCAAGCTATTTGCTCAGCTTAATACCCGTATAAAACAAATCCACCATAAAGCAGCTTAGTCTGCTTTTATGTGTTTTCTCGTTTAAAACTTTCCCAAGTTGGTTTTTTTATCTGGACAAATGTAGAAATTTTTACCAAAATGCGGCTTCAATTTAAAGCAAAGGTTGCATTCATGAAAACAATAAAATGGTTATCCTTTTTTTTATTGCTGATTAGCAGTATTTCCATTGCTGCACCAAAAAAAGAAGTAAGCAGCCCTGATTTACCAATGCAAAAACAAATTCTTTACTATGTGAATGAATATCGGATAAAGCATCATCGTGCTCCGCTTAAATTAATGTCGACCATTTCGGTTGAAGCGGTCAAGCATAGTCAGGCTATGGCATCCAAACGCATTTCTTTCGGGCATCAGCATTTCAATGAGCGCATCAAACATTTGTATAAAGAATTTAAAGATAGCCGCGGTGGGGCAGAAAATGTGGCTTATTATAAACTGAATGCGAAAAAACTGGTGGATGCCTGGATAGCTAGTCCCGGCCATCGTAGAAATATTCTCGGTAATTACACTATAACAGGCATTGGCATTGCGCATGCGAAGAAAGGTTGGGCTTACTATACGCAAATCTTTTTAAATACCAGTGGAATACGAGGATAAATTTCAGAAAGGCCGGACTCAATGCCCGGCATTATATTTTTTACAGTGCGGCATGATCTATCTTTATCCTTTGATACAAATTAAAGGCTTTAAACGAATTATTTTTTTAGCCAAACCGGCTTGATGGGCCGTTTCGATGACAGAATGGATGTCTTTATAAGCGTGCGGTGCTTCTTCAGCCACACCTCGAAAAGAAAGACTGCGGATTAAAATACCTTGAGATTTTAATTGCTCAATCACCTCTTTTCCTCGCCACATTTTTTTGGCTTGATGGCGACTCATGGCACGACCAGCTCCATGGCAAGCAGAGCTAAACGACTTTTTTTCTCCCTCTGCAGTTCCTGTCAGCACATACGAAGCAGTGCCCATACTGCCGCCGATGATAACAGGTTGTCCAATGTCACGCAGAGAAGAAGGCAAAGCCATATGCCCAGGGCCAAAGGCTCGGGTGGCACCTTTACGGTGTACATACAAGGACATTTTTCTGCCCTCCACTTCATGGTCTTCTTTCTTACAAGTATTATGAGAAACATCGTATAGCAATTTCATTTGCATGCCAGGCATCAGTTCCTGGAATACTTCACGCATGAAATGGGTAATGATTTGCCGGTTGGCTAAAGCGCAATTAATACCTGCTGCCATAGCACCTAAATAATTTTTACCGGTAACGGAATGAATGGGTGCGCAGGCTAATTCTCGATCGGCTAGTTTAATGTGATGCTTTTCAGCCTCAAGGATCATCGAACGCATGTAATCTGTACCAATTTGGTGGCCCAGGCCGCGTGACCCACAATGAATGCTTATGACCACATCGTGTTTTTTTAAATTTAAATGAGAAGCAATGTGCTCATCATAAATCTCGTTGACTTCCTGGACTTCGAGATAATGGTTTCCTGAACCTAAGGTGCCCATTTCTTTTTTCTGCCGCTCCTTGGCATGCTCTGAAACTTTATCAGGCAAGGCCCCCGGCATGCAGCCGTTTTCTTCGATGCGCTCCAAGTCATTTTCTTCACCAAAACCCTCACGCACAGCCCATTGGGCTCCACCTTGAAGCATGCATTCCATGCTTTTTTTATTTAAGTGAATATGGCTTTGGCTGCCTACCCCAGCTGGGATACGCTTAAATAAAGCATTTGCAAGGTTTTCTTTTAAAGGGGCGAGTTCGGTCGTGGTAATCCCGGTAGACAAAAGCCTTACACCACATGAAATGTCAAAGCCAACGCCGCCTGCCGATACCACGCCTCCTTGTTCAGGATCAAAAGCTGCTACTCCGCCAATTGGAAAACCATAACCCCAATGCGCATCGGGCATGGCATAAGATGCACTGACGATTCCCGGAAGGGCGGCTACATTACAAATTTGTTCATAAACTTTTTCATCCATCTCTTGAATGAGTTCAGCTGAGGCATAAATTATTCCAGGAACTCTCATTTTTCCATGGGTTGGAATAAGCCATTCAAAATCATTTATTTTTTCTAAAGAAGATAATTGCATGTCTGCTCCTGAATTCATTTATCAAACATCAACCACACATTGCGCAATCCATTGCTTCTTTTTTTTAACTACATGCAATTCATTATAGGTTGCGCCTTTCACGTCAACTGCAGGTTGGTGTTTTAAGCGATTGATTTTCTCACCTTTAATCACTGCGGTTAAGTGCATGGCAGGTGTTATATGTACTTGAAATTCTGAAAATAACATCTGTCTAGCATCCATTTGAAAAATAATGGCGTTTAGCCAATCAATGAATAAAATTTCAGCGTCAGGCGCTTTACAATTGATGGTGATGGCAATAGCTGGCTGTATTTTATCAGGCTCAGTAACTACACAGGTAAGTGCTTTTGCTGCCATGGCGAATGCCTCTGCCAGGGTAGAACCCATACCTCTTATTCCCACATCAGCGCCGTGAGAAAAGTGCTCCCATTTTATAATCGTCATTTATTTCCCGGTTAAAGTGCAAAAAATTATAATTGAGCTAATTTTAGTAGATGTTTTATTGCAATTTCGAGTAGCTGTTTATTCCATTAAAACAGATAAAGGATGTTCAGTCATGGGCAAAAAATATCTTATAAATCCATTGGTACTTGCTGAAAAAGCTCCAGCTGATCCGCAATTGGATACATTTTATGTTTATCAGGATGAGAGCCAAAATTGGCATTACATGTTTAAAACCGAAACAATGTTTTTGCAGCGGATCATTGAATTAGATAATCTTGGTCAGCAGCTTATAAGTTTGCTGCAAAACAAAGAGGAGCTTCCCAAGGCAACCGAGTTGGAAGCAGTTTATTTGCTGTTGCAAATAAAGCGCGCCGATGAGCAACCTGTTTCAATTCAGTTTGATTATGCCGAGCACGTATTCATAGGCGAAGCAGTAAAAGAATTGTTTCAACGCAATCAAACTTTTTTTAGAGAATTTTTCCCCGAAGAGTTTTTTGATAAAGGGTTGATAAAATTGGAAAATGGCATGTTGCTTGAAGTAAGTGAATTCTATGGACTTATGGGGGATTTTTTTGGAATACCTGGCAAACCAATTTCTTTCGGTAAAGATCCAAGTGAGCAAAAGGATTTTTTTGCTGCTTCGTTTAAAACGTTCTCGCAATGCTCACCTGAAATCTTGAAGAAAATTCTCACCATTGGTGCGATTCAAAAATATGCAGTCCACATTGCCATGCAAAATTGCTCTTGCCAATCCAGGGAAATTTGTCAATGTCCTGAGCAAGCTCTGGAGGAAGTATCTTCCCTTACCAACAAACTTTGGAATGAAGCCACGGGTGGTTCTTATTCTTTTTATCTGTTTGAGCATGGGGATTATCTGAAATTATCACAAAGCAATGTGGATCATTTTGGTGTGAATGCAAAAGAAACTTATCAGGCAGGGCACGAATTAGCGCTGGAGTATATTAAAAAAATTGCGGAAGAAAAGAAGAAAGAAGCCCCCGATTTTAAGCTAATACAAGCATGGATGCATCATGTATTTGCCTTGGAAGGCTCTGCAGGTCATTTCTTGACGGATGCTTTTTCTACAGGGCACGTGCGCGTACCACGTCAGGAATTATATGAACTCAAAACCATTTTTGGCATACCAGTACCTGCAGTAATTACCGGCCTTTTCACATTAGTAATGCACAATGAAGATGGCAAAAACGGGCTTATGTTGACGAATGGGAGAGGAGAAACTTTTAAAGCATATGGCGACGATGCATTGTTAACGGGAAAAGGCGCGGTTACCTTTAAAAAAGTAACGACTGCCGCCAGGGCAGGGATGCAAGAAATTTTTTCGGAATTGAAAAAAATTTTCCATGAAAATCGAAACGAAGAAAAAGCATCAGTTATTGCAGACAGGAGCTCGCCCACCTGGGGTGGCGTGTATGATTTATTTCCAGTAGCAAAAGAAGAAAATAATGTAGGGAATAATGCCTTATTTAAAATGCAAAGCGGTAAATTGCTGCGCAGGAAAGATATCCACGATATTGCCTGCACTGAGTACATTGAAAACTGGTGGGTATGGACAACTTTTTTACTGCTTCTGCCACAGATATGGCAGTATGCTTTTGGTACTGCTGCGAGTGCAGGGGTTAATGAAGAAATCTTGCATGACGAGGCCATGTTGGAACAAACCAACAATGCCCGTATGATGCAAATCTTGTCGCAGAATGACAACGGCCCTAGAACTGCAGTGGCATTTAAGCGTATTGAATCACCAACGGATGATGTGATCATTCACGTCCATCAACCCGGTTTCGAGGAAAATTATCAAAATAATTTAGGTGCAACAGAGCTTAAGATATTAAAAATATGATTTATTTTATTAACAAGTTGCCATCCTGGAATATCATTTTTTTGCTGGATATCGCCGTAATGCGCTCCCCTGGCAAAATAATGCCAGCCAGATTTAAAGGATCAGATGCCGAAAGAATCAAGTTGCCAGTGGCTTGATTCTGACGTTTACCCGATTTGCTCATGGTTCTTATGGATTCTACTGCATAGGGCAGGGCGAATTGTTCGCCCACAAACCCATTTACAAAGCGGCCACCGCGGATCTCCCCGCGATCTTCAAGCTTTCTAAAAGCTGTTAGCAATTCTCGCCAGCTTGGGATAATTTTTTCCCGTGTTAACAGTTCGCGGAAAACAATGCCATAACGTTTCAGCAACACCCAGCAGGTAGCTTCCAAACGCCGTTCATGATCTGCTGATTTCTTAATATTCAATAAGGACCAACGTCCCATTGTTTCCGGAGCACGTCGTCGTTTCCCTAAGCGTTTGTGTGGATCAATTAAAGAACGTAAATTGTCAAAGCCATCAGCGGTGATCATGCCAGCAGCGACTAGTTGCCAAAGACCTGTTTCAATTTCAGCACGTAAATGGCCCAAATCTTGTACTATATCGATAAAAAAAGAAGCCCCGCTTTCCTGTAAGTAGGCATAAATTTGTTGGGCAACATGGCTTAAAACATGCATGTTTCTTTTATCGAGAGCAGATATCCCTTGCATCCAGTCTGATTCTTGTCGTATGAAAAAAGTAATAGGTACCACGCTGGTAGGCTGGATGCGTTTTTTTAAAGTATCTTCTTCTAAAGCAGTCATGGCTGGATGCATCGACAAGCGTCCCCAGCCAATTACCCCGGTAAAGCACAGACGGTCTAAATATTCTTTCTGATAGCCATGGATTCGTGAGGCAAATATTTGCTTTTCCCAGGCATTGGCGGGAATTTCAAAACCTTGCAATTGTTTGATGACTTCCAACAGCCCTTGTTCTCCTTTCAATTGGGTGCCGGGTGCAATGTGCTGCCAAGTTAGCAGCCACTGAAAAAATTGTTGTGATGTAACCGGCTCAATTTCTTTTCGCAATTTATGCAAGGTCAATTGATGTATTCGAGCGAGCAACCGGCGTTCGCACCATTCAATTGCTTCTCTTGGTGAAGTGGAAAAATGCCCGCGCAAGATCAAACCGGTTGCTTCTAATTGAATTAAAATTTGCTGCACTTCTTTAGGCGGTAAATCAAGTGTGGCGGCCAAATGCTCGGCACGCACAGGCCCAAGGTAATGCATCCAATTTTTAAGCATGCAAATTAATGCTTCCTCGCGTTCCAATTCCTTTTGTTGAATTTTGATTGGAGGCAAAATGAATACAGTTTCCGGATAAATAACTTGAAAGATTTTGGTTTTCTCTGCAGCTACCCAAAAGGTTTTATCATGACAGGTCGCTTCTACAACGCGATGAGCAGTTTTTAATTCATCAAAAAAAGTAAACCATTCCTGCATGACTTTTTGTTGTGCAGAGAAAGCAGTATGAACCGGCAGGGCGATCACAGTTTGCAAGACATCGTGCAATTCATCTGCATTACGAATATCAGGCCAGGTTTGCTTTTGCACTTCTGAAATAACGTCGGCATCCAGTTTTCCAGCTTCCTGGAGAATAGATTCTGGTAATACACGGCGTAATTCGACTGCGCGTGCTCTTCTTTCTTCAAGAGGGGCATCATCCAAAAATGCATAAGGGTTTGCATTTAAAATTTCATGCGAAAAAACGGAGGGCACAGGTGTATCGACTGCGATGCATTGGATGCTTCCATTTTCTATATTTTTAAGTACTTGGATTAATCCCTGCAAGTCTAGTGCTTCGGTAAGGGCATCTTTCATAGTTTCTTCAATTAAGGGATGCGAAGGCAGCTCAACATCCCTCCCTCCCAGATTATCCTGACATGCCGCCGCATCAGGGAAAACCGCCGCTAAAAGATCATCTGCTTGCATCCTTTGTATATTTGGCGGCACTTTTTTGCCGCCGCGAAATCGGACCAACGCTAACGCGCGGGTGGCATCCCAACGCCAGCGGGTTGTAAAAAGAGGGGATTGTAAAACTGCTTGCGTTAGGACATCGGCAACTGAGTTAGAATGCAGAAAATGAAATACATCAGCAAGAGGAAAACTGTGTTGTTCGGCCAATGAAATATTGATGCCATCGTCCGTTGCCGCAGCTTGCAATTCAAAATTAAACGAACGGCAGAACCGTTTGCGTAGGGCAAATCCCCAAGCTTTATTAATTCTCGCACCAAATGGAGCATGTATGATGAGTTGCATGCCGCCTGCTTCGTCGAAAAAACGCTCTGCAATTATGGTTTCCTGCGTGGGAACCGCCCCCAATACGGCACGCCCTTGCAAAATGTATTGCACAATTTGCTCTGCTCCAAAGGAATTAACCCCACATTGCTTGGTTAACCAACTTAAAGCTGGTTGGGCATCTGGATGATTAAGGTGTTCACACGTTAAATGGTTAGGCAATAAATCATAAATGGTTTTACGCAGCCTGGCGACTTGCAAGGATAATTCATCCGTACGGGCAGGGGCTTCACCGCGCCAAAAAGGTACCGTAGGCGGTGCTCCATGAGCATCTTCCACTAAAATTCTTCCTTTCGCACTCTCTACACGTTTAATTTGCCAGGATGTATTGCCAAGAAGAAAAATGTCACCGCGGTTACTTTCCACCGCAAAATCTTCATCCAGCGTACCAATCATCACTTCATTAGGCTCAACAATGACATTAAATAAGCCATTTTCGGGGATGGCGCCGCCACTGGTAATTGCAGTAAAACGGCTGCCGCGCCTGCCTTTAACCAGGCCATTGACTTGATCACGGAACAAATAAGAGCCATAGCGTCCTCTCGAACCGGCTATCCCTTCAGCCAACATTTCCACCAGGGCAGCAAAAGTTTTACGTGATAAATGCCGATAAGGAAATGCCCCTTGTACCAGATGGAATAAGTCTTCTTCTTTAAAATCTTCGGCAGCACAGGCAGCAACGATTTGTTGTGCCAAAATATCCAAAGGTTCTTCAGGAATAATTAATTTATCCAGGTCTCCTTCTTGAATAGCATGAACTAAAGAGGCGCACTCCAGGAGCTCATTGCAAGTGGTAGGAAAAATTTTCCCCTCGGAAATTCCACCATGCCAATGCCCGGCTCGGCCTATGCGCTGCAAAGCGATGGAAATTGCACGCGTGGAGCCAAGCAGGCAAACTAAGTCAATAGAGCCAATATCAATTCCCAACTCCAAGGAAGCTGTAGCCACCAGAGCTTTTAATTCGCCCTGTTTCAGTTTTGTTTCTACTTGTAGACGTAACTTGCGGGATAAGCTGCCATGGTGGGCGGCAGCTTGCTCTTTGCCTAGCCGTTCACCGAGATGATAAGCGACACGCTCAGCCAGTTTGCGGGTATTTACAAAAATGAGTGTGGAGCGGTTTTCACGTGCCAGCTCTGCAAGACGATCATAGATTTCATCCCATAATTCGTTGGAGGCAATCGACGTTAGCGTTCGGCCAGTAAGTTCAATGTTTATATGTAAAGGCCTGGTATGTCCGATATTGATGATGTTCGGTAAAGGCCGTTGACTGCCTGCAAGAAATTGTGCCACCAGCTCAATTGGTTTTTGTGTGGCGGACAAGCCAATACGAGTAATAGGTTTATGCACAAGTGCTTGTAGTCGTTCCAGTGATAAAGCTAAATGAGTTCCTCGTTTATTATTCGCTAAGGCATGGATTTCATCCACGATAACCGTGCGGACACTTTGCAAAATGCGTCGGCTTTTTTCCGCAGTCAGTAACAGGTATAACGATTCAGGAGTTGTCACCAGGATGTGTGGCGGTTTTTTTAGCATCGTTTGCCTTTCGCCTGCCAATGTATCGCCTGTACGTACCGCGACACGAATATCCTTCATGAAAAAGCCCCATTCCTCACCCAGTGAGTGAATTTCCTGCAAGGGTTGCAGTAGGTTTTTTTGCACATCATTGGTTAAAGCTTTTAGCGGTGAGACGTAAAGTACACTGGTTTCATCCAGTAATTCTCCGGTAATGGATTGCCGCACTAACTGATCGATACATACCAAAAATGCAGCCAATGTTTTTCCGGAACCGGTAGGAGCTGAAATTAATGTTGTCTGATTGGCTAAAATAGAAGGCCACCCTTGCTCTTGCGGGGCTGAGGGTGAAGTGAATTTATTTATAAACCAATCATGGACAAGCGGATGTGCCCACGCCAAATGAGCGGATGCATTAAGATTCATACAAAAAGTATATACAAAATTAAAAAATTTTGCGGTTTTTTTGAAAATTAAAATTATTTTTTTTAAGATGGAAAATGATTTTAATGTAAAATAAAGCCGTAAGGTTCCGGCTTTATTTTAGGATAAAATAGAATTATTTATTGAACTCAGGATAAAGCTTGCTGATAGGTTCGACAGCAGTTAGCATCGTATATTTTTTCTCATTCTTTGAAAAAACTCCGTGGCGGCTGTAAAGCGGAGTTTTAATTTGCGTTTCTAATAATATCTCTGCTTGTTCGCCGCCAATATATGAAAGCTCGAAGTTATTTAGATAAAACATAGCTTCTTCCATGGTCTTAATTTTTTGCGGCGGAGCTGCTGGGAAACCGATGCGCAATCCTGCATATTGTTTCTCCAGTTTCTCCAATTCTGCTGATATTTCCAAGGCAGATTCATAACTGATTAACTCAACGTTAGACTTCTTTTGTATTCTTTTAAATTCTTCTGCATCCATAGATGGAATTTGTATGGTGAAACGATGGCTCTGAAAATCAGGGTTAATATAGACAGGCCCGTAAAAAAATTTGCCATATGTTTTTCTTACCATAAATACATCATTATGATGAATCACACTTTTATCATCCGGATTGGATGTTACACCGCTCAACTCGCTTTCGCCGCTTTCTTCAGTAATATCCCAATCACGGTCGCTGGCAGCAGCTGCAGGCATCTTCCCGCTTTGTAAAGAGATTACCGATTCTGCTACATTGACATGGATTCTAGGTTGATTAGTTACGAATACTTGCCCGGAAAGAAGACCGGAAAATTTCTCGGCTTGTATGGAGTGTTTGCTTGTGGAAACATAACTGTAATCGCCGCTAAAAACGGTGGCAAATTCTTCTATGCTTTTATTTTTACCTTGCGGGGTGAAATAATCCAAGACATCCAAATCTTTTTTAACACGCACGCCACGATATGCAACAGCTCCATGGCAATATTCAATATTGGTATTCCCTACTAAATTTGTAAAGTGTTCTATGTTAGCCTGAATAGCGCTTATTTTTTTGTGATGTTTTTTAGAACCCAGTGCTTTTTTACTCTCGGAAAAAAATTTTTCTTGGCCATGTTTATATAAGGTTTTTGTTGTCTGAGTTACTTTAAAGCGCATGTCTATCTCCACTGCTAACAACTAATTTTCCTGCACAGGAAATAGAATGATTTTACTGACTAATTATTAAGAAAAAATTAAGAATTATTATTTATAGAAGAGTATTTAATGTGAAATAGAAAAATTATTTATTTTACAGGGCATAATAAGGCATAAATTCTATTTTTTAATTTTAAAAAAATATGTATTTTTTTAAAATTTTAGTGGAATATATTAACAGCCTTCTGATGCTGCTGTTGACTGATGGTGCCGATTGTTTTAAAATAAACCAATTTTTGTTTGCTTTACTAAGGGAAAAATATGCTTAAAACAGGAAGGTATGTTCCAATTTTTTGGAAAAAGATAAATCCTAAAACCGCAATTATTGCAATGGTTGATCCAAAGGATGCGACTTTTGAAAATTTCAGCAAGTTGGAAGCTCATTTAGCAAAGCTTCAGGTTAAATTTTTTGCTCCTAATTCTAAAGACGTTAAGAACACGATTGGAGTAACTAATAGCACGCCCTTTTATCTTGTAAATGGAGACGAAGGCGCCTTGGAAGCTGACATTAATGAAGCATTGCAAAAATTTGAAGCTGGCCAATAAGGAAGAAGAATTGCAGTAAGCCTTCCTTTTTTAAATAAATTTATTCTTCAGGCTGGTGTGAGTTGAGTAGTTAATTTTCTTGTTAAGCCTGACATGGATTGAAGGATAAAATTTGGGTTATCTTAGCGTCTCTTCCTTAAAATGCACAAAAACTTTAATTGAGCATTATCAGTCCCTGGCGCATCTGCCTGGTTTCGTTTTGCTGGAAAGCAGCGATAGGAAATCAGGGCGTTATGATATTTTAGCAGCATATCCTTATGAGATATTTTCGATGCCGCGCCATGGACGGGATAGCAAAGAAACTTTTTCCTGCCTTCAATCTTTATTGCCTGTAGTTGAATCTAATAGCGATTTGCCTTTTCAGGGAGGGGCTATTGGGTATGTTTCATATGATTTTGGTGCAGAATTATATGGAATAAATGCGTCGCCCCATGCATTGCTGATAAATACTCCATTGATGGAATTCGGTTTATATGATTGGGCAATTATTACTGACCATCATCAACAAAAAACTTACTTGGTAGCGGCAAATCAACGTGCTGAAACAGCCTCATTAATCAAAGAAATAGAGCACTGCTGGTATGGTCAGCAAACCCTTGTAAATTCATTTACCCTGGTTAAGGAATTCAAGCCTTTAATTAGCCGAGACGCATATCAAAAGGCATTTTGTGCGATTCATGAAGATTTGCGGAAGGGAAGAGCTTACCAGGTTAATTATACTCAGCCTTTTATAGCGCATTTTAACGGCGATCCCTGGGAGATGTATAAACGCATCAGCCGATGCAATCCTGTCCCTTTTTCTGCTTTTTTACGTTTACATCAGATGGATGTTTTAAGTTTTTCGCCTGAACGTTTTCTTTTAATGGACAAAGAAAGCTTATTAACTTCGCCCATCAAAGGTTCAGCAAGGCGCTCTCCCGATGCCAGCGAAGATACCCGGTTAAAAAAAGCTCTGGCTGTTTGCGAAAAAAATAAAGCTGAAAATGTGATGATTGTTGATTTGATGCGCAATGATTTGGGTAAGATTTCAGTACCGGGTACTGTGAACGTAAATGCATTATGCGAATTACAGAGTTATAATTCCGTCCATCACTTGGTCAGCCATATCGAAGCACAGTGCCGCCAGGATGTAAGCACAATAGAAGCATTCATGTCTTGTTTTCCCGGCGGTTCCATTACCGGTGCGCCCAAAAAAGAAGCGATGCGCATTATCCATGAGCATGAACCCTTTGCGCGCGGAATATATTGTGGCAGCATCGGTTATTTTTCCGCCCACGGCCGCTTTGATAGCAATATAGCAATTCGTACCGTTACTGCTAAAGAAGAACAACTTTATCTTGTAGCGGGCGGTGGTATTGTAATGGATTCAACCTGGGAGGATGAATATGAAGAATGCTACACAAAAATTAAAGCGATAGTATCCGGTATTTAACTGGGCAATGCCCCTAAGCTTTTTTGAATATTCTTTAGGGTTTGTTCTGAATACAAATAATCTTAAGTTGCTTACTGCTGAATGTATAGGGAGAGTAATCATGATATTTGTAAACGCTTAATTTTACGTACCAGTTTTTATTGATATTACCCTAGAATAAGTAACTGAAGCAAAGAAGGTGTATGAAACGTAATATTAATCAAGATGAGTTAAAAGAACAGGCAGAAAATATTTATGATGCTTGGGAAAGCTCTTGCAAATAATGACATTGAAGGTCTTTTATGCAGATGACGCATAAAAACTTATTGCTAGCAATTCCTTCACGATTGTCATTGGCAGGTCCAGCGCGATCATGCTCTGGATAATTTTGAGGCAACTATTTAATAAGCATTAAGATACATTGTGTAATCAAGAGCATGCAATTTTGGGGATAATATGGCTGCCAAGTATTGATAGAGCTTCTGGCGACGATATTGAATCAGAAATCTATGATCAATATAGCAATGGTTGCACACTCCTCTTTGATCTCTCAAGATGTATTTAATACCACACATCAATTTTGAGCAACCTAACCGAGTTACCCGCTTTAAAGCAAAATAAGCTAATCTACCTATGTATTGCCTAAACTATTTACAATTGAACATGTTAAGAATCGCATCAGTGATTGTATTGCAGGATGAAGCAGCCGCTTCGCTTGTTTTAACGAAACGCAGTGCCAATTTACGCATGCATCCTGGAGAAATTTGTTTTCCAGGCGGCCTTTGGGAACCTCAGGATCAAAATCTTTGGATTACTGCTTTGCGGGAATTGCAAGAAGAGTTAGGGATAGCTGCTTCTCGAGTCCGATTGCTCAAGGAGTTACCTTTAGAGCGAACACTCTCGGGAACGGCCATACATCCTTGGCTAGGCTCAATTTCCGCTTTGGAGCCCTACCTCATCAACGAAAATGAGGTTTCCGAAGTGATTTTCCTACCCATACAAGATGTTTTGAATCCTAAAAATTATCAGGAGATTGAAATTGCGCGATTTGGGCAGCGCCTTACTTGTTGCCAATATACTGCAAGCAGTGAGCATTTTATCTGGGGGGCTACTGCACGTATTATGAAACAGTTATGTTTGGCCGGAAAAGGAAACTTTTAGCTTCTTTCCGGCTCGTATGGAAAAGAGATAAAATAGTAGCGTCACCTCAAGGCACGTCTTAAAATTTTTCCTACATTTGATTTTGGTAATTCATTATAAAATTCAACGACTTTTGGAATTTTATACGCTGTCAAATGCTGCCGGCAATGAGAAATGACTTCATCCGCGGTTAAATTGGGATCGCGCTTGACAATGCATGCTTTAACTTTTTCGCTTGCATCTTCCTCCTGGACCCCGATAACGCCGACCTCGAGTACGCCTGGCTGCATGCTAATAACTTGCTCTACTTCATTAGGATAAACGTTGAAGCCAGACACAAGAATCATATCTTTTTTGCGATCCACAAGATAAACAAATCCCTTTTCATCAACTGTTGCAATGTCTCCAGTGCGTAAATAGCCATCTGGCCAGAAAACCAAAGAAGTTTCATCGGGACGTTGCCAATAACCGGACATGACTTGTGGGCCTTTGACGCATAACTCTCCTTTTTCACCTAATGGTAGTTCATTTCCTTCATCATTGCGGATGGAAATGGATGTTGAGGGAAGCGGCAAACCAATGCTGCCATTATATTCATCCAAATACATGGGATTAATGGTGACAGCAGGACTGGTTTCGGTAAGACCATAAGCTTCTAAAATACGTGATTTGGTTTTTTCCCGCCATTTTAGAGAAACACTTTTTTGTAGAGCCATGCCGCCAGCCAGTGCAAGTTTAAGGTGTGAAAAATCAATTTCATCGGATTTTGGATGGTTTAGCAGTCCATTGAATAAAGTGTTCACCCCGGTAATCGCAGTGAATCCTGTATGCTTGATTTCATCAATAAACCGCGACAAATCGCGGGGATTAGTAATCAAAATATTTTTTGCCCCCAGTCTCAAAAATGTAAGGCAATTAGCAGTTAATGAAAAAATATGATACAGCGGCAGGGCGGTGACGATGATTTCGTTTTTGCCAATGGCTGATGCGGAAATCCAGGCGGAAGCTTGCAAAACATTTGCAATCATATTGCCATGACTTAACATGGCTCCTTTGGCTATACCGGTAGTGCCGCCAGTGTATTGTAAAAAAGCGATATCATCCAAGGTAATGCTTACAGGCTTAAACTGGCTTTGAGCGCCTTGACGCAGTGCTGTTCTGAATTCTACAGAATTGGGGATCCGGTAAGCCGGAACCATTTTTTTAACGTGTCTTACGACGTTATTCACAAGAATGCGTTTAAGAAAAGGGAAAATATCCCCGATTTGCGTGATCACTACGTATTTTAAGGTGGGAATATGAGGTAGAGCCTTTTCAACGGTGTGAGCAAAATTGGCTAGGACAACAATGAGTTCCACACCGGCGTCATTCATTTGGTGGATGACTTCGTCGCTCGTGTATAATGGGTTGGTATTCACAACAACCATCCCAGCGCGCAGCGCGCCAAACAATGCAATAGGATATTGCAGTAAATTGGGCATCATCAAAGCAATACGCGTGCCCCTTTTTAAACGCAATTGCTGCAGATAAGTTGCAAACTGCAAGCTTAATCTATCCAGCTCCTCATAACTAATTCCAGATCCCATGTTAGTATAAGAGATTTGTTCTTTGTATTTGCTGCAAGACTCTTCAAATAATTCCACAATCGAAGAATATTGATTCATATTAATTTCATGAGGTACGCCTTGCTGATAATGCTGCAGCCACAACTTCTCCACGTTACTAACCTTCTGTTATTGACTCCTGCGTGCTAGTATAAACAAAAATGAGAGGGATGGATATTACGGTATGACCGATAATGTGTTGAAATCACAAGCATTTAAACTGAAAGGCAGGCTTTATACATTGACTGTTTTATCAGTTCTTGATACAAATATTGAACTGTTTGCAAAACAATTGATAGAAACGATTCATAAAGCACCACGTTTGTTTCACCAAAGTCCTGTAGTATTAGATTGCTCAGCAATTCACGCAGACCAGCTTGATTTTCAAGCATTATACCAGTGCGTGCGCGACCTGGGGCTAATCCCTGTGGCAATCCAGGGGGGAAATCCACGCTTGGAAATGCTGGCGCAATGCCAAAATATGGCGGTGTTAAAGGCTTCCTCTGATCATGATAAACCTGTACTGGAAAAAGTAATGGGTGCTCCCGCCATCCCGATTGAGGCGCCTAAAACCAGGTTATTGACGTCTCCCGTACGCTCAGGGCAGCAGATAGTTAGTAAAGGTGACCTGATTGTTACGGCTGCGGTGAGTCATGGGGCAGAATTGCTGGCTGATGGGAACATTCATGTTTACGGGCCCTTGCGCGGGCGTGCTCTGGCCGGGATTGATGGGAATAAACAAGCCCGTATCTTTTGTCAAACACTGGAAGCCGAGCTGGTATCCATTGCCGGATTTTATCGATTAAGCGATGCAATTGGAAACCTCTCAGGTCCTTGTCAAATTTTTCTTCAGGATGATCATATACAAATAGAGCCGTTATGACTTCAGCACATCAAGGGTCGGATACGGTAGCTGTATGGCTTTCTTCCGCAGATAAAGTTCCTAAAAAGCCAATGGAAGCCGTGTTTATATCTGATTTGCATCTTCATCCGGGGGATAAAAACATCTCAAACCGCTTTGCCTGCTTTATTGCCTGGGCTACGCATAATACTCGTGCAGTTTATATTCTTGGCGATTTTTTTCACGTGTGGGCTGGGGATGATGCAATCGACGCCTGGAGTTCTTCCATCATTAACCAGCTAAAATATTTAACTTCGCAAGGGGTTGCGGTGTATTTTATGCACGGTAACCGCGATTTTTTGCTTGGCCCACGTTTCGCCAAGGCAGCCAATGTGAAAATGCTTACAGAGCCTACTGTAATAACCTTGGGGGGTATGCGGGTTTTATTAGTGCACGGCGATCGATATTGTACGAAGGATCGCGGCCATCAATGGTTGCGCTGGTTAACGCGTAACCGTTTTTTCCCGGTTTTATTTTTGAAAATCCCTTTAGGTTTACGCAAAAAACTGGTTCACAGCATTCGCCATCGCAGTGAATACAATCGCAACAAATTGCCGGAAAAACTGGCTATTGTGTCGGCAGCTATGCTGAATGAAATGCAGGCTTTCAATGTACAAACGCTAATTCATGGACACATCCATAACTCTGGTTTGACCATTCATAAACACCAAGGAGCATACTACAAGCAGTATGTATTAAGCGACTGGGATGACAATCCCATGCTCATGTGCTATGATAACGCAAATGGCCTATTTTTTAAACGATTTCCGGAGACGCAGCATGCCAGCCAATGATATCTTAAAGAAAGAATTGGAGAATGAACTTATTAGAAAAGCGAAAGCAGAACTTGCAGAGCTTAGAAATAAGGAGCGCCAGGAAGAAATCGCTACCAAAGCAGGGGATCGTGAAGAAGCCAATGCTGCAGCGGATGAAAAATGGGCGGAAGTGGATAAAATAGCCGAAGAATTTATTCGTTCCAGCCAGCGTGGTTTTGATAATCCACTCTCCCAATGGTTGGATATTCTATTTTTATGTATGAAACTTGCCGAGGCAGCAAGGAAATCAAACCCTGTAAATAGCTTGCTAAACCAAGGGCTTGATCAAATACAAGGTTTAATTGGACAATTCCGTTATTCCAAAGACATGAAAAATGCCAATAGTTTTGCGGAAGAAGATCCGGAAAAACGCGCCCAGATTATGAAGGAATTAAACATCACTCTTCCCAGAATCCAGCATTGCGTAACCATGAATGATAATGATGAGTTAGAGCTTGGCAGTATCGTTGGCGAAAATGGCAAGCCGATTTTCGAAAATCCCCAACTTCAGCAATATGCGGAAAGACAATATGCAGCCCTCGTAGTGGCCTGGTTACAGACTCATGGCTACACGCGCACCAATACTGGTACTTTTGTGCATCAAGACCCGCCACATAGACAATTAGACCGTGATACGTTTGAAGCTTTACGCGATGACTTGCATGCCGGGTTAAATCAGCGAGCCGAAGAACAGTTTGGTTTAGAATTCGTCACCAATCCTTCATTAAGGCCTTAAGTACATCGCTTCCTTTATATCGGTATTCCGCTATGGAAGCGGAATACTGAATCGTTGCCGCAAATCAATTCATTTTCAATATCCAAAAACCGGTTTATTTTTTCGTCAACATCACTTCCATAAAGGTAGGCAAGATTTAGATAGTCCCGGAAGTGCCGCGCTTCGGATTTTACTAAGGTACTGTAAAACTTAACTAAAACCGGATCATTTAAGACTGAAAGCAACGCCTTAAAACGTTCGCAAGAGCGTGCTTCAATAATTGCACCGATGATAAGTTGCTCGCTCAAGCGTTCTTGGTTGCAGCGCGTGGTGACTTCTTTGTGCAAGCATTGTGCATAAGAAGACGGATGCAAAGGTCCAAATCCAAGATTTCGCTCGTGCAGTAACAAGAGTACTTTTTCAAAATGCAGTAATTCTTCGCGGGCAAGGGGAGACATTACATTGACCAACTCCTGTTTTTCCGGATACTTGCTGATAAAATTTATTGCAGTGGCGGCTGCTTTCCTTTCACAATGCGCATGATCAATCAGCAGCAAAGGAAGATTAGTTTGCGCATGTTCAAGCCATTCACCAGGAGTTTCTACTCGTAAAAACCGGGAAAGGGCGGTCAAATCATTCATGTTGGTTTCAATCATCATTGCACTACTCTTTGTTGAACTATCTTTACCCAGGCTCGCATTTTAGCAAGCGGTAGGTATATACTTCAGAGAGACGCATTATACCTGTTATGCACGAATTATGAATGAAGAAACAAAAGAACTTGATTTATCGCAGTGGTTGTCCACCTACGGAATTTTAACAGCAGAACGCATCCTTGAGCGCTTCCAAATTCATTTGCAACAAGAGGAACTGATCACCACGATTAAGAACCCCCGCAGTATTTACTATCAGCTTTTGCGTGTGCCATTGAAAAATGTTTTTAACGGAATCATTTTGCAGCAGGGCCATGACTATCAGGTTTATGCACAAAAATTATTTATTGATTATTTATTATCTGGTCAAAATGATAAGGCACCCGAGGCACCGGGCGCCACCATCCGGGAAGATATAGAAAACGAGCGCACCACCTTGGCCAAGTTAAACGATGAATTTAATGAGCAGGAGTTAGCACAGCAAAAACTCATAGCCGAGAGCCAGGCAAAATTAATTCATTTATCGCGGCAGTTGAAAAAATCTTTGCAGACAGTAACTGCAAAAATAAATGAAGTTTTAAAAAAGCATGACATTATTAAGGCCGAACAGACTGTGCAGCGAGCTATCCGCTTGGGCATTATCCATGGCGATGAAACCGATCTCTTTTCTGAAAAATCTTTTTTTTGGACTAAGATGGAAGAAGTTCTGCAGGTTTCTCTGCATAAAGAGTTGCGTCATGAATCTGGCGAATTGTTGAAAGAATTTGCCGCACACCGACTTGAGATTGACAATATTTTGGCTACTTATCTCGAGCAAACACAAGAAATGACTTTGTCGTTGCGTAATTACCGCAAGCAATTTTATGAACTCATTTTGCGTGCCACTGAACTCATAAAATTATTACCGGACTATTATCAGGATACGGCGAAGCAGGCTGAAAATTTAGCTGCGCTGGATTTTGATGGCAGCATCGGCGAGCAGAATAACTCGTTTTAACATGCTGTAACGCCTGCCTTTAAAATTGAGCCACTCAATGTATAAGTGATTTAGTGACAGGCTTGCCGGCAACCCATGACTTCAGCCTTAAGGGTTGGAATTTGCAATTTTGTAATTAAAATGAAGTATGTTTAATTACAACTGATGCCCAAGCTTAATATATCCCTTAATTTTCGTCCCTTCTGGTTGAAATTCGTGTATAATGCCGGCTTTTTAAAATTATGACTGGAGTTCGCCATGACAACTGAATTAACTTTGTCTATTATTAAACCAGATGCAGTTGCAAAATCTGTAATTGGCCAAATATATAGCCGTTTTGAGCAAGCTGGCTTGAATATTGTTGCTGCTAAAATGACGCATTTATCCCGCGAACAAGCCGAAGGATTCTATGCAGTCCATAAAGACCGACCTTTTTTTAATGATCTGGTTTCTTTTATGATTTCTGGCCCAGTCATGATTCAAGTATTGGAAGGCGAAAACGCCATTGCTAAAAATCGGGAAATTATGGGAGCAACCAATCCTAAAGAAGCGGCTCCTGGTACCATCCGTGCTGATTTTGCCGATAGTATTGATGCAAATGCAGTACACGGTTCCGACAGTTCGGAAACTGCTGCTCAAGAAATCGCATTTTTCTTTGCACCTGGCGAAATAAATAGAAGAGCTTAATCCGTTGATTTCAGAGGTAACGATGAGCGGGAAAATAAACCTCCTCAATTTTAACTATCCAATGATGCGTCAATTCTTAACCGACATCGGCGAGAAGCCTTATCGCGCCCAGCAATTGTTGCAATGGATTCATCAGGTAGGTTGTCATGATTTTTCGCAAATGAGCAACATCAGTAAGGCATTGCGGCAGAAGCTTAACGATGTGGCTGAAATTCGTTTACCTGAAATTACAAGTTGCCAGCAATCCAGCGATGGTACGCATAAATGGTTATTAAAACTGGATTGCGGCAATTGCATTGAAACAGTATTTATTCCGGAAACCAAACGCGGAACACTCTGCGTGTCATCCCAGGTTGGTTGCGCATTGAATTGCAGCTTTTGCTCAACAGCCAAACAAGGTTTTAACCGCAATTTATCGGTGGCTGAAATCATTGGCCAAGTGTGGCTCGCCGTGCGGGAATTATCCAGGCAACATGGCGCTCATGACAAGCGTGTTACGAATGTGGTCATGATGGGGATGGGAGAACCGCTGCTTAATTTTGATAATGTGGTGGCGGCAATGGATATCATGATGGATGATTTTGCCTACGGCTTGTCGAAACGTCGGGTCACCCTAAGCACCTCGGGCGTGTTGCCAGAAATGGAGCGCTTACGGGAACAAAGCCCCGTAGCTTTAGCCGTTTCTTTGCATGCTCCAAACGATGCATTGCGCAATGAGCTGGTACCTATTAATAAAAAATATCCCTTAGCGCAGCTAATGGATCTTTGCAAACGTTATTTCAAAAACGAATCCAAGCGTAAGATTACTTTTGAATATGTGATGCTAAAAGGGGTGAATGATCAGCCTGAACATGCTGCTCAATTGATTAAGCTTTTGCATAATGTGCCGGCTAAAGTCAATCTTATCCCATTCAATCCCTTTCCGATGACCCAGTATGAACGCTCGTCGCAAACAACCATCAATGCATTTAGAGACCAACTGCTCGCCAGAGGGATTAATACCACCACTCGCAAAACTAGGGGAGATGATATTGATGCAGCTTGCGGACAACTAGCCGGTTCAGTAAAAGACCGAACCAGCCGGTCTCAACGTTGGCAAAAATTGCATTTTACCCCTCAGGAAAAAAAAGAAGAATAGTCCATTTAGCCTGTTAAGGGCTAAGCTCTTGCGAATAGCGCAATATGAGTATAAAAAAAATACAAAACAGGTTGCAGATTCAGCCAGCAGAAATAAAAGATTATTTAACCATACAAAATATGGCTGGATTTTATATCTATGACCTTTCCCGTGAATGCGGATGGGCATGCTCTGATGATGGCCTTTATGAAAGTTTCGACTTTAAAGCATATTTGACAGAGCCGACCAGGAAGGCTTTCCTTGTGAGAGCGGCTGATGAATTGGCAGGCTTTATCTTATTAAATCAACAGGGATTTTACCCGGAAACCACATGGAATATGAGTGAGTTCTTTATCCTTGCAAAATTTCAAGGCAAAGGAATTGGCAGCTTGGCCGCAGCGCAAATTTGGCAAATGCACCAGGGGGCATGGGAAATTTCTGTTCTTCCTGAGAATCAGCGCGCTTTATCTTTTTGGCGTAAAACGATTTCCAACTTCACTGGTGGTTCTTATTATGAAGAACTTAAACACGTTGATTACGATCCATCTCAACCTAAACGGATTATTTTTTGCTTTAATACCAATGCGCATCAAGAGCAAAATGTTTTATGTAAATTAAATGACTGCAAGATTCAATTAATTGATAAAATTGCTGCAGCAACTGAAAAAAGAATGATGAAAGATTTGGTTGCCTATGAAACAAGCCATGGCATCGATGTTAATTACCAACGTTTTGCCATCACCATTTCTAATGAGGATGACATCATTTTTGGTGTTTTGCACGCGTATACTGCCTTTGCGGAAATTTACGTGGATGATATATGGATAGACAGTGCTTATCGTCATCAAGGATATGGCAGGCAGTTATTAGTGGCTCTTGAGAATCATTTTAAAGGCCAAGGGTTTAATAATATTAATTTGGTTACCAGTGCTTTTCAGGCCCCTGAATTTTATAAAAAATGCGGTTTCCAAGCGGAATTCACCAGAATAAATAAAAAAAATCCAAAGTTAAGCAAAACTTTTTTTGTCAAATTTTTTAATGAAAAGGAAGAAACTCAGGGTATTGTTAAATAATTGTTATGTAAGGTGGAGATTTATTTGCATAATTTATATTCATTAAAATATAAATTAATTTTGAGAGCTTCCTATTCACGGTTATAATGCCTTGAATTTCCAATAACAAGTGAGTCGATGTTGAAACTTCATTACCTGTTATTACTTGTCGGTTTATTATTAATTCAGGCTTGTCAGCAAAAGCCTGAGAGCGAAACACAAGCAGCAGGGTCAGGCAAAGAATACAATCGCAGCGACGCTGCTTCCTACAATGTGCAATTAGGGTTGGCTTATTTAAAGCAAGGAGACAGACCAAGAGCAAAGCGTAAGTTATTGCTTGCCATTGAGCAGGCACCTGACTCCCCCAGCGTAAATGCGGCCATGGCTTATTTTATGGAAAAAACTGGCGAACTGGAGGAGGCACAATCGTACTACCACAAAGCAATGGCATTAGCGCCTGGCAGTGGCGCACAATTGAATAATTATGGGACTTTTCTTTGCCGACAAGGGCAGTATCAGCAGGCTGAAAAGTACTTTTTGCAAGCGGTAAAAGATGTTAAGTATGAAAATACAGCCGGAGCCTATGAAAATGCAGGTTTATGCGCCATGGTCATCCCTGCACATGCAAAAGCCATCGAATATTTCGGTAAGGCTCTCGAACAAGATCCCTCGCGGAAACAATCATTATACGAATTGGTAAGACTTGAATCCCAGCAAAACCATAATGACCAGGCGCTGGCTTATCTGGAAAAGTATCCTATGCTTTCTTTGCGTGATCGAGTCCTACTAACATTGGCGGCTGATGTCGCTCACAAAACTGGAAAGATTGAACTTGAAGCAAGCTACAGAGCGCGTTTGCATCAATTAAATAATTTTTCGGACAATACCGGAGTAAAACATGACAATGACAGCGACAATGGATGAAATCGAAGAACGCACCCAGGAGAAACCCGGTGCACGATTAGCTTCCGTACGCCAGCAAAAAGGCTACAGCATTGAATATGTGGCTGGAAAGCTGCATTTGCGGGTACAAATTATCGAATTATTAGAAGCCGATGAGTATCAAAATATGCCCGAACCTGTGTTCATTAAAGGATATTTGCGTGCTTATGCTAAACTGCTGGAAATCCCGGGAGAACCTTTATTGGAAACGTTCAAGAGTTTATATTCTCCTGAACGTAAACCAGAGCGTGCGCTTTGGCAAAGCAAACGCGAAACCAACCGGGCAGAACGCGTGGTGCGTTGGTTGACCGCCTTGTTCGCAATAGGGGTTGTTACTGCCGTAGCTATTTGGTGGAATAAAAATAAAGATGATGAACGCATTTTCCCAAGCGCTAGCACGGCTGTGCGCCAGGAAACAGCTGCAAATAAGTCGGAAAGTGAAATACGATTAACTGATTTATCAAAAATGCGCTCTTTATTGTCTTCACATAATCTATACAGTGCAGTGGAGAAGCAGGGTGAGTGAGCGTATTCAAGCAATCCGCGGTATGAACGATGTATTGCCAGAAGAAACTTTCCTCTGGCGCCAATTGGAACAAATATTCAGCCAATGTTTGATGCAATATGGTTATAAGGAAATCCGTACGCCTTTATTGGAAAGCACCAGTTTATTTAAAAGAACGATTGGTGAAGTAACCGATATTGTAGAAAAAGAAATGTATACCTTTACGGATTTAAATGGTGAAAGCATTACATTAAGACCTGAAGGAACAGCCAGTTGTGTGCGTGCCTGTCTGGAGCATGGTTTACTGCATAACCAACAGCAAAAGCTTTGGTATTGTGGCTCTATGTTTCGCCACGAAAAACCACAAAAAGGGCGCTATCGCCAGTTCAACCAGTTTGGCGTTGAAGCTCTGGGCATTCCCGGTGTTGGAATTGAACTGGAGTTAATCGCTATTTGTAAGCGCTTATGGGAAATTTTGGGCATTTCTGCTGCAGTTGAGTTGCAAATCAATTCACTGGGCGAATTATCGGAAAGATTGGAGTACCGCGAAGAACTGGTTGCTTACTTAAATAAACATTTTGAACAGTTGGATGAAGACAGCAAACGCCGTCTGGATAGAAACCCATTGCGTATACTGGATAGTAAAAATCCAGACATGCAAGCCTTAATTTCACAGGCGCCCAAATTTTTGGACAAGATGGGTGAGGCTAGCCGCCAACATTTTCAGTCTCTATGCGATGGCTTAAAAGTCCTTGGTATTCCTTACACCATCAATCCTTTTTTAGTGCGTGGGCTTGATTATTATGGCCATACTGTTTTTGAGTGGGTAACTGATAAATTGGGTAGCCAGGCAACTGTGTGTGCCGGCGGAAGATTCGATAAATTAATCGAACATCTAGGCGGCAACCCAACTCCTGCGGTGGGATTTGCCCTAGGTATTGAACGCTTATTATTGCTGCGTGAAACCCTGTCTCTTAATCAGGACAAGGAAGCATTTCCAGATGTTTTTTTTATTGTTGTAAGCGAAGATGCTTTGCAACGTGCGTTAGTTTTGGCAGAATCCTTGCGTAATGAAAATCCCCGGCGGCAAATTTTAGTCCACACCGCGGGTGGAAGTTTCAAGAGTCAATTTAAAAAAGCGGATAAAAGCGGCGCACGCTTAGCCTTAATCTTAGGGGAAGACGAAATGGCGCAGCAGACGATAGGGATCAAAGACTTACGCCATCCTACAGAGCAGCAAGTGATCAAGCAAAAGGATTTGAATCAATACTTACAAAGCTATTTGCAGTAGCAGGAGAGAAGAATGTCAGTTTATATGACAGAGCAAGAACAAATAGAAGCAATAAAAAAATGGTGGCAGCGTTATAACGGGATCATAACCGTTATTTTTTCCGTTATTTTATTAGCTATTGCTGGCTACAAATATTGGAGTTGGCACCAGTCTAAAATTACGCAGCAAGCATCGAATGCCTACGAGCATTTAATGATAGCGTTTTCCAATCACGACAATAAAGGCATTCGAGCATATGCGAATCAGCTTATTCAAGAGTACAATGATACGATATACGCAGATGCTGCCCGCCTTACTTTAGCAAAACTTTTTATTGCTAAAGAGAAATATTCACAAGCACAAACGCAACTGCAATATGTGGCAGAGCATTCAAAAATGCTGGCGCTACAGCAGGTTGCTAAAATTCGTATGGCACGTTTGCTGCTTGCCGAAAAGTTATATGATAAAGCTTTAACAGCACTAAATCAGGTCAATGATGAAGCTTACACGCCTCTTATCAATGAATTAAAAGGGGATATTTATGCTGCGACAGGCCAGTATCCGCAAGCTGTTGCATCGTATAGAAAAGCAATGGATGAGGCACAGACTCAGGGAATGGGTAATCTATTTTTAGAAATGAAAACAAATGAATTGGCGGCATTGACTCACTCAATGAGAGGCGATGAAGCACTTCAAGCTGCCTAGTTTTGTTTTAATAAAGAGGCTTTTAATAGCCTCTTTATATTTTTAAAGACAACCACTTTCGTGAGGTTAGTAACACCAATGAATAAGCCATTTGCTGTTTTAAGTTTTTTTCTACTGTTGCAAGCCTGCGCTCAAGTAGATGATTACATGTTGGGTAAGGATAATACTCCTAAGCCAGCAGTTTTAGAGCCTATTCATCCCAGGGTAAAGTTGGTCGAAACTTGGTCCATCGCCAGCGGTAAAGCCGCCAAGTCGAGTATGTATCTTAAGTTAAAACCTGCAGTTGTTGGTGATGTAGTTTATACAGCAGATGCTGCGGGCATGGTGCAAGCTGTTGATAAAAATTCTGCGCGTGTTTTATGGTCAAAGCAACTTAAAAATGGGGTGATTAGTGGCCCTACAGTCGCTCGCGGCTATATTGCCTTAGGAACCAATGCTGCAACCGTCATATTGTTAAATCAAACTAATGGCGAGCAGTTATGGGAGTCTAAAGTTTCCAGTGATGCCTTATCCAAGCCTGTCATTGCAAATAATAAAGTTTTAGTCAAAACCATCGATGGCAATTTGTTTGCTTTTGGATTAACCAGTGGTGAAAAGTTATGGGTTTCCGATCATGGTGCCCCTCCTTTGATTCTCAAAGCCAGCTCTTCGCCTGTTATAGTAGATAAAGTGGCATTAGTCGGTTTTTCAGACGGGAAGCTCGATGCGATTGATCTTGATTCCGGAAGTCTCGTGTGGCAACGCGGCATTGCTTATGCCAGTGGTGCAAGTGATGTAGAGCGCCTAGTTGATATAGATGCAGATCCTATCGTGCGGGGAAATGTTGCTTATTTGGCTGGATATCAAGGCTATATCGGTGCCTTATCCTTAACAGACGGTCAATTTATTTGGCGTAAACCGGCTTCCACGTATAAAAATTTGGCCATGGATGCAAGCACGTTATATATGACCGATAGCGATGATGTAGTGTGGGCTTTCGATGCTCATAATGGTCAAGTCAAATGGAAGCAAATCGCGCTAAAAGCACGCAGTTTAACCGAACCTGTGCTTATGGGAAATCGTTTGGTTATTGGCGACAAAACAGGTTTCTTGCATGTCCTTTCGGCACAAACCGGGGAGTTTCTCTCTCGAACCCAGCTTGGGGGTTCTATTGATATTGCTCCTGCTGTATCAGGAAACAATCTGTACGTGATGACTGCTAACGGCAAATTAAATCGCCTCTCTGTGAGTTAACTATTATGATCCCTGTTATTGCCTTGGTAGGAAGACCCAATGTAGGTAAATCCACTTTATTTAACCGTATTACCCATACGCAAAATGCCCTGGTTGGCGATTTTCCGGGTTTAACCCGCGATCGACAATATGGTGATGCACAATTTGATGAGAAAGCGTTTATTGTCGTAGACACTGGCGGAGTTGGCGTTGATGATCTGGCTGTCGATGCATTAATGTCCAAACAATCTGAAATAGCCTTGCATGAGGCAGACACTATCTTTTTTATGGTGGATGGCAGGGCGGGGTTGACTGGAATAGATGAAAATATTGCCGATCGCCTGCGAAAATTGAGTAAACCCGTTTATTTAGTTGTAAATAAAACCGATGGATTAAGTGAGGATATTGCCAGTGCTGAGTTTCAAGCCTTAGGGTTTTCTGCAGTGCATGCCATTTCTGCAACGCACGGACGTGGCATCCACTCCTTGCTGAGAAATGCCACTCATGATTTCCCTGCCATTGACAGCAAAGAAGCAGATGCAGAAGAGCAAGCCATAAAAATTGCATTTGTAGGGCGACCCAATGTGGGTAAATCCACTTTAATCAACCGCATGCTTGGGGAAGAGCGGGTTGTGGTTTACGATATGCCGGGTACTACGCGCGATAGCATCGCTATTCCATTTACCCGCGACGAGCACCACTATGTTTTAATCGATACCGCTGGAATTCGCAGACGCTCTCGAGTAGATGAGAAAATTGAAAAATTTTCCGTTATTAAAACCCTGCAATCAATTAAAGAATCCCATGTTTGCCTCATGTTATTGGATGCAAAAGAAGGATTAACTGAGCAAGACATGCATTTATTGGGCTTTATAATCGAAGCAGGTAAGGCATTGGTTATTGCTGTAAATAAATGGGATGGACTGGATAGTGAACATAAAGAAAATATCCGGCAAGAACTGGAACGTCGTTTACCCTTCGTCAGCTTTGCCAAGACACGATTTATCTCGGCACTTCATGGCAGTGGTGTAGGGTTACTGTTTAAGGATATTGAGCAAGCGTATGCATCTGCCATGCAAAATTTTTCGACACCGATGCTGACACGTCTGCTACAAGATATTACGAGTCAACACACGCCACCATTGGTAAAAGGCAGACGCATCAAATTACGGTATGCGCATTCTGGAGGACACAATCCGCCAATCATTGTCATTCACGGCAATCAGGTAGACTCTTTACCAGACAGCTATAAACGCTATTTGGCAAATTCATTTACTGAGCATTTACGATTGATTGGAACTCCCTTAAGGCTTGAGTTTAAAGGCGGAGAAAACCCTTTTAAAGATAAGAAAAATAAATTATCTGAACGACAGGTCAAGCGCAAAAAAAGATTGATGAAGTTTGTAAAAAAACGTTCTTAAATCTCGCGCTGCTGGCTCACGCAAGCTATAAATGGCTGCTAAGTCCAAAGTTTGCGTGCGTTAATTATTACGGTCGGTTCATAAAATAACCCTGCAACATGGAGCGTTTATGCAAAAAAAACCAAACTTTATTTCCAAAGAAGAAATCTATGCAGGACATTTATCTTTCTATAAGTGCGCCCTGGAGATTCCTAGTTTAATTCCCGACAAAACAGCCATAACGTTACGTCGTGAAGTGGTTTCCAGTGCGGATTCTATCTCCGTATTACTTTATGCACCCCAAATAGATAGTTTTATTTTATGCCAGCAGTTTCGTGCGGGTGTTTTTTTGAATGAAGCCGATGATGATCCTTTTATTTTTGAATGTGTTGCCGGTACCATGGAGCCTGATATGCAGCCGGAAGCGCTTGCACGTAAGGAAATCTTTGAGGAAACTGGGTTAACCGTCGATAGCCTGGAAAAAATTGCTGTGATTTACAAAAGCCCGGGCATCATGACCGAAAAAGCTTATTTTTATTATGCCGAAGTAGATGGGGAAATTAAGAGTGGTTTTTTTGGTGTTGATGATGAGGAAATTAAAACCCATCTTGTCAAGCGAGTGGAAGCGTATAAGTGGCTTGACGACATGAAAATTCGTGATGCTTCTACAGCATTTGCCTTAAACTGGTTCCGCGCAAAAAAAGATAAGTCAAAATAAACGTTTCAAGGATTTCCATGCAACTTTGCCCGTGTGGTTCTAATAAAATTTACTCTGTATGTTGCGGTTTATATTTGGATGGTAAATTTATACCGGAAACTCCTGAGCAACTTATGCGTTCGCGTTATACAGCTTATTCTTTAGCCAATATAGATTATATAAAAAAGACCATGTGCGGCAAGGCATTAGTAGGTTTTAACCCGCTTGCGGCTGAGCATTGGGCGAAAAAAATTCTGTGGATTGGCTTGCAAGTCATGAACACACGGCAAGAAACTCCGGAAAAAGGTTATGTCGAATTCATTGCAACCTTTTTGGAAGAGGATAAGTTAGACTCAATTCATGAAATAAGTGAATTCCATCGACTTGAGGGCCGATGGTTTTATGTAGATGGAATGGCTCCTAATGTTTCTTCTGCTCCCTCCAAACAAAAAATTATGCGTAATCATTCATGCCCATGTGGGAGCCAGAAAAAATTTAAAAATTGCCATGGTAGTGTAGGAAGATATTAAAACTTTTGTAGACTTAGCATTAAACTTATTACTGTAATTAAATATTGCGCCACCTAAAGGAAGTTCAGACTATATCCTACCCATCTAAACCTTAAGCTGATGCCAGTGAACATGTCATAATTAGAGCTGAATCTGGTTTAGGACAAAGTTATCTTTTAAGACCATCTCTGGAGCATGGAAATATGGTGAAGGCAAAATATCTATACCTGCCACAAAATTTTTTACTTTTTACCCCAAAAACCTACTCTACCAAATGATACTTTAAAGGCTGTTTTGGCTTATCCTGAGCCGGTAAATACACAATATATTGATGCCTTGCAAGCTGTGGGTAAAATGGATAAGTTTATTTCCTGATTAAGCGAAAAAAGCAACTGGTCAAAGAGCTATCCGGTGGTCAATAACAAAAAATTTCTTTTGGGCGAGAAATACCACGCTTCCGGCAAATATATCCTGTATCTTTAGTTTCAAGATAGCGATTTACCCATGTTAATCTGGCTTTAATTTGCTGTTTCATAAAACAGGTAAATCAATTCGCGGTAAGATTATTTTTAGAAGTGTCTGTCAGGTCAAATTTAGTTTATAAATTTTTCCATCCAGATTTGTTTGCTATCCATCAAAGTTTGTATTGGGAGTACGTCCACAACACATTTTGCCCTGATGAGTTCGCTCATTATTATAATATTGCAGCCATTCGTCCAGATCTTTTTGCAACTCATCGATAGTTTCGTAAATTTTCTTACGAAATGTTACCTGATAAAACTCTTGTAAAATCGTTTTATGGAAACGTTCGCATATCAAACTTGACGGATATGGCCTTATAACAACTAATTTAGTTGCGGTACTCCTGAAAATATATCAACTAACTATAGTTGTTTAGGAATGGCAAAAATAGATAAATTGAGGAAACGATTTCTCAGTAAAGAAACCCCTCGTTATTTCCTCTTAAATACTTGATTATAGGCTTGAATCTATATAGTATTTAACCTATAATAAAAAGGAGAGGGTATGTGGTCAATAGAAACGACAGACACCTTTGATATCTGGTTTGATACTTTGGATGATATAGATAGGACTAACGTGTTGGCATCAATGATAGTATTACAAGAGAAAGGGCCTATGCTATCAAGACCTATGCAGACACTGTTAAAGGCTCTTGTCATAGTAACATGAAGGAGTTACGAGTCCAAAGTAAAGGTGATCCAATCAGGGCGTTTTTTGCATTTGACCCAAAGCGGAGAGGTATTTTATTGTGTGCTGGCAATAAAACAGGAAATGATAAACGATTTTATGATGAAATGATTCCAATAGCTGATCGTGAGTTTACTGCTCATCTGAAAAAGTTAAATAAGGAGTAATTATTATGGCGAGAACCCTTGAACAAATTCTTGCAGCAGAAAAACCAGGAGTGGTTAAAAAGGCACAAGAAAAGGCAGAAGAAATGTTGCTCAATATCCATTTAGCTGAGCTTCGCGAGTTGGTACAAAAGACTCAAGTAGATATGGCAAATGTTCTTGGCATAAAGCAGCCCACAGTCGCTGAAATGGAAAAGCCTGGACGTGATCTTAAGCTATCATCTTTAAAGCGCTATATTGAAGCAACTGGAGGAAAATTACGGCTCGATGTTGAGCTTCCGGATGGGACACATTATGGTTTTGCTATTTAACTGGAAAACCAACAGACAACGCGTTCAGTGAATCATTTAATGGCAGTTTTCGGGATAAATGTTTGAATAGCCACTGGTTTCTATCTCTTGAAGATGCTAAAAACAAAATTGAAGAATGGTGGCAGGATTACAATGATTTCCACCCTATTCTTCAGTGAACAATTTGACTCCAAATCAGTTCAAACAGAGGGTGTTAAGCGCCAGTTTTTCCAGGTAAGGCCGGAGCAGTTTTGGGGAGAGGATCAAATTAGAGGACAAGAGATTAATAAACTCGCTTCGTCCCTTATCCGCATTTTATCAAGGTTTGTTGTGGTTGCGCGACATTTATATTTAATACAGATTTAAATGGCACGGAAGACAGCTTCGGTTCTGATACCATACATCGCGCAAGGCTATCGAAACTACAGCGAAAAAGTAGTTATCTTTTAACTACGGATGCGGTCATTCTTGACACACACGTTTGCTTTCCCTCTTCATTAAAAAGATCAATTTGCCAGACTTGAGTCGTGCGTCCTAAATGAATTGGGCGAGTGATTCCTACAATTATGCCTTCCCTTACTGGACGGATATGGTTTGCATTGATTTCCAAGCCAACGCAATAATAATGCTCCAGATCAACTACGGCATTGGCTGCAGTACTTGCAATCGTTTCAGCTAATACTACGTTGGCTCCACCATGCACAATGCCTATCGGTTGCTTCGTGCGTGGTGTGGCTGGCATGGTTGCTTTTAAATAGTCATCGCCAATTTCAATAAACTGAATGCCTAAAAAATCAGCCATGGTATTTTTTCCGCGGTTTGTTAAATCGTCTAAAGTAAAAGGTTTAAACCAGATAGCCATAGATATCCTTAAAATCAGATCAATTAAGTGCTGGAAACAATAGCAAATAAACTATTTTCCTGCGAGAAACATTTAAAACCATGCTTCATCCTATGTTAGTCAAACTCTCTATACTCATAAGACAATGTGCGAGGAAATATGATGGATCATAAAAAAACTTGCTGCCAACATCAACATCCATCTCCTGCCAAATTGGAGGCAACAGATGCGGATACAATTTATGTTTGTCCCATGCATCCTGAAATTAGACAGGCAGGGGCTGGAAATTGTCCTATTTGTGGCATGGCTTTAGAACCTGAGCTATCAGGAACTCAAGACTTGGATGATCCAGAACTTAAAACCATGCGCCTGCGTTTTTGGGTATCTTTGTTTTTAAGCGTGCCAATCCTAATTTTGGATATGGGCAGTCATTTGTATGGGAATCTCATTTCGCAACCCATGTCTTTTTTGACGCAATTTTTATTGTCTATTCCAGTAGTATTTTGGGGCGGGGGGCCTTTTTTTCAGCGTGCCTGGCATTCATTACAAAATAAGCGGCTGAATATGTTTACCTTGATAGGAATGGGTGTGGGTGTGGCGTGGACTTACAGCGCTATCGCTATTTTTTTCCCGAATCTGTTTCCAGAAACTGTACGTAATCATGAAGCAGTAATCCCTGTTTATTTCGAAGCAGCTGCGGTAATTACGACCCTGGTTTTATTAGGGCAAGTGCTGGAGTTAAAGGCACGGGCACGCACAGGCGATGCCATACGTAATTTACTAAACCTCGCACCTGAAATTGCCCATCGCCTCCATAAGGGAGATATTATCGATATTCCCGTTGCTGAGGTTTGCAGCGGTGATTTATTACGGTTGCGTCCGGGTGAAAAAATTCCTGTGGATGGAGTGCTTGCAGAAGGAAAAAGTTATGTTGATGAATCCATGATAACGGGAGAACCCATGCCGGTAGCTAAACATCCAGGCTCAAGCGTAATTGCCGGCACATTGAATCAAAAAGGTAGTTTTACCATGAAAGCTTTGCATGTGGGTAAAAATACCATGCTCGCGCATATTGTGCAGATGGTGAGTGAAGCGCAGCGCAGTCGTGCTCCCATCCAAAAGCTTGCGGATCAAGTATCTTCCTGGTTTGTACCCATAGTCATATTAATAGCCTTTATTTCTTTTAATGCCTGGCTTTGGCTGGGGCCGAAGCCATCATTAGGGTATGCGTTGATGGCTGCAGTTTCTGTTCTTATTATTGCATGCCCCTGTGCATTGGGTCTTGCCACCCCAATGTCTGTTATGGTTGCGGTAGGTCAGGGGGCTCGCCATGGCATTTTGATTAAAGATGCCGAAGCTTTGGAAATTATGGCAAAGGTAGATACTTTGGTGATAGATAAAACTGGTACATTAACCGAAGGGCACCCGGAGCTGATGGATATAGTGGTTGCAAAAGATTTTGATACGCAAGAAATTTTGTCATATGCCGCTTCATTAGAAAGCTATAGCGAACATCCCTTAGCAAAAGCGATCATTGCCAAGGCCAAGGAAAAAAAAGCACCGCAACTTCCTGTGCAAAATTTTAATTCTGCTACAGGATGCGGGGTGATGGGAATTATTCACGGGAAAAAAATAATGGTTGGCAGCATGAAATTCATGCAGGAAGGTGCAAATAATTTTCAGTTTTTTTCAGAGACATTAAAAAACATGGCAGCAGGCAATACTTTGGTAGGTATGCTGGTGGATGAAGTTCCAGCTGCCATTTTCATTATCGGGGATCCAATTAAAACCAGCAGCCTGGATGCCATACAAACCTTAAAGGCACAACATATTAATCCCATCATGCTTACCGGCGACAATCAAAATGCAGCATTAAAAGTGGGGGAAAAACTTAAGATTGCCAAAGTCTATGCGGAAATGTTACCCAAAGATAAATTTCATATAATAAAACAATTGCAAGAGCAAGGACATATCGTCGCTATGGCAGGGGATGGCATCAATGATGCGCCAGCCCTGTCTCAGGCGAATATAGGGATTGCCATGGGTACGGGTACTGCCGTCGCCATTGAAAGTGCTGGCATTACCCTTTTAAGAGGTGATTTGAGCGGCATTACCAAAGCCCGGCTTTTAGCAGAAGCTACTTTACATAATATTCGACAAAACTTATTTTTTGCATTCGTTTACAATGCACTAGGCATACCCATTGCAGCCGGCATACTTTATCCATTTCTTGGTATTCACTTAAGCCCCATGCTTGCAGCAGGCGCAATGTCTTTAAGTTCTATATCAGTCATCATAAATGCAACTCGATTAAAAAGAATGAATCTGGCATGAAAATGAGTATGTTTCATGAAGAAGTTTTTTTATAAAGCTGGATTAGGTTCTGTCGACATTGATGATTGTGTATAATCTGCGATAGAAATGACATGGTGGTTTTATGCTTACAGATGATGAATGGAACAGGATTAAAGATTGCTTACCAGGTAAGTCGGGGGATCCTGGTCGGAGGGGATCAGACAACCGGCTTTTTGTAGAAGGTATAATGTGGATGGCTCGGAATGGTGCAAAATGGAGGTCATTGCCTGAGAAATATGGTAAGTGGTCTACAGTTCATAAACGATTTATACGTTGGTCCAAGAAAGGAATCTGGCAAATGATATTTAATACATTGGCCGTCGACGCGGATACAGAGTGGCTGATGATTGAATGGGCAGATAAGAGGTAGATGACACAAGGATGGCTTATTAATAACCGGTTTCTTAACCTTCGAATTTTAAAGGGAGACAACTAGCAAGAAGACTATTAATACCCCATATTTAGAGTTAGTAAGACATCGAAAGGAAAATAAATGTCTGCTTTTAAAAAAGCTATTTCTCAACTGTGTCAAAGTGTTAGGAATATAGTATTCGAAAAAGAAGGGATGACAAAATATAGAAAGGTTCTCTTATTTTTCATATCAGATGGTTTGTTGACATCAAGTGAAATTGATCAATTAAATTTTTTAAAAGAAAAATATTCGCTTAGTACGGATGAAATAAATAAAATACATAAGACTGTTTTGTCTAATTATTGGAATTTATTAATTTCGGATTCATTGATTACTGAGAAAGAAAAACAATCTTTTGAAGAGCTCTTAACTTATTTTTCCCTCAAGACGACAGATATCAATTTTTCTCAGGCTGATTTCAATAAATTCTATGCGCTTGGTCTTCTTGCTCATGGGGTTCTAGTAGAAATACCTAAAGAGAGTCATAACCTCAACATATGTTTTAATAAAGAAGAGGTTCTCCATTATGGAGAAGATGCTTTTTTATGTAGAATAAAAAAATCGATTGCTCGGATAAATTATTCGGGTATCTCAGGATCGATAAAAATAGTAAAGGGTCTTCGCTATAAGTTTGGGTCTTTTAATTTGGTGCAACAAGTCAATGAATATGTAACCCCTGAGGATTCGGGTGTTTTTTATATTACAAATCAAAGGATTGGTTTTTTAGGTGCTAAAAAGCAATTCACTATCAAGCATAGCAAAATTATTAGTTTCAATTTAAGTCAGGATGGTTTGTTAGTGTTTAAGGAGGGCAAGGAAAACCCTTATATCCTAAAAATGGATGATTATGAGGTGATAGCAGGTATTCTTTCGTTTATTGTCAATCATTAATGATGCAGGTGTTAACTAGCGTCGATCGATAAACATTCTGCTGGATTCTACTTTATCGTTTTTAAAATATATTATATAGCGTCTTGAGCCATCAGATGAAAATATATAAGTTTTACCTGTTTCATATTGATTCCCCCATCCTTCTTTTAAAATTGGAGCGCCGCATTGGGATATGACAAAATCAACTGAATCACCGCGCTCAATCAATTGTCCCTTGCAACGCATCCTGTCAAATCCGTATTCTCCTAATGAAAATGGTGAAAACAGGATTAAGCATATGAAGATTATCTTTTTCATAGCAACGCTCCTTTGCCTATCATTTAAAATTGTAGACAAAAATGCGCTAAAAGAGAGCTTCTTTTCAAATTGACATCACCCCTTTCCAAGAGCGAATTATAGATATTGTTGCGGGAAAGAATTATCATTACTCCGCAAGGATTAGGGAATAATAACGACAAGGAGCGTCCGACTAAATTGGAGTAGGTTTTACAATGAGTTATATAAAATCTTTTGCAGGGATTGCTCTGCTATCTTTTTCATTTTCAACATATGCTGGCGTCTGGGCTCCAACCGCTCATAGTCGAGCAAATTGCGCTGGCTTCAATGAGTCTATTACTTGGCACGCAGGACATTCTTACTATTGGAGAGTTGAAAGTCATCATTATCCTAGTGGTTGGTCGCGACCTGTTCATATTCTTAATACAGGAACTCAATATACGTGGAGAGCTGCTGCTTATCATGCCACTGAAGCTTATTCCAGCCGAGGTGATAAATGGTGGGTCAACGGCTACCACTTCTACTACCCTAACGGCAAAGAACGTTTGGATGTAATGACCAGTGTAGGGGATTGTAGTATTTATGATGGTTGGTGGGATTAAATTAAGTAATAAGGAAAATTATGAAGAAAGCTGTGTCATTAATATTTGCTTTAGGGGCCAGTATAGTATTTGCGGATCAAGCTGAAGATGATTTGAACGCTAAACGTATGGCGTGGTCAAAAGCTTACTTAGAGAAACAAGGGTTACCAACACCTGATGGCGGAGTAACAATAGTACCCGAAAAGCAAATGTCTAGCTATGATGAAAAAAAGGAAGAGCGTCTTAAATTCAAAAAAGATATTCAAAAGTTCGGTTATATTAAATCAGATAACCCTTCAACTAATCAGCTTTTAACGCTTTCAATTACTGCAAAGCGTGATTTGAAGGGGCATGGCAATGATAGCGATCCTGAGAGTACTCATCTTAAGAGAAGTATCCACGATTTAAAAATGGCATATACACCAACTCAGGTTCCCTCTTCCGTTGCTGATACATATATTGGAGCAGCACCTTATCTAACCTATTTGCAAGCTCAGGGATGGGTTGGCGCTATACAATTCTTCAGAAATAATGCAGTAGGTAATTGCTCTTTTAGTGAAAACAATGTGAAGTTAAGCCATGGGGCAATTGTTATTGCACAAGAAGACGTTCGTAGTGATGTAAACGGTAAAACTACAACCATTGAGGTTATGGGAACTCCAAATGCTGGTTTTACTTATACTGTAGAATGGTTCGATGATGCATTTTTTAGAAAAGTAGAATGCGCCAATAAAAAATATTCTGCTGATTTAACTAATTCAGTTATCAAAATTGCCCAAGCGATTGATAGTAATTAAAAATTAATCAATGTTATGAAATTTTGATAAAGCCTATTTCTCGTATCTCCATGGATTGTTGAGATACGAGTGATTATATGAATTATTGTAAATTTTTTCTTTTTAAAGCTCTAATCATAGTGGCATGGATTTCCAAAGAATCATTACACTTAATACCAACCCTTATAATGGACTCTAAGGATTGGTATATCCCGTATTTATTTTGTGAAAGATAACGTACCTTAACCATCTCAAATGGGTGCTATGGGAAAAAGACTCGCGGAGGAAGCCTAGAGTTTCCAAGCCTGCAAAAATTCCCGTGTATGTTGCAATACAAAAAGCTTTCCATATAGACTGTGTCCTTGAGAGATTGGAGAGCTGCCAAGGATTGATTTGCTATATAAGCTGCTTGTCTATCTTTTTAAACATACATCAAATTCGCATAGAGCTATCTACAGATATTGTAGATAAGTCATCTATTCTTATGGGTATGTCTATGGTGAATATCTGGGTAATGTTGGTGTGAGTGAGTCAACTCTTCATGCTGATGAGGATGTGAGTGAGGCTCTTTGCCATTCCAATGAAAGTCATGAGTATGTTGATGGTGTTTATCATGACAATGCGAATGATTATGAAATAAAGATTCGTGATGATGAATATGGCCATGACCCTCCGTTAAATGTATCCAGACTCCTATACCCATTAAAGTAGCGGCTATCCAAAACAATCCCGATGTAGTCTCATGAAAAAATAGGATAGCAATACCCGCGCCTATAAAGGGTGCTGTGGAAAAATAAGCTCCTGTTCTCGCTGTTCCAAGTCCTCGTAAAGCAAGAACAAATAAGACAAGACTGATGCCATAACCAAGAAAGCCTAACAGCAGGGTATAGCTAATACTAGCCAATGCGGGAACTGTTAATCCTATAAAAAATGCAAGACTTAAGTTTACTACTCCAGCGACAAGTCCTTTACTTCCTGCAATAAATATCGCATCAGCAGCTGATATTTTGCGGGTAAGGTTGTTATCTATCGCCCAGCATAAACACGCGCCGGTAATGCTTAAAGTACCTAACCAATTTTGTGGGGCCGTTTGTCTTGGCCAAGATAATATAACCCCACCTGCTATGATGAGAAGCATGCCCCAAATAATGCGGCGATCCGTGCTTTCCTTAAAGAAACCCCATGCTAGAACAGCCGTGAATACCGCTTCTAGATTAAGAAGAAGCGAAGACGCGGCCGCACTTGTATGAACTAGTCCAATCATTAATAAGGTTGGGGCAATCACGCCACCAAATCCAATACCGGCCAATAACCACGGCCATTCATTTCTTAATAAGCCTGAAGCACTCCAACCCCTATCTCTAATGAGACGTAAGAAACCTAGTCCGAGCCCACTCCCTAAATAAAGAAAAGCTGCGAGGAATAAAGGAGAAATATCATCAGTTAATTGCTTGGCAAATGGGGTGCTACCTCCAAATAGGAAGGCCGCTCCAAGAGCTGCTAATGTGGCTGAGGAAAAATGAGGCTTAAGCATATAGAACTCACTTATTACTTTAAGATATTAACTTAGTTTAGAGGATGTTTTATTTATTGTGAGCTCTTTTCATCGGCGCCGTTTGAAAACCTCATTATTCTTTAAATCGATATCTGTAACTCTTTGTAAAAGGTTAAAGCTTCCTATGTGGGCTTACGGGCGCTTTTACAAGGCTTTGACAACATACCCCAACTGGGTATATACCTTTAGGGGTATATTGGAGAATTGTTATGCCCAAATATCCAGAACATCATCATGAATTATCCCGACTTAATCGAGTTACAGGCCAACTTGAAGGCATAAAGCGGATGATTGAAGAGCAGCGCTATTGTGTTGATATTTTGTCGCAATTACGTGCTGTTCGTAATGCGGTAAAAACCATAGAGCTTGGTGTGCTTGAGCGCCATGTTTTAAATTGCCTTAATGAAGTGGCGTGTCATGGAGATCAGGATTCTCGCCAGAAAAAAATGAATGAGATAATGGCCTTGCTTAAAAAATATGATTGAGGTGATGATGAGCACACACAAACATGGTTCCAAGCCCCACAAAAAAGAACACAGTTGTTGCACCCATCAGCATCCGTATACTCCTGTGTCTTCCGTTGAGCCGACATTAGAAAATGCAATGTATATTTGTCCAATGCATCCGCAAATCCGTCAGCTCAAACCAGGCACTTGCCCCATTTGCGGTATGGCGCTTGAGCCTGAACAAATGAGTTTAACGGAGCAAAAAAATCCCGAGTATCATGATATGTTTTGGCGCTTTATTTTGGCCTTTATCGCCAGCATTCCGATTGTAATCTTAGCGATGGGTGAGCGCTGGTTGATTGCATCGATTCCAATGTCCGTATCCTTGTGGCTGCAAGCAATATTGGCCACCTTGGTGGTTTTAGGTTGTGGCTGGCCATTCTTCAAAAGAGGCTGGCTATCGCTTCGCTCACGTCGCTTGAACATGTTTACCTTAATTGCCTTAGGCACAGGAGTTGCCTGGGGGTATAGTTTAGCAGTTGTTATTTTTCCCCAATGGCTTCCCCTTCATTTGCAAGGGGATGGCATGATCCCGGTGTATTTTGAAGCCGCAGCAGTCATAACAACACTGGTGCTTTTAGGTCAAGTATTGGAGTTAAAAGCACGTGAACGAACAGGAGATGCCATTCGCGCGTTACTTCATTTAAATCCAACGATCGCCCACCGATTAAATGATGAAGAGCAAGAGGAGGATATTACCCTTGATGAGGTGAAGGTAGGGAATAGATTATTGGTGCGTCCTGGCGAAAAAATTCCCGTTGATGGGGAGGTGATTAGCGGTCATAGTGATGTAGATGAATCCATGCTCACTGGTGAGCCTATGCCAGTGGCAAAAGAAATTGGCAATCAAGTCATTGGTGGGACGTTAAATCAACAAGGCAGTCTTATGATAAAGGCCGCCCATGTTGGTAAAGACACATTACTTGCGCGTATTATCACACAAGTCAGTGAAGCACAACGAAGCCAAGCTCCTATTCAACGGTTAGCGGATTCAGTGTCAGCCTGGTTTGTGCCCATTGTTTTAGGAGTGGCAGTACTTGCGTTTCTCGTTTGGCTGGTAGTAGGACCTGAACCTTCCTTAAGTTATGGGTTAATTGCTGCTATCTCGGTACTGATTATTGCATGCCCTTGTGCCTTGGGACTTGCAACGCCTATGTCAATAATGGTTGGTATAGGGGAGGGCGCGCGACGCGGTATCTTAATTAAAAACGCAGCCTCTTTAGAACAATTACGAAAAATTAATACCCTAGTGGTGGATAAAACAGGAACATTGACACAAGGCCATCCTACATTAACCCAAATTATTCCTAGTGGTCATTGGCAAGAAAATGAACTTTTAAATCTTGCGGCCTCCCTTGAGCGTCATAGCGAACACCCATTGGCTAGAGCGCTACGTGACGAAGCAATGAAGCGCCAAATGCCCCTAAAAGAAGCTCGGGATTTTATTGCATTCAGAGGTAAAGGCGCGAACGCAAAAATCGATGATACGAGTGTTGCGATTGGCAATGCTCACTGGTTGTCTATTCGCGCCGATGAAATTCCTATTGCTGCGTTAAAAGCTCAAGAAGAAGGGGCTACCTTAATTTATTTAACCGTTGACAAACAGTTTGCTGGTGTATTTGTGGTGGCCGACCGTATTAAAGAATCCAGTCAACAGGCCGTTGCTTCTCTCATAAATAAGGGCATTCAAGTTATCATGCTCACCGGTGATAATGCCGCGACTGCCAAAGCGGTAGCCCAACAAGTAGGTGTTCAAGAAGTCATTGCTGAAGTGCTGCCCGATGAAAAAAGCGAGGTGATTCGCGAATTACAACAAAAAGGGCTTGTGGTCGCTATGGTGGGTGATGGGGTGAATGATGCGATTGCCTTGGCAAAAGCCAACATTGGTATTGCAATGGGAACGGGTAGTGATGTGGCGATTGAAAGTGCCGGCATGACCTTATTATCTGGTGATTTAAATAAGCTTTTAGAAGCCTATGAGTTATCCGTGCATACGGTAAAAAACATTCATCAAAATCTCTTTTTTGCTTTTATTTATAATGCACTGGGTGTTCCGGTCGCAGCAGGCGTTCTATATCCCCTTACGGGCTTATTACTGAGCCCGATGATAGCAGGCGCTGCCATGGCGCTAAGTTCCGTGTCGGTGATTGTCAATGCGTTGCGTTTGCGTCAGAAACTGACATGAGAGAACAAGAAACCACATAAAACAATGTAATTTAGGGACAGAATCTACATGATGAATCAAAACTGGAACTTAAAGTACTTTTTATTGGGTATGATGACTCTAATGCCCATTCTAGTGCATGCCAAACCTCCTTTGGGTCTTAAAGAGCTCACGCAGTTGGCTATTCAAAATAACAAGGATTTAAAAGCAGCGCGTCTAAATATTGCAATTGCCGAAGCACGTCTTGTACAGGCAGGTTTATGGTCTAATCCCAGCTTAAATATAAATAACAATGATGACAGGGTATTTAATAACGAAGGTGAGTATTCTCGCAGCATTAATTTTAATCAAGCCTTTCCTATTTCAGGGCGAATTGGCAGACAAAAAACGGTTGCTCGCATTGATATTCTTCGTGCTCATGCTGAGGTTTGTGAGGCGATACGTCAGCTCAGTGCAAAAGTTGCCAATGCTTATTTTGCAGTGGTCGTTGCGGAAAACCGCATGCAACAATTGAATTATTTGCAACGTATCAATCAGGAATTGGTGCGCGTTATTCATAATCGCTACCATGCTGCTGAAATATCTGAATTGGATGATAACTCTGCTCGCATTGAATACGCCCGCATAAAACAAGAAAAACAACTGCTAGAAAGCCGGCTAATTAGCCAATATACGCTCTTAAATCAGCTCATAGGCCAAGCCCCAAATTCACCCCTAAAGGTTGAAAAAACCATTACGATAGCAAACAAAATTCCTTCATTAAGAGCGCTCATTCCTCATGCTTTAAATCATCGGCCTGACCGACAAAGCTTATTGCTTGCAGGACATCGTGCCGAGGCCGATAGACGTTTGGCTCAAACCGAGCGCTTTGCCGATTGGAATGTAGGTATTGGCGTGCAGCAAGATAAAATAGTGGTGGAAGGCGCACCTCCCCAACAAGCTGACCGTACCTTAGGCATTTCTCTATCGATTCCACTGCCTTTGCTTAATCGTAACCAGGGGCGAATTTTAGAAGCAAGTGCTACAGGCACTCAGACCATGATGACCATTGATGCTTTAAATCTTGCTATTGAGACAGATGTAACCAGCAATTATGGGCAGCTTAATATACTTAAAACAAGTCTTATACAAACACAAGGAACTTCTCTTCGCTTAGGACTTCAAAATGTGAAGCTTGCTCGTGAAGCGTATCAAAATGGGCAAGTCTCTTTTCTTAACCTCTTACAAGTTCAGCGCCAACAAAACGACGTACAAATGGCCTATTTAACGACCGTAGAGCAGTATTTTCAATCCTATGTTGCGTTATGTGCAGCAATGGGAGCTCCTCATCCAAGCGGGTTTTGCTCTTATTTATCTTTCACTAAGGAAGTGACTAAATGATTCATGGATACCATAATAAAAGCGTGTGGTTTATTTTTTTAATAGGATTTTTTGTTTATTCCCCATGGCTGATGGCGCATGGGGAGGAAATTGAGGTCAGCACATCAGGTCCTGCACAATCTGTTACACTGACATCCGAACAAACCAAGATGCTCGGTATTGAAGTTTCTGAAGCCACTGCACGTCCAATTGTTGAGTTTTTGACATTAAATGGCCAAATTAAATTATTACCCAATGCGCAAGCGGACGTAAGCGTACGCATTAGTGGTGCGGTAACGGATATCATTGCCAACCTAGGGGATTTAGTAAGCAAAGGACAGGTTTTAGCTACCGTGCAATCTCGTCTCATTGGTGACCCACCACCCAGTATTGCAGTAAAAGCACCTATTTCAGGAGTAATTGATGCTCGTAATGTCAATTTAGGTCAAGCAGTAGAACCGAATACGGTTCTTTTTCACATCAGCAACCGTGAGCAATTACTGGCTATTGTCCAAGTGTATGAAGAAGATTTAGGCAAGATTAAGCGAGGACAGAACGTTAACGTCCATGTTTTAAGTTACCAAAACCGAATTTTTCCAGGCAAGGTTACGCTAATTGAACCCAATTTAGACCCTTTAACGCGGAGTGTGAATGTACAAATCAGTCTTGATAATAAAGAAGGATTACTAAAGCCTGGGATGTTCGTACGTGCCAATGTGGTTTTGCGCTTTATAGAAGATGCGCTTACGATACCTAATAACGCAGTACTTGAAATTGACAATTCCACTTTTGTTTTCGTAAAAAATGGTACAGCGTATGACCGAACGGTAGTTAGTCTTGGTGCTCGTGATGATAAGTATATCGAAATTAAAAAAGGCTTAGTGCCAGGAGATGAAGTAGTGACTCAGGGAAATCGAGAATTGTACGCCTTAAGCTTAAGCGGTGGCGGTACTAAAAAATTCGGTGATAAGGAGCCTCACTAATGTTTAATCGCTTAATCGCCTGGTCGCTTCATAACCGCCTTTTGATTTTAGCCTTAACGGTTGTGCTTTGTCTTTTAGGTGGTTACACCTTAAAACAAATGCCGGTGGACGTCTTCCCCGAATTTGCCCCACCCCAGGTGGTGGTACAAACCGAAGCGCCTGGTATGGCAACGCAAGACGTTGAAACGCTCATTACCTATCCTTTGGAAAGCGCCATTAACGGCACACCTGGGGTTGCCAGCGTACGTTCTAAAACTTCCGTTGGCTTATCGACAATAACGGTAGTTTTTGATGATAGAACTGATATTTATCGTAATCGGCAATTGGTTAATGAGCGTATTTCGCAAGTCAGTAACCGACTGCCACCGGGCGTTAATCCCCCAGTCATGCTCCCTGTTACCTCCGCTGTGGGCTGGCTTGTTAAATACGCCTTAATCAGTAATACAGCAAGTCCTGAAACCTTACGTACAATTTCAGATTGGACGATTAGGCCTAGGATTTTGGCGTTAGGTGGGGTGGCTTCAGTGGTATCTATTGGTGGGGAGGTCAAACAATACCAGGTGCGTTTAATTCCTGAGCGTATGCTTGCCTATGGTATTACCATTGAAGAAGTACGCCAAGCCTTAACTACCGCGAACCAAAATGTACCGGGAGCCTTTGTTCACCAGGCCGGTAGTGAGCTTGTGGTAGGAACAATAGGCCGAATCCAATCTTTAGAGGACATTAAAAAAACCGCCATTACGGTGCGAAAAGGAGTTCCCATCACTATCAATAACGTAGCAATTGTCACCTTTGGTGGAGAAATAAAGCGCGGAGATGGTGCGTATAATGCGAAGCCCGCGGTGATTGGCACGATTTCCAAAGCCTATGGTGCTGATACGGTGACAACGACAGCCAAAGTGGAGCAGGCTCTAAACAACATCAAAAAGACACTGCCCTCAGGTGTGGAACTAAAAACTGAAGTTTTTCGTCAAGCCAATTTTATTGAGTCTGCGATTCATAATTTAACACGCGCACTTTTAGAGGGTGCCATTATTGTCATTGCGATACTGTTTGTCTTTTTAATGAATTGGCGTGCTTCGTTTATTACGTTTCTTTCCATGCCCGTATCCTTTGTCATTGGTTTATTGGTATTGCACTATTTTGGCATAGGGATTAACTCCATGACCTTAGGTGGGATGGCTATTGCCATTGGTGAGGTGGTGGATGATGGTATTATTACGGTAGAAAATGTGGTGCATCGCTTAAGAGTGAATCGCCAAGAAGTGACTCCACTACCTGCCATTGAAGTGGTTTTTGATGCCGTGCTTGAGATACGAAGTTCCGTTGTTTATGCCACCATCATTATCAGTCTTGTTTTTTTACCCATTTTCTTTCTATCAGGAATTGCTGAGCGCATTTTTAGTCCTTTAGCTATTGCCTATATTGCTTCGGTATTGGGTTCGCTTGTGGTGTCAATTACTATGGTGCCGGCACTTTGTTATCTCTTATTAGTTCGAGGCCAAGAAAAAAAGGAAGATGCTCACGTGAGCTTGCATGCGTTGTCACAGCGCGAGCGTCATTATGGTGTTGAGCAAAAGACAGAGCAAAGTGCTGAGCCTGAAACACGTTTTGTCCTGTGGCTTAAAGGACATTTTTTAACTGCATTACACTGGTCTTTGGCACATCTTAAAACGGTGATTGCTATGGCACTGGCCGCTTTTTTATTTGCCTTAGCGTTACTTCCCTTTTTTGGCACCTCTTTTTTGCCCGAGTTTCATGAGGGAAATTTCATTGTGGCCATGAGTACTTTGCCGGGTACTTCATTAGACGAGTCAATGCGTTTGGGACAACAAGTGCAACAAGCCTTAATGCGCTACCCGCAAGTCATCTCAATTTCTCAACGGGCCGGACGAAGTGAGTTGGATGAAGATGCGCTACCCCCCAATGTCAGTGAATTTGACGTGCGTCTTGATTTTAATAAAGAAAAATCATTGCCACCTGATGAACTATTACGGCGCATTCGCGCAGATTTAGCCAATATTCCCGGTGCCGTATTTAATGTGGGGCAATTTATAGCACACCGCATGGATGAGGTCTTATCAGGGGTGCGTGCACAAGTAGCAGTGAAGTTATTTGGTGATAATTTATCCACCTTAAACGAGTTAGGACAATCGCTAGAAACCGTGTTGAAATCAATTCCTGGTGTAGTAGATATTAATAAAGAGCAGCAGATTAACGTACCACAAGTCGTTATTAAAATTGATCGTGAAAAAGCCACACGTTATGGGGTGAATGTAGGGCAGATTTCAGAAGATGTCCAAGTGCTTTTAAACGGGGTGAGTGTATCGAGTGTTTTAGAAGGCCAGCGTACGTTTGATTTATATCTTCGTATGGATAAACCAGGGCGCGATAGCATTAAAGCCATTCAAAACATGCTCATTGATGCCCATGGTCAAGCCGAAGGAAGCTTAGGCAAAATTCCATTGCGTGCAGTGGCTGAAATTAAAGTAGAACCCCAACCCTTTGCGGTTAACCGGGAAAATGTGCAACGGCTATTAGTAATTGGTTTTAATGTGCAAGGACGTGATTTAGGCAGTGTGATTGCACAAGTTGAGCAAGAAGTGCAAGAAAAAATTAAACTCCCTGCGGGATACTTTATTCAATATGGCGGTCAATTTGAAAGTCAGCAACAGGCATCCAAAGTGATTCTTACCTTTGGTGCTTTAGTTATTTTTATTATGATTATTTTGCTGCATAAAGCTTTTGGTACCTTTAGAGAAGCATTGCTGGTTATGTTCAATTTACCCTTGGCTTTAATTGGTGGGGTCATTTCTCTCTTTATCGCTAGTGGTGAGATGAGTGTTGCGGCCATGATTGGTTTTATTACCTTGTTTGGGATTGCTGCACGCAACGGGATTATTTTAGTAAGCCATTACAATCAATTACGTTTACAAGGAAAAACACGCGAGCAAGTAGTGATTGATGGCACGTTAGATAGGTTAGTGCCAGTGTTAATGACGGCAGCAACTGCAGCACTTGGCCTTTTCCCACTGCTTTGGGGCTCACCTGCCGGTAAAGAATTAGAACGACCTTTAGCCCAAGTGCTATTGGGCGGCTTATTGACATCAACCGTGCTTAATATGTTTGTGGTACCGACAGTCTATAATGCAATCGAACAATGGCGGGAAAAACAAACTCTTTAATAGATATACAACTAGGAGAAACACCATGAAGGAACAGCAATATATTGGAAGATCGGTTTGGTTTAGTTTGTTGATGAGTCTTTTTATTTTGATAACACCCTTAGAGTTGTTTGCTAATACATCCGAAATTTCTAAAGTAGCTATTCCTTCCACTATTGCTGATATTTGGAAAGCAATCGATGAACATAGTGCCGCGATTAATCAGGCATTAAAAGAAAACCAGTTGGCAACGATTCATAAACACGCATTTGCCATCCGTGATTTATTCAATGCATTGCCTGCCAAAAGCTTGGATTTATCCGACGAGCAGAAAAAAACACTGCAAAGTAATTTAAGTTATGTAGAACAGCTAGCAACACGCCTTGATAAATCGGGGGATGCCAACGATAAAGAAGGAACTCAGGCGAATTGGGATAAATTGAAAAAAATATTAACTCAATTACGCGCGCTCTATCAAATTTCACAGTCTAATTAAGGATTTCAAGTATGAAGTTTTCTTTTTGCTTTCAAGGAGTATTATTAAGTTCAATGGTTTTGGGACAGGTTCTAGCTAATCCAGAGCCTTTGCTTCTTAAAAAGAGCGAACCTACAGTGCTGTTGATTAAAAAATACCAGACTGAAGTGAATGGTAAATTCACTGACTTATTCCGTATTGAACAGCCCGATGGAACATGGGGATATAAGGGAATAAAAGGTCAAGTATTTGATGCGATTGTAAAAAATCAAACGGATAAACCCACCGTCTTACATTGGCATGGTCTTATTGTTCCTAATGATCAAGATGGGGTACCTTATGTAACACAAGAACCCATTCCCGCAGGTGGGGAATATCATTATCGTTTCTTGCTCAAACAGTCTGGAACTTATTGGATGCATTCACATCATGATTTACAGGTACAGCAATTTTTATCAGCCCCCTTGGTTATTACTGATCCAAACGATAAGGTGAGTGCTAAAGAAGTCGTTTTATTTATTGGAGATTTTAGTTTTAAAAAACCTGAATTGATTTTAAGTGAATTAAAAAAAGGTCAAATGACACACATGCATCATAGCAATGGTACGTCTTCTATGCCTATGGATAATTCAGCACCTGATTTAAATGACGTTAATTATGATGCTTTTCTAACCAACTATAAAACGTTAAACAATCCTCAAATCGTTCCGATTCATCCAGGAGACACAGTTCGATTACGCTTCATTGTGGGTTCTGCAATGTCCAATTTTTTTATAAATACGGGTACCTTGAATGGAGAGGCAATTGCTATCGATGGTCAACCGATTAAACCTGTAAAAGCCAATCAATTTCAACTGGCTGTCGGACAACGATTAGATGTCTTGGTGACTATCCCAAAAGGTGAAATGGCTTATCCTATTCTTGCTCAGGGCGAGGGGACTAATATGCAAACTGGATTAATATTGGCAACACCTAAAGCTATTCTACAAAAGCTCAATGAAAAAGCATCTGATAAAGCTGGAGCCTTGAATTATGAGCAGGAATTTCAGTTCAAAGCACTAAAACCATTGCCGAATAAAACCCCTGGTCAAACTTTAACTGTTAATTTAGAAGGCGACATGATGCGTTATGTCTGGACCATTAATAATCAAAAATGGCCAGAAATTAAACCATTGACTGTTGCTGGTAATAAACGTGTTGAAATGGTATTTAACAATAAAACAACAATGGCTCATCCTATGCATTTGCATGGTCATGTCTTTGAGGTGACAGAGATTGATGGCAAGAAGATAAGTGAAGGGTTGTTACACGATACGGTCATAGTGTTGCCAAAATCAACGGTCAAAGTTCAATTTGATACCGATAATCCTGGCAATTGGATGATGCATTGCCATATGCTTTATCATCAAGAAACAGGCATGATGACCATAATAAATTATCAGGATATTAAAGTCCCTAACTTAACTATGCATCATTCGTTGTAAACTCGCTTGCCTTGATACCATTATGAAGCTGAAAGTTAAGCCATTTTTTCACATTCTTCAGCACATCGATAGCAAGCATCAGCACAGCGCTTACAATGCTCCATGTGCTGATGCTTGCTGCATTCATCGCCACAAGCACGACAAATTTTAGCGCATAACCGGCAAATTTCTTTAGTAAAGGATGAGCCCCGTGCCATCATCTCTATAGCAAGGGCACAGATTGCTATACAATCACGATCAAGGGTAATACAACGAGCTAAGTCTTTACAATTGTCCTCTTTGCTGCAGGCCGATGCGCAATGCTCACATACAACCATACATTCCTGGCAAGCTTTTATACAAGCCTCATACTGTTGGTGAGACATATTATTCTCCTTTTGATTGATCACTACCATACCATTGAGTCCGCCATGTCTTTAATTGCTCGATTTCTTTTTGTTGTGCATTAATGATTTGCTGAGCCATGTCTTTAATTTCAGAATGTGTTGCCTTTTGTAATGCATCTTTTGCCATCATAATGGCAGCTTCGTGGTGAGATATCATCAAATCAATAAAGCGTTTATCGTATTCGTTATCTTTTTTTCCTAATTTATCCATCATCATTTTATCCATTGCACTTTGACACTTTGTCATTGGGCCCATCATGCAAGAACAACTATCTTTTGCCCAAAGTACATTGGGTACAACAAGCGAAAGCGCAAGACTGGTGATTATGATTGATTTTTTAAACATAAGACTTCTCCTTGTCAGTATGAATGATTACGTGTTCCTTTTTAAATTATCAAGAAACTCAATAATTTTTATTACGTCTGCCTTTGTGAAGGGCTTACGAAAGACTCGCTCTTTCTTTTTTTCTATTAATACATAATCTTCTTGTGAAGATAAACCCATAATAGGAGCTTCATTGCTAATAAGTGAATTTTTCTTAATCTGATGAAACAAACTTCTTCTTTCATTAAGGGTTATATCAATTAATATTAGATCATATAATTTAAAAGTTATGTATTCTATTGCAGATTCAAAATTCCAAGCTATATCTAAATGATGTTCAAGATCCAAGAATTGTGAGCGAATAACAACTCGCGCTGCCAATGAAGGCTCTACTATTAATAAAGAATAAGGCTTAAGCATCGATTTCCTTAAGTTTTAAAGCGCATACTAAGTATATTTGTTTAATGATCATGGATGCGGCGTTATGGCAATAATAGTAATTTTTATGCGAGCCGTAGTACCAAAAATTCGATAAGCTGCTACGTTTTATTTTCTGCTTAGGATACTACATTTGTGGAATACAATAATGTGGTGAAAACATAAGTGGTTATGGTTATGAGTTTTTCCCCTTTCGATGACTTGTGTTTGAGATAGATAACGTACCTTATCTTTCACAAACAGGGTACAATGAGAAAAAAGCTCATGGAGATATGCTTGAATTATCTAGATCGCCAAAATGACAAAAATCGAAAGTTTGTGATAGATAAGATTTTACATCCATTGGATCCTCATTTCGATATAAATTCTTTAACTGCTTGGCTGTCTTATTATTACTCAGTCCATGTGAAAGGGGCACCTGACAAAACTGAACAAGCTAAAAAGAAAGATCTGTACAAATTCATGCAATTTTTTCAAAACGAAGTAGGGCATGACCAGGTTGATAGTTGGACACCAGCCGTTAGCAAACACTTTCAAAGAAGTTTAAGTAAAACCATTTCTGAAAAAACAGGAAAACCGTATAAGGCTACATCTATAAATCGCACCATGGCAACAATTCGTCATGTGGGGCGATGGTTACATAAACAACGGCCTTTATTAGCAGGTGATCCATTAGCACAAGTTAAAGATTTACAAATGGATGCACCAGATTGGAATGGGCTTAATTCTAGGCAACTCATGAGACTGAAATCAGCTTGTGAACAAAGAATGAAAAGTTGCACCCGTAAAAATCAAAATCCAGTCATGGAAGCGGCTTTATTTTATTTGCTAATGGGAACAGGGCTTCGAGAATCCGAAGTGGTTTCTTTAGATGTTGGCCAATACCGGCAAAAAGGATTGCATAATGTATTACGTCATAAATCGAAACGTATCAGTCAAAAAATTCCCTTACCGCAAGAGACAAGGAAGTATTTAGATGAGTATCTAGAGAAAAGAGAGGCAGATGAAAATGAGCCTTTATTTGTAAGTCGTTACGGAACACGTTTGAAAACCCTAGATGTTTACCGCATATGCCAAAGGGTTTTAAAACAAGCATTGGCATTTTTGCCAGAAGGGGAGAAGTTTGCATTTACTCCACACAAGCTACGACATACCTTTTTGAAAAAGGTTACTGATAAACATGGGGTACATTTTGCGCAGGAATTAAGTGGAAACGTTTCAATTAAGGAAATTTTCCGCTATGCGAAACCGAGTCAGGATGAGATGCAAGCAACGGTAGAAGAGCTTTTTGCATAAACTATGCATTAATTTTTAAATATCTGATTAGGTTGAACTTTCTAATGAATGTAGATCGCGCGATACCAAATGAACACATTATCGCTTCAGTCATTAGCTCAATGACGGGTGAGAAAGTCTTATCATCCATTCGCATGCCAACTGGAGATCAAAATTTTGTATATGCTGCAAAGACTTTGAAGGCAGAGTATGTGCTACGCATGACTGATTGTAGCAATAAATATAAATTCCAAGCCGCGATTGCTTGGCAAAAAATGCTTCTTCCACTGGGAATACCTCTCGCTAAATTTATTAGGTGGGATTTAGATTCCGAGTATTCACCATTTCCTGCCTTATTAATGATGCGCTTGCCAGGTGACGATTTAGTTAATGTCTATCCAGCTCTTACAAATGCAAATAAAAAAAATTTGGCAAATGAAATGGCATACATTCAGTCTCTATGTAACAGGCTTCCTAAGGGACCTGGTTATGGCATCCTCAATACGTATGATGATATTATCTCAGAAAAATCTTGGTATGATTTTTTGTCAAAAAGACTAGAGATATATAAAAAACATATAACGAAGTCTGCTGTTTTTAATCCCCAACTAGCTACCTTAGTTTTAAATATAGCTAATGAAATGAAAGGAATTTTAGAAACAATCCAACCCATGCCATTTCTATGGGATGCTAGTGAACGAAATGTACTTGTACACAACGGAAAAATAACAGGTATAGTGGATGTGGATGAAATTTGCTTTGGTGATTCACTATTAGTTATTGCATTAACGAGTACCTGTCTTGAACTTGAAGGTTATGATACTAAATATACTGAGTACTGGGCAGAAACCTTGAATCTTGATCATACAGCGCAGTCAAGACTAGACTTTTATCGATTGTTTTATGCCATAGCTTTTATGCGGAAACATTCAATGCAAACCCCAAATTGTAAGCATGTTATATTTGATACCAATCAGCTATTGAATATATTTCACCTCTCATTGGAGCGAATGAAGAAATACGGTTATTGACTTTATTCTTGTATTTCAAGAATAACTTGCATCGCAAGCTTCATCCTTAATATAAATAAATTCCGCTAAATGATGGGTTTGTGAACGAACACAAAAAGCGTTCAAAAATTTAAAAATCCTCGCGAAAACCAGTTCGAAAACTCTGTACATTAATCAAAGTTCATTTTAATATATTCTTTTAGTCTTTCTGAACATTAAGGGATAAAATGAGAGTAGGGTATGCCAGAGTTTCAACGCATGAACAAAATTTAGACTTACAACTTGATGAACTTAAAAAGGCAGGATGCGAGGAAATTTTTACAGATAAGATCAGTGGTTCGGTTTCCGAAAGACCAGGATTAGAGAAATTACAAAATTATCTCAGAAAGGGTGATGTGTTGGTGGTTTGGCGTTTGGATAGATTAGGGCGCTCGCTTAAGCATCTAATTGCTTATGTGGCGAAACTTGAAGAAAAAGGAATAGGCTTTCATAGTATTACCGAATCTATAAATACCGAAACATCATCGGGCAAGTTTATGTTTCATGTTTTTGGTGCGCTTTCTGAATTTGAGCGCAACTTGATTAAAGAACGAACTCTCGCAGGTCTTGAGGCAGCAAGGGCTAGAGGTCGACAAGGCGGAAGACCAGAAAAACTTACGGATGAGCAAAAGGAACTGGTCAAAACACTTTACGCCAACAAAAAGCATTCAATTCAATCGATTTGCAAGATGGTTGGTGTCGGGAAGACTACACTTTATAAATATATTAATCAGTAAAATTAAGGAAAATAGGTGGATTCCAAACTAAATGAGATCAAGAAAGATACAAGACTTAGATATCTTTTGACAAAACCTTTCACCAAACGATTAAAAGAATTTACAGCCACACATTCTTTATCCAAAGCGTTAAATGTTCTAGAGCAATCGCTTAATTATGATAGGCAGTTTCAGGAAATTCTTCCTGAAATTGAGTCGGAATTACATAAACAAAAAAAATTAAATTTGTCTAATCCGGAAAGTTTAAAACAAAAACTTGGCAAAGCAAAAATCCTTTTCTTAGCAAGGAGAATGGAAGAAGAACAATATTTTTTTTATTGTTTAATGCTGGTAGAAAGATTTTTTGATGACCAATGGAGTTCAAATAAATATAAAGAAAGCGTTCAACCTCTCGAGCAGCAGATGGCGAAAATAAGAAGTAACTATCAATTAAGAGAAGATGAGGATTGGAATATTAATGAAGGACCTAAAGAATATAAACAATTACAAAAAGAATATGATGATTTATATAATCATTATTTTATTAATACCTTACGAGAATTTGATTTAAATGAGATGGCAGATCTTAAATATAATAACCCCCAAAAATTTGACGAATTAAGAGAAAGGGGTAGGAGATCAATTTTTCATAAGGATTGCAAGAAAGAAGCTTTACATGAATTGGTATTAAATTATGAAAAAGAAGCATTAAGTGCTGCTGAATCAAAAGCTTTTCTTTCCGCTATTATATTGTTAGCTGCTGCACTTGAAGAATTATTAATTTTACGTTGTTACAAATCACCAAAGAAAGCACGTGAGGTGTATAATAAAGTAGGTGAGAAATTTAAATCGCGGCGGGATTCAAAGAATGATCCAAGTACATGGAAATTTGATTGTCTAATAGAAGTTTGTTTTCAAGCCCACTGGTTTAAAAAAATATATCGGGATGAAATGGAACTCAGGCCGGAAAAAATTGCGCACCATATAAGAATAATGCGGAACTATATTCATCCTGCTAAACATATTAAAGATTCTCCTTGGAGATCTACTACTCAACAAGATTTCGAACATGTAAAAAGTTTATATATTTTTTTATTATTTTCGTTAAAAAAATCCATAAATATCAAGTGAAAATTTGGTTTTTTGCGAAGCTGTCCCAAAAACCCATCTTTTAGCAATTCATGTTAAGAGAAAAGATAATAATTAATGCACCAATAACAAGTAGTAATTTGGCTTACCCTACCGGAATTCTACTATGGGGGTAGAAGGAATTAGACAGGATCAAGAATGAATCTTAATCATATTATGGAATTTTCAGAAGTACTAAAAGAAACAAGATCATCTCTCAAAAAACCTACATTACTTATCGGAAATGGTTTCAGCATCGCTTTTAATAAAAGTGTCTTTACATATAAAAGCTTATATGAACAAGCTCAAGAGAAGGGAATAGTAAATAAATTATCCTCGTCAATTCCAAAGTTATTTAAATCAGTAAATACTTTCGATTTTGAGTATATTATGCAGGTGTTGAAACACTTTGGCATTGCCGGAGCTTCTTATAATGTCGATAAAAATATTTTGATGCTGGCAAAGCAAGAAGAAGATCTTTTAAAAAGAGTCTTGGTAGAAGCAATCACCAACAACCATCCAGATAATCCTGTAAACCCTCCTTTTTTAGTGCCAAGCTAAACTAGAGGTTTCCGGGTTTCTGTTTAATCGGTATTGAACAGGCGTCATGCTGTTTAAAGCTTGATGCGGTCGTTCCTCGTTATATTCTTTGATCCATGCTTCTGTGATCTCTCTCACCTCCGTTAAGTTTCTAAATGCATACATATTTAATATTTCTGTTCGATAAGTTCGGTTGAATCGTTCAATATAGGAGTTTTGAGTCGGTTTTCCAGGCTGGATGAATTCAAGTTTAACACCATGTTCTTCAGCCCATTTAACCATCAGCTTTGAAATAAATTCAGGACCATTATCCAATCGCAGTTTTTTGGGATAACCTCTTACCTCAGCAATCCGATCAAGCTCACGAATTACTCGCAAAGAAGGAAGATTCAAATCGATGGCTATTCCCAACAATTCCCGATTAAAATCGTCGACAACATTGAAGGGGTCGTCTCAGAAAACGGAAAAAATCGTACGCTAAGCACCGCAAAGAAACTCGTGATGGACAGGCACGCTACGGTCGCGGGTCGTGCCTGCCCATTGCTCAGTTGCCCTTGACGCGCAACAGTGTCAGCGTACCGGCAGCCATCGATGATATTACTATGAATATTTCCCATGAATCCATTTATAAAACTCTGTATATCCAATCTCGTGGTCACCTGAAAAAAGAACTGCTGAAACATCTTCGAACAGAAAGAGTCATGAGGCAATCCAAAAAATTCAATACAAAGGGTAATGCGCGTGGTGGCATCATAGATGCTGTATCCATTCATGACAGACCAAAGGAGATTGATAACCATACTGTGCCAGGCCATTGGGAAGGCGATTTAATCTGTGGCTCAAATAAATCCTATGTTGCCACCCTGGTTGAAAGGACATCCCGATTTACTTTACTGGTTAAGCTTCCCGGTAACGATACAAACAGTGTTGTAAATGCGATTACAAACAAAATTACAGAACTTCCAGAGCAATTAAAAAAATCGCTTACCTGAGATCGTGGCATGGAGTTGGCTAAACATAAACAGTTTACAGTTGATACCGATATAAAGGTGTATTTTTGTGACCCTAAGTCACCATGGCAACGGGGAACCAATGAAAATACCAATCGTTTGCTGAGGCAATACATGCCTAAAAAAACAGATCTTAGTGTTCACTCTCAATTTGATTTGGATAAAATTGCCAGAGAATTAAATGAAAGACCGCGGAAAACATTGAACTTTCTAGCTCCGGCGGATAAATTGAGCGAGGTGTTGCAATGATCGATTGAATTTGCCCCCGCCTTTTTTAAAATTTCTTTTTCCATCTTCAGGCGCTGGTTTTCCTCCCGCAATTGCTCAAGCTGTTCAGCAATTAACTTACCATTGCCTCTGAATGCTTGACCCTCAACTGCCTTATGTTCTTTTAATCCAACAATTAGCACGTTAGAATTGAGCAACAAACTACGAGCTGCCTCGGGCCCCGACCGTAACTTTGGTTTTCACGAATCTAATCACATCAAGTTTAAAATTCTTGAAAATTTTTCTTCTATTTATCATCTTTTTTACCAGATAAAAGTTTTAAATTCACCCAAAATCCGCCTTCCTGCCGCGTCAGAAGTTTCACACTGTGCAAACTGCAAGGCTAATATTACAACATCACTCCTTTGAGATACCTGCTTGACCGCAAGTATGGTAATGAGGGTTTAAGAATATTGTTTCATACATGCTATAATGTTTATAAAAGTTACAAGGTGCTTGTTTATGTCTTTTATACAACTCGGCAAAAAATTAGGTTATTTTAAAGGCGACGAAAATTATTCAGGTTTTTTAATACGCTGGTTGGAAGCCTGTTTAGTTAATGAGGAAAAGGATTTCTTAGAGCGAATTAAAAGGATAGAACAATATCATAGCCAAGGCACACAATTCCTGGAAAAAGTCAGTACGTTAAAAAAGAAAGTCATAAGTTGGAAAAATTTAAGCGCAGAAGAAAAAATTTCGCAGACCTTAACGGCAGAAGAGCAAAATATTTTAGACGTTTTGGCGTTCTACGAGAGTATACTTTTATATGACGCGGCTCTACTCAATGGCAAACGCATTGAACAAACGTCCCACATCGCATCCTCTGAATCTATCCAAAGAGAAGGTGGATTGCTACGAATTCATTCCCAAGCTGCAATGCTCTCCTCAAAAGAAATAGACACGTACTTTAAAGAAATGGCAGGTATTCTCAATCTTAGTCTCGCTCCTCAGGAAACAGTAGGAATCACTTTACGTCTCTCATCATATCATAGCATCGCTTTAACCTATCAACCGCAGGCAGGTTGGACATTAGTTGATCATCGTGATATTTGTAATGATAATCTAAGCAATAACCGGCAAATCTTGGGATATGATTTAAGCTGTCTGGCTACCTTTTGTTCTGATCTTTCCAAGAACTATATTCCCTTTAGTATCGATCTCTTTACCACCGGCAGACACCCACAACTTGAACAATTAAAAACACAGTTTGCTGCATTTAAAACCCGGCAAAACACTAAGATAGTTGAGCGATTTGATGAGTGTGGTTATGGCGGTATCGATTTAGCTTATATGGCTGTCCAGAATAGAGATGCAAGCGCCCTTGTCAAGCTCGCTCAAAAAGGAGCTGATCTTAATATAATGTATAAAACGTATCTCTGGCAAGAAGATGACGATAGGTACAATCTTGCTTTTCTAGCTGCGATGAATGGGGATGCAGAAATACTTGATATCCTTGCGAAAAATAATGTGGATTTACATACACCAAGCCGCGGAGTGACTCCTATGGAGCTTGCTTCGTCCCATGGCCATGGGGCGGCTATTGCCATGCTGCACCAGCATGGGGTATCAGTCAATCAACGGGGTAATGGTGGATGGAGTCCGGCTCATTATGCAGCATCGAAGGGGCATGACTCGGCCTTAGCTACACTTAAAGAATTAGGGGCAGATTTAAACGCGCAAACTGAGGACGGCATGACCCCGCTATGCCTTGCAGCGTTTAAGAATCAGGGGCATATTGTAGCTCAGTTATTAAATGATAAACAAGTGGACTGTGACCTACGGGCTGAGAGGGGCTACCATGCCATCCATTACGCAGCTTTTGCAGGCAATGAGATTATTCTTAATCTTTTTAAAGATAGAGGATTTAATTTACACATGGAAGATGCTGAGGGAAGCACGATTGCCCATTTTCTCGCCCTAGGCGGACATAAAGCATTGATCGAAAAATTGATGACTCAAGAGTTAGATTTTAATAAGAAAAACGCACGTGGCTTTACGCCTCTTCATTATGCAGCTGAAGGTGGACAGCTTGATATAGTTGAGTTTTTCGCCACTAAAAATTTTGATTTAAATGTAGAAAATAATGAGGGACAAACTATAGCGCATATAGCTGCTATGGAAAACCAAACAGCTCTTCTTCCCTTTTTGGCGGCTCAAGGTGTAGACATGGCCAAGGAAGACAACCATGGGTTTGCTCCGCTCATGTATGCCGCGAAAAGCGGCTCTAAAGACGCTTTTACGGAACTGGCCAAATATGGAATAGGGAAAAATATACCCTACATCGCCATTGAGCACGAACAATCTGAAATCATTCAAGCCCTCACTGAATTCAAGATAGATTTTAAAGACGAAGCCTCAAAGAGCTACTCAGAAAACGAATTAAGAAAAATTATTGCCTCTCACTTAAATCCAGGGGAAACCATACCACAAAAAATAGAAACAAGGCTCCGAACATTTATAAAACAAAAATCTGATAAGGAGAAGATCCCTATTACCCCTTATGAATTTGCCCTCCTTTTGGGAAAAGATAAAATTGTACGAATATTCAATCAGCAGAATCCTAAAACTACCGAGTTATTAACCAGCTTGCAAACTTTAAGAGAACATGGCGAAACCATTAAAAACAAAAATAAAGAAAATAAAAAAGAAGAAGCAGGCAAGGAAAATGCTAAAGACCTAAATACCATAGAAGGGGAAAAAGCCATCTTAGCGGCTGATGCACTTGAGACACTGGCTTGCCTTTATTTCTCTGCGAAAAGTTCTCCTAATCCTGATAGCAAAGCCATAGAAAAAATTCAGGATAGTTTTAAACAACAACTGGCCCAAACTTACAAAGACCTAAGCACCCACCGAGCATTGTGGAAGCCTATTCTTGCCAATATTCTTATAGCAGCGACCGGCATCGGTCTTCTAGTTATCTTAGGCAAACTTTTAATCACAGGCAGTGCTTTCTTTGCTGAAACCAATCGTCAACAAATGGTTAAGGAAGTCTCCAATGAATTTGAAAAGTTGATTACCCCATGTAAGACAGCGTTTTAAAGTGCATGAACAATTAGGGCGTGTCATCAATTAAGCAAAATGACAGTTGCTGCCAAATAAATTCCTCCGAGGAAATTATTTGCTCTTTTATCGTATCTGGTTGCGATGGCACTAAACTGCTTTAATTTACAAAAGAAATTTTCTATAAGATGGCGTGAATAATATAAAAATTTATCGTATTTTCTTTTAATTTTTCTTACAGATTTCGGGGGTATAACAGCCTCACAAGCTTTCCCTTTAAGCTTTTTCAAAACTCTGTCTTCTGCATCGTAGGCTTTATCAGCAAGCAACGCATCGGCACACATGTTTTCAAGTAACACATCAGCGCCATCAAGGTCATGTGCCTGACCCCCTGTCAAATGAAAGCCAGTCGGGTTGCCCAGTGCATCACAAGTAGCGTGTATCTTGGTGCTTAATCCGCCACTGCTGCGTCCGATAGCTCATCTCCCTCTTTTTTTTAGCGCCGGCACTGTGCTGATGTCGCACTATGGTTGAGTCAATCATGACATATTCATTATCCGAATCTTCTGAAAGGGCGATAAAAATTTTTTCCCAAATGCCCGTCTTGCTCCAACGTGTGTGACGGGTATGGATCACACGAAAATCTCCAAAACGTTCCGGCAAATCCCTCCACGAAATACCTGCGCGATAGCGGTACAAAACTGCCTCGACAAAAAGTCTGTTATCCTGGGCTGTGACTCCCACACTTTGTTTGCGGCCGGGCAATAAATCTTTAATCTTTTCCCATTGCTTTTCTTTTAATCCGTAACGACGCATCTTTACACTTACATGGCTAACTTCAGGGCAGAATAAACAATCCATGGACTTTTGAAAAGACATGGAAATAAAATACATCTTTTTGGCTAAACAACGAATATCAATGATTTTACCAACAGAGATAATTAATAACTTATTGTTTATTAATGATACTTTTTAATTGATGACACGCCCTATTTTCGTCGCTAGTTTGTAATACTCTGCAGAATTATCATCGATAACAAATAATGGAGCTAAACCCTTCGCACTCTTTGCCAAAGCATAATCTTTGATTTCCCAAGGCTTTTGTTGCAGGAAGGTGAGGCGCTTTTTTATATTCTTGCGCTTTTAAATACCCCATGCGCCTGCAAAAAGAATAGGCGGCCCGCTGTCCGCAGCCTTTGCTGTTTTCATAGCACCAATCAACACGATAATGACCGATGCGCGGTGCAGCGAAGCGTCTGGAACGATAATGATATTTCGCGGGCGGTTGATGCTTTACCACCCCTACACATTGAATTAACTTAAATCCGTTACAGCGCCAACCCTGGCATTGTGCACGACTGTTTAAATAATTGCTTATACCGACATTGTGCTCCATAATTTGTGTACTGGCACGTTGATATCCCATTTTACGGCAATAACAATCGGCTACAGCAGCACCGCACTTTTTTCCATTTAAAGTACAATATGCCAATCTCTGGCCATGATAGGTGGGTGACCAAAAATCCCGATAAGCATTTTGTTCGCGCACATTTGCATGGCCGCTATGCATCATAGCCAATAAAGAAAACAAAATAACCAGCCGGCAAAACTTCTTCATGAAACCATCCTTAGATTTACAGCTTTTTAAAGGTAAAACAATAATGAAGCTTATGTTAGCGTATGGCCTTTGACAAAAAAAGCTTTCTTGAGCTGGAATACATAAGTTAAAATTGCAAAACAAATCCCCCGTTGTCTTTTTACCCTTCTTAATTAATTTATTAATATATTGTTTTGATGGTACAGTTAACATTTAGATGCTAAAATGGCAAAATTAAAACCATTTTGACTATTATGCATGCTTTTGATGTCGCAAAAAAACTAGGCTATGAGAGTAAAGATTCAAAAGGGATTTGTCAGGGTTTTTCCATACGTTGGCTTGAAGCCTGCTTGGCTGGTGAAGAAAAATTATTTTTAAAACGAATCGAAAAAATAGCGGAATATAACAATTTTGCCGAACCGCTCCTCAAGCAAGTTGCTATTGTCAAAAAAAGAGTGGCCAGTTGGCAAACATCTGCACCAGATTTACAACATTTAACTGAAGAAGAACAAGAACTTTTCGACGTCCTCGCCTTCTACGAAAGCCTTGTTTTATATCATCGCCCTCACAACCATTCTTTGCTTCCTGAAGGCGCATGTCAGGAAAATATAGAAAAAATTTCGCCAATCGCTTCCTCTGATTCCATACTTAAAAAAGGAGGCTGGCAACAGATTTACAAAGAAGCAATGATCCTGACTCGCGAAGAAATAAAAAAGTATTTCGATGAACTTGCAAACTTACTTGCTCAACATTTGCCACCTGAACAACAAGTGGGGCTCATGCTGGCAAACCAAAGCCATGCCATTGCGCTTACCTATCAACAGGAAGCAGGCTGGACGTTTATGGATATTAATCAATATCCGCCTAAAACCCTGGGCAAAGACACCGACAATCTTTCTTATTACATATCGCTAGCTTTTGGCTATGATTGGCACATACCATTAAATGCAACCCTGTTCACTACGGGTGATCATCCAAACCTCGTGCAGTTTAAAAAAGATTTTTCCACATTAAAATTTGGTAAGAATCTGGCGGAAATGGCTTTGCGAGCGAGTCGGGATGGCATCGATTTAGCTTATATGGCTGCAGCCCAGGGAGATGCAGCCATGCTCTCCGAGCTTGGCAAGGCTGGAGCCAATCTCCATAAAACATATAAGGAGACTAAACACACCCTTGCATGGATTGCTGCCCAAAACGGCCATATAAATATTCTCCATGAACTTGCAAAGAACAATGTGGATTTGGATAAAACCGATACGAAGGGCGTGGCTCCTGTGCATGTAGCTGCATTAACTGGCCAATACGAGGCAATTACGGTACTGCATCAATATAAAATCCCTGTAAATAAAAGAAACGAAAAAAACGGATTTACTCCATCCCACTATGCAGCCATAGGGGGGCAAAGCAAGACGCTGGATACCCTTAAACAGCTGGGAGCAAATTTAAATGAGGAAGCTGATGGAGGTGTTACTCCATTACATAATGCCATACTTAGACAGCAAGAACACATCGTGGTTAAGCTACTCAATGACAAGAAAATAGACTGCAACAAAAATGAGAATGGAGTGCATCCCATTCACTATGCTTCATGGGCGGGCAGCGATACGATCCTAGACCTCTTTAAGAAAAAAGGCTTTGATTTGGCTATTGAAGATGGAGATGGCAAGACTATTGCTCATTACCTGGCAGAGAAAGGCTACGCCGATTTAGTTGAAAAATATTTAGAACAAGGTTTTGATTTTAATAAAAAAGATAAAAAAGGCTTAACGCCTTTGCATTGTGCAGCCAAAGCTGGACAATTGGGGATTATTAAGCTTCTGGCTGAAAAAGGTTTTGATTTAAATCAAGACGATGAGAGCGGACAAAACATAGCGCACATAGCTGCCGCACACAATCAAGCGCACCTTATTCCTTTCTTGGCGGATAAAGGTGTGGATCTGGCTAAGAAAGATAAAGGCAATGTCACTCCCATCATGCGTGCTGCAATACAAGGCGCCAAAGAAGCGTTAATCAAACTCATCCCTTATGACTCGGGAGATCTCATTCCTTATCTAGCCATCCTGCGTGATCAAATAACCATTATCGAAACGCTTTTTGAATTAAAAATTCCTTTTAAAGACACAGCTTTTTGCAATTATTCAGCGGTTAAAGCAAAACTTATTGCCGAGGGCTCAGCAAAGACACAGGCAAGAATAGAAGATTTTCGTGCACAAAAAGAAGACAAGGAAAACCCCTCTATCACAGCTTATGAATTTGCCTTTCTTTTAGGAAAAGATGACATCCTGCGGTTATTAAACCAGCATGATCCCAAAACCAGGGAACTTTTAAGGAGCTTGCAAGTTTTAAGAGCACATGGCGAAGCCATCAAACAAAAAAACCTAAAAAATGAGGTCGAGGGGGAAAAAGCGATTGCAGCAGCTGATGCTCTTGAGAACTTGGCTTATCTTTACTTTGCCGAAAAAAATACCCTTAATCCAGATACAAAAACAATTGAAAAAATTCAGGATAGCTTTAAACAGCGCCTTGCTCAAACACATAAAGATTTAAGTACACATCGCTCCCTTTGGAAACCTGTTCTTGCCAACATCCTCATCGCAGCTACAGGCATCGGTCTTTTAATGATCATAGGCAAGCTTTTAATCACTGGAAATGCTTTCTTTATGGAAACCAAACGCCAGAAACTGGTTAACGAAGTGTCGGGCGAATTTGAAAAATTACTCGCGAACAAACCAACGTAAAATTAGCTTGTTTCAACTCATTATTTTATCATTAATCCAGTTGCCGCTCCTGCAGCACTTGGCGCAAAGATTTAGGTAAAATGGATTGTGCTTTGCGGGCCAGTTCTTTTTCATTTTTTTGCCATAACGTTCCCAAATATATAATTAAGGCACCAATGGCCGTCAATGCAACAGGAAAAAGCGGACTTTCAGGAAATACAGTCCATGCCAAATGTCCCAAATAAAAAGCACATCCTAAAGCTCCTAAAATGACAAAAACTTTCCTCACTAGTAAAACGCCAATACCAATCATGGCCAGGTTGATGCAACAATAGAAAAATTTGGATAACTCGCTGTCGGAACTTTGACATGATAAACCACCCCAAAAGGTAAACACGCCGAAAAGATACAGCCAAAATGCATAATCTGCGGCATATCGTGAACGCACATCCACCCAAAATGCAACAAGCGTCATAACCAACCCAAAATACATGGAAACAAGCGCACGCAATTCAAAATTAAAAATATCCTCCTGGCTTAACATAACCGCTACATCCATGGACAGGTACCAAAGGGTTACTGCGATAGGCAGCAGCATAAACGGATAGCGATAAATCCAGGCAAGAATAACTCCCATGGCTAATGTGCCTAATTCCATAAAAATCCAATGCCATTTTATATAGAGATGGTAATCACGATAGACGACAGCATCATCAGGCCACCATCCCATGGCTTTTTGTAATGCATAAAGAGCGAGCGGCGTTAAACAAATTACAAATGTTGCACAGATACCTGCAGGAATTTTCAAATTTTTTCTTTGGCAAACATGCGCCAGAGACAAGCCTAAAATTCCATATAAAACAGTAAGCCCGAATAAACCCCATCCACCAAAAGTTTCCCAGCCAAGATTCATAAATAAAGTCATGGCACCAATTGCCAGCAGGCCGCCTAAATAATATAAAACATTCGTAAAATTAAAATTTGGGCTTTGCTCTGTTTGCGCTTTTAAAAATTCCAGCAAATTATCGCGCTGCTTCGCGGTGATGATTTTAGCTTTGACCGCTTCATCAAGGTGGCGGTAGGCAACCTTCATACATCCCTCAAGCTAGGTAGATTACTCCGGTAAATTAAGTATAGGATGCACAAGCTTGGCCTGCTTCACTTTAGCTATAGCAAAGCTTGACTCGATCTTTATTAAGCAAACTTGCAAGTATGCTCAATGCCTCATCGCTCGGCACAATAGACCAGCCTGCTCCCAGGTTGAGCACTGCCTTGGCTTTTTTATTTTCATAATGAATTCTAATTCCGCATCCGCCTTGATGTGCTTTTAAGACTGATTGTAATGCGGGCAGTAGACTTGCATCTTGCTCAGTAAGCTTTATATGCAGGTATTTGGCAAATCGGGTTCTCGCTTCATGCAAATCAAGTAATGCGGTAGCAGTCATTTTTACGCCACCCGTGTAATCATCCTGGGCAAGCTCACCTTCTACCAATAAGATCTGCCCTGCCTGAATTGGATTTTGACACGCTTCGAATATTTCTGAAAAAGCCACCAGATCAAGATTTCCAGTGGAATCTTCCAAACCAATAATGGCTAGTTTCTTACCACGCTTGGTCAATATACGTCTAACATTCGTTACCAAACCACAAATAAGTACTTTTTTGGTCAATGAAGCCGATAATCTGCTGATAGGCTGGGTAAATTCGCTAAATTCTTGTAAATAAATACCTGCCGGATGCCCACTTAGGTAAAATCCTAAAGTTTCTTTTTCCCCTTCCAAGCGGGTTTTCTCATGCCATGGCGGACAAACAAGATAATCTTCTTGCTCTTCTTGCTCATCGAATAATGTAAAGAGGTTGGTTTGACCGCTGCTTTGGGTTTGGTGAAAATGTGCCCCTGCTTGCATGGCTTTATCTAGTGATGCATATAAAACAGCACGTTCTATGCCCCATTCATCCATTGCCCCACTTTTTATCAAAGCCTCAAGAACGCGTCGGTTTGCCTTGCGCATATCCAAGCGTTGGCACACACTAAACAATCCCTCATACAATCCCTTGCTGCGTTCATCAACCAAAATTTGGATTGCTGCTTCCCCTACACCTTTAATTGCCCCCAGACCGTAAACAATGGTTGTATCATCAAGCGTTGTGAAATGGTAATCGGAACGGTTAATAGAGGGCGGTAAAATAGTTAAATTCATGTGCTTGCATTCATGAATAAAATTAACCACCTTGTCCGTATTATCCATATCGGAAGACATGACCGCAGCCATGAATGCTGCGGGAAAATGAGCCTTTAACCAAGCGGTTTGGTAAGCCACTAAAGCATAAGCAGCAGAATGCGATTTGTTAAATCCGTAGCCCGCAAATTTCTCCATCAAATCGAAAATATACGTAGCTGTCTGCACGTCGACACCGCGTTTACTGGCTCCTTCAGTAAAAATTTCCCGCTGTTTTGCCATTTCTTCCGGTTTTTTCTTACCCATGGCCCGCCGCAATAAATCGGCCGCTCCCAAGGTGTAATTGGCTAATACTTGGGCAATTTGCATCACTTGTTCTTGATAAAGAATAACCCCGTAAGTTGGCTTTAAAATTGGCTCTAAATCCGGATGAGGGTATTCAACTTTAGCTCGTCCATGTTTGCGGTCGATAAAATCATCTACCATTCCCGATTGCAATGGGCCGGGGCGAAACAAGGCAACTAAAGCAATGATGTCTTCAAAGCAGTCTGGTTGTAAGCGGTGAATAAGCTCTTTCATGCCGCGTGACTCAAGCTGGAATACCGCTGTGGTTTGACAAGCTTTTAATAAATCAAATGTGGCGGCATCGTCCATGGGGATTTCATTAATATCAATTGCCGCAAGATTGTCTCTTTGCCTTTGCTGATTAATTGTGGTTAAAGCCCAATTAATAATAGTCAGCGTCCTTAAGCCTAAAAAGTCAAATTTCACCAAACCCGCAGATTCCACATCATCCTTGTCAAATTGACTAACTAATTGCGTGGAACCCTCTTCACAGTAAATTGCAGTAAAATCCGTTAACTCGGAAGGTGCAATTACCACTCCACCGGCATGTTTGCCTGCATTGCGGGTGATTCCTTCAAGCTTTAAAGCCAAATCAAATAATTCCTTAACTTCTTCCTCATCTTCATAACGGCGGCGCAATTCATCTTCTTGCTCAAGCGCTTTATTTAAGGTGATACCCAACTCAAATGGAATAAGTTTGGCTAGTTTATCCACAAAACCATAGGGATGCCCCAACACGCGCCCAACATCCCGCACTACGGCTTTTGCTGCCATGGAACCAAAGGTAATGATTTGCGACACGCTGTTGCGTCCATATTTTTCGGCTACGTAATCAATCACCCGATCCCTGCCTTCCATGCAAAAATCAATATCAAAATCGGGCATGGAAACGCGTTCGGGGTTTAGGAAACGCTCAAACAGTAAATCATATTGCAACGGGTCTAAGTCGGTTATATGCAATGCATAAGCTACGAGAGAACCAGCTCCTGATCCTCTCCCTGGTCCTACAGGCACATTGTTATTTTTAGCCCATTTGATGAAATCGGCAACAATGAGGAAATACCCTGCAAATCCCATTGAATTAATGACATTTAATTCAATCTTAAGACGTTCTTCATAGATAGGGCGCTTAGCTGACAAAACCTCTGGCTTGTCGCGAAAAATTTGCTGCAACCGTTCATTAAGCCCAAGTGTGGATAAATGCGATAAATAATTTTCAACCGTATCGCCGGCTGGTACAGGAAAATTTGGTAGATAGTTTTTACCTAAATCAAGCTTTACCGTACAACGCTTGCTAATTTCAACGGTATTTTGGATAGCTTGCGGGATATCGCTAAATAATTCGCTCATTTCATCGGCAGAACGCAAATACTGTTTTGCACTATAGCTACGTGGACGCGATGGATCCGCCAATGTACGGCCTTGATGGATACACACCCGCGCTTCATGGGCATGATAGTCTTCCTGCTGCAGGAAACGCACGTCATTGGTTGCTACAAGCGGCAAATTAAGCGTTTCCGCTAACTTTACTATTTTTTCATTGTAAGTATCTTCATCGGGGCGATCCGTTCGTTGTATTTCCAGATAATAACGATTAGGGAAAACGTCCGACCATTTTTTTGCCAACTCCAGTGCACGTTTCTCATCACCTGCCAGCAACGCCTGCCCGATATCGCCTAGACGTCCGCCCGATAAAGCAATCAATCCGTCTGCATATTGAGGTATCCATGCCCATTGGATACGCGGTTCACCCTGATATTGCCCTTCTTGATAACCTTTTGATACCAATCGTGTTAAATTGCGGTAACCCGTTTCATTTTGACACAATAACAACAAAGAATAAGTCAAGTCTGGTTTTTCAGGATCATGGCACGGTAAATCGCACCCAAGTATGGGTTTAATTCCCTCCGCAGTAGCGCTTTGAAATATCTTTACAGCGGCAAATAAATTGCAATTATCCGTTACAGCTACTGCATTCATCCCTTTTTCGGGCAGTGCTTTCATTAATGGTTTAATACGAATCAAACCATCAATTAGAGAATATTCACTATGTATACGCAGATGAACAAAACGTGATTGCATTGAGCCTAATCCATATTCTTGATGATTAAATTGTTATATCAATTTACAGGAAACAGGGATTTTAACTGAAGATGCTTAACTTGTTTATTATTTTTAAATGAAAGAAGCTAAACGCTCGCCTGCCTTGGATCAAAAGCATCCCTCACTGCATCAGCAAACAAGTTGCTGGCAAGAACCAAAATAAACATAAAAATAAACGCGGCTGCCATAGGCCACCAGACAATGGGATCTCTTGCTAATTCTAAGCGTGCGGTATTGATCATATTTCCCCAACTGATGGTTAACGGGGAAACCCCTACCCCAACGTAGGAGAGAACGGCTTCTGCCAACACCAAAAAACTGAAATCCAATACCAGCGTGATCAACACGATATGCATTACGTTTGGCAATAAATGTTTAAAAATAATTTTAATGGAACTGCTGCCTAAGGCCTTGGCCGCCATGACGAAATCAATTTCACGTATTTTTAATGCCTCAGCACGCAGCAAGCGGCATAAACTGGTCCAGCTGGTGATCCCTAAAATAAAACAGAGCGCGAGCAGACGGGCATCGGCCCGCTGCGCCAAAGTCGTGAATTGCTCCGGATGATTGGCTATGTAAGTTTGCATGGAAAGCACCGAAGCCGTGATTAACAATACCCCTGGTATGGAGCTTAACGTTGTATAAATGTATTGGATGGTGTCATCAATAACCCCCCCATAATACCCGGCTGCAATCCCTAGTAATAAAGCCAGGGGCATCATGAACAACGTGGTGAGCATACCGATGATTAAACCTGTACGGATACTCTTTAGCGCATAATAATAAATATCTTGTCCAATCTTTCCTGTCCCTAAAACATGGAGATATTGCGACAGCCATAAACTACCCATGGCAAAAATCAACAGCAGCAATAAGGTAGCGAGCGCGCTGACATTTGCCCGTGTGAAGAAAAAAAAGCCTTTCCCGTTATACCATTTTCTAAAAAGAGCAAAGAAAAACCATGAGATCATGATGGCCAAAAGGCTATAAGTCACAGATTTTAATATAATCCTTGCTAATAACTGTTTCACTTGGACTGCGTCTTTTAAATCGCGTGAGATGTATTTCAAGCGTGGGTAAATTTGTTGTGCATGGCCTGCTGAGAATACGGTTTCACTTGTGTACAATGTCAATGCTAAAGGGGCTGAATAAGTCTTTTCAAATGTGGAATCCAAGGGGGCCAATACATAATCCAGCAATGAACTGGATGTATCTCTTCCAGGTTTGTTGAAGTGCACTGAATCCAACAGGGCAATTAACAAGAAAAACAATAAAATAATTGCAGAGCCTACCGCGATCGGTTTCGAAAAAATTTGTCGATAAGCACGTCGCACATGTTCCTTGCGCAATGAGTTAGCAATAACTATCAAGCTTAAAATTAGAACGATTAGAAAACATTGATCCGTCCAAAGTAATTCAAGGTTCATTTTAATCTCACGCGCGGGTCCACCAATGTGTAGGAAATATCCGTTAAAATTAACCCTACAATATAAAGAACGGATCCAAGAAAAACCATGGCTCTTACAATGGCAAAATCCTGTTGTTGAATGGCATCGATGATATAACTTCCTAAACCGGGAATACCAAAAAACGATTCTAAAACAAGGCTTCCCATAAACAGCGTGGGAATAATGACGACAATCCCGGTCAAAATTGGCAGCATGGCATTTTTTAACACATGTCGAAATAATACGCGCACCTCGGATAAGCCTTTGGCCCGGGCAGTTTTAACATAATCTTTATCCATTTCTTCCAGAAATAAGGTACGATACCAACGGCTGCCAGCGCCCAGGCCGCCAATGACCGAAATTAATACAGGCAGAAAAACAAATTTAATGCTGTCGAAACCATCGTCGTAACCTGAAATCGGCACCAGCCGCAAAATTTTTCCAAAAATATATTGTCCCCCAATGATATAGAACATAGTGGAAATAGACATTAAAATAATGCAAGCAATTACCCCGCTTAAATCCAGATAACTTGAGCGGAAAAACGCCATCAGCATGGCAAACATGATGTTGATGATGACGCTGCATATTAATGCCGGAATGGCAATAGCAAGACTCGGCCACATTCGCTCCATGACATCGTAACTGATATCCCGCCCTGCATCCGAAACGCCAAAATCAAAAGCAAATAAAAGCAGTGATTTCTGGAAAAACAGGGTTTGCGTCAATTGCTTCGTGCCGGATGCTTCGGCATTATAGAATAAAGGCAAATCATAGCCGCGCTGCGCTTTCCATTCAGCTATAGCTTCCTCTTTAATGTGTTTTTGCCCCAGCTGCATCCGCGCCATATCGTCTGGGGAATTCACCATAAAAAATAATGCAAAGGTCAGGATATTAATTCCCAGCAAAATAGGAACCATGTATAGAATTCGTCTTATTAAATACTGGGTCATAAAACTATTCTCGGAGCACGATCTCTTTGTTTAAGAAAGTAAGCCACGATAAAAGGCAACAATAAAAACAAGAGCAATAATAAAAACAAACCGACAGGCCATAAAATGGGACGGTTCCAAATTTCCCTGAAGTGGTTTCGCATGGGAACGTCGATTGCGATGTATTTTAATGTATTTTGAGAAATGGTATTCGTTTTAATAGGAGCAACCCATTGCTGGCTCAAAATAAGGCTTTGACTATTGATGCCCCATATCCATGGCGCATCCCGACGCAGAATAGCAACCATTTGATCGATTAATTCCTGGCGTTTTGCATCATTATTACGGTTTTTCATTAAATCAAACAAGCGGTCATAAACTGGGTTATGGTAATTTGTGGCATTCTCGCCACCATACTTTACCTTACCATTAGGCCCATATAACAAAAATAAAAAATTCTCAGGATCCGGGTAATCGGCATTCCACCCCCAGCTAAAGATTTGCGCATTGCCATTCCGCATTTTTTCCTGAAAACGATTGTATTGTGTAGCACGTATGTTTAATGCAATGCCAATGCGTGCAAATTGCTTGTGCATCCAATTTAATTGTTCTTTATCATCCGGGCCGCCTGTAGCAGGCACATCATAATGTAAGATTAAGGGCTTACCTGTCGCCTTATCCATTCCGCCAGGGTAACCCGCCTCTTTCATTAAAGCTTTTGCATCTTGGATAGAACGTCGTTTAGGTTCGTTGCCAATCCATTTGTATACGTAGGGATTAATGCCTTCCTTTCCCTCGCGATGTCCAAAAATTCCTGGAGGAATTGGACCTTGCGCAGCTTGGCCGCGACCATTGAAAAAAATGGCAATGTTTTCGTCAAAATTAACCGCTATGGAAATAGCTTGCCTGAGTTTACGCGCACGCTCGCTGTTGCCGCCAACGATGGGGTCAAGCATATTAAAGCCTATATAATAAATCGAGGGATCGTCAACCTGCGTTAGACGGATCCCTTTTTCTTTCATTTCAGGCGTCAAGACAGTAGCGCCCGTATGGGTGATTTTAATGGCTTGATCAAAACTGTCTGTCCCAACCCCTGATAAATCAAAATAACCTTGCAAAAATTTATTCCAGCGCGGTATCGCTTCTTTTTCCAGGGTATAAATTGCTTTCTCAATTAATGGCAATTCCTGATTTTTATGGTGCAAATAGCCTTGCTGTTCATCTTCCAAACTGCCTTCTTCCGGAAAAAACTCTGGATGGTAGTTGGGATTTTTTTCCAAAACCATGCGGCTGTTCGGATTATTCTCACTCAGCATAAAAGGGCCGGTCCCCACAGGATACCAACTTAAATCCAGATTTTTATCATCCATTCCAGCTTGGGAATAAAACCGATCCGCTTCCCAAGGTATAGGCGCAAAAAAAGGCATGGCAAGCCAGAAAGCAAACTGTGGATATAATCCTTTGATGGTGATTTCAAAAGTATAATTGTCAATTTTTTTCACACCTCGCAGTGGATACGGGCGCAAGTCGATGTACTCATTTGGATTTTTTGCAACGGGAAGCGTTTTAGCAAACTCGCGAAAACCTTCGATGTATTCGCTTAAAAGCCCATAAATGGGCGAATTTACGGCTGGATTGGCAAGGCGCTTGATTTCATAGATATAATCATCAGCTATAAGCTCGCGCGTATCTGAAAACTCAAAATCCGCTAATGTATCAATATCATAGTCGTCCAGGAAATCGGCATCTAAATTATGATAGCGGTATTGCCCATCAGGAGCACGCGCAAAAGCGGGATGAGGTTGATACATAATGCCCGCTTTAAGGTGAATTGTGTACACTGAATATGCTATCGATGCAGCTTGTTGCGCCTGGCTCGGTGCTATTTCTTTACCGTTTTTATTGTAATAACGCACCTCAGGCATACGGACGGCCGTTAACGGGATCAAAGTATAGGGGCGGGTTAAATAATCATATTGCAAAACAGGCTCATAGATTTGGCCAATGAATTGATATTCATTACTTGAATAAGATTTGGCGGGATCGAGCGTTTTAGGTTGGCCGCTAAACGAAGTGTAATAAATTTTTTGTGTTGATTCTTCAGCAGGGTATGGATTGTTCAAAATAAAATTACCGGCAACTGCAATCCAATGATTTGTTAGCAGCAGCATAAGCAAGATTAACCTCAAAATATTCAATCTATTCTCCCTGACTGAATTAAGTGCTTCTAACCCTCACGCTAATTCACTTTATTTTCCAGCATGGCAATAAATTCTTGTTCAGTAAGAATGCTTACTCCCAATTTTTCCGCTTTATCCAATTTTGACCCAGGATCTTCCCCTGCCACCACATAATCTGTTTTATTAGACACACTGCCAGCAACACGAGCACCGATAGTCAACAATTTCTCCTTGGCTTCGTCTCGGCTCATGCTGGACAAACTCCCGGTTAAAACCAGTGTTTTAGCATAAAATAGATGCTCTGTATTTACTTTTGCAATTTGTTTCTGTGGCCAGTACACCCCGTAACCCTGTAATTTTTTAATTACTTCCATATTATGTCGTTGGGCAAAAAAATGAACGACGTGCGCAGCCGCCACCGGCCCTATATCTTTTAAAGTAGTGAGCTTGTCTATCGAAGCTTTGTGCAAGTCATCTATATCGCTAAAATGAGTCGCCAAGATATGAGCGCTTGCTTCACCAATTTCGCGAATACCGAGAGCATATAAAAACCGTTGCAACGTCGTATTTTTACTATGCTCGATGGCCTTGAGTAAATTTTCAGCTGATTTTTGGCCCATACGCGGTAAACTGGCCAACTGTTCCAAGGTTAAAGTATAAATATCAGATACATCATTTAATAAACCGGCAGCAATTAATTGCTCCACTAAAACGTCCCCCAATCCATCAATAGCCATTGCCCGGCGCGAAGCAAAATGCAATATCATTCTTTTAAGCTGCGCTTTGCAAAACAAGCCACCCGTGCAACGCGATACAGCTTCCCCTTCTTCGCGAATCACTTCAGCACCGCAAACTGGACAATGAGTTGGCATGGAAATCATTTGCGTATCGGATGGGCGCTTTTCCGCAACCACCGCCACCACTTCCGGGATGACATCCCCGGCACGGCGGACAACGACCACATCGCCAATACGCACATCCTTGCGTTCGATTTCATCCATATTGTGCAACGTGGCATTACTAACCGTGACGCCTGCAACACTGACCGGCTTTAAGCGTGCCACAGGTGTTAATGCACCAGTACGGCCTACCTGGAAATCCACCGCAAGCAAGGTAGTCATTTCTTCACTCGCTGGAAACTTATGAGCACAGGCAAAACGCGGGGCGCGCGCTACATACCCTAACTTTTCCTGCAAACGGTTACTGTCAACTTTGTAGACTACCCCATCAATTTCATACGGCAGAGCATCACGCTTTTTTAATATCGCTTCATAGTATTGCAGGCACCCTTTTAACCCTTGTACAACTTTAGTTTCTGAATTTACTCTAAACCCTAATTCCTTTAACAGTGCAATTTGGGCAATATGACTATCCGGGAGGCTAATTCCTTCATGCGCCCCAAAACCATAACAATAAATAGCTAATGGCCTGCGGGCAGTGATGGCAGGATTTAACTGACGAAGGCTCCCGGCAGCGGCATTGCGTGGATTTGCAAATGTTTTTTCACCTTGTTTACGCGCTTGCTCATTAAATGCCTCAAATCCAGCTTTGGGCATATAGACTTCACCACGTACTTCAATGAAGTTTGGCGTCTTTTCACTCATTAATTTTAATGGCACCGCTGCAATGGTTTTAATATTGTTGATGATATTTTCGCCGACAGAACCATCTCCGCGCGTAGCGGCGGATACCAGGGTCCCGTGTTCGTATGTCAAATTAACGGCAAGTCCGTCTAACTTTGGCTCGCAAGCAAAGATCAATTGCTCTTCAGGATGATGCAATCGATCGGCAACGCGTTTAATAAATGCATGCAATTCTTCCTCAGTAAACACGTTGGCCAACGAAAGCATCGGTTTGCGGTGCGCAATGGGCTGTAAAGCAGAAGCTGGCATTGCCCCTACCCGTTGAGTAGGTGAATCGGATGTTAAATATTGCGGATATTGCTCTTCAAGGGCTTGTAATGCCTTAAAGCATCGATCATATTCCGCATCTGGAACCAGCGGTTCGTCTAAAACATAATAATGATAGTCATAAAGCCTCACTCGCTCGCGTAATTCATTAATTTGTTTTAAAACCGCTTGGTCGTTCATATTGATTGATGGGAAATAGTCAGTTGCTGAATCTTTACATTTTTGCCATACACTAGCAACATACAACCCATCAGATTCTTATGGCTTTAAGCCGAATACAAAGGAATTTATGAATAATTTGCCTCTTATTACCATTTCTCTGGCTGCAGGCATCATCCTGCAATTTTTGTTATTACTGTTATTGTTTAGACGCTATGAAAAATTACAACAACTGTTAACGCAAATTATTCATAAACTTCAGTTAGATATCCACGAAACTTATCTAGCAAGCCAACAAACCATTTATGAAAAAATTGCGCACGGCCAGTTGCTAAACCAACAACTCATCACCCAAACCTTGCAAGGTCAAATGGCTGATGTCCGTGAACAAATACAGCATAGTTTTAAGCAACATGCCGGCTCTTTAAGCTCGCACTTGCAAACCTTGACCGAAGAAATACGCAATCATTTGCATAACCTCACCCAGCAAGTAAACCATCGTCTGACAGAAGGTTTCGAAAAAACTTCGTCCACCTTTACCGATGTAGTACGCCGCTTGACTATTATCGATGAAGCGCAAAAGAAAATAACCGAGTTATCTCACCACGTAGTCGACCTGCAAGATGTCTTGATGGATAAGAGAGCTCGCGGGGCATTTGGAGAAGTCCAGTTATCCACCCTGGTTGCCAATATGATCCCGAGCAACCACTATCGTTTACAATACACCCTTAGCAACCAAAAACGCGCCGATTGTGTTTTATTCCTCCCTGAACCTTCCGGCCATATTGTAATTGACGCCAAATTTCCTTTGGAAACGTATCAAAAAATAATGAATACTGCTGCCAATTCTGTAGAGCGTAAATCCTTGCAGCAACAATTCCGTACCGATTTGCAAAAACACATTAAAGACATAGCTGAAAAATACATTATTCCCAATGAAACCACGGATGGCGCCGTGATGTTTATTCCAGCCGAAGCTATTTTTGCGGAAATCCACGCTAATTATCCGGAAATCATCACCCTCTCCCAGCGTTTAAAAGTATGGCTGGTTTCTCCAACGACTTTAATGGCCGTTTTAACAACCGCAAGAGCTGTGCTAAAAGATGATGCCACCCGCAAACAAGTGCATATCATTCAAAAACATTTGCAAGCGCTTGCAGATGACTTTCAGCGATTTGAAAAAAGAATGGATAAATTATCCAAACATATCGATCAGGCTCATCAAGATGTCACTGACGTGAACACATCTGCACGTAAAATTACCCAGCGCTTTCAGCAAATAGAAGCCGTGGATTTGGAGATAAAAAATCCCAGTTTAACCGATGAAAACATTGGGGCATAAACGGGAAACATTTGCACAATAATGAAATTGATTTGCCATAACTATATGGTATTCTGATCGATATCTATTTAATGGAACTGGTAATGCATTCATTACGCTTAATTTTTGGGCTTTTTTTAATTGCTGCAGCCTTTGCTGTGCACGCGGTCAATATCTGTAAAACTCAACCTTGCACCAATCCGTGTCCGCCACCAGTTGCGCAATACAGTGCTTGCCCGAGTTGCTGTGAAAATATGGGGGGTATTAATTATTGCGATTCATCCGCAGGACGTTTTGTTTGTAACAATGGATATTATTCGTCTTGCTATTGTAGTCGCCATGCCGTTATGGATTTGCAGAAAATTCAAGGGTGTTGTCTGTGGCAAGGCGGCGTCATGGCAATTGATCCTGCCAAAGGAACCGTCATTTGTAATAATGGCGGAATTTCAGAAGTATGCAGCCTGCAAACGACTATTGACCGCGTTTCGGTTTGGTAGGGATTCGTTTTTGTGTTCCTGCTTGCTGTGTCGAGCCAAACAGCTTTGCTCAAGGCAAGCATGTCTTGCAAATCTCTATGGACAAATAATATGCCAGGCTTCATAATTCGACCTTTTTTAAATGCAAAGCCATGCCTATTCCATTGATTGAAATCAAAGAGGTTTATAAATCATATGGAGCAGCCGTTATCCTAAGCGATGTCTCCTTATCAGTGCACCCAGGGGAATTTCTGACGCTATTGGGTCCCTCAGGGTGCGGTAAAACCACGTTGCTTAGGATGATATCCGGTTTTGAACAACCTAGCTCCGGCAACATTTACATCAATGGCGAATGCGTCAATCATCTTCCGCCACAAAAACGGGATGTCCATACGGTTTTCCAAAGCTATGCTTTATTCCCGCATTTAAATGTTTTTGAAAATGTTGCTTTTGCCCTGCGCTGTAAGGGTATGGGTGAAACCGAAATCAAACACCGCGTCGCCGATGCGCTCAAGCTCGTGCGTCTGGAATCGTTTGCCCAGCGCTGGATAAGACAATTAAGCGGTGGACAACAACAGCGCGTCGCTATTGCACGTGCAATTATCAGCCGACCCCAAGTTCTGCTTTTAGATGAGCCGCTAAGTTCATTGGATTATCGCCTGCGCAAGTCCATGCAATACGAATTAAAACAATTACAAAAAACATTAAACATGACGTTCATTTTCGTCACCCACGATCAGGAAGAAGCGCTATCCATGTCGGATCGCATCGTCATTTTTAACCATGGGCACATAGAACAAATTGGCACGCCGCGACAAGTATATGAAACACCCATTAATTTACATGTGGCAAAATTCATTGGCGAGACAAACATTTTTGATATCAAAGTGCAAAGCGTCCACAATGATAGTTTGTATACGGAAATTGAATCCATCCGCTTGGAGTGTAAGAACACCGGGCGCTTTAAAATCGGTGAGAAGATCCATTTAATCATCCGCCCAGAAGATATCCGCGTATGGGGTGAAAACGAAATCACCCACACGGAAGGCATGTTGCCCGGCAAAATTGTAGATATTGTCTATAAAGGCTCTACCGTGGATTTAACGGTTAAATTGCCTTCCGGCAAGCTTGTTAATGCTTCTGAGTTTTTTGATGAAGATGATGATAAGCTAGAATACGCTATCAACGAGGCTGTTTGGATACAATGGTATCCAGGTTGGGAAGTGTTATTGCCTTATGAAAGCTAAGCCATTTTCCATTTATTTTTTATTTTTATGGCTCATCCTGTTTGGTTTTTTGCCATTAACCTTGATTTTATTAACCAGCTTTTTATCAAAAGATAGCACGCATCTGGTTACATTCCCGGTTACCTTGCATAATTACAGCGAATTGACGTCGCCATTTTTCCTTAAAGTTTTTTTACGTTCTTTTATTATTGCGGCATTTACAACACTAAGCTGTCTGTTGCTGGCTTATCCTTTTAGTTATTTATTGGTTAAATCAAGACAACAATCGCTGTTGCTGCTGCTCATCATTATCCCTTTTTGGACGAGTTCGCTAGTGCGTACCTATTCCTTAATTGCAATATTAAAATTTAAAGGAATTTTAAATTTAGTGTTATTAAAATTGCATCTTATCGAACAGCCTCTTTCCTTACTTTATACAAATTTTGCCGTCATTAGCGGCTTAGTCTATAACTTGTTTCCATTTATGGTATTGCCTATCTTTACAAACATGGAGCGCTTTGATTTCAGATTAATAGAAGCAGCCAAAGATTTGGGAGCAAACAAATGGCAAATTTTCTTTCGTGTCTTTTTACCCAATACCTTAGGTGGAATTATTTCAGGGTGCTTGCTGGTGTTTTTGCCGGCCATGACTTTGTTTTATATTCCTAATATTTTAGGGGGCGCCCGTTCCATCCTGCTGGGTAATATGATTCAAAACCAATTTCTAGTATTGGAAAATTGGCCACAAGGAGCTGCCACAAGTACCATTTTAACCACTTTACTGCTGCTGTTATTGTTTTTCTATCGTCGTCATGGCAAGGAGATCATCCATTGAAATCCTTCGTGCAAAAAACCTATCTCGCTTTAATTTATATTTTATTGTACTTTCCAATTTTGGTGCTTATTCTTTATTCCGTGAATAAAGCAAAGTTTTCCCTGCAATGGCATGGATTTTCAACGCGATGGTACGTAGAGCTTTTTCATGATCGCGAGCTATGGTTAGCATTCCTGCACTCAGTAATATTAGGGCTAAGCGCGGCAATAGTAGCTACCGTTACAGGTTTGTTGGCATGTACTTATTTATTTTTACACCGAACTCAGTACCGCATTACTTTATTTAGCCTGCTTATTTTACTGGTTGTAATACCGGATTTGGTATTGGGTGTGGCTCTTTTGACTTTCTTCAACATCACGGCAATTCCTTTAGGTTTCTTTAGTCTGTTGATTGCTCATATTACCTTTTGTATTCCTTTTGTGGTGCTTACCATAAATAGCCGTATCCATACACTGGATGCAAATATTTATTTCTGCGCCTTGGATTTAGGGGCTACGCGCTTTACTGCATTGACTAAAATTCTATTGCCGTTATTATGGCCGGCTGTATTAAGCGCTTTTTTATTGTGTTTTACCTTGTCTTTTGATGACGTAATCATCAGCTATTTCGTAGCCGGACCTGATTTTAATATTTTGCCTCTTACTATTTATTCCCTGGTGCGTGCAGGCGTGACACCGGAATTAAATGCTTTATGCACCATTACTTTTTTTATCTCGATGATTCTTGTGGTAATTGCTCACCGTTTGGCACGGAAAACAACATGAAACAGTTTTTCTTTTTCTTATTTTTTATCCCCACAGCACTGTTTGGACAAAAAACTGTAAATGTTTATGTTTGGGGAGGAGAAATACCTAAACAAGTCGTTCGTGAATTTGAACTTGAAACCGGCATTAAAGTAAATTTTTCGACTTATGACAGTAATGAGACAATGTATGCCAAACTAAAAGCCAGCAGAAACAATGTCTACGACGTGATTTTGCCTTCTGGCTACTATGTTGAGCGCATGAAAAAACTGGGGATGCTTACTAAGCTGAATCATGCCAACATTCCAAATCTTATAAATTTGGAACCCATGTTTGTCGACAGTGACTTTGATCCCAAAAACCAATACAGCATTCCCTTAACCTGGGGAGCTACTGGCATTTTTTATAATAAAAACTGGATAAAAAAAGCTCCGAAACGCTGGGGCGAATTCTGGGAAAAACAGTTTAAACGCCAGTTATTGTTGCTGGACGATGCCCGTGAAGTATTTTCCATTGCCTTGATGAGCCTAGGGTATTCACCCAACGATCATGATGCAGAACACATCAAAGCCGCGTATGAAAAATTGTTGCAACTTACTCCCAATATTAAATTGTTTGCCAGCGAAAGCATACAAGCCATTATGATTGATGAAGATGCAAATGCAGGCAGTGTGTGGAACGGCGATGCATTCAAGGCTCGATTGGAAAACAACCAAATCGAGTTTGTATATCCTGAAGATGGATTTGTGATCTGGTCCGATTGCCTCGCCATTCCGCGTAATCCTCCTCATGCAGAGGAAGCTTATCAATTTATTAATTTCCTACTAAAACCTGAAATAGCAAAGCAAATCGCATTGTTGGAAGGCCATGCTATTACCAATGCCCAAGGCAAAGCATTACTGCCTGAAACGATCCGTAACAATCCACTGACTTATCCCTCGCAAAAAACTCTCGAACGTGGTTATTTTCAACGCGATGTCGGCGATGACACGGTCACCCTTTACAACCAATACTGGGAACAATTAAAACTTGCCTTTTAAATCCCGTCCAGTGATAACATTATCCTGGTAGATCCTGATAAGCCATTACTGATTAATCCGGATTGTAAACCGGAAGTGCAAGGCGCTATAGAAAGCTTCCCAAAATGAAGGGCTTTAGGATGCGGATTATTCATTCGAAAATAGCGAAAATTGAGGCTGTAATGATCAATATTGCTCTTAAATATGATCTGAGTACGGATTCACCTTTACCCCGCACTGGTAATTTATACCAATGTAGAAAACCATTATGGAACAGAGGTGTTTTAAATATCCTGTTTGTAGAAAATGCGTTGACCTTTCAGTACCCATTTATAAATTTCAATAAAGTTATTTTGGTTGGGCATTCAAATGGAGGCGATATTTTTTGCTATTTGCTAAACAATATCCTTATTTAGTTCAATCTGTAATCTCACTTGATAGTTTGCGTATGCCTTTTCCCCGGAACAGTAAATTCCCAATACTATCTATTCGAGGGAATGATACCAATGCAGATCCCGATGTTTTGCCGGATCAAAGAGATTGTGGAGGATTAAATATGACTATTGTAAAACTTAATGAAGCAAAACATATTGAACTATGCGATAGGGGCAACAAAACCATTCAAAATCAAATAAATTTAATCATTGGTAGTTTCTTAAATAAGATAACAAGCCTCAATAATTTTTATCATTAGATCTACATACTCAAGCATTCCTGAGATTCCACCCCCAATTAAGTATTTCAGGATATTGTTATAACTTAACTGAATATTCATAAATGTAATTTTAAAGAGATTCATGCAATTTGCAGTTTTAAGCGAGATAAAGCGGCATGTTGCTGTAATCTTACTTCCGCTGAAAAATGGTAATTTTTACTTACTTGTTAAGTGCGCAGCAATAGTTTTCCATTGGTTATGGTTCGATTTAACCAGCTTACCTTGCAATACTCTTGACGGAATTTGCCGCGTTTAATGCAACTGTAGCCAACTTGCTCACGCCTGCTTTATCAGCTCTGCTTGGCTAGCCACAGTGACGCGTCAGGAGCCCGCGATAAGGGTTCATTTTAGTTCCTAGCAACTTCTTCCACATTAAATTCAAAGGAATTAACGGGTTCGGGCCGAATAGATTCCCCCAAACACAAAGCCATAAATAAAATAAAGAAATAGCCCGTACCTGAATAAAACAATAAAGAATCCGACAAATTTCCAGCCATGAATGGCAGCAATACGGCGATGGCAATTACCCCCATCGTTTTCAGTCTGAAAGCACTAAAAAAAAGGCTGCCAAAAAAGAAACCGAGCAAAACCAAGCCCGCAATGCCAAATTCCGAGGCTATCAACCAATACTGGCTGTGAGGTTCCAATAATTTTCTATCCCATGAAGGAACTGGTTTTTCTTTTGCAAATGAATAAGTAAATCCCCCCGTTCCATTCCCAAACCAGGGACGCCGTGAAAACAATTCTCTGGCAAATTCATGAAATTGCAGGCGATAACCAATGGATGTGTCCTTATTATCTTGTTGGTAATGCTGCCAATCCGCTGCAACTTGCGCCACACGCGCATGAAGATCTGCATTTTCATAATAAAGCATGGTTAGTGCAGCAAAACCTAATATCCCGGCTAATATAGCCTGACGCCACGATAAAATTTGCAAAATTAAAAGCATCATCAGTAAAGCATAGATGACATAGCCAGTACGTCCGGTATTTACAAACCATATTTGATAACTGAAAAACAAACATAAAACAGCATATAAAGCACGGTGTTTCCCGCGTGCCCGGACAAATAATAAAGCAGATAGATAGCTGGCAAATGCCATCATGTAGCCGGTCATAATATGATTGCGGAATACATGTCCAGGATCGTCCCCATGATACTTAACAAAACCTGCAAGTTTTAGGATGGAAAGTGTACAAGTGATGGTCATGGCTAATAAAAAAGCATGAATGGCTAAACTACGGGTGCGTTTATTTTGAAATCCGACTGCTAAAATGGGCAAATACAATAACTTGCTATATTTCTCAATGACAAGCATTTGATCATGATGCGAGGCACGGCTCCAAAAACATGCAACGAATGCAACAAAAAATAAACTTAAAGCCGCCTTACACCAGGGCTTGTTAAGAGTATTTAATAAATCTTGCCTATAAACAGGGGAAAAAACGATTGAAGATACGGATAAAAATAAAAATACACTTTTAGCGGTAGAACTGATTGGAATGGCAAACACGGTTAAAGCTAAAAAAAATGGCAACATGGATTGAGCCGTCAACTGCCCACGTGTAATAGTAATCCCTGGCATCATGCGCTGTCCTTAATTGATGGTAGTTCGTTAAGTGTAGAATCTGGATATAATTGTTTTAAGCCGCGGTAATAGGTTCCTTGTGCATTCAAAAGTGCAAATATGAACCCTTCCTTTCCATCCATAAAGCCGCGTTGCAGAATATAACAGCGAAAGAACATCCACCCCGTCCCTAATAACGTTTTTAAAAAGGTAGCATGTTTTTTCTCTTGTAACCGTATTTTAGCGCTGTAAGATGAATATCGGTTCAATTTATAAAGGGCATGACTTACATCCCGATAAGAGTGATGCCTAAGTGGTGTATGGATTTTCTCGATCCTGGCGCCTGCGGGTAAAATTACTTTTTCATGAACAATGTCATTACTGTAATAAGCTCCTTGCCGTTTGAACAAGCGTACGTGCCGCTTGGGGCTTGAAGAATAGCGCAAAGGTTTATCGTAGAAATACATGCGGATGGGAACTCGGTACGCATCAGCCTTGTTGCCAGCAATAGCAGCCACAATTTCTTGCTTCAGCACCGCATCTACGGATTCATCCGCATCCAAATTTAATACCCAGTCACCTGAAGCCGCAGCCAGTGCCCTTTGTTTCTGCACCCCATATCCTTGCCAGTCAGTTTGATAAACTTTCTCAGTATATTCTTTGGCAATTTCTACAGTTTGGTCCGTGCTTCCTGAATCCAATACAATAATTTCATCAGCCCATGCAATGGATTCAAGGCAACGTCGAATATTAATTTCTTCATTTTTAGCAATAATAACAACACTAAGCATGCAGGGTGTTTTGAAATTAAAAGTTTTGCTGGCATTTTACCCTAAACATGAAAGAAATGGTAAGTGCTGTTGAGAAAAGATTAAGCCCGGTTCGCTGCTGCACCAACCGGGCTTAATAAAGCTTGGGATTAAAAAACCAAACAAATTTTTACCGTGTTAACAAACCCCTTCGCGATAATCGTGATTATCAAAATGAAGCTTGTCATCTTTCATCTTTAAAGTTACATGGCCGCCATTGGCTAATTTACCGAACAAAAGCTCTTCAGCCAGAGGCTTCTTGATGTGATCCTGGATTAAACGCGCCATCGGGCGAGCTCCCATGGTTTTGTTATAACCATGTTCAATTAACCATTCACGAGCTGATTTTTCTACGGTAAACGTAACACCTTTACTACTCAATTGCTCTTCAAGCTCCATAATGAATTTGTCAACCACCAAGCCAATTGTTTCAACGTTAAGAGCTGTAAAATTGATGATTGCATCAAGTCGGTTTCTAAATTCCGGACTAAATTGCCGCTTGATGGCTTCCAAACCATCGTTGCTATTGTCTTGCAAGGAAAAGCCTATGGAATTGCGGCTGATTTCACTAGCACCGGCGTTGCTGGTCATTACTAAAATTACATGACGGAAATCGGCTTGGCGCCCATTCGTATCAGTCAAGGTGCCATGATCCATAATTTGCAGCAATAAATTAAACACATCGGGGTGTGCTTTTTCAATTTCATCCAATAACACGACAGAATGTGGATTTTTCGTCACAGCTTCGGTCAATAACCCGCCCTGATCATAGCCTACATATCCCGGAGGTGCACCAATCAAGCGTGATACCGTATGTTTTTCCATATACTCGGACATGTCAAAACGTAAAAGCTCGATGCCCAATACATTAGCAAGTTGGCGTGTGACTTCTGTTTTACCGACCCCGGTAGGCCCTGCAAATAGGAAACACCCTACTGGTTTTTCCGGGTCGCGCAACCCTGAGCGCGATAATTTGATGGCAGACGCCAAAGCGGTAATGGCATCGTCTTGACCGTAAACCAGCAATTTAAGATCACGTTCCAAGTTACGCAACGTATCCTTATCACGGGCTGAAACTTTTTTAAGCGGTATTCTGGCTATTTTAGCCACTACATTTTCAATCTCAGTAACACTAATGATTTTTTTACGTTTTGATGGTGGCATGAGATTCTGATAGGCACCCGCTTCATCAACCACATCAATTGCTTTATCCGGCAAGAAACGCTCATTAATATATTTAGCCGACAATTCCGCAGCGGCCCTTAAGGATGGGACAGAAAATTTAACGCCATGATGAGCTTCCAGGCGCCCCTTTAATCCTTTTAAAATTTCAAATGTTTCTTCAATGCTTGGCTCGGTGATATCCACTTTTTGGAAGCGGCGGGCCAGAGCTCTGTCTTTTTCAAAGATGCCGCGGTATTCTTGGTAAGTGGTTGAACCAATGCATTTTAACTCGCCGTTTGCCAGCAAGGGTTTGATTAAATTGGACGCATCCATTACTCCGCCAGAAGCAGCGCCGGCACCGATGATCGTATGAATTTCATCAATAAACAAAATACCACCATCTTGATCGCCCAATTGTTTTAACACAGCTTTCAGCCGTTTCTCAAAATCCCCACGATATTTGGTGCCGGCCAACAGAGCTCCCAAATCCAGAGAATAAACTACGCAGTTTTTGATTGCTTCAGGGACTTCACCATCGACAATGCGCCGTGCCAACCCCTCGGCGATGGCAGTTTTCCCAACACCCGCCTCGCCCACCAGCAATGGGTTATTTTTACGGCGACGGCAAAGCACCTGTACCGTGCGCTGAATTTCTTCGTGGCGCCCAATAAGAGGATCAATTTTCCCCATTTTTGCGCGCTTGTTTAAATTCATACAATAGCTTTCCAAAGGCGATTCATTGCCTTCAGCAGACATCATTTCTTCATCCATGGCAGAATTCATGCCGTCATGCATGTCGTTATTTTGATATTTGGAGACGCCGTGCGAAATATAATTGATAACATCCAGGCGCGTAATGTTTTCACGCCGTAAAAAATAAACAGCCTGGCTTTCCTGCTCGCTGAAAATAGCTGCAAGCACATTCGCCCCGCTTACTTCGGTCTTACCCGCTGATTGGACGTGAAACACAGCACGTTGTAAAACACGCTGAAAACCAAGTGTCGGTTGGGTTTCGCGATCCACTTCATCCTCTGGGATCCTTGGTGTGGTTTCGTCAATGAATTCGATTAAATCACGACGCAGCGCTTCAATGTTGGCATCACAAGCTTGCAATACATTCCCTGCAGCAGGATTATCAAGCAGCGACAACAGTAAGTGCTCAACCGTCATAAATTCATGACGTTTTTCTTTTGCTTCTTTAAAAGCTAGATTAAGGGTGAATTCAAGCTCTTTATTTAACATATCGCTGCTCCTCCTATCCAGCACTGCTACTTACTCTGGTTCCATGCTACACAGCAATGGATGGTCATTTTGTCTGGCATAATCATTAACCAAAACAACTTTAGTCTCTGCTATATCACGGGTGAATACCCCGCATACTCCCCTTCCTTGAAGATGAACCTGAAGCATAATTTGTACAGCAAGTTCTTCATTCAAATGAAAAAAACGCTTTAACACATCAACAACAAAATCCATGGGTGTGTAATCATCGTTGAGCAGAATGACTTTATATTTTCGAGGTTGTTTAAGCGCTGGTAAAGCTTTTGCTTCAGCCACCTTACGCTCTACAATCTCCCCCAAATTCCACCCACTCATTACATCACACCTTATACTAATTTATAGTATTTCATTACGATTTTGGCCAGTAAAAACAGTTTTAATCCCGAAGTAAGGAGCGATTCTTACCGCTCCTTACCCATGAAGATTACATATGTTTAATTATAGCGTCCGCAAACCCAGAGCAGCTGACACAAGTCGCACCGTCCATTAATCTTGCAAAATCATAAGTCACTGTTTTTGCTTCAATTGCTCCTTCCACACCCTTAAGAATGTAATCTGCCGCTTCCGTCCAGCACAAGTGGCGCAACATCATTTCAGCCGATAAAATGATTGAGCCTGGGTTTACTTTATCTTGGCCAGCATATTTAGGTGCAGTTCCGTGCGTGGCTTCAAAAACTGCAATGCTATCGCTTAAATTGGCTCCAGGTGCTATACCAATCCCACCCACCTGAGCTGCCAGGGCATCCGAAATATAATCACCATTTAAATTCAAGGTAGCAATGACGCTGTATTCTTCAGGTCTTAGTAAAATTTGCTGCAGGAATGCATCGGCAATCACGTCTTTAACGATAATGGTTTTGCCCGTTTTTGGATTTTTAATCTGCATCCATGGCCCGCCCTCATACTCTTTGGCAGCGAAATCCTGACGGGCTACTTCATATCCCCAGTCTTTAAACGCACCTTCAGTGAATTTCATAATATTGCCTTTATGCACCAAAGTCACCGAATCGCGATCATTATCGATGGCATACTGGATAGCAGCTCTTACCAGGCGAGACGTACCAGCCTTGGAAACCGGTTTAATTCCAATGCCACAATGCTCCGGAAAGCGAATTTTTTTAACGCCCATTTCTTGCTGCAGGAAATGAATGATTTTTTTTGCTTCCATCGTATCCGCTTGCCATTCGATCCCTGCATAAATATCTTCTGAGTTTTCTCTAAAAATAACCATATTGGTTTTCCAGGGCTCTTTAACTGGACTGGGAGTACCCTTAAAATAACGTACGGGACGCAAGCAAACATAAAGATCTAAATCCTGACGGATAGTCACATTTAAAGAGCGGATACCACCGCCTACTGGAGTTGTTAGAGGACCTTTGATGGAAACTGCAAATTGCTTTAAAGCATTCAATGTTTCTTTAGGCAACCATTCATTGTGCCCGTACACTTGCGTAGCCTTCTCCCCGGCATAAACTTCCATCCAAGCTATTTTCCTCTCGCTGCCATATGCTTTGTTTACTGCTGCATCGACAACTTTTAGCATGGCTGGTGTTACATCGACCCCAATCCCATCCCCTTCAATAAATGGAATAATTGGCTGATTGGGCACATGCAGTTTTCCGTCCTTGACAGTAATGGCTTCACCTTGCGCAGGCACCTGAATTTTTTCAAAGGTCATAGACTTCTCCATCAATTTTTAAAGCAATCATCATAGCATGGGCAGCAGGTTTGTCCCAAATAGGTCGGGCTCATTAGACAGGAAAATTTAAATAGGATGATGCTGGTAAGATGAGCTAACGATAGGATTTCGATAAAAAGACGCTGTCGGCAATTATTCGTATCCAAGGCCATAGAACCGTACCTAACAAAGCACTACTCAATGCAACGATAGGGTTATAATGATTTCCTAAAAAAGCATCCAACAACAGCAGCACAGCCTGATAAGTCAAACAAAAAAGGGCAATAAAAACCATTTGCTGCCCAAGGGGGAAAAAATTAAACCGCCTTCCTTTTTTGGCAGCCAGCCAACAGGTAATCAACAACGCAAATGCGTGTTCTCCAATGACGGTAGATAAAAGGACATCCAAGCATAATCCGATGATCAGCAAAAAAAGAACATTCATATGCCCTGACATTAAAAATTGTGCATAAAGCACCAACAGCAGAACCCACGCAGGCCGAATACCCATTAAAAACTCAGGCATGGGGAGAATGGTTAAAATTAAAGTGAGAAGCAAACTCAATAAAAATCTTGCCGTTACATAAATCATGTTATTTCATTATCCTTTATGCTCCGCTTGCACTCACCGCATTGGCCGCCAGATTTTTAGTCTTAGATACGGACTTATCATCCTCCAGCGCATTCAAGCGCTCGGTTATTTCTGCAGACAATTGAGCATATTCTTTTTCTGGCCATATCAATAATACCAATCGATTGCGATTTAACAGCGCTATTGGTTTGACACTTACCTTAATAAATTCTTCACCCGGCATGTTTTTAACTTCTTCAACTTCACCCACAGGATAACCCTCCGGGTAACGACGACCCAAACCGGATGTCACCAGTAAATCCCCTTTTACGATAGCAGAAGATTTTGGCAAATTAATGAGCGACAGCTGGCTGATGTTATTTTTCCCGACCAAAATGGCACGCTCACCGGTGCGGTTATTTTGCACAGGAACAGCGCTTTTGGAGTCAGAAATTAATAAAACCGTGCTGGTCATTACTCCTACATCGATGACTTGCCCCATAACGCCTTTGGCATCCAGTACGGGTTGTCCGCGGAACACACCATCACGTTTGCCTTTGTTTAAAACCAATATTTGACGGGAAACACTAGTATCCACTGCGAGAATTTGGGCAGCCATGGCTCTTGTATGGCCATTAACGGAAGCCAGAAGTAATTCTTTTAATTGCGAGTTTTCATTGCGGATGACGAGAAGCTTTTGTAATTGTGCTTCCAACATGGTTTGTTGATGGCGCAATTGCATATTTTCATCAATAAGTGCCTTTTTGGTGCTCATTAAGGATTTTCCCCAGCCTATAATGCGCACAGGATAGTCCACTGCGTATTGCACTGGAGCAACAAGTAAAGAAAAACCGCTGCGAACCTCGTCCAAATATCGGTAATGGTCGTCAGCAATCATAAGAGCCAATGAAACAGCCAAAGCAAACACAAAACTTAAGGAAGAGTGTTTGCCTTTGACAAATAACCGGCTATGAGAATTATTCAGTTGATAAGAAATCGCCACCACGCAAGTCCATGGTTTCTAAAGCTTTACCACCACCGCGAGCCACACAAGTTAACGGATCTTCAGCCACCAGTACTGGCAAGCCGGTTTCTTCCATTAACAATGTATCCATATTTTTCAATAAAGCTCCGCCCCCGGTTAACACCATACCGCGCTCGGCAATATCTGCAGCGAGCTCTGGTGGCGCCAATTCCAAAGCGGCACGCACTGCACCTACAATACCTGACAAGGGTTCTTGCAAAGCTTCCAGGATTTCTGCACTGGTTAAGGTAAAACTGCGTGGCACGCCTTCGGCAAGATTACGGCCGCGCACTTCAATTTCAAACAGATCGCGGCTTGGGAATGCTGAACCAATCTCATGCTTAATGCGCTCAGCGGTTGTTTCACCGATTAATGTACCGTAGTTGCGGCGAACGTAAGAGACAATGGCGTCATCAAACTTATCACCACCAATGCGTACGGATTGATGATAAACGATTCCGCTTAGCGAAATGATCGCCACTTCCGTGGTGCCACCGCCGATATCAACAACCATCGAACCGCTTGCTTCCTCAACCGGCATGCCAGAACCTAAAGCAGCTGCCATGGGTTCTTCAATTAAGAAGACTTCACGCGCTCCTGCTCCCATAGCTGATTCACGTATCGCACGGCGCTCCACTTGCGTCGAACCGCAAGGCACGCAAACCAATACGCGCGGACTTGGCCTTAAAAACCGATTTTCATGCACTTTATGAATGAAATGCTGCAGCATTTTCTCAGTCACAAAGAAATCTGCAATAACGCCGTCCTTCATCGGGCGGATAGCATTTATATTGCCAGGGGTTCGGCCTAACATGCGCTTTGCCTCAAGACCCACAGCAGCCACTCTTTTCTGGCCAGCTTCGTTTCTTAAAGCCACCACAGAGGGCTCATTCAGCACGATGCCTTTATCTCTAACGTAAATGAGTGTATTTGCTGTACCTAAATCGATGGATAAATCGTTAGAGAATACACCCCTAAGTTTCCTAAACATGAACTTTATTACCTCGTTCTTTTTTTGGGGAGCACTTTAACTCAAATTTGGATAAAAATCGACAGATCTTTACAAGATTTTTCTCATGCAGGATAAATGCTCATTACAGCCTGATGGTTTATTCAGGCTGTAATTTTTAGAACTTATTGTACAACAAATACTTCCTGTAATTGCGCCAAATGCTTTTGCACAAATTGCTTTCCTAAGCCGCGCACATGGGCCAAATCTTCCACCGCATGAAAAATGCCATGTTCATCGCGGTAACGCACGATGGCTTCAGCGCGTTTTTTACCAATTCCCGGAACGGAATGGATCAGTTCCTTAGCGTCGGCTTTATTTAAGTCAATCTTTTTTGTTGCCTGGACAATGGGTGGGGGTAAAGTTTTTTCTACTGCTTTATCTGCTGCAAAGAGTGGATTGGGGATAAAAAATAACGACAACAAACCCGCAAGAATACTTGCTTTCATATCAATCTCCTTATTTGATTGGACTGTTCTCTTTAATAAGAGAGAAATAAGTATTGCAATAATTTAAGTGGCTGTCGAGGTATTTATAGTATTATCAAAGGCTAACTATAGAATTCGTATCTACTTTGAATAAATTGTTTCCCTATTTATTTCTCAAAGCTTGAGCCATTCCAGAAACCCCAGCATAATGAACAAATATTAAACAAAATATTTAATTGTGAATCATATCCCCTTCAGAAGCAAGACAACAGCTAACCCAAGTTTGTAAGAATTATCTCCAACATAAAGAAGATTCAGTAAAAAAATTTTTAGACCCTGATAAGAAAGATACTACGAACTATCTCAAGGTGTGAGCTTAATGCTGCACCTTGAATGGGCACTGGGCGAATGTGAAAATCTGAGTAAAGCCGGCTTTGCCCCATCTTATTCTAACGAAAATTTTAACTTATTCAGTAAACGAGCAGAATCAAAATACATACCATAGGAACGCGCATATTATTGATAAAATAAAACGCAATCGGGCGCAGTATCAAGGTGCTATCAAATTTGCCGCCATGCAAGAACTTTACGACACAGTGAAACCTTCGCCTGAAACTGCAGATGATAACAAGCAGATCACTTAGTTTAAAAACAAACTTTTGGAACGTGGAACTGGCGAAGTTTTACAGCTTAACCGCCAATCCGATAAAGAAAAATTCCTAAAGGCTTTATCGGTGTTTAGCATTGTGTTTGGCGTAGGGATCCTAACAACCTTAGGGTTAATGATTAATACTGCAATACAAACCCAAGGTAAGAGCATAAATTTTTTTACCTCACACACTAATATTGCAAAAACTTCCTTTGCACAAACCATCAAAAGCATAAGCATTTAAAAGCGCTGTAGAATACCTTCATGCAGAATGCAAACTAACTGGTAATTTGCATTTCTTGTGAATGCAAAAATTGCTGATGCAAAACATAAGCCACACAGGCAGTTAATTTTTTTGCCATACCGAGATGTAAAAATTCATTTGGCCCGTGAGCATTGGCATGAGGGCCTAATACACCCGTAATCATAAATTGAGCATTTGGAAATTTTTCACCCAGCATGAACATAAAAGGGATAGTGCCTCCCTCCCCCATAAACATGGCCGGTTTTTGATAAAAAGAGTGGGAGGCATCTTGAATTGCTCTGGACAACCAATCTGCCAATAGCGGCGCATTCCAGCCCATGGACATACTGTCGACATGGAATGAAACTTTGGCGTGATAGGGTGCCGCCTGGCTTAATGACGACTGCATGGCTTTAGCAGCTGTTTCAGCATGTACAAGCGGCGGTATGCGCATCGATAATTTTAATACAGTTTTGGGACGCAGTACATTGCCTGCATCTGCAATGGCCGGTAAACCTTCTGCCCCAGTTATCGTTAAAGCAGGCCTCCAGGTGCGATTTAAAATCAATTGCTGCAGATTGTCTCCTACAGGTTCAACAGCAGGATGAAAAGGGAATTCTGTAAATACTCTGCTGCCAAGTACACCAGCGCAATTCGCAGCTTCATTGATACGCCCCGGAGGAATTTCGCATTGCAGCTCTGCCAGCTTAATCTCACCCGTTTTTTCCTCTTCAAGCCGGCTTAATAATTCCCTGGTTACGCGAAAACTGTCGGCAACAATGCCGCTTGCATTACCCGAATGCACACCTTCATGGATTAATTCTACGGAAAGGTTGCCTACAATATTGCCGCGCAAAGACGTCGTTATCCACAATTGCTCATAATTTCCAGCCCCTGAATCCAAACATATAATTAATTTGGGATCACCCATCTGTGCTTTTATCATCTCAAGGTAATAAGGAAGATCCATGCTTCCACTTTCTTCACTTGCCTCAATTAATATCAGGCAACGGGAGTGAGGAAGGCCTTGCTCTTGAATAGCGCGGATAGCCGTTAAAGCTGCATACACGGCATAACCGTCATCGGCACTGCCGCGGCCATACAATTTCCCATCCTGCAAAGCAGGAATCCACGGTCCTAATCCCTCATTCCATCCAGACATTTCAGGCTGCTTGTCTAAATGACCATATAACAAGACAGTCTCATGGGTTTGCCCGGCAATATCCATTAAAAGAAGCGGAGTACGCCCTGGAAGCCTGAGAATTTCTAACTTCATATTGTGGGGGGCGTGCGCTTTGCACCACTGCGCAATATGGCTTACAGCCTCTTCCATAAACCCATGTTCTTGCCATTTAGAATCAAAATTTGGAGATTTGTTAGGAATTTTGATGTAGTCGGAAAGGCTTGGAATAATTTCCTCCTCCCACTGTTTATCAATGTACTCAAGCAATCCTTGCGGATTTAACATGAACAATCTCCTTGATTAGGCTGATAATTTTTATGCTGGAAGATTGGATACCCAGTGCTTTTATCTTTTCTATCTGACTTTCGCTTTGCTCATCCATTTCTTGTAACGTAGTGAACAAAGTCTCGGGGCTTAATTTTTCATCCTCGATGACTTTACTTATCCCCAGCTTTTCAAAATAACGTGCATTTTGAATTTGATCGCCGCGGCTGCTTTGTTGAGGTAAAGGGATGAGAATATGCGGTTTTCCTAATGCCAATAACTCGTAAAGCGAGTTAGCACCTGCACGTGAAATTACAATTTGACTGGCTGCAAACAAATCGGCGAGTTCTTCTTTTGCATATTCGATTTGATAATACCCTTCCCTATCTTTAAGCGATGCATCAACCTTCCCTGGACCGCATACATGAATGACCTGGAAACGCGTACACAAAGACGCAAGGGAAAGTCGTACACATTGGTTCACCTTATTAGCACCCTGGCTACCGCCAATCACCAGCAAGCATGGTTTTTGATCGTTAAATCCACAACGTTGCAAACCTTTTTCCTTGTCACCCTGAAACAGGGAACGCCGTATGGGTGTGCCTGTGACTTCTACTTTCTCTTGTTTTTTAAAATGTTGTTTGGCTGCCGCAAAGGTCAAACAGATTTTATCGACGAAAGGAAAACTTAAGCGGTTTGCAAGCCCCGGCGTTAAATCGGATTCATGAGCAATGACTGGGATGCGGTTTAACCAAGCCCCTACGACTACCGGGAATGCTACAAACCCGCCTTTTGAAAAGACAATATCGGCTTTTAGTTTACGCAATAAGTAAAAAGACTGGACAATTCCAAGCAGTATTTTTACAGGATCAAAAAAATTCTGCCAGCTAAAATAACGTCTTAATTTGCCGCTGCTGATCCCATAAAAAGGGATCTGCATGGGGGCTATCATGTTTTTTTCCACCCCTTGGGCAGAGCCAATATAGGCAATCCCCCATCCTTCTTTCTGTAATTCATCGATCAATGCCATATTGGGAGTTACGTGACCTGCTGTACCGCCACCTGTCAATACAATTTTAGGATTCATCTTCGCATCGCTCATCTTAGTCGAGTACCTTGTCGATCAATAAACTCAAATCAACCGCCTGAATGGATTTGGTAATGGCCCCAATTGAAATATAGTCTACACCAGTTTTTGCCACTTCCGTCACAGTTGCCAGAGTGAGTCCACCAGAAGCTTCAAGCTCACATTCACCACGGGTCAAATCTACAGCTTCTACTAACATGTCTTTTGTGAAATTATCCAATAAAATTCGATCAGGCTTTGCATGCAGCGCTTCTTGCAACTCTTCCAGGTTTTCGACTTCGACTTCAATTAGCAAGTCTTTCTGCATATTTCTAGCCAAAGCCACTGCTGCTTTAATTGAGCCGCAGGCCTTGATGTGATTTTCCTTTATCAAAAATGCATCAAATAAGCCGAAGCGGTGGTTTGTACCGCCTGCACATGCAACAGCATATTTTTGTGCATATCTTAAACCGGGTATCGTTTTACGCGTATCGAGCAAACGAGTTTTATAACCGCTTAGCTTTAATAAATATTCACGGGTCTTTGTTGCAGTAGCCGATAGGGTTTGCAAAAAATTAAGCGCGCTTCTCTCCGCAGTTAAAATACTGCGCACCGGTCCTTCAATCTGGCAAAGTGTTGCAGGTTCAGGCAACCATTGGCCTTCATCCACTTGCCATTGCACATGAATAGCCAAATCCACTTCGGCAAAAATGCAATCCACCCATGGACGCCCACAAACCACCATAGGTTCACGCGAAATGATTTTTGCCATAACCACTAAATCCAGTGGCAATAAAGCTGCGGTTACATCGCCACTTCCTACATCTTCAGCCAAGGCCCGCTTTACATCGGCCAGGATTTTTCCGTGTTCAGGTGTCATTTGCTAACCTTCTTGCTCTTCATATAGAGCGATTTAAGCCATGGAGGGGTTATAAACGTCGTAACAATAACCATTAGAATAATCGCTGAGAACAATTGATCAGGGATTACACCCAATGTTCGGCCAATGGATGCAAAGACCAAACCAACCTCTCCTCGGGGAACCATCCCCACTCCAATTAAAAATCGATTATCGCGCCTGTTACCACCCCAGCCGCTCAAAAGCTTTCCTATAATAGCCACAAGGCTTAACGCCCCCGCCATTAATAAGACATGAGGGTCAAAAAATAATTCTATCTTCACCTGAATGCCAATCAGCATAAAAAACAATGGGGCCAGCAAAAACTCCAAGGGCGCCACCAGCTCTTGGATGCTTTTCTCGGCTTTATGCTCCCGCTCCGCGCCAAAAAAACCATCTTTAATGATAATACCTGCCGCAAAAGCACCGATTATACTGGCTAGCTGCACGACCGTAGCAAGCCAGGCCAAGGTCATTACAAATACAAATGAAATAAATAATTTTAATTCCCAAGCTTCCAGAAAGCGAAAATAATGCACTGCCTTACGAATTAGCCAAGGACCAACCAATAGGGAACAAGAAAAAAATAAAAGCGCGGAGACAATGATTTTTATAATTTTTATCATATCTACCACATCACTTATTACAATACTACTTACAATAGCGAGAATAATTAAACCTAAAATATCATCCATCATGGCGGCACCAAGAATGGTGCGCGCCTCACGCGTACGCAGCTTTTTCATTTCTTTCAAGACACGAGCAGTGATGCCAACACTGGTAGCACAAAGTGTCGCCCCTACAAACAGATCGGCCTTGAACGAGGAAGTTGGAACAAGCAGTTTCATCGTCAGCAAACCAAAAACGATGGGAGCCAATACGCCGATGATTGCCACTTGTATGGATTCACGTCCGGTATTTTTAAGCTCCTCAAGCGAAGTTTCCAATCCCACCATAAATAATAAAAAAATGACCCCATATCGCGATAAAATGTCAACAACATATGCTACCTTTAACAATTCATTCGCATTGGTGTCTGTCAATGCCTCGACAACTTCTGCGGCATAATCGGGATTATGAACCATGGAACTGACTGCCGGCTGTAAAGGAGTTCCTTTCAATATTTCCGGCACCACATCAAATACCGCCGTACCCTCGCGCAAAATAACCGCCAGTTCCATGCCGAAGTAATAACAAAGATTCCCAAGAAGCATACCCATCAATAATTCGCCGAGCACGCCCGGCTGATTTAAACGCGAAGCGATGTATCGCCCTAAAATCCCAAATAGGAAAATTAAAGTTACCCAAAAAATTACAGAAGCAACCGGATCCATGTGTTCAGGATTGCTGCCCGCATGCACAAGTACAGGAAAGAACAGTACTAATAGTATTAAGTAACTTAGTTTAGACATTTAGTGTTCACATGGCAGTTCAATGGATTCATGGGCTTGTACCCCGCCAAATTGCACATAATGTAATTTGGCGGCTTATCTTTGTCTCAGTTATTCTGCTTCTTGCCATGTTTTGCCAAAAACAGGCAAGTTTCCAATACCGAATCCGGGTTTAGCGAAATACTATCAATTCCTTTTTCCATCAACCACTCCGCAAAATCCTGATGATCAGAGGGGCCTTGCCCACAAATCCCTACGTATTTACCTTGTTTTTTGCAAGTCGCGATAGCCATAGCCAATAAAGCTTTAACAGCACCATCCCGCTCATCAAATTGCGACGCCACCAGCCCGGAATCCCGATCAAGCCCCAAGGTTAGCTGCGTCAAATCGTTTGAACCAATGGAAAAGCCATCGAAATGCTGCAAAAATTCAGAAGCTAACAAAGCATTTGCAGGTAATTCACACATCATGATGATGCGAAGGCCATGTTTGCCGCGTTCAAGATCATGTTGTTTTAATATATCGATCACTTGCTCTGCTTCTTTGACTGTGCGAACAAAAGGAATCATCACTTCGACGTTGGTTAAACCCATATCTTTACGCACCCGTTTTACAGCCTGACACTCCAGGGCAAAGCAATCAGCAAAAGCCGGTGAAACATAGCGAGCCGCCCCACGAAAACCCAACATGGGGTTTTCTTCATGGGGTTCGTAAACAGCACCGCCGATTAAATTGGCATATTCGTTCGATTTAAAATCAGACAGTCTTACAATCACAGGTTTCGGATAAAAGGCCGCCGCAATAGTGGCGATGCCTTCCTTTAAACGCTCGATGTAGAATTCTACCGGGGACGCATAAGCAGCCGTTTTTTCTCTAATGCATTGTTTTAATTTTTCATCCTGCAACGAATCGTATTGCAGTAAAGCTTTAGGATGAATGCCAATGGTGTTGGAAATTAAAAACTCTAATCTTGCCAGTCCGACTCCGGCATTGGGAATTGCCTGAAAGTTAAAAGCCCGCTCGGGATTCCCTACATTCAACATGACTTTTATGGGTAATTCCGGCATCGTATCCACGTCAAGGCGGTGCAATTCAAAAGGGAGCAACCCCTGATAAACATAACCAGTATCCCCTTCCGCACAAGAAACGGTAACTTCATCACCATCCTTTATCCTCTTAGTCGCATCGCCACAACCCACCACTGCCGGAATCCCTAGCTCGCGCGCGATAATGGCCGCATGGCAGGTACGCCCGCCGCGGTTGGTAACAATGGCAGCAGCGCGCTTCATCACCGGCTCCCAATCCGGATCGGTCATATCAGAAATTAAAATATCGCCCGGCTCGACGCGATGCATTTCTTCCACATCGCGGATTACTTTTGCTTTCCCTTGGCCGATGCGCTGGCCTATGCTGCGTCCTTCAGTTAAAACCTCGCCTTTCCCTGCAAGCTTATAGCGCTCCAATACTTGTTTATTAGCGCGGCTTTTTACGGTTTCCGGGCGGGCTTGCAGAATATAAAGTTTCCCATCAACCCCATCTTTCGCCCATTCGATATCCATTGGACGCCCGTAATGCTTTTCAATTACCAAAGCATGATGCGCCAACTGTTCGATTTCTGAGGTTAATAATGAAAAGCGACGTTGTTCTTCAGCTTCGACAGGGATTGTTTTTACGTATTCCTCTGTATTTGGATTGTCGCAGTAAACCATCTTAATGGCTTTCGTACCCAAGTTGCGACGAATGACTGCCGAATGCCCAGCCTGCAAAGCAGGCTTATAGACATAGAATTCATCAGGATTTACTGCGCCTTGCACCACCATTTCCCCCAAACCATAGGAGGAAGTAATAAACACCACTTGCTCAAATCCGGATTCGGTATCCATGGTAAACATAACACCGCTGACCGCCAAATCACTGCGCACCATTTGCTGGATACCTACGGATAATGCGACATCTTGATGGGCAAAACCATGATGAGTACGATAGGCAATGGCGCGATCATTATACAACGAGGCAAAAACCTGTTTAATGGCTGTCAGCACCGCTTCAATGCCTTTGACGTTTAGCATGGTTTCCTGTTGCCCTGCAAACGAAGCATCAGGCAAATCTTCTGCCGTGGCGGAAGAACGCACCGCTACGCTAAAGTCATTATGGCCAATTATTTGGGCAAGATTAATGTAAGCGGTGCGGACAGCATCTTCAAAATCGCCGGAAAAAGGTGCATTTATTATCATGCTGCGAATTTTTTTACCGACAGCAGTAAGCTGCTGCACGTCTTCAACATCAACAGTTTCTAACAATTCGTGTATTTTCTTATCCAGTTGATTGGTATGCAGAAATTCACGAAATGAATCGGCTGTCGTTGCAAAGCCTGTGGGAACAGCTACATTTGCAGTAGATAGATGACGGATCATCTCACCTAATGAAGCATTTTTACCGCCAACTTGTTCTAAATCCTGCATGCTCAAATGCTTAAATTCTATCGTATGTCCACTCACAGCCATAATTACCTCAGTCCTTATAAAAATGACCACCATTCTACTTAAATTGCCGGGCTATGTGAATTAGATACGCAAGTGCGTCAACAGAAGAAATGGAGTTTATCTTGGGAATTTGACCGCAGCTCTTATTCACATCTTGAGCTGCATTTACTATTATATGCGCTTTATCATTGCAGTGAATCCGCCCATGACACTATCTTCTTTAAATGCCGTTTCTCCCATTGACGGACGCTACTTGCAGAAAACAAATCCGTTAAGTCCTTACTTTAGTGAATTTGCCCTCATTTATTATCGATTAATGGTTGAAATTCGCTGGCTAGAATCCTTGGCTGCGCATGAAAAAATTTCCGAAGTACCTCGTTTGAATTCTGAAGAAATAGCTTTTTTAAATGATTTACTTAAAAATTTTAATGAAGAAGACGCATTGCGAGTCAAGGAATTTGAAAAACAAACAAACCATGATGTAAAAGCGGTTGAATATTATCTTAAAGAAAAACTGGAACAATCAGCCACATTAAAAAAGTTGACCGGGTTTATCCATTTTGCCTGTACATCAGAAGACATCAATAATCTTGCCTATGCTTTGATGATGAAAGAAGCCCTTGCACACGTCGTGCAACCCACATTAGCGGAAATAACAGGCAGCATCACCTTAATGGGTAAACAGCATGGCGATGTCCCCATGCTGGGCAGAACCCATGGGCAACCCGCCACCCCTACTACGTTAGGCAAAGAGTTAATCAATTTTGTAGCGAGGCTTAAGCGCCCGCAGCAGCAGCTTGCCGAAGTATTAATTTCAGCCAAATTCAATGGTGCTGTAGGTAATTACAATGCCCACGCCATTGCCTATCCTGAAGTGGATTGGCGCAAACATTGTGCCAATTTCATTTCTCATTTGGGCTTGTCATTTAATGCCTATACCACCCAGATAGAACCGCATGACGGCATTGCTGAAGTTTCACATTTAATGATCCGTATAAATAATATTTTATTAGATTACACACGCGATATTTGGAGTTATATTTCCTTAGGCTATTTCAAACAAAAAACGGTAGCTGAGGAAGTTGGTTCATCCACCATGCCGCATAAAGTTAATCCGATTGATTTTGAAAATGCCGAAGGCAATTTGGGATTGGCAAATGCCTTATTCGAGCACTTTGCCAATAAACTTACGCAATCAAGGCTGCAACGTGATCTTTCCGACTCCACGGTTTTACGCAATTTAGGAGTAGCTTTTGCCTATACTCTGATTGCTTATCAATCCATCGCAAAGGGCAATGAAAAATTACAATTGAATCAGGAGCCGTTGCGCGATGATTTAAATGATAATTGGGAAGTGCTTGCCGAAGCAATCCAAACCGTGATGCGCCGCTATCAAATCCCGAATGCCTATGAGCAATTACGGGATTTAACGCGTGGTTCTGCAATCAATCGTGAAAACTTACGACAGTTTGTTGAATCGCTCACGATTCCTGAAACAGCCAAAAAACAATTATTGGAACTTACTCCGGCAAAATACACAGGATTAGCAACGCAATTGGTGAAGGCTTTTTCATGACGTTATCTCAGCAGGGAAAAACCTACGAATTTGACGTTATTGTCATAGGCAGTGGCCTCGCTGGACTCCACTATTGCCTGCAATTACTGGACTTAAAGCCCAAGATAAACATTGCGCTTATAAGCAAAGTAGAAGCCAATGAATGCAACAGCCGCTATGCGCAAGGCGGCGTTGCGGCTGTATTCAATTCGGATGATTCCATTGCATCGCATATTGCCGATACGCTTAAGGCAGGAGACGGTTTATGCTATCGGCCTTCCGTTGAAAGCATCATCCGCCAGGGGCCGGATGCCATCAAACAATTGCAACATTATTCGATCCAGTTTAATAAAACAGCGGAAGGTAGCTACGTACTTGCAAAGGAAGGTGGGCATTCTCACCGGCGTATTTTTAATTGCGGCGATCAAACCGGTTTGAACATCATCGAAGCTTTGGTTAATACAGCGCGCCTTAAAGAGCAAATCCATTTTTTTGAGCATCACATTGCAGTAAATCTCATCACTCATTATCACCCGCATTGTGTCAGTGATCAGGGAGAAGTGCTGGGCGCATATGTGTTGGACAGTTTAAATAACTGCATTCATACTTTTTTAGCCTCTTGCGTGGTATTGGCAAGTGGGGGAGCAGGTAAGACTTATCGGTATACCAGCAACCCCATGGTAGCCACCGGCGATGGTGTTGCCATGGCTTATCGGGCTGGGGCACGTGTGGGTAATATGGAGTTTTATCAATTCCACCCTACTTTGCTGCATCATCATACCATTAATAATTTCTTAATTTCCGAAGCTGTACGTGGTGAAGGCGGAATATTGAAAAATGCAGATACTGGCGAGCGCTTCATGGCTCGTTATGCGCCGCAGCAAATGGAATTGGCAACCCGCGACGTGGTATCTCGCGCGATATTCAATGAAATCGAACAGAGCCAGAATAGTTTTGTGTATCTTGATATCACCCACCAGCCCAAGTCTTTCCTGAAAAAACGTTTTCCGCAAATTTATAATACCTTGCTCTCCATTGGAATTGAGATGAGTCAAGATATGATCCCGGTGGTACCCGCGGCGCACTATCAATGCGGTGGCGTGCTAACCGACGTAAATGGCCAAACGGATTTAAAACGGTTATATGCCATCGGTGAAGTAGCTTTCACCGGTTTGCATGGCGCCAACCGTTTGGCCAGCAACTCGCTGTTGGAAGCAGTCGTAATGGCTGGCAATGCGGCCCGCAATTCTATAAAAGATATTGCTACCCATTGGGAAACCACAACCCATATTCCTAATTGGAGCTCGCCTAGCGAAGTCAATGCCCGCCGTGCCAGTCAGATCAATGCTCATTGGCGAAGCCTGCGCGGGGAAATGACTTCTTATGCTGGCATCATCCGCACTGAAGCAGGCCTTGAAGATCTTCTACAATTAATAATAAAGAGACATAAAATTATTGAGGAATATTATTGGAAACATAGCATAACTCGTGATTTTATCGAGCTGCGTAACATTATTCTGAATGCTGAACTCATTGTGCGGGCAGCATTGTCGAGAAGAGAATCCAGAGGTGGTCATTTCCGGGAAGATTTCCCGCAAAAGAATAAAGCAACTCAAGAAAGTATAGCGCGGTTAAATTCACCGCAAAATCCGTTTATATAGTAAGGTGTGTGATGTTTAAGACTGATATTTCCTACCAACCTGAAAAAACGCTGATGCGCATTACCAATGACATGAGCATTTGTCAAAGCGATTACCCATTGGATTGGTACCAAGAGGAATTTATTCCTTACGCCGAAGAATATCTGGCGTTGCCCGATCGCAAGCTCACTACAGTTTTAGCTTGGATGAAACCTTACCTTCAAAAAGCGCAGGATTATTTTGGCGATAAATTATTGCTGCTTGCTCATTATTATATGGGCGGGGATATTGTACGTCTGGTGGAACAATTTGGTGGTAAGATTGGTGACTCCTACCAATTGGCATTAATGGCTGCCAATCATCCGGAAAAATCGGTGATTATTGAATCCGCCGTGCATTTTATGGCGGAATCCATTGCAATTCTCGCCCAACCGCAGCAACACGTGTACATCACTAATCCTAAATCAGGGTGTACCATGGAAATGCTGGCGAAAGATTTTATGGTGGAGCCTGCGTTTATGGATTTAAATGAACGCTATGGTGCGGAAAATATTTTACCCGTCTGTTATATGAACACATCCGGACGAGTAAAAGCGATGACTGGCGCACAAGGGGGCGCAGTATGCACCAGTTCAAACGTTAAAAAGATTTTTCAATGGGCGCAAAAACAAAACAAGAAAATCTTGTTTATCCCAGATCAGCATATGGGCGAAAACGTAGCCTGGTGGCTCGGCATGCAAAACATAGCCTATTGGCCCGGCGGCACCGCGGGTGCACAGTATTCCCTGGCGGACCAAGATAAACAGACTCTGGCTGAATTTGATAAAGCAGAATTGATCCTGTTTGCCAGCCAATGTGCGGTGCATACTTATTACCAGCCTGAAATGTGTGAATATTGGCGAGAAAAAGGGTTTACTACCATCGTTCATCCGGAATGCCGCAATAACGTCGTGCGTATTGCGGATCATGCGGGCTCCACTGCTTTTATTTGGGATTATGTGGTGCATGATCGTGCAGGTACCTGCCAATATGCCATAGGCACTGAAAACCACATGGTCGAAAATTTAAAGCAATATTGTAAAGCACTGGGAATCACCGTAGTCAATTTGGCAGAAATGCCGAAACCGCATGATGAAATCAACTTGGGGTGCGGTTGCGCCACTATGTCGCGCAATGATCCACCGCATTTGGTAGGCTTGGTTGATTTGCTGCGCCAAGGTAAACCGATGCCATACAATGAAGTGAAGGCAGGTGATGTGGTGAATGAATTTAGTGGCACCAGGAACCGTTTAAGCAGCGGTGATCAACAATGGGTAGTTGAAAATGCTAAGAAAGCATTACAAAAGATGATTGATATCACCGAAGATAAAATTTAAACAAGCTGGCTCGCAATTTTAAAGAATTAATGCACCTTTACTGCTGGGTCTTGCGGCCCAGCTTACTTACCTAGCCTGGTTACGGTTATCGTTTAGTTTTAATTAAATTATCTGCTTCCGCAATATAAGCCGCACGCTTGTGTCGATCAAATAAGCACAATACGCGGCTTGGCTGATTTTTCATATGCGCTTGTGGATAATTACCTTGCATAAGCAGTGCATCCATTCCTGCCTTATCATCATAAGTGACGATACTTCCGACTGCTTTTACATTGCTTAAATGGGCAGCTGCTGCACATTTGCTCATGACTTCTTTTTCGTGTTTTGCCCAAGCATCTGCGCTGGAAGCTTGCATACTAAAAGGCAAGAGCAGTAAAAAAGCATAAATCAAAAAAAGTGTACGTTGCATGAAAAACCTTGTAACTTTTAGGCAACTCTTATGATAACTGGAAATTTCTTCGTTGTAATCAAATCGGCGTTGCTTTCTATCCAGAATAAATTTTTTTGAAAAATAATCCTGCCGTTTCTCCAGAAATAGGCTTACTGAAATGATAGCCTTGAATGACATCGCATTGGTGTTCTTTTAAGAAATTAATTTGTTTTTGGGTTTCCACTCCTTCAGCCATCACATCGAAATTTAAATTTTTTGCCATGCTGATGATGGCTTTAATAACGATTTCATCATTTTCATCTAAAGAAATATTTTTTATAAAAGAAGGATCGATTTTCAAGCCATCAATCTGTAAAGTTTTTAAATAATTTAAACTTGAGCGTTCTGTGCCAAAATCATCTACAACAATGCGCACTTTTAACTCTTTTAATTCATTGATCATATGCAATACTTCGCGGTGACTTAAAATTAAATTTTCAGTGATTTCAACATCGATAAATTGCGGCGGGACTCTGTATTTACGTAAAATACGCCCCAACTGTTTGGCAAAATCAAACTGCCTTAATTGTTGCATGGCTACATTGATGGCAATACGGATGGGCGGCAGGCCCATTGCTTTCCAGTCTTGAAACTGCTTGCAAGCTGCTGCTATCACCCATTCACCCAGTGGTATAATTAAGCCGGTTGATTCTGCAACAGGGATAAAATCAAGTGGTAATATTACCCCTTTCTGTGGGTGCGCCCAGCGAATCAATGCCTCTGCTGATAAAATATCAGGCTTATCCGGGTGTAGCTGCGGCTGAAATAATAAGAAAAATTCATTATTCTCAATAGCACGCTGTAATTCTTCTTTCTGGCTTAAGCGCTTCATACTTTGTTTATTAAGCGCATTAATATAGAAACGAAATTGGTCTCCACCTCTCTCCTTGGCATAATACATAGCCAAATCTGCATTGCGTAACAATTGTTTCGCAGTCTTGCCGTCTTCTGGATAAAGAGCTATGCCAATACTTGCATGCTTTGCTCGATGCGATCAAAAAGGAGGATACGGTTCGGCAAACCGGTTAAATAATCATGAGTAGCACGAAATTTCAATTTTTGTTCTAAATGCGTGCGCTCGGTAATATCATGAAAAATCCATACACGCCCTACTATTTTCCCTTCTGTTTGATACGGTTGTGAGCGACACTCAATAATTGCCCCATTTTTACAGCGCACAATTTGGCGAAACGACTCTGTAATATGTTTCCTTAATTGTTGCATTTGATATAAATACGTTCCTGGGTCATTCAGGCATTGCAGAATATACTGGCAAATTTCTTGCTCATTTTTATTGATGGCTTCAGGAATTTTCCAAATTTTCAAAAAACTTGTGTTATAAATTAAGATTTTCCCGTGTAGGTCGACTACTAAAATTCCTTCTGCCGTGGATTCAAACGTTGCTTTTAATAGCGATAGGGATCCATTCGGGTTAATCTCGCTCGCTTGCTCGGTCAGAACAGAAAAATAACGCTCAGCTTGTTGCAAGAGCAACCATTTTTTAATTAATGTGCGCGCGAGCTCTTGGATAGAAAAAGCATCCACTGATTTTTGCAGAATCAGCAAATTATCATACAAGTTTAAATCGTGTCGTACCCTGTTCCCGTTCTTCGCGGGATCTTGTATGAAAAGAATGACTTGCAGCGTATCATCCGCAGTTAACATTTGCCGAATAACATCCAAGCCTTTAATGACTCGCGAGTCACTAATATCAATAAAAACCAGAGAATACCCTTTCTTTTCCTGGGTAGCCGATTGTATTTTCTTAAGGCCTTGCTTCAGGGTAGATAATTTTTCAATTTGCAATGAGGGGAAATTTTTATCAAAATCTGCAACTTTCGCTTTGTTTTTACCCAAAATATCAGCCATGTCCCTTTGGGTGACTTCATCACCCTGAATGATGACAATGCGAAAGTGATTTTGATCCATTTTTCCCCCGTACTCATGGAAATTCCCAGCACAGAGGAAATCCATTTCCTGCTCGGGAAACACGAAAATACCTTATATGCAGTATAGTACAGGCATCAACCATAAAGGCGGGATAAAATTATCAAGCGGGATAGAAGACACACCCCACAATTGAATGGGTGCATTCATAGCCGGCTGTGCTGCGGCGCCAATTATTTTCTGCAGGTGCAGGGATTTTTACAGGAACTTGCCACCAGATGGAATAATAACCAATGGAAATAGCATAAGTACAAACTATGCCGCGCCCGCTTCCTGCCAGTAAAATATTCGCTCGGATAAAACATGCGTTTTCCTCCCCCTGCGGCTGATGTTCGGAAAATGGATTAACTTCCCAAGGCAGAGGCACTTCCCCCCATTGCAATGAACTGTGGTTAGGATCAGGACATATGGTTGCGACGCTTGATAATGGAGTTAATGAGCACAGAGCAGCTAGTAAAATAAGTATTTTTTTCATAATCTTGCATAATTGCATAAAATAAGGTTTTTATTTTATAGGAAATATAAAATATTTACCGCAACCCATTGTGTCTATAATGTTCTTTGCTATAATGGGCGCCTGTGCCGGGGTGGCGGAATTGGTAGACGCGCCGGATTCAAAATCCGGTGGTGGTGACACCGTGTGGGTTCGAGTCCCACCCTCGGTACCAAGATTTTAATGTGTCTGGACAAACATCAGGTTTGTAAGGTCCAGAATACATTCAAAGCATCGCCATATTGTAAGGGTTTGATAATATGGCCTCTTACGTTCATACCCTCCATTGCCAACTTATCTTCTGTGCCAAATGAACCCGTTAAAATAAACACGTCAATGTCGGTAAAATCTGGATTCGAACGCAGGGTTTGCAAAAATTCAATGCCGCTCATTTTAGGCATGTTAATGTCGAGAAGAATAATTTTGGGATGTATTTTGCTTTCTTCATTACGGCCATAAAGCATGTCCAACGCTTGGCCTCCACTCCTAGCTACCACAATTTGCAATAAATCATTTACCTTTTTAAATTCCCGTTGCATGTTTTTGATATCCACTTCGTCATCTTCCACATACAAAATATCAATGTCGCGTTCTGTAACTCCCATAATCAACTCTCCTTGCGGCACGCCTACTAGTGCATAAAGCGAACATTGATTAATATTCTATCCTTAGGCACTCTACATGAAGGGGAAAATTTTTAATTTTTTGCAGTATTCTTTAATTAACTGCTTTTCTAAAGTATAACATACTAGAATAAATGCGTGGCTTTGAGTAACTTTCATAGCGAGAGGTTAGGATGACCTTATTTGACATGGCAGTACATATCTTGTTGGTAGAAGACGATGAAGTGGATATTCAAGATATTCAAAGAACATTTAGGAAAAATAAAATCTCAAATCCGCTGCATATTGCCCGTAATGGTGTGGAAGCTTTAAATATGTTATTAGGGCTAAATGGCGAGCAAAAACTGTTCCCTACGCCACAAATCATCTTGCTTGACATCAACATGCCGAAAATGAACGGCATTGAATTTCTAAAAAAAATGCGCAGCAATCCGGATCTTAATTCCCTTCATGTATTCATATTAACCTCGTCTAATGCCGAAAGGGACAAAATGGCCGCTTACAAGCTGGATATTGCCGGTTATATCGTTAAACCATTGCAATTTTCAGATTTTACCCAAGCGATTTCTTTTTTTAATCTTTACTGGACCCTGCTCGATTTTGCGCACAAACCGGAATAAATTAAGCCTCTGGATATTTAGGCCATGTAAAGGAGAAAGTGGTACCCTCTCCAACTATAGAAGCCACTGAAACCATCCCACCTTGTGATTCCACTATTTTTTTTACAATGCTCAAACCAATCCCGGTAGCTTCCAATTCATCCCTGGAACGCAAAGTTTGAAAGATCATGAAGATTTTATCAAAATATTCAGCTTCTATACCGGGGCCATCGTCGGTGACAAAAAACTCATAAAACCGACCCCAATCTCTGACATCAACACTGATCACTCCATGCTTGCGCTTGTGATGTTTAATGCTATTGGCTATTAAATTGGAAAAAACCTGGCTTAAGGGAACTTTTGCAGCCCGGAATGTAGGCAAATGTTCGGAGTAAGTTATTTTGAATTTTTTATCCGGATCTAATAAATCAATGATTTCATCTAATAATTCTTTCGTATTCACCACGTGAATATCCAAATCCACGCGACCTGCTCTTGAATATTGTAAAATCCCATCAATTAAATTGGACATGCGGTTAATCCTTTGCCGTAACAAAAGGAGATTTTCTTTGGAAGCATCATCCAAACGTTCTCTATTATCTTCTTCAATCCAGGTGGCTAAACGGTCAATCGCACGCAAAGGCGCTTTCAAATCATGAGAAGCCACATAAGCAAATTGCTCCAGCTCTTGATTGGTTTTTAACAATTTTTCTTCCGTGCGCTGTTTTTCTGTGATGTCTTTTGAAATGATGACGTAACCAATGGGCTTACCTTCATCGTCACGACGTACGCTTACGGTAACCGAAGCGGTAAATCGCGTACCGTTTTTGCGAATGCGCTCAAACACGCCTTCGGCTTTGCCATTTTGATAAGCCGTATCGAATAAAGTTTTAACTGCACCTGATGCAATATCTTCGGGTGTATGCAAAATATTTATGGTTTGCTTCTTCACCATTTCATCAGCAGTATAGCCATAATTACGCCTGGCTCCCTCATTCCATACTAAAATAAGCCAATCCAAATCGATGGCGATGATGGAATATTCAATAGAACTTTCTAAAATATTTTGTAGAGTACCCTTAGCGTAACGCTCGTCTGCAGGTTGGGTTGACGTACTCTCTAATTCCAAAATACGTTCATTTAATGTTTGGTTGATTTTATATTGTGCTGAGAGCGTTTCTTCAAGTTGCTGCTTTAATTGGTAGAGTTCTGAAAGTTTTTTTTCGCAAATTTCTTCAACTTGTCTCCTCGCTTGCATTTCTTCTTCGAGATGTCGCTGCAAACGCTGTAATTCATTCATACTCTTGCCGCCTTATGGTCAATGCCCCTGGTGATGGATTGTGTCCCTTCTGTCTTAAATTATAGGTTAAATTTTGTCCAATTCTGGCAAAGTGTCTGCCTCTTTAATCCCTTCCGTTGAATTTGTAAAATCCCTAATCAAAAGCAAGAATGGCAAAAAGCCTAATGCAAATACCACAGAGAGTTGATATAAACCGATCCAACCAAACATGGATTGCAAACCGGCTGCAAATGGACCCGAAATAATGCGCGGCAATGCGGACAAGGAAGCCAGAAGCGAAAATTGCGTCGCCGTGAAACGTCTGTCCACAATGCGCATCAATAGTGCTACCAATGCAGTAGAACCCATGCCTGCTGCAAAGTTATCAAAAAAGACGGCAACGGCGAACAGTACAAGATTTTTTCCTACGATGGCCAAAGCTACAAATAAAATATTCGTCAATGCCTGTAATAATCCAAAAACCAGCAATGCGCGATAAAGAGACCAGCGCATGAGTAGCACACCGGCAATCAAACCGCCTAACACGATAGCGCCAATCCCGCAAATCTTATTAATGTATCCGATCCAATCTAAGGAAAACCCAATTCCCTGAATTAAGAAAGGCATGACGATCCCACTCGTTGTCGCAGTAAACGCTTCCGCTAATTTGTAAAAAAAAATGAAAAACAATAAAGGGATAATATTTTTGCGCGTCATTAATTCTTTAATTGGCGCCGCCAAACCGCCAAATCGCATGTCTTGGGCATGATAGTCTAATGAAGGCTCCGGGCTATAAATTGTGGCAATCACGCCGATCAACATCAGAAAACCCATAATGCGATACGTGCTAGCCCAACCCAATTGCTGTGCCATTACCAAGGCCAACCCTCCGGAAAGCAGCAATGCCAAGCGAAAACCTAAGACCGCTACCGAGGCACCCAATCCTTGTTCAGGAGGCGGCAAATATTCCGTACGATGCGCTTCAATAGCCATATCCTGCGTAGCGCCGACACATGCCAGGACAAAGGCCAGGACACCTAGCATCATGGGCGTGCTATCTGGTGAAAACCAAGCCATTATATTAAATCCAAATAACAGCAAGAGTTGTGTTGTAAGTATCCAACTGCGTCTTTTACCCATGGGTAAAATCGAGTACTTATCTAAAAAAGGGCCCCAAATGGTTCGGTATAAATAAGGCAACCCCAACAAACTTAATGTACCTGTGGCTAAAACAGACATCCCAACTTCAGCAAACCAAGCTTGCAATGTGCTGCTGAGTAGCGACAAAGGGAGTCCTGAAGAAAAGCCCAAGATAAAAACAATCAAAAGGCGCTTGTTCATGCTTGAAGGCTCATAAAATGTGGGTATTTGCGGGTTAATGAGACAATCTTCTTTTAAGTGGGACCAGAAATCTGGTCCCCCAATGATCAATCCGAGTTTAGCGCTGGCGGCTCACTCTTTAAGCATCACTTTTCTTAACAGACAATAAGTGGATTTTAAAAATTAAGGTTTCATTAGGACCAATTGGACCACCTACCGTACGAGGACCATATGCCAAATCGGCAGGGACATAGATTTCCCAGGTTGAACCGGAGGGCATTAACTGCAATGCTTCCGTCCATCCAGGAATCACTTGCGACAATTTAAACGTAGCTGGTTTACCCGCTTTATCTGTGCTGTCAAACACTTCACCATTGATTAAACGGCCGGTGTATTCCACCGTAACGGTATCGTCTTTTCCTGGCTTATCGCCCGTACCTGCTTTAATGATTTTATATTGCAAGCCGCTTGGCAGAGTAACAACCCCCTCTTTAGCCTTATTTTCTTTTAGAAATGCTTCGCCTTTAGCTTTATTTTCTTCAGCTTTTTTATTGAATTCGGCGGTACGTTTTGCCATTAAATCGTGTTGAAATTTGCTTAATACTTCCCGCATTTGCTGCTCAGTCAACAAAGACGGAGCGTCATTGATTCCATCTTGCAAACCTTTAGTCAGAGCCTCAGGATTTATATCAATCCCCTGCCGTTTAAAATTTTTACCCAAGTCAATTCCTATACTATATGACAATTTGTCTACGTCGCTATTCAGCGAAGGAGCAGTGGTTGCAGCCATTGTCGTGGACATGGCTAAACCCATGGCAGCAGCGACCAGTTTCATTTTCATAAACAGTTCCCCTTAGTCTTTCCATAAATAATGTAATACCGCTCTGACTAAATGTTTTAGTTACAACATTTTAATTCTGAGGTATATTGCAAAATGCCCAGCTATTTTGCCTAAATTCAAATAGAATTGCTAGCACAGCCTTAAATCAAAAACTGAACTTTATTGCCTATGTCAACATCCAGTACAGTGCTCAGTGTGAGCCAATTGAATCAGCACGTACGTCAGCTGCTCGAATACGACGTGGGTGAAATCTGGGTCGAAGGGGAAATTTCAAACTTAAGCAAACCTTCTTCTGGGCATTTTTACTTCACATTAAAAGACACGCATGCACAACTGCGTTGCGTTTATTTCCGCAATCGGCATGGTAATGGATTTAACGCATTGCAAAATGGCCAACAAGTCATTGCCGCAGGAAAATTGAGCCTCTACGAAGCTCGCGGTGATTTCCAACTTATTGTGGAGCAGTTAAACGAAGCCGGACAAGGAAATTTATACCGGCAATTTGAGCTATTGAAAACCAAACTGGCTGCTCTAGGCTTGTTTGATTCTGCACGCAAGAAAATCATTCCAAAATTTCCACAATGCATCGGGGTGGTAACTTCAGCAACTGGAGCAGCCTTGCATGATATTTTAACTACTCTGGCGCGGCGTTTTCCAATTACACCCATCGTGGTGTATGCGAGCGAAGTGCAAGGGAAGCACGCAGCGCCGCAGTTGATTGCGGCTTTGCAAAAAGCCAATGCGCATGCGCGTTGTGATGTACTTATTTTGGCTCGAGGCGGCGGCAGTCTCGAAGACTTATGGGCATTTAATGAAGAAAGTTTAGCTCATGCAATTGCCAGCAGCCAAATACCCATTGTCTCAGGCGTTGGTCATGAAACTGATTTTACTATAGCTGATTTTGTAGCGGATTTACGGGCGGCTACCCCTACGGCCGCAGCGGAAGCTGTTACCCCAAACCTACTGGATATAATTGTGCGCCTGGAAACCTTGCAAGCACGCCTTATTGCAGCGATCGTCCGTTTGCTCCAATATAAGCGCTTGTTGGTTAATCATGCCATCCATAAAATTTCATCGCCGGGCAAATTGATTATTAGCCACTGGCAATCTTTGGACTATTTAAAAAACTGCCTCGGGTATCACATACAGCAATATTTAGGAGTGCAAAAACACCGCGTGAATATTGCGCTTAAACATTTGCACGCACAAAACCCAGTGATCTTGGTACACGAAATGCGGGCGCGAGTGCAACAGCTTGAAAATAAACTAATTAAACAAACGGAATTTTTATTTCAGCAATTGAAACAGCAATTTATTAAAAAACTAGCTACATTGCATGCGGTAAGTCCTTTAGCTACACTCGATAGAGGCTATGCCATTGTGACGCATAAACAACAAATTCTCTTTGCTTGCGAGCAAGTAAACTTAGACGACATCATCCATATCCAACTGGCTAGAGGTAAACTCATCGGCAAGGTAATTGATAAATAAGCCATAGACAAGAAAATAGCCTTAAATCTTAAGCGCGGACAGGAGAGTAAAATGAATTTTGAATATCGCTTTTTAACTAAACTACTCGCTTTTTTCTGTTTAACCTGGATACCGATAAGTAACGCAAGCTCGCTTCCTGAAAATCATGCCGTCAACGGCGGCCTAACCATTATCCCTATTGATGCTGCAGAAAAGCCGGAAGTATTTTTCGATAAGCACCGCATTGCAGTGGCCAAAAGCCCTAACCCAAATCAATGGCTTTTAATCGTAGGTTTGCCGCTTGAAAATACTCAATCAGTCCGCGAATTGGAAATGCAAAAACCCCACTCCGCCAAAATTCCTTTTTACATCAGTGATAAGTTTTATAAAACACAATATTTAACCATTGAAGACAAACGGAAAGTTGAACCATTGCCAGAGGATCAAAAACGCATTGATGAAGAAAATAAAAAACTGGCGGAAATTTTTTCTCATTACAGTTTGGCAAATCCATTTGCACAAGAATTTAAAGCCCCGGCCAATGGCCCTATCAGCAGTTTTTTCGGCTTAAAGCGGGTTTATAATAAGCAGCCGCGACCTCCTCATGTTGGACTGGATATTGCAGCGCCAGCCGATAGCCCAGTGCATGTCATCTCCCGTGGTACGGTGGTGGATGCCGATGACTATTTTTATACGGGTAATACCGTGATTGTGGACCATGGTATGGGGATTTTTTCCTTATATGCTCATTTAAATAAAATGAATGTAAAAAAAGGAGATACTGTAGAACAGGGTGCAGCCGTAGGTACTATTGGCATGACTGGACGTGCCACCGGCCCTCATTTGCATTGGTCAATAGTAATGAATCAAACTTATATTGATCCTTTGTTGTTTGTTCCTTTACGCAAGATTAGCATTGCATCTTCTCCCCCTAAAAAAAGTAATAAGGCACCAGCCAAAAATGAAATCAATGCAGAGGCAAGCAAAGAAAAAAGCAGTTAAAGTATGGTAGAAGAATTAAATACAAGTCTGAATTTGATTATTGACCAAACAAAAAATAATTTTCATACGTTAGCAATTATTTTAACGATTCTCTGGTCAATTTTTTTTATCAGTTGTCTTAATCAGCAAATACTGACGCTGGGTATCATTCCCAGACGAATAAAAGGTCTTCGCGGCATCTTTTTCGCACCTTTTCTTCATGTCAATTTTAATCATCTTTTTTTTAACTCCATTCCATTAGTCGTTTTGAGTAATTTTTTATTAATGAATGGATTAAATTATTTTTTATGGATTACTTTGGCGATTGGACTTTGCAGCGGATTATTGCTGTGGCTATTTGGAAAAAAAGGATTGCACGTTGGGGCAAGTGGCATCATCGCCGGCTACTGGGCTTTGTTGGTGAGCGATATTTTTCGCCAGGGAACATTAGTGGCTATTATTCTTGGCGCTTTGAGCGCTTATTATTTCGCCGGAATTTTTTTCAGCGTCTTTCCTAAAAAAGGCATTTCCTGGGAAGGACATTTATTTGGTTTGGTTTCAGGACTCTTCTTAAGTTATTTAATTTCTAATACTGAGTTAGTTAGTTTTTTTCGCTAAAAAATCCTCATGGTAACTAATTTGACCTATAGATGTTGGGTTTAACTATTATCTAATTGCCCGTTTAGGCTGAATAGGCGGTAAAATCTAATGTGGTTTGATATCGATATAAATCGGATTCAAATGCAAAAAACAATAAATAATGACATTTTTTGAAAAGAAAATTGTGATGCCAACAATTAAAATAACTTAAAATTTTCCTCAAAAAAGGCAAGTAATTTCCTTATGAAATACTAAACTATACTTTTTCCTTCCTAATGTTACCTTAATCAAGGAAGTATATACTTAAGATTTTACCAGTTAAGTACTGTTTATGCACACCATATTAATTCAATTAGCCGAAGCTTTTGGGCATCCCCATCCGGAGGGAATCTGTAATAGCATTTCTATACGTTGGTTAGAAGCTTCCCTGTGTGGAGAAGAGCACATATTTAATGCGCGTATGCAATATTTAAAAAATTTTTATAATAAGGTAATTTCTGAAGAATTGAGCATAAGCGAGTTTATTAGTGCACTAAAAAGCAAAAAAAATTCACTTTCGTCTGCAGACCAATTGAATTGGGACATGCTAGCCTTTTTTGACAGCCTGGAGCTTTATCAAAATCCTTATATTCATTCCGAATTATTTAATAAAAATATCTCTCAAGATAAACCACATTTAATTTCCCCGTTTGCCTCATCTGAGTCAATACTTATGCATGGTGGACTTGCTCGTATTTTAAATGATTCAGGACTATATACGGAAACAGAACTAACCAATTACTTAAATAAAATATTTTTATGCTTTATAAAACATCTTTCTCAGGGTGATGTGATTGGAATTATTTTAAAAAACTACAATCATACTTTAACCTTAACATATAAAGCAGGAGAAGGATGGACTTTATTGAATATCAATGATTATCCTGCAAAAAAATTTTCAATAAAAAATACTGATTTGTTAGCCAAAGAAATCATTTCAGGTTTTAAAACCCTTGGCGTGGATACTGTAGATTATACGGCGTGTAATGCATCAGTTTTTGTTACTAACAATTATAATAAAAAGAATGAATTGACAAAATCATTTATAGAATTTCAAAAAAATAAGATCTTTACACCCGAAATTGCAAATCGAAAAATTACTCAGGATTTAAACTTGGGTATCGCCTATCTAGCTGTACTGCTCAATGACGTGAATACACTCGCGCGTATTGCGAAATATGTTGAATTAAACAATACATCCAACGGAAACACATTAGTTTCAATAGCCGCGGCTCATAATTTTCCCGAAATTTTGGCGGTGCTTGGAGCCCATGGAGCCAATATGAATGTATATGATGCCAACAGCTTTACCCCCTTACATACAGCTATTCTTTTAGGGTATGAAAATATTGTTAATATACTTTTAAAGTACGGCGCAGATTTACATCAAACTGATAGTAAGGGTCGGAATTTATTGTTTACAGCAATCGCTTCACAGCCATCCTTTATTTCTTTGCTGCTGGAAAAGGGAATTAATCCTAATCAAGAAGACAACAATAAAACTACAGCATTATCATGGGCTGTATACAATGATTCCCAAGAGAGCGTGAATAGGCTTTTAGAAAATAAAAACCTCCAAAATATTAATAAAGCCAATAATTATGGTTGGACACCGGCTCTTTTTGCAGCACTGAATGGAGATCCTCAAATCCTCAGTAAGCTATTACTGCGTGCTAATTTTCTATACTCTCATAAAGTTACAAACACCTCCCTGCTTCTTTTCGTGCGAGAATATTTTAAAAAAAGAGATGAGGAAATACCGTCAACGATAAAAACAAATTTAAATAAATTGTTTAGCCGACAGAATAATGATCAATATACCTTCATTAGTCCTGAAGAATTAGCTGAAATGATGGGTCATGTAGGGGTGGCACAACTTATTAAAATTACAAATGTAGTAGCGCAAAGTTCCAGTGCTTCATCATCCTTTTTCAAATCTAAAACGGAGGAGAAAGATAAGAATTCTTCCAATGGAAATAATCTCCATACACTCTCACGTTGAGAATTGTTTAAAAGGTATAGGGCGTTGTCCTAAACGATTGCTTTTTAAAGGCTCATCATGAAATCCGGGGGCAAACAAACCATCATGAGCAATCGAGGCAATCCAAGCTGCTAACTTAAGTGCAATATGAATTGGGGTATTTTTTGTAAATCTCGCTGTGTTTTTTTTGTAATTATAACGGTATATATGTTCACGCTTTAAAGTCCCAAACCTACAGGCAGACTGCACTCTAAATTTGGGTACAATCAAGTGAGTTGATATTTAGAGGTTAAATAAACAACCGTTTTGTGGGCAAGACAATTCTCATGCAGAGCGGTCACCGCAATTGACTCGTATTTCGTAATCTCTTTGCATTAATTTAATTAAAAGGTAATTTATACTATAATTTCCCCCTTTTTTGACTTATTTATTAGCCATATGACCACTGCACCGATCCTTTTACCTAAAGAAATTAGCTCCAAGGAAAGTTGGGGACAGCTATATGGTTGCAGCCTCACATTGGCTTTGGCTGAATATTGCCAACAAAAAAAAGGAATTAAATTATTAATTGCTCCTGATCACTTAAGCGCAGGACAAATGGAAGCCGAACTGCGTTTTTTTCTGGGAGAAAATGAAAATCAACAAGAAATACTCATTTTTCCAGACTGGGAAACCCTACCTTACGATCAGTTTTCTCCTCATCAGGATATCATTTCAGAGCGTCTTTTTACGTTAAGTCGTTTGCAACAAACAACCGATGCCATTGTAATTAGTGCAGCAAGCACCTTGATGCACCGTTTATGCCCTCCTGAATTCTTGCACCAATATGTTTTAGTATTGCAAGAAGGACAAACGCTGAACATAGAACATTTCCGACAGCAACTGCAACAAGCTGGCTATCATTGCGTCAATAAGGTACTGGAACATGGCGAATTTGCAATCCGCGGCGCTATTATCGATCTTTACCCGATGGGAAGCCCCCTGCCTTTTCGTATCGAACTATTTGACGATGAAATAGAAAGTTTGCGCCGCTTTGATCCTGAGAATCAACGTACTATTGACAAGATCACCCACATCCATGTTTTGCCTGCGCGGGAATTCCCCCTAAATGAACAAAGCATTACCTTTTTCCGGCGAGCTTTCCGCGAGCAATTTACAGGCAATCCCAGTCAATGTCCTGTCTATGAAGCCATTAGCGAAGGACAATTCCCCAATGGAATCGAGTATTATCTACCTCTTTTTTTTGAACACACGGCAACTTTTTTTGATTATCTGCCTAAAGACGCCACTGTCTGTTTAATTGAAAATACTCCAGAGAGAGCTGAACAATTCTGGCACGAAGTGCAAACTCGCTATGAGCAACGCAGTTATGATATAACCCGGCCGATTCTCAAACCTTCCAGAGGATTCTTAACGCCAACGGAACTGCTTACATTCGCCAACCAATATACACAATTAAGAGTTTATCATTCCCCCATTGAGCGCAAAGGACGTATCGTTAATTTTAACGTAGGCAATCCCCCTGCTTTGCCTATCGAACGCCATTTGGAACAACCACTTTCGCGCCTTTGCGACTTTTTAGCAGATAATGCACGGCGTTATCTTTTGGTGGTTGAAAGTGCCGGCCGCCGCGAAGTTTTGCTGGATTTGCTAAAACAAAGCAATTTATTTCCAAAAATCCAGCCTTCTTGGTCTGCTTTCTTAAAAGACGATGCAAAAATCAATATTGTCACGGGGCCGCTTATCCAGGGAGCCGAGCTTTTAGAACAAGCCCTTTCCATTATTGTTGAAGCCCAACTCTTCGGAGAGCAAAGTATCCCGCAAAGGCGAAGCAGCCAAAAAAGTATCGACCCGGACTTAATCATCCGTGACTTGGCAGAATTACGCCTTGGAGCGCCGGTTGTGCATTTGCAATTCGGAGTGGGACGCTATCAGGGATTGCAAACTTTAGAAAGCCAGGGAGAAGTGAGCGAGTTTCTGGTTTTAACCTATGCAGGCGATGATAAAATTTATGTTCCCGTAACTTCCTTGAATCTGATTAGCCGTTATACCGGTGCAGACAGTGAACATGCGCCTTTACACCGGTTAGGCAGCGATCAATGGCAGAAAGAAAAGAAAAAAGCCGCGGAAAAAATTCATGACGTCGCCATTGAATTACTGGATATTTATGCCAAGCGGGAAGCAAAACCCGGACATGCCTATCAATTGGATGCCGTGGATTACCAACGTTTTGTCAGCGGTTTTCCTTTTATTGAAACTCCAGATCAAATACAAACCATCAATCAAATCATTGAAGACATGCGCTCTGCACGCCCCATGGACAGATTGATTTGCGGCGATGTGGGTTTTGGAAAAACGGAAGTTGCCATGCGTGCTGCTTTCATTGCAGCGCAAGATGGCAAACAAGTTTGTGTGCTGGCACCTACAACTTTGTTGGCTGGGCAACATTTTGAAACCTTCAGGGATCGTTTTGCTGACTTCCCAGTGCAAATTGAATTGCTGTCTCGTTTCCGCAGCGCTAAAGAATCTGAAAAAGTAATTGCATCCTTAAAAAATGGCAATGTGGATATTGTCATCGGCACGCATAAGCTTTTTCAAAAAAACATAGAATTTAAGAACTTGGGTCTGTTAATTATTGATGAAGAACATCGCTTCGGGGTGAAGCAAAAGGAGTACATCAAATCTTTGCGCACACACGTGGATATTCTTTCCATGACGGCAACCCCTATCCCTCGTACCTTGAATATGGCGATGGCAGGCATTCGCGATGTCTCTTTAATCTCCACTCCCCCTGCCAAACGGTTGGCCATTAAAACCTTTTGGCAAGAAAGGAATGACGTGGTGCTGAGGGAAGCTATGCTGCGTGAAATTCTGCGTGGCGGGCAAGTATTTTTCTTACATAATAATGTGCAAACCATCGCTCGCATCGCCCAGGAACTCGAAGCACTGGTTCCCGAAGCGAAAGTGCAAATAGCACACGGACAAATGCGCGAGCGCGAACTCGAGCGTATTATGTCTGATTTTTATCACCGCCGCTTTAATGTTCTTGTCTGCACTACAATCATTGAAACAGGCATCGATATCCCTACTGCAAATACAATTATCATTGATAGAGCCGATAAATTTGGCTTGGCGCAACTCCATCAGTTACGCGGTCGTGTAGGGCGCTCGCACCACCAGGCTTATGCCTATCTCTTAACCCCTGATAAAAAATTACTAACTACAGATGCCGTTAAACGGCTGGAAGCCATTGTCTCCCTGGAAGATTTGGGAGCAGGATTTACTCTCGCCACCCATGATTTGGAAATTCGGGGTGCAGGAGAATTATTAGGGGAAGAACAAAGTGGTAATATGCAAGCTATTGGCTTCAATTTATTTATGGAAATGCTGGATAGAGCCGTCAGCGACTTGAAAGCGGGCAAAACCCCAGAGTTGGCCGCCCCCATGCAGCAAGGGCCTGAAATCGAACTTAAGATAAGCGCTATTATTCCTGAAGATTATATTGGAGATATTCATACCCGCCTAATCATGTATAAACGCATTGCTAATGCGAAAAACAAACAACAATTGCGCGACTTGCAGATTGAAATGATTGACCGTTTCGGTTTATTACCACAACCGGTTAAACACTTGTTGTTGGTTACTGAGCTGAAATTGCTGGCTGCAAAGCTTGGCATAGCACGCATCAGTTTGGCAGGGCAAAATGGAAAAATTGATTTCAATGAAGCTCCAAATATTGATCCCGCTACTTTAATTAATCTGATTCAAGTTCACGCCAAACGCTATCAATTGGAAGGGCCAACCCGTCTAAAATTTGCATTGGATAGCACGGGTAATGAAGAAAAAATTCATGAAATCAGCTCATTGCTGCTGAAATTGATGAACAAGGAACTGGCAGCAGAAATACAAAGCCATTAAAAGCCGCCTACTGCTGCTTTATTTTAAAACTCTACAATGATTATGAATAGCCGTTGCTGCAATGGCGGCTTGCCCTTGCGCAACACAGACTTGATTTAAGCTGGAAACAATATCGCCGACGGCATATAAACCTTTGAGCGAAGTTTGCTGATGTTTATCCACGATAAGGCAACCATCTTTTTGCTTCACCTCCATGTGTTGCACCAGTTTATTATTCTTAACTGACCCGAGTGCCGAATAAATACAATCAAACCGCAAGGTTTGCCCGTTTTTGAACGTAACATGAGTGCAATCTGATAAATTAATTTCCACGATATCTTCTGTAATGATTTTTAATCCTGCTTGCGTGATTTTTTGTAACTCCGCCCTGCTCCATGCAGGTGATTCCCCCATGGTAATCAAGGTAATATGCGGGCTATAGACTCTTATAAAAAGAGCCTCGCCAAGACCCATGGCTCCTCTTCCTAAAACAGCGATGTCCTTATCGATCACTTCAAAACCATCACAAATAGGGCAATGGCGAATAAGGCCACACTGCACGGCATTTGTGACATTCGGTAAATTAGGTTCTACATCTTCTACCCCTGTTGCCAAAATGATATGTCTTGCCGTTTGCGTACTGGTTTCACTGGCTATGTAGAATTTTTCTGCATCCAATTGCTTCAATTCCTGTACTGGCTCATAAATGATGGGAACTTCATACACGCTTAATTGTTTTTTAAGTCGTCGCAATAATTCTTCGCCCGCAATACCTTTCGGGAAAGCCGGATAGTTGTGAGAAACCGGAATGCGCAGAGCGCGGCTTTGATTTGCATCATAAATCACTACTTTGCGCCTGAATCGTGCCAAATAAATAGCCGCAGTAAGTCCTCCAGGACCACCGCCAATAATGATGCAGTCATATTCTCCTTTTTGCTTGCTCATCTTTCCCTGTATCTATCTTCCCTATACCATACTTATGCTAAAGTATAGTCCGTGCAAATTTTTTTGTTTATTTTTTTGACAATCACTCATTTACTTTCTATAGTCATAATGTAGGCCGAATGAATTTTATAGTTCTTTATAGTTCTTTCGGTCACAGCAAAACCACCTTTCGAGGTGGTTTTTGCTATGCTGAACTGGAACGCTGCCTCATCACTTGTTAGTTATTCTTAAGTCTTACATTTCAATAATCACTTTTAACGCTTTGGAAGTAGCGGCATTACTAAATGTTTCATAGGCTTCTACAATTTCATCAAATTTAAAGCGGTGACTGATGAGCATGGCTGGATCGATGACCCCGGATTGCATGGTTTTTAATAGCATGGGAGTAGAAAAAGTATCGACTAGCCGGGTGGTAATCGTAATGTTATGTGACCACAGCCGTTCTAAATGCAGATCCGCTTTAACGCCATGTACACCTATATTGGCAATCACCCCGCCCGGTGCAACGATGTCTTGGCAAAGCACAAAAGTGGCAGGGATACCCACTGCTTCAATAGCAGTATCTACGCCCACGCCGCCAGTCAATTCCATGACTTTTTGAGTTGCATCACTAAGGCTGCTGTTAATGGTTTTAGTAGCGCCCAACTTTTTAGCCGTCTCAAGGCGATGCGCATCGATGTCGATTAAGATCAATTCACTTGGTGAATAAAATTGTGCCGTTAATAAAGCCGCTAAACCAATGGGACCTGCACCCACTATCGCCACGGATTGGCCTGGCTGTATTTTGCCGTTAAGCACACCACACTCAAATCCGGTAGGTAAAATATCGCTCAACATAACCAGGCTTTCGTCCGCCAAGCTGGAAGGAATTTTATAAAGGCTGGTGTCGGCATGAGGGATGCGTACGTATTCTGCTTGAGTTCCATCCACCGTATTCCCAAGCATCCAGCCACCCTGCGTGCAATGGGAATACATACCCTTCCGGCAATACGGGCACTTACTGCATGCGGAAATGCATGAGATCAATACGCGATCCCCTTTTTGCAAATTGATAACGCCAGCACCTACATCTTCAATAATTCCCACGCCTTCATGTCCCAGGATGCGCCCTGGAGTACAACTGGGTACATCTCCTTTAAGAATGTGCAGATCAGTCCCGCAAATAGTCGTTTTAATTACCTTTACCAAAGCATCATTTGCATCCGTCAAATTCGGCTTTGGGCAATTTACCAACTCTTTTTTACCAGGGCCTCGATAAACAAGTGCCTTCATAGTCTGTCCTTGCTTCATTTTTATGTTCCATTTATTTTATTCATTGGGTGAAAGGCTAATATTAATTATAGAGGCAAATAAAAATAGAAAGTAAAGTAAATCACATGCCACCAAGGAGGGAAGCATGCCATCATTTCACCACATCTTATTTGTAAGCCATGGCGTTAGGGATGAAACTCAGGCAATCGGGCAAGCAATCAAACTTGCTTGTGCCAATCAGGCACAACTGGACGTATTGATTACCTGCCCTCCTTTTCCAGATACTCTTAAGGAATACCGCGCGTCTTATGAAGAATCTTTGCTTGAACGAATGCAAAAAACCATTAAGGCTGCCAAAACAAACCTCCACATTTCGAAAAATAAAATACCGGTGCATATTGAACTTGAATGTGGGAATACTCCGGCTGTCCGCATTATTCGACATGTGCTGCGCAATAACTATGATCTCGTGGTAAAAGAGGTAGAAACCAATGAAAGCAACAAGGGATTTAAGGCACTTGATATGGAATTATTGCGCAAATGCCCTTGCGCGTTATTTTTATATCGCCCTTTTAAACAGGAGTCTCATAAAACCCGTATTGCCGTAGCAATTGATGCCAGTGAACAAGAAACCGCAGGACAAGATTTGGCCTTAAGATTATTGGATATTTCTCAGTTGCTGGCAAAACATTATGAGGGGAACTTAACCATTATTTCCTGCTGGGATTTTGCGCTCGAAAATTACTTGCGCAATAACCTGTCGGCCGCCATATCCAATGCCGATTTGGATGCAGTGATTGCGGAAGAAAAAATCTCACATGCCCGAGCCCTGCAAGTGCTCATTAAGCAATCAAAAATTAGCAGCACCTGTCGCATTGAACACTTGAAAGGACGCCCCGAAAATCTTATTCCTGCATTTATTACGGAGAAAAAAATTGATGTTTTGATCATGGGTACGGTAGCCCGTACCGGCATTTCAGGTTTTTTCATTGGCAATACTGCAGAAAATATTTTGCAAAAAATTGATTGTTCGCTACTGGCTTTAAAACCTCAGGGCTTTGTCTCCCCTATTAAAGCCTACTGATAAATGAGAGCGGCAACCATGGAGAGCCCAGAGAACAGCAAACATGCTATCTGGCATGCGATAGAAGCAGAAGCCACACTGACAGCATTAGAAACAACTTCCATGGGTTTAAAAGATAAAGAAGCTCAGGAAAGATTGCGTATCTATGGCCCCAATCGCTTGAAAGAACTTAAAAAACGAGGGGCATTGCGCCGTTTTCTTATGCAATTTCATAACATTCTAATTTATTTACTCCTGGGTGCAGCGATCATCACTGCCATGATGCACCATTTAATTGATACTTTGGTCATTTTAGCGGTAATACTTGTTAATGCTTTGATAGGATTTGTCCAGGAGGGGAAAGCAGAAAAATCCATAGGGGCCATTCGGAAGATGTTATCCCCCACTGCCACAGTGCTGCGGGAAGGACAACGCCGCAGCATCACAGGAGAATCACTTGTCCCAGGTGATGTTGTTTTACTGGAAGCTGGCGATAAGGTGCCTGCTGATTTACGCTTGCTAAAAACTCATGGATTAACCATTCAGGAAGCCATTCTCACTGGTGAATCCATTCCAATTGAAAAAAATATAAATCCAGTTAGTGCCAATACCCCGCTTGGCGATCGGTTTTGCATGGCCTTTAGCGGTACATTTGTGACCAATGGCCAGGCTAGAGGTGTGGTTGTCGCAACCGGACAAGCTACTGAACTTGGGCGCATCAGCGGCTTGTTATCAAGTATAGAAACACTTACTACTCCCTTGGTCATGCAGATAGGGTTATTTGCCAAATGGCTCACAACCATGATTTTGCTGTTTGCCATCTTGCTACTAACTTATGGTTATTTTATTCAACGTCATGATTTCAGCGAGTTATTCATGATTGTGGTAAGTTTATCTGTTTCAGCCATTCCCGAGGGAATTCCTGCAGTCCTCTCCATTACGCTTGCCATTGGCGTACAAGCAATGGCTGCCCGTCATGCGATTGTGCGCCGTCTACCCGCCATTGAAACCTTAGGGGCTGTATCTGTTATTTGCACGGATAAAACCGGCACATTAACTCTTAATGAAATGGCTGTGGCTTCTGTGGTGACCTGCAAGTCCGTCTTTAGCGTGGAAGGTTCAGGTTATGAGCCAGCGGGAGCCATTAAATTAAGAGAACAAACCATAGACTGCGGTATTCATTCAGTGCTGCTGCAGATAGCATGGGCAGCAGCGCTTTGTAACGATGCTGTACTTCGCGAACACGCCGGCAATTGGACGGTAGAAGGCGATCCAATGGAAGGAGCGTTATTAACGTTTGCGGCAAAAGCAGGTGTTGGCCTGCAGGAGATAAGGAACATCTGGCCACGTACTGACACAATTCCTTTCGATGCCAAGCACCGGTTCATGAGCACATTGCATCACAATCATTTACAACATGCTTTTATTTTTGTCAAAGGAGCTCCCGAACAAATCTTAAGCATGTGTATAACACAACAGAGCGACACGGGTAAAGAAGAGCCATTAAATGAGGCCTACTGGCAAGAGCAATTAGAAAAAACTGCAGCCAAAGGGCAGCGTGTGCTGGCTTTTGCTGTAAAAGGAATCAAAGCCGAACATACGGTGCTTGAATTTGCCGAAGTCAACACAGGCTTAACATTACTGGGTATGGTTGGACTGATAGACCCGCCACGTCCGGAAGCCATCGCCGCAGTTGCTGAGTGTCATAGAGCCGGCATCCAAGTTAAAATGATTACGGGTGATCATGCCAGTACTGCCCTTGCCATTGGCCAGCAAATAGGGCTAAAAAATATCAGAAACGTGTTGACGGGCGCCGAGCTGGATAAAATGTCCGATGCATCGCTTGCAGATTCGGCATTAAAAGTTGATATTTTTGCGCGCACGAGCCCTGAACATAAACTGCAGCTGGTTATGGCATTGCAATCCCACGGCATGATTGTCGCTATGACTGGCGATGGCGTGAATGATGCGCCGGCGCTCAAGCGTGCGGATGCTGGTATCGCCATGGGTAAAAAAGGCAGTGAAGTAGCCAGAGAAGCGGCTGATTTAGTATTGGTAGATGATAATTTTGCTTCCATTGTTTCTGCCGTGCGTGAAGGGCGCACAGTTTATGATAATCTGAAAAAAGTCATCAGCTGGACTTTGCCTACCAATGCGGGTGAAGCAATAATTGTGATCCTGGCATTGCTATTCGGCATGAACCTGCCGATAACTCCCATTCAAATTTTGTGGATTAATCTAATCACTACCATCACGCTTGGCATTGCCTTGGCTTTCGAACCGACAGAAGAAAATACCATGTTTCGGCCACCGCGAGCGCGTAACGAGCCGCTGCTAAGCGCTGTTTTAGTATGGCATATTATTCTGGTTTCCATCCTTTTTATCTGCTGCGTATTTACCATATTTTTTTATGCCCTGGGGCAAGGGTATCCTCTTGAGCTGGCACGCACCATGGCGCTTAATATGGTAGTGGTTATGGAAATTTTCCATTTATTTTTTATCCGCAATATGCATGGCACTTCATTAACCTGGAAAGCTGTAAAAGGCACAAAAATTGTATGGCTTTGCGTTTCGATCATCCTCCTGGCTCAATTGGCTATTACTTACCTGCCTATTTTACAGAAAGCTTTTGTTACCGAACCGGTTCCGATTTTTGCCGGGGCGCTCATCATTGCCTTAGGCGCAATCTTCTTTGCTATTCTTGAAATCGAGAAACAATTGCGTTTAAGTATCCAGCGCAATCATTCCGACTATTCTAAAACGGTATAACCAACATGTCGGTATTAATGATCCGTAAAAGCCGATTGGTCACTCTGCCCAGCAAAATATAATGCAACAAAGAACGTCCCCGGGTACCTAAAACCACCAGTTGAGCATCCCAGGTGGCTGCATACTTTGCAATGTCATCGGCAGGATAACCGCTGATAAATTTCGTGGAGAAACGGCTGTGATCCACAGCGCACTCTGCCAAAGAATGTTTTAATCTATCCACTAAGGCTTGACTCATTTCATCGTCAAAATGCTGGTGATGCTTCGTATCATCAAGGTATTTTCCATACCACACGTCAGCCACATGCAGCATTAAAAATTCTGCATGTGGATAAAGCTGATAAGCTGTTTCAGTTGCCTTCTTGCTAACCTCGGAAAAATCAGTGGTCACTAAAATACGCTGGTAAGAAAAAGAGGGTTCTTTTTTTATCAATTGCACTGGAATTTTAACTTGATTGACGACTGATTCTGCATTGGTGCCTAAGATGTAATCATTAAGGTAATAAGTGCCATGCGCTCCCATAAAAACAAGCTCAATAGCATGCTCATGAATATATTGATTAATCCGTTCAGGTACCCGCCCCACCAACACCAAAAAATTTACTGGATACCGAGCAACGATATTTCGCATTGCTTCGGCATGAGCAAGTTCTGCTTTTTTAATGAGTATTGGAATTTCAGGGTTTTCTTTCTTTGTCAGATCACTTAGCCAGCCTTGATTAATTACATGCAAACAAGTTAGTTCCGCCTGAGCATGCTCTGCAACCTGAATTGCTCGCTTAAGTGCATAAGCGGCATGTCTGGAAAAATCAGTGGTGATCAACATCCTTTTAAAAACCATTAGTTTTCCCATGTATTAATGTTGTTCTTTTAGTATAGAATAAAACAACTTGTGCTATGAGTTATTCTTTCTTCTGAGCCGGGATGTTTGATACATGCTAAGCAAGATGCAAAAAACCAGCGTGCACAACACAATGCCTAAAGCGATGAATACCGGGATTTTAACCCAGTCGGCAATAAGCATTTTTACTCCAACAAAAATTAAAATAAAGGCAAGACCATATTTGAGCAAATGAAAGCGATTGTGCATGTTGGCAAGTAGAAAATACAGCGCCCGTAAGCCAAGTATTGCAAAAATGTTTGAAGTAAAAACAATAAACGGGTCGTTTGTTATGGCAAAAATGGCAGGGATACTATCCACGGCAAAAATAAGATCGCTTATTTCAATCAGCACCAAGACCAAAAACAAAGGCGTAGCATACAAAAGATGATTTCGGAAAACAAAAAATCGCTCAGTCTGCAAGGTATCCGTAATGCGCATATGCTTTCGCATCCAAAGCAGCACAGGATTTTTTGCAAGCTCCGGTTCTTGCTCTGCAAAAATAAACATTTTAATCCCGGTGGTTAGCATCAATATTCCAAAAAGATAAAGAATCCAGTGAAATTGATTAACCAGCCAGATGCCCAACACAATAAGGATTAAACGCATGACGATAGCGCCTAATACTCCATAGATTAAAACCCGGCGCTGATATTCTGCAGGAATGGAAAAATAATTAAAAATCATAAGAATCACGAAAATATTATCGATGGATAAAGATTTTTCGATAAGATAGCCGGTGAGGAATTCCAGTGCTTTTTCATTAGCGATTTGTGTACTGGAAGTGAGGGTAAGATACCACCATAACATTAAATTAAAAAAGAGCGCTAAGGCAAACCATAGAAAAGTCCACAATAAAGCTTCTTTTGTGGAAATACGGTGCGCCTTTCGCCCGCCTAATAAAAACAAATCAATTGTGAGCATTATAGCCACAAAGGCCAGAAAGCCTAGCCACATCCACCATTCACTGACTGTAGCCATCCCATTATTCCCTAATCAGATTACTAAATTATAACTTATTTTAATTTCTAATTTTCTTTAAAGACCTTGGTGAAAGATTAAATGCAAATGGGTAAAAAAATCTATTAGCCACATTTGTGTATTTTTTGACAAAATTGAGTTTATTTTCTATAGTTAAAGTGTAGGCCGAATGAACTTTTTTGGTTTATTCAGCCACAGCAAAACCACCCTTGCGGTGGTTTTTGCTATTGGACATGGCTGAGTTTATTTTTATTTTGATATTAGGAAGAAAAAACAATGTTATATAGACTCTTAGTTAGCTATCTGCGCTTAAAAATCATGCAAATTATTTTAACCCGCATTTTTGGCAATAAAGTTGCAGGTGGTAAAAATTTGAAAAATATGAGCCTTAAAACCTATCTCTTGGAACTACTGGCCGTTAATTTTTTAAAATATTATAGAAAAACAAAATAAATCTGATGTCAAACCAGAGCATACAGACGGGAGAATTTCCCCCAGGATTTAGTTATTTTCCTGCCTTTATTTCATCTGCAGAAGAAAAAATCTTACTGGATGAATTCAAGCGATTAAATTGGCAAGAAGTAAGAATGCATGGCCAAACCGCCAGGCGTAAAGTGGTACATTTCGGCTTAAACTATGCATATGCGACACGCCAGGTAAATCCCACGTTCCCTCCTCCTCCGTATCTACATGATTTAATGGATAAAACAGCAGGTATTTTAGGCGTTACTTTCAGGGAAATAGCAGAAATTTTAATTTCAAATTACCCATCTGGTGCAGGCATCGGCTGGCATCTTGACGCTCCTGTGTTTGCCAAAATTGTAGGTGTTTCATTAGGTAGCGCCTGCACGATAAAACTCAGAGCCACATCAGACCATAAAACAGTTTTAAAAAAAGAACTTCACCCACGCTCGGCTTACGTTTTATCAAATATCGCACGTACCCAATGGCAACATTCCATTACCGCTGTAAAAAATCTGCGCTATTCGATTACGCTAAGAACCTTGCATAAACTTTAATTAAAGAAACCAATTTAAATCTTGGCACGCTTCTTTGAGAGAAACATATGCAATGGATACATAAATGTCTGGCCATAAAAGAAGAAGGATTGTATTGCATTCCCGGCAACTTCTACATTGATCCATTTCAAGCAGTCCCTGTTGCCATCATTACGCATGGACATACGGATCATGCGCGTGCAGGCCATGGACAAGTCATTGCTACCCCGGAAACAATCGCTATTATGCAATTACGCTATGGCAAGGAAAGTACAGAAAAATGGCTGCCTTTACCTTATGAAGCACCTCTACCCATGAAGCAAACATCCATACGTTTGATTCCGGCAGGACACGTTTTAGGCAGTGCGCAAATTGCCATTGAACACAATGAGCATAAAATTATTATTTCAGGAGATTACAAGCGCAGATTGGATCCTACCTGCACCCCATTCAAGAGCGAAACGTGTGATGTATTTGTGACCGAAGCTACTTTTGGCTTGCCTATCTTTAAACATCCACCAATTGAAAGCGAGCTTGCTAAGTTGCTTGAATCCCTGCTTATCTTCCCGGATTTTTGTCATTTAGTGGGAGTTTATCCATTAGGAAAATGCCAACGAATCATTAAAACCTTACGCATGATGGCATATGATGCACCCATTTATTTGCACAATTCTCTCTCAAAATTTTGTACTCTTTATGAAAATTTCGGCATCAAATTAGGCGAATGGCGCGGCATTACCGATGCAAATAAACAAGAATTAAGCGGGAAAATAGCTCTATGTCCGCCCAGCGCCTTGCATAGCCGCTGGACGCGGAAATTGGGGAAAATCCGCATAGCCAATGCAACCGGCTGGATGCAAATCCGAGCACGCGCCAAACAGGGTCGTATTGAACTGCCGCTGGTAATTTCTGATCATGCCGATTGGACAGAGCTTACCGAAACAATTCGCGAAATAAATCCCTTAAGCCTTTGGGTAACGCACGGGCAGGAAGATGGATTAGTCTATTATGCCCGCCAACATGGTTATTCTGCTTTACCATTAAATTTACTGGGCTTTGCCGATGAGGGCGAATCGTTATGAAAAGATTTGCGCAATTACTCAATGCTCTTTATTTTACTTATGGTAATTTGGCCAAGCTTAATTTACTAAAAAACTATCTGGCTGCTACGCCTGATCCAGAACGTGGCTATGCACTGGCTATTCTAGCCAATGCTCTGGAATTCCCTACGTTTAAACGATCGATTATAAGAGATGCCATTCATGAGCGCATCGACCCTTTTTTATTTAATCTGTCTTATGATTACGTGGGCGATTTATCAGACACACTTGCATTATTATGGCCTGCATCTTTGCAGGAACAAGCTGAATTACCACCCCTATCAGAAGTCATTCATACTTTTAATCAATTGCCAGAGAATAAAATCCCGGATTATTTGATTCAATTGCTGAATCGCAGCAACCCTACTGAGCGCTGGGCCCTGTTGAAACTTGGTACCGGCAGTTTAAGGATAGGAATTTCTGCACGTTTCGTTAAAAAAACATTGGCGGAATATGGGCAAGTAGATGTCAAACAAATTGAAAAACTTTGGCATGGAATTAACCCTCCTTATACGGAACTTTTATCTTGGCTGGATGGGAAAAATTCGCATCCTGTAATTACACAATCCTTATTTTTTCATCCGGTAATGCTTTCCCACCCCCTGCAAGAAAAAGACCACCCACAGATTACGCCCGATGATTTTTTAATAGAACCAAAATATGACGGCATTCGTATACAAATCGTATGCAATGAGCAAGGGAAAGCACTTTTTTCAAGAACAGGTGATAATATTAATACTGCATTTCCCGATGTGCTGCAGGCAATTAACACCACCGTCATCTTAGATGGAGAACTTATTGTAGGCTCCCCGGCTGAAATCGGCAGTTTTAATGAACTACAGCAACGCTTGAACCGCAAAAAGCCTGATAACAAAATTCTTGAAAAATATCCTGCTGGGGTCATCTTGTTTGATATCTTATCCTCTGAGGGAACTCCTTTGGACACTTTGCCGTTTGTGAAACGGCGTGCTTGCCTGGAAGCCTGGTTCGCTAAACACCATCCGGCAAACATGTGGCTATCCGAAATGATTTCTTTTCGGGAGCAAGATACGCTGGCGCAAATCAGAAGCAATGCCTTAAAACGCCCCCATATTGAAGGTCTCATGCTTAAAAGAAAAAACAGTCCTTATATTCCGGGTCGTCCTAAAGGTCATTGGTATAAGTGGAAGCGCGAGCCTTTTTTATTAGACGCCGTATTGATGTATGCACAACGCGGCCATGGTAAACGTTCATCCTATTATTCAGATTACACGTTTGGTTTATGGAGTGATGACAAATTACTGCCTATTGGCAAAGCTTATTTTGGATTCACGGATGAAGAATTGTATCAATTGGATAAATGGATTCGTGCTCACATTATGCAAAGATTCGGACCAGTGCTTGAAGTGAGTAAAGAATTGGTCTTCGAAATTGCCTTTGATGCGGTGAACTTTTCTTCACGACATAAATCTGGAGTTGCTTTACGCTTCCCACGCATCCATCGTATTCGCTGGGATAAACCAGCTTTGGAAGCTGATCACTTAAGCACCCTATTAACCTTGATAGACTCCCGTAACCCTAATCAGAACAACCCGCCCGCGCCTTAGCCTTTGTCCAGATTGACAACAATTCTTCTGATGCTTTTCCCTGCAAACTTACCAAGCCTTGCTCATGAGCAATTTGTTTAACCTCTTGCAACCGTTTTTCAAATTTGTTCAAGGCAGCTGCCAAGGTGCTTTTGGGATCGAATTGGCAAAACAAACACAAAGAAAATACAGCATGTAAAAGATCACCAATCTCTTCCTCTAATTTAAATAAATTCCTCTCCTCGCTTGGTGGCAGCAATTCGTTTATCTCAGCACATTCACTCTGAATCTGCGCTAAAATCTGCTCAGCCGATTCCCAACGGAAACCAAATGCAGAAGCATTAGACTCTAAATGGATTAATTTTTTGAAGATGTTCATCGTGCTTTTTTCTAATTTAATATTTACTTAAGTTTTTTTTGTTAAAATCGTCAATCATTTTCATTGTTTAGTCTGTCGCTATGCCCATTGGTGTTTTCTCCCTTGATTTTGATGGTTGCTTATTTCATCAAGACTTCTGTACATCCGGGAATAAAAATGTAATCCATCATAACATTCCATTTCTTCGCGATCATTTATTGGAATTAAAGAAAACATTTTCAAAAACTATAGCCTTTGTAGGTTCAAATAGGCAATCTTATACAATTGATATAGGGAATGCATGGGGAAAAGGCTCCTGTTTCCCGGCCCTGGAAAAAATTTGTATCTTTTTAGGCCTGGATTTGGATACTTTTTTGCTGGCGGATATTTATGGAAATTTGCCGGCAGGAACCTCTTTTAACCGCGCCATCGAGGCATATACCGAGGCCTATGAAGGAGAACACGCCGACTGGCTGTTTGATGAAACAAAAGTCAGCATCCTTTATGCCCAAATGCATAAAATTGCTCAAGAAAACCCCAATGAAGACATTCGCTTTCATTTTTATGATGATAAAGATTCTATTTTAAAAAGCGTCAGTGAATTTTTTACACAATATCCAGAATTAATGCCTAAAAATGTTAGCTTAATCATTAGCAAATATGCTGGCGATGTGCAGGCATTGCAACAAATAGCAACTATCACTGGATGCGGGATAATTGATAATGATTACCGAGCAACTGTGAAGAAGATGGGATATCTGGCGAACGGTGAGCAAGAGTTCAAACAAGACAAAATCTATGTGGCTGATAAATTTACCCCTCAGCAACATCAACGTACTGAATTTAAGCAACAAATCGACCATGCTAATAAGAATGTTCCGCTACTCCCTCAATCAAAATATCTTGCATACCAGAAAGCAAAAGAAAATTTTGAACAACATTTTGTAATTCTTGAGGATAAAATAAAGGATTTGCAACAAAGAAATGAACTTAAAGCAGTCCATGCGGCTGAAACGCTTCTTAAAAATTTAAAAGAAGCTTATAACCAGCATATATTAAACGGCGGGTGCGCTGCATCTGAATTTAAAAAAGATTGCAATCTAGCCTTGGACCATGCGAGTGCTGAGTTAAGCAAACATCGCGGTTGGGGGGAGTTTTTAGGGAATTTAGCCCTGGCAATTTGCAGTTTCGGCTTGTTAGTAATCGTCAAAGGGGTGGTAAACGTCAGGCAAAACAGGAATTTTTTCTTTTTATATCATACCGATTCCGCTAAGAAACTGCATGCTATTCAAGAAACAGCCAATGCAGATGGTTTTAACTTGTTACAGTCTACGGGGCTGCCTTGCCAGCCTGCCTAACATTTTGTAAGCTTAAACTTGCTTTTTTAGACAAATGTTTTAATAAAATGATATACTGTTAATTAACCCAACAGTAAGATTTTTGAACCGATAAGCACATTGTTAGGGGCGTGTTCTGTTGCCTGTGTTGTGCTATACCACAATGTATGGGAAGCCTGATCCGGCACGAATGCATCCCACCTGAACCCCAGGGTTCAATTCTTACACTGTTGGGGGTTTACTTTTAACCTTCTGCTCCAGCTCTGCCTTTAAATGCGAAATTATTCCCACACAATAAGATGATGATCGGTAACCGCTTGTTGAATAAACGCATGGTAATGCGCTTCAACTTGCCGCCGCCTCACCTTCAAAGTAGGCGTTAATAAATTGTTTTCAGGTGTCCAGGGTTCCTTGACGATTAAAATATGACTGATTTTTTCATAGCTTTTTAACGTTTGATTGGTGGCATGCAAACGTACCTGCAAGTATTCTTTAATTTCTTCATGCGGTTTGCGGCGGCCCTCGTTAGTCAAGCTGACTAATAATACATTTCGAGCCAACTCACGGCCTACCAGACACACATTCTCAATTAACTCGGGTTCAAAAAATTCTTTTTCAATGGGAGTTGGAGCTATGAATTCACCTTTTAAATTTTTAAAATTCTCCGACACACGTCCTAAAATTTTCACACGGTTTTGAGCATCAATTTCGACAATATCACCGGTACGCAGCCAGCCATCCGCAGTAAACGCCTCTGCAGTTGCTTCTTCGTCTTTATAATATCCACGCATAAGACAAGGGGACTTCATAATCAACTCATTATTTTCGCCATATTTAATTTCTACCTGAAGTCTTGGTGTACCTACAAATCCAGGTTTGCGCTCATTTAGTAGGGATAGCGTCGCATAAGCAAAATTTTCTGTCTGACCATAACCTTCCTGGATAGGAATATTTATTTTGTCAAAAAACCTCAAAATAGAAACAGGCAAATGCGCCGCTCCGGAGATGTTTGCCTGACTGTTTTCCAAACCCAATTGCTGTTTTATTTTCTTTTTAATCAAACCAGAAATTATTGGGAGTTTTAATAAAATATTGAGCAATTGCGGTGAAATTTTTTGTTCAATTTTGTGCTGAAACACATCCCAAATCCGCGGCACTGCAGCAAAAATATTGGGTTTTACCGTACGTAAATTTTCCGCAAAGGCATCGAGGCTCTCAACAAATGACACATCGCTTGGAATTGCCAAACTCCCCAATTGAATCGCCGAACGCTCATATACATGTGCTAAGGGTAAATACGATAAAAGGTGATAATAGGGCAAATCAATCATGCGCCGAATATCAGTCGAAAAGATGTTAAGATAATTGGCAATTGCCTCGTGGGTATACATGGCGCCCTTGGGCGTGCCGGAAGTGCCAGACGAGTAGATAATGGTGAATAAATCGCAAGCCTTAGGCAAAATAACTTCCTGCAATGGCTCGCTTGCCAAAACAGCAGCCCATTGATAGGTAGTTTGCATGTCGGGGTGATAATCAAAACTTATGGTGCGCACATGCTCAGGGATGGAACTTCGCATGTGCGCATGATTATCAAGCTTGCCAAGGAAAACCAGCTCCACTTCCCCATGGTTTAAAACGTATTGAATGCTCGATGCATGTTGATTGGCAAAAAGTGGGATATTGACCATCCCGGCTAAACTCACTCCGAAATCGGCAATAAACCATTCAGCACAATTTTTTGATAAAATTGAGACGTGTGCACCCTTTTTAAGTCCTAAAGAGTGTAAAAACGAAGCCACCTGGCGGGCTTGGTGCATTACTTGCGCCCAGGTAAACTCATGCCAGCAACCTTCGCGGGGCTGTCTTAAATAGATTTTTTCTGCATGCTCTCTTTCGTGTTCTAATAAAAGATGAATAATAGAATGATTTAAAATCCCTTTTTTCATTGCCAACCCCGCTGTAAATAGCAGTTGTTATATCCATACCATATCAGGCAGGCTTTTAAAAAGCCAATTTAGTACGACGCTGCACTCAATCTGTCCTGTTGGTTGCAAAACTGGAAACAGCCTTTTCAATTTAATCATGGCGTCTTCGGTTGTAAACTGCCAATCGATAGCCGCCTCCTTAGCGTCTCTGTTTTTATGCCACTCAACTATTTCGTGAATGAGCATACTTTTATCTGCAACGCGTCTATTCAGGCATTCCCTGCTCAACGGAAAGTTAGCAGACTTTCATTTTCACAGGACAGATTCAGTGAAACGTCGTACTAGAGTTATAACTGATTTCCTATCATTCCATGTAGAGTTACGCAAGCACAAGGTATGTTTTTCTTAATAAGAAGCCATGGTCCAATCAATAGATTGAGGATTTATTAGAGCGAAAGGAATAGTAGATAGGTAGATTAATGCTACATAGGTTTGGTATTGAGCAATTTATCAAACTCGCCTGCCACTTGCCCGACCATTTTTTGGCGCCTGGTTTCAGCAAAGAATGCGCTGCCAGTGATTAAGAGCTTGCCCACGATAACCAAAAGGCCGATGCCTGTGGCTGCGATGAGGATGTTGGCAAGGAAGGGTTTCCAGCGGGCCCGGTGGGTGCTTAAGTCTTGATAAGTTTGCGCCAGTTGTTGTTTAAAGCTGTTTTGGATTGTTTCTATGGCTTTGTCATCTGGATTGGGGGCATTTTTCGCCGCGAAATAAAGGCAGGCAAGGTTTTCCAGTGCATCGGCGGCTGCCATGGCTTTTTCCCCTTCCAGGGTATTTTTATCGGTAGCATTTTGCATGCCTTTTTCTTGCTCTTGCTTTTTATTTTCTTTATTTTTGTTTTTAATGGTTTCGCCGTATTTTCTTAAAGCTTGCAAGCTCGTTAACAGCTCCGTAGTTTTAGGGTCTTGTCGGTTGAATAATTGCACAATCTCATCTTTTCCTGCAAGGAAGGCAAGCTCGTAGGGAGAGATGGGGATGTTTTCTTTATTGGCTTTTTGCTCCAGGAATGTCTTAATTCTTGCCTCTATTTTTGGTGGGATGGCTTCCCCAGGGGTTAAGGGGGGGGCAATAAATTCTCTTAACTGATTTTCTGAACTAAATCGCCATGCTTTATCTTTAAAATTTATATTTAACTCAAGGAGCGTTTCAACAATCGTTGGTTGATCCTGAAGAATGGCAAAAAGGTATGTGTCATTGCTTACCACTTCATATTTAACAAGTTCCAGGAAGGTTTCTTTTGAACCATGATACGCCGCCCAGACAAGAGGCGTATTGCCACCCTTATCTTTTTTTGTCATATTGACACCTTTAGCCGCCAATGCAGGTATGAGGTGCGCCTGGTTAGTTAGGGCGGCCATATTAGCTATGTTTTGTCCCAGGCTATCCTCTGCATTTAAATCGACTCCTTTAGCCGCGAGAAATTCAATTACTTCAAGTTGTCCGTCTAGGGCTGCATGGTACAGAGGTGTCAAACCATTTTTATCTTTCTTATTAAAATCAATCCCCTGAGCCATGAATTTTTCAATCAATTCTTTATGGCCTTTACCGGCAAGAATATGGGCAATGGTTCGCCCATTATCATCCTCAAGCAATAAATCCACTCCTTTTTCTTTAAAAAGGTCCAAGATAGTTTCGCTGCCCACATCAGCTGCATAGTGGATGGCGTGACGACCATTATTACTCTTTTTATCGCGGTCTATCTGTTCATCATTTAATAATTTAACTACAAGGTGCTCTTGGTTCCCCCATGCTGCATAATGAAGCGGGGTCATGCCGGATGCATCGGGTTCATTTAAATCCGCCCCTAATTGCTTAAGGGTATCCAGAGCTTTATCGTGCTCACCGAAAGCGGCTATATGGGCAGGTGTTAATCCATCTTTATCTTTTATATTAATAGGAACTCCTTGTTGCTGCAGTATTCTAATGGCTTCGCATTTACCATTTAAAGCAGCGGCATGCATGGGAGTCCTACCATTAACATTGGCCTTATGCAAATCTACCTTATGATCGGCAAGTATTTTCAGAGCTTTTGTATGGCCCTTCTCGGCAGCTAGCCAGGCAAGATTTTTTTTATACTTCCCATAGGTTTTATTGAAGTTCGCCCCTGCCTCACCAAGCTTTAAGAGAGTATCGGTATCTCCATCTTGGGCAGCGATATAAGCTAAATCAATTGCATCGGCTCCTGTTCGCTGAATCATTTCCGCGCTGAGGTTATGTGCGGATTTAAACGCAGCAAATTGTCCCTTAAATTGTGCGAGGTTCGCATGATCACCTGTAGTGAATAGCTTTACATTAAAAGGTGTATGGTATGAAAAATCAAAAGCAAGCCTTATATGGTCAGTCAACAAATCTGTGTCATTTTTTACAGCTTGAGGTGGATATTGGTTAATATCCATGAATGTCCAACCTTCTCCTGTTTTATAGGTGAGTGCGATGGCATGATTGTAATTCCCCAGCATGAAGCCGACTGTTTGTTCGGGATTTAGGTTCTGTCGACATTGATGATTGTGTATAATCTGCGATAGAAATGACATGGTGGTTTTATGCTTACAGATGATGAATGGAACAGGATTAAAGATTGCTTACCAGGTAAGTCGGGGGATCCTGGTCGGAGGGGATCAGACAACCGGCTTTTTGTAGAAGGTATAATGTGGATGGCTCGGAATCTTAGCGCAGATTTGTCCATTTCCCTCTCCCCAACCCTCTCCCGCGAAGGGCATCATCATACTATCAAAGCTCCTATCGCGGGAGAGGGGGTAGATCGAAGTGAAATAGAAAAATTTGTGCTCAATTTAAGATGAAATCTTGTCTAAAAAACTTTAGGGACGTTGCCTAATTATTTTGACTAATAATTTACTACGACCAGAAGATATTTTACCGAATGGAGTTGATAATACGACCATCAATGGAAAAACGATAAGAAAGGGTACAATTGCCGCTTTTTTAGCAAACATAGATTGTTTGGGAAATGCAAATGCGAGTGAGCAACAAAGGCAAGAAGCAATTAATATAATGAAAGAATTAGCACCAGCCGTTGTTTCTATAGGATTGCATAAGCATGTTGTATTTAAAAACAATCAGGTTGAACAAATTCTTGTTGCTGCTGAATAACTACTGGCAGAGTGGCGGAAGGGTAAAAATGCCTCGTGGAGTACTTAATTTAAACTGACCATCTTCAGTTCTTAATATTTTCTTGCTATATCCGTTGCGGCTATTTGATGTGCTGGATTTTACATGCTTTTCATAACCCAAGATGCTCATCCAGTTCAGCAGTAAGCGCTGCCTCAATTGTAATCTTGGTTAACAGTTGACTGAAATCATTTAGATCTTTTTCTGTCTTTAATGTCTTTGCCGCTTCGCGAGCAAAGGCTTCTAATGCTTCTCTATTCAGTACTATCTATCCTTAGCCTCAAAGGCTCTTGTCATAGACAGTTACACAATTTTATCTACAGTCTCATATGAGTGATGCGTATTGCTTAATTCATAAAAAAAATTAAGCAATTTTATCTTTTAATCGCCCTACTATATGTTTGGGTAGCAACAACCAATAGTGTCCTGGATTTTTCATGTGGCCAGCAATATAAGCCGCTTCTTTCCCCGGCCCCCAATATACGTCACCACGAACTGCTCCACGAATCGCACCACCTGTATCCTGGGCAACCATAAGGCGTTGGAAAGGCGCTTCTTTCTTGGCATTATCAGGGCGGGTAGTATTCAACCAAATTGGCGTGCCTATAGGAACCCATTTCAAATCCACCGCTAGCGAATAGCCCGGAGTTAAGGGAACACCTTGCGAACCTAAAGCAGCTTCTTGCTTTAAAACATTAAAAAATACAAATGATTTGTTTTTGTTTAAAACTTTATCCACTTCTTTGGGGTGTTGTTTAAAGTATTTGCGGATACGCTGCATGGAGGCATTATCCTTAGTCATCACGCCTTTATCGATTAGAACTCGAGCTATGGAAGTATAGGGAGCCCCATTTTCACCAGCATAACCCAAGAACAGATTTTTGCCGTCTGGTAATTGCACCACACCAGAACCCTCAATTTCCAAAAATTGCAAATCTACTTTATTGCTTATCCAAGCAAGTACGGGAGCTGATTTGGCGATAGCACCTTTGGAAATTTGGGCGCGAGTATAGTATGGAACTAACTTTTTACCCTGCAATCGTCCAATTAACTTACGATGGTGTTTTAAGCTTGGATCAAAAAGACCCAGATTTATAGTAATCCTATCGTTAGGCAAACCATAAATCGGGGTATTAAACTTAGCAGTTTTGGTCAAATTGCCTTCCAGGACGGGCATGTAATATCCTGTAAACAAACCGCGTACGGGCTGGTTCTCGTGAAAAAGAACAGGTGTAAACCAGGTTTCAAAAAACTCACGGGCTTCTTTATCCGTCGCAGGCTCTTTTATGGATAAAGCCTGACATGCAGAATGCCAATCTTTTGCTTTAACGTCAATGTAGGGGCTGCCCACTGATTTTTCAGGCTTTTGCTTTAAAAATGTTTTACAGGAAATTTTAAAAGCCTTGAAGGATTGCAAAGCATCAGCTGCATCCCACCCCGGCAGTTTTGCGAAGGAAAATGTCTTAAGGTGCAAGGGCTTTGCTGGCGCTGGAGAATAAAATTTCCACACCCAGAAACCGCCTACAGACAAACACAATATAATAACGCTGATATAAAGTAATTTTCTCATAACTGGACAAATTTTACACTAAACAAGATTAAAAGCAACCCAAAACTGTTTAAAGTTATTTCATTTTATCAAAAATAAAATCTAATAAATTGTTTTCCATGAAGAATTTTGGTTGAAAAATTTAGCTTATTTTGGGGCTAAATTACAAAACAGCAAACGCGAACCAGGCCAAGCATGCTTCATTAATTTTTTTTGCAATTTGAAGATCCTGTATTGCTAAACCCGTTAAATCAGCAATTGTTATTTGAGTATCGTTTGTACGACCAACGCTCTCCCCTGAAATAATCTGCCCTAACTCAACTAAATTCTCCGCTCGAATTATTTTTTTACGAACAGCATGAGCGGTATTTCCTCTCTCGACACACTGCGCCACACTATCAACAACAACCATATCCGCCACGCCGAATATGGATACATCGAGTTCTTGTTTGTCGCTCGCTCCAATAGCAGTGATATGCGTGCCAGGCTTAATATTTTTAGCAAATAAAATGGGCAATGTTGATGGGGTTGTTGTTACAATAAGATTACAAATTGCTGTTAATTTTTCCATGACCTGGGTGATCTGCACATTAAATCCTTCTTTTTGCATATCTTCCTGCAAGTGCAGAAGATTGCGATAATTTCTTCCAAAAGCCAGCACATTGCTACAAGGCATTATTGAGCGTAAGAAGGACAATTGTAATCGTGCTTGTGTGCCAGTACCAAGAATACCAATGCAATTGACTGTGCCGGGTGCAAGATATTTTGCTGCAATTGCACCAGCTATGCCAGTTCGTATATTAGTCAAGTATCCTTCATCGAGAAGAATTGTTAGCAGTTCTCCTGTTTTCTGACTAAAAAGCAGCATAAGTCCATTGTTGGAGGATAAATTGAATGCTTGATTATCATAAAATCCGGAAGCAATTTTAATCACATAGTAATCATCACCTCTAATATAACCGGACTTAATGTGTACTTCGCCGGGAGGTGTTTTAAATAACAATTCTCCAACGGGCGGAACGACGCAATTTCCTTTTGAATAGTTAACAAATCCTTCTTCAATAGCCGTCATAATATCTACAGATTTCAGGATGTTTTTTATCTCATGCAGGTTAATAATTCGCATAAGATTACTCAATGACGCATTTTAAGGTTTCTAAACTAATGTTGGCGCCGCTTAAAACTGCCACAACATTTTTATCTTTATAATGCTCAGCACACTTGAGTATTGCCGCAAATGCCATAGCGGCAGCCCCCTCAATTAAGAGATGCTGAGTTTTAATGATCGCTAATATTGCCCGTTGAATTTCACGCTCAGAGACTAAAATAAAATCATCTACATACGTGTTGCATAAGTCAAAAGTCATTGAATTAGGCTCTATTCCTCCAGCTGTTGCGTCTGAAAGGGTCTGCAATGTGGTCATGGAAATAATTTTTCCTGCCTTGATGGATGCAGACATAACAGGAGAGTTTTCTGGCAGGCAGCCGATTATCTTTGTTTTAGGGGAAACAGCTTTTATGTATCCGGCAATCCCTGCAATTAAGCCACCACCACCGACAGGTACAAAGACTACATCAACAGAATCTAATTGACGCAGAATTTCCAGGCCAATGGTACCTTGGCCACCAATGACTTGGGGATGATTATAAGGTGAAATATAGGACATGCCTTGATGCTTTGCATAATCTAATGCATAAAGCTCTGTTTCTACACTATCAGTTCCATGAAATTTAAGAGGAATGTTGTAATTACGAATATTTTCAACTTTGGTAAGGGAGACATTTTCAGGAACAAAAATAATACCAGGAATATTTAATTTACTTAGACTATAGGCAATTGCAGCCCCATGATTCCCAGTTGAAGCGACCACAACTCCTTTCTCTTTTTGTGTTTTTGTTAAAGATAATAAGGCGTTAAATGCCCCGCGAACTTTAAAAGACCCTGTATGCTGTAAATTTTCATGCTTTAAATAGAGGTTTAAGTTTGTGATTTTGCTAAGAGGTAAGGAAAAATCCAGAGGCGTTTCACGCACAGATAAACGGATTCTTTTTTCAGCGTGCAGTACTTCACTGTGGATATCTAACATTTACAATCCTTAATTACGATTCTAAACAGCCTAAATAGTTATAAATAGTGGCCCGTGATACATTGAGAATCTCAGCAATATACTGTGCTGAATTCTTCCCAGAAAAAGCACCTACCCTATGCAGGTGAATTACCAATGCTTTTTTTTCTTTTCTATTTAAAGTATCAAATGTTAATTTTGATCCCTCCTCGATTAGCCGTACACCTTGTTTAAGAGATATAATCTCATCAACAAGGAGTAGCAATGGTCAGAAGTATCTACACAAAAGAGTTCAAAGTTAAAGCAATTGAATTTCTAGAGCAAAGTAATAAGCCATTAAGACAAGTAGCGAGAGAGCTTATCATACTTTGAAAGTGGAGACCATTTATGGGATGACTTATAAAACCAGAAAGGAGGCTCAATTAGCTCTATTCGATTATATTGAGGTGTTTTACAATCGCAAACGCATCCATTCAACTTTAGGGTTTCAGACCCCTAGCAAATTTGGCATGGTTGCATAAAGTGGGTGTCCGGTTTTTCGAGGTAGGATCACTTGGATAATTTCTCTGAAATCTCTGGAGATATAATTTTTGCAGGCGGACATGGTGAAGTAATCATTCGTGGTAATTCTAAAATTGGTGGGAAGGTCGTTGGTGGAAAAATATTATTTAAATAAGTATCCGTATCGGATGTACGTGCAGGGCAAGCAAGACCATTGCATAGCTGTTTTCCGATCGTTTATTTGGATGGTATTGTTGTTAAAGTAAAGACGGATAAAGGCATTATTAACAAGTGCGTCTATTTAACGTTAGGTGTTTAATACAGACGGCTACAAGGAGCTTCTGGGCATGTGGATTAGTCAAAATGAAGGGGCTAAATTTTGGCTTAATGTACTCACGATAAAAAAATCGTGGCCTAGATGAGATATTTATTGCATGTATTGATGGACTTACTGGCTTCCCGAAGCCATTGAAATTGATTATGCAAAAATTCATAGGATTTCTAGCGTTCATATGGATTTTTACAAGCCCTATATGTCACATCCAAACAGCTACATTCTGCATGGCACTAAATTCTGTTATAAGTTTGTTGGAAGCCGCTTTGATTCATTAATCGATGAGTTTTAGAGTAAATAATAATCTTTATTATTCAGTGGCAGCTATGAGAATCATGAACAAGTGGCTCTAATTTATTAAGCAATGCCAATGCTGCAAAACGCCCCATTTCTTCCTGCGGATAAAAATCCATGGCGACTGCGAAGCCAATATGCTCCTCTGGGGGTAAAGTTAATTTTTTAGACAAAACAGCCTTAACCTTATTAATCATCGCTTGCATTGCTACATCATCAATTGATGTGAAGTGTAATTTGCGGCTCGATATCATTTCTTTTAACGTAACATGCAACGCATATTTCAACATTTCCATAGCATAAGCAATGATAGGATTTTCATTATTAAGGTGCAGTGGGTTAGGGTTTATCTCATTATATAAATGAGTAAATTCATAGTCATCTGCGGAAAAATCACCGGTAACTAGATCATTTTGTGAGGCATGGATAGATTGGCATCTGAAGAAGAAAAAAGTGATATTTTCTTCGTTCAGCGCCGTTATTTTAATACAACCTTGGAACACAAAAGGTTCTTTCCATACAGCAACCAACACAAGAGTTTCTACATTAATCATATGCTTCTCTGAATAAGATACGCTGCGTAAGCTGTTTTATGTTGTAGGAAAATTTAGCTTTTCATACAACCCATGCAACCATCACTTTCGCACCAAACGTTTATCCATGAATAAACGTTAAGATTACTTACCCGGACAAGCCTTAAAACAACCGGTCTGGTGATCATCCACCATACCGACTGCCTGCATGTAAGCATAGATTATCGTGGAACCGACAAAACTCATCCCGCGTTTTTTCAAGTCTTTGGAAATAGCATCGGAGATTGAAGTACGGGTGGGCACATCCTGCAAACTGACATAGCGATTTATCAGCGGATTGCCGTCTACGAAAGCCCATAAATAGGCAGAAAAAGAACCAAATTCTTGTTGCATGGAGTGGAATATCCGTGCATTTTTACGCGCAGAAAATACTTTTAACCTATTACGGATAATGTCTGCGTTATTTAAAATACTCTCTAATTCTGCATCAGACATTTCCGATACTTTTACTACATCAAAATCCTTAAATGCTGCACGGTATCCCGCGCGCCTTTTCAGTATGGTGTACCAGCTCAAACCGGCTTGTGCGCCCTCAAGAATAAGCATTTCAAAAAGCCGCTTATCATCATGCACGGGCACTCCCCATTCTGTATCGTGATAACAGACATAATCAGGCTTATCCAATGGCACCCAATCGCATCGCTTCCTATCAATAGCCTTTAAAGGTTTTTCCATACATCATTCTCCAAATACATCACCACCCTACAACCTAGGATGGCGGGTTCATTAGCAAGGGATTTTATATGCGAAACCATGAGCAAATATCACAATAATCCCGCGGGTGACGCATAACATTGCCCGCTCAACCAATGACGGACACTAAACAATTTTTATTGCGCAAAAGAAGCCCCAGCTACTCTTTTGGCAAATATACCGCGCTTTTTGAACTGGCTCCGCTATTTCACAAGGGTAAGAACAGCTGCCATCCTTCAATCCATATTGAAAAAACAAATAGGAATTAATTTGTTACAGGATTTAAGATCCATTCATGATCTTCATCCGGGACAAATACAGTCGTAGCGGTTGTACCCCCACCTGTATAAACCAGCCAGCCATGAGGTACGCTTAGCCGATAAAGACCGACTCCCCATGCAGGGCTTGGTATCGCTTCCCATGGGCTGCTTACTACTTCTGATGAGGGTGACTTGGAAAAAGACAACGAGGGCAAGATAAGCAGAATAGCCAATATTTTTTTCATAAAGTTCATTTAAAAATAAAACTTGGCGACGATTATATCGGAGTGGAAATAGGATTCAACATCAGCAAAAATTTACTCAAGCCAATTGTCTTTCTTCCCTGCCAGGTATCCGGAATATGCTTTTAATCAATGGGAGCATACGAATTTCTTTTCAATTTAAGTTGCTCACTTTTTACTTGTTCATTTATTTCAACGCGGATAAGATAATTTTCAGAGTATGAATTAAACGGCGCTCCTGCTCTTACCTGTTCATCCTCCCATTTCAAGGCTGAAATCTTTAATGATAGGGAAATTATTCATCCATATGTTAAAACTCTTCACCATCATGTCCTGCTTATTGCTCAGCGCCTGTATGGTGGGTCCTGATTATAAAGAGCCTAGAAAAAAAATTGCTGGCACATGGCTTCCTGACAAACCGGTCTTTAAAGGGAAACCTCTTCATAATGCCGATTGGTGGAAAACTTTTAAAGACCCCACCCTCACCGCTTTAATCCATAATGGCTATCACAATAATCTATCTTTACAAATTGCAGGAGTGCGGGTTTTACAAGCCCGCGCGAAACTTGCGCAATCCGTTGGGCAACTGTATCCACAACAGCAAGCGTTGATTGGCAATTATACGTATAACCGCATTGGTGGCGGCATGTTGCAAGATGTAATTCCCTCTACTTTTGATACGGCATCTCTGGGCTTTACCGCAAGTTGGGAACTGGATTTTTGGGGAAAATACCGCCGGGCTATTCAAGCCAATGATGCTTCTTTTTTAGCATCCGTTGCGGCTTATGACAATGCCCTGGTCAGCCTCACGGCAGATATCGCAAGTAGCTATGTTAAAATTAGAACGAATGAGCAACTGATTCGGATAACGAGACAAAACCTTGAATTGCAAACTATTTCCTTGCAAATTGCCAAATCACGGTATAAAGGCGGGCAAACCAGTTTATTGGACGTTGAACAAGCTGAAACACAATTAGCTGAAACGCAATCTACCTTGCCGACTTTACTTAGCGATCTTCGCATACAAAAAGATAAGCTTGGGGTTTTGTTGGGTATTACCCCGGATGCTGTGGATAAGCTTTTAGTAAAAAGCCAAGGTATTCCCAAAACCCCAGCCATGGCGGCGGTAGGCATACCCAGAGAAACTCTGGCACAACGCCCAGACATTTACCAAGCCCGCATGGAAGCTATAGCTCAATCAGCCAACATTGGCGTAGTAAAAGCGAGCCTTTACCCAGCTTTTACTCTTGCCGGGACTTTTGTGTTTGCTGCCAACAATATTGATAATAATTCTCTAAGCGATATGTTCAACTGGTCAAATCGCGCGATTACCGCAGGCCCATCTGTTACCTGGCCATTATTGAATTACGGTCAAATTACCAATGCGGTACGCATGCAAGATGCTGCATTTCAACAAGCTTTGTTAAATTACCTGCAGGCAGTCTTAAAAGCACAACAAGAAGTACAAGATAACATCACCCGTTACATCGAAGGACGAAAGACAGAAGCTTATCTCATTAAGGCCAGTCAGTCTGCCACGCAGTCAACCAAACTAGCTTTAATCCGTTATCGTCAAGGAGAAGCGACCTATACCACAGTAGTTGATGTTGAGCGGCAAGAGTTAAGAGTGCAAAGTTCACTTATCAATGCTCGCGGAGAAGTCGCCCAGGCACTCATAGCGCTTTACCGTGCCTTGGGAGGGGGCTGGCAAATTCGCTGTGGCAAGGATGTTATACCGCAACAGGTTAAGGCCGAGATGGCTGCGCGGACAAATTGGGGTAATTTACTGGAACCGCAACATCATCTACCACCGGTTACAAGTTCGCAAAAAATAAAGCAATTGTATTTACCTAATTGGTGAAGCCATGAATTTTAATAAAAAATTGACATTGAAAACGACAGCCGTCATTGGGGTCATCGTGTTGCTGGCGATTTATTTTATGCTTCACCCCAGAAATAAAAATATTGCGCCAACACCCCCTACTGCGGTCGTGGTTGTCAAGAAACCACAATGGCTTAAGCGCACAGAATACATTACCCAAACCGGGAACACCGTGGCTTTTAATTCAGTAAATTTAGTCGCCCGCGTGGAAGGATATTTGGAAGAAGTTAAATTCGTGGATGGAGCAGCGGTTAAAAAAGGCCAAGAATTATTCATCATTGAACAAGAACCCTACAAACAAAAACTGGAAGAAGCGCAAGCGTCAGTCGCAGCGCAAAAAGCAGCATATGCTTATGCCAAAGCTGAATACGAGCGGCAACGCCAAATGTATAAGGAGAATGCAACGTCGCTTAAAAACGTGGAAAAATGGGAAGCTAAAAGCGAAGAATCAAAAGCTGAAGTAGCAAAAGCCGAAGCCAATGCAGAAGTGGCGGCCATCAATTATAGTTATACGCGCATCACCGCACCGTTTGACGGAAGAATTGGCCGGCATCTCATTGACCCTGGAAATTTGGTCGGGCATGGCGAAACGACGAATTTAGCTGTTATCGAACAAATAGACCCGATCTATGTATATTTTAATTTAAATGAACTGGATTTAATTAAGCTGCGCGAAGCGGCGAAAGCCCACGGATTTAAGCCTGCAGAAATTACTAAAATTCCCGTGTATGTAGGCATGCAAAATGAAGCCAATTTTCCCCATCAAGGAAAACTGGATTTCGTAAACACAGGTCTTAATTCCTCTACAGGGACCATTGAATTCCGTGCCTTATTAACGAATAAAAATTATCCTCTTTTGCCAGGTCTTTTTGTGCAGGTGCGAATACCGATTACCAAACCCATGCCACAGTTAACGATACCGGATACGGCTATCCAATATGACCAAATTGGGCCTTATGTGCTCACGGTTAACCAAAACCATGAAGTAATCATGAAACGTGTGGTTTTGGGCAATCTGGATCAGGGAGTGCGCGCCATTTCAAAAGGATTGAACGCCGAGGATAATGTCATTGTGGACGGCATACAAAATGCCGTGCCTGGTTATCCTGTCACACCTAAAACCCAAGCAGAATAAGCCAATACTATGAATGTGGGATAACTGGAAATGATTTCTAAATTTTTTATTGAACGGCCCATACTGGCAAACGTCATCGCCTTGTTACTGGTTTTTCTGGGAGCAATAGCAATCTGGGTTTTACCGGTAGCGCAATATCCAGCCATCGTACCACCCACTATTCAAGTCACCACGACTTATCCGGGTGCAGATGCCAAAACACTCATCAATACCGTAGCTCTTCCCATTGAGCAACAAGTCAATGGGGTTGAGAACATGTTATACATGCAGTCAACCAGTACGAATAGCGGCAACTATAACCTAATTGTAACCTTTGCTATCGGCACCGATTTAAATTTCGCGCAAGTCTTGGTGCAAAATCGGGTGCAAGCTGCCATGGCACAACTACCTGTACCAGTACAAAAACAGGGAGTTTTGGTGCAACAAAAATCAACCGCCATTTTACAATTTATTACCCTCACCGCAGAACATGACGAATATGATGGCTTGTTTTTAAACAGTTACGCAACGATCAACATGCAAGACGAACTGGCGCGCCTTCCTGGTGTGGGGAATGTGGTTATCTTCGGCTCGGGCAATTATGCGATGCGCGTCTGGCTTGACCCAAAGAAAATGTATGCTTTTTCACTAAATCCAAGCGATGTATTAAATGCAATCAGTAAGCAAAACAAGGAAGTTTCCGCTGGCCAAATTTCCGCCCCTCCTACAGTAGGCACCCCATCCTATCAATTGACAGTCAATGTGCCGGGCCAGCTCGCTAACCCGGAACAATTCGGCAATATTATTGTCAAAACGATTGAAACAGGCCCAAACGAGCAAGCCAATGCCAGCAGCAGTGCGCAAATCGTGCGCATCAAAGACATTGGGCGCGTTGAGCTAGGCTCTTCCAGTTATAGTCAGCTGGCAAAATTGAATGGAAAGCCTACGGCAGCCATTGGCATTTTCCAGCTACCGGGTGCCAATGCATTGCAAGTGGCACAAGAAGTGCGAAAAACAGTCGCCAAAATGGCTAAAAAATTTCCACCTGGAATGCAGTATTCCATTCCCTTTGACACCACCATGTTTGTTAAAGCTTCGGTAGATGAAGTGTATAAAACCTTATTTGAGGCAGGAATTCTAGTCTTATTAGTTATTGTGGTTTTCCTGCAAAATTTCCGGGCTACCCTGGTACCAGCAACCACAGTTCCTGTCACCATCATTGGCACATTTTTTGCCATGATGCTCATGGGTTATAGCATTAATTTACTCACCCTGTTTGCTTTGGTATTGGCAATCGGCATTGTGGTTGATGATGCCATTGTGATTGTGGAAGGAGTCACTCAACACATAGAACGCGGCATTCCTCCCAAAGAAGCTTCTATTTTGGCAATGAGAGAATTATTTGGCCCCATCATCGGGATTACTCTGGTATTGATGGCCGTATTTGTACCTGCGGGATTCATGCCTGGTTTAACGGGAGCCATGTATGCACAATTTGCGTTAATTATTGCAGCCACGGCACTCATCAGTGCGATCAATGCGATGACGCTAAAACCCACTCAATGCGCACTATGGCTGAAACCATTTGATGCGAACAAACCAAAAAATATTTTTTTCAAGACATTTGACAGAATTTACAACCCGCTCGAAGCTCGATACGTACGTTTTATCGACCGCCTCGTCCATCGCAGTTTTCAGGCAGGAATAATCGGAGCCATTTTAATAGCGCTTGCTATTTTTGGGTTAACCCGCATTCCTACTGGTTTTATACCTATGGAAGATCAGGGATATTTAATTATGAATGTATTATTGCCTGATGGAGCCACCTTAAACCGCACTGAAAAAATTCTAGATGAATTGCATAAAAAAGTAGCTGCAATACCAGGAGTCGAAAACGTAATTGCCATCGATGGGATTTCTCTTCTTGATAACAATTCAAGTCTGGCTAATGCGGGTGTTTTATATGTGATATTTAAAGATTGGAGCTTACGAGGTAAGGGGGAAGATTTGCAATCGCTTTACACAAAGTTAAACGATATTGCGCTTCATACCTTGAATGCAAAAGTATTAGTGGTTGTTCCACCCCCTATCCAAGGCTTGGGATTATCGGGAGGCTTTCAAATGCAAGTTGAATTGCAAGATGGAAGTTTCAACTATCAAAAACTGCAGCAAATTACCGATAAAATGATTAACGTCGGTAATGAGCAACCTGCTTTGCAAAGACTGATGACTTCTTTCCGTGCTTCTGTGCCGCAAGTAGCGGCGCCCTTTGATCGTTTAAAAGCGGAAGCATTAGGCGTACGCATTGGTGACGCGTTTGACACGCTGCAGACTTTTCTAGGCTCTTCTTATGTGAACCTTTTCACTAAATTTGGACAAGTCTTTCAAGTGTACGTGCAAGCCGATGCTTCGTCGCGCACCAGCATCGAAGACATCCGTAACTATTATGTAAAAAATCAAGCTGGCGCCATGGTACCTCTCGGTACCTTAACAGATATTAAGCCGGATGTGGGTCCTGCGATTATCTCACTTTATAATTTGTATCCTTCCAGCAACATTACCGGTGTAGCTGCTGCAGGGTATAGTTCAGGGCAAGCCATGCAAACCATGGAGGAGCTCGCCAAGAAAGTACTGCCACCCGGATTATCCTATGAATGGACAAGTACGGCGTATCAGGAAAAAATTGCCGGAAACATGAGTTATTTTATTTTTTTTCTTTCCCTGATTTTGGTTTATTTAATTTTAGCAGGTCAATATGAAAACTGGCTTACACCTGCCTCAATCATTTTAAGCGTGCCGCTGACTTTAATCGGTACGGTTTTGGCCTTATCAAGCCTTGGACTTGCTAATAATATGTATACCCAGATTGGTTTGCTATTGTTAATTGCACTGGCTGCGAAAAATGCCATTTTAATTGTTGAAATGGCAAATGAACAACGGCAAATACACAATAAAAGCATTCTTGAAGCTGCTGTCATTGGCGCCAAAACGCGTTTTCGCCCCATCCTTATGACTTCTTTTGCATTTATTATGGGTGTACTGCCATTAGTGTTTGCCACAGGAGCAGGGGCGAATGCGCGCCGCTCAATTGGTATTGCAGTATGCAGTGGCATGCTGGCTTCCACCTGCCTTGCGGTTGTATTTGTTCCTATCTTTTACGTTATATTAAAAAGCTGGCAGGAAAAACATCATGCAAAAAAAAGTAAGAGTACTACAGAGAGCATAACTCTTAGACATTAAGTTCAAAGCGGAAGATGAGCTAGTTACTTAGTCTTCCTGTTAACCAATCACTATAGGTGAGCCATGGGTAAATTCTTAGGGTTACATGAAATCTTAGATTATGACCTTTATCTCCGCGGGATATTCATTACATTGTATGCCATTGTTATTTTCAGAATGAATTTATCCAGACTGTATGGTAATCATACTCCTTTGGATTTCATCATTTACATTATTTTAGGAGCGATATTAGGCGAGGCGATCGTTAACAACCTCCCACTTTTGCCCTCTATCCTAGTATGCAGCTTGATTGTTCTACTTTATCGGGCGCTAGCCTACATTACTTATAAAAGTCATACAATCGGCAAATACATTAAAGGCGACAAAGTTCCCATTATTCGTGATGGCAAATACATAAAAAAGAATTTGCAATGCTGCCGAATTACCCCAAACGATATCCTGCAAGCGTTAAGACTTCAGTATGGAATAAACACTATTAAATCAGTTAAGCATGCCATGCTCGAACGCGGAGGCCAAATTTCTTTTCAAATGAAGCCTACCTCGCATAAAAAATCTAACTCAACCGCTAAATAATTCACCCACATGAATTAAACATAAATTTGAAGGGAAAAAATTGACTACTATTTTTGCAATGGTTGAATATACTGGCATCAAATATGAGCGTTTGCTTAAAAAGCTGACCCAACCCTTGCAACACTTTGAGATTAATTGTTTTTGCTATCAATTTGTCTCTCCTAATGGTGCCTTGACGTGGTCAATGAGGGCACCCCAGTTTAAGCAGCATTCTTTGATTCTTAAGCCCCTATATTCAAATTCAAATTGATTTGGAAATTTTCTGATTCATGCTCCTTTATCCAGCGAGTAAGCATATTGGCATTAATCGATAGGCTATGGGCTGCTATCTCCAGTTAAGTTAATTACCTCTTAACTGGTATGTCCAAATCCATTTGACCACGCCAGCTCCCAGAAGCGGGAGATTAGGTTTAGTTTTAGGTTTTATATGCTAAAGCAGATTATTGAACAGCTTAAATATTTTGTCATACATTTATAAATGCTACATATTTTATAACATAATTATTTTTCAAATTGTACTATTTTCACCAATTCTTCCCGTAGGGCAAGAATGCAACAATTTTGGATGAATAATGATGTAAAAATGGAAAAAAGGGCACATATCATCTAAATTCCTTTTACTCAGTTCTTTTCTTGTTGCATATAAATTTTCCAGGGACGCTGTTCTTGAGGGTTATCCCCGAGCTTTTGCAGGTATTAAGGACGATTCATGAAAATTTTACAAATTAAGACGTTAAAAGGTCCCAATTATTGGTCTAACTATCGTAAAAAACTCATTGCACTCAAATTGGATCTCGAGGAATATGAAAATTTCCCCACTAATTTATTAAAAGGATTTCCACAAGCCTTGGCAAAACTTCTCCCCTCTTTGTATAGTCACCGCTGTTCGCGGGGGGTAGAGGGAGGATTTTTACAGCGGCTGGAAGAAGGCACCTGGCTTGGGCATGTGGTAGAACATATTGCTTTGGAATTACAGACTCTAGCTGGGATGGATTGTGGCTTCGGTAGAGCTTATGACGCCCATGAACATGGAGTTTATCATGTCATCTTTTCTTATGAGGTTGAAAACGCGGGCCTCTATGCGGCTAATGCAGCCGTCCATATTGCAAACACGCTGGCACAAGGTAAAAAATACACTAAGCTGAATCAAGATTTGCAGGTGTTAAAAAATTTATATGAGCGAGAAAAGTTAGGGCCAAGCACAGAAGCCATCGTCAAAGAAGCTGAAAAAAGGAATATTCCCGCAACTCCGGTACAAGGAGCTATCATTTTGGGTTATGGTTGCCGGCAAAAAAAAATCAATGCCACCTTAACCTCACACACCAGCTCTATTGGAGTAGATATTGCAGCTGATAAAGAATTAACAAAGCAACTTTTACTGTCGCACTTTATTCCTGTTCCCCGCGGCGTATTGATTAGTACGATGGAAGAATTGGATGCAGCGATACGGGAATTGGGTTTCCCTTTAGTTATTAAACCCTTTAATGGGAACCATGGGCGAGGCATCACCAGTAACATCATTGACAAAGAAAAAGCCCTGCTGAGCTTTAATTTAGCGAAGACCTTTTCTGCCAAGATTATCGTAGAGCGCTTTATTGAGGGGAGTGATTATCGCTTCCTGGTGATTAATTACAAAGTGGCGGCCGTCGCCCAACGCACCCCAGCTATGGTCATAGGCACTGGTACGCAAACCATTAAACAATTGATTGATGAAGTCAACAAAGACCCCCGTCGCGGTGAACTACATAGCAATGTCCTAACGCTCATTAAAATTGACAAAACTACCCGAACTATTTTGGCTGAAAAAAATTTGTCCCTGGACTCCATCCTCCCTGCCGGTGAAATTCTTTACTTAAAAGATGCTGCTAATTTAAGTTCAGGGGGTACAGCCACCGATGTTACTGACGATGTGCATGTGGACAATATCAAACTGGCTGAACGCACCGCAAGATTAATGGGCCTTGATATCTGCGGCCTTGATGTCATTGCAAAAGATATAAAATCGCCTATCAACTGGATGAATGGCGCCATCATTGAAGTAAACGCTGCCCCGGGATTGCGCATGCACTTAGCACCCAGCCAGGGGGTCACACGCAATGTAGCTGCTCCTATTATTGACATGCTTTTTCCACAAGGTAAATCCGCACGCATACCACTTATTGCTGTGACTGGGACCAATGGTAAAACTACAGTGGTCCGCTTGATTGCCCATCTGGCAAAACATGCCGGCTATCGGGTTGGCTTTACCACCACCGACGGTATTTATATCAATGATGATTTAATCCATGAGGGCGATTGTAGCGGCCCTTCAAGCGCTGCCACTATTTTGCATGATCCATGGGTTGAATTCGCCGTTCTTGAATGCGCCAGAGGAGGTATTTTACGTTCCGGTTTGGGTTTTGATGAATGTGATGTGAGTGTAATAACAAATATTACAAGCGATCATCTTGGATTAAACGACATCCATACTCTGGAAGAACTGGTGCGAGCTAAAGGAGTCGTCGCGCGCAGCACTAAAAAAGACGGTTATGCCTTGCTCAATGCCGATGACGAGCGGGCGTATCGTATTAAGGAAGAATTAATATGCAATGTGGCGCTCTTCGGTTTGCGCAATACTTCCCGCATTCAATCTCACTGTGAAGCCGGCGGGCTTGCTGCTTACGTTAATAACAATACGATTGTAGTGCAAAAAAATCATGATAAAACCATTATTGCCTCCTTAGCTGACATTCCCATTACCTTTAATGGCAAAGCATCATTCATGGTCCTTAATGTGCTGACTGCAGTTTTGACCGGGATAATTTTTAATATTCCTATACAAGAGATTGGTTCTGCCCTGCAAAAATTTTCCTCTTCTCCGACGAATACCCCGGGGAGAATGAATCTTTTTCAGTTCGACAATTTTCAAGTCTTATTGGATTATGCTCATAATGAAGGGGCTTACATTGAAATCAAGAAATATCTCGATTCGATTAAATGCAACCGTAAAATAGGCATTATCAGCGCTACCGGGGACAGGAGGCCTGAAGACATACAACAACTTGGGTACCAATCAGCGCAAATGTTTGATGAAATCATCATACGCCACAATGTGGATGGGCGCGGCCGAACGAATGAAGAATTAACTGATTTTTTAATGGAAGGGATTGAGCGCTTTAATCCTGATGCCAATGTAAAAATTATCTCGGATGAATTTGAAGCCCTTCATTATGCGATGGATCATGCCACTCCGGGTACATTTATCTTTTATTCCATCGATGATGTTTTAAAAGTAGTAAACTATATGAAGGAGTACTCTGCCAAGTGAGGACTGCTTATCATGATGCCTAAAGCCAAATTGCTTATTATTGGCGGAGCCGAAGATAAAGTCGGCGAGCCGCCGGATATTATTGAAAAACGCAAAGAATTTACGCGCTATGAAATATTGAATGAACTGCTGCCAGGTTCTTCAGATAGAAAAATAGAAATTATTACCACAGGCTCTGAAGTACAGGATGAAGTGAAAAAAATATATCAAAAGGTTTTCCGCAAAATTGGCTATAACAATGTAGGGTTCATGCCGATTAATGATCGCATGGAGGCACGTAAAAAAAATTACTTATCTCGTGCCGAGGATGCAGGTGCCATATTTTTCACGGGCGGTGATCAATTCCGCTTATCCACTATCCTTGGCGGTACCCCTTTCATTGATATCATTCGTGCACGTTATTTTGAAGATTCCGAATTAATTATTGCAGGCACCAGTGCCGGTGCAATGGCAATGTCCACCGTCATGATTATGGAGGGAGGTCTTACCGAAGCCTTGCTTTACCGCAATCTGAGTACTTCAGCCGGACTAGGATTTTTGCCCAATTGCATCATCGATACCCATTTTATTAAACGCGGCCGCTTTGGCCGCTTGGCGCATGCCATCATTATGAACCCTGAAAAACTGGGCATCGGTCTTGGGGAAGATACGGCACTCATTATTAAAAACGGCACGGACACGGAGTGCCGCGGCTCAGGCATGGTGGTCATCATTGATGGGCGTGAAATCTGTCAAACCAATATAACCAGCGTCTCTGAAGGAGAAGCAGTATTTGTGGAAAACCTGCGCGTGCACTTGTTAGTGAAAGGATGTCAGTTTTCCATGGAAACCCGTAAGCTTGCGAATCCTGCGATACCTATACAGCGAGCATGAATTAGATAAGGAAACGTGCTATGAGTAAAATTGCTTTTGCAGTTCACGGCGGGGCCAGTAACAGTTATCCTTTTTTAAAAAAAAATCTCAAAGAATATGAGGAAGGTTTGGCGGAAGCCGCACAGGCTGGATATAAAATTCTTCGCCGCGGCGGCAGTGCCCTAAATGCCGTGGAAGAAGGTGTAAAAGTGCTTGAAGATAATCCTATATTCAACGCAGGACGTGGTTCTGCTTTAAATTGCCAAGGCGAGATAGAAATGGACGCTTCCATTATGGATGGCAAAACCTTAAAAGCGGGAGCTGTATCCATGGTTAGAAGCGTCAAAAACCCTATTTCCCTTGCCCGCATCATCACTTATAAGACGAAGCATGTATTTCTTTCAGGATATGGCGCCTTGGAGGTGGCTAGAAATGAAGGTATTTATCTTGAAGCCGACTCTTATTTTTATACCGATCACATGCAGGAAATTTTCAGAAAACTGAGCAAGCATGAAACCATTCAAAAAATTATGGAAAAAAAAATCTATGGTACCGTAGGCGCTGTTGCACTCGATAGAAGAGGCAATCTTGCGGCTGGCACATCAACTGGTGGTACTAGTAATTGTTTACCGGGAAGAATTGGCGATAGTTGCGTCATTGGTGCAGGTTGTTATGCAAATAATAAAACTTGTGCTGTTTCCGGGACCGGTGAAGGCGAATATTTAATCCGCGGCGTGATTGCACACACAATTTCCATGATGGTGGAATTAAAGCAAATGGGTATGCAGGAAGCTTGTGATTATGTTTTGCATAAGCGGCATAACAATCGAAGAGGACATATCGGTGTCATTGCAATTAATGCTGCCGGAGAAATTGGCATTTCTTTTAACACCCCAATCATGAAAAGAGCCTGGATCTCAGCGGATGAACCGCTGCAAGTGAAAATTTTCCCATAAAGTCAGGTTTATTGCCTCTTGAGGCTGATGATAAGATACAATGACTGGACAGCGGTATTTGGATAAAATTATGAGCAAGCAAGTTGTCAATGAAATAGAAAACATCATGAGTGATTCTGAATTAGGTAAGAAATCGACATACATCGCTACTTATGATCCAACCCGTCTATTCCCTATTTCAAGAGACGAGAAACGTAGAGAAATCGGCATCGATCCAGCCTCCCCTCCTTTTTTTGGTTTTGATTGCTGGAATCATTACGAAGTTTCCTGGCTTAATGAAAAAGGCAAACCCATGGTTGCCTTAGCTGAGCTAGTGTATGACTGCAATTCGCCTAAATTAATAGAATCCAAATCCTTAAAGCTTTATTTTAATTCTTTCAATAACACCAACTTTCGTTCTGTTGCGGAACTTGAAGCAATTATTGCCGAAGATTTAACCAAGAGTATTGGCGCGGAAGTTTTTGTGAAAATTTTTTCATTGGCAGAATCGAAACAGTTTGAGATAAAAGATATTTATTGGGGAGAATTAATTGATGAGCTTGATATTGCCTGCTCCACTTACTCGGTCGAGCCTTCTTTTCTTTCTGTACAAAATGAGATAGTCGAAGAAACCCTTTTTTCCAACCTATTAAAATCAAATTGCCTGGTCACGCACCAACCGGATTGGGGAAGCGTGCAAATCGCCTATAAAGGAAAAAAAATCAACCGGGAAGGTTTATTAAGATACATTGTCTCTTTCAGAAATCACAATGAATTCCATGAGCAATGCATTGAGCGCATTTTTGTGGATATTTTAAATCATTGTAAACCGGATACACTTACTGTATATGGACGTTACACCCGGCGCGGCGGCCTTGATATTAATCCGTTTCGCTCCACCCAAAAAACCAATGCATTGGGAAAAAACATCCGCTTGATTAGGCAATGATAGAAGCGGTGAATATACCGTATACCCAATGGCCTGTTTATGCGGCTGGCTTGTCTATATAGTACAGCTTTTCATATCATTTTTACTATTCTCTCCATCGAAAGCCCCCCTGGGCTCATGAAAGAAACGGTAATGGTGCAAGCCTTGCGGTTCATTTTGGTTAAGTTCTGTAAACATCTGCCAAAGCCAATTGTTTGCTGAATTTTGAGCATTGGCATCAAATAAGCCAACCGCATGACTTATCATGGCAGCATAATCTACACGTGGGTAGGCCGTATAAATTTTTCGAAGAAGCTCCGTGTCTTGAGAAACACATGCTTGCGCCATGAGTTGCACGCCAAGACACGTATTGCAGTAAGGATGAAAAAAATTAATTCCAAATTGCAAAGCCTGCCTCAACCGATTTGCATCTGCCTGCCTTCCCTTTTGCAATTCCATTAAAATTATTTCATGCGCAAACCAGTTTTTTATTTCTTCGCCTAATGGCGATACTAATTGGCTACCTATCTTTTGCACAATGGTGAACCAGTTCACCTGGGAAAAATGATTCATAAGCGTTGCCAGTAATTGAGAATCCCGCACGGTAAAAACCAGAGCTATGAGTTCTTCACCTATGCATGAATTACCCTGATATGGATAATAAAAATCGATTCCCAATTGCACAATAGTTTGCAGGAGCACACGATCTGCATTGGCAGTTTTTTTCAATTCATCTTTTATAATTTCATGGCAAAGTCTATATTTAACCCTGGCTTGCAGTGATGCATCAAATACACGAGTGAATTGCGCAATCAGCGCTGCTGCATCAGTATCCCCATATTTCCTATAGCGTATTATCAGGGTGCAAATTGCCTCGCATAACGTTTCCAGTGTTTGCTTTTGACTGTTTACATTCATCGCCTGGATATAAATTTGATATAGGCTCATGGTTTGTTGTAGTAATTGAGCTTCATCTTGACAAGCAATTCCAAATTGAATTTGCAAGAGATTACTTTTCATAATTTCCTGGGAAAGCCAATGAGCGACCTCCGTTGCAAAAAACTTGCCAAAACTATTAGCTATTCGCGGAATTACCATTGCATAATCCACATTGGGATATTTTGCCTTCATTACGGAAATAATGTTCGTGTCTTTACATAGAAATGCTTGTGCTAAAGCCTGTTCGCCCAAATATAAAACCTGGTCATAGGGTTCAAAAAAATCCAATTCCTCGGCTAATAACCCGAGTACCAATTCCATGTTGACATTGACTGTCTTTTTAAGCTCAATTTTCAAAAACTCTTGATAAAACCATACCCTGAGCATAGTTTTCACTAGCGGCGAAAAGTCCTTGAGGGCATTTTCAATTACAGCGAAATAATTAAGATTCGGATTTTGCATGCTTATTTCTTGAAGAATGCGCGGCTCTTTGCAGATATAGGCTTGCAGTAATGCCCGCTCCCCCAAATTTAAGGCATATTTGTAAGGGTGAAAAAAATTTATCCCTGCACGCAACGCAGCTAAAATAACAGCTAAATCGCCCCCATCTTCTTTTTCAAATTCACACGTTAATATTTCTTGATAGAGCCATTTTTTAGCGAAAGCTTGTGAGGAAGGAGAAAATTGCAGTACGGTATTTTCAACAGCTTGAATATAGTTGACGTGGGGATTTTTTTCATAAAAAGCAGAAACCAGGCGCGGATTTTGAAAGACGCAAGCATATGCGAATGTGTTTTCCCCAAAAGTACTTGTTTCATTAAAACGATGGTTAAAATCCACCCCGTTTTGAATGGCAGACATTATTGTTTCCATATTAAGGTAAATGTTTTTTTTAAGTTCATTACGCATGACTTCCTGATAAAGCCATTTTTTAACTTGCGGCTTTTCAGCACTATCAAACTTATGGGCTAATTGCTCAATCAAAGCCACATAATTTACCTTAGGATATTTTTGAAAGATGCTGGCAAATAAATCTGCGTTTTTCTGCTCAATGCATTGTCGGATAAGCTCTATGTCTTTTGAATTATTAATCAATAAAGTATCCACGCGTTCTTCAATAATTTTCTGATTTTCAAATTCAACCAAGAGCAGGATTTCAGGTAAAAATCCTGTTAGCTGACGCTCATTGTGCCTAATCAAAATAGCATCCCTTCCAAAAGCTGGGTTAATTATTTGTAATAATTTCCCTTCATTTTTTAACTGTAAGGTTGGATGTTGCCTAGCCTGTATGGCGGATAGCAATCCAGAATCCAAATTAAGCAGGGAAAGAGGGATAGGATTCATATAATTGGGATCCACGTGCCATGCTAATGGCACAATAAGTGAATCATCATGGATGGAAATAGAATTGGATGAGATAATTTGATCCACATATTTTGGCAATAATTGCGAGTCGCTGGAGCTTCTTGTCAGCTTTGAAATTAAAGAATCTTTTACTCTTTTGAAGCGATGGTCTAAACATAATTCCAATGATTGTAAATAAACTGCATTCCCTTTCGTCCTCACTTCAAAAAAATTACTATTGGTTACTGGAATAGTTGCTGCATTATCTCCTGCTACAAAATCGCTAAGAGATTTCATGCCGCCATAACACACTCCTTGCGAAAAATTTTTCATTTGCTCATAAGTAACATCTACCGTTGAAGCAAACGATTTGCTAATAACTCTTGTTTTAGATATCAATCCCCCTTCCACGTAAAGAGCTGTATTAAGAATTTCATTTTGCTCATTAACCACTGCAAAAGAACTTAGCAAAAGATGAACATTATCCGGCAATTTTTTAGATATTTGTTCTATTCCAGCACAAATAATTTTAAACTGCTGTTGGCTCAACGGCTGATTTGTATAAAGAGAAAATTCATTGAGCGACAGCCGGGTAATCTTATTCAGGCAATCATCTTTTAATACGTGTTCGCCGTTTTCAGCCAAGGTGCAGTAACTGTTTTGATGAATGCTGTTGGTTAGCTCTGCCAAAAGTGCAATATGAGCCAACAGACGTGGCGCCGGATCATCAATCGTGCTTTTGTCAATGGCAGCACTTTTTGCTTCGCCATAAGAATCTGCGGCATAAACCACCACTTCCTGAATAAAAACGGGAGTCATTTCTTCATTATTTTTACGCAATCGCTTAAGCAAAAATTGGCGCAATTCGTTCGCTTGTTCTTCTAAAGGAAAGTTGTTTTGATTTTGATTTTTCATCACTCAGTATAATTTATTAAAAAAAATTCCATTTATTATAAATTAAGTTCGATAAAAAAACATAAATTTTGATCATCTTGCGTTTTAATATAACAAGCAATATCTTTTTTATAAAATTGCACAGGATGCGTTGCGCATGGATTCAAAGGAAGGTGATGCTGCAACAGCAAAAATACTGTTTTTTTGCAAAGGAGTTTTAGCTAGAGGATACATAGCAGGCATACAGATTACTTTTGCTTCCTCGGGATGATCGTAAGCTGCTTGCAACCAAAAATCAGCCCAAGCCAAACTGGGCGGCATACGTAAAGACTCAGGAATTTCTTCATTGCATTGCCGGCAGGCATTATGGATTATCGCTAAAACAAATTCGTGGCAGCTTATTTTCTTAATGGTTTCTGGTGCAGCATCAAAATCACACACGTTAAATCCAGCGGCTAAATTCTTTAATGCGATGCTTAGCATTTTTTCGCGGTAGGGTAATGATTTTATATGCTGATCTTTAATAATGTGTTTAGTAATAACAAATTGCTTCGACTGTAATGCTTGTTGCACCAAATCGACGATCTTGGCCCTTACCTGCTCACTGAACTGATAATGAATCAAAAATAAATCTTTGCCACGATTTAATGTTTCACTTATTAATCCCGGAAGATTATTTTTATTATGGAATGTCATATGCGCGACGATGGGATACCCTTCCTTCACGCCCAAAACAAGCATTACGTGATGCCTTGTATTGAAAGTTTCGCTCTCAGGATACCACCCACGCATATCAATTTTTAGGAGTACATCTCCCGGTGAATAAACCACACGGTCAGTAAGCATACAAAATCCATTTTGTTCGTTACCCAAAACACGCGCATAGAATCTTTCCTGTTATGCACAAGAAGCTGGACTAATCCCTTGCCCTGCATGCGGCTCCTCCTCGACGTTCACTTGCGCTTGCGCTAAAGCCAGTTGCAAATCATGTTGATGCACGTGCACATCGGAGCGGTTTAAAAGCGCGCTTAATGATTCTAAGTTAATGCATTGGTAAGAATTTAACCTTCTCGCATCCCTAATCGTCATCCAGCCCCGCTGAATCCAAGGAGTAGCTGCTTTTACCCCGCGGCATTCGGCAACCGATAATGCTTTGGCTTCTTCGATGCTGATATGGCCTGATAAAATCAACTCCGTAACATCTCTTAAATTCCAAGCCTCTTGTGCAATTTTAAACTGTTTAATTTCATCGAGAGAAATTTTTTCATGCATATATAAGTCGCCTAGGTTTTCCAAATACCAACAAACCTTTGCATCAAGCCCTCTGTCTTTATGTAAATTAATTTCTATTTCAATTAAGTGAGGGGCCCTGTTATCTTTTAAAAGTTGCGGCATAAAGGCTTTGACATTTTGTCTTTGGCTATCCGTATATCGCAATGCCTCAGCTAAAGATAATTTTTTCTGACAAATCAAAGGGTTTAAACTTTGTAAATTTTGAATTTGCGTAAAAGTTAATTTTAATGCGCGGGCTTCCTCAATTGACAAGATTTTTTCTTTAACCAGCATAAAAGCAGCCTGCAGGACCATGCATTCATCCAGGTTTAAATAGGCTATTTCTCCTTTATGCAAAAAAAGGTGGAGCACCAAATCGATTACATATTCCAAGTTTCTTGAAACCGGTAATGGTAACCTCTTCCCCTCTTCCAGCGTGAAAATTTGCGCCATGATCAAAGGAGCGCACAATTTCAAATCGTTGCTTTCCTCCAGAGTTAATTTTTTAGCCTCTTCCAGGGAAATAAGTTTGGCACCAATCAATTGCGCGACATTGTTTACAATATCACATTCTTTTGGGCTAAGTTTTTCCAACTCATCTTCCAACAAAATGCTTTTCTGCACCAAAGCTAACTTTGTCGCCAGTTCCTTGCGCTTTTCAATCGATATATCATTATCTTGTATAATAATATCCGCTAGCTGCTGTGCCTTATACTTAGCAAACCATTCGCGACCGTGTGCATCAATTTGCACGTTTTTGCTACGCAGCTCAGGATGTTTTTTAAATCGTTGTATTGCAGATTCCTGAGGTTTTTCCGATTCTGACTCTATGGCAAAATTGGGTTCTGGATCATTGCTGGGTGAGTAATCAGAACTGTATACACGGAAATCCTCTGCGAGAAATTGATTCCAGATTCTGTTGGAATCAGCCAGTTTTTTTACTTGCTTCGTTGAAAGACGGGGAACATTAAGCTCTTGGGGCTGCAAGAAGGTCAAACTTAAAATTGCAACATCTTTTTTTTGAAAAAAATTCATCAGTTCTCCTTTTGTTTCTTACAACGGGTAAAAATTGATGTTCTTCCTAACCGCCTCGGTTGCGGTAAATTTAATTCATGTTGCAGAACAAACAGTTTAACTAAGAAACAACTTAATAAACCTAAAAGATCAAATAAATATCCACAGATTACATGAGGATTTTAACGAGGAAATTCGATACTAGCAAAATACCCACTTAAAAAATACCCTTCTTTAGTTCTGTCAAAGTCAATTTTCTCCAACTGATGACACCGGAGTGAATGATCCGCTTATCGGCTATACACGCCAGCTGGTGAATCGGTTTCGCGATCCTTAATTGTAAAATGGTATTTTGCTCATCTTTTACACTGATTAACCAATGGTGGCTGGAGAATTCACTGGAATTTTGCTGGATGGATAAACAGGGGTAACTTCCTAAATCCACTAAAGCATAAACATAAGAATGCCCGGCCAGCTTATATATACAGCCATGATTATTTTCTAAAAGCAAAGCCAGAGCCCTCACATCATCCCCTTGCACCACACAAGAATCGTTAATGGCTTTGCTTGATAAACCCAAATTACGCGCAGCAGCTTCTAATGCATACAAATCATGGTGGCTTTTAATTCGCGAGGCGCTTGTTTTTGCATACAATTGTATTTCCTGCAGCATCCATAAAACGAAGCCCGTAAGTAGCAGCAACAGGCTAATGGTAGTAAGCAAGACTATTCCCTCATTATGTGCGCACCGTGGTTTGCAGGATGATCCGCTTCCCATTGTTAAGCTCCAGGTCGGTTTGCAATAAGATTTGCTCAAAATTTTCCTGCACGGAAAAATGAATTTTTTTTACCGCTGTCGTCAATTCGTCGGTATGTTTTAATCGATACAACAAGGAAGTTTTTTGCGGTTTATTTTGTATAAAAAATTTTTCTTGCAGCCATTCTCCAACATATACGGGCGAATGGTAAGTAAACATCAATGGTTCTTTAAGCACGATTGTTTGATGTTTACCTTGTGTTCTTAAAGATTGCACTTGCTTCACTTCGCCATGATAACAGTCTGCAATTAATACAAATTGTTGCGGTTTTATATTTAGAGAACGCACCTTGATTTCCGTAGGGGTTAAAATTTCCTCCACCACACCAAAATACTCGCTCATGCGGTTTACTTGCAAAGTATGTGGATCGACAAGCTGTAAGGGGCGTAAACCTGGATGGGCAGTCGTGAGATAATCTACTCGAAGACAAGGCGTAAAACCTGCCTTACGCACACTCCCCTGGATCAAATCGGTTATTAATAGCATTTCAAATGCATCTTCCAGCTCGGCTTGCAATCGTATGAATTGTTGTTTGCTTCCCAGATAATAAGTTAAAAGCGCAGCTAGAATAAAACTGGATAGCAATAATCCCAGCAAAATTTCAGTCAAACTAAAACCGGAACTTTTTTTCATTGCAAGCTTAGGTCACGTTGTAACGAAAACGCCTTCGCCTCGATGGGATCTTGCCATTGGAGATATAATCGCTGCGTGTCAGACAGCATTTTTTTTGTGAATTGAAATGGCTTGCCTGGCAATGGTGTGGGTTGTTGATAAGCCAACAACTGCTCAGAAAGATTATCAAGTTCAATTAATGCCTGGGCGCGCCAATGAAGCTGATTAAACAATTGCTGGATCTGCCATTGCTGTTTTAATAAAGCCAAAGCAACTGTAGTAAGCAAAAACAGTGAAATTAACACTTCGGTTAAAGAAAATCCGTTCATATTTTTATCCTGAGGTTGGCTTAAAAAGCGTACGCTCGAATAAATTAGTTTGCAAGTGATTGAATATTTTATTTTTTAATGAAGCTTGGCTAAGATAAAAATTCCATAATAAAAAGGAGCTTGTATGCCTTGCGATTATCATTTGCTTCCCCATGAAGGAATTCAAACCTTATCCCCCTATATCCCTGGCAAATCAGCAGAAGAATTGGCAAGAGAACAACATTTGCACAACATTATAAAATTGGCGAGCAATGAAAATCCTCTCGGCTGCAGCCCAAATGTAATCAAAGCCTTAGCTGAACTGTCCGGACACCAATTAGCTACTTATCCCGCACCAGCCACACATCCTTTAAGAAAAAAGATCGCACAAAAATTAGGGCTTGATGCTGAAATGATTATTTTGGGAAATGGTACCGATTTGTTATTTCCCCTCATGTTAACTTGCTTCGCCCTACATAGGGATAAGCATCTGTTATTACATCAATATGCGTTTATTTCCTATGCAATTCATGCAAAAACCCAAGGCATACCGGTGCATCAAGTTGAATTAAAAGAAAATTGGGAAGTTGATATCAAGGCGTTTATTAAAAATTGTACCGAGGACACAGCGCTTATTTTTCTTGCCAACCCAAACAACCCGACAGGCTCCATGGTAAGCAGCAAAGACATTAAATTTTTACTGGAAAATATTCCTGAATCGACAATCCTGGTTCTCGATGAAGCTTATTACGAATACGTAAGCCAGACGCATAACCACGATTCACTGCATTTGTTGTCTGCTCATTCGAACCTCATCATTACCCGCACGTTCTCTAAAGCCTACGGTTTGGCCGGCCTTCGCATCGGTTATGCAATAGCGCACCCAGATATTATCAGTATATTGCTTAAAGCCATGCCGCCTTTTACCGTCAGTCAAACCGCGCTGGTTGCGGCTGCGGCGGCTTTAGATGATGATGTGTTTATTAAAGAAAGCGTATTAAATAATACTTTAGGACTTGAACAAATGATTCAAGGTTTAAAGCATTTGAATTTAAGTTATCTGCCGCCTGCCGGAAATTTCATTACCATAAATTGCACAACGGATGCTGCAGCGATTTACCAAGCTCTGCAGCGCCATGGAATTATTGTCCGTCCTTTGCACCCTTACGGGCTGAATCATTACTTGCGGGTAACTATTGGCACAGCCGAGCAAAATGAACGGTTTCTTGCTACACTTGCGCTTTGTATGGCAGAAAGTAAGGAATTTAAACTATGAAAAGCGATCTTAGCAGTAAACATTGCGAAGCATGTGAAGGTATTGGTTCATCCTTAACTGCGGAGCAAATTCAAAATTTAATGCCACAATTGGCAGAGGGTTGGCAAATTTCCCAAGACCATAAAGAAATTCACAAGTCATTTTCCTTCCATAATTTCTATGAAACGATGGCATTCGTGAATGCGATTGCCTGGGTAGCCAATATAGAAAATCATCATCCGGACTTAAAAGTGGGGTATAACTATTGTCACGTGCATTTTACTACCCACGCGTTAAACGGCTTAACCCACAACGATTTTATTTGCGCCGCTAAAATAGATAAATTAATCGAAAATTAAAAAGGGGCTGTAAGCCCCTTTATTTGTTCTTTAAGGTCTATCGTCAATTTCCTTACGCTGGGAAGGCATAAAATCTTTTCTATCCAATCCCATGACCACGGCTAATGCGCCTGCCACATAAATCGATGAATAAGTACCAATCATAATACCGATAATTAAAGCCAGGGAGAAACCACGGATAGTTTCACCGCCATAAACAAACAAAGCCACTACCACCAACAAGGTCAAAACGGAAGTCATGATGGTGCGGGACAAAGTTTGATTTATGGAAATATTCATAATTTCGATGGGGGATAAGCGTCTGATTTTAATAAAATTCTCGCGCACGCGGTCAAATACCACAATCGTATCGTTCAGGGAATACCCAATGACCGCCAGCAATCCTGCCAAAGCTTTCAAATCAAACTCAATGCCAAACATGGCGAATATCCCTAAAATCAATATCGGATCATGAATCAGCGCTACAGCGGAGCTGAACGCCAAACGATATTCAAAGCGCATGGCAATATAAATCATCGTTGCCAGCAACGATACTACAATGGCCAAAACGCCTTTTGTTGCCAATTCTTGCCCAACCTGCGGCCCGACGAAGTCGACTCGCTGCTTGACTGCACCCGGCAACTGCTGCATTACTCGCTCAACCAGTAAAGTTTGGTCCAAATCAGCACGTGGGGCAATGCTGATCAATACGTCCTTGGACGTACCATAACTCACCACTTGTGCTTCCTTGAAGCCTACTTTATATAAATTATCGCGAATGGCTTGCAAATCCGCGGCTTGAGGATAGGAAACCTCAATCTGGGTACCGCCAGTGAAATCAAGTCCCCATTTCAAGCCATTTATTGCCAAAGCTACGAGCGAAACTACAAAGATTAATATGGAGAACAAGGCAGTCCATCTTCTCGCCCCCATGAAATCCACTTTTGAATTTGGATTAAAAAATTCCATGCCTACCTCTTTTATGGTTCTGCAGCAGCCGCTGTCTATATACCAATGGATAACTTTTTAACATTGCGGCCACCGTAATACCAATTTACCAGTGCCCGCGTAAAGGTAATCCCAGTGATCATCGATGTCAGCAAGCCTAACGACAAAATAATTGCAAATCCGCGAACAGGCCCCGTCCCAATGGAAAAAAGCACAATGCCGACGATTAGCGTGGTCAGGTTTGCATCAATGATGGTGGCAAATGCCCGATCATAGCCAGCATGAATAGCGGCTTGCGGCGACATGCCGTTACGCAGCTCTTCACGAATACGCTCATAGATTAATACGTTGGCATCAATCGCCATGCCCACGGTCAATACGATGCCCGCAATGCCTGGCAAAGTGAGTGTGGTACCAATAATAGACAATAATGCCCCCAGCAAAACCAGATTCAACAACAGCGCAATGTCTGCGACCAAGCCGAAAAATTGGTAATAAAACAGCATGAGGATTAAAACCAATCCCATTCCTACTTCCAGAGAAATCATGCCGCGGCGAATATTTTCCTTGCCAAGCGTTGGCCCTACTGTACGCTCTTCAATTGGATAAATTGCCGCTGGTAAGGCGCCAGCACGCAGCAATAGCGCCAGATTACTTGCTTCTTTGCTGTCTGCCAAACCGGTAATCTGGAAATTATTCCCCAACGCATTTTGAATGACTGGCGCGCTAATCACCCGTTCTTCGCGTTTAGTAACCCGCTTGCTGGTCCCATCAACATTCTCCATGGTGGTTTTCGTTTCAACGAAAACGATCGCCATGCGTTTGCCAATGTTTTCCCGGGTGACCTTGGTAAAAAAGGATTCCCCACCGCCGCCAAGCTGCACTTGCACCGCAGGGGAAGCTGTTTGCTGGTCAAAGCTGGATACAGCACTGGTGATCGAATCGCCGCTTAAAACCACTTGCCGTTTAAGCAACAGCGGCTGACCTTCCATCATATATAATTTACTATTGATGGGAATCGCACCCGTTTGCTTGGCAATTTGCGCATCATTCTCGTGATCCACCAAATGGAATTGCAAGGTTGCCGTTCCGCCAAGGATTTGCTTGGCGCGTGCAGCATCCTGAATACCAGGTAAATCCACAGCAATGCGGGTTGCACCCTGTTGCTGGACTACCGCTTCACCAACGCCCAATTCATTTACCCGATTGCGTAAAATCCCCATGGTTTGTTCAATGGTATTTTGACGAATGGTATTTAATTCGCTGGGGGACAAAGCAGCATTTAAACTATTAGTCACCTTGGATTTTGTAAAAACCAACCCGGGTGATTTTTGCTTGAGTTCAGCTAAAGCATCTTCCATCAGTTGTGCGGAACGAAAGCGGATATCGATGCCTTTATCCACGACATAGCGCATACCCGCATAGCGCATATTTGCATCGCGTAAATCTTGGCTGATATTTTTCATCAAGCCTTCATAGCGGCGATTAATTACGCTATCCACATCCACTTCTAAAAGAAAATGCACTCCACCGCGCAAATCCAAACCTTGCTTCATGGGCTCCGCTCCAATAGCAAGCAACCACTCAGGCGTAGAAGTAGCCAAATTCAAAGCCACCGTGTACTGTTTATCAAGGCCATTGCGAATGGCATCGCGGGCAAGCAATTGGGTGTCCGTAGAAGCAAAGTGAATTTCCAAAGTTTCCCTGTTGGTTCTCATTGATTCATACGGAATATTCGCCTTATCCAATATGTTCTTGACTTCCTGCTCCAGTTCTTGCGGTTCCACAGGCGCTTGCGAAGAAACTTGCACAACAGGCTCTTCCGTGTACAAATTTGGAATTGCGTAGATTAATCCAACTACGGTAACTGCAATAAGTAGTAGATTTTTCCAAAGAGGGTATTTATTTTGCATTTGCATGGTCTCTATGGCTTAAAGTGATTTTAAAGTACCTTTAGGCAAAACTGTGCTTACAGCATGACGTTGCAAACTGATTTCAATTCCTTCGGCCACACTAACTTTAATGTATTGCTCGCCTATTTCCGTAACTTTTGCAAGCATGCCGCCGGAGGTAATGATTTCATCGCCTTTTTTCAGTTTGTTAATTAACTCGCGGTGTTCCTTGGCTCTCTTGTTTTGCGGACGAATGAGCATAAAATAAAAAAGTACAAAAATAGCCACAATCATGATTAATGAAAATGTGCCATCTTGTGCTGGTGGTGTCGCCGCCGCAGCCATTGCATCACGAATAAAAAAACTCATTTTTTTCTCCTAAATTACATAATGCGCCTTGTGCCAACCCTAAACAGAGCCAGAGCAAGTTAATGGTATAAATTTGCGTGACATAATATCGGTATTTTGCGTTGCCGTAAATGAAGTCGCGGGAAATTCACTTAAGGCACCATTTGGATCCATCAGAAAATCAGCCATCCAAATGCTGATTTATAAAAAACACATTATGCTGTAGCAAAAATCGTTGGCATAAAAGTGGGGTATGGGCGAAGAGATGATGCAAATAAGCGCGCGTGTACTTACTTTTGCAAGTTGGGCAACAGCAATCTTTACTGATTGGCGCAAAATCCAGCGCGTAGCGGCTGTCTGTTAATAAAAAAGGCCCTGAAGAATCATAAACGCGCCCTGCAAATGCATCAGCGGCAGGATGATCCGACTCAATCAAGTCAACAGCATGTTTTAGGCTTGCAATGGATGCGAAATCTAATTCACCGGCGATGTAACGTAATTTATTCTTATGGGCACTAAAATCAGGGAATGGTTTATTCACATCTTCCTGTACCGCATAAACTCCGAATTCCCTGTCATCGTTTTGTGGTAAATCAGTAATAGGAAATAAAGGAACTATGTGCCCATGCAAAATTTTTAAGATATCTATGCCTGTTGCCTTCATGCCTGCAGGCAACAAAACAAATTTCGGCCGCAGATGATTGATTAAATCGAACAACTCCTGCACAGAAATCCTCACATGGCTGCCATCGTAAGGAGAGCGTAAATTGAACAAACCCTCTTTAGCGGGTGGCAGAATGGCATTAAGCACAAATTCACCTTGCCAGCCGGTGTATTCACCTAAGGCAGATAATTCTCTTAATAAGCGATAACCAGGCTTATATAAAAGAGAAGCGAGTGAATACGAAACCGTTTTAATACCGATTTCCTGCCAATTCGCAGCGGTTAAAGAATTCCCGGCTGCTGTAGTTAAAATAGGAATCATGGGAACCTGCAATCAGAATACTCAAGAAAAAATCTGCATTATAACAGCAAGCATGCGTCGCCATAACTAAAGAAACGATAGCGGCTCTCGACTGCGACGCGATACAGTTCCATGGTTTGCGCATGACCTATAAAAGCAGAAACCAGCATCAACAAAGTGGATTCCGGCAAATGAAAATTGGTAATCAGCCCATCGCATACCTGAAATTGATAGCCAGGGTATATAAAAATGTCGGTATCACCGCTGCACGGCTTAAGCTCGCCTCCTTGTACGGCGCTTTCAAGACTGCGTAAGGCGGTTGTTCCCACGGCAACCACCCGTTTCCCTGCCGCACGCGTCGCCCGTACTGCGGCACAGAGTGTTTCACTGACCGTGAAAAATTCCCGATGCATTTTATGTTCAAGCACATTGTCAACGCGCACAGGCCTAAATGTACCAGCGCCTACGTGCAGCGTTGAATAAGCAAATTGAATTCCTTTCGCTTTCAAGCGAGCCAGCACTTCTTCATCAAAGTGCAACCCGGCAGTAGGAGCAGCCACTGACCCTTTATGTTCTGCATAGACGGTTTGATAACGATTTAGATCCAGAGCTTCATCGGTTCTCGCAATATAGGGAGGGAGAGGAATATGGCCAATTTCATGCAACATGGCGTCTACATCCCCATTTACCTTGCAGCAAAACAAATCATCGTTACGCTCAGTAATTTCTATTTGCCAATTGTTTTGCAACATGATTAAACTGGACGGTTTAGGAGCTTTACTTGCCTTGATGTGAGCCCAAAAAGAATCAGTGCCAAGAATTCGCTCGACTAATAATTCAACTTTACCACCACTCTTTTTATGCCCATACAATCGGGCAGGAATAACTTTACTGTTATTCATCACTAAAAGATCGCCTGCTTCAAGAAAATCAGCAATTTGCTTAAATTGATGGTGCCCGCAATGCTTGGCATCACGGCGGTAATACAGAAGGCGCGAATCGCTGCGCTTCTCTAAGGGGTACTGAGCGATTAATTCAGAGGGTAGGTCAAAATGAAAATCTTGTCGTTTCACAGGTCTTGCTCGCAATTATTACAGCTTGGCACAGGACATATACCATAAATTATTAATTTGCCAATATGAGCTACAAATCATCTGATTATAGCCGATTAATTCTTGCGCCTCTATGCCGAATTTGCAGTTTTCATAGCTAAGGATTGCTGCCTGCTTCATATACCTTTATATTAATGGGGATTATTTGCGCAATTTTATTCTTATGGAGAGCATCATATGCACCGCTTTTTAAAAATTTTTACAGCAGCCGCCTTGAGCGTGACCGCAACCGCCGCTTTGGCAGCCCCGCAAAAACTGATTACCCATAACACCACGTCGGTGGAATCAAATGCTTATGTTGCAGGCGTTGTGCCTTCCACCCATCCTACCCGCGCAAAGAGCGATGGCGTAGTTTCTTGGGTCGAAGTAAAAATGGCATGCTTTGGACATGACGCCGGCGGTAAATGTTCAGCATTGGTTAAAATGGAAACCAATACGCCGCATCCCGTGGATCTGGGCTGGGTTACCATGGATTTGAGCACAGGAGAAATTTCACCCAAGGTGGTGAAAGGAAACGGCTACACCCTAACCGTAAATAATATTGGCGAAGTTACCTTAACAAAAGATTGACTACAGCCTTAAAGTGCTACTGTTGCTTAACACAGCGATAGTCAAGAGTCATATCCCGGATACCATGTCGTTATCCGGGACACTGCAACTTGAATTATTTAGTTTCTTTATCGATAGTCCAAACCGCTTGCAAGCCCACTAATTGAGCGTGAGCATTCGCCCGGGCATTAACGGTATAGGATGAGCTTCCCAGAGCATCCGTCTTATTAATCGGGATATCATCTTGCCCAAATAAATAAGCATAACCTGCGTCAATTCCAACTGCTGGCCACATCTGGTAATGTGCGCCGATTGCCAATGCCCAACGATTGCCATCAGGCAAACGAATATCGCGTTGACCATCAATGGTTGGTGTCTGATCATAACCACCGCCGACTCGCAACATCCATTTCTCATTAAAGTGATAGTTTGCCCCAACTGAGAAACGCCAAGCATTGCGATAATCCTGCACGCTGGTTGAATTAACCACCACACTGCCGGCTAGCGGGGAAAAAGCGGCCACATTATTCAATTGAATAATGTTAAAAACATCCCAGCCGGTATACACCACCGATCCTAACAAAGCCAGCTTGTCAGTAATATCCTGATAAGCGCTCAAGGTCACAATATCCGGAAACTCAATATCATTACTAAAAAGTGAATCGCTGCGGAAAACACCCAATTGGTTAAACGTGGCTGGATCAGCCAGCGGCCCGGTTAATTTGCTGTAACCGTGGAAGGTGTGTTTGATTTTAGATTGATAATTCAAACCAATGCGCGTGTGATTATCATTAAACATACCCATCACACCGGCATGAAAACCTAAACCAAATGAATGACCCTTGTTATAACTTAAAGAATCAAACAAAGTTGGATCCAAGCCACCGGCTTGCAGTAAGGTAGGTGCACCCAGCATACGGTTGAATTTGACTTGCGACCACTGCAAATCAAGCGCACCGCCAATCGCGAAATTATCCGTTAATCTTCCGGCTATTTCAGGTGATACATTTATCGTCAAAAGTTCAGTAAAGGTAGCGGAATAACGGACGGGAGAAACTGTTGAGTATTCGGTCGACAAACCAAATGGAGAAACAATGCTCAAACCAAATGCTGAATTTTCACCCAGCGGCAAAGCATAGTGCACAGAAGGAACGAACCCATTTTTTGCAGCTTGCAGATCGCTGAAATTCTGCACATAAGAAGGTAATCCCTCAGTCGCAAACGTTGTAGTACCGGTAAGCTTTGAGCTTGGAAAAACTCCGACGCCGCTGAATACTGCTTGTTGTTTGCCCAGTAATACCAACCCTGCCGGGTTATACCAACCAATAGAAGCATCGGCAGCTTCCGCAGCCACACCGGCCGCATAATTTCCGACGGCAGCAGCACTTCCTTCCGTGTACAGAGAAAAGCCACCTGCATACACATTACTGGCTAACAAAGTACTGATGGCAGCACTAATAACCGTCCTCCGGGGACTTTGCATGTTTTTCACTCCCTACTCCTCATTCCGACCATTGCAAAATAAATCGATGATAAAGGAATGCAGGTTTTTTTTAAATAATTAATTAAATTTCAATGCTATTAGGGTACAAACTTGCAATAACATGCTCATAAAATAATTACTCTATCGTCAAAAAATACAGCGTGAATGAACAGCAAACATGCAAACCAATTGGACACTGCGATTAATGCCATGTATTTCTGGTAAATCTTGTCTGTCCCCTTCGCTCCATGGTAATGTGCTCTTTTTTTGCCCGAGACTCTTTATGCAACAAATCATCAGCAAATTTGGCGGCACCAGCGTTTCTTCCCGAGAAAACTGGGAGTACATCACGGCAATTACACAAAAACATATACAAAATGGTGAGCAACCCATTATCGTTTGTTCTGCCCTTGCCGACGCTTCAAATAAATTAGAAAAAGCAATAGACGCGGCCTTGCTGCATGAACATCAAGGCATCGAAGCACAAATTTGTACAGGTTATCTGGAATTGGCAAGTGCCCTGGAAGTAAACGCCGATCTCATCCACCCTGAATTGCAACAATTGCAGCAGTGGTTAACAGGCATCGCTTTGCTAAAAGAAGCATCCCCGAAAACACGCGCACAAATCTTGAGCCTGGGCGAATTAATGATGACTCGCCTGGGTCATGCTTTTTTGCGGAAAAAAGGGATAAATTGTCACTGGTTTGATGTCCGCGAAGCATTGAATCCCATACCAGTTGCAGGCGGTGATGCGGTTAATTACCTGGCTGCACGTTGCAGCAGCGATGCCAATCCAAAATTGGCCAGCCAACTTTTACAAACAGGAGCTGCTGCTATTATTACCCAGGGATTTATTGCCGCAAATCAGCAGGGAGAAACAGTACTGTTAGGCCGCGGCGGCTCAGATACATCTGCCGCATTGCTTGCCGCCATCCTGCAAGCCAAAGCTTGCGAAATTTGGACGGATGTACCCGGCATTTATACGGCAAACCCTCACCAACTTCCCAATGCCCGTCTATTGAAACAATTGAATTACGACGAAGCCCAGGAAATTGCCAGTATGGGGGCGAAAGTTCTGCATCCAAATTGTTTGCCGCCTGTGCGCAAAGCCGCGATTCCAATGGTTGTAAAATACACACACATGCCTGAGCATTCTGGAACGCGGATTTCCAGAGAAAGCGATGACACAGCACCACCTATCAAATCCATTCAGGTTAAACATAATATTATTTTGATATCGATTGACACACTTCATATGTGGCAGCAAGTCGGTTTTCTGGCGGATGTGTTTACAACATTTAAAATGCACGGTTTTTCAGTGGATTTGCTATCTTCCTCCGAATTTAACGTCACTGTCTCCTTGGATGCCAGCGCCAAATTGCGCAACCGCATGGCTTTAGAAGCACTGCTTGCCGCTTTAAACCAATTTGGACGGGCCAAAATTATTGAGCCCTGCAGCGCTGTGAGTTTGGTCGGGCATCATATTCGTACAGTGTTACCGCAATTAGGACCGGCCCTGGAGGTATTTGATTCTCAGCAAATTTATTTAATGTCGCTTGCATCGAACGATTTGAATTTGACCTTTGTTGTGGATGAGGTGCAAGCCGATAAATTGTGTCAGAAACTTCATGCCTTGCTCATTGAAAATAATCCGCAAAGTTTTTACTACTCCAAAAGTTGGCAAGAAGAATTTGGAAGTAAAGAAAATCGCATGATCCCCTGGTGGGAAGAAGAACAACAAGCTTTGCTGCAGTTAGCTGAAACTCAGTCCCCTTGTTACGTATACAATTGCCGCATAATTGCTGAGAAGGCGAAAGACTTGCAGAGCTTGCAAGCCATTGACAAGCTTTTCTATGCCATTAAAGCCAATCCGCACCCAGATATTTTGCATACTCTTTATACAAAAGACATTGGTTTTGAATGTGTTTCCTTACCCGAATTACAGCACGTATTTAAATTATTCCCAGACATTTCTACAGATCAGGTACTGTTTACCCCGAATTTTTCCAGCAAGTTGGAATATGAACACGCTCTTGCCCTTAACTGCTACGTCACGATAGACAACATCCATCCTTTGGCACAATGGCCTGAATTATTTCGCGGAAAATCAATCCTGCTACGCATTGATACCGGGTGCGGCACCGGCCACCACCGTTATGTTTGCACAGGTGGCAACGAATCAAAATTCGGCATACCGCTTGCAGAACTTAAGCGCGTTACGGAATTTACGGAGCAGTATGATATTAACGTGATAGGACTTCACGCCCATTCAGGAAGTGGGATTTTGCTTCCCGATCTTTGGCAGCAAACTGCTTTAACCTTGACCAGCTTGCTTGGCCAATTCCCGCATGTACGCATCATTAACCTGGGAGGCGGGTTGGGCGTAGCAGAAAAACCAGGCCAACGCGCCCTGGATCTCGGCTCGCTTGATGCCTCCTTGCTTGCTGTAAAATCACGCCATCCAGAAATCGCATTCTGGCTCGAGCCCGGACGTTTCTTTGTTTCTGAAAGCGGAGTACTTTTAGCTAAAGTTACGCAATGCAAGGAAAAAGGCAAGGTGCGTTTCATTGGAATTGAAACCGGCATGAATTCTCTGCTGCGCCCGGCGCTGTACGGAGCGTATCATGAAATCGTTAATTTAACCCGGCTTAGTGAAGAAAAAGCAATGTTTGCACACGTTGTTGGCCCCATTTGTGAAACAGGGGATACCCTGGGATATGATCGCCTCCTGCCGCACACCTTTGAACAAGATGTCATGTTGATTGCCAATGCCGGAGCTTACGGGTATTGCATGGGTTCTTCTTATAACTTAAGACCGCCTGCACAAGAAATCATTTTTACAGCAAGCAAAGCTTATGTTAAATGACAGCGGACAACGGCTGCGGGCAACGAACCCGGAAGAATCCTATATTGTGCAAGCCCCGGCGGGCTCAGGCAAAACGGAAATTCTAACGCAGCGTTATTTAAGATTGCTGACGCGGGTGAGTGCCCCAGAGCAGATTGTTGCACTCACGTTTACCCGTAAAGCTGCCAGTGAAATGCGCGAGCGCATCTTAATGGCCTTGCAACGGGCAGCCCAAGGGATACCTCCCGGCAGTGAGCATCAGCAACTCACTCAAAATTATGCAACCGCCGCGCTAAAGCAAGATCAGGCATGCAATTGGCAATTATTAAACAATCCAGGCAGCCTGCGCATCTTCACCATTGATTCGTTATGTCAAAAGCTTGCTCAAGCTATCCCGTTGCACGAGAAGCACGTTCCTTACGCCAAAATTACTGAACACGCGCAACAACTTTATTTAAATGCCGCGAAAGCATGCCTGCAACATACCCTGCACGATGCACAGTATCAGCCCGCCCTAAAAAAATTGCTGCATCACGTCGATAACCGCCAGGATACCTTGCTTGAACTGCTTGCCGAACTACTGGCCAATCGCGATCAATGGATGGAATTGGTACTTAAAGCTCGTGCACAAAATCGCGAACATTTTGAACAAGCTTTAGCCTGGATAGAAGCACATGAAGTATCCCGCTTTTGTCAAAGTATTTCTAAAGAATTGGCGGACGAGTTGCTGATGCTGGTAAAGCAACTCGTCTACCTTGATGCCCAAGTCGGATCTCCTTTTTTCCCTTTGCGCGCATGGGAGCATTTTACCCAATTAGACAGTGCCTTGTGCGCCGCTTTAGCCTCCCTGCTGCTTACCTCGCAAAATACCTTGCGAAAAAGCTTTGATCACCATGTGGGGCTAAAAAAAGGAAGTTGCACCGATGCAGAATATAAACATTTAAAAGAAGCGAGCAAAAATTTACTCAGTAAATTAAACGAAACTCAGGAGTTCCTGGATGCTTTACTGCGCGTAAAAAATTTACCGCCCCCTCAATATGAATTGGAACAATGGCAAGTCTTGCAAGCTTTGTTCACCCTTCTGCCCTTACTGGCAGCCCATCTGCATCTGGTATTTACGGAGCAAAATGCAGTTGATTTTACTGCGATCGCCCAACAAGCTTTGCATGCATTAGGTGAAGAAGATAATCCTACGGAATTAGCTCTTTATCTTGATCATCAAATTCATCATTTACTAATCGATGAATTCCAGGATACCTCAATATCCCAATTTCAACTGCTGGAGCGCCTGGTGCAAGGGTGGCAGCCCAACGATGGAAAAACTTTATTTGTAGTGGGCGATCCCATGCAATCCATTTACCGGTTCCGCTCTGCAGAGGTCGGGCTTTTCCTGCGAGCGCAACAACAAGGGGTTGGTACGGTGCGCCTTACTCCTTTGCAATTGACAAGTAATTTTCGCTCATCTTCTACCCTGGTTAATTGGGTCAATGAGCAATTTAAAATAATTTTTCCGCCTGTGGATGATATCGAATCTGGGGCAATCTCATTTCATGCATCGACTCCCACCCAACCTGCAACTCCCGGGAGTTTTTTGACCGCATGCGAATTTGCCGACGCAGCCGCAGAGGCTGCTGCCGTTTTGGACATTATTAAAAATGAAATGGAAACATTTCCTCACGATGAAATAGCACTTCTGGTGCGTTCACGCACCCAACTTCGGGAAATCATTCCGTTATTGCGTAAAAACCACATCCCTTTTCGCGGTGTCGATATCGATCTCTTAACACATCTTCCCCATTTAAGCGATGTTTGGTCTATTACACAAGTTTTACTGAAACCTGCCAATCGTTTGGTATGGTTGGAATTGCTCCGCAGTCCCTGGTGTGGCTTGGCTTTGCATGATATTCACTGCATCGCCAATTTTGATAAAAGAAAATCCATTTATTTCGCCTTAAGCCGCCTTCAGGAAATTGCGGGATTAAGTGAAGACGGCCGCCTTCGCGCTCGCTTTATTTACCATGTCTTGCATAATGCACTTGCTGTACGCCATCAATTGCCCCTGACAGATTGGATTATCAATACGTTAAAAGCCTTGCAACTGGATTATATCCTAAGCGCTGATGAGCAAGCTGATCTTGAGCAATATTGGGTTTTACTAGAGCAACACATGGAGCGGGGCTTGCTTGCTGATGAACGGCAGTTTATCGCAGAGCTTAATAAGCTGTATTCCCAACGCGTCAGTTCTTCCCGTTTGCACATAATGACTATTCATAAATCGAAAGGCTTGGAGTTTGATTGCGTTATTTTGCCAGGCTTAGGCACAAAACCGGCAAATAGAGATCTGCCCCTGCTTCGCTGGCTTAAACTTCCCAGTCGCGAGCAAGACTTATTATTGGTATCCCCGATGAAAGCGGCACATCAAGAGCAATGCGTGCTTTATGATTATCTGGGGAAACTTGACGCGCAAAAAAATGTTTACGAACAACAGCGCTTACTGTATGTAGCGGTAACCCGCGCTAAAAAACGACTTTATCTGACTGATGGCTCTGAAAAAGCCATACGCGGCACGTTTCGTGATTTATTGCACAAGCAAGAATTTACTAATCCATCTGCAGTCTTAGAAAAAAAAGCAATGGATGAAGTCGCGGTTTTCCCAACACTTCTTCAACTTCCAGTCGCTTATTACGAGCAGGCGCCGGTGCTTAACGTAAATTCAACGAATACTCAATTATTTACTTCCGATTATACGAAGGCTCGCAGCATGGGTATAATCGCGCATGAATTATTGCAATGGATTTGTACGCATCATCCGCAGCAGTACGACGAGATTCCTTGGGGATTGGCAGAAACACAGTTAGTGAGCCTGGGATTTACGGGAGCAACATTGGAAAATGCTTTGCACATTATTAAGCAGCAAATAAACAAATTGTTTGACGATCCCATTGGCCAATGGCTAATAAAGCCCCATGAAAACGAACAAAACGAATATGAATTGCTAGCTTATCAAAACGGCGAAATCATCACGCAAATTATTGATAGGACATTTTGTGAGCAGGGCGTACGCTGGGTTATTGATTTTAAGACGGGCAGCATGGAAGCAGATGCACAAACACAGCATCGCAAACAAGTCGATCAATATGCTGAATTTTTATATAAAAAACATCAGGAACCCGTTCGTTGCGGTTTATATTATCTGGCTTACTCATCTTGGGTAGACTGGGACTATAATCCTGTGAATGAATATGCAAATATGCTCGTAAAATAGAAGCGCAGGGAGTATGATTTCTTCTTTTTTACCAAAAATGCCATGAAACCCGAAAAGATAATTACCAACATTCTTAGCCAAACGATTGATCCATTGTTGGGGTTAAGCCTGTCAGATTTACCCATTAAACCTTTAATCACTCTGGAACAAAACCAATTATCCCTGAATTTATGCGCCGGTTTTCCTACCCATTTTTTACAAGATACCCTGCTCGCAACCGTACAGACTGCATTACAACAAGCACTGCCAGATTACGAAATTCAAGTCACTCTTGATCAGTTCATCAAGGCGCACCGTACGCAATTGCCAGGTAAAGGATTGCGTGGGGTTAAAAATACAATCGCCATAGCTTCCGGCAAAGGAGGGGTGGGCAAATCGACGGTAGCGGTTAATTTAGCCATTGCTCTGGCGCGCGCAGGAGCACGGGTAGGCATTCTGGATGCAGATATTTATGGCCCAAGTATCCCCCTGATGTTGGGCAAAGCTCCAGCCGTGCAAGTGCAAGGCGAGCATTATCTCCCGGTCATCGCGCACGGTGTGCAAGCCATGTCTATCGGCTACCTAACGGAAGGAGAACCTGCACTGATATGGCGGGGCCCAATGCTTGCCAAATCGTTACTGCAAATGCTTGATATCACGCAATGGGATGAGCTTGATTATTTGTTTATTGATTTACCCCCAGGCACAGGCGATATTCAGCTTAGTTTGGTGCAAAAAATTCCCTTAAGCGGTGCAGTGATTGTAACTACTCCGCAAACGGTAGCGACGCTTGACGCCCAAAAAGCCATGAAAATGTTTGAAAAAACAAACATTGATGTGTTAGGAATTATAGAAAACATGGCGCTTCACATTTGCAGCCGCTGCCATCATCAAGAACATATTTTCGGCACGGGCGGCGCGCAGAAACTTTGTGAACAGCACCATTGCAAATTCTTAGGCCAACTTCCTTTAGATAGCCGCATTGGGTTGGATTGCGACCAGGGCGCTCCCACTGCTGCAGCAAATCGTGACGAACTTTCTAAAGTCTTTGTTAAAACCGCTTTGCTAACCGCTATTGAATTAGCTAGAAAACCATTAAATTATGCCGATGTATTTCCGCCAATCGTCGTAGAATAAACTGCTGGCTCAACTACTTAAAAACCGACGATGTTGCAGGAAGAAAATCCTCATGCGAAGATCATGCCGCAAAGCATGAGGATTTCATCATTTAAGGATGAACTATGAAACAGCATTCTCCGCAATTTTTAAAAATAGTAAATGAAGCCAAGGGGCGCATTAAAGAAATAACTCCCGCCACGCTTAAGAAAAAAATAGACAACCAAGAATCCTTTCATCTCATCGATGTGCGGGAAGACAACGAGTGGCAAACTGGCCATATTCCTAATGCTATTCACTTGAGTAAAGGGATTATCGAACGTGATATTGAAAAGAAAATTCCAGATCCGCTCGCCGAAATTGTTGTGTATTGCAGCGGCGGCTTCCGTTGCGCCCTGGTTGCCAATAGTTTACAAAACATGGGCTATCAAAATGTCTATTCTTTACAGACTGGCTCGCAAGGTTGGCTAGACGCAGGCTATGCTTTACTTAAATGATCCTTAAATGATCACTGAGTATTTGTTACTCAAGCAATTAAATTCACCCAAGAACTGCCGTTTCATCCAAAATTTCATCAACAGCAAGAATGGAATTATTAATTTTTTTCTCTGTATCCGTTGCAAAAAAAGTATGCGCTATGTTCATGCTTTTTTGCACCACATAAGTGATTGGATAAAATATCACTAAACTGGCAAGAATGGTTAGTAACGTATCAATATACCCTAATATCCCGCGGTGAGTGGCGTAAAGAATGTAATTTTCCTGCCTATGCCGCTGCAGGGTATTCTGTATTCCTTTAAAATCAATTTTATTTTTATCTGGCGTTAAAATGGTTTGCTGTAAAGCTATAAACAATTCATTGAGTTTGCCATAAACTTCCTTATTCGTCGTTTTAAATCGATAGCGCTTTTCGTTTAACTCGGCGAACGTGCGGTATAATTTACAAAATCCATTCATACAATTTTGTTTTTTAGCTAATTCAAATGCCATACCCCAAACATCATTCACCAATGCATCAAAGTAATGCTCAGGCTTAGAGCGAAGTGCATATAAATCGTCAAAAAGAAGTACCTCTGCAGGGCCTACATGGTTTTTTTGCAAATAATCACGTAATCTTTTCTGATTTTCTTTATTATCGGTAGCTAATAATTGCATTTCCTTGCCCAGTTTAAGGGGCACGCGACTTCTGTACTCATTCTCAAATTCTTCTATGGTCTTTGCTTCAGTGACAAATACTACTGGAAACGGCTTGGCAATTAATTCATCTTGCTCATCGTAACGAATGAATTCTTCGTCACGAGCATCCAATAATGCCTTACATAATGCAATTCTATTTTGCAATGCTTCTATATGAGACAATACTTTGCTGTGAAAATTCTCAAAATCAGGAAAAACATTTAACAATACTTCAGCCTTGCTTTGGGCACGCATGTAGCTTTGGTAATACCTTTCAAGATAATATGCGAAAGAATAAGATGGGTGATTAGTAAATAAATACCCCCCTATTTCTTCATAAAACACTTCCCCTGATTCAGGTTTTTGCGAGCTAAAAAAATGATAATCACGTTTGGCTGCAAAATTATCCTCCCCGCAAGGATTTCTTTTAATTTTTTCCTGATAACCTTTAGGGATTTTAATAAAGTCCAAGAGTTTGTTGATATTCTCAAATGATGGTGAATTATAAATTTCCTCCATATTAAATTGCGTTTTCTTAAGCTTTTCCAAAAAAGCCTCAAAAGAAAAGAAATGTTCTATGTAGTCGCCCGCTGCATAGTCACCCTGCAAATCATTTTCCTTTTTAAACTCATCTATTGCCGCCCCATGGATATAGATATGTTTTTGCACGCACATTAAAAAATAATAAAATTGTACGGTAGCGTGCAAACGCTCTCTCAATGTGTTTATTTCATCTGCGGGGACTACGTCTGTTATGTTTACGCCAAACTGCCGTAACCGGACCAGATAAATCATGAGTAAATTTAAATCGCTAAATGCTGATTTATGTGTGGATTTTAGAAAATTTTTGAAGTATTCCTGACAAACCTGCAAATTTGTGTCATTGGGATTTTTAGCATAATTTCCAACCACTTTATCAAGATCATAATGAGTATGCTCAATACGGCCGAAGGCTGGGGCTCCAGTAATGGTATCAAGATTGGAGCCATGACCTATGATGGAAAATCCCCCTTGCGTCAGTTCCCCTACCATCGGAGCTACTTTAAAATTATTTAACATTGCAACGATGGGCATAAGCTGAAAATCAGTATGCTGCATCATGCTTAAGGTTTGCGAGGAAGTACCGTGGATAAAGGGATTAAAAGGCATGAGAAATCGTGGTCCAGGCAAATAATGTTTGCATTATACCAAGGCATACCGGAAAACATAATGAAAAAATATAGAACATATTATCTATGCCTAAAACTGAACCGTATAACCCGTGTTAATTATTGAAGTTGCGACGTGTTAAGCACGCACCAGCTTACTTGCTGATAAAAGTGTGCATTTTAAAATCCAAGGCAAATCTAGCTGCACACCCATACCAGCATCGATGCAACAAGCAAACCTAATAGCAAGTTAATTATCCAGAAACCATAACTTGCTATTAGGGACAGGTAAGCGTATCAGTGAAACGAATGCTGTTTCGGTTCTTTCACCCAATACAATAAAATCGTTCCAATCAATAAATAAATTGGCAATAATGATAAGGCCAAATGATAGCTTGGGAGGGAAAATTGCTGGATGCCATCCACCATACGGCCATCCCACTGCACATCTAAAACTTTCCCTATCAGCGGTTCAGTCAGTGCATCAAAAATCGCATCGCTGGTATTAAACATTGCAATAACTGTGGCGGTAAGGGCTAGCGGATTCATTTCTTTTCCCATGGCAAAAACCAGCATGAATGCTCCCAATCCAAAACCAAAGAAAAATAACAATAGGCTCAAAATCTGAATAGACCATGTATTGCAATATAACAGCAAGCTCAGCGCTACAGTTGATCCCAGCGTACTAATCAACATCACATAACGTCTATTCCCAAGCCGATCGGAGAGGGCCCCAAGAATTGGACTTCCTAACCCCAAACCTACAAATACCAACGAAGTCAGCGAAGCTGCTTGCGTTTTGCTTAACTGATAAGCTTGTTCCAAAAATGGATTGCCCCACAACCCACCAAATACAGCTACTGGCGAGAAAGCAAAACCACTATATAAGGTCAGTAACCAATTTTGCTTATTCTTTAAAACTGCAATTAAATCTTTAATTGAAATCGAAGCAACCTTATCTTGTTTCCTGCTCGTACCGGGCGCATCGCGTACGATTAGAAAAAAAAGACAAGCTAAAGCCAAACCTATAATGCCAACACCAGATAAACATTGACGCCATCCCCAATGCTCCACCAGCCAGGCTAACGGCGCCTGCCCAAATACAGCGCCAGCCATTGCAGCAGTTGCCAAAAGACCGCTTACCAAAGCATAGTGCTTTGCAGCAAACCAGTTTGCTGCAAGTTTCATATAAGAAACGGTAGCAAACGCAACGCCAACACCCATCAGTGCCCGCGACACGCTGGCAACAAAAAGAGTTTCTGCCCTGGAAAATAGGATAACACCAAGCGCACAGCAAAAAATTGCCATTGAAGTCAGGCGCTGCGTGCTGTATTTATCGAGAAGAATGCCTACCAATAACTGCGTAACCATATAAGAATAATAAAAGGTTGCAGCCAAACTTCCGAGCCCTGCACCCGTTAAGTGAAATTGTTTCATTAAAGGTGCCGTGATGATGCTCGGAAAAATTTGTAAGACGTATTTATAAAATAAGAAGCAAGCCGCCAGGCTGATGACTAAAATCGGGTAGGCAAACATTTTTTTATTTTTTAAAGGCATTAACATGATTCATCTCTCATTACGGTTAGAAGACTAGCGAAGACGCATTGAGCGAGCATGGTCTTTGAGAGATCGCCCTGCCTTAACGGGCGTAGAATCCGCTCACCGTTAAGACAGGCGAATAATGCTGATAATAATGGTGGCGAAAAACGAAGGAATTACAGATGCAACCGTACACCAACTTAAGTTGATAGCAAAAAATGGTGAGGTACTGTTTCTTTGCATCATTGGAGATTTTTGACCGAATACAGAAAATACACAACTTATCTTAACATAGGATTAATAATTTACAAAAGTTATTTTATAAACACATTGTAAATAATTATAATTACAGCCAAATTCAAGCAAACTATTTATAAAAATAAAGTTGTTCGTCAAGTCTTTTTTTTAGAAATTTATCTTGCTAAGATGCGCATTTCTCTAAAAAAAGATCCTCAGCTTTCCTGTGGATATCTTTTATATATTTCCTCTTCTCCCTCTTACCAACCCTATTCCAAAAGTAATAAAGCCCAATAACTACAAGCACTTATGAGCCATCGGCATTCTCAAGCAAGTTAGAGCTTATCCACAAATTCTGTGCATAACTCTGTGAGTAGCTTATTAAAAACCTTGTGAAAGAACCCTTTGATAAGATGAACAAAAATCATCCATTTCATTTCAAGCAGGCAAGGATAATGGCTTTGCATTGATAAATTCTTTAAAGTCATGCCAATATAAATAACAAACCACCAATATGGTTATTTTTTGACCTTTTTATTCGCGGTTAACCTACTAAAATACTTCTTTTTCATGGTAAACTGGCAGCAATTTATTGATTGAGTTTTAGCCATATGTCTGAACACTATACTGCCGAAGCAATTGAAGTCCTAAATGGCCTTGAACCTGTTCAACGTCGTCCCGGCATGTATACGGATACCACCCGCCCAAATCATTTGGCGCAGGAAGTGATTGATAATAGTGTGGATGAAGTTCTCGCAGGCTTCGCAAGTCACATTATGGTTACCCTGCATGAAGACGGTTCTGTCGAAGTTGAAGATAATGGCCGCGGCATGCCGGTTGATATCCATCCACAGTTAGGGTTGAGCGGCGTTGAGGTGATCATGACCCGTTTGCATGCGGGCGGTAAATTTTCCAATAAAAGCTATACGTTTTCCGGCGGATTGCATGGTGTCGGGGTATCCGTGGTGAACGCTTTATCGCAACGCCTTGAAGTCACCATCAAACGCAATGGGATTGTTTATCAAATGTCTTTCGCCAATGGGCACAAACAAAGCGAACTAATTGAAACCGGCACAACAAAAAAACGGGATACTGGCACCATAATTCGTTTTTGGCCCAACACAACGTATTTTGATACTACCCGGATTTCAATCAAACAATTAACCCATTCCCTACGCGCTAAAGCAGTACTTTGTCCTGGCTTGTCCATGACATTCATCAATAAATTGACTCATGAAGAAATAAACTGGTGCTATGAAAAAGGATTGGTCAATTATTTAAACCAATCTTTAGCCGCTGACTATCTTCCGGAAGAACCATTTTGTGGCGAATTCACGAGCGAAGAAGCTACGGTGGATTGGGCACTCGTCTGGACACCTGCTGCTGCCACGCTGGTAAATGAAAGCTATGTCAATTTAATCCCTACCATTCAAGGTGGTACCCACGTCAATGGTTTGCGCTCCGGTCTTTTTGAAGCATTGGCTGCATTTTGTGAATTACGTAATTTACTCCCCCGCGGCATAAAATTAGCAGCCGATGATTTATGGGAACCTTGTCAATATGTTTTATCAATTAAAATGAAAGAGCCCCAATTTGCCGGGCAAACCAAAGAAAGACTGAGTTCACGGCAAATTGCAAGTTTTGTAAGCAACATCATCAAAGACTCTTTCGCACTTTGGCTGAATGAACATCGAACGCAAGGAGAGGCGATTGCAGTTCTAGCGATTGAGCGGGCGCAAAAGCGTCTGCGGCAATCCAAACAAGTGGCTCGTAAACGCGTGCAGCAAGGACCCGCATTGCCAGGTAAATTAGCTGATTGTCTGCAACAAGATTTAAGCCAAGCGGAGTTATTTTTAGTAGAAGGCGACTCAGCCGGTGGCTCTGCCAAACAAGCTCGCAATAAAGATTATCAAGCCATTCTACCTTTGCGGGGCAAAATATTGAATGCATGGGAAGTTGACTCCTCGCAAGTGCTTGCTTCACAAGAAATCCATGACATTTCCGTAGCAATTGGTGTTGATCCAGGCAGTGATGATTTAAACGGCTTGCGTTATGGAAAAATCTGCATTCTAGCGGATGCAGATTCTGATGGCGCTCACATTGCCACCTTGATTTGCGCCCTTTTTCTTAGGCATTTTAAACCTTTGGTCAAAGCGGGACACATCTTTGTCGCCATGCCCCCACTTTATCGTATAGACGCTGGGAAAGCAGTGCATTATGCTCTCGATGATGAAGAAAAAGACAAAGTAATTGCACAGTTAAGCAAAGGCAAGATAAAACCTAATGTCCAACGTTTCAAGGGTTTAGGTGAAATGAATCCCTTACAGCTGCGCGAAACGACCATGGATCCCAATACCAGGCGCTTGGTGCAACTAACCCTGGAAGATGAAGCATCAACCTTTGCAATAATGGATATGATGTTAGCAAAAAAACGCGCAAGTGATCGCAAAGCCTGGCTTGAATGCAAAGGAAATTTAGCTTCTGTCTAATCTTTGCTTACAATTATATAGGGGGCCCTTGGATCTTTTAGCTGGTGTAAGAGGGAGAATCTAGAAAAGTGTCACTGGGTGAATTGGAAGAAGAGATAATTTCTGCAGATTTTTTAAAGAAAAAGCCTATTTTATTTGCTTTATTGGCATGAATGATGCCAGGAATTGTTGGTTTGAATTCTTGCAGATGCGGCAGATCAACTGCTTCATCTTTTAATTCATGCTCCAAATTTGGCTCAGGGAATTGACTTTCTAAAGTCGTGAATTGCTGCTCAAGCTTATCGCGCATCAAGTTTTCTTGCAAGGTTTGGGCCACTGAACTTGCTAAATAAACCAACCCCAGAGCCATCAATCCTAATAAGCCTGGCAGTATACCTGCTGGTATAAAGCACCAAGTTGCAACCACTCCGGTAGCTGCTATTGCTGTTACTAAATTAATAATGATTTTATTACGATGTTTTGTGTATTCGTATGCCAAGCGTATTCCTTGCTGTTGGCTTGCCAGTGGGTCCATTTCACTTATGTCATTATTTTTTTTCCATTCCCGTAAAAATTGTACCGCGCTCACTATTTCTTTCAGCACGCGGATTAAGGAAGATAAAATAAATAAAAAGGAAGTCACAGGTGACAAAGTAGCTGCCGTACCAATAACAATTCCATAAGCAGCAATATTAACTACCGAGCTTACAAAAAGAAAAAAATTGTCTTGAAAAAAATCCCGTGCTGATAATTTTGGGTTGAACAAACTTTGAAAAAAAAGATAGCTGCCGGATGCTAAAGTGTACAGGATTCCAGCGCTGGGGAAAAACACGCCCATGATCAAGAGCTGTTGTATTGCAGTAAAACCGCTTAATAAAAAAGGCGAGAGCGCAGAAAAACCGAGCACAGCCAGTACAACCCCTGTCCCTATCTTAATTTTCTTGCCAATATCGCCCTCATCAACCCTATACAATAATTCCTGTATTGCTGCATTTTGGGGATGATCTTCAATTAATTCACTCAATTCAACTAAAAAATCATATACCTTTATGGGAGTATTAAGAAAACGTCCCCAATAAAGACGAGAGACACCAAGCGAGGACAGCACACGTTCAGCAGCATTCTTGATTTCGACATTGCTATTGATGCCAGTGGTGAGAAATTCTTTATAATCAATGGTTAAATTTGGATATTTATGAGTAAATTCCTGCAAAGAATGCTGACTATTTTCTTGCAAATAGTCACAAAAGCAATTCAACACACTGACTACATGTAAAGCCATTAGATTTAAATAAAATCATTAAAACCGCATTATATAGTGTTATCCTTTTGTATGCATTAAAGATTAGAACTTCAGCAAGGGAAGAATAGTTGAATAATCATCAGTCCAGGTGACGTTTTCTGGTTCCTCTACAAACCGCCATTCTTTTTTTAATAAATCAAACGCGAGCGTCGTATCAAATGTCAGCAAAGCCCATTCTGAAGCCACCTGCCCCAACCGGGGATCTCCTGGATGCTGTAAGTGCAAAACGATCATTTCAAGCTGCCGGCCTGCAGCTGCCACTATAGGTAAAATCCTTAAATGCCGGTTGCTGATGTTAACGAGTATCACTCCGTGCCGCTTTAATCTACTGCGATACGATGAAAAGGCTTCTGTACTCAATAGATGCACCGGTATGGCATCAGAAGTAAATGCATCGATGACCAGTAAATCCAGAGAAGCACGCTTCATTTCTTTGAGCGCCAAACGACCATCGCTACGCAGGAGCGTCAACTGCGAATTACAATCGCGAAGGTAGGTAAACAAGGTTGGATCTTGGGCAATTTGCATAACCTGGGCGTCGATTTCAACCATAGTTAATTTATCTCTTTCGCGAAACTGGCAAACCATAATGCCTGTCCCCAATCCAATAACAACCGCAGAAAGACTTAAGGATTTGCGCTGCATTTCCCTAATTACCGGCAAAACAGCGCCATAATAAGCTTGAATACCCTCTCGCGAATTTGGATCATTTAAAAGTTGGAAACCATGTAAGGTACTTTGGCTCATTAGCACGTGTGCGCCCGGTTGCGCATGCACTTCCTTTATCCCATAAAAATTTCTCTGTTGCGCCAGTAACTTAGTAGATTTTTGGCCGGCAATAAAAATAAAGATAAGCAAGAGAGCCAGGCACAGTAAAAGCGTACGTTGATTTTTAGAAAAAATAAATGCTGCAGCCAATGCCACGACCTCAATGACATGCGATGATTTTACCCATTTAAGCCACTGCTGTGCTGGAAGAAAAAAATTTATTAGCAATAGGGATAAGATAAGCACCGGCAATAGCCAGTCGCTTGTTTTTTCCCTGGCAGGAATGGCTAGTAAGGATAAAAGCAAAATCAGGGGATATTCATAAGCGCCATTAAATAAAACAGGCGCCAGCAAACCATTAAAAATACCTGCCAGCACACCTCCCACCGCTATACAGAAATAAAAACTTGTTAAATGGATGGGAGAGGGGCGCGTTTCAGCCAACTCACCATGACAGAGCAGCGCAAACACAAAAAAATTGGCCAAGTGCACTAAAATGCTTTGCCATGCCGGAATTTTATGAATACCAAGTACAAAACCTAAAACAGGAAAAATTAAAAAGAATATCGCGTTTTTAATAATCCATGCATGAGAAATGATTTTTTTCTGCGCAAACGTTAATACATAAGATAATAAATAAAGTGCGAGTGGGATAACCCACAACAAGGGGGTGGCGGCTACATCTGTGGTGATATAAAAAGTCACTCCCAACATCAAACTGCAAGGAATAAAACTCAAAAATATCCAGCGTAATCTCCTTTTCCAACTCAAGGCAGTTTGCTCTTTATAACGGACGATATGCGGTTGGTAAGGAAAATAAAACAATAAACTCCACAAGAAAATCATATAAATCACATAAAAACCATTCCAGTAATAAAACTGCCCACTGATCTTGAAGAACCGTTCAATTAGCCAGGGATAACAAAGTAAAGCCAATAAACTGCCGCTGTTACTCGCTGCATATAAAAAATATGGATCACGTCTTCTTTTGCTTTTAATTTGACTAAATGTATACTGCAATAAAGGCGCAGAAGCCGCTACAACCAAGAGTGGTAAGCCAAGCTGGAACGTTATCTGTACAAGAATTGCGCGTTCAGGAAAATCTGCATTTGCAAGCGCAGTAAATTGAACTGGCAGGAACAAAAGGCTTAAAAAACAAACGCTAAAATGAATTATTTTCCAGCTATGCGGATGCTGCAAACGACTTAAAAACCAGGCGTATGCGTAGGCCAAAAGCAAGAGCGCCTGGAAAAACAACATACATACTGTCCATACGGCGGGAGTCCCACCGTAAACTGGCAAAAGAACTTTGGCCACCATGGGTTGGATAACAAACAACAAGGCGGCACTCAGAAAAAGAGTAAGTGAGAAAGAAAACTGCACCTGGGTTATCCAACACTGGCGAACTATTAATAAATTATGCTTTAAACTACTTATTGTGAGCCGGCCCCGCTTGTTCCAGTACCGGCAGTTCCAGCTTCAGTATTTGTATTAGCCGGGGTGCTGGTATCTGGTGTGGCATCTGTGTTCGTGGTGGTGCCAGGGGCTGGGGTAGTTGTTGTGGTCTCAGCAGGCGGCAATTGTACGGTAGTTTCTGTAGTCGTTGCGGGGACACTAGTCGTGACCGGGCCACCAAAAACATAATACAAAACGATCGCCGCAACTAATACAATGACGATGATCGCCACTACCGACACCACATTATTAGAATCATTATTAGCCATTATGTTCTCCTTGTTGTTTGCAGTGAAAACGCCGATATAAAAGTATTTTTTTGTGGCATCACTTGGCGTAACTAACGTTTTTCACAGGATGCTCTTAACATCCAGCGCGCTTTTTCGTGAGATTCAATGCGATTAGCCAATAAATTTACGGTTCCTTCATCGTTGTGTTTTTGCGCCATTTCCATCGCTTTATCCAAATCCTTAACCAAAGTATCATGATCTGCTGCTAATTCGCTCACCATTTCATTTGAATTCAAATTTGAATCGCCATCTTTGATGCTTTTTAAGCGTTCGAATTCTTTAAACGTTGCAGGAGCATTACTCCCTTTAATTAAAATCCTTTCAGCCATTTGATCCACCGCTTCCGCCAATTCCTGGTATTGCATCTCAAATAATTCGTGTAAAGACTTGAATTGAGGGCCTTTAACATGCCAATGATAGTTTTGCGTTTTAAGATAAAGTGCGTAAGTGTCTGCTAAAATGATGGATAATTTATCTATTAACTCCTTCATACCGACTCCTTTTCCTAAGTAATGTTCCTAAGAATAGTTGAAAAATGAAATAATTCAATAACTAACTTGCACAAAGCAAAAAGGGTTTCAATTTTCCAGAAAAATTCTTATATGCTGGAACACATATTGTTTCAAAAATGAAAAAATCAGTTAAAATGGATATGTTTTGTTATGAGAGATGAGAATGGATGAGCGGTTTTACACTCTAGAAATCAATGCCTTATCTAGTATTCAGCATGCAATGAAGCAACAGGCAATGCAATCGCTTGAAGCGGGCAAGGTAGTTTATTTTCCACATTATGCATTTATCCCCACCGCGGGCGAACAAGAACAAGACATATTATCAGAATCCATATTGGATCCGAAACATAAAAACATCAGCTATGATTACTGCAGTCAACGCTTGGCAGGCGTCAGCAAACAAACATCTTCTACCTCCCCTGTTATGCAGAAATTTATGCACCGCTTTGCAGAATTTGCCCATGAGTTGGTGGCGCATTTGTTACCGCAATATCAACGCGATTTGATTTGGGGCAGAACCAGTTACCGCCCGGCAGAAATCCGGGGCCGCAAAAGTTCTAAGCGGAAAGATGATACCCGCTTGCATGTGGATGCTTTTCCCTCAACTCCGGTAAATGGGTTAAGAATTTTCCGCGTGTTTTGTAATATTAATCCTTATGGCGAGCCGCGCGTATGGCATTTAGGCGAACCCTTTAGGCAAGTTTTAAACAAATTTGTCGCCACAATTCCTCCCTTCAGTGCAACTTATTCCAGATTATTAAAATTCATCAAAGCCACTAAGACCCTGCGCTCTCCTTACGATCACTATATGCTTCATTTGCATGATCAGATGAAGCTGGATGATGATTATCAGCAATCGACTCCCAAATTTCGCTTCGACTTCCCCCCTTACAGCACTTGGCTCACCTTTACTGATCATGTCTCTCATGCAGCATTAAGCGGGCAATTTCTTTTAGAACAAACATTTTATTTACCTGTGACTGCCATGCAACATCCACACTTATCTCCCTTGCAAGAATGGGAACAAGAAAAAGCGTGCAGTTTAGTTTAAGCGATAGCCCACCTATAAATCGTGTTCTTAGTATTTTGCAAACATAAAAAAACCCGCTTAAAGCGGGTTTTTTTATCACGGGGATAGAGCTTACATCATGCCGCCCATACCACCCATGCCACCCATGCCGCCCATATCAGCAGCACCAGCTTCTTCTTTCTTAGGCAATTCAGCAATCATGCACTCTGTGGTCAGCATTAAGCTGGCAACTGAAGCTGCATTTTGCAGAGCTGTACGGGTCACCTTGGTTGGATCAAGAATACCCATTTCCACCATATCGCCGTATTCGCCGGTTGCCGCATTGAAACCAAAGTTGCCTTTGTTCTCGGCAATTTTGTTCACGATTACAGAAGCTTCATAACCTGCATTGGTTACGATCTGACGCAAAGGTGATTCGATAGCACGGCGCAGAATGTCGATGCCCATATTTTGATCTGGGTTGTCACCTTTCAAACCTTGCAGAGCTTTTTGCGCACGGATTAAAGCAACGCCACCGCCAGCTACTACCCCTTCCTCAACCGCAGCACGGGTAGCATGCAGAGCGTCTTCAACGCGAGCTTTTTTCTCTTTCATTTCAACTTCGGTAGCAGCACCGACTTTAATCACAGCAACACCGCCAGCCAATTTGGCCACACGCTCTTGCAATTTTTCGCGATCATAGTCAGAAGTAGTTTCTTCCATTTGAGCACGAATTTGCGCAATGCGATCGGTGATGTCTTTCGCTTTACCTTCACCATCAATGATGGTGGTATTTTCTTTGGTAACAACAACGCGCTTGGCAACACCTAAATCTTCTAATGTAGCGCCTTCTAAGCTCTTGCCTACTTCTTCAGAAATGACTTCACCGCCAGTCAGAATGGCAATATCTTGCAGCATGGCTTTACGACGATCACCGAAACCAGGTGCTTTGACTGCGCAAACTTTTACTATGCCACGCATGTTGTTAACAACCAGGGTAGCCAAAGCTTCGCCTTCAACGTCTTCAGCAATGATCAACAAAGGACGGCCAGACTTGGCAACACCTTCTAATACGGAAAGCATATCGCGAATGCTGGAGATTTTTTTGTCGACCAACAGAATAAATGGGTTTTCCAGTTCGGCTGACATGTTTTGTTGGTTGTTGACGAAGTAAGGAGAAATGTAGCCACGATCAAATTGCATACCTTCGACCACGGATAATTCATTCTCCAAGCCATTACCGTCTTCAACTGTAATAACACCTTCTTTACCTACTTTTTCCATTGCTTCCGCAATGATTGAGCCGATTGCTGCATCATCATTGGCAGAAACAGTACCCACCTGGGCAATTGCCTTGCTGTCTTTGCAAGGGGTAGACATAGCTTGCAATTCTTTGGTGATTGCAATAACAGCTTTGTCGATGCCGCGCTTTAAATCCATTGGATTCATGCCAGCAGCAACGGCTTTGTGGCCCTCAACCAAAATAGCACGAGCCAATACAGTAGCGGTGGTTGTACCATCACCTGCGGTGTCGGAAGTTTTAGAAGCTACTTCACGAACCATTTGCGCGCCCATGTTTTCGAATCGGTTTTCAAAATCGATTTCTTTAGCAACGGATACACCATCTTTGGTTACTGTAGGAGCACCGTAAGATTTCTCCAATACCACATTGCGACCGCGTGGACCCATAGTTACTTGCACTGCATTTGCTAATGCGTTTACACCAGCAAGCATTTGTTGACGAGCTTGGTCACCAAAACGTAATTCTTTAGCCATTGTATATCTCCTTAACGATATAATTACTTCTCAACAACACCCATGATGTCATCTTCGCGCATCACGACCAGTTCTTGACCATTAATCTTGATTTCTGTACCAGAATATTTGCCGAATAATACTTCATCACCTACTTTTACAGCCAAAGCACGCACATCACCACTGTCTAAAGGCTTGCCTGTCCCAACAGCGATCACTTCGCCCCGCATAGGTTTTTCTTTCGCACTGTCCGGAATTACGATACCGCCTGCTGTTTTAAGCTCCTCTTCCAGACGGCGAACAACCACACGATCGTGTAAAGGACGAATCTTCATACTCATGCTTGTTTCTCCTGTTAATGATTACCAGATTATTTTTCAGAACACATTCTGACTTATTCGCGCACCAATCTGATTGGTTGGCAACGCTGATGACAGGCATATGGGGGCAGTGAAGCATCTTTCAAGGGGTAAGATAAAAAAAATGTTTGCTATTGCAATTCCGGCGTCCAATTCAAAAAATTATTTGTGCCGAAAGTTTATCGCAAACAAACCATGAGTGGTGGAATTGACACGCGTTCCTGATTACAATGGTCAAATAATGATTAATTTGCTTTTATCATCATGAAAAAATATCTGGCATCCATTTTACTGCTCATACCGCTGCTGGGGTATACCGCCCCCCCCAAAGCTGCAGATATTTTTACCTTGGCAGCAAAAGTTGCCGATCCGAATACTCTGCTTTTATCCTGGGAAATAAAACCTGGATATTTTTTATATAAGGACCGCATCAAACTGCTCGATGAAACAAACAGCACTTATTCTCTTGGCAGAGTCATTTTTCCGCGCGCATTAAAAAAGACCGACAAACTTGGCCGCACTTATGCCATATATCGTGAAAAAGTCTTGTTGTCTGTGCCAATCCTTGGCAGGCAGCCAGGGGAATCTATATTACATGTCCATTTTCAAGGCTGCGCCGATAACGGATTTTGTTATCCACCGCAAAGTAAAAAAATTAAACTTACCCTAAATACCGACCTTGCCCTGCAACAAGCTGAAGCGATGGTGGATAGCGCACCGCTTACTCAGAAGAAACCTGAAAATAAAGCAGAGCAAATTTTATCTACCAATAATATGCCCTTTATCATGCTCGGATTTTTAGGGTTTGGTTTATTGTTAGCCTTTACTCCTTGCGTCTTGCCCATGCTCCCTGTCCTGTCCGGGATTATTGTTGGTCACGGACCTGGTTTATCGACCCGGAAAGCATTTTTACTGTCGTTAAGTTATGTATTGAGCATGGCATTTACCTATGCTGTGGTAGGAGCCATCGTGGCGCTTATGGGACAAAACTTGCAAATTTTCATGCAATCTCCTGTAATCATTACGCTATTTAGTCTATTTTTTGTAGCGCTCGCCTTATCGATGTTCAATTTTTATGATTTACGCTTGCCCTTATCCTGGCAAAACAAGCTGGCAAGCGTTACCCGCAGCCAAGAAGGCGGGCATTACCTGACGGCTGCTCTGATGGGCTGCCTGTCTACCTTGATTCTATCCCCTTGTGTGACAGCTCCTTTAATCGGGGCGCTCAGCTATATTGCCCATACCGGTAATATTGTCTTTGGCACCCTCGCTTTATTTTTTCTGGGCCTAGGCATGGGTTTACCTCTATTATTAATTGGTCTTTCCGCCGGTAAATTATTGCCAAAAGCCGGGCATTGGATGAATACCGTAAAATCATTTTTTGGCATTTTATTGATCGCGCTTGCAATTTATTTAATGGAACGGGTATTGCCTGCCATTTATACCATGCTGTTGTGGTCCGGGTTATTGGTATTTTCTGGAATTTACATGGGTGCCTTAACCCCGGCACGCAGCAATTCTGCCCGATTTGCCCAGGGTTTGGGGATCATGTTTTTAGGGTATGGTTTACTTATTCTCATCGGCGCAAGTCAGGGGAATACAAACCCATTATTACCCTTAATGAAAAATAGCGAACACAAAGTACAACTTTCCTATCCCGTGGCCAAAAATATAGCGGAAGTGCAACAAGCTTTGGCAGCTGCAAAAGGAAAACCGGTTATCCTTGATTTTTATGCAGACTGGTGTAGTGCTTGTAAGGTGATTGCCGCGACAACCTTACAAGACCCACATGTACTCAAAGTTCTTAATAAATTTGCGCTGGTGAAGATTGATCTCACCGCCAATGATCACGATGCGCAAGCCTTGTTAAAACACTTCAATGTAGTGGCTCCCCCCACTTTTCTTTTTTTTGATGCAAGAGGCGACGAAATAATCAATGCGAGGATCGTAGGGGAAATAACGGCAAAAAGCTTTTTCATAGAACTTAAGAAAATTTTGTCTTCGGAAAGTTAAACTTGTATAATCTGCAAGCTTTTTTACCACGATTTGAATAACAATGAACCATAAAATAGGATTTGTCAGTTTAGGTTGCCCCAAAGCATTGGTGGACTCAGAACGCATCATCACCCAACTGCGCGCACAAGGTTACGAACTTGTGTCCAGTTATCAGGATGCCGGGGTTGTGGTTATTAATACTTGTGGTTTCATTGACTCAGCAGTACAAGAGTCATTGGATACGATACAGGAAGCTATGGCTGAAAATGGTCGGGTTATTGTAACCGGCTGCCTCGGTGCAAAAGCTGATAAAATTCGCGAAGCATGCCCGGATGTGCTGCACATCAGCGGTGCTCATGCCTATGAAGAAGTAGTACGCGCCGTGCATCGCCACTTACCGCCCCCAGTTGATCCCTTCACCCAACTCATCCCACCGCAAGGGATTAAACTGACACCCAGACATTATGCCTATCTTAAAATCTCAGAAGGTTGCAACCAAAAGTGCACATTTTGCATTATTCCCAGCATGCGCGGAAAATTGCAAAGCTACCCTATTACCCAAGTTTTAAGTGAGGCAAAACGCTTAAAGGATGCGGGGGTAAAAGAAATTTTAGTTATTTCGCAAGATACCAGCGCCTATGGTGTAGATACGCGTTATGAAGCCGTTAGCTGGCAAAATAAAACGATTAATACACGTTTTTATGATTTATGCGAGCAACTGGGCGAACTTGGAATCTGGGTGCGCTTGCATTATGTTTATCCTTATCCGCATGTCGATGAAATCATCCCTTTGATGCGCGATGGTTTAATTTTGCCTTATTTGGATATTCCCCTACAGCATGCAAATTCCAGAGTGCTGAAAGCCATGAAGCGTCCGGCCAGCAGTGAAAATACATTGGCGCGCATTGCTTCCTGGCGGGAAATTTGTCCTGACCTCACCATACGCTCAACTTTTATAGTGGGTTTTCCAGGTGAAACTGAAGAAGAATTTGCAGAATTGTTGCAATTTTTGCAAGACGCCCAGCTGGATCGGGTAGGCTGCTTTCAATACTCACCTGTAGAAGGCGCCAAGGCCAATGAATTGGCTAATCCTGTACCGGCAGAAGTGAAAGAAGAGCGCTATCACCGTTTCATGCAAGTCCAGGCTGAAATCAGCCGCAAAAAATTGGCAGCTAAAGTCGGCACAGAACAAACTGTATTGATTGATGAAATTACCAAAGAACACGTCGTTGCACGCAGTGTCAGCGATGCACCTGAAATTGACGGGCTGGTTTTTCTACCGCATCATCCGGATGCAAAAACCGGTACATTTAGAAATGTCATCATCACCGCTAGCGATGCTTATGATTTATACGCGGAGTTTAAGCCATAAAATTTGTACGGCAGTTGTGCAGCGAAATTATCGTAAACTGTAAGAACTTGGCTTCGTATCTTCTTCGGCAGTGGATTTTTGCTGCATGACCTTGGCCACCTCCTGGTTCCTTTGCAAATACTTCCTAAGTGCCACTGCCGCTTCTTCATCTTTTGTATCCGCAATTCTCAGGAAATAATCCGCTGCGATTTCCACTGATTTTACAGCTGTTCTACGGCCCTCATTATGATACGTACCCATGTTGAATAAGGCCATCGGGACTCTCTTGTCTGCTGCTATTTTTGTCCAAAAAAAAGTCTCGGCATCGGCATCTATAAATTGTGCATAATAGCGCGCTATAGCGAGGGCATCTTTACCCTTTACCCAGTGCCAGTTTTTCTTTATCTCAGGTTCCAATTGTTGAAATGTTTCCTTAGCTTGTTTTAGCTTGAAAACAAAAGAACTAGTTTGCATCGTTGTAATGGCGGCCGTGAATTCTTTGGCTTTTTCTGAAAATTCTTTATATTCATTTTTTTTAGTGGTTAAAACACGCAATACATTCTGCGCCTGATGAGAAGTCAGTGCCAAATTAAGACAAGATGGTGCATCAGCAAAAGAGCCAATCAATTCATTCACTTCCGAGGGTAGACAACTTAGCTGGTTTAGCTCGAGAACTTCTTCTTTTACGGCATCAATTAATTTTTCTGAAGTGGTTTTGGCCCAAAACCAAGGGGATCCTGTGAACCACCATTTAACCATAGGTCCAATAATTATACCGGTTACTAAGGCAAAAGCTGTATTAGCAATCAGCAAGCCTATCCAAGTCGACCAATGACGATGTTTTGTTATTATCGGAGAGTTTTGTAAATGAATTCTGATGTCAAGGTCAATGTCTGCCAACAATTCTTTTTTTGTACCTTTGGTTATTGGTTTAAATCGATATTTTTCAACGGTTTGTTCCAAATCAGATGCCAAATCACATAAAGCTCTGGCTTTGTCATCATCGCCTTCGGTCTTCAACACATCGCCATGTTTTTTTATTTTTTCTATTAAAACAAACAGCCCGGCATAATTAACGTTTCTGGATTTCTCAATCGAAGCGGTCGGTGTCGGCATAATCAACTCAGGTAAAATCCACTAACCATAGTGTAATAAAATTACACAAATATAGCAATCATAAAGCAATTACTTGTTGAGCAAAAATTCCTCACTAATTTCTTTTATCTGTTTAGGAAATTTCGCAACGCTTAGGAAATTTGGTTGCAACAAATAAAAATGCAAAATTTGATGGCAATCATTGTATGCCTTGGCCAATTGTGTAAATTGCAGCTTGCTTAATATTTTTTGCCTATAAAGTTTAGTTAATTGCTCCAGGTTGTGTGTGCAGAAAACAAACTCTTCTGCCGGGTAAGCTAACATTAAAAATTGAATCAAAAATTCTAGATCAATGAGTTCCCCTGCTGCGGGCTTTACCTTGTCCTCATTGTTTTTGCTAATCTTTAGCCGCATTTCTTTTATATCTTTTGCCAGTATCGCCCTATCTCTAGGCAAAAATAAAACATCTTTTTTTAATTGATTAAATGCGGTGTGCAGCTGCGTATTTCCATATAAAATGCGCGCCCGCAACAAAGCTTGGTGCTCCCAAGTCCAGGCACTGTGGTATTGATATTGAATGAAAGCATCGATGTGGCTCACCAAAAGCCCACTCGCGCCTGAAGGACGTAGACGCGTATCCACAGCATACAAGACACCTGCCTGGGCACGCATGGTCAGCATATGCAATATTTTTTGGGTTAAACGGGTGACAAGACTTTCCTCTGCGCGCTCGGCTGCATGTAAGAAGACCAAATCCACATCCGAATCATAATTCATCTCTTGACTACCTAATTTTCCATAAGCAATGATGGCAAAATTGGATTTAATTTTTTCAATTTCGGGATAGCGTTCTGCCAGAGCAGTACAGGCATTGGCCAATACTTCATTGATGATTACTTCGGCAACATCCGCTAAAAAACGGCCAATTCGCACTGAATCACAATGCCCGGATAATTCTGAGCGGGCTGCCAACAACCAGCACATGAGTTTAAATTGACGCAAAATTTCATTGTATTCTTCACGTCCGACACAATGCGTCAAGCGTGCCTGCAAAGATTTTCGTAATTCTTCCTTGTTTGCAGGCTGCCAGCTGTCATCTTGATCGACTAATACCTCCAATAAAAAAGGTTGCTCGACTAAGAGGGATGTAATAAAGGGGCTGGTGGCAAACCAATGCAGCAATTCTTGCAATACATTCGGCTTTTCAGCCAACAAGGCCAAATAGGCACTCCGTGAGACGATGCTTTCAAGCAAGCGGATAACTTGCAATAAAACGGCATCTGTATTTTGTAATTTAGCTAATTCGCTTAGCAGCAAAACCATAAAGCGGTCTAAACGCAAACGGCTGGCTTGCGACAATCTGCGACAGCGCGGCGCATGCCGGAAAGCATAAATAATTTGATAGCAACGCTCCGCTTCCTTAAACCCTAAACTTGCAAGCAAATTAACAGCCATACCTGGTTCCACATGACCTTGCCACAAACTGGTTAATTGATTAAACAAGAGACGCTTTTCATTTTCATATACGTCTGCTTTCCCAAGCACACCATGGAATGCGTGGCTGACAATGCGCCGATATTGCTGCAATTTCTCAAGCAAATCTTCCCAACGCTCATAACTCATCGCCATGGCTATTTGCATACGCACCAGCTCATCTTGCGGGAGAGAATGAGTTTGTTGATCGCCATGTATTTGTAATGTGTTTTCCAATTGTCTTAAAAATAAATAAGCTTGCTGCAAAACATCTGTATGAGCGAGCAACCTCTCCTGTTTTAACGCTTGCAGTGCTTCCAGAGCATTTTCTTTTTGAATTTGCGGTAACCGCCCGCCGCGAATTAATTGAAAACATTGGATAATGAATTCAATTTCACGAATACCGCCACGGCCGCGCTTAATGTCATCAAGCATGGAATTAAGCTGCACTTCTCTCTCGATCATGGCCTTCATGCTGCGCAACGATTCAATCACGCTGAAATCAACATAACGCCGATAGACAAACGGTTTGATTAGGCGAGTAAACCAAACCTTTTGCTGGCCAATGAGTCTGGCTTTCACCATAGCGTAACGTTCCCAATCCCGGCCTTGCTCCTGATAGTAAGTTTCAAGAGCTTCCAGGCTTTGTACTAGCGGCCCACTATCCCCGTTTGGGCGCAAGCGTAAATCGATACGAAAGACAAAGCCATCTGCAGTCATGGTTTGCATCAATTGGGTAAATAGCTGGGCCACCTTAGTGTAATATTGCTGGTTACTAATCCTTTCAGCACCGTCTGTGCATCCTGCTGCAGAAAAAGCAAAAATTAAATCCACATCGGAAGAAAAATTAAGTTCCCGCCCCCCCAATTTTCCCATGGCCAAAATATAAAGTTCTGCTTCATCGCCGTTTTCATGCCTGGGCGTGCCATATTTATGGGATAACTGCTGCTTACAGTAAGTTAAGGTATACAGGATAAGCGTATCAGCGCAGTCTGACCATGCAGCCATAGTCTGCTGCGTAGTAGCTAAATTTGCCAATTCACGCAAAAATAAACGCAATAATTGACGATGGCGAAATTGTCGGATTTGGCTTGCAAATGCATGATGCGGCAAATCCAAGGAAACAACGGTTAGTAATTTCTCATAATCTTTTTTGGCAAAAGCCATGCTGCAATCATCTTCTTGCAGTAAAGCTTGTAAATTAGCCACCTGCCGACAAGCATAGTTACTCACATAAAGGAGGTGTTTTGCAACAGGAAGCAATGGATGCAGCAGATCGGCAAAGTATTTATAAAATAAATTATCTTTTACAGCAAAGAAGTTTGCAGATTTATAAATTGTCATTTAAACGTTCAGAATCCAGAATGAGCGAGTGGATATTCAATATACTACATACTATATCTCAGCAAGAATAAAGCACTTCTTCATCGTATCTGTTTGGATTTTATAAATTACACTACAGGTGTTAATTACAAAGTCAATGGATTATATATATACTGAAAGCAATAATCATTTTTGTCCTGCTTTGAAAAGGTAATTGCATGAAACAACTCAAACTTATCATTTTTCTTCTCACTGCTCTGGCTTGTACCGTTTCTTTCGCCCAAAACCCTCCTTTGCGCGTGGCGCTTAACCGGTTTTCACCCCCATTCGTCATGCAGGGAGCGCATGAGCAATTATTTGGATTCGACGTGGCAATGATGAATGCAATATGTAAAATATTAGAGCGAGAATGCCAGTTTCGCGTAATGAGTTTTAACCAACTCCTCAATGCAGTGGTGAACAAGGAAGCAGATGTGGCGGTGGGCTCTATCGGCATTACTGCCGAACGCGCCGCCCTAGTTAATTTTTCATTACCTTACTTGCCCAGCAAAGCTTTATTTATGGGGGATACGAGTAAATTAAACGGACAAGAATTCAGCATCAAGACTCTAAACAATAAACGGATTGGCGTGGAAGCGGGCACCGTGTTTACCAGCGAAATCACCCACATGGGAATTAATAATCCCGAAGTGGTAACCTTTCAGTATGAGGAAGACATTATTGAAGCTTTAGCGAATGAAGATATTGATTTTGCCTTGCTTGACGCGCCTTCCGCGCAATATTGGCAAGCTCATAGCAGTTTAAAAATATTGGGTGAACCAATCCCTTATGGCTTAGGCTTGGGGATTGGCATTGGCAAAGATGACATGCCTTTGCTGCAATCCATTAATCAGGCTTTATTGCAATACCAAAATAGCCCTGACTTCAAAAAAGATTACAACATGTATTTACAAGCGTTTTAATATAGCCCTCAGGCTAAGCTGGCCGGGGCAAAGCAATTCAGGAAGAATGAATACTGAGGCGGGTATGCAAAAATAATGTTTGCCAGCTTCATGTAACCGCAGCCATGAGTTAGACGTTAAACTGCCGGTCTAGTGAATGGTTTGTCCTTGGGTAATGCAGTAACTGATAACTTGTCGCGTCACGAAATCACCCTGGTTAGCACCATACATGGAATTAAATTGTTTGGCTAAAGCAAGGACCCAATTAGCCAGGCGAAAATTCATTCGCTTTTCACCCTGATCAATGACCAATTCAAACAAACCCAATGTTTGAGTTTCTTGCTCTTTGGCATACTCTTCCATAATAAGTTGTGCAATGTGCATGTCTTTATTTTTAGTAGGCCAATTTTTATTCACTTGCGTACCCCCTTACATAAATTAATTCAGTAAATTGGTATGGTTTGCAAAAATTCAAGTGTGCAACAATATATTGTATAATATTTACATTGTTTGCACAATATAAATACTTTTTATTCACTACGGGCATGCACGACGCCTTGAGATTCGTACCACAATGTCATAAATAACACCATGACAATGGGACCTAAAAATAACCCAAGCAAACCTAGAGTCTCCACACCACCCAAAATACCAAACAATACGGCAAGGAAAGGCAATTCAATCGCACCACCTATGAGTACAGGTTTAACAAAATGATCAGCGACAAACATTACAAAAGTGCCCCATGCGATGACAATAATGGCGGCAATCATACTACCGCTCGCCAATAAAATGAGCGCCACGATTGCAAACACAATCGGCACCAAGAAAGGAATCATGGCGGCAAATGCGGTAATAAAACCTGTTAGGGTTGGTGCGGGAAACCCTACTAAAACATAACACGCACCCATTAAAATACCTACGCCAATACCAACCACAATGGTACCGTTTACCGTGGCGCGTAAGGCATTGGGCAATCTATCCGCATAGCGAAACCACCGCCCGCCTAAACAAGTTTCACCAATATGATTGATTTGTTGGAATATTTTGTCGCCGTCACGATAAAAGAAAAATAAAGTCAACAGCGTAAAACCTAGTTGAAACCCGCGATGCGCCAACCCTACTCCGATTTGCTTAATATAATAACTGGCTGGTGTTAACGACAGATGAAGATTGGATAAAAAATTACGTACATAGCCCGGACGACCAATATTTTCATTCCAATAAATTACCAAATCTTGGCCTATAAACGGAAAATCGCGTATAAATGCTGGAGCTTGCCCCCCTTCACGATTTATTAATTGCAAATAATTAATAAATAACTGCAATTCCTTAACCAATACGGTAACAAGCCAGCTTAAGGGAATGATTAACAACAAAGATAAAACCGATGTAAATAAAAAAGCGGCCAGATTGTGCTTTAAGCCAAACAACCGGCGCCAGCGCTGATATAAAGGATAAGTAGCAATGGCAATGATGGCTGCCCATAAAATGGATGGTATGAAACGGTGAATAATAAACAAAGCCAGTAAAACAATACTGATGGTCAAACCAATGCTTATCAATTCTTTATGATTGTCGTTCACGCAAAACCCCAAGCCAATAATTGTAAAACGATAAAGGCAGGAATAGCCGCCAAAACATCATCGAGCATAATTCCCAAACCGCCACGTACGTGTTTATCAACAAACCGTATGGGCTCAGGTTTCCAAATATCGAAAATACGAAACAGGACAAAACCAATAATCGTCCAGGCGATGCCGGGTGGAGCAAGGAACATGGTCAACAAATACCCTACCACTTCATCCCAAACAATGCCGGCATAATCATGCACGCCTAAATCCCTGGAAACTTTATCGGCTACAAACACTCCTAATAAAAAAGCCGCAAGAGTCCAACATGCATAGATGCCCCAAGAATTTCCCGCGAGCAATAAATAGACAGGGATAGCGGCTATTGTGCCCCATGTCCCGGGCGCCACCGGCATCAAACCACTGCCAAACCCAAAGGCAATAAAATACACTGGATCCTGCCATACCCGCTGTCCGATTTTTAGCATATGCATTTCAACCCCTTCTAAGGTAAAAATAATACCTGCCTCGCCACGGGAGCCATCAAAAATGACTATAACCCTTTACCGGCAACCTCTCAATGCATGCACCCCGTCGCCCCCTTAATCCGCGCGCCTCTTCAATCATGCCAATCTTAACGCATCGCTTGCCGTGCTGCTTGAGTTGTTTTTTAAATTCTTGTTCATGCTCGCGGGGAATGGTAAAGCACAATTCGTAATCATCCCCACCCTGTAATGCCATCGCAAGCGCTTTATGCGGACGGTGTTTCTTAAGCACAGGGTGAACAGGGATTTGCTCAAGATCCAGGCATGCGCCAACGCCACTGGCATCGCAAATATGATTTAAATCCGCATTTAAGCCATCTGAAATATCAATTGCAGCCGTTGCGTATTGTTGTAGATAAGGGATGAGATCGACACGGGGAATGGGATGCAATAATTTTTCCATGAGTAATTCCTTATCCTCTACATGTCCAGAAGATAAATAGTCAACTGCCAAAGCGGCAGCCCCTAATTCACCGCTGACAAAAATTGCATCGCCAGCCTTGGCGCCACTGCGCGCCACGGCTTTTCCAGCAGCAACAAGCCCATGAATTGTCACGGTAATTGTTAATGGACCTCGAGTCGTATCACCACCGATTAAAGCTATATTATAAGGAAGTAAAGCTGCAGTTAAGCCTTCGCTAAAACGCTTTAACCAAACTTCATTGCATTCCGGCAATGTCAACGCCAGAGATACCCAGGCAGGTTCCCCCCCCATGGCAGCTATGTCGCTAATATTGACCATGATTGCTTTATAAGCGATATCAAAGGCATCAAAATCAGCTAAAAAATGAATTCCAGAAACCAAAGTATCGGAACTAACCAGTAAGTGTTTCCCTAAAGGAATGCTAAGACAGGCCGCATCATCGCCAATTCCCAGCACAACGTCATCACGCGTATGCACAATGGATTTAAAAAAAACCTCAATCAATGCAAATTCATTCATGATTGCTGCTGATTTCCACCATTCTCACTTGCTGGGCAAGGTTGTTTAATACCCCATTCACATAGCGATAGCCATCTTGCGAACCGAACGTTTTGGTCAATAACACAGCCTCATCCAAAACTACACGATAAGGCAATTCCGGACAGTGCATCAATTCAAAAGCACTCAAACGCAACACGGTAAGTTCAATCGGGTTTAAACTTTGAATGGGCCGATCCAGAAAAGGGGTAAATGCAGCTTCAAGCTCTTTCACATGCTCAGGAACCCCGTACAATACACGCCGGAAATAATTGCCATCCACTTTTGACATATCATTGCCAGCACGAAACTGTGCTTCAATTTCAGTCGGCTCACTGCCGGACATTAACCACTGGTACAAAGCTTGTAAGGCAAGCTTTCTTGCGCGCCGTTTACCTTTAATATCTTGATTATCCACGGTTACCTCATGAGGATTTATCGAATTTACTTATTTGTTAACTACGTCCTTGCCTTGCTTATAAAAATCCTTTTACTTTTTATCGCCATCCATCTGATCAATCGTTTGCCTGAATTCACTCACATCCTTGAAGCGTTTGTACACGGAGGCAAAACGCACGTAAGCAACATGATCAAGGCGATACAATTGCTCCATAACCCATTCCCCAATTTGACGGGAATCAATTTCCCGCTCACCTTTTTGTCTGATCTTTTGCATGATGGCGACAATTGCTTCTTCTAAAGCATCCACACTGACAGGTCTTTTTTCCAAGGCACGCAACATACCCGCCCGCAAATTTTCAATGTTGAATGCTTCTCTGCGCCCGTCGCGTTTAATTACTACTGGCATGATGAGTTCCGCAATTTCAAACGTAGTAAAACGCTCATGGCAGACAAGGCATTGCCTGCGGCGGCGGACTTGGGTGCCATCGGCGACCAAACGTGAATCCACTACCTTGGTTTCTTCAGCACGGCAAAAAGGACAAAACATAATTAATCACGATAAACGGGAAATTCAGCACACAAAGCTAAAACCTGCTCTCTTATTCTGGCGATTCCTTGTGTATTGTGAATATTTTCCAGGATATCAGCAATCCAGTCAGTGATAAGCTGAATCTCTTTTTCTTTAAAACCCCGAGTGGTTACAGCAGGGGTACCTAAGCGCAATCCACTGGTAACAAACGGGGAGCGCGGATCGTTGGGGACAGAGTTTTTATTCACGGTAATATTAGCCTGCCCCAAAGCAGCATCCGCTTCTTTACCAGTGATATCCTTGTCAATTAAATCCAGCAGTAGCAGATGGTTTTCCGTGCCTCCGGAAACAATGCGATGCCCGCGCGCGAGCAAGGCTTGCGCCATGGTTTTGGCATTACGAATTACCTGTTGTTGATAAGATTTAAATTCCGGTAATAAAGCTTCAGCAAACGCTACGGCTTTGGCTGCAATGACATGCATCAACGGCCCGCCCTGGATGCCAGGGAATACAGCTGAATTTAATTTTTTTTCAATTTCTTCATTTGCTCTGGCAAGAATAAGGCCGCCACGCGGACCTCTTAATGTTTTATGCGTTGTTGAAGTCACAACGTCTGCATAAGGAATTGGTGAAGGATACAAGCCTGCAGCAACCAACCCGGCAACATGTGCCATATCCACCAGCAAATAAGCACCAATTTCATCGGCAATGGCACGGAATCTAGCCCAATCCACGACTTGTGAATAAGCAGAAAAACCCGCAATAATCATTTTGGGTTTATGCTGCAAAGCGAGTTTTTCCAAAGCCTCATAATCGATTAAACCGGTTTCAGTGTTTAGCCCATACTGCACGGCACGGTAAATTTTTCCAGAGAAATTGACTTGAGAACCATGTGTTAAATGTCCCCCGTGCGGTAATGCCATGCCTAAAACCAAATCACCAGGGTTCAATAATGCCATCATGGCAGCGGCATTTGCTTGCGATCCAGAATGAGGCTGTACGTTTGCATATGCTGCAGCGAACAATTGCTTGGCGCGGGAAATGGCTAAAGTTTCCGCTACATCCACATATTCACAACCGCCATAATAACGCTTGCCGGGATAGCCTTCTGCATACTTGTTGGTGAGCAATGAACCTTGCGCCTGCAAAACGCGCGGACTGGCATAATTTTCTGAAGCGATGAGTTCGAGGTGTTCTTCCTGCCGCTTCTTTTCAGCTTGCATGGCTTCCCAAAGCTCATCATCAAATCCTGCAATCGTATATTGTTTGTCAAACATAATTTTCCTTATTCACGTATTGCCATTATTTGACAATTAAATCATTACGAACGCTTTTAACGCCATCCACATCCGCAGCAATAGCCCCAGCTTGTTGCTTTAGCGTATCATTATCGACGAAACCGCTTAATTGTACCTCATCTTTATAAGTTTTAACTTTAATTTCAAAGCCTTTGGCACCTAACTTGTCTAACAATTCAGTTTTTACTTTGGCTGTAACTGCAGAACTATCCAAATATTCTCCTGTACTCTCCTGGGTGGGGGTGGCGGCACAAGCAATGATGATCAAAGCGAAAACGGGCAGCATTAAAAATTTAAACGTCCTTAGCATTATATCTCCTTTGCTGTTTTCGAGATTAATAATCCATTGTTTAGCAATTTAAGATTGTCTGGTAGCATCGCACGCCACCAGACTTTATGGGATGTGAAATCAGGCTAAACCTAACAAGGGTAGCACACTGTTTTATCCTAGTCATGCCCATGCACGTTGGAATCAGCAATGTTGGCATGCTGATGAAGATTATCCGCATGGCCGTGTACATTTTGCCGGCTTTGGTGCTCATGTTTGTGAACACTTTTATTTCTGGCAGCAACCGTAATTTCACCCTGCTCGCCATGACCATGATGGTTATGAGCCCGATGATGATGCTTGTGCACGGAATGACGGGCATGCTCATGGATATTGCCAGGCATAAGATTTACACCGTCTGTACGCTCAAGAGTGACTTCAGGCTTTGCGGGCGGAGCAACAATCGTTATCTCCGCTTTGTTTTGCGCTTGCTTCACAGCGGATTTCTTTACTTCTTTTTTGCCGGCGACAGCTTGAGATTTCTGTACACTCGCTTGCGGTTTAGGCGGAGCAGCAGGCTTATTGTCTCCGCTGCAAGCAGCCAGAAAAGCCATTAAAGTTAAAGCGATATATTTCATAATATTACCTATTGGTTAAAACCGGCGCGAGAAATCTCGCACCTTTTTCTTACTTGGCGCTTACTTCTGCTTTCAGCTGGTTATTGAGATAGGGCACAATGCGTATGGTCATGTTAGTTGGAGTATAAGCATTGTAAATCATATGACCATTGAAAGTACGTATCGTCAAATACATGCCGCTATGACAGTAATTATAATAGTAAAGGCTGATATAATGCGGTGCTTCAAAGCTATACACGCTGAAAGGAATTAACGGGGAGCCGTCATCGAATGTGCCAGTAACCTGTACATTATCGAAGCTATTGTTAATGATTGTAATATCACAATTCGAATATGCTGCAGAAACTTGTTGCCCTTTTTGATCATTAGCCTTGGGATGAATGTGCTGGTTTGTTCCTGCAAAAACGTTACTCAACAAACCGAAACAACAAAGAAAAATGAGCGACTTTATTTTCATAATTGAACCTCGCTTTAAACGGAGGTTAGATGGTAACAAAGTATTTAATTTAGTCAACAGGCTTTTATTATAAACACACAATCTATTTTTAGGGATTCTATTTTTACCAATTATTTATGTTAATATTACTGCTGCTTAATTCCTCCAATTCCATACATCTCTCTGGCTGACTATCATCACTGAGTAGGGAACGAATTTATAGCATAAAAAAATAACTGCATTACGTTGCGCGACAGATAAGGATACATTGGGTAGATGAAAACAATAATGAAGAAACGCATGACCATCATGCTCATCGGTTTGCTCGTAGTTTTTGGCGGAATCATTGGCTTTAACCTGTTCAAAGGTTTTATGATCAAGCGCTTTTTTGCCAGTTATGAGCCGCCTGCAGTTACCGTATCTTCTGTGAAAGCACAAAAAAGAGACTGGCAACCGCACATTGCCGCCGTGGGAAATTTTGTCGCCATTAATGGGGTTGAAGTAAACTCACAAGCATCAGGGAATGTAGTCGCCATTCACTTTGATTCAGGGCAATTTATTGAAAAAGATAAACCCTTGATTGATATTGATGACAGTGTGGATCAAGCGACCTTGAAGTTTAACCAATCTGAATTAGCCTTACAGGATATTAATTATAAAAGGCAAGCGGATTTATTTAAGCGTGGTGCTACCTCAACTTCAAGTCTTGATGAAGCCAAAGCCAAGATGCTGCAGGCACAGGCAAATGTTGAAAAAACAGAAGCGACGATTCGACAAAAGCACATCCGCGCTCCTTTTTCCGGGCAGCTGGGTATCCGCCAAGTCAATTTGGGCCAGTTTATTAGCCCGGGGCAAACTTCCATTGTGACCCTGCAATCCCTTGACCCCTTGTTTTTGGAATTCTATCTTCCCGAACAATTGCTTAAAAAATTGCATTTGAATCAGGCAGTAACTTTTTCAGTCGAACAAAACCCAGGCATCTTGTTTACAGGAAAAATTACCGCAATTAACGCAAAAGTTGATATCAATACGCATAATATTTTAGTGCAAGCGACCATTCCTAACTGCCCAGCCAAGGCTTTAAAGGATCCTTTGCATTCCACACTGATTAAAGCTAAAAAAGAAAAACAGGGAAACCGCATCATCGTGGCTTGCGACAGCGAATTAAATACCAAAAACAAAATCCATGAATTTAATTTTATCCCCGGCATGTTTGCCGACATCGAGGTGGAACAACCTTCCATTCCCAATGTGGTTGTCCTGCCAACAACCGCCATTTCCTTCAGCCTATATGGCAATTCCGTTTTCCTGATTGAAAAGGATGGGAAAAAAGATAAGGAGGGTAAGGATATTTTGGTGGTCAAACGCGCCTTTGTGAGTACAGGAGAACAGGAAGGAAACTTTACCATGATCAAAAAAGGGGTCAGTGCCGGACAAGAAGTCGTCAGCGTCGGTGAGATTAAACTCCAGGATGGCACTCGCGTAGTGATTAATAATGATATTCAGCTTAATGAAACGGTGGATCCCGATGATTTAGGGCAATAGTCTGCTAAACCACAGGAATTTAAATTGAACATCATTGCACCTTTTAAGGTGCACAGCGGAATTAATGCATGAAATTTACAGATTTATTTATCAGACGTCCAGTGTTGGCTACTGTGGTGAGCTTGCTTATCTTATTGTTTGGCTTGAATTCAATTACCAGCATGCAAGTCCGTCAGTATCCACGCATGGATAATACCGTCATTACCGTAACTACTGCTTATCCAGGTGCCGATGCCAATTTGATTGCAGGCTTCATTACCACACCTCTGGAAGCCGCGATCGCCAGTGCTGAAGGCATCGATTACATGACGTCGAGCAGTACCCAGGGCGTCAGCACCATTACCTTGAATATCAAACTTAATTTTGACCCGCAAGTTGCCTTCACTGACGTAATGAGTAAGGTGCAACAAACCTTAAACCAATTACCTCCTGAGTCACAGCAACCGGTAATCGTAAAAAGCTCGGATACTTCCACTGCTTTGTTGTATATGAGCTTTGACAGCACGGAGATGACACCGCAACAAATTACCGATTACGTAACACGGGTGATTCAACCGCAGTTGCAAACCGTCGATGGAGTCGCCAAAGCTGAAATTTTGGGCGGGCAAACTTATTCGATGCGTATCTTTTTAAATCCCAATAAAATGGCGGCACTGGGGATTGCTCCGGCGGACGTATTTACCGTACTTGCGAATAACAACTTTTTAACCGCGGCAGGAAATACAAAAGGCGAATACGTTGCCATCAGCATTCGCGCTAAAACCAATTTAAATAACGTTGATGAATTCAGCCAGCTCATTGTCCGCAGCGACGGCAATTCCATTATTCGCTTGCGTGATATTGCTAAAATCACTTTAGGCTCGCAATCCTACGACACATCCGTAATCTTTGATGATAAAAAAGCGGTATTTATCGGGATCACACCAACGCCTACAGCCAACCCCTTGACGGTCATCACCGATGTAAGAAAAATTTTCCCGGATATCCAAAAACAGTTACCCCCCTCCTTGACCGCAACCATTGTATACGATGCGACCGAATTCATCCGTGCCTCGATTCATGAAGTGATTGCAACCATCGTCGAAGCTGCCTTGATAGTCATCGTGGTGATTTTTTTATTTTTGGGATCATTCCGCTCTGTACTCATCCCCATTGTCACTATCCCACTTTCTTTGGTGGGGGTATGTACCTTAATGCTGTTTTTAGGATATTCCATTAATCTGCTTACCCTGCTTGCTTTCGTATTGGCAATTGGTCTTGTTGTGGATGACGCGATCGTGGTGGTTGAAAATATTCATCGCCATATTGAAGAAGGGAAAACTCCATTTGATGCAGCGCTTGTCGGTGCACGTGAAATCGCAACACCCGTCATAGCCATGACCATTACCTTGGCAGCCGTGTATGCTCCAATTGGATTTATGGAAGGTTTAACCGGCGCATTGTTCAAAGAATTTGCTTTTACCCTCGCCTGTGCGGTAATTATTTCCGGCGTCATCGCACTCACTTTATCTCCGATGATGTGCTCGAAAATTCTATCCAAGGAATTGAGTAGCGGCCGGTTCACCCGTTTTCTGGATAATTTGTTTGAACGCTTGCACGTCCGCTACAAACGCATGCTGCACAGTTTGCTGGAAACGCGAAGCATCATGCTGGTTTTTGCTGCTGTCGTACTGCTCGTTTTGCCTTATCTTTATATAACCACGGCAAAGGAAACCGCTCCTGAGGAAGATCAGGGATTCTTCTTTATTATTGGTACAGCACCGCAATATGCAACATTGAATTACGTTGAAACCTATACCAAAATGTTTGGAAAAATTTACCAGAGTTTTCCTGAAACTGAACATTATTTTGCCATTAACATGAAGCAACCCATGTCAGGAATGGTGCTCAAGCCCTGGGATCAACGTAAAAGCCAGTTTTCACTCAAAGAACCATTACAAAATAAATTAAATGAAGTCCCCGGTTTAATGTCTTTTGCTGTTATCCCGCCTCCTTTGCCAGGAGGCGGCAGAGGCACGCCTATCCAGTTTGTCATAAAAACCACTAATGATTTCCAAAGCTTGTTTGAGGTATCAAATAACTTGCTCAGCAAGGCTAAGCAAAGCGGTCTTTTTATCTTTTTGGATAATAGCTTAAAATTTAATCAGCCCGAAATTGAGCTTGATATCAACCGCTCGAAAGCCTCGGATTTGGGGCTTGATATGCGCACCATCGGCAGCAGCCTGGCCAGTGCATTATCCGGCGGGTATGTTAATTTTTTTGATTTAAAAGGACGCAGTTATCAAGTCATCCCGCAGTTGGACCGAAAGTTTCGCCTCAATCCAGCGCAATTAGGGGAAATTTATGTCCCTACTGCCGGCAAAATCATGGTGCCGCTGTCAACGGTAGTCACCCCGGTTGCCAAAACTCAGCCGAATGAATTGTCGCATTTCCAACAATTGAATTCTGCAATTATTCAGGGGGTCATGATGCCAGGAGTTACCTTGGGTCAAGGGATTGCCTATCTGCAGGAGCAAGCTAAAGAAATATTACCAAAAGGATTCATGGAAGATTATAGCGGTCAATCCAGACAATTCATTCAAGAAGGCAGTGCCCTTATTTTTGCATTTTTCATGGCCATCATTGTGATTTTTCTCGTACTTTCTGCACAGTATGAAAGTTTCCGGGATCCTTTGATTATTTTAATCAGTGTACCGATGTCCATATGCGGTGCATTAATCCCCTTAAATCTTGGTGCGGCGAGTATTAACATTTACACGCAAGTCGGATTAATTACCTTGATCGGTTTGATTAGCAAACATGGAATTCTCATTGTAGATTTTGCCAACCATTTGCAACGTGAGAAAAACCTGGATCGCCGTGCCGCAGTAGAAGAAGCGGCTGCCATCCGCTTGCGACCCATATTGATGACTACCGCTGCCATGGTCTTTGGTGTCATTCCATTGTTAATTGCTTCAGGCGCAGGCGCGGTCAGCCGTTTTGACATTGGCTTGGTTATTTCCTCAGGCTTGTTAATCGGGACTTGCTTCACCTTGTTTGTGGTTCCTACCATGTATACCTTCCTGGCAGCCGATCACCGGCATGATCGCAAACCGGCAACTGCTGGCGAAAATGAAATAAAGCAAGCGGAATAAGAGTTAGCGCATGTAAATGGCGACAGATTACATGCGCTATATTCAGACTTTCTCGCATTTTACTGTCCGGAATGAACAAGCCTATTTTGGCTCTCCCCCAAATACAGGGGCACTTTAATCGGATTATAGTAATCTAACTCTTTGATTTTGCAGTCAAAAGAGGATTAAAGTGCCGAAGAAAGATATTATCCTAAATTTACCTGGTTATTCAATAACCAAGGTGACAGGAAACAATCCTGTTTTTATACAAATAAGTTATAACCGAGTTGTTCGCTGTATTTATTGCAATGGTAAGCGGTTAAGGAAGAAAGATAGTTTTGAGAGGAAGATACGTCATGAGTCGTTAGGTTTACGTTATAGCTACTTGTGTATCAAGGCTCATAAATTTCAATGTTATTCCTGTAAACGCTATTTCAACCAACGTTTTCCAGGAATTGGCAAATACCAGCGAGCCACGGAAAGCTTACGTAAAGAAGTATTTCACCGACATACGGAGGGGGTAAGTCAAAAGGATTTAGCCCGTCACTTTCATACTGGAAAGTCCACAATAGAACGCTGGTATCATTATGGCTATGAACGACAAGAGAAACGGATTACATCCCCTCTATGTCCTCGGGTATTGGGTATTGATGAGCACTCATTTACGAAGAAGCAAGGCTATATCACTACCTTGTGTGATTTAGGGAAGCATAAAGTGTTCGATATTGTTAAAGGCCGTTCTGTGCGGGATTTAGAGAGCTATTTTAAAGCATTGGAGGGTAAGGAGCGTGTCCGCGTGGTTTGTATTGATTTAAGCAGTAGCTATCGTGCTTTAGTCAAACGCTTTTTCCCTCATGCCAAAATTGTGGCTGATAGATTTCATGTTATACGGTTAATTAACCAACTTAGTATGCAAACCTTTCATCAGATTGACCCTGCCATGAAGTATCAAAGAGGTACCCTCATGGCCTTGAAAACCAAGCCCGAAAATCTATCACCATTGCGCTTAAACAAACGTAATCGCTATTTGGAACAGCAGCCCGCCATTGCTGCCATTTATGATTTTAAACAACAACTGCATCAACTATTAACCAAGAAGCATTGTACGGGAAGACCCCCTATTTTGCCATTTGCAAGCGAAGCATCATTTTATGTGCACGCGCAATGATAAGTGGGCTAAATTCGCTTGCGGGTATTTCATCCAGGATTTTATTGGTGATTTCAAGAGCCATTTTCCCCGTTAATGCGACCGAGATATCAGCTTCCCTAGCCATCTGCTCTATGTGGCGGAGAGATAAGGCGTTAAAATCGTATTTACTGCCAATTTTCATCGCCATTTTAGTTGTAAGTTCTGGGTAATATACGGTTGAAATCATATCGTAGAACGGAGCTAAACGCGTTTGTTGTTCCTGATAAATAAGAGAAAAATTTTTACCGTGCGCATCATTGTTGCCAATAATTAAATTAAACAAAATCCCTTTTAATAATTCTTTTATATCAAGAACTGGAAAACTGGATGCCTGTCTGACTAATTGAAAACAATCCCGAATGGCAGGGCCTCCCTCGCGCTGATATTTCCTTTCCGGGATAATGCCCATGGCCTGACAAAAATCCTCCTGGTGTAAACGTTGAATTCCTTCTTTTGTTTCAATCCGATCATAGCGCTTAACCAATAAATAAGGCGTAGCACCAGCATAATGTATCGATGCCTCCACTGCATTTAAACCAATTTTACGTGCCAGATACAAACAAAAACACTCATTTTTAATCAACGAAGGAAAATCGCGATTGATTGGTTTTAAAATATGGGTGCTGGGGGCGCCGTTCAGTGGTATGGCAATGTCCCCAGCAATGATAGCTACTGGAAGTTTATCCTGTGCCCCAGCCAAAGATAAACGTATTCCTTCCTCACCCGCTATCATCGGTCTTTGCCACATGGTTTGCAGAATTTCCCCTACAGCTTGTTTCTTGATGAGTTTATATTCCGGGTTTAGCTGGGTTAAAGGAACTGTTTCTGGTAACATGCTTACTGCCCCTGCACATTCGCCGCCAATGGCGTGCAAGAGCGCAAAATCATTGTTTTCACTAATGCCCAATTGGCGAGCAATTGATGCGCGTAAATGTGCCTCTGGTAAAAGTCCACTAAAAAATGGGCGGCATTGTTTTTCCGCAAAAGGTGTAGTTTGTAAAGGAAGTGAGCGAGATAAAGGAGAATTTTTCTTATTCTCCAAATAATGTTTATCGTAACTAAAGGCCATATTGCCATGCGCGTCGATATTTAATTTTCCTGCGAGCGTTTGCTTTAAATAAACATTCAATTTAGGCATCTTCTACCTCGGAATGGGAGAGATGGAGCTGGATGCCAAGCACTTGCAGTACTTGTAATACCTTTCCAATCTGGCAAGTGGGTTTACCATTTTCCAATTCAATGATAAAACGCAAGCCTGTGCCAGCAGCTAAAGCTAAGTCTTTTTGCGTCACGCCAAGTTTTTTACGGACTCTGCGAATAAAATGCCCTATGTTGTCAGTCGATAACATCATGGTGGTTTCTATGTTCCCGTACGGGAATTTTAACTCTCTTTTTTGAAAAAATCCAGCTAAAATTCCCGATCGGGAATAAAATAAGTTTTTTGTCTGTTGAATGGAAAAATATTACCGATCGGCAATATTTTCCTGTTACCTAACCTGCTTCCCAAGTATTTCTGTCCTCACCTCATCTGAATATGTTAAAATTTGCGATTTTAATTCGTACGTACAGGTTTAAATTATGGATAAGACGTATTCCCCGCAAGCAATCGAACAAAAATGGTATAAAAAGTGGGAAAGCCATCATTATTTTGAGCCACGTGGAGACGGTAAAAATTTCTGTATCATGCTGCCCCCCCCCAATGTAACAGGCAGTTTACACATGGGACATGGTTTCCAGAATACTTTAATCGATGCGCTTATCCGTTATCAACGTATGATGGGATCTCGTACGCTGTGGCAGCCGGGTACTGACCATGCGGGAATTTCCACGCAGTTAATTGTAGAAGGACAGCTCGAGAAAGAAGGCTTATACCGTAAAGATATGACACGCGAGGAGTTCCTGGCGCGCGTTTGGCAATGGAAAGAAGAGTCAGGTGATACCATTACACGTCAAATGCGCCGAATTGGTTCTTCTGTAGATTGGACGCGTGAGCGCTTCACCATGGACGAAGGTTTATCCGCAGCGGTGCAAAAAGTTTTCGTACAATTATACGATGAAGGTTTGATCTATCGCGGTACGCGTCTTGTTAACTGGGATCCTAAACTGGGTACGGCTATTTCCGACTTGGAAGTAATTTCTGAGGAAGAAGACGGCTTTCTTTGGCATATTCGTTACCATCTCGTAGGTTGCGATGAATCCCTGGTAATTGCCACCACCCGCCCGGAAACCTTGCTCGGTGACACGGCAATCGCGGTTCATCCAGAAGATGAGCGCTATCAACATTTGATTGGTAAATATGCTCATTTACCCTTGTGTGACCGCACGATTCCAATTATTGCTGATGAATATGTAGAAAAAGACTTTGGCAGCGGTTGCGTCAAAATTACCCCAGCCCATGATTTCAACGATCATGAAATCGGCAAACGGCATGATTTACCTTCAATCAATATCTTGACCAAAAAAGCTACGATTAATAGCCACGCGCCCGCCAAATACCAGGGATTAGACCGGTTTGTCGCCCGTGAGCAAATCATCAAGGATCTTGAGGAAGCGGGATTATTAGTTAAGGTGGAACCGCATAAATTAAAAGTACCCCGCGGTGAAAAATCGAATGTCATCATCGAGCCATTACTCACTGAACAATGGTATGTAAAAACCAAACCTCTGGCAGAGCCGGCAATCGAAGCCGTAAAAAAAGGGGAAATTCGCTTCATTCCCGATAATTGGAGTAAAACTTATTTCCAATGGATGGAAAATATCGAAGACTGGTGCATCAGCCGCCAGCTGTGGTGGGGGCATCGAATTCCTGCCTGGTATGATGAGCAAAATAATGTATATGTTGGCTACAGTGAAAATGATGTTCGCTTTAAATATAAGCTGGATGAAGCGGTTTTCCTAAGACAAGATGACGATGTACTGGATACTTGGTTTTCATCCGCACTATGGCCTTTTTCAACTTTAGGCTGGCCGGAACGCACCCAGGATTTAGAACAATTTTATCCAACCTCCGTGTTATTTACCGGATTTGACATCATCTTTTTCTGGGTAGCCCGCATGATTATGCTGGGTCTTAAATTTACCGGAAAAATACCTTTTCGCGACATCGTGATTACCGGATTGGTTTGCGACAGTGAAGGCAAAAAGATGTCCAAATCCAAAGGAAACGTGCTCGATCCCATCGACATCATCGATGGCATTGATTTAAACCACCTCATTGAAAAACGCACGGCCAATTTAATGCTGAATTCAGTGCGCGATAAAGTAACCAAGCAAACCCGTAAGCAATTCCCGGACGGTATTCCCGCATTTGGTACAGATGCTTTGCGTTTTACTTTCTGTTCCATCGCTTCTACTTCAAGGATTGTACGCTTTGATTTGGCACGGGTGGAGGGTTATCGTAATTTTTGCAATAAATTGTGGAATGCTTCGCGCTATGTGCTGCTTAATACGGATGAAGAGCAAGTTGATTTTGGCGATGGGGCGTTTCAATACAGTCCAGCTGATCAATGGATTTTATCCCGTTTACAGCGCGTCAAAGACCTTTGCCATCATTATTTTGCCACGTATCGATTTGACTTGCTGGCAAATACCCTGTATGAATTTGTCTGGCATGAATATTGCGACTGGTACTTAGAATTATCAAAACCCGTGCTTTATGATGAAGAAGCTCTGGCTCCCATGAAACGCGGCACCAGGCGGACTTTAATCCATGTTTTGGATCAAATCCTCAAGCTTTTGCACCCCATTATGCCGTTCATAACAGAACAAATTTGGCAGCAAATCACTAAATTAACCAGCGAAAATGGCGAAACCATCATGTTGGCGCGCTACCCGCAGGTTGAACAGGATTTAATCAATCAAACCATTGAAGAAGAAATTGAATGGCTACAAAAAGTTATTCAATCCATCCGCACAATTCGCAGCGAAATGGCGATTAGTCCGGCAAAACTGATTCCCCTGTATGTGCGCAATGCATCAACGCAAATTAGAGAAAGAATACAAAAATATTCTTCCATGTTGCATTCATTAAGCAAGTTAAGTGAAATCCATTGCCTGCACGCAGAAGAAAAAATGCCTGCGTCTGCAACTGCTGTGGTAGGTGAAATCGAATTGCTCATCCCGATGGCAGGCCTTATTGATAAACAAGCGGAGTTACAGCGGCTTGAAAAAGAAATCGCTAAATTAGACAAGGATATTTCATTAGCGGAAGGCAAATTAAATAATCCTAACTTTGCTGATAAAGCACCAGCGGATATCATTGCAAAAGAACAGGAAAAATTGGCACAAGCTAAACAAGCCAAAGAAAAATTGTTACAAAACAAGGAAAAAGTCGAAAACCTGTAATTTATTTGCTGGGAAGATTTTTGGGGGGTTGGGGTGTTCAGCTATCAGCCGCTGAACCCCTTTAAATCAAGTTAATCAAGATGGCCTAATGTACGTTTTTTAATCCATGCCGCCAGCAAAATAATAGAAATAACGCTTAATAAAACGCCATAATTATCCCACCATAAAGGAGCAAGGCGCAGTGCATCAGGGCTATGCCCAATAGAAAAAGGAACAGCCAGCAGTACATCCATCAATGCCGCACCAGCCACCAGGCCACACGCAATCAAAGTACCCACTTGCTTACGCTCATTCATCCTGCCCGGATTTAAATTTTTCTGGCGCAGCCGCCAGTTAATAAACATGCTTATCAATCCGCCCAAAAATAGAGGAAACGAAGAAGCAATGGGTAAATACATCCCAATTGCAATGCCTAAAATTGATAATTGCACAAATCGCATCAGCTTGAAAAAACGGTTACAAAAAATAATTAATAAAATGATGCCAGCTCCAACCAGCATCATGGCCCAGGGCAATGTGTTGCGGAATACCGCCTCGGTTACAGCAGAAAGAAGTGCGGCAGTTGGTGCTGGCAGAGATTGGCTCACATCCATGCCTGGGTGCGGCATGACCCCAGCAATCCCGTATACGTTAAATAAAATCTGCATGACGGGAGGAATAACCAGTGCGGAAATAATAACCCCCAATAACAGCATTAATTGCTGCTTCCACGGCGTTGCACCCACTAACTGCCCTACTTTTAAATCCTGGGTATTATCATTGGCAATAGCCGCAATACCTGTGACGACGGAACCAATTATGATGGTAATTGCCTCAGCTGCCATGATTTGCTCATTGCTGAGCGGCAAAGGCATGGCAATTTGAATTACGCCTAATAACAACCAAGCCGCAAACAATATGCCAGCAATCACTACGGAACTGCCCGGGCTGGCAGTAACTCCAACCATGCCGGAGAAATAAGCAGTAATAACCGAAAACAAAAAACCTACTATTAACACATATAAAACCATGAAAAAAATCAAACTGGGAGAAAAATCCCCCTCAAGTCCCGCTTGAGCCAGTGGAAAATTAAATTGAAAAAACAGGAACAGCAATGCCGCAAGAATCAATATCCCGCTTAAGATAAAAGGCATTGGAATGTCTTTATCGGTACGCGGCAATTCTATTTTTTCATTGCTGCGGGCCATAAAAGCACGCAATGAAATACGGATGCTTTTTATCAGCGGTTTTATTAACTTGATAAACGTCCATATCCCCGCAAACAGCATCGCACCGATGCCAAGATAGCGCATTTCACTGTTCCACAAAAAATGAGCTGCTTGCTCGGTAGGGTATTTACTTAAAAACTCCGGATAAAATTGGCTGGCAATAGGTAATGCGATGAGCCAAGAGATCACTGCGCCTAAAAAAATACTCAAAGCCATATCTTGCCCAACCAGGTAACCAGCACCAATCATGGTGGCGGAAAACCCTGCGCCAAAACCAAATATGGAGCGCTGTGCTACAAACCAATAACTCCAGCTATTGGCAAGAACTTTAAACCCCACTTGTAATAATTCCAATGCAGCACCGACTAACCCGCCTAGTGCGATATTGCGTATGCCAATTTTTTCAGCCGATGTTTTAAGCACTTCCGCAATAGCCCTGCCTTCTGGAAATTTTAATGACTCTTCATTAACCAAAACTCTTCTTAGCGGAATAGAAAAAAGCACACCCAGGATCCCGCCGGCAGCTGCAATAAAAAAATTGGTGAAATAATCAAAATGTGACCAAAATCCAATGATCACCAAAGCCGGAATAGTGTACACAATTCCGCCTGCTACAGCTTCACCAGCCGAAGCCGCTGTTTGTACAGCATTATTTTCTAAAATGGTTGAGTTTTTAAACAAGCGCAATATTCCCATGGAAATGATGGCGGCTGGAATGGATGCAGAAGTTAAAATCCCTAATTTTAACGCCAGATAAGCGTTGGACATGGCCAGTATGACGGTTAATAAAACGGCCAGAATGATGCTGCGCAATGTTAATTCAGGGATTTTTTTTTCTGCAGAAATGAAAGGCTGCGTACTGCTCATTAACTACCCCATATGCTTACCGAGATTTCGGGTTTTAGTATGTTTTTAAAATTTTGCCGTGGAATTTCAATTGTTTGCGGCCCCAATGCATAGGGGGCAACTTGATAGGTATCAAATACAATCGCTATGCCATTCGCGGTAAAATACCAAATTTTATAAAGTTTTTTTACAGGTTTTGTTCCTGCCAAGACCCAATTTTTTTCTAAGTCCTTATTGTTTAATAATTGCGAACGGCAATATTGGGATAGTATCTTTAGATAGTCATGACCCGGAATAAATAAATTCTCTAAAGAAACGGGTTTTCCATTGATAAAGTTAAATGCTTCTTTATTGTTAGCAGGATGCGCAGCCCCACGCATAAAAGTAGACAAGTCAAACAGGATGCTCAAGGCTTTCGCTTGTTGATACATAATTTGGTAATTGATGGATAAGCCATTATTACCCGGTACAGAAGCCGGCAAGTCATTATTTTTTGCCACTTCAGAAAGGAATTGGCGTTGTTTTTTTTGCACCCATTGTTCCAGCATTTCATTAATCGAATGTTCGGGAAAACCATGAGGATATTTAAGATCCAAAATATAGGAGGGTTTTTCTTGTTGGATCTGTACCGTTTCAAGTGTTTTTGCGCATGCGCCATGGAGCAAAAATCCAAAGACAGCTGCATAAACTAACTTTTTAATCATAGTGCGTCCTAATTAGAATGATTTCCACTTTCCAGCCAACATGGTTTCATGAGCAAAGGTAAAACCAAATTGATAACAAAGTTCTGCTGCATCAGAAATAGACCAACGGATTAAATCCGCAGTTTTACCAGCTTCCAAACTCCCTACATTGCGCTCAATGCCCAAAGCCCTGGCCGCCTGATAGGTTACGGCACTCAATGTTTCCGGCACAGTAAGCGAAAACAGTTGGCAAGCCATATTCAGCATCAATAAAAGGGAAGTCGTTGGCGATGAACCGGGATTGCAATCCGTAGCGATTGCGATGCCCACCCCAGCTGCACGTAATACCTCCACAGGCGGCTTGTTTTTTTCCCGTAGGAAATAATAAGCCCCTGGCAATAAAACGGCTACAGTTTTCGCTTCCGCCAGTGCCATAGCCCCTTTTTCATCCAAATACTCAAGATGATCGCAGGATAAAGCGGCATACTTTGCAGCAAGAAAGCTGGCGCCGATATTAGATAATTGCTCCGCATGACATTTAACCGGCAAGCCAAGTTCCTGAGCGCGACTGAAAATTTGCTCGGTTTGCGTGAGTGTGAACCCTATCGATTCACAAAAAACATCCACTGCATCAACCAACCCTGACTCAACAATCTGGGGCAGCATTTCACTGCATAAATAATCGACATAAGCTTGATTCCGGCCAGCATATTCAGGGGGGATGGCATGCGCCCCCAGAAAAGTAGTTTTTACGCGGACCTCAGCTTTTTTGCCAAGCTCGCGTGCCACTCGCAACATTTTAAATTCAGTTTGCAAATCAAGGCCATAACCGGATTTTATTTCAACCGTCAACACGCCTTGAGCACGTAAAGCGAGTAGTCTTGGCAAGGATTGCAGGAATAATTCCTCCTCCGACACGGCCCGCGTTTGCCGCACTGTCGATAAGATGCCGCCGCCATTCCTTGCTATTTCCGCATAAGACGTACCTTCCAGGCGTTTTTTAAATTCCTCCGCCCTGTTGCCTGCATAAACAAGATGCGTATGACAATCAATAAACGCAGGCGTAATTAATTTATTATGGCAATCTTCCACGACATCGGCTTGCAGGTATTCAGGCGGCAGGTCGCCGCTATCCCCAACCCACATGATCGTGCCGCCTTGGATAGCAATGCTATGATTTGCATGCTGTAAGCCATATTTATCAAGTAGGGTTGCATTCAGCAATAATTGATCGCAAGGCATGTTGATCACCATACAGGTACCCGGTGAGGCGGCACCAGCCAATGAGTATGGTGATCCGTAGTGTAAATATCCCATTCTTTAGAAACGAATTCTTCTTTCGTTACATCGAGTAATAGCCAAGATAAAAAAAGGGCGACAGTATCGGGTGTTAGCAATTGTTCGTTTTGCTTTAAACTTTTGAAGAATTGTATTTTTTCAGGCTGCATATATTGGGCGTGGCGAATGAGGGCTTGCATGTCCGTATCAATGATTCCCGGCATTACGCTGCTGCAAGCAATTTCCTGCGATTCCAGTTGCCAGCAACGCGTCAGCATCGATAATGCCGCCTTGGAAGTGCAATAAGCCGCCCAACCGGCAACTGGGAAATAGGCAGCCCCGGAGCCAATATTCAGCACGCGGCCGCCGCTTAATTTATTTTGCAAGGCTTGCGTTAAAAACAAGGGAGCCTCTACATTCGTAGCCATAACGTGCCGCCAGGAAGCTTCATCAATTGCATTGATGGGCATAATCGGCTCAACAACACCTGCATTATTAACCAATCCTTCCAACTTATCCGTACTTTCTAAATGGCTTAAAACCTTTTCCCGACCCGCTTTGGTAGAAACATCAGCCGTGCAATAATGGATCAGTGAAGAAGCAGAACTCATTTCCAGTAAAGGCTTTGTACGCCGGCCTATAATTAGCACCGATTTGCCGCGTGCAGTCAAAGCCTGCGCCAAAGCTTTTCCTATCCCGGTTCCTCCCCCAGTGATTACGAACACGCCAAGCTCCTGTATTAAAATCAGAAATAATAGCAGACCTGTTTTTACATAGCATCTGCTTCAACACAGGTATTTGCAAATGCTGCCTTTCAATTCAGTTTGAACTTGAATTTAAGATTACGCAAACCCTCATTTTTGTTATAATAAAAACATTATGTTTTTTACATTTGTATTTTGTTTAAAATAAACCCATGTCATTCATCAGCTGGCTTAAAAAAATAGTCTCAAAGCAGACATCCGATGCTGCAAAACATCAACCGGACCATCAATCTTTACAAGAAATTGAACATCCTTCTGTTAAATTGATTTATGAACAACTTAATCCGTCGAATAAAAAAGAATTCCCATTATTGAAACCGAGCCATTTAAATCGGTATGAATCTCAACGGATTAATTTAGGTTATACCAATCTGCATCATTCTTCCCAAAAAATAAATTTAATAAAAGATGTGAACTATCTATGGGTATATAATGCTAAAAAAGAATTGATCCTAGGGATTGAAGAACCATGGAAATACCCACAGGCGTTTATAGACAGGCAAAATACCGAGCAGCTTAACTTCTTTAATTCCAAAATCTTACCGCAATTAAAAAAGGCTGGAATATTAGGCCACCCCACCTTGGCTTGCCATTTTTCTGCACAGGGTAGCGCACTGCCGAAAGAGGGCCAGGCTTTTATTGCCGGCGAATTGGGATATCGAGAGGGTAAATGGGTACTTAACAATAATTCAGGACGCTATAGTCAATACAGCAAAGAAGATCCAAAACAGATTAAATTCTACATGGATGAAGTGGCAAAACAATTCATTAGGCACAGCACAGAAAAAGAAATCAAAATTGAGCTTACCTATTCCGGAAGTTACGCTGCCTATGCCAAGCAATGGCATGCAGATAGAAGCCCTGTTGAAAATGCGCTTGTTCTCTTGAAAGATTACGCAAAATCAAATTGGCTTGAATTATTTTTTACAGCTCACTGGAATAGACACCATGTCCATCTCGTGCGCGATGCTTTAACTTATTTTTCGAAGAACCCACCACAAAATATCGATGAAATAATTCATCACCTGGTTAAACAACTTGCATCAATAGGCCATGATAAAATCAATTTGCACGGTTCATTAATGCGCCGTCTCAAGTTTCTCTCAACTCAAGTGGAGAATGATTTAATTAGGGAAGAGCCCAATGCAAGCTTGCTTATTTGAACTGCATTCACCTCATCTATAGCTCATCTGCTTTCACGTTGAATATCAGGTGGAATACACTTAAACGCTAGTGCTTCCTATTCCTGATTTTAGATTGAGATTAGTAACACCTGGTTTAAGTTACCCGGAAGAAAATTTCATCATGATTAATCCAATGGTTATGAACACTGCAGCCATAATTCGCAAAAAACTGACTGGTTCTCCAAGAAGTATAATCCCTGCTAAAAATGCTCCGACTGCACCGATACCTGTCCAAACCGTATACGCTGTTCCAAGAGGAAGCGTTTTCATCGAGATGGATAAGAGGATAAAACTGGCCACCATGGTTATAACAGTCAATAAAGAAGGTATAAGCCTTGTAAAACCATGAGATTGTTTCATCAGCAATGACCAAACTATTTCCAAAAGACCCGCCAGAAAAAGATAAATCCAAGCCATATTGCATCTCACTTAATATATCGGGTCGTCCCGTATTACATAACCCACAATGGGCGAGGTCGTCCTCGAATTCAGGAATGACGAGCGCATTTTGCTGATGTATCATAAAAATTCCGTTTGATAAAGCACTCATCATTGCCCCTGCAATGACTTGTCCTTTCACCCCTGTGGCAACGATCTGGATATGCTTCTTGCTGCAATCATCAATTTCCAATAGCAATTTTTCAGTTTAGTATATGCTCTTGCTAAAAGGAGATGATGATGCTGCATGACTTAGACTATTACCAACCGCCTGATAGTTCTCTTTGGCAAGGGCGTAAGGACAGCTTGCCGGGCGAGCGTTTTTTTCAGCGCGTTCAATGCCTTGATCTACGCAGCGAGCCTTTGGCCAATACCAAAAAACAAAATGTCATCGTCGGCTTTTGCTCGGACGAAGGCATACGGCGTAACGAAGGGCGTACAGGCGCGCGTTCTGGCCCGGAAAAACTGCGTACCCAACTTGCGAGGCTTGCATGTCACACCAAAAAGCATTTTTTCGACCTAGGCGATGTAATGTGTGCGGATGAAAAATTGGAAGCAGCTCAAGCCAATTTTGCAAAATTAATTGATTACAGCCACACGCAAGGATGCAAAACCATTGCTTTTGGCGGAGGCCATGAAATCGCCTGGGGGCACTTCCGCGGGTTGGCAGCCCACTATCCCAAACTTGGCATTATTAACATAGATGCGCATTTTGATATACGCCCTGTATCGAATGCTCAAGGCACATCCGGCACTCCTTTCTGGCAAATCAATGAATACTGCCAGCAAAACGGCCTCCCATTTAACTATTGCTGTCTTGGCATCCAGCCAACTGCCAATACGAAAAGCTTGTTCGAACGCGCCCATGATTGGGATATTGCTTATTTGACGGCAGAGGAAATTAATGAAGAGCGTTTTTCAGCACAAACTGCTTTTTTGGATGAGTTCATGTCACAACATAAACATCTTTACTTATCCATTTGTCTTGACGCATTCGCAGAATGCTTCGCACCAGGTGTAAGTGCGCCACAGCCGTTAGGATTAACTCCCTGGAAGGCATTACCCCTGTTGAAATACATCGTACAAACTGGCAAAGTGGTAAGTCTTGACATAGCGGAGCTTTCCCCCCCTTTGGATCTTGGAGATAGAACAGCACGGTTAGCAGCGATTATGCTTGCTGAATTATTGTGAGTTTATTAATCTGCCCTGCTGTAGCTTGCAAGTATGTGCAAGGATGCAGCAGGCAAAGCGTAATGAAGGAACGAGCATCATGAAGAAATCTATTATTTGTACCGCATTGTTAGCAATCATCAATGCAGGCGTCTGTGCAGCCGCTGATACGGTAAATCCAGTGCCTGCGCAAGCTCCAGCAACTTCTGCCCAAAGCCCGCAACCGATAACGCCTCCCCCGGCAAACACCGTGCCGCCTGAAAATACCATTAATTGCCAATACCGTATTCCGGCTGAAAATACTAACATTAATGAAGCACTGCTCACTACCTGGGCGGAAAAAGCCGTAGTTCAGTCATTTGACTTGGATGCAGCTACCCTGGAGAGTCAGCTTAATGAACTGCAACCCTGCTTCACCGAGCAAGGATGGCAGAGTTTTAACGAGGCCTTAAAAGAATCCGGCAATATCAATGCAATTAAATCACAGAATTTAACGGTAAGCAGTCATATTAACGGCACCACCACGATTAGCGCTGTTAAGGAAAATCAATGGAAAGCTACAGTCCCAGTGCAAGTAGTTTATCAAAATACGAAGGAAAAATTGACGCAACAACTTTCTGTAGAATTATTAATTGGCCGTAAAACTTCCGGTGATTTAGGCATCATGCAAATGATTGCAACACCACGCGTTACTGGAGCTTCTCCAGCACCTACTGTCACTTCAGAGCAACCCGTAACGGTACAAACACCGCCACAGACGGTAACACCAACGCCTGAACCTTAAGCAAGCAGGCATAAAAGTTAATTCAAATAAAAATTTTGGATTGCCCCAAGGCTTTATTCAATCAGGATGAACATGCGCTACTTCATTATTCCAGCCTTAGGTTTAATTTCCCTGAACACATATGCTAATGTGATTCAGTATTTTACCGGGATTAGTTATGCTAATCCCGCGGAATTATTTAAAATCAAGCAAACGGAATTAATCATTGGCGGCACAGGTTTTCATACTGTAGGTAAATTTGAAGGCAGCGTCCTTAACTTTAACACCGGTCAATATGGAGAAGGTAGCGCATACACTCGCACCACAAGCCTCCTTCCTTATGGCCGTATTGCCAAACGCTTTAATGAGAAGACTGTGTTTGCCGTTGATGTGACACAACCTTTCCATTCCAACTTGAACTGGGACGAACAAGCATTTACGCGTTATGCGGCCACGCAAACGTATCTAACAGACATTGATATCAGTCCGCGCTTATCTTATAGCCTGTCAAAACAATGGTATGTGGGCGCCGGAATAAATTTAAATTTCCTGCAAAATAATGAAACAAATTGGGCTTTGCCAATCAATCCGACTGCTTCAGCCAATATGGTTAACCGCACCACAGGATTTGGAACGGGTTATGATTTAGGGATATACCATGTGTTTAACCAAAGCAATTTTTTAGGACTCGTTTATTATTCAGCGATCCGGCAAAATACAAGTGGCACCAGCATGCTCGCCAACCGGATAAACCCAAATTTGCAATTTAATTTCAGCCTGCCGGCAACAACTGTGCTGAGTTATGTGCATTTATTCAATGAGAAATGGTTAACCAATTTGCAGGTATTTGTCAGCGAATGGGATGTTAACCAATACGTGAGATTCATAAATACCAGCGCCCCCCCACCTCTAAACCCTGACTTCACGTTCACTATGCGCTTTCGTAAATCAGCCGCCTTTGTAGCTGCTATCCGTCATCAATACACGCAAAAAACCGGACTCACGCTCATCGGGGTTATCGATCATGGGCCGGAAAAAGATGAATTTCGCCCGTTAAATTTTCCATCAGATACCCAATATTTCCTTGCTTTAGCCGGCGACTATCGCGTTAATGAGAATACCACCATTGAGTTATTGTATGGTTATGGATACGAAAAAACTTTTATGAACAACCACGTGCAAGTCAATGGCCAGAATCTGCCCTTCACGACGGGAAAAGTACATTTATCAGCCAATGTGGTGGATTTAAGGCTTAAAATACAAGCATAATGTTTTAACTCTATACATGAAGGCGTGAAATTATTTGCAAACATGAATGCCTAATCTTTCATAAGTCCGCATCAGACATATGAAAGATGCCATCCCATTCCCCAGGTGAGGTCTTTAATAAAGCTTCACAGCGGCTGATGTAGACTTCGCTCAGCTTATCTCCAGGATATGCAGGAGTCAGTTGCCTGAAAAGTTGCAGGCTCTTTTTCCAATTGCCTTTTTGATAATTTGCAAAAGCTTCTGCAAATTCCTGCTTATGCTTGTCAAGGTTGGTGGTATCTTCTGCTGTAACCAATTCGTAAATGATGGTGCTTTCTTCTTTGCCGCGCACAGCGACTTCATCAAGGATCCGAAATGGAAAATATTCTTCTATTTGACTTACTGTGGCGTGAGTCACAATGATTTGCGTATGATATTTCTTATTGGCTGCTTCAAGACGACTTGCCAGGTTGATGGTATCTCCTATCGCCGTATAGCTAAGCCTATCTTCCGACCCTACATTACCCACAACTGCTTCACCGGTATTGATACCAATTCTTATTGAAATGGCAGGATAATCGGTATTTTGATTTTTTTGATTCAATTTTTTAACGCGGGCGATCATAGCCATCGCGGTTTGACATGCATGCATGGCATGCAAGGGATCGGCTAATGGCGCATTCCAAAATGCCATCACCGCATCGCCAATATATTTATCCAATGTGCCATGTTTTGCAATTACTGCTTCGGTCATGGATTGAAAATAATCAGATAGATAAGTCATCAAACGTTCTGGCGTGGTTTTTTCAGAAATCTTGGTAAAATCCTTGATGTCAGAAAACATAATGGTAATCGTTTGTTTTTCTCCACCCACTTGCGCTATTTTCCCCCGGTAAATGAGTTGCCTTACTAAAGAACCCGGCACATACCGTTGAAAAGACAGTAAACTGCTGCGCATTCTCATTAATGTCCTATCCATGTAGGAAATTTCTTTAATGATGGTATCCAACGGCTCGCGTGGCTCTAAATTCAGGCGCGTGATTTCATTTGCTTCTTCAGCGAGTTGGATAATGGGCTGGGAAATTTTTTGGGAAATGTAGCGAACAATGATGATCCCGATCAATAAAACCACCAACGTTAAAATTAAGGCGCGCCAACTCGTGCGTTTCAAAGGAGCCAGTATGTCTTCTGCCGGCACAATGATCATGACATGCCAATGCTCTTGAATATTTTTATATTCAATGGGCTGATACGCTAAAAAATACTGCACCCCATCCTTAACATAAAATTTTATGGAAGCTTGCAAATGTTTTTTTCCCTTCGCGGGAAACATAGACTGGAATAAATCAGTTAATTGCGGGGAAAGTTTCTCGCCACGTATATCTTTAAGCACATCCGGATCTTGATAAGCAATGACGTTCATCTTATCGTCCGTGATATAAATTACTGAATTAGGGGTTATCAGCAATTGTTTAATGAAATGCTGCAAATTATCCAAAGTCATATCCAGGGCAATTACCCCCTGCAATTTCCCCTGCTTGTCATAGATGGGAGCCGCCGAAGTAATGCCTGGGATAAGTATGTCTCCTTTGCCGAATACAAAAAATTTATAAACCGTCCATATAGGACGGCCGGCTTCAATTGCAGCTTTGTACCAAGGCCTGACCCGCGGATCGTAGGGCTTGGTAAATGGAGCGCTTTTAGTCGGTACACCAATCGCATCCAGTTCATAACGGGTTTTCAGCGTAGGCGTTTTGGAATTAAAAATTTTATTTAAAGAAATTGCTCTTGGATTTTCCCGATCGACGCCAATAAAATCTCCTTTTTCCGTTCCATAATACACCATAAAAATATCAGGGTTATGATTGATCGATTCAAAAAGATACTGGGAAAATTGCCCCTCATCATTCAAATCAATGATCCCGCGGTGGATCATGTTGCGTATTTCAAGCAAATCCTGGCTTAAAGGTAAAAAATAAAAATTTAAACGTTGTTGCAGCAGCATGGAAGTCTGCTCAATATAGTGTTTGGCGCTTTTACTTAAAATATTGGTCAGTGTCCAATAATTGATATTTATAATGGTCAAACCGACAAAACTTAATAATAAAATAAATAAGGTAATGATGCTTAGCCGGATGCTGATTTTAATGTTCTTTAGGCTAAATCTGGAATCCTCTGGTTTTTTGCTCACTGTTTTCAAACATGTTAGCGCTTATACGATAATATTCGCCCCTTAAATGCGGAAGTTCAAGAAAATAGCAGGAATTTGTAGGAATAAGGGGTTGGACTGGTATTGTAAAAAGAGCCATACCCCTTTATGCAAGCAATTTTAATGCAAGAATACTTCTAGTCGAGATTAATGAGGATGTATCGATCCTTTCGTGCCAGAGAAAAATTATGACTCCAAAAAAACGACATGGCGCGCTTAAAATAAGCTACTTTGTTCTTGGGGTCTAATTCGATCGCAGACGTATAACAAATAATGGCTTGCTGATAATTCATGGCATTGTAGGCTAAATCACCTTCTTTAATATATTCTTTAACCCATTCTGCATTTTGAATATCTTGAGATTTCATTTGGTCCCCTGCATGTCATCGCCATTGGTGCAGAGATCATATTACAGACATACTGGTTAAATGTCAATCAATTTGCTTGTGAATTGAGAAAAACAGGATAGGTGTTTGCGTGCTTTACACAAACACCTTGAATTTATGCTAAACGGGATCCTTGTCACCATCTTCATCTTCATAAGATAAAACGGTCACTTGTGTACCGATGTCGATAAATTCTTCATTTAACCATTTTGCGGCACTCGGCAAAACGCGAATGCAGCCATGGCTTGAATTGTTCGGCGGAACTTCATACGCAGCATGGATGGTGAAACCACGATAAAAATACATGCAGTAAGGCATTTTTGCCCCGCCTTCCGTGTCAACAGGATATTCGCCGGATTTGCAATCGACACCGCGCTTGTTGTAAACACGGAATGTACCGGTCACCGTACGACAAGATTTCCCAACGTCTTCACAGAAATCTTTACCTCCTGATGCACTTCCTGTTAACACTCTATTCCCGTCAACGTCATAGGCAGCCCAAGCTGAAGCTTTAGGATCAAAGATAAACTGTTTTTTGCCACTAGGCGTTATTTTTTCCGGGAAATAATTTTTACCACGATAATCCCGTGAATAATGTTTGGTATGGTGCACTACACCATTGTCATCTGTAATGTAGGTTGATTCGTCGAATTCAACGCAAGCGGTAAGGCTTAAAGACAACAAACCCCACAACATCGTTTTTTTCATGAAAGAGAATCCTCTTAAATTTAATAAACTTATTCCCCCCTGTCCCTTAAATCCCTTCTCCTGAAGAGAAGAGATTATATGGACTTTCATTGGCGATCTCTACCAATTTAAAGAAGGAAAAGAATAGAAAACATCAAGTATTTAATCTTCGATACTTGATCCGTGAAGGACGATTGGCTTTATCACCGAGGCGACGTTTCCTGTCTTCTTCATAATCGCTGTAATTTCCTTCTATAAAGACCACTTGCGATTCACCTTCAAAAGCCATGAAATGCGTACAAATGCGATCCAGGAACCAGCGATCATGCGAAATGACGATCGCACAACCCGGGAAGCTTAAAATAGCATCTTCAAGTGCACGCAAGGTTTCAACGTCCAAATCATTACTGGGTTCGTCGAGTAATAAAACGTTACCCCCGCGTTTGAGCAATTTAGCAAGGTGCACGCGGTTACGCTCCCCTCCAGATAATTGCACCATCTTCTTCTGCTGATCCGTACCTTTAAAATTGAAGCGGCCGACATAAGCGCGTGAAGGCATCTGGAAGGAACCCACTTGAATGACATCATGGCCATCCGTAATTTCTTCCCAAACCGTTTTATGATCATCCAAATGATCACGCAATTGATCCACATAAGCCAAATTGACGGTTTCGCCGATACGAAGCTCACCTGCATCAGGAGAAATTTGTCCGGTGATCATTTTCAGGAAAGTGGATTTCCCAGCACCGTTCGGTCCTATAATGCCAAGCACTCCGCCTTTGGGTAAGGCGAAATTCAAATCATCGAAAAGCAAACGATCGCCATAGCTTTTTCGTAAATGATTTCCTTCGAGCACCAAATCCCCCAAGCGTTCACCAGGTGGAATATATAATTCATTGGTTTCATTGCGTTTTTGGAATTCTTTGGAATTTAATTCTTCAAAACGGGCCAGACGCGCTTTATTCTTCGCATGCCGGCCTTTAGGAGACGTTCTTACCCACTCAAGCTCGGCTTTGATGGCGCGCTCGTGGGATGCCTGTTGTTTTTGTTCTGCTTCAAGACGAGCGTTTTTTTGCTCAAGCCAAGCCGTATAATTTCCTTTGTAAGGAATGCCTTCACCTCTATCAAGCTCGAGAATCCATTCCGCTGCATTATCCAGGAAATATCTATCATGGGTTACGGCAACCACTGTACCAGGGAATTCTTCCAAAAACCGTTCGAGCCACGCGACACTTTCGGCATCCAGATGGTTTGTCGGCTCATCCAGCAGTAACATGTCAGGGTTGGACAATAGCAAGCGGCATAAAGCCACCCGTCTTCGCTCGCCTCCTGAAAGCACGTCCACCTTGGTATCCCAATCGGGTAAACGCAAGGCATCGGCAGCGACATCCAATGTACGCTGCAATTCCCAACCACCGCCAGCTTCAATGGCTTGTTGCAGCTCGCCTTGCTCAGCGAGGAGTTTAGTCATTTCTTCATCGCTCATCGGCTCAGCAAATAACATGCTGATTTCATCAAAGCGCTGCAATTTATTTTTCATATCGGTAACAGCTTCTTCCACCACTTCCCGTACCGTTTTACTGGGATCGACTTCCGGCTCTTGCGCCAAATAGCCGATTTTGATTCCGGGTTGAGGGCGAGCTTCGCCTTGAAATTGCTGGTCCACACCTGCCATGATTCGCAGCAAAGTGGACTTTCCAGATCCATTTAATCCCAAAACGCCGATTTTAGCGCCTGGGAAAAAACTTAATGAAATATCTTTTAAAATGAACCGCTGATTTTCAACGATCTTGCTGACGCGGTTCATGGTAAAAATGTATTGCGACATATAAATCTACCTGTTCAATACTGGGTTAATTAGGACCAATCCAAAATCACTTTACCCGATTGTCCGGATGCCATAATTTGAAAAGCATTTTGATAATCGCTAACTGGAAAATGATGCGTGATAACGGGCGATATGTCCAAACCACTTTGCAGCATGGCAATCATTTTATACCAAGTTTCATACATTTCGCGCCCGTAAATACCTTTGATGACTAACCCTTTAAAAATGACTTCATTCCAGTTAACAGGGGTTTCTTGTGGAGGAATTCCAAGCAGTGCAATCCGCCCGCCATGATTCATGGTGCGCACCATATCGTTTAAAGCCATGGGATTCCCTGACATTTCCAAACCTACATCAAAGCCTTCCGTCATCCCAAGTTCAGCCATCACCTCGTTAAGATTTTGATATTTGATATTGACTGCACGGGTTACGCCCATTTCACGCGCAAGCCCCAAGCGATAATCGTTAATGTCCGTGATAACGACATGCCGGGCGCCAATATGACGCACAATTGCCGCAGCCATGATGCCGATGGGACCGGCACCGGTGATCAACACATCTTCGCCGACTACATCAAATGCCAAAGCACAATGAGTAGCATTGCCCAATGGGTCTAAAACAGCCGCTTGTTCATCCGTAATATTGTCTGGCAAGGGTAGAACATTACTGGCCGGCAACGCTAAATACTCCGCAAAACTGCCTGGACGATTCACTCCCACGCCTATTGTATTGCGGCATAAATGTCTTTTTCCGGCCCGGCAATTGCGGCAAAGTCCGCAAGTGATATGTCCTTCTCCCGAAACGCGTTGGCCTGGAACCAACCCTTGTACTTCGCGCCCTACCGCCACAATTTCACCACAAAACTCGTGACCCACGCTCATTGGGACGGGTATGGTGGCTTTAGCCCAATCATCCCATGAGTAAATGTGGATGTCCGTACCACAAATCGCAGTTTTCTTAATCTTGATTAATACATCATTGACGCCATATTCTGGAACTGCAACCTCTTGCATCCAAATACCCGGTTCACGTTTTGCCTTGACTAATGATTTCATATTGCCTCTAATCTTAACGGTACATACTCAAATTACGCTTAATTCTTGCCCTACTTTCTCGAAAGCTGCCAATGCTTTGTCTAAATGATGCAATTCCAATGCGGCCGACATTTGCGTACGGATGCGAGCCATGCCTTTCGGCACGACCGGGAAAGAAAAACCGACTACATAAATCCCTTCGACTAACAAACGTTGTGCCATGCGTGCCGCCAAAGCCGCATCGCCCAACATGACCGGGATAATGGGATGCTCGCCAGGGATTAATTTAAAGCCCAGTTTACTCAACCCGGCGCGGAAATAGTCGCTGTTGCGCTGCAGTTTTTTGAGCAAATCCTGGTTACGTTCTAAAAGATCCAGTACGGCAATGGATGTTTGCGCAATCACTGGTGCCAATGTATTGGAGAAGAGATAAGGGCGCGAGCGCTGCCGCAGCCAATCCACAATTACAGCATTCCCAGCAGTGTAGCCGCCAGAAGCTCCACCAAGTGCCTTACCCAAAGTGCCTGTAACGATATCAACTTGCTGCGATACATCAAAGTATTCTGGAGTGCCGCGGCCGGTTGCACCGATAAATCCTACTGCATGCGAATCATCTACCATGACCAGTGCACGGTATTTCTCTGCCAATTCACAAATTGCAGGAAGATTGGCAAGAATGCCATCCATCGAAAATACGCCATCAGTCGCGATTAAACGGAAACGTGCATCTTTTGCAGCCTGCAGTTGCGTTTCCAAATCTTTCATATCATTATTTGCATAGCGATAGCGCTGTGCCTTGCACAAACGCACGCCATCAATGATGCTGGCATGATTTAAGGCGTCACTGATGATGGCATCTTCAGGACCTAATAAAGTCTCAAAAAGTCCTGTGTTTGCATCAAAGCAAGATGAATATAAAATGGTATCTTCCTTGCCTAAAAACGTGCTGATCTTTTTCTCTAATTGCTTATGGGGAGTTTGCGTACCGCAAATGAAGCGAACTGACGCCATGCCATAACCATATTGGGCAAGCGCACGTTGCCCTTCTGCAATCAATTCCGCATGATTGGCAAGACCGAGATAATTATTGGCGCACAAATTAATGACTTCTTCATGATTGACTTCAACTTCGGCTTGTTGCTGGCTGCTGATTACTCGTTCTGGCTTGTATAAACCTTCCTCTTTTAGGGTATGCAACTCATTTTGTAAAAATTCAATAAAACGACCATCCACAAGAATCTCCTTTTGCGTCGCATAAAAATTACCGATGATAACAAATTTTACACAGCTGCACTATGACCGTTCGTCATTTGCTATGTATTGAAGCAAACTGCAAACAAATGTTGTTTCTCACAAGTCTATAGATAATTGCAATGAGCTATTGCTTTTTTTCACTAATGCATGCATAGATAGGACAAATTTAAGGGAATAAAAAAATATGAATAAAATTAAAACGATAGTGAGCAGCCTTCTCATACTGGGGATGCATCAGGGGCTGGCGGGAAACATGGGAAATTCCTGCACGCCGGGAATCGCCTCGGTTCCTTGCCCAGCAAACCAGTGGTCTTTTGGCATTCAAGCCCTTTATTTAAAACCAACTTATGATAATGCATTGGGGTGGGTAGAAACTTCCGAACAACCCACGGCAACGGGTACCTCTGAATTTTTTGTGCCCAATAATCCTAATTGGAGCTTGAGTTTTAAACTGGAAGGAGCTTATCAATTCAACACGGGCAATGATCTCAATCTTAATTGGTATCATCTTGGCCATAAAGACACCCAATTTGCCGTATCTTCAGTTTTTACCGGCTTCATAGGCGGCAATTTAACCGAGAATGACTATTATACCATCGAGCCTGCATGGGATGCCGTGAATTTGGAGTTAGGCCAAACCGTCAACTTTGGCACTGCTACAAAAATTCGTTTTCACGGTGGTGCGCAATATGCCGCAATGAATATACCGCTTACCTTTCAGGCCGAAGTTTTGTCCCCCACTTTCGGTCTTTATGCCGTCAGCAATGCAGGGTTTAATGCAAAATATCGAGGATTTGGTCCACGGTTTGGAGCAGAGTTAAATTATGACTTAGGCCATGGCATCGAAGTTTATGGCCAAGGCGCTGCTGCACTGCTTGCAGGCGCAAGCAAGATGAACTTCGCCAACGCAAGCACATTTATTTTTTCACCCACTAATTTTTCCTCCGTCACCTCAAGCCGCACAGCGCTCGTTCCTGAAATGGAAGCAAGACTGGGTGTGAATTATCACTACCTCGGCGCTTATGGTGATTTAATATTTAACTTCGGGTATTTATGGTTTGATTATTTATCACCATTTTTGTCTAATCCGCAAGCAAGTGCCGGGGAATCCGACTTTGGAGCGCAGGGCATACAAGCAGGTTTAAAATGGACTGGTAATTTAGCCTGACAACTCGTTGCTTTGACCCTGAATTTTTAAGGATAAAAAATGAAGAACAACCTGATTAAACCATTGCTTATCGCTACCCCCTTAATGATTCTGGCAAACACGCCAGCGCATTGTGAAACCGTGGACATTGCGTTTAAACCGCTTACGCCCGGCAAACTTTCTATGCCGGCAAACACAGTATCGGTTTTAAAATATAAAATCACTAATGCTTCAGCCACGGAAAAAGTGCTAAAACTAACCCCCTTAACCGGGATTACGCAAACGTTTGAAAAAAACAGTTGCAAACAAATCATGCTGCTTGCACCAAAACAGTCTTGTAATTTAATCTTAACCATTAATGGCGAAAAATTGCTGGCAGATATAAACAACGGGCCGGTATTATGCGAACCAGGGAAAAACACTTGTTATGAACCAAGCGACCAATCCATGCGTTTGCGCATCAACATCACTCCCCCGCTACAAAACGCCAAACTCAGCATAGATGGGACGTTAACCCTTACAAATGGTGTAGGCAAATTAACAATCCATAATGACTCCACCGACATCACAGCAACCAACATCCAATCCCAGCTACCCCAAAACATCCGTAACGAGAAACTGCTCGCTGAAACAAAAAATACATGCACAAGTGTTGCGCCAGGCAAAAGTTGCACGCTTGAATTTGCAGCAGACAAAGAACAAAAAATTTCCAATGCCATTTTGGATATTGCCGGCGATAATACAACACACCTTAAAACCAAATTGAGTGCATTGGAAATCGGCAATAAAGCATTCGGAGGAGAAATAGGGTGCTTGGAAAAGCCAAAAAAATTGAAATTGATTGTAGCCGTGTCTGACTTGCCCAATGAGCCTTGGACGCCCAGCCCAGAAAGCCCTGAAGGCGTAATTGCATCCAGTTTTTTGGATGGAGCCGCCAACACCCGAAATATTTTGGCTGCATACGGCAATGGTTCGATGTTTTCATACGCAGCCTGGGCTTGCAGCCAATTTAGTATCGACAGCAATGGCCGCAAACCTTGTAGAGCGGGAGCGCAAGTCTGTTATAACGATTGGTTCCTCCCCGCCGTAGAGCAGCTTTCTTGCATCATGCAAAATAATAGCAAACTTGAAGATGCTCATTTGCACGGTGATTATTGGAGTTCTACCGATGGCACTTCCCAAGAGGGGGCTAATATTGCCTATGTGGTCTCTACCCCTCCCTATGGACGCGATGCAGGCTGGGATGAACAAACAAAAACCATTCCGGCCAAGGTGCGTTGCGTGCGCCTGATGTCTCCTGCACAAGATTAATAATAAAGCCTAGCATCCAGGCACTCCAGGCTGCTAGGCCACATCCCATAGTTATTTAATTCCGCAGTCGTTCATCGCTTTGTTTTGCCCTGTGCTGAATTTGGCAAGGCATAAAAAAATGCCTTCTTTTCTATTCATTTTCCCAGAAATAATGCGTCTTTTTATAATTCTTGCTAAAATCGCGCCAACGTTTTAACCTAATCAATTGTCCAGTGGTGAGCTTCATGAGTAGTCAGATTGCATGCAATAATATGATCGCGCAACAATTGCGTACCGGGGATGTTCTTGATGAGAAAATACTTGATCTCTTTAAGTTACTTCCACGCGAGAACTTTGTTCCCAATGAGTTCAAGTCATTTGCCTACAGCGATATGCAAATCAAGTTGGATCATCAGCAACGAATGATGACACCTTTGGAAGAAGCCAGCTTATTGCAAACACTGGCCTTAAAAGGCAATGAAACCGTGCTTGAAGTGGGCACAGGCACCGGCTTTTTAACCGCTTTATTAAGCCGCTTGTGTAAAAAAGTAATTAGCATCGATTATTTTGCCGATTTTACGGCGAATGCAAAACGAAAACTAACTGCCCATGATTGCAGCAACGTGGAATTACTGACAGGCGATGCCTCGTCCGGCTGGCTTGATAAAGCCCCTTATGATGTAGTAGTGTTCACCGGAGCGCTTGAGGCGTTGACTGATACGCATCGCTTACAAGTTTTACCGGGCGGCAGGCTATTCGCAATCATTGGCCGCGAACCGGTTATGCAGGCCCAGCTGCATGAATTGAGCCATAACGGAACCTGGCAAGCAAAACTCCTTTTTGAGACCAATCTTCCGCCATTGATAGATAAATTAAAACGTAAAGAATTTGTTTTCTAGGATTAGCTTAGATGAAAGAAATGCTCTCGAAGCTTGTTAACAAATTCTCCACTCCAACATTGGATAGATTGTTAACCAAGTCGATCGTGCAAAACCACGCTAAAACTAAGGGTTGGTTTTTTTTGCTGCTTGCTTTTACCGGCCCGGTTAAAGCTACCGATTTAATGGATGTTTATCGGCATGCCCTGGAAAATGATCCCACCTTTAAGTCTGCCTACAGCACATTTATGGCAAACAGTGAGGTTTTGCCACAAGCTCAAGCCGCTTTGCTGCCTCAGCTTGGAGCCAACGCACAATCCAGCCGTAATGTAATTCGAGTCAGAGCCGGCGGCTTTTCCACCGAACAAACATACAACAGCAACCAATGGCAGCTTACTGCTTCCCAAGCTATTTTTAACTATCAATCCTGGGCGCTGGTGCAGCAAGCCAAAGCTTCGGTCAAAGCCGCGCATGCTACCTTTAACGATGCGGCTCAGGATTTAATTTTGCGCACAGCAAGAGCCTATTTTGAAGTATTGTTCGCCAGAGATACTTTAAATTTTGCTGAAGCCAAATTAAGAGCCAATAAAAGACAGCTTGAACAGGCGCAGCAGCGTTTTAATGTGGGGCTTGATGCCATAACTTCCGTTTATGAAGCCCAAGCTGCCTATGATCAATCCGTGGCAGAAGTGATTGCTGCCCGCAATAATCAAATCAACCAAAATGAAAATTTAAGCAAACTCACTAATCATGTCTACGAGTATCTAGTCCCGTTGCGTAACAGTGAAATCCCCCTAATTAAACCCGAACCGAATGATGCCAATGAATGGGTATCGGCTGGCTTGAAACAAAATTACAAACTTCTGGCAGCAAAGTTTAGCATGCAGGCTTCCCGCGAAAACATTAAAGCGCAAACCGCAGGAAACTGGCCTACGTTTGCGCTGCAGGGAAATACCGGTAAAACGCATAACAGTGGCGGTGCAAGCAACTTTTTCGTGCCATCCTCCCAAGCGAGCTCGAATGTGGCTATTGCCATGAATTTTCCATTTTACCAGGGAGGCTTGGTGGAATCGCAAACCAGGCAAGCACAATATAATTTCCAAGCATCCAGTGAACGCATGGAAATGGCTTACCGGGACGTGGTGACCAATAGCCAGATTGCTTTCAACACCATAAATGAGGGAATCAGTAAAGTAAAAGCAGACCGGCAAACCGTCATCTCGCAACAAAATTCATTGGAAAGTACAGAAGCACAATTTCAAGTAGGCACGCGTACCATGGTGGATGTGGTCAATGCACAACAACGTTTGTTTGAAGCCCAAGAACAATTGGCATCCGATCAATATCGCTTGATCAACGCCATCTTAAATTTAAAATATTTGGCAGGCTCTCTTAATGTCAGTGATTTGGAGGAAGTGAACTCCTGGCTGGCAACCACGCGCATCGATGCGCTAGCCCCTGCAAAGAAATCCTGTGCAACAAAATGCCGGAAGAAGCAATCTTAAGCTTCTTCCGCAGTGCGCAATCTGAATATTTTTTTCTCATCTATTTTGCTCACCAGGCATTTTTTATATAAAATGCAGCGTTTTGTTAAGCAGCCCTGACTTATTAAGTCTCAACCAGCAACTAACCGGAATGAATATGGCATCGGCACCCTCCCCTACAGAAAAAAAATTATTGCACTACACTGGCAAAGCAATTGCTGATTTTAATATGATTCAACGCGGTGATCGCGTGATGCTTTGTCTGTCCGGAGGAAAGGATTCATTTACGCTGCTAACCTTGCTGCACACTTTACGCATTCGCTCCAACAAAAAATTCGAATTGTTTGCCTTCACGCTGGATCAAGCACAGCCCGGCTGGGATGACAGCAGGCTGCGCGCCTGGCTGCAAGAACGCAGCATTCCGCATGAAATTCTAAGCCGCGATACGTACAGCATTGTTAAGGAAAAAATACCCGAGGGCAAAACTTATTGCTCGCTTTGCTCAAGGCTTAGACGTGGAATTATTTATCGTTATGCAGAAGAACATGGGTATAATAAAATTGCCCTGGGCCATCACCGCGATGATTTAGTGCGGACTTTGCTGATGTCAATTCTATACAATGGTGATATTCGCTCCATGCCGCCTAAGTTGCTTAGCGATAACAAAAAACACATTGTGATCCGCCCCATGTGTTACGTGCAAGAACGCGACATCATCACCTTTGCCGAAGAACAAAACTTTCCTATCATTCCATGTAATTTATGTGGCTCACAGGAAAACCTTGCCAGGAAACGCATCGGCCGCTTGATTGATCAATTAGCTGAAGAAAACCCCAAAGTGCCAAGCAACATACTGCATGCCCTGCAGAGCATCAAACCGAGCCAACTCATGGATCAAGCTTTATGGAATTTCAAAGATTTAGAAAAAAGTATAAACCAGGTTGAAGAACCAGCGGCTGAAGCTCTATACTCACCAGCAGACTTTGCAGCAGAAACTGAATAACGCAAAAAAAGAGCATTTTTCACTGAAAAACAACAAAAAAAGATTTAACAATTTGATTTTCTTGCGATAACATGTCGCTACAATAACCAGCAGACCCATGAAAACAATGACCGAATCTTTGCTCAAGAATTTTCGTAAACTGCGTGTTTATAAAAGACGAAATTTCAAATTCGACTTTATTGCAGCCATCGTAGTTTTCCTGGTAGCCATTCCGCTTTGTTTGGGAATTGCCCTCGCTTCAGGGGCCCCGCTCTTTTCAGGTATTTTAAGTGGTATCGTAGGGGGCATCGTCGTTGGCAGCTTGAGCGGCTCGCAAGTGAGCGTGAGCGGGCCGGCGGCTGGTATGGCTGCTGTTGTCCTGGCTACCTTGGCGCAGCTAGGCGATTTCAATACGTTCTTGCTGGCTCTGGTTCTAGCCGGTGTTTTGCAAATCATTTTAGGCAGTTTGCGTGCAGGCTTTATTGGTGATTATGTCCCTTCCAATGTGATTCAAGGCTTGCTTTGTGCCATTGGTATTTTGTTAATAATCAAGCAATTGCCTCTTGCTTTCACGCTTTCCTCCACCATCAATGAATTAAAAGCCAATTTGCTGGACATGATGGCGGAAGGATTTACGCTCAAACCATTATATGAACTATCCTTCCACATCAACAGCGGTGCAATTCTTATTTCACTGACCGGGCTCATGATTTTAGTTTATTTCGATAAAACCAAAATCAAATGGTTAAAGCAAGTTCCTGGCGCCATCGTCGTCGTTATTGCAGGCATTATTTTAAATGAACTATTTGTATTGACCGATTCTTATCTTGCCCAAAATACACCAGAACTGGTTAATCTTCCTCAACATAACGGGGTAATCGATTTATGGGAGGAAATAAAAACTCCCAACTGGTCTGCCTGGACCAATCCCAATGTTTATTTATGCGCATTGATATTGGCCGTGGTAGCCTCGCTGGAAAGCCTTCTTAATGTAAAAGCAGGCGAAAAATTAGATAGAATGCGCAGATATTGCTCAAAAGATCAAGAGTTGGTAGCGCAAGGCTTTGGTAACTTAGTCGCAGGTTTAATCGGCGGGATTCCGGTTACCTCGGTGATTGTACGCACCTCAGTCAATGTTCAGGCAGGTGCAAAAACCAAATTTTCTACTATTCTGCATGGCATTTTTATACTGCTTGCTGTGCTATTTATCCCATATGCACTGAATAGAATTCCTTTATCTTCCCTTGCTGCTATTTTGATTTATACCGGATACAAGCTCACCAAGCCATCGATTTACGTCAATATATATCGCCAAGGTTTAAACCGCTTTATCCCGTTTATAACCACCCTGGTGGCTATTGTCGCTTTAAACCTTTTGGCTGGAATTTTAATTGGGTTGCTGGTCAGCCTTTTTTACATTTTAAAATCCAACAGCCAGGCACGCCTGGACATTATTAAAGAAATTTATCCCAACGGAGTTACTAATCGTCTGGTGTTGCCGCAGCAAACAACTTTTTTAAATAAAGCCTCACTGATTGCCGAACTTGATTCTATTCCAAGAAATTCCCAATTGATCATTGATGCCCGTTACTCCGATTATATTGATAAGGAAATTGTGGAATTTTTGAAGGAATTTAAAGAAGAACAAGCTCCTCTGAAACAAATTTCTTTAAATTTGATTGGTTTTAAAGATCATTATGATATTCATAACTATGTGGATTTTATTAATGTGACAACCTATGATGTACAATCCATGCTCGCTCCGCATCAAGTTCTTAACATCCTCAAAGAGGGCAACTCGCGCTTTTTGCAAGATACACGCATTCATCGCAGCTTAAAAATAGATATTAAACACACTGCTGCCACACAATACCCAATTGCCGTAGTGCTTGGCTGCATTGATTCACGTGTTCCGGTTGAGACCATTTTTGATATGAGCTTTGGCGACTTATTTTGCGTTCGCGTTGCCGGCAATGTGGTCAACGACGATGTATTAGCCAGCATTGAATATGCTTGCAACGTGGTAGGGGCAAAACTAATTGTAGTGCTAGGCCATACTCGTTGTGGCGCTATCCAGGCAGCGTGTGATGGGGTAGAGAAAGGACATATCACCCAGTTACTGGCTAAAATAAAACCCGCCATCACAGCAGAAGCGGAAACTTCGCAAAACCGCACGGGTCAAAACAGTCATTTTGTCAATAACGTTACCAAATTAAACATTGCCAATACCATGCAACATATTTACGAAGAGAGTAAAATTCTGCAGCAAATGATTAAGGATGAAGAAATTGGCATTGTGGGCGCTATTTATGATGTAAATTCAGGTGAAGTTCGTTTTAAAGACTTTTCCAAAGCCGTTGTGCAACTGGATCCAGAACACGATGGAGCGCTCGCAGATAAAGTTCACAAATTGGTGCACGCGGCTGAAACAAGCAGCAATAAAAAATTGCTTTCAGAATCCGCTTAAGCTTAAGTAGGATTTATTCCTGCGTCTTAAAGCCATTAACCATCTCGCATTTTCATGCTTGATGAGTATAATGGTCCTCTGCAAGCCCCATTCTGCAAAGCAGGATGGGATCGCACTTTGTAATCCACAGCAAAGTGCTGGTACAAACTTCAACTTCATTTGCTTTTAACAGGAGCCGGTATGCGTGCCTCACAATGGTTATATGCAACATTAAAAGAAACCCCCAATGATGCAGAAATTACGTCCCACAAATTGATGTTGCGCGCCGGAATGATCCGCAAATTGGGTTCAGGCCTTTACACATGGCTTCCCATGGGGTTGAAAGTGTTACGTAAAGTTGAGCAAATTGTTCGTGAGGAAATGAACCGCTCCCAGGCTTTGGAAATTTTAATGCCTGCTGTGCAGCCTGCTGAACTGTGGCAGGAAACAGGGCGCTGGGAAACATTCGGCGGCCTGTTATTAACCATGCAAGACAGCAATGGGCGCGATTATTGTTTTGGCCCTACCCATGAAGAAGTAGTTACCGATTTAATGCGCAATGAATTGCAATCATACAAGCAATTGCCCATCAATTTATATCAAATCCAAACTAAATTCCGTGATGAAATTCGCCCGCGTTTTGGCGTCATGCGTGCACGGGAATTCATCATGAAAGATGCCTATTCTTTTCATTTAAGCCAGGAATGCTTACAAAGCACCTATGAAACCATGTATCAAACTTACTGCAGGATATTCGACCGCCTGGGCCTTAAATATCGTGCTGTGGAAGCAGATACAGGCGCAATTGGCGGCTCCGCTTCGCATGAATTTCAGGTACTGGCTGATTCCGGCGAAGACATCATTTTTTATTCTGATGCCAGTAATTATGCTGCAAATGTTGAGCAGGCAACGAGCCTTATTCCTGAAAAAGCATCGGCTCTACCGCAGGAAAACATGAAAAAAATAGCCACCCCTGGACAGAAAACCATTGCCGAAGTTACCCAGTATCTAAAAATTACCCCTGCACACACCGTGAAAACCTTAATCGTTGAGGGGACTGAGCATCCTTTTATTGCCTTGATATTGCGTGGAGATGATGAATTAAACGAGGTAAAAGCTGCCAAGCACCCGTGGGTAAAATCGCCGCTACGTTTGGTCAATGAAGAATTAATTGCCAAAAATTTAGGCGTACCGGTCGGTTCTTTGGGACCAGTCAACCTGGATATCCCCGTAATTGCGGATCATCATGCACTCGCAATAAACGAGTTTGTATGCGGTGCAAATGAAGCAGACATGCATTATATTCACGCAGCCTGGGGGCGCGACGCAAGCTATCAGGATACGTATGATTTGCGCAATGTAAAAGAAGGCGATGCAAGCCCCGATGGGAAAGGCATGCTGCACGCATGCCGCGGCATAGAAGTAGGCCATGTATTTCAATTGGGAGAAAAATACGCCCATGCCATGCAAGCTGCTGTCGTTAACGAGGAAGGACAACTACAAACCATGTTAATGGGTTGTTACGGTTTAGGTATAAGTCGGGTTGTTGCAGCCGCAATTGAACAACATCATGACGAGCGCGGCATCATTTGGCCCAAAGCGCTTGCACCTTTTCAATTAGTCATTATACCGATTAACAGCCACCGTTCACCGGAAGTTAAAGAAAAAGCAGAAGCCTTATACCAGCAATTTTTAAACGATGGCATAGATGTATTACTAGACGATCGCAACGAACGCCCCGGTGTTTTATTTGCTGACAATGATTTAATCGGTATTCCCCACCGCTTGGTCATCAGTGACAGGAACCTTGCGCAAAATCTCATTGAATATAAAGCACGGGATAATGAAGAGATACGGCAAATTCCTGTTACGGAAATCGCGGATTTCATCATGAATTTAGTGAAATAAAATTACAGTCTTCCCGCATGGTGTGATGCAAAAGAGCACTATCCCTGCGTTTAAGTATTGGCTCGGAATGAGATATTGCAGGGTAAACGCATCTAATTTTTGAGCAAAAAATGCTTCATCTTTGCCTACTTACCGTGCTTTATGCACGGTATCCATACGATCTTCTTTTACGATCGAGGCTGGATTCCGTGCATAAAGCACGGAACGTAGACGATTTGGTATTTTAATGTGCATTTAGATGCGTTTACCCTGTGAGATATTGCCTTTGCCGCGAACCCAAACAAAAATTAGGATAGAATAAGGTAGCCACACCCTTTGCCAAGGCAATACTTATGGTTTGGGTCCAATGATTTGCAATGCCGGAGAAGCCCAATACATCACCTGCTTATCATTTAGCATTTTGTATGGAATGTAGAGAACTTTTTTTCTGTCTAAACGCCAGAATTTGCCGCAAAACCGCTCGCCTTCGCGAACAGAAACTAGGGTAATGGGTTGACCATGCTGATCCGTGAAGCGGTTGCAATAACTGTTATTTTCTTGAGCGGGGACCCTCAAGGGCGAAGCAGGCAATGCAACTTCACCCTCCTTTTGCAGAGAAAACACTGAGCGTGCCAGAAAAGCATGCAAATCATAACCAAATTGAAAAAGCAAAGAAGAAAAAAGAAGAACGACAATCGTCGCTTTTAACTTGGGAATTCTGGAGCGTTTGCTTATAAAAATTCGATATAAAACAATCCAAAAAAGTAGCAATATACCAAGAATTATCATTTTCTCAATCATCGCTTCTTTCCCCTGATTGGTTGATTGAGTGTTATCTTAATCCTAGTTGCCTTATCATTTTACCGCAAATCACTTTTTTCAGTTTATAATGGCAGCAATACCAGCAAGGATGGGAATAAAATGAATGATTTTTTGCAAGGAATAGTTTATTTATTATCAGGTGTTAGGCATCTGCTTAGCAAAGGATTGAAACGCTATGTCTTCTTGCCAGTATTTTTTAATTTTTTGCTGTTTGCCGGTCTTTTTTATCTTATTTATCATTTTCTTTTCCCGTATTCTTATTATTACGTCGAGCAGTTGCCGGCATGGCTTAGTTTTTTAAGCACCGTGTTTTTAATTGTCTTTATAATCAGCTTTTTTCTGCTATTCCTCTCCATGTTTACGGTGATGTTTAACTTAATTGCTGCACCATTTAATGGCTTATTAGCTGAGAAAGCGCAAAAAGTGTTATATCAAAGCGCGATCCCCTCCCTATCTTTTGCTGAAATCACAATTCGCACCATCAAACGCCAGGGGCAATTTGTAGCTTATTTTTTGCCGCGCTTTATTATTGTCTGTCTTTTATTTTTTGTGCCATTGATTCAACCCATCTATCCTTTCATCTGGTTTTTATTTAACGCCTGGATGCTGAGTTTTCAGTATCAGGATTTTGCTATGGATAACAATTTAGTTACTTTTAATGCCATGCGCGAAAAAATAAATGATAATCGGTTGATGACTCTTGGATTCGGTGCTTTTATAAACTTCCTGAGTTTTATTCCCTTCCTAAACTTAATTACCATGCCCGCGGCGATCATTGGCGGCGTGATCCTGTATTGCGAAGAAAAGAAACGGTTTAAAACCCTTGCCAGCAAACTAACTTGACGTTCTTAATAATTTGTTAATGTGGAAAATTTATAATCAATATTATTGATGTTAATTTTAATTAATATTATGCCTAAATTTTCAACTGCCCATTATCAAGAAATTTATAGAAAAAATTTTCTGACATCTGCCATGCATGAAGCAGAAGTATTGGATGCCATTGAGGCAAGGCATACAAAAAAACCAAGCTCGCTGCAACAGGTTTTCCTTGCCCAATTTAATGCAGATGGGAATCTTAAATATCCTTATGTTGCTGGCTTTATAGAATCCAGCGATATACAAAGATTCAAGCGTTTTTTTGGTGGTGGTGATCTAAGCAGCGACTCTGTAGACGATCCTCGCGATAAACAGCTTAGCGATTGGGAACGCTTTCTTCTCGATGCCATAAATTTTCGCATTCAAAAGGAAGTTGAGAGTGAAATCTTACGTTCATTTTTTGATAACACAAGCAAGTTGCCAACCGAATTTCCCGATTTTATCAAATTTTGGCAAACACATCGTAAGGATATGCTGACAGAACAAGGGGAATGTAACTTCGATTTGTTCGCTATTGTTGCAGGGGATTATGCAAAGCATATAACCCAATCAAACTTGGCAAATATAACTTTGGCCAACAAAACACAACCCATTTTTATACTAGAAGAAGAAAAATTCTTATTTAATCCGGAAATGTTTTCCGCCTGGATGCCTTCACAATCAATTTTTAAAAAACCAAGAACTTACATAGAGGGCAGCATGCCGTTGCTATTTGCAAGCATGGGGGCAGCCATAGGCGGTATTGTCGGCATTTTCCTTGGTCCGCTGGGTGCCGCAATCGGTGCAGGATTTGGTGCCGCAGCAGGCATAACTGCTGTCGGATTAAGCCGTTTATTTATAGGAAAGGGAGAAGTTGCACATTTCTTCGGCACCGTGTTGACAACCCTGGGTAGTAGTGCGACAGGAGCTGGCATTGGTGCTTTATTAGGAACCTTGGTTTTTCCAGGATTAGGCAGTGGCATAGGCGCCCTGATTGGGGCAGGGATAGGTTGCGCTGCCGGGATTGTCATTTCAGGATTTGCCCAAATCATTAAAAGCTCTTCTTTCCCTGCACGTATTGCAGGAGCATCATTAATGGCTGTAGGAACCACGGCAAGCGGTGCATTAATTGGTGCTATCCTGGGCTCTATCATTCCAGGCTGGGGTACCCTTGCAGGTCTTGGCATAGGCGCGGCCGTGGGATTTGCAACTACTGCTGCCCCAACTCTTATAGGCAGTATCATTACTGGCTTAAATCATGCCGTCTCCCGGCTTAAGCAAGGTTTCGGCAGCCAAGTCTTGGAAGAAGAGGGTAGAAACCCCATACAGCATATTGCCAATTTGCTGCCAGAAATCAAAAGCCATGTCGAAAACAATGCTGCCAACACTTCCGCAGTAGACGTTTCTGGAACTTACCAGCCTTTATTTCCACAACCTCCTCAACAAGCTGTAGTGGAAAAAGAAAATGAAGAGGAAAAAAAGCAGGATACTCTTGCCAATTCACTCTAAGACACTGGCTAACAATTGTCGTGTATAGGCTTCCTTAGGCTTAGCGAATATCTCCTCACTAAGCCCCTGTTCTACCATTTTTCCGGCTTGCATCACTAAAACTTCATCCGCAATGTAAGATACGACAGCCATATTGTGAGTGATGAATAAATAAGTCAGCGCATATTCTTGTTGTAAGGATTTTAATAAGTTTAATATTTGTGCCTGCACAGAAATATCCAGCGCACTAGTAGGCTCATCGCAAATCAGTAATTCCGGTTCGGTAGCCAAAGCACGTGCAATGCAAATGCGTTGTCTTTGCCCTCCAGAAAATTGATGTGGGTAGCGGTGTAAACTGCTTTGTGGCAGATTGACTTGTTCCAGAAGCTCTTGTTGTCTTTTGCGGATGTATGCAGTAGGAAAATTTTGTGCACGCATGCCTTCTGCGAGTATTTCCCCTACTGTCATCCGCGGGTTCATCGAGGAAAATGGATCCTGGAAAATAATTTGTACTTTTTTACGAAAATATCGTAAATGGCGACCTTTCAATGCTGCAATATTTTTTCCCTGATAAATTATTGCGCCAGACGTAATGGCTTGCAAGCCAAGTATCGCGCGGGCTGTGGTTGTTTTGCCGCAGCCTGATTCCCCGACCAAAGCCAAAGTTTTTCCTTTATAAAGATTAAAAGATAAATCATCGACTGCTTTTATGCTTGCAGAACTTCGTTTAAACCAAAGAGAGCGTTTGTAATTAAAGTAAACACTTAAATTGCGTACGCTTAACACCAATTCATGCTCTGTAGAAGGCCGCGTCCAGAAATTCAATTGCTCGGATAAAGGAGGGGGTGACTTATGTTCGGGATACAAATGGCAACGCACCAGGCGGTTATTCTCCATGGCGAGCAGAGAGGGCTCATTGGTGGCACAGGGAGCAAAACGGTGCGCGCAGCGCGGATGGAATCGACAACCTGCTGGCATATTATCCAAAGAAGGCACCTGGCCTGCAATAGTTTGCAAATGCTGACCCCGCTTGGCAAGCGAAGGCACTGAAACCAGCAATTGTTGTGCATAAGGATGCAGCGGCTGGGCGAAAAACTGCGGTACCGCTGCAACTTCAACTATTTGCCCTGCGTACATAACACATACGCGATCGGCCATAGCACGTACCACGCCCAGATCATGCGTGATCAATAACAAACTCATTTGGTGCTGTTGTTGCAGTTTTTTCAGCAAAGCCAGTATTTGTGCTTGGATTGTGACATCCAGAGCCGTGGTGGGTTCATCAGCAATGAGAATTTCAGGATTCCTGGCCAAAGCCATTGCAATCACGATGCGCTGTTTTTGCCCGCCTGACAATTGATGCGGATATTGCTTTAAACGTAATTCAGGTTGCGGCATTTCAACTTCTGCAAGCAAAGCAAGTAATTTTTTTTGCAATTGCTTTTTGTCAAGTTGCTGGGACTTTAATGCTTCGGCCAATTGCTCCCCGATGCTCATCACCGGATTAAGGGCAGTCATCGGCTCCTGAAAAATCATCGCCATCCTGCGCCCGCGCACTGAACGCATGAGTTGTTCAGGCAAATTTAAAAGATCCAGTTTGTCCATTTTAACGGCACTGGTACTGCCGTACACACCCTGTGGGGGTAAAAGCCGCATTAAAGCAAGTGAGGTTAGTGATTTTCCGCAGCCCGATTCCCCCAGCAAAGCGACGGTTTCACCGGAATTCAGATAAAAATTTATATGATCTACTGCAAGGAGCGTGCGCTCCCTGGTTCGGAAAGCAACGCTAAGCTCCTGCACATCAAGGGTTTTACTCATAGAAAGAAAGGGTTACTTAAAAACTACACTGTAACAAAGCGTAAGGACGGCGGCAATGTGCCGGGTTGCAGCGGCGCGCAACCGGGCTGGTGATTTTAGCTATGGCACGTAAGGCAGAGAAACATTAAACATTAAAACGAAAGTGCATGACATCACCATCGCAAACGATATAATCCTTACCTTCCAAGCGCAATTTCCCGGCTTCTTTTGCGCCTTGCTCACCACGATGAGCGATAAAATCAGCGTATGCAATCACTTCAGCACGGATAAAACCGCGTTCAAAATCCGTATGAATCACGCCGGCAGCTTGCGGAGCTGTCGCACCGCGTTTAACGGTCCATGCACGTACTTCTTTAACCCCGGCGGTAAAATAAGTCTGTAAGCCTAATAAATCATAACCGGCACGAATGACGCGGTGCAATCCCGGTTCAGAAAGTCCCAAATCTTTCATAAATTCCTGGCGATCTGCATCATCAAGTTCCACCAATTCTGCTTCGGTAGCAGCACATAAAGCAACGACGCTAGCCCCTTCCTGGGTTGCCAACGTACGGACTTTTTCCAAAAGGGGATTATTTTCATAGCCATTGTCATCCACATTGGCAATATAAAGCACCGGCTTTGCAGTCAGTAAAAACAATCTGCGACAAATCGGCAATTCATCCGTTGCAAGCGCAAGCGTACGCACTGGGTTTCCAGCATCCAAATGCTGTTTTATCTTTTCCAGAGTCTGTTTTTCCAAGAGTGCTTCTTTATTACCACTCTTGCTTTGCTTCCCGGCTTTGTTTAGGGCTTTTTCCACGGTATCCATATCGGCCAGCGCCAATTCTGTATTAATGACTTCAATGTCATTAATCGGGTCTACTCGGCCCTCGACATGAACCACATCGCTACCTTCAAAACAGCGCACGACATGGGCAATCGCATCGGTTTCACGAATGTTTGCCAGAAACTGGTTCCCCAAGCCTTCACCACTGGCAGCCCCTTTCACCAATCCTGCAATGTCTACAAATTGCATGACTGCTGGTACAACCTGCTGCGGTTTTACAATCTCGCTTAGCGCTTGCAAACGCGGATCAGGTACAGTGACCACCCCGACGTTCGGTTCGATGGTGCAGAAAGGGTAATTTGCAGCTTCAATTCCTGCTTTGGTCAAAGCATTAAACAAGGTTGATTTGCCGACATTAGGCAAGCCTACAATTCCACATTTAAACCCCATGCGAGTACCTCAATTAAGTGTGATGGGCAATGAATGCTACCCATTTAATAAATTCATGGCCATAGCCATGTTGCCTGATAAAACGTGGGGCACAGCCGTAACTGCACGCTCTATGGCGTCCATGATCAACTGGCGATCATGCTGCGAAGGCTTGCCCAAAACATAATTTAAAACCAAATCCTTATGGCCAGGATGGCCAATACCAATCCTTAGGCGATGAAAATTGCTGCTGCCTAACTGGTTGATAATATCCCGTAAGCCATTGTGCCCTCCATGCCCGCCGCCAGTTTTTAATTTAAGCCTGCCCGGGGGCAAATCCAACTCATCATGGGCCACTAAAATTTCTTGAGGCTCAATACGATAAAACTGGCACAAAGCTCGCACACATAAGCCGCTGTGATTCATATACGTTAGCGGCAGGGCGATTTTACAAAATCCATGATTGCCACTGAGATGAACCACGTCGCTTTGTAATTTTTTTTCTGTTTTAAATGCCGACTGATGCGCTTCTGCCAATAATTGCGCGAACCAACCGCCCGCATTATGTCTGGTGTGGGCGTATGTTGCGCCGGGGTTGCGTAACCCTATTATTAATTTAATAGACATTGTGAGACCCGGTTTTATAAAAGCTTGGGCTTAACAACTGTTAAATGGACCGGTAAGTGAGACAAGAAGCATTGCCTGGCCAAAGAGCCAGGCATGACAAAAATGCTTATTCTTCGTTTTCTGCAGAGGCAGCAGCACCGGAATCTGGTGTTTCGCTAACGCTTTCCCCAGCAGTTTCTTCAGTAGCACCTGCTTTCTGCGCATGAATGCTCACGACTGGGTGATCATGTTCTGCATCAATTTCATGAGCCAGTTCGACACCTTTTGGCAATTTCAAATCAGACAGATGCAATACATCATTCAAGCCCAGGTTTTTAACATCTACTTCAATAAATTCTGGCAAGTCTTTTGCCTGGCACTTAACTTCAACCTGCATCATGCTGTGGTTAATCATGCCACCTGCTTTTACGCCTTTTGCGTCTTGCTCATTGATAAAGTGTAAAGGAATCATTTTTATCAATATGTCTTTATCACTCACGCGTTGTAAATCCATGTGCATGACAATTGGCTTATAAGGGTGGCGTTGCAAATCTTTTAAAATAACGCGTTGTACCTTGCCATCCAATTTCAAATCGAAAACGCTTGAATAAATACTTTCAGTTTCCAGCGCTTTCACTACCTTATTATGCAACAAATGAATGGCTTCAGGTTCTTTATCGCCACCATATAAAACAGCAGGTACTTTATTTTCAAGACGACGCAGGCGGCGGCTCGCACCTTTCCCCTTGTCTGCTCTTGTTTCAGCTTCTAAAATCATAGTAGACATTTGTATAATTCTCCAAATTAAAAACACCCCATGCTTAACCTTGCGACCAAGTTACTAGGGGATACGGACGCGAAGTATACAATAGTTTAAAATCAACTTGAAGTCATAACTGATATTTTATAGAATGTGGCACTTTATTGAACCAGTGACAGCCGGTTAGGCATGGTGGAGAATTAATATGTATGCGGTAATCAAAACAGGCGGCAAACAATATCGCGTTAAAGAAGGCGATGTTCTCAAGATTGAAAAATTGACCGCTGAAGTCGGCGACAAAGTCGATTTTTCTGAAGTATTGATGTTATGCGATGGTGATGCGACCACTTGCGGCAAACCTTTCGTCGCTAATGCAGTAGTAAGTGCAGAAGTCATGGAACATGCCCGCCACAAGAAAATAAAAATCATCAAATTCCGTCGTCGTAAACATCACATGAAACAAATGGGACACCGACAACATTATACCCAAGTGAAAATTACTGCGATCAGTAAATAAGAGGATATTGAAATGGCACATAAAAAAGCAGGCGGTAGTACACGTAACGGTCGCGACTCGAATCCTAAGTATTTGGGCGTGAAGCGTTACGGCGGTCAACTTGTCAATGCAGGTGAAATTCTTGTGCGTCAACGCGGCACGCGTTTTCACGCAGGAGAAGGTGTTGGCCTGGGTCGTGATCATACCTTGTTTGCCTTGGTAAGCGGGTATGTGCAATTTAAGACCAAAGGCACAAAAAATCGTAAGTTTGTAATGATTGATCCTGTGGCAGCAGAACAGCAAGGTTAAACCTTCACCGACGCAGTGCGTCATTCTTCAGGTTTGAGAACGCTGGTTAGTCGTCAGGCAGCCAGTGTTCTATAATATCTCACTATAATATTTATCCCATAAGTAGATAATCATGCGATTCGTTGATGAAGCCGTCATTAGAGTTGAAGCTGGCCGTGGCGGAAATGGCTGCTTGAGTTTCAGACGCGAGAAATATGTTCCTCGCGGTGGCCCTGATGGTGGTGATGGCGGCGATGGTGGCAGCGTATATCTGCAAGCCAACCATGACTTGAATACGCTGGTTGATTTTCGTTACCAGAGAATTTATAAGGCCCAATCCGGGCAAGGTGGCATGGGCAGTAATTGTACGGGTAAAAAAGGTGAAGATTTAATCATCCAAGTCCCTGTGGGTACCATGATATTTGATGCCGATACGGAAGAATTAATCGGCGATATTCGTCATCATGGTGAGCGTTTACTGGTCGCGCAAGGCGGTTTTCATGGATTGGGAAATACGCGCTTTAAAAGCAGTATTAACCGCGCTCCCCGTCAAACGACGCCAGGCTCTCCCGGCGAGGTCCGGCAGCTCCGCCTGGAATTACGCGTGCTTGCGGATGTTGGTTTGCTAGGCTTGCCCAATGCCGGCAAATCGACATTAATACGTGCAGTTTCCAGTGCCAAACCTAAAGTTGCCGATTATCCTTTCACTACGCTACACCCCGAATTAGGTGTAGTACGGGTGGGGCCGCATAAAAGCTTTGTGATGGCCGATATTCCAGGTTTAATTGAAGGGGCAGCCGAAGGCGCAGGTTTAGGACATCAATTCTTACGTCATCTGTCACGAACTTGTGTTTTATTGCATGTGATTGATATTTTCCCGTTGGATGAAAGCGACCCAGTAGAAGCTGCACAAATTGTCCTGGAGGAATTGGCTGCCTATGATCCCGACCTTCTTGGTAAACCCCGCTGGCTTGTTCTTAACAAAATTGACATGATTCCGGATGAACATCTGCGCAAAAAAGCCATCGAAAACATTATTGCCGACCTTAAATGGCAAGGGAAAGTATTTGCTGTCTCTGCCATTCGCAAAGAAGGTACGGAAGAATTATCTCAAGCGTTGATGCAATTGATTGATGAGATGCAGCAAGCGGAAACTTAACCATTCCGCCGCATAGAGAAGAACCAGCGGACTGAAATACGGAATTTTGTGCGTTTCGCTGCCCTGTTCTTTATCCGTATTGTACTTAATGGTCAACTCCGTCGTTGCACCCGGTTGCTGCAGCCAGTATTCAGCCAATCCGCTGATGTGGAATTGCAGGCGTGCCGTTTTACTTTTATGAAACTGAACTTGCTGGTAAGTTTTGGGACTATGGATTAAATTTTGCAATTTGCCCCCAGTCGCCTCATCAATGATGGCAATGGGCGCCGGTAATGCTGCCAATGCTTCTGCCAATAATTCAGACGCTTTAAATTCAGGCGGGGAAATGATATGCGCCGTGATCAGAGGCTCGATGGTGTCTTTTACTTTTGCCATGATTTCTTCCCGGCAGCGTACCTTAAACTCAACATAAGGTGCCTCCCAACGGTACCCTGTTTCGCAAGCCAAATCGGCTAAGGCTTCGTCCAGAATGGGCGCAATCTCTCCCTCTGCCACCCCAAACAAGCGCCATTTTAATACTTTTTTATGACTATGCTTCGTCGTTTGTAAAACAGGCAATACGTATTGATGGAACATGGGTAAGCACTCACGCGGCGGACCTGGGAGCAAGAAAAACATTTTATTTTCTTGCGGGTAATAGCACCCCATCGCGCTGCCATAAGGATTGGCTAATAATACCGCCTCACGGGGGAAAAGCGCTTGCTGCTGGTGGCCTGCATTCATCGGCAAATTTATGCGTTTAAGTAAGGTTTTTATATGCGCCAAAGCTTCGGGAAATTCCTTTAACTCTGAATTCACATAAGATGCTAAAGCATAGCGAGTTCTATCATCAGAAGTGGGTCCAAGCCCACCGGTTAAAATAATGATATCGTGATGAAGCCCTAGAAATTGGAGACTGGCTAAAATTTCCTGTTCACGATCCCCGCACATTACATGCGTCCCCAGAGACAATCCTTCAGAGCATAACGCATGGGCAAGCGCATGCGTGTTGGTGTTTAAAATATCACCATGAATCAATTCATCACCAGTAGCAAGAATAGCAATCGTCATGACCTAGCACCCCTTTAGTGGGATTGAATGGCGCATTTCTGCATGGGTTCGATTAGGACGAAGTTGAATGCCCCATAAAGAATATACCGGATTTCCAGTTATATACCGCGCATCCGCGACGGTGAACGGTTGCCGGCACGCTACAATTAAATATCCATCAGTAAACCAGTTAAATACTCTTAAGTCACGTGATAATTTCCCTGTTTCAGACAAATAAACAGGCATGTCCTTCGCAGCGAAAGCAGGGAACAAACCTAACGCATAAACTTTACTGCTCGAAAAAGGCGAAGTATGCACCGCCGCAAGAAATATTTGCTGATTATGGTGCGCCGCTGCATACCAATGGGTTGAACTGGCTATCTCAGGAAATGCACGTATGCGAGTTAGATGCCAATGTTGTTGCCTGCCATAAGCTTCCACTGCAGTTATAGCCCGGTGATGTTGCCATCCATTAAACATGAGGAGTAACCCCATGAAACCCAAGGCTAACAATACTCCTTTTAGGTCAGCAAACAATTGCGTCCAAAGCACTCCGCAAACCAGCGGCACGGTTACAAACGGGTCAATGATGGGAAGCAAATCCCAGGCAATTCGGCAATTTGAAAAAGGCCAAAATAAAACGGTCCCATAACTGGTCATTGCATCTAAAATCCCATGAGTTGCATAACCTATCAGCGCTGCTGAAAGAGTCAGCAACCAGCGCGTACGAAATCGTTTAAAAGGCAACAATGCCAAAGCCACCAATAACCCTCCTATGGGAATAAAAGCCAAGGAGTGGGTGAAATGACGATGGTAGATAAAAATCAACATGGGATCTGAAGAAGAGCGAATCAAGATATCCAAATCGGCCGCCATGCCTGCCAGTGCCCCAATCAGCCAGGCATTTTTTTTATCTTGCCTGAATAAAAAAACTTGCGAACAGGCGGCTCCCAGAGCCGCTTGGGAAACAGGATCCATGTTTTTACCTCAATAGCAAGGGGGCTTGCTGAAACGCAATGTCTTCTTTGTCAAAGCGCTGTGTAATCAATTCGTATAATTCAGCCTTAACGGCTGCAGTATCCTTGGTATGCGTCCACAGGGATAATTTTAATTCCAAAGCCGCATCGTTAAAATTGCTCACCACTACTTGCGGGGCAGGAGTTTTTAAAACGCTCTTATTTGCGTGCACCAATTGCAAAAGAATTCCTTTTGCCCGTTCCAAATTATTGTGCTGCCTTATACGTAGCAGAATTTCAGTTTTTCGTGTCTTGAAGTAACTCATGTTGATGATTTCCGATTTCATCAACGTTTCATTGGGTATACGAATTCTTACATTGTCAGCAGTTTTTATTTTTGTTGATAAAAAATCAATGGAATCGACTGCGCCAACCATGTCTTTTACCTGAATGGTATCGCCAATTTTAAAAGGACGTTCAAACAATAAAAAAATGCCACTGATTAAATTGGATGCTGCAGTTTGGGATGCAAAACTGAGTGCTACAGTAAAAACACCGGCGGCGCCAAGCAAAACAGACATTTGCACGCCTAATTGCTGTAACGCTGAAATAACAAATATGAGTAATAACCCATAAAATACCAAACGGCGTGCCAAGACGGTTTGATGGACAGAAAAATGCTTGCTAAAGGCACGAGTCACCATGGCGCTCAAGCGCTTAGCAAGAAAAAATCCCAAAATGAGTAAAAGCACAGCATAACCGAGTTTAACCCAACCGATAGCGGTTAAAGCTTGCATTGCCCCTCCCTGCCTTGATGAAAATTACAAAATAAAAACCCCGTCAAAACGGGGTCTTTTTGCATAAACCGCAATTATTCTTGGGTTTGATTGTCAGTGGTTGTTGTTTCAGTGGTTTGGGTGGTCGTAGCGCCAGCACCTTGATCATTGGTTTGAGCTGGTTTTGTAGTGGTTGTTTCGGTTTTAACTTCAGGCTGTTTTGGTCTGTCTTCACATGCAGTCAACAATAAAGCCATTAAACCAGCGGTTAATATCATCACCAACTTTTTCATACTTATCTCCCATTTGTTAATTTTTTTATTTAGTGAGCTTCCCTTCACAAGTCTAGCAAAAATTTACATATTGTGAAGAAGTTAAGGCGGTTAATTCTATTAAAGATTCCCTAAAACTTCTACTTTGTTATTTTTTTAAAATAAATTTAGCTCGAATTTATGCATTTTAATCCCATTTTAACATTACTGACTTGCTGGAAGCCTTTTGTTAAGATCCAGGCACTTTTACTCTGGTGTAAATTCAATGTCCAGTGCTCCTCATACCCCTATGATGCAACAATACTTGCAGATTAAAGCAGCTTACCCAGACATGTTATTGTTCTACCGCATGGGGGATTTCTATGAATTATTTTTTGATGATGCCAAACGCGCGGCCAAGCTTCTGGATTTAACTTTAACCCACCGTGGGCAATCAGCAGGCAAACCTATCCCTATGGCAGGCGTTCCCTACCATGCTGCAGAAAATTATTTGGCACGCCTTATTAAAAAAGGAGAATCGGTTGCCATTTGTGAGCAAATCGGCGACCCGGCACTCAGTAAGGGGCCAGTGGCTAGGGAAGTCACAAGAATCATTACGCCGGGAACAGTCACCGACGAAGCTTTATTGGAAGCAAAACACAATAATTTTCTTCTGGCCATTCATCAGCAAAAACATATAGGTCTTGCCTGGGTGGATTTAAGTGCAGCCCGTTTTCATATATTGCAGCTTAATGATATCAATGAACTTCAGGCTGAAATTAACCGCCTGCAACCTGCTGAAATTTTATTGCAAAATCAATCCTTGCTGGAATCCATATCCGTACATTCGACCCTTAAAATAAGACCTGCCTGGGATTTCGATGAGAAACATGCAAAAGAAAAATTACAAGCTCAATTTGGCAGCTCGTTTATTTCCCCGGCTGCTGAAGAACAATACAAAGCCGCTCTTGCAGCTGCCGGTTGTTTGTTAACTTACCTCCACCTCACACAACGACAAGCACTACCCCATTTAACCACAATTACTTATGAAAAAAGTCAGGATTATTTACAATTGGATGCGGCAACGCAGCGCCATCTGGAATTATTTGAAAACCAAAATAGTAAACGCGATAACAGTTTACTGGCAGTTATCGACAACACAGCTGGCGCCATGGGCAGTCGCTTGTTGAAAAGTTGGTTGAATCGACCCCTGCGTAACCATCAAGCCATTCAAAAAAGACAAAGCGCTGTGCAAGAACTCATGCAAGGCCAACAAAATAACCAATTGCATTCATTGCTCAGACAAATTTGTGATGTGCAGCGCATTGCAGCGCGGATAGCCTTAAAATCTGCAAGACCGCGTGATTTGGAAGCGTTGAAAAATACCTTAGGCATCATACCAAACCTGCGCAATCTACTTTGCAGCTCTACAAGTGAATTGCTTGTCGAGTTGATCGCCCGCTTACACCCGCTGCCTGCATTATTGGATTTGTTACAGTCTGCTATTATCGAAAATCCGCCTGTCTTGATTCGCGACGGTGGTGTCATTGCCGCAGGCTTTGATGAAGAGTTAGACGAATTGCGCTTATTAAGCGAACGGGCTACGGATAAACTCATCGAAATGGAAATGGCGGAAAAACAAAAATCTGGTTTATCTTCGTTGAAGTTTGGCTACAACCGCGTCCAAGGTTATTACATTGAATTATCACGCGCCCAGGCTGAAAAAGTTCCCGCGCATTTTCAACGCAAACAGACTCTTAAAAACGTAGAGCGCTACATCACACCTGAGTTAAAAGTTTTTGAGGAAAAAGTTTTAACTGCACAAGTTAAGGCCTTGGCTCGAGAAAAATGGCTTTACGACAATTTATTGGAAGAAATGCAACAATCCCTGCTGGAACTGACGCAGCTTGCCCAGGCACTGGCTGAACTTGATGTACTCAATTGCCTGGCTGAACGTGCGCAGACTTTAAACTGGGCTTGCCCGCAACTCGTTGAGCATAACCTTATCGAGATAAAAGGCGGCAGGCATCCGGTGCTTGAACAAATATTGCAAGAGCGGTTTATAGCCAATGATTTGCATCTTAAACCCCAGCAAAATATCTTGCTTATCACAGGTCCCAATATGGGCGGCAAATCCACCTATATGCGGCAAAATGCATTAATTATTTTATTGGCACACACCGGCAGCTTTGTGCCAGCAGATTCCGTACGCCTTGGACCTATTGATCAAATTTTTACCCGCATTGGTGCAAATGACGACCTAGCTTCAGGACGCTCGACGTTTATGGTGGAAATGACTGAAACTGCGCACATTTTAAAACAAGCTACGGCGCAAAGTTTAGTGTTGATTGATGAAATTGGCCGCGGTACCAGCACATTTGACGGCATGGCATTAGCCTATGCTTGTTGTGCTCATTTAGCGCAAAAAGTTTGTGCATATACATTATTTTCCACACATTATTTTGAATTGACCAAATTGCCTGAAGAATTTTCTTGTATTCAAAACGTGCACGTGCAAGCGGCTTTAAGCCAAGATAAAATCGTGTTTTTGTATAAAATGAACGAAGGCCCGGCAAATCGCAGTTATGGACTTGAAGTGGCGGCATTAGCGGGCATACCGAAAGATGTATTGGTTCTGGCAAATCAATATTTGCATACAGCCCAAGAATCTTACCGTGAAGCCCCAGCTACCCTACCCGTACAATCTCCGATTTTGCATGAGTTGGCAAAGGTGAATGCGGACAGTTTAACACCCCGGGCCGCGCTGGAATTAATCTATCAATTAAAAGCAATGGAGCTTTTGGAAACGACAATCTAATTATCTTAATTAGGCAACGTCCCTAAAGTTTTTTAGACAAGATTTCATCTTAAATTGAGCACAAATTTTTCTATTTCACTTCGATCTACCCCCTCTCCCGCGATAGGAGCTTTGATAGTATGATGATGCCCTTCGCGGGAGAGGGTTGGGGAGAGGGAAATGGACAAATCTGCGCTAAGACAACGAGCCCGTAGTTTACGAAAAAACAGCACCGATGCTGAAAGATATCTTTGGTATCATCTTCGAGCAGGCAGACTCGGATTTAAATTCAAGAGACAAGTGCCAATAGGTGCGTATATCGTTGACTTTATCTGCCTTGAAAAGCGACTAGTTATCGAGCTTGATGGTGGTCAACACATGGACAATAAAATTTACGATACCCAGCGCACGGATTGGCTAATGAGCAATGGGTTTAAGGTCTTGCGCTTTTGGAATCATGACGTTTTTCAGCAAACGTCTTTTGTCCTCGAAGTGATTATGTCTGCGTTACTTTAATGCCAATAGTATGCTCACAAACATCACGCCAGTGAGGTACATCCTGGCTGTTTTATCATATCTTGTAGCAATTCTTCTAAAACGCTTAATTTTCTGAAAAAAGCGCTCAACAATATTTCTTTCCTTGTAGATATCGCGATCATGAGTCGTTGGATGCAAACGATTCTTTTTGCTTGGGATAACAGCCTTTATCCCATCATCTGTTAGCGCTTTTCGAAAACCATCAATATCGTAAGCCTTATCTGCCAGAAAGTATTCACAATACTCATTCGCCCAAACTTCATGAGCGACTTGACTCTCATGTACTTGGCCAGCTGTTATCAGTATATTGACGAGTTATCCGTGACATTCCCTCTCCCCAACCCTCTCCCGCGAAGGGCATCATCATACTATCAAAGCTCCTATCGTGGGAGAGGGGGTAGATCGAAGTGAAATAGAAAAATTTGTGCTCAATTTAAGATGAAATCTTGGCTAAAAAACTTTAGGGACGTTGCCTAGTATTAGGCGCACGTTATTAAATGCCACCAATCCATTTACTGCCCCCAGCTATTAGTATAGCTGGGGCCTTATTAACTGGGTGACCAACTGGGTATCATCCTAAAATTAGCATGCCCACTTTCTTTTTTAGCTTCAAAAACGGGGGGTGTAAACATTTTAGGGGTTGCTTGCAGCCCATGTAAGATTCTGTAACTGCTCACGAGATCGTTTTTTTGCTGCGGGAACGTGTCAATTGCAGTTTGTAATTGTCCCTCATTTGTCACATAAGAGCGAAACTCTTTCATTAATTCAATATATAAATCACCCTTGTGTTCGGGAAATAACTGGCTCAATAACTCCAGCTTCCTCACTTCCCTCTCGGTATATTTGTGCAGCAATGGCAACATTTCCTTAAAGACTTGTTCCTTTTTCCCGGGGTTACTTTCAACGTTTTTTCGTAGTGAAGAAATATTACAATCGCCAAAAAACATGAGCTCCTCCTAATCATTATCTGTCGCTGCTTTTAGGTTTTTAATAAAAACCCTTACCGCCACTCTATCATAAGGCGCTGCAATCCCTATATTGTTTTTAACAATGGCTAGGACCATGAATTTAAATTGACAGGAATGTACACATTAGGGCTAGAAAATCAAAAATAATTTTCATGCAACTTGATTTTACTGCTTAAGCTCGAACCTTTTTTCGTTACCGCTTGCATGCTGGCATCACGCTCTTTACCGGCTTTTTCACCATCTTCCTCAAGTGTGAAAAAACCAAGCTTGCAGTGTTTGATTGAATTTGCACCCAGCTCTGATTTCTCTATCGTTTGCTTAGCAAAATAATCTTTTTCATAATAGGGAAAGCCAGTTTCATTTGGAGCTAATATCTCGCTTGCAATGAAGTCATTGGATGGCGAAATTTGGGATTTTTGTGCAGATTCGTTGCAATAGTGGTCATTCTGCACATTTTTCAGGGCGCGAGCGTCGTAAATGCGCGTGAATTCTTTTTCCTTTTCATTCCAATTTTTCGGTAATCTGCTGCCCAATGTAAAGAAATTAAACCAATTATTATTCAAGTCCATGGACTTCTCACGGATCTTTTTTATTTCAGTTTGAAATGATTGCAGATAGGTATTAACATCAACATTTGTTACTGCCTTTGCCAGTAACTTGATAAGCTCCGGCGGGATCCCGACGTACACATAAGCATAATGCGCCCCAAAAGAAATAAGGTAACGGTTAATATAAGGGATTCTTAACGCCACCTGGGTGACGCTCACAACCATGCTGTTATTTATCTCATTTAAAAAATTCAACCCTGCATCAAGCTCTGTTAACAACACAATAGCATAGGGCCGCAGGGCGTTGCTCTTCATTAACTTGCGCAACGATTTTAATTCAGCAGGGATGAAGATGGTTTTTATCACATCAGCGCCCATGTAAATGACGGGATGCTTTGCGATTCTTTCTTTGAATTGTTTTAGTTTGAGGACGTAGTCATTGTCATTACGTTCAATTTGCTTTAAAAAATGATTTGCGCTTTTGCCAAGCAAATTAGTACTGGCCAAGGATAGCCACCAACTCATGGTAATAGGGTCGAGAGTAAGCTTGGGAATTGTGGTGGAGTTTTCCGGTATTTTAAAATCAACTTGGTGTGCGTGCATGATGCTCATTAAATATAAGAAATTGGCTAAGCTCGCATCAATAACTGCATCGCTTAAATTTCCTTGAGCCATGCTTTTGATGACATGGCCTGCAAGCGCTTCTATTCCATTAAACATTAATCCAAAGCTGGTAATAAAAGATTTCTCGGCGAGCAAAAGATGCACTTGATGCTCGGCACATATTTTTTTTCTTGCTAAAGGGTATTGGAACGTGATAAATCCCCGCCAATAAGCATTTAATAGTAACCCTGCGGGATAACCCACGTAAGGAATAAACTTAACCATGTTTTGCGAAGCAAGCATGGCTAGCGAACCCCAGAGAAAATGTACTTGTAAGCTGACTTCTTTATTTAATCTGTCCCCAGTAATTTTACAATCCTGGCAAAGTGTAATTTTATTATGGTTGGCAGAACCCAATTCTTGCGTATTAAATTCCTCATTAATAAATGGAGTAGAACCAATCGTGGCCGCCGTATTATAAACTACATTTCTTAACTTAAGACGCGTATAGAGCACCATATAAACCGCTGTATCCAAAGAAGTCTCTGCCACTTGAAACAAGACATAGTCTTCATAATCGCCAAACTGGTTTTTAAGTTGTTCTTGTAATAATTTTTTCGCGCCCCGATAGATTACAAATGGCGCAGCAAACTGAATGACATTGATAAAGAAAGAATTGGCCAATAGAAAGCGCAGATTTTCCGAATCCTTAACCTTTTTTACCGTATCCGGTACGGCTGCAGTATGGGTTAACAAATGACCGCCAAAATCAATACTGTAATGGATAATTGCGAGGGTAATTTTTTTTACATAATTCCAAACATTTCGCAGCATGGCAATCCTTGTCTGGCTGTTAATATCTAGATTGTATTTGCTGATTTAGGTGAATACAAATTTTCATTCACCTTTCTGCTGAGTTGATTTAGAACAGGAAATGCACTGTAGCAATAGAAACTGGATGCAAAAAATTTTTAAAAACGCTGACTTTGGTTTATGGTAATATACTTGGCCGGGTAACAGCACACAGCTTGGTTACCTTGCTGATTCAAAAATACACCGCATTGAGTGCGGCTAGAGTAAGAGAATTGAGAAATAAATTTATAAAAATAAATTTCTGTAAGCTGTTTCGCTATTTTTTCCTGGTGCTCTGTTGCCTGCCATTAATAGGAGCCCTGGAAACCATTAACCCTACCTACTTCAAAGTTAATGGCATCCGCGGCGAAGCATTAGCCAATGTGCAATACCGGCTGCTTGAACTTTATAAAGATGATGCCATTACCCGAGTTCCTCCAGACGTTTTAAAAGAACAAATTGCCAAAGCGATGTATCCTTATGGTTTTTTCGAACCCAAAATTATCCTTGCTTACAACAATGACAAAAAAATAAATATTAATATAATACCCGGCCCGCAAATGCGTATTAGTTCTCTCACGGTACGGGTTGTTGGTGAAGGCGCAAATAACCTCAGAATCAAGGAGGCAGTAGACAAACTTTCCATTAAGGCAGGACAACCTCTAAACAATCCTTTATATGAAGAAGCCAAGAATAATTTATTAAGCGCTGCTGAACATCAAGGCTATCTGCATGCCGCTTTTGATAAATCCCAAATTCTTATTGACAAAAAACGCTATAAAGCCGACATCACCTTAATTTTTAACACGGGTGCACAGTATTATTTTGGTAAACTCACCTTCTCCCCTACCTATGTGTCGCCTGAATTATTAAGACGTTATGTTCCTTTCAAATATGGGGAACCCTTTTCTACTGAGCAAATTATGGCTTTGGAAGGCAACTTGTCTGCAAGCGGCTATTTTAAATCAGTGGTTGTAAAGCCTGATATTGATGATATTCGCCATGTACCAATCGATATTCATTTAGAACGTGTGCACCGCATTAATTATTCATTTGGTCTTGGTTATGGTACAGACACCGGACCCCGCGGGCGGGCGGGTTTACATATTGCTCCCGTCAATCGGGCAGGACACAAATTCAATACCATTGTACAAGGCTCATTTAAAGAAAATGCTTTATTAACGCAATACATCATCCCTGGAGCCAATCCGGTTACCGATAAATACAGTTTATCAGGCAGCCTGTCTAATCTTAACTACAGCAGCGGTTATGCAAATTCCGTGCTCTTATCTGCCGCCCAACAACATGCCAAGGCGAATCATCAGCGCACATTGTCTATCAATGCCCTGGACGAGCGCTATAACTATAGCGGCGAACCTAAAAATACGGAAACGGTTGTGTTCCCGAAAGCTACTTTTACATGGCGGAAAGTCAGCGATCAATTATTTTCTCCCAATGGTTACAATGTTACTCTCAGTGGTTTGGCCGCCAGTAAAGCCGTACTTTCAGATATAAATCTGGCACAAGCGTCGCTCGATGCAAAAGCTGCGTTCACCTTTGCACCTTTACGCACGCGTTTGTTTTTTCATGGCATACAGGGATTCACCGGCATCGATAATATCAATAACTTACCTCTATCCTTGGCTCTACTTTTAGGAGGTGCGGAGAATCTTAAAGGATATGGCTATAATTCCTTGGGTCCCGGAAAAATTTTAAGTTATGCCGGGCTGGAAATCCAAAAAGAAACGTTTTCAAAATGGTATTTAGTCGGTTTTGTAGACGCTGGCGATGTTTATCAACCTGCGCCTAAGGAATTCAAATACGATGCCGGTATTGCATTAATGTGGGTTTCACCCGTTGGACCTATCAAAGTAGGAATAGCACAAGCGTTAAATAACAGGTTTAATAATACGGAAGGCCGAAATCCGAAATTGGTAATCAACATGGGACCTGATCTTTAATGGGTTATTTAAAATCAGCAGCGTACATTATTTTCCTTGTTTTCATTCTCTTGGCGAGTTTGGTTTTATTCTTACTAACGACTACGCCAGGTTTATACGTAGCACTCCAATTAGCAAACCTTACCCTTCCTGGGACACTGGAAATCCATCACCCTCAAGGCCGTTTAATTGATGAATTATCTTTCTCAGAACTCACTTATGCAGATGACACGCTGACCGTCCGCCTCGTTCACGGCAGAATAAACTGGAAATTGACCAGCCTTCTGCATAGAAATTTTTCTATTTCCCGTTTATATGCACGCGAAGTATTAATTGATATTAAAGACACGCCCAAAGCAATTGAACAAACGGCTTCCCAAGACTTCTCCTTCCCCACACTCCCTGTGGATTTAACCATCCATAAGCTTACCATAAAAAAAATAGAATTCAGGCAACTGGGAATCACGCATCAAGTGCAAAAATTCCATGCCAAAGCTGTCCTAAACAATAAGATTTGGGATTTTCCCGAGCTAAGTGCCGCTTATGGCGATTATGCTTTTTCCTTGCAAGCAACAGGCGGTGTACAAGCCCCTTACGTTTTAACTGCATCCTTACACGTCATGCCGCTGGATTTACAAAAAGAACAATTACAGGCACATTTCAACCTAAACGGTGATTTAAATTTGTATCATCTGCAAGGACAATTGAGCGGCCCTGTGCAAGGCAATGTTGCAGGTTTACTAAAAAAAGGGCGTGATGTGCACGTGAAAATTTCCTGGAACCACTTAAAATGGCCTATTCACGATAAGCAGAATGTGGAGACCAAGAAAGGCAGTATAACCGTTACCGGCACTCTCCCCAATCTTAATATACAAAGTGAAGTGGATTTGCTTACACCTGTGGCGGCGCAATGGACAATGCAAGCCTGGGTTAAAGATAAAAAAGTGCATGCACGCAGCGTTATTCGTACCGCGCAAGGAAATATTACTAATACCCTTGCATATGATGAAAAATCCCAACCTAAATTACAAGGCCAGCTAACTTCAAAATCCTTTAATCTCATTCCCCTGGGAATACCCATAGATGAATTGCAATTTACGACAAAATTTTCCGGCGACTCTGTAAAAACCTTATCAGCGTATTCCAATTTGTCGGGACGTTATTTAAATACGCTTTTACAAGCCAATGTGTCTTATGCAGAAGAAAAGGTGAAAGGAAGGATTGCTCTAGGGCCTAATACCATTACTTTCAAAGGCCAACCCCCGCTACAACTTGAAGCAGCTTTTACACTCCCGCAGCCTAAGCTTTTAACAGAAGCGCTGGCAGGATTGGAAACTACGCTGACGGGAAAATTAATTCTACGAGACGAGCAACATGGGAAATTAAACCTCGCGATAGGGGCCGGAAAATATCAGTCTGCGCAAGATCCAGACTTGCCTCCCATTTTATTTCAAGGGGGAAATATAAATTTTAACCTGCAACCGGACAAGCTTAAGATAGCTGGAATGTTAATCATTGATCCGAATAAAAAACTGAATTTGAATTTTAACTTCCCCAAGTTTCATCTAACGCAATTCAATTTAGCCCGGCAATCTGTGGATGGAAAATTAAACCTGAGAATCAATTCATTACAATTTCTCAAAGGATTAAGTCCATTATTTGAGAAGCCCGAAGGCGAATTGACAATGAATTTGCTCGTCAAAGGCAAAGTACAGAAACCCGTAGTAGAGGGTGAATTGTTATTAAACAAGGGATACGTGTTTATCCCGAAATTAAATCTGACATTAAACCCCATCGAAATCCGCCTCATCAGCCAGAATCAACATTGGACTGCAAAAGGAATTGCCCATGCAAAAGGCAAAAATTTGACCATTGACGGAAACGGGCAATTTACCCCGGGATTGTCCGGGATGATAAAATTAACCGGCGAGCAATTTCCTTTGATGGATACAGCCGAAACCACGCTTAATATTTCTCCAAATTTAACGTTAACTTTTAAAAATAATGCATTTGCCCTCGATGGTACCGTGCTTGTTCCTTCCGCCACATTAAAACCTATTTCATTTAGCAGCACGGTTGATTTAAGCGAAGACGCCGTTTTTGTGCAAGATGAACCCGCAGCCGCCCCGCTTAATCTGACCACTAATGTCAAAATTGTGATGGGTGATCATGTGGAACTGGACATCAAAGGGCTACATGGATTCCTGGACGGGAGTTTACAGATTAAACAATACCCGAAACAACCTCCTTTTGCGGTAGGTGAATTAACCATACGTGATGGCACCTATAAAGCATATGGACAAGATTTAACCATCCAGGAAGGACAATTGCTGTTCAGTGGTGGTATGATCACTAATCCAGGCATCCGTATCCGGGCAATACGCACTTTTAAAAATGCTTCGGGAAATTTTTCAGGCTCCAATCAGTTATTTGATTTCAATCCGGGAAACCTGCAAACACTGGACTTGGGAAACAAAACGATAGTGGGCATTGAAGTAAGCGGGCGCATCAGTTCGACCAAAGTAAAGCTGTTCTCAATCCCTGCCAATTTATCGCAAGCCGATATTTTATCGATGCTTATCCTGGGGAAACCTGCCAATCAAGCCAGTAAATCAGGCGGGCAATTGCTGCTGACTGCAATTTCTGCCATGGATCTTGATTCAGGGACTAAGGGGGTTCAATTATTGGATCAGCTTAAACAAGCCTTAGGGTTTGATTTTAATCTGGAAAGCACATCGCAGTACAACCAGCAAACGAATCAGATGACGGATGGAACAGCATTTGTAGTTGGCAAATCATTGACCAATCGTTTGTATTTAAGCTATAACATAGGCTTGTTCCAGGAAGACAGTAACGTTTTAACCTTAAAATATTTATTAAACAAGTTTTTCAGCCTGCAAGTCACCGCCAGTGATTCAGGCAGCGGCATTGATTTACTTTATACCCACAGCCAGGATTAACATGACACAATACCATCTGCCATTGCGCTTGACGCGTTTACGGCGTACACCGAAAGCACGCGCCCTCATCCGGGAAACACGTTTGCATGCCGAGCAATTGATAGCCCCTCTTTTCATCAGTGAAACCTTGACGGCAAAACGGCCTATCGGTGCAATGCCTGGTTTGTTTCAACTTACTTTGGATGATTTACCGGAAGAAATCGCAAGCATTTCCAAACTAGGAATTCCAGCAGTGTTATTGTTCGGCATCCCACAGCATAAAGATGCAGAAGGCAGTGCTTCCTGGCAAGAGGACGGTATTATTCAAAAAGCAATCCGTAAAATACGCAGCATTAATCCAGATTTATTGATCATTGCGGATGTATGTTTTTGCGAATACACCGAGCATGGGCATTGCGGGGCTTTAAAAAATCAAATGATTGACAATGATCATACCCTGGGCTTGTTAGCCAAACAAGCACTGAGCTATGCCCAGGCCGGGGCTGATTGGGTAGCTCCTAGCGGCATGGTGGATGGCATGGTCTTGGCTATTCGACAAGCTTTAGACGCTGCCGGTTATCAAGACGTGGCTATTTTAAGTTATGCAGTGAAGTACAGTTCCTCTTTATATGGCCCTTTTCGTGAAGCAGCGGAAGGCGCACCTAAGTTTGGCGATCGCAAAACTTACCAAATGGATCCTGCCAACGGTTTGGAAGCCATCCGCGAAGCCGCATTGGACTTGCAGGAAGGTGCCGATTTACTGATGGTCAAGCCGGCAATGAATTATCTGGATGTTATTTTGCGCATAAAACAAAAATTCCCGGAGGTGCCGCTCTGTGCCTACCAAGTCAGCGGCGAATATTCCATGATTAAAGCCGCGGCAGCGCAAGGGATGCTCGATGAAGAACAAGCCATGCTAGAGAGCTTGCTTGCGATTAAACGCTCAGGCGCTGACTTTATCATCACCTATTTTGCGAAAGCTGCTGCTCAAATCCTTGCAAAAAAATAAAGCTTCCTGCATATCACTTAAAAAAATTAAAGCGCAGTCAGGAGCGTTCTGTTCTCCTGACTTTACTCGTGCCACCATTTAGAATCAGGGATCTTTTGCAAAGAAGCCAGTAAAGACACCTACGCACTTACACCATTACAACAGGATCTGTCATGGCAAAAATTGAAAGAACTGCGGGCATTGAATTTATAATTTTTGCAAAACTTCCTGCAAATGCTTCACTGGCTCCACTTCGATGGCCATCGCTTGTTTCGGAGCATTTGCATGCGGAACGATCGCGCGTTTAAATCCATGTTTTGCTGCTTCTTTTAACCGTTCCTGGCCACTTTGCACAGGTCTTATTTCACCTGCAAGCCCCACCTCGCCAAAGATAATTGTTTTGCTGTCAAAAATACGATTGCGAAGGCTGGATACAACAGCTGCAAGCAAGGCTAAGTCACTGGCAGTTTCTGTTACTTTCACCCCGCCCACTACATTGATAAACACATCTTGATCGTAAGTCGGTATGCCGCCGTGGCGGTGCAGCACTGCCAATAAAATTGCCAAACGATTTTGTTCAAGCCCGGCAGTAACCCGCTTCGCTTGTTGCCCATGTGCCTGATCAACTAAAGCCTGCACCTCCACCAACATGGGGCGTGAACCTTCCCACGTTACCATGACTGCGCTGCCAGGAGTAGGGTCCGGTTGGCGGGATAAAAAAATGGCTGATGGATTGGCCACTTCCTTTAAACCACGGTCGGTCATTGCAAAGATCCCTAATTCATTGACTGCCCCAAAACGGTTTTTGATGGCACGGATAACCCTAAACCGGCTGTCGTTTTGACCTTCAAAATATAAAACGCAATCCACCATATGCTCTAATACCCGAGGCCCGGCAAGAGCACCCTCTTTAGTCACATGCCCCACTAAAAATACGGCTGTTTGCGTCATTTTAGCAAAGCGCACCAATTGCGCGGCTGATTCACGCACCTGACTTACACCCCCGGGTGCGGAAGAAATAGTATCAGTAAAAATGGTTTGAATGGAATCAATGACCATAACCCGCGGTTTTTCCTTTTGCGCGTGTGCAAGAATGGATTCTACCTGGGTTTCCGCCAAAAGGCGCAACCCGGCCACAGGCAATTGCAAGCGCTTGGCACGCATAGCCACTTGCTGCAAGGATTCCTCCCCGGTCACATAAAGCACATTTTGCTGTTGCGATAAATTGGCCAAGGTATGCAGTAACAAGGTGGATTTTCCAATACCGGGATCGCCTCCAATCAAGACCACAGAACCATCCACCAAGCCGCCGCCAAGGACCCGATTTAACTCCGAGAGGCCACAATCCATACGGGATTGATCGTCTAGTGCCACGTGCTCTACCAAGGTCACTTCGGAACGTTGGTTCGCATAATTGCCCAAACGCTGGCTTTTACCCGATGGGGCTTGCTCTTCCGTCAGGGAGTTCCAGGCACCGCATTGGCTGCATTGCCCTGCCCACTGGGAAAAAAAAGCAGCGCACTGGCTGCAGACGTATTTGCTTTTAATTTTCATGCTTACCTCATCAGAACCAGAAAACTTGTAAAGAATCCTGCTGCACCATAAACTGGGGGCATTGTGCAAGTGCAAAGCACCCAGTTTAACACCATAAACAAGATGGAATTAAATGAATAAAAAAATTTTTGAATGGGCAATCGTTGGCGCCGGACCTGCCGGCATCGCCGCGCTGGGGAAATTGCTCGACCATGGCATCGCCCCTGAAAAAATTCTTTGGGTTGATCCTGAGTTTGCCGTGGGGGATTTGGGGAAACACTGGAGCAATGTATCAAGCAATACCAGCGTGCGCTTGTTCTTGCAATTTTTACAAAATGCATCTTCTTTTGCTTATGAAAAAGCTCCTAAAGCATTCTTGCTTAATCAGTTACCGCAAGAAAAAACCTGCCTTTTACAGCATATTGCCGAACCCCTGCAGTGGGTTACACAACAGCTTTGCCAAAACGTGCATGCAAAACAAACCATGATCCATGAAATGAAGTTGTCTAAGCGGGTTTGGCTTTTACAAAGCGATAGCGAAACGTTTGCAGCAAAACAGGTTATTTTGGCTACAGGAGCAGTTGCTGAAAGTTTAAATCATCCTGAAATTGAAACCATAGCTTTTGAAACAGCCATCGATTGCAAACTTCTTGCACAAGCAGTAAAGCAAGAAGATAGCATTGCAGTATTTGGTTCTTCACATTCTGCAATCATTATCATTAAAAATTTGGTCGATTTAGGCGTTAAAAAAATCGTTAACTTTTACCGCTCCCCCTGCCGCTATGCCGTGAACATGGGTGATTGGATTTTATTTGATAACGCAGGATTAAAAGGCGAAACTGCCGAATGGGCAAGGGAGCACATCGATGGAGTGCGTCCTGACAATTTGAGCCGTTACATCAATAATGCCGCAAATCTTGCCAGTTTTTTACCTGAATGCAATAAAGCCGTCTATGCCGTTGGCTTTAAAAGGCGTAACAGCATTCATGTCCATGAATATGAGCCCATTCAATATAACCCGCATCTTGGCATCATTGGTCCAGGATTATTCGGACTGGGGATAGCCTATCCTGAGCTAAAAGCAGATCCATTTGGCAACGAGGAGTATCAAGTCGGATTGTGGAAGTTCATGGTCTATTTAAATAAAATCCTGCCGGTTTGGCTTAAATATTCGCCATAATGGCAAAAGAGGAAAGGTTGAAACCCGAGGCTAAGGCAGTATAATTGCATGCTTTACTTGGCCGCAGGTAGGAATATGACTAAGACAATTCATTTTGAAAAAACAATTACTGAACTTGAAGACATCGTTTCCCAACTGGAAAAAGGTGAATTGTCTTTGGAGGATTCTTTAAAACAATTCGAAAAAGGCATCACCCTGGCGCGAAAATGCCAAGAGATATTGACGCAAGCGGAACAAAAAATCGAAATGCTCTCAAGCTCCAAAACCATTGATAACGGGAAAGCTGATGACTAATCAATCCATCAGCGCTTATGTGACCCGCCATGAAAATTTGTTATTAAGTTTAATTGAAACATCCGATATTCCCGCAGCGCGTATCAAAGAAGCCATCCTTTATTCTTTATTTCCGGGAGGAAAGCGCTTACGCCCACTTTTAGTTTATTTATGCGGTGAATTAATCGATGTGGAAGTTTCCTGCCTTGATTTTATTGCAATTGCCATCGAGTTAACGCATTGCTACTCCCTGGTTCATGATGATTTACCCGCCATGGACGATGATGACATACGCCGCGGCAAACCAAGCTGCCACCGTGCTTTTGATGAAGCCACTGCCATTTTAGTAGGCGACGGCATGCAAGCCTTGGCCATAGATGTATTGCTTACCCATTTGCCACAATCATTAGACGCCTCGCAAGTAACCGCTATTGTGCATGAATTGGTTAAAGCCAGCGGCCCTGCCGGGATGGTTAGCGGGCAAAGTTTGGATTTGTCTGAACTAACCCTGAATATTACCGAAGAACAGCTTAAGCAGGTTCACCAATTAAAAACCGGAAAATTGATATCGGCTTGCATTAACATGGTGGTCGCTGCAGCAAAGCCGACGCTTGAAGAAGTGAATGCTTTGCGCAAATTTTCCTCTTGCCTAGGCTTGGTGTTTCAAATGCAGGATGATTATTTAGATCAATATGGCACGCTGGCACTAGGCAAAGGGCGGGCTTCGGATGCTGCCAATCAAAAGAAAACATTTGCCGCTCTTTATGATCAGCATCAGCTAGCCAATTTGATCAAACAACATTACGGGCAAGCAGAAAAAGCATTAGCACTATTTGGAAATAAAGCCCACAATTTATTGGCATTAATCCACTCGTTGCAACAAAGACATTAGGAAATAACATGCTGGGTGCTCTGACTACCATTAATTATAATTTTTTACTCAAATGCCTCGGTTCCTTAACCGTTGCAGCCGTAGCTGCGTGTATTTTAATCAGCATGTTTTCCCTTTTGAGTTTGGCATTAACACCGGTATCAGTGGTACCAGCCACTATGGCCTTGGCTACCGTCACGGCTTCCACAGCTGCCGTTTTGCCCCTATTGGCGGCAGGGCTTTTAATCGTTGGCATGGTTGCAATTGCGGCTATTTTAGCATTAACGCATGCTGCTGGCAGGTGCGATGCCTCTATTGAAAATCCGCATGTGCACAGGCACCCCAGCCATCATTATCCCCAGCATGTTCATTCCAGTTTCTTCCATTACCCACCCACTGTCCACGTTGAGAATCAGTCAAACCATCACTACCATACTCATTTAATGTAATTAAGCGGCCCTTATAAAGCCGCTGCCTATCTTTTTAAGTATTGTAAAATGAATTGTCCTTGCTGCTGATTTTTGTCAGCACAGTGCAAAAAAACCGAAAAATCCTCGCAAACCCGGTAAAAAGTTCCATCTTCTCAATCTCTTAATTATCTGTTATGTTATTTGCCGAACTCATAACTTAAAGGTTAACCATGCCAATCATCAATGGGACTCGTTCTCAAAAAAAAGAAAAAATTAAAGCAGAAATTAACAGCGAAATCTTTACTCAAATTAATGAGTATTGCGCTTGGGCAAAAATAGATGACATCGGTTTTTTTATTGAAGAAGCCGCCAGCTTTATTTTTGCAAAAGACAAAGATTGGAAACAACGCAAAAAATCCGCAAAAAAACGTTCAGAAACTTCGGCAGCCTAACAACTGAAATTAACTCCCTTTTACCGGGTTCAAGCGGAGGATCTAAGTGAGGGTTGTCTCCTTTTTTATGTAGGAAATCCCTTACATCCTCCTTTATGTGTCGCAACCAAAAGTTCGGAGAATTAATCTTACGGGAAATAAAAAAAATTCCTTGACAGTCAAAGGTTGCCTCATTAAACTTCGAGTCTCTTTGAACGTAGCAATACGTAGAAGTAAGTAACCATCAGGGGTTATAGCTCAGCTGGGAGAGCGCTTGCATGGCATGCAAGAGGTCGGCGGTTCGATCCCGCCTAGCTCCACCAACTAGTGATGGTTTAGTTCCAGGGTCCCCATCGTCTAGAGGCCTAGGACATCGCCCTTTCACGGCGGTAACAGGGGTTCGAATCCCCTTGGGGACGCCATTTGTTTAATGGCAAAAGGTACAGCTTATAAACATGTTTTAGATCCAGGTCCCCATCGTCTAGAGGCCTAGGACATCGCCCTTTCACGGCGGTAACAGGGGTTCGAATCCCCTTGGGGACGCCATTACTATTTTCCTTTATTTGTTACATACAAAGTCAACTCTCATCTTCCCTGATCTAACTAACTTTCGGCATAGTTACTTATATTGCTTAATTGCAGTAAGATAAGACAAGCCCTATAATCAATTTCCCATTTTACAGGAAAAAATAATGACTATTGCTGAAAAAAACAATCCCCTGGAGAATCCATTAACTGGCGAAGATTATGCTGAAGCAATGAATTTTATAGGGCAAAATTTATTATCATCCCTGGCCCAATCGATAGAAAATCTGCCGGCAGAATTACGCAACCGTCAAGTTGTATTTCAGGGCTTGTCCGCTTTTCTGACCAATATTATTTATAAACAGTCGCCGACAAACCAAACTTTTTGCAATGAAATGCTTGATGATCTTGCCAAACTTATTCGCCAGCAATTGAATGAAATTTACCAACCCCAACCTTCTGCATTCAACTAAAGTAGATTGGATCAATTGATCCAATCTACATAAATAAGCTCCTATAATCGTTCAAAAATAGTGCGGGTATTAAAACCAAACAAGCGTTCATGCATACGGTAAGCGTATTCATCGGTCATGTTTGCAATGTAATCACAAATCACGCGCTGTGCGGCATTTTCATCTTGCGCGGCAAGGAATAACTGACGATTTTTATTATCCAGTAAACTCGCAGGATTAGAGCTTATTGCTTCAAATAAACGCAGCACAACCGTCTGCCCGCCATATTCAAACGTGCGTGCTTCCTGGGAATCAATCACGTGCTGATAAATAAACTGCACGAGATACTGTAAAAGCTGTTTGGCTTCAGGCAACAACACCATATTATATTTCAACAGATTATTTTCAAAGTGCTCATGGGTGGTCTTAATTCGTGTCGCGGTGATGAAATAATTCACCATTTCACCGATGGCTTGCTTGCGAACATCAATGGCGCAAGAAAACAAGGCGCTGAGTAATTTTTCAGGATTTTTAGCTAAGGCAGTGAGGGAAAGCAATTCACGCAATTCGGGTGTATCAAACTGGCTGCGTTCAATTAAGCGCAGATGAATTGCATCTTCCAAATCATGCACACCATAAGCAATATCATCGGCAATATCCATGATGGAACAATCAAAAGAGCGATAAGCCGCTTTGCCATGTGTATTACCTGCCGGGCTTTGCAGCAACGATTGGAATAAATCGCGATCCTGCTGCGTAAATGCTTGCAGCAGCCAATCTACTTCAGGTTGTTCACAATCAAAATAAGCCTTGGGCGGTAGCCAATCATTAATGCGGATTGTTTTGCTGCAAGATTGTGCCGCATCAGCTACAGTTGTTGCTGCAACACGCGACCAAGGGACCGGGTATTTTAGGATGCCGAGCAAGGTGCGACGTGTTAAATCAAGGCCAAAAGCACCATAACTAGTTTCTACTTTCGTCAATAATCTTAGTGTTTGGCCATTCCCTTCAAAACCGCCATGATGGCGCATCATATAATTTAAAGCTACCTCACCGCCATGGCCGAAAGGCGGGTGCCCGATATCATGCAGTAAGCATACGACGCTGATTAAGTCATCATTCGGCAGCAAACCAGCCAATGCTTGCGTATGCTGTTTACTCGTATTGCGTACGATACTTCGCCCTATTGATGCTACTTCAAGGGAATGCGTCAGGCGGGTGCGATGGAAATCCCCTTCATCCGTCCCTAAAATTTGTGTTTTGCGTTGCAAACGGCGAAATGCAGGGCAATGGATGACCCGAGTTCCGTCTCTTTCATAAGGATCGCGATGATCTTCGTTTCCACGCTGATTCGTCTGGCCTGAACGACGATGAGTCCACATCGGTTAAATCCTGTTATAAATTGCATAATGTATGCCATTAGAAGCTTGGAGACAAGGCTGCCTCAAAGCCTTTTTTGCATTGCACCCGATATTAAAGTTTTTTAAAAAAATGCAGATAACCCTACATGAAAACAAATAAATACATGCGATCTCACCCAATAATAACGATAAGAGGTGCACCATGTTTAAACACCTTAGCATTTTAAAGCTTGCAGTTTGCTCCGCAGCCTTGTCGGGTTGCGTATCCTACAATCCTAATGGGTACACGAATTATCAAACCTACACGTTTGAAGGAACTCCCGTTTATCCTGAAAGCTATGAAGACACTTATACACGGCCGCAAGCCCAGGTATCCGAGAGAAAACAAGTGGAGGTGCCCGACAGTTATCATGTTGGCGCATTCCATTCCCCTGCCTCTCACAAAGACCGCGACCGGGATTGGGTAGCCAGCCAAAACCCGCAAGGTTATACCATTGAATTGGCTGATGACGAAAAAGCATCCTTAGTTGCAGGCAAATTGGTTAAGGCACCCAAAAAAAACCGCATGGCGACTGTTAAATACGAACGCGGTGGCAGGAATTATTACAAAGGATTGTATGGTACTTACCCAAGTTATGAAGAAGCTCAGGAAGCACTGAATGCACTTCCTGAAGATATGAAGCAAGGGGCACAAGTTAAAAATTGGGGCTCCATACAACAAGTGAATGAATAACCGCTATTAACTGGTTAAATTTGCATAAGCGAGCACCAGCCATTTGTTGCCGTGCTCCGCAAATTTTACCTGTACACGGGTATGAGCACCGCTGCCTTCTACAGCCAAAACCACACCTTGGCCAAATTTCGCATGGTGTACAGATTGTCCTAATTTGATTCCCGCTTCATCGGCAGCAGATGGAGCTGCAGAATAGGCTTTATTGTAAGATGAGGGTTGCACCGGTGCTTTTGGCCGCACCTCTTCCAGCAATGCCCCCGGCAATTCACGTAAAAAGCGCGAGGGACGGTGATATTCTTCCCGTCCGTATTGGCGACGAATTTCAGCATACGTCATAACCAATTTTTCCATGGCGCGGGTCATCCCGACATAACAAAGCCGGCGCTCTTCTTCTAAACGTCCCTGCTCTTCAAGAGACTGCTTGCTTGGAAAAATGCCTTCTTCCATCCCTACCAGAAATACCAAAGGAAATTCCAACCCTTTCGCCGCATGCAACGTCATAAGATGTACGCAAACTTCGTGGGGGGAAGCTTGCATCTCCCCGGCTTCCAGCGAAGCATAAGCCAAGAAAGAAACCAGCAATGGCAATTCATTTTCGGCATCGTCTTGCTCATAACGGAATTGTTTTGCGGCATTAATCAATTCCTGCAAGTTTTCTATCCTGGATTCCGCTTTATCACCTTTTACTTTCGTGTAATGGGCATACAAACCGCTGTCATTAATAATAAGCGCAATTTGTTCATCCAGCTCCATTTGCAGAGTGCGCACTTGTAATTGTTTTATCAAGACCATAAAGCCGGATAATGCCACCGCAGCGCGTTGCGTCAATTGCTCGCGGGTTAATAATTGTTGTGCCGCTTGCCACAGTGAACATTGTTCATCTTTCGCAAGTGTGCGAATTTCGTCCAATGTTTTCTCACCAATGCCGCGGGTAGGGAAATTAATGACGCGCTCGAATGAAGCATCATCGTCTGGATTTGCAATAAGGCGCAGGTAAGCAAGTGCATCTTTAACTTCTGCACGCTCGAAAAATCGCACTCCCCCATAGATGCGATAGGCAATCCCCAAGCGCAGCAATGCTTCTTCCAAAAGTCGCGACTGCGCATTGGAACGATACAAAATGGCAATATCCGTCGCATTGCGGCCGCGGTTGATTTCCATGGCAATACGCTCGCTGACGAAGCGTGCTTCTTCCAATTCATTAAACGCACTGTACACGACGATTTTCTCGCCTGCATGCCCAGCCGTCCATAAATTTTTACCCATGCGTGATTGATTATGGGTAATCAATGCATTGGCCGCATGCAAAATAGTGGCTGTAGAGCGATAGTTTTGCTCCAGACGAATCACTTGCGTATTTGCAAAATCCTGGGTAAACCGTTGGATGTTTTCCACTCTGGCTCCACGCCAGCCATAAATGGATTGATCATCATCCCCCACCGCCATGACGGCCGTGCGCGCACCGGCCAAAAGCCGTATCCAGGCATACTGAATCGTATTGGTATCCTGAAACTCATCCACCAAAATGGCATGGAAACGTTGCTGATAATGAGAAAGAAGTTCGGGATTATCCCGCAATAATTCATGACAACGCAGCAAAAGCTCGGCAAAATCAATGACTCCCGACATTTGGCAAGCAGTCTCATAAGCTTGATATATCTGGATGAGGGTACGCACAGGGCCATAAGGAGGAATATGGATATGATTAGGACGCAATCCTTCGTCTTTTCTGCTGTTGACGAAAATCTGAGCTTGCTTGACCGGCCACTGTTCAATATCCAGATTCAGGGAAGTAATGACGCGTTTTAGGAAACGCGCCTGATCGTCGCTGTCTAAGATATGAAATTGTTCAGGCAATTTGGCTTCTCTATGGTGCCTGCGCAAAATGCGGTGGCACAAACCATGGAATGTTCCCACCCATAAACCCTGCACCGGACAAGCCAGCAACTGGCTCAAACGCGCCTTCATTTCCCCTGCTGCCTTATTGGTAAATGTCACTGCTAAAATAGCGTGTGGGGAAATATATTCATGTTCAATCAACCAGGCGATGCGGTTCACCAATACCCGCGTTTTACCACTTCCGGCTCCTGCCAAAACCAGGGTGTTGCCTAATGGAGCTGTTACTGCAAGGCGTTGGTGCTCATTCAAATCATTTAACCAACTTGTCATAAATCTTCCAAAGAAAAAAATCAGGGGACATTATCATAAATTTAAAAAGCAATTACAAAGCAATGCTTGCCGGGCGGGATGAAAATATTACGGTGTCGTTAACACATTACCAACGTTCCCGCTACGTTGGCATCGGTTTTGTCATATACTTTAAGGATAGACTTAAATTGTTGAGTTTTTATGCGCACTCTATTCCCTCCAATTAAGCCCTATCTGTGCCACAAACTCCCTGTTGCCAAGCCCCATGTACTCTATTTTGAAGAAACCGGAAATCCCCATGGGGCGCCTGTGATTGTGCTGCACTCAGGTCCTGGAGCTGGCGGCGATCCGCATCTTAGGCGTTTTTTTGATCCGGAACTTTACCGAATCATTATTTTTGATCAACGCGGTTGTGGTCGTTCAACACCCCATGCCGAGATACGCAAAAACACCACGCAAGATTTATTGGATGATATTGAAAGCATTAAAAATTATTTAAATATCGACCGCTTCGTATTATTCGGTGCTGGCTGGGGTTCCTTGCTCGCCTTGCTTTATGCTGAACAATATCCCCATCAAATTACGGCCTTGTTGCTGCATCAGGTATTTCTGGGGCGACAAGAAGACATCGACTGGTTTTACCAGCATGGCGCCAATCAGATATATCCTGATTACTGGGAGGAATTTATCAGCATGGTTCCCATGGAAAAACGAGATGCAATACCTGAATATTACCGGCAATGCCTGCAAGGTCAAAATGAATTGGCGAGGATGGCTGCTGCGAAAAACTGGGGTTTATGGCAGGCGCACTGCAGCAGCATGCAGCCTCATCACCAGGTCATTGATCAATTCAGCGATCCCCATTTTGCTCTGGCATTAGCCACTGTAGAATCCCATTACATCCAACATCGCTACTTCATCAGGGAAAATCAAGTACTCGAAGACGCTTATAAAATCCGGCATATTCCAAGCTATCTTATTCACGGCCGGTATGATATGGTTTGCCCACTTGCTGGTGCCTGGCTGCTTAATCAAATTCTTCCTGCCTCCAATTTAATTATTGTGCGTGATGCAGGCCATTCGGATCGCGAAGCAGGAATCATTGATGCGCTTATCCAGGCAGGTTATGACATTCTCCGTCGGAGCTTGGATGCATGCTAACGGTTATGCAACGTGTTACCGAAGCTCATGTGGTTGTAGACAATACGATTGTGGGCCAAATAAATCAGGGTTTACTAATCTTGTGTGGCTTTGAAAAGCAAGATGAGATAGATACGCTGCAACGCATGCTGGATAAATGCTTAAATTATCGCGTATTTGCTGATCGCCAGGGCAAGATGAATAAAAGCCTTAAAGAAATTGCCGGCGGGTTATTGCTGGTTCCACAATTTACCCTGGTCGCAGACACAAGCCGCGGCCTTCGCCCCAGTTTTAGCTTGGGCGCCCCTGCAGAACTGGGATGTTTGCTGTTTGCTGAATTGACGAAACTTGCCAGACAATGCCATCCCGCGGTGGCAGCGGGACAATTTGGAGCGGACATGAAAGTCCATCTTTGTAATGACGGTCCTGTTACCTTTACCCTCAAGTTTTAAGCTTTAACTCGCCGTTTATTTGCAAGCCCAGGCATCTGGTTGTAAGATTACATTTCCTATGCGAAAAAACAGAACAATCATGCGTTTAATCGTTAAACCTTTAATCATTTCCTGCATGCTTCTACTCAGTGCATGCATTAAAAAAGGAAGCAACCCGGCTGATCCCTACGAATCGATTAACCGCAAAATCCATGATTTTAACATGGCTTTCGATGCCACGGTGTTAAGACCCCCCGCCATCCTTTATAAAACGGTTATTCCGGCTCCCATCCGCTCCGGAATCAACAATGCTTACAATAATGTAAACATGCTGCCCACGATTGCCAACGATTTATTACAAGCTGAGGGCAATTATGCCATTAAAGATACGTGGCGTTTTCTCATTAACTCAACTTTCGGAATCGCAGGAATTTTTGATGTGGCCAGCCGTTGGGGTCTACCGCCGCATAGCAACGATTTGGGGTTAACCTTTGCCAGATGGGGAAATAAGAATTCTCCTTATGTCGTCATTCCGTTCCTAGGGCCCAGCACCATCCGCGACGGCATGGGTATGCTGTTTGATTATACCTTGTTCACTCCATACCCTTACATTAAATCGGATACGGTAATTTATTCCCTGTTGGGACTTCGCTATGTTGATTTGCGTTCACAAATGCTCGAGACGGATCGATTAATTGCTGAAGCCCTGGACAAATATGCTTTTATCCGCGATGCCTATTTGCAACACCGTAATTACCTGATTACAGGCGAACAAGCAGCAGCTGACGATTCTTTATACGTCGATGGCGATGATGAAGAAGGCCCGGACGCAGAAACGCCTGCAAATGGCACGAAATCAGATTTCCCAATAACCACTGCACACCACGATGTTACACATAGCACTCCTGCAGCCTGAAATCCCGCCAAATACTGGGAATATTATCCGTTTGTGCGCCAACAGCGGCGCACAATTGCATTTAATCCATCCTCTGGCTTTTTCCCTGGATGATAAACGCATGCGCCGGGCCGGATTGGATTATCACGAATGGGCGAGCATCATTCATTATGATCATGCTGAAGAATTTGTTGAGCAAAATAAAGCACGGCGCATTTTTGCCTGCACCACCAAAACCACGCAAAACTATACTGATATACGCTACCAGGATGAAGATATGCTATTATTCGGGCCGGAAACCAGGGGTTTGCCGCAAGACATGCGAGAACAATTTCATGCCATTCGTATTCCCATGCAGCCGAGAAGCCGCAGCCTTAATCTTTCAAATGCCGTAGCAATTATTTTATTTGAAGCTTGGCGGCAGCTAGGATTTAGATGACATTTTTAGCGAAACCATGCTGTTTTACAGCCCCTTTGTCTTCTATTCATGCGGCAATTATGCGAGTGAACTTGCTGCCGTAAAAATCATAAATTGTAATAAAAATCAGGTGTTAAGCTTTTTTGTTCACCAATGCTGCGAGACAGCGCATGTAATCCCCGGCAATATCCAAGCCTGTTGCTGCAGCAATTTCGCGGATGCAAGTGGGGCTGGTTACATTGATTTCAGTAAGGTAATCACCGATCACGTCAATCCCTACAAAATAAAGCCCATGGCTTTGCAAAGTTGGCGCCAGCTGCTCGCAAATCCAGTAATCCCGCTCGCTTAATTCCACGACTTTGCCCTGTGCACCGGCAGCCAGATTGCCGCGCAGCTCGCCAGGTGCAGGTATACGCGCCAAAGCATAGGGGACGGGTTTCCCATCAATCAGTAGAATTCTTTTATCTCCATGCGTATGGATTTCTGGAATATACCATTGTGCCATGATGCTGACGGTTTGCCCGTGCGTTAAAATTTCCAAGATTACGGAAAGGTTATGACCGTCTTCTCCCACATGAAATACATCGCGCCCCCCCATACCTTCCAGGGGTTTAAAAATGACATTGCGGTGTTTTTGCCAGAATTCCTTTAATTGTTTAATGTTGCGGCTGACGAGGGTTAAGGGGCAACATTGCGGGAAATTTAATGTATAAAATTTTTCATTGGCATCCCGCAGGCTTTGCGGCTTGTTGGCTACAATTACCCCCTGTCGTTCTGCTATATCCAAAGCGTAGGTTGCATAAATGTATTCCATATCAAAAGGAGGGTCTTTACGCATTAAAATAATGTCAAAGTAACGCAATGATTTAACCCCGAGAGGACTTGCTTCTGCCCATGCGTGCGCCTGGAGATCGCGTATTGCAAGCGACGAAACATGGGCATAGGCATGCCCTTCCAGACAAAATAAGTCATCGGGGGTAAAATAAAAGCAAGACCAGCCTAATTTTTGCGCGCTTTCAATCATGGCGACAGTTGAGTCTTTATAGGGTTTTAATTTGTGTAGCGGATCCATCAACACGCCAAGCTTCATGATGACCTCAAACTTAATAATGTTATCGATTGATGGCAGCAATTTCTCGAGCTGCTGCCAAAGCTGCCAGGCGGGCAAGAACCCCATATACATAAAACCGGTTCGGGCATTCCACCACCGATAAATCCTTACGCGGCATATTACACGCCTGGGCAAATGCCAGCGGTTCAAATTGCATGCCCGGTGCATTTAAATTCTCAGCTTTGCCTCGGCCTTGGTGTACACGATAAAAGCCGCCGACCACAAATTGTCCAATCATATAAACTACCGGTTCCGCCACAGCACCATTGGGCATGGTTTCAAACGTATATACCCCTTCCTGAATGATCACTTTGCTGACTTTTTGGCTCCCCTTACTCGATGCCATGCGGGTTCGCTGCTTGCGGTTTAATTGCAATAATTCTTGTGCATCATGAATCATCATCACGCTCATACCGTAGGTGCCATTGTCTGCCTTCACAGCCAAAAAAGGCTTTTCAGTAATCCCATAAGTTTTATATTTTTCCCTGATTTGCAGTAATAATTTATCAGCAGCTTCAGCCAATGCCTCCACTCCCGCCTGCGCCATGAAATCAATGCCATCAACTGCAGAAAATAAAGGCGTCAGCAGCCAGGGGTCCATATTAACCAAGTGGGCAAACTCGGCTGCAACTGCAGAAAAATGCGTGAAATGATCCGATTTTAGGCGGGAAGCCCAACCAAGCTTTGCTGTAGGCTGAATGGCTTGCTCAATACCTTGCAAAACATCAGGCAACCCTGAGGACAAATCATTGTTTAATAACAATAAGCATGGTTCAAAATCAACCAAGCCGAGCTTGTTTCCTTTACGCTGCACCGGTTCAAGCAACAAGACATGGCCACTTTGCGTGAAAACCTTGACAGGTTCTGTCAAGTCAGAATTCAGGCTGCCAATGCGTACGATAAATCCCGCCTTGGCGAAAATATCACGCAACACACTTAAGCTTTCAAAATAAAATTGATTACGCGTATGGCTTTCCGGTAATAATAATATCTTTGTACAACTGGGTACTTGTTCTCCGATAACAGCCTGAGCCGCTTGAATGCATAAGGGAAGGAAATCACGGTTTAAATTGTTAAATCCTGCCGGAAATAAGTTGGTATCCACTGGCGATAACTTAAATCCAGCGTGGCGCAAGTCAACCGATGAAGTAATCGGTGCAGGTGTTTCCTGCCAGCGCTGACGGAACCAGGCTTCTATATTGGCAAGCTGGTTTAAAATAACTTCTTCAATGTGATGCAATGGTCCAGAATGAACCGTGGTGAGGTGAGGTACCGGGGTTTCTAAAAATTGCATCCATCCTCCAGATAAACAAAATAATTCTGCATCATTTATGCGCTGGTTTTAAGAAAGCTAGAGTACACGGAATTAATAAAGCCAGGCAATTATAAAATCTTATTTTCTTCTGCTATGATCACTTAGCCAGAATGAAAAGGATAGTTGATGTTACCGGAATTAGCGCAACAGTATAGTAATCAAATTCAAACTTTTTACTATTTATTACTTTTAATTAATTGCATTTTGCACGTCATTTTTGCGGGTGCCGTAGCTCGTGATGCAGGCAGCCTGTATAAGATAGGGCAACGCCCCGTGCTTGTTTCGGCCCCTACCTGGGCATTTGCTACTTTGTTAGGAGGCGTGATGATAGCTGCCATTTACTGGTTCATACATCATTCCACATTAACCCGGCCTATTATTCGAGAGACCAATTATGACCGTCCCCAAGATAAATACCATCAACGTCCATGATTTTAAGAAATTAAGGGATACGGATCCCGATGTTTGTCTTATTGACGTGCGCGAGCCCCATGAGTGGAAAGAAGTGCACATTCCGGGAGCCATGCACATTCCCAAAGACGAATTGACTGCAGTTATTGAAGACAAGGTACCCGAGTACAACCGCCCTATTTATTTACATTGCAAAGGCGGCGTGCGCTCCTTGCATGCCGCACACAGCCTGTTGGCCATGGGCTACCATGAAGTGTATTCCATTGACGGTGGCATCATGGAATGGGAAAAAAGCGGATACCCGGTAAAACGATAACACGATCTCAACTTTTATAAGCTTTTTCCATTCGGAAACTGCTGTTATCGGTAATTGCATAACCAACAAAGCAAAGCCTAATTTTCCAGATGCAAGCCACGGGCTTGCCTTGGTTTTGCTTGCGTTCTTAGCTCAATCTGGGATAATTCATCGCAAACAATCAAATCAGACACTTTATGGGACAGCTAGGACAATTTATTACAAATCATTGGGGGCTATGGCTCGCGTTAGTGGTTATTTTGCTATTGATTTTCATCAATGAAGCCATCAGCCGTAAAAAACGCGGGCAGGAACTATCGCCAAGTGCAGCGGTGGATATGATTAACCATGAAAATGCAATAGTAATTGATTTACGGGATAAAGAAACTTTCCGTGCTGGCCATATCATCAATGCGATTCAGGCTTCCGGTGAAGATTTTACCGAACAGCGGATGGATAAGTATAAAAATAAGGCGCTCATTTTGGTTTGCGCACGGGGTTTGCAATCCCAAACTCTGGTTGCTAAATTACGTGAACTGGGATTTGCTCAGCCTATGGTATTATCAGGTGGCATGGCAGCATGGACAAATGCCGGCCTGCCTGTGGTTAAAAAATAAAATGAAGTTTGCAGATCAGGTTCACAACTTTCTTATAGGATTAATAACAGCATGAATGATCAGAATAACAACAATAATCAACAAGCCCATCCTGCTGAAGTACAATTTATGATTCAGCGTATTTATGTAAAGGACTTATCGTTTGAAACCACCAATACACCGGCAATATTCCAGCAACGGTGGGAGCCTGAATTATCGCTGGATGTAAATACCCAGCACGCTCGCCTGGAAGAAGATGTATATGAAGTGGTACTGACCGTAACCGCCACAGTGAAAAATCAAAATGCCACTGCATTTTTAGTGGAAGTCCACCAAGCTGGTATCTTTACCATTCATGGTGCCCCCGAGCAACAATTGGATCACTTACTGGGAAGCTTCTGCCCCAGCATCCTGTTCCCATACGCGCGCGAAGCCATTACCGCTGAGGTGATTCGCGGCAGCTTCCCGCAATTGGTACTGGCGCCTATTAATTTTGATGCATTATACATGCAGCAACTTGAAGAAAGAAAAAAGGCGGCCGCCGAACAAAATTCAGAAACTGCCCATTAAAAATGACAAAAACCAATACGGTTGCCATCCTGGGTGCCGGCTCCTGGGGCACCGCCGTAGCCATCCATTTAGCTACGGCAGGCCATCGTGTACTCTTGTGGGGGCATGATCCCGAACAGATCAAAGCCATGGCAGAAGCACATTGCAATGTGCGCTACCTGCCAGATTCCCCGTTGCCGCCAAACCTTACCCCCAGCAATGACTTGCAACAATGTTTGACCGAGGCAAACCATGTCATTCTGGCTGTGCCTTCTCACGCTTTTGCCGAAGTACTATCCCAGCTGCCCAAGTCGCAAACCGGCATCTCCTGGCTGACCAAAGGGCTAGATCCCAAGACTCATAAATTATTAAGCGAACTGGTGGCTGAAAAATGGGGGGAAACCTATCCGATGGCGGTCATTTCCGGCCCCTCCTTTGCGCAGGAAGTTGCCCATTTCCTACCTACGGCATTAACCGTGGCCGGTAATGATGCACAGTATTTGCAAAATATAAGGGATATTCTTCACCACAACAATGTCCGCGTTTATTTAAGTGAGGATATGGTGGGGGTGCAACTTTGTGGGGCTGTAAAAAATGTTTTGGCCATTGCCTGCGGGATTAGCGATGGCTTAAATTATGGCGCCAATGCCAAAGCTGCTTTAATCACCCGCGGGCTTGCTGAAATGCGGCGACTGGGCAAGCGTCTCGGAGCCCGCGCGGAAACCTTCATGGGCTTGGCTGGCTTGGGAGACTTGGTGCTCACTTGTACCGACAACCAGTCGCGAAACCGCCGCTTTGGCTTGATGCTTGGCCAAGGAATAAACATTGCAGCGGCTGAAAAACAAATCGGCCAGGTGGTGGAAGGTAAACACAATGCCTCACAAGTATGTGCTCTGGCGGCGCAGTACCATGTAGAAATGCCGATTTGCAACGAAGTGAACAACTTGCTGCAGGAAAAAATTACTCCTGGAAAAGCCGTGGAAAACCTCATGACGCGCCCTCCACGGGAAGAATAATGCCAACTCCCGCGGGCACAACTCACTAAGCTCGCCTTGTCATTTTAGAACTGCACAAGAGGGCAACGCAACGTGTGAATGAGCCAATATTTACCCTCCCACCCATTGCAGTAGCCAAATTGTCAAAAGTCCTTAGTAAATAAAGTAAGGCGCGAAAATGCGCCTCACTTATTTACTAAGGTCAAAATCTTTTACTCTTTGATTTGCTTCTTGGCTATCCTTTGTGCCTGAGTTGAAAAAATTCAAAGAATTTGTACAAGCAAACTCCCATTCTCTGCTCTCTTTTTTAAACAATTTGAGTTGCAACTGTCTTAATTCCGGTAAAACCTTATAAACCAAATTAAGCAACATAGGACTTACAATTTTTTCCCTTAAATCCTTAATTATCCCTTGTTGGACAAGCCCGTTTTGAAAATCAATCAAGGGATCACCATGTTCAAGATAATTTCTGAAATTTCTTAACTCATGATAATAGTTAATTATGTAACCAGGTGGATTTAATTGTTTGAACTCCTTGCATTCTTTAGTTTTCTCCAAATGCTGCAGCGCCTGAGCCGCATTGTATTCAAGGGCGTTACTTAACTTAGGATGGATTTCCAAAAGCTTACTGAGTCCTAATCCCCCTAACTGTAAGTGATAATTATCCCACTTTTCCACAGTATCAAAGGAAAATGCCTCTATTAAATAACCTTCATCAGTTAAAAATTCCTTTATATTTTCAATGGCGTCAATGACAGCCTGCAGACGCTTATTGAAATTTAAAACATGGGACAAATCAGGAACTTCACTAAATCTTTTTGCTACCATGCGAATGGTATCCAACCCCTTAAGTCTGTTGTTACGTTCTTCCAGGCGTTTTTCTTTTTCAAGCTGTGCTTTGCGCCGGGCCTCCATGCGTTCAATTTCTGAAAGTTTCTTACCGCAAGCATCCTGATAAATTTGCACCAAACTGTCATAGCGCTTTTTATCCGCTTTTTTTGCAGGGAGGCAACGGAAAATTTCACCCTTGACCATATTATTGGGCACTTCAGCCATGCCCGCAAAAACGGCTTGACATAATTTGATGAGATGTTCGGGCGTTTGGGTTTCTGTTAACGCCTGGATGAACTTTTCTTCCAATTCAAGCGTGGTTCTTCTTTGGATCACGGGTTTAGCAGCAAGCGAATCATTATCTTCGGCGGTGTCTAATTTAAACTTTAAAATATTAGGCCAAAATTCTTCAGCATTGTCTTCATAAATCCCTATTTTTGCCTCACGGCTGGCTAAAAGCTTAAAAAGCTTACTCCAGAAGTATTTAAAATCTTCCGTTAAAATTTTTTCCATAATGTTTGCATCATTCAATAAACAATCAATTTTGTATTTATTATCGCCTTCGTCCTGGTGAACAATGGTATCCCTCCAGGTAATGAACGCTCGCCAATCGATGCTATCATCGAGGGTCATCAGGAAAGAGGAAAAATTTTTGCCTGTAAGCAGTTCACCAATATTTTCAATAAGACGAAGAATGGCATGCTTGCCCAATTTGGTTGATAAATCAGCCTGTTGCAGCGTAAGTGGCGATAAAACCAGAGCCCGCTCCGGCACCGAGATACTCGATTTTTCAGCCAGACTCGTTATGTTGATCAATTTTACCAAGCTCAATAAATCGGACACATAACCTGTCATAGCTTTGATAACTGGCAAATTAACTACCTTGGCCGGAGTTCCTGTATTTTCGCGTAATTCTTTGCCAATTTCTTTAAAAAAGATAATCAAGTTCGGCACGTCATTCTTAATGATGTCAGGGATAGCTTCTTCGATGATATCCTGATGCATGGTGGCTTCATTTAAAAGGCGTTCGGTGCGTTCCATAATTAGTAAATCAGCATCCTTTAAAAAAGTACTCATGGAAATATAGATGCTCGCCTCAGCGGGAGGGGCTTTGATAAACCCTCCCAATTGTTCGAGCGTTATCCAGGTAAACGGAGCCGGGGACAGGGATTTATGGTGTTTTATGCGGGTGGCAGCTGAAAGATTTTTAATGGTTTGGCTGACCATTTCCAGGATTAGGCGGCATCTTGCTAGGTGATTAAGTTGAAGTATAGAACTATAGGTGGGGGTTAAATTATTTATATTGATAATGAGTTGAGATCCCAGCGTTTGATATGTGTGTAAAAACTCCAGAGCATTGCAAATAAAACTAACCCGGTAGGAATCAAACTTGGCATTTTCCCCATCTTCCTTAAATTGTTTTCTAGGGGGCAAAATCTCCCCATTAGAATAGATCTTACACAAGCTATCCAGGGTTGTGGAGAAAGATTTTTGATAAAATGCATCCATTAGACTGCTTATCTGTTGTCTATTTTTCCAGAAGATATTATATGCAAAAAGGTTTTCTGCTTTGCTGCGGTAATTAAGATAATAAATTAAATCGGCATTCACATTTACGGCTGCATAAATCATAGCATCCAGGTTATCCGCATCTTTATAATTTATATCAATACCAAATAAATTTGCATTTGAAACCAATAGTTTGATGATCTTAAAAGTAACTTTATCTTCCACTTTACAACTCATGCAAGCTTGTAAAAAAGCAGAATTAAACTCATCGCTTTTTAATTTTTTACGGATTTTATCGCCTTGTTTAACAGGGGAAGAATCGAGAAGAAAAAAAATTTCTTGCAGAATTTTAGCGCGCGCAACCGAATTTGAAATTTCCAGGGAATTTAGCATAGGGAGTCTCGAAAAATTACATAAAAAAACAGAAGCAAATTTTGTTTATTTGCGGCAAATATTATACAATAATCAAGATTAATAGCCATGTTTCAAAAAATAAATACAGGAAAACGGGCTATTATTTAGGGGTAAAATTGCGGGTTTGTTCTTCAATTTCTTCGTAAGCTGCTTGCGTACTCTCGTCTCGTTTTCTTAAACTTGCAAAATTTTGCTTGAAATTTTTAGCCCGATCGGCGATTTCATGAATATTTTTTAACGTTTCCATGGCAACATCTGGTTTTTTAAGCGCCTCCTCTACCTTGGTGTAAATCTCATGGATGTGTTTAGGTACGGGCTTGGTTTCGCCGTTTACAGATATTTTTGTACGGCTACCCAGTAATCCTACTTTCCAGTCTGTTGTTTCAATTAACCCTTTGATTTCTTGTAAAGTGTCCCTTGCAGCGGCATTTTCTAAATCGTGCTTTTGGGCAGTTGCATAGTTATTTTTAAACTCCTCAAAGCGTGCGCGGTACATATTGGATCCTTCTCCTCCTTTCTCAAGAGCTATGGAATAGTCAATGAGTTGCTGTGCAGCTTCTTTATCTTGAGCTTCATCCTTAGATAACATGGAAATGGCAGGAGGAGGAGCAGTAACTCCCATACCTGTTGCATAAATTCCCTTTAGCATGCGAACAAACGAATCTAGTGTGATGCGTCCATCTAATGACTGAAAATAGTCCGATAATTTTTGCAAAGGCGTATCAAATCTTTTTGCGATGAAATACTCAATAAAAGCTTGATGCCATTCTTTATCGTCCTGCGGGGCATGAACGCCAGTAGTGTCTTCTATTTTTTTCTTAAATTTGCTGAAAATATCATTAAAACCTACGGCAATATTGGTATGGGGTTCTTGTTCGCCCTGGTGTTTATTGGCCATGGTTGCATCTCTTGGAATACCATGTTTTAAATATAGACAATTTTTGCTCTATCGTCCCAGCTCGCATTCCATAAAGTGTGAGGTTTGGTTTGTAAAAGGAGAAATTTTACGGGTGTAAGCCCTAAGCAATATCAAGCTAAAATTGTAGTGGCTAATCTTTTGGGCGATGCATCTATCTTACCAGTCATGCGGTCTAACGAAGAAGACAACCACACGGCTTATGAAAAACCTTAATCATCATAAAACAATCTGGGAAAACGCCTGCAATATTCTTGCCTTTGGGCTTAAGGATGAAAGACGGCATAAACAATCGCTGCAACTAACTTGAATGGGTTTAAAAAGTTCTTGGATGCACTATTTTTGTCCAAATCCGGTAGTCCTGTTTAAATCTTTAAGTTTACTTTTATAAGCAGATGCATTAATTCGCATCCACCAATTCGATTTCCAGGTGGGAGAGAGGCTCACCCAGGAAAATTTCACCGACATTCTGGAACCGTTTGATGGAGTCGGTTACCAGATAGTGGGCGCTGCCGCCAATTGCCTGTAAATTGAGCAGGTTTTTCGCGGTTAACAGGGATTGTAGAGACGCAGCAGTGGCTTCCGCAGAGTCAACCACGGTGACTGCGGCAGGCAATATTTTACGTAAAAGAGGCTTGAATACGGGAAAATGGGTACACCCCAATAAGAGGGTATCTTCATCGCCAAGATCCGCCAAATAATGCAAAAGAGCAGCTTCGGCAATCGAATTTTCCACCATGCCTTCTTCGGCCAATGCCACCAGCACGCTGCAGGCACGGGCACGAATCATGGCATTGGGAATTTGTGTGCTAATTAATCGCTGGTAAGCATTGGCCGCAATGGTTGTTTCTGTGGCAAGCACGGCAATTTTCTGATTCTTGGTAGCCTTGACGGCAGCGCTTGCACCGGGGGAAACTACCCCTAATACGGGGATATCGGGCAAAAGAGCCTGCAAATGCGGAAGTGCTGCGGTAGTTGCCGTATTGCAGGCAATCACCAAGGCTTTAATGCGGCGTTCAATTAATATTTTTGCCATTTGCACCGCATACTGCTGTACCGTGGCAGGGCTTTTCGTGCCGTAAGGTAGGCGGGCAGTGTCACCTAGATAAATGAATGATTCCTGCGGCAAAGCATCGCGTAAGGCACGCAATACCGTTAAACCACCCATGCCTGAGTCGAAAACACCAATCGCCAATTGTGATGGGTTCATGTTATCCCTTTCAAGTGATTATTATTTTTTGGTAAAGGTATAATTAGCCTTATCCTTTGGATCTTCCTCAGTCTCAAATTTAATCCCTTCTTGCAATTTTTCTTTTTCTTCGATGCTATCAATTTTGGCGGTATTAAACAGTTTTTTTGCTGCTAAAAAATTACTATTTTCCCACTTGACTTCCAGACGTGCCTCCGTCAATTTTTGCACTTCTTTAGCAACCCCTTCCTTGTCGGCCTTGGAAATCAGCGTATCAGGCAAGTGTTTGTTAATATACTTGATATTGAGCTTATTCTGCGTATATGGATTGGTGAAACCTGGCTCTGACGGGACATCGGCGCCGGCAACCGCCATTTTAATTTGGACATTTTTAAAAGCCGGGATATCTTTTTGCAAATAAAGCAGTGCCGCCATGACGCGTGCCGCCTGTTCATGATCCTGGCCGCGTATGGTAATAGCCCCGTCTTTGGGTTCATAACTATTCAAAAGCATGGATGCTTGCTTTAAAGCCACTTGTGCTTTTTCCTTGTCATTCAGGTTTTTGGAAAAATCGGTGACTTTACCCGTATTATCCTGTTTTAAAAAAGCAATTCGGTCAGCCACTATGCCATCATTGGCGGCTTTGGTAGCAAAAACACGGGTGGAAAAAATGGCATCGCCATCGCGTAATTTCTCGCCTTTGAAGGAAGGCTTGGTGTTGCTGTCGGTTTGCAGATTGATTCCATCTTGCAAATTCTGCATTTGCGCCGTTGGTGCTTGCGGCCTGCTGCCTTTTCTCACCAATTCATCCTGGAACTCAAATAACTGGCCGCCGGCACTGGTTAAGACAGCTTTTTCCTTAACTGGTACGGCAGGATATTTTTGCTTAAACTGCGCCTCGACCTGGGTAAAATCGCGCTTTGCCCTGTCATATAAGCCTTTAATTTCTTCATAAGATTCGTTTATTCTCTTTTTATCTTCTGCAGTATCTTCAACACCGTCAAACAAGGCGGTGGATTTTTTCTGCAAGTGTTCTACTTGCTGATAAGCTTTTTTAATTTTTTCAAAATTAGTTTTTATCTCATTGTAGATACCCTCGATCTGCTGTTTCGCGATCCTGTCTTCCTTGATTTTGCTTTCAAAATCCTGGATCTTGGCAAGCCATTGCGCATTGTCCTGGGCTTTTCCTGCCTGAGCACTGTAAAATTCGGCAAGCTGTGCCTGCAGGGAAGCAAGCTTTACTTGCGCGTCTTTTTTTTGCGTTGGGGCATCGCCCAACTCCTTTGTACTTTGCTCGGCTAAAAAATAAGCATCATTAAGGCCATCCAGATTTTTTTCAGCTTCATCCACAAGAGGAGCCAGGTGGGCAATATCGGCATCAGCATCTTCCGTCTCCTCATACTCTTCTATCCCGGTAATAGCCTCGGACTTTCCTTCAATGACTTTTGCGATATTTGCAAAAACATGTTCGCTTTGCAACAAAGTTGTTATTTCTAGCAATTTTTCATCGAACCCGATAACCTTAGCTTTTACATCTTCGTCTTCTTGCAATGCCCCATACTTAGCCACATGTTCTCTTTTTTCAGTAAGCTCGCGAATATTTTTAGCAGCCTTGGAAACATGGGTGGCGGCAATTTCAGCAACCACCTCGTTTTCGCTATTTAATGTCTGTAAAGCTTCCATGGCGCTCCGGTGTTTTGCCGCTACCGTCACGGTAATGCCTGTTTGGGGCGTGTCAAATTCCTTGATAATCTTTGCGAGTGCAACTTCTCTGGCTTTTTTCTGAATTCTTCCTACCGCTTCGTCAGAAAGGATAACCAAATCAGCATTTTTTTGTACTTCAGTAAAAAAATCTGCGAACTTATCTTTTATTACTGCACGCAGTTGGCCGGCATTCTTACCCGTGTCTGTGAGCGCCTGCCAATCTTGAAAGTTACCTGGTGCGAGCGCCAAAATCACGCGTTTTTCAGCCGCCAGCTTCTGTAACGCCTCAAATTTATTCGCATCAGCATGCGGGTCAACACCAGCCTCTGCAAGATCGCCTGGTTTAAAAAACTCTTCAGAAACGAGTGCTTGCATCGGATCTTTTTTGCCAGCAGCTAGTTTAAATTCATTAAACGAAGTAGCTTTGACTAAAGATTCTAAAGCTTTTTTTTGTTTGTCCGCTTTAACTGCATCATTATCCAATTTATCCAAATTGTTTAACGCGTCCAAAAGAAGTTGATTCTTGTTTATAGCCATAAGAAAGCTCCTACCTCGTTCAATGACTCTATTTTAAAACGGCAATGCTTAACACTTTATTAATTTGTCATATAACAAAACATAATGGTTACTTTGGCGCTATAAGAGTTTATTAAAAATGAATTCTGTTTAGTTAGTATAGCAAGGGATTAAAATTTTAACTTAAATAAATGGAAGATGGCATTAACCCAGTAAAAAACGGAAGTTTTTCTGGATTTCATTTAAATCAAATTTGTTTAAATACAAGGAAAAACTCATCCAGGCGCTCAGCGCTGCCAAGTCGCGGAATTGTGGAGGTAAATAAACCGGGTCGGTTAACCAGCCATGTTCTTTTATTTCGCGCAGCAAGGGCAAATCATCCAACACCAGTTTGCCCGTAAACAATAAGGGGATGGCATCAATCCGGTGCTGGCTGATGGCAAAACGGATGAAGTTATAAATAATCACGAAACCTTTGGCGTAAGACAAATCCTTGGTAAACGGGCCGCCGGTGGGAATGCTGCCGCGGAAGACGCGCACGCTTTGCTTGTAACTGTCTTCTTCACTAAGGCCGCAATCCAGAAAATAATGATAAATATCCAAAAAATCAGCGCCATGCGTGACTTTATCGAGTGCTATTACACGGTTGGTGATACGGCGCATGCGGCCTGGATTGGAGGAAAAACTGATGACTTCGGTAATGACAGCCAAGCCTTCCTGGATGACACTGCTTGAAGGCGAACCTTTGGAGAGAAAAAAACAGTAAGGCTGTAAAGCGCCGTTTAATGTAGTACCTACATGCACCCAGCCTTCATGCACTTCAAGATATTGCAAATCACGGTCGCTGAACATGACTTTTTGACTCAATTTAATGGTATCAGCACCGGCAGCGGCATCGGCTATCATGTCGTCGCTGACCATCACCGTCACATTGCCTGGATGCTGATTGAAGAACGTACTCAACCTCGCTTGCAGGATTTCCTGGGCTTGTTCAGCGGTATAACGTTTTACGTCTGCTTCCGATTGCAATTGCACATCCAGTACGGTCAAAATATCAAACAGCAAAGAGCCTAATTGTGACATCCGCGGCCCGCCTGCATAAAACGCATCGTCCGGGCTGCCATATAATTCCATCGCCAATTCGCAAAACGTCGGTGTACCGCGGGCTGCCAGCATATGCACTGCCCGGATGTATTCATCGCACTGGCGCCTGATAAGGCGCGTAACCGGAGAATATTGTCCAAGTTGATTTTGTGCGTCACGTAAAATAGAGCGAAATTCCTCAACCTTTTCCTGTACGTCAAAGGGCAGAGGGCGGTTTTGATAATACCCTGCATCTACAGCTGGAAGCTTCTTGCCTTTATGGCGAAAAAAATCTTCTTTAATGCTTTCATCCCATTTAATGCTGTCAAGAATACGGATCCGCCGCTGCGCTTCCACAATGCGTTGTGATAACTCCTGTATCACTGCTAATTCAGCATCTTGTTCTGACATCGCCAATCCTTAATTTTTCGGAGGCTGTATGCTCACCTGTGCATCTTGGTTTTGGGCAGGTAAATTATAAAAATAACTGAGATTACCGTCCGTCAATGGCGGCGGCACAACAACATTTGGCCCGTTACGGCTTTGTAAGTATTGCTTCTCACCATTGCTGGTGTAATAGGAAGCACATGCGCTCAGCAACAACACGGGCATGACCATTAGTATGATTTTCTGCACAACTACCTCTACACAACTAATAAAAAGTGTATCTTACTGTAAATATAATCTATTTTATTACAATAAGGCTAAAAAAGCTTCTTAATTCCATGGATATAGGGACATGCCGGCCTTTCCAAAGCTTAAATTAAGCGTAGCGTTTGCAAGATTTGCTGCAAAGATTGCTGCTGCTCTGAAGATAGGCTTGTCAATGGCAAACGGATTTCCTCACCAATCAAATTCATTTGATGAGCAGCCCATTTTACCGGGATTGGGTTCGCTTCAATAAACATCATTTGGTGCAACGGCATTAATTGTTCATGCAACTTAAGGCAAGTAGTTTCATCCCTATCAAGAGCAGCATCACATAATTTAGCCATATGTTTTGGGGCTATATTGGCTGTGACCGAGATGACCCCTTTTGCACCTGCCAACATCCATTGTGCAGCAGTTAAATCATCCCCGCTGTACACATCCATACTCTCGTGGCAATCATTCAGGATTTGCTGTAAACGCGTCATGCTGCCGGTGGCTTCTTTAATGCCAATGATGTTTGAAATTTTCGCCAATCTTGCCACCGTTTCAGGCAATAAATCACAAGCCGTGCGGCCAGGCACATTGTAAAGAATGATGGGAACAGCCACACTATGGGCGATTTGACTGTAATGCTGGTATAAGCCTTCCTGCGTAGGCTTGATGTAAGCAGGAGTCATAATAAGGGCTGCATCGATGCCGCATTCCATGGCTTCTTGCGTCAATTGCACACATTCTTTCGTAGCATTGGCTGCCGTACCTGCGATTACCGGAATGCGCTCTTTAGCTTGCTCCACGACCGTTCTTATCACTAATAATTTTTCTTCATGGTTTAATGTGCCGGCTTCGCCAGTCGTTCCTGCCGCCACGATTCCATGCGTGCCCGCCTCGATATGGAATTCAACGAGTTCCCGCAAACGCTCTATATCTATCTTGTCATCCCGCAAGGGGGTTACTAATGCGACGATGCTGCCTCGAAACATAATGTCCTCATAGCTTTTTAATGATGTATTCAATACTAAACGGAGTGTGGAGGTTTAACAAGCTCGCAGAAATCATCAGTAAGCTAAACGATTATCAGGAATGCATTCACGAAAAATATCCTATTTATCGCGCGGCGCTAACAAGCTGCTTTTTTACTTTCATGAGCCTGGGGAACCGTGTAGAGCCTTCGAAAAACCCTGACTGCCCGGCAATGTCCAAATAAATGTTTTCCTCACAAACGCAATAATTGCTCTTTTTTTGATCTTTATTTTTAAATTTTGTACTAATATGAGTAGTGAAGGAAAAATAAGTTCAATCAAGAGGAATGAAATTATGAAACATGTAACTAAATCATTGTTGTTGGCAAGTGCATTTACAGCATTGGTGAGTTGTACTTCAACCCAAGTGGGTACCACAGCCGGAGCTGCAGCTGGTGCAGGTCTTGGCTATGCGGTAAGCGGAGGTACTGCCTTGGGAACAGTGATTGGTGCTGGTGCTGGCGCACTGATTGGTAATCAAGTCGGCCAATCCCAAGAAAGACGTTATTATCGCCGAGGCGGCTATTACTACTATTATTAACAGCCAGATGTTTCTTTTTAATAAGGGCGGTTATCCGCCCTTATTCCAAACTGATTAGCAGGATTTAATTTTTTAATTCCGGGGTTTGTTTTTCTTGCTCATTATCCTTTGTTGTGGCATTTCCTCCTGAAAAATATCCAAACAACGAGCGGCCTAAACTTGCAACTCCCTTAACTGCACCTTTTGTGTAATCACCAAACTGATAAGAACTTGCGGGAAGAGTTTCAGCTTGTTGTTCATTTATAGGGGTAACGACAGGTTTTTGTTCGACCGAGCGATAATTCCATACTTTGCTAAAAATAGCACGGGTATAATCGCCAAACTGATATTTTCTCTCAACCGATTCATTTGCTTTCGCAAGCCGCACTTCCACGGATTTAACAAATTCCGTTATATATTCATGGTTTGGTGCTTCCTTATTTTTTGCCAATTCTTTCAATAACAATAAATAGCGTGGGCCGCGCTGTATCGGAGTTACAAGGTGAGGAAGCAGTCCCTGCTTATTCTCATTGTTTTGGCGCATGTAATGATGTACATCAGTAAATTCTTTGGGGTTTTTGTCCATCTCCTGGGTATATTCCTTAAACAAGGGGGCATAAGCTTCATAAGCTTTAAAAAATTTATCTAATAGCTCGGCCCTGTTTTTACGCAGCAAGTTTGCATCCTCGCAAGATCCTTTGGAAAGGTCCAATGTGGCTGTCTTTTCCAGGTGGGTTAAAAGCTCGTCAGAGACTGTTTTTAGTGCTTCTGTAGCCGGTTTTATCTTGAGTAGGAGGGCGTGATTTCCAGTCAGTTTTTCCTGGCTTAATGCTGTAATTATAAGAGCCAGGGCTTTATTATACGTTCCTTCAGTCGCGATGATTTCCTTAAAAACATTATCTTTAGATAAATCAGAACTGTTATTTTGCATAATCACCCTCTGTAGTAAATGACGATTTTTAATTTAAATTGCGCATTTATAGTACCATAAATTTTAATCTGAGTGAATATTATTTAAACATATAATTTGTTTGCAGTTCATATTGAAAAATTACTAATGGATTTTAAAGCCGGCGAGGTCAGAAGCGAATCTTTTTACAATAAAGAATTTTTGGAAATGCACACAGCATCTATGGATGCCATAGCCAAGCTTGTTTAACTGGCAAGAAGAACCAAGGACAAACTTTTTAAAATTTACCATCATCCTCAGGCTCAATGCTCAAACCTGCTCCCATATCCCCACCTCCCTCTTCCGCTAAACGAATTTTCAAGCCTACATTATTGCGGGAATCGGCATAGCGGATAGCATTTTCTTTGCTGATTTTGCCACTTTTATATAAATTGAATAAGGCTTGATCGAACGTCTGCATGCCTTGTTCGGTGCTGCGCGCCATGACATCCTTGATTTCTTCAATTTTTCCCTTCTCAATCAAATCTGAAATGTATGGTGAATTTAATAATATTTCCACGGCCGGGATGCGTTTTTCGTGCAAACCAGGAATTAATCTTAAGGAAATAATGGCTCTTAAATTTAAGGAAAGATCAAGCAGCAATTGCTGTTTTGCTTCTTCAGAAAAAAAATTGATGATGCGATCCATGGTTTGGTTCGCGTTATTGGCATGCAGCGTCGACAAGCATAAATGACCGGTTTCAGCATAAGCAATGGCATGTTTCATTGTGTGTCGATCGCGGATTTCCCCAATTAATATTACATCGGGCGCCTCGCGCATGGCATTTTTTAAGGCATTATCATACGATAAGGTATCGATTCCTACTTCGCGCTGATCCACGATGGATTTTTTATGATGGTGGATGAACTCAATCGGATCTTCAATGGTTAAAATATGCCCGCAATAATTGCTGTTGCGATAATCAATCATGGCGGCAAGCGTCGTGGATTTACCGGAACCCGTTGCACCCACTACCAGCACCAGCCCGCGTTGCTCCATGACAATGGAACTTAGCAGAGGTGGTAAGTTTAAATCAGAAAAAGAAGGGATACTACCCTTGATGTAGCGGACCACCATAGCAATCTCGCCGCGTTGACGAAATAAATTGATGCGGTATCGGCCGACATTTTCCACGGAGATAGCCATGTTTAATTCCATGGTACCTTCAAATTCTTTTTGTTGGGCATCATTCATGACAGACGATGCGATTTCCTGCATTTGATGAGACTTCAATGGGACTTGCCCAAGTGGGGAAGTTTTCCCCTCGATTTTGATGTAGGGGGGCGCGCCCACACTAAAAAACAAATCTGAGGCACCGCGATCCACCATCAGTTTAAAGAAAGGAACAATATCCATATTTTTCCTTAAATTTATGCGAAAGCAAAAAATAAACTGCACAATTATTTTATTTATACAGCGAATTATAGAATGCCAGGCAGTGTTGCGCGCCTGCAGTTTCACATATTCATGTTCTTTACCCTTTCTTTTCACACATCTGCAAAAATTGAACTATAATTATACAGTAAATTGAAAATGCAGGTTGCTTTTCAAGCTTGTTGCCATGGAGGGTGACTGCGATACTGCAAGGATGTGGTAATTGAAGGCACCTGCACTTCCAATACATTAAACTGCCGTGTGTTGTATGCTTTGTAAAAGTAAAGAATCGCCGGATTCTAAGGGATTAGGTATGAATGAACAAGACGAAGCATTAACTCTTTCCAACCCTCGTTTACTTTCAGCCATTTACTTCAGCTTGCTAGCCATCATTGCAACCATCGTACTGGATACTATTTTTTATGCATTGGGGGTGGAACAAGTATTGCCATTATATCAGGGAATTTTACTGGCAGTCCTCGTTGCGGCAATTTTTGGGGCTTTATTTGGCAAATTAATCGTATACAGTACGGCTCCTTACCGTACTCATGCATTTTGGTGGGCCGTTTTAATGGTTTTGGTGGCTTTACCTGTATATGATTTAGGCTTGCTTTACCTGCTCTCCAGTCAGGGCCGCTCCTTATTCACTGAAGCCAATGCTGCCGAACTCATATACTTATATTTTTTCCTCTTATTTTACAGCCTGATTCTAGTAGGAATCTGGCTTGCCCTATTGGCGGGAGTGGCGGCGATTTATTTGCGCGGCTTTTTAGTTTATTATCTACTGCAATCTTTGTATGAACGAAGAAGAGCGCCCAGAGAAGATATGGTGGTGAAAACAAAAACCCCGCTGCATGGCGAAACGACTGTTTCTCTGCCGCCTAAAAATAACCATCAATAAAGCAGCCGCAAACTAGCTTCAATTCAATTGACTTATATGCTAACCATTCTGGAAACTAAAGATGCCCTGTTTGCCAAGATGCAGGAAGGGGCATTCGTAATAACGCCCAACAACCGTTTAAGCCAACAACTCGTACACGATTTTTTCACGTCACAAGCAACAGATATCCGTACAAAACCCCATTGCCTACCCTATCAAGTCTTCTTGCAGTATGTATTGACACAAGTGCGCCATCGCTATGCCAAAATTAAGCATCCCATTTTACTGACACAGGCCCAGCAACGCTATTTGTGGCATGAAATACTTTTGCAAACCAAACATCATCCCTCCGAGACACTGATTGATAAAATTGAAGAAGCCTGGACGCGCTGCCAACTTTGGAAAATTAATCCGGACCATGAAAAATTCTTACACACGCCGCAAACGCAACAATTTATAGAATGGCAATATAATTTCCAAAAGCGCTTGCACGAATTACATGCCATCACAAAAGAACAAATCATCCCGTATATTTTATCTTACCCTGAATTTCATACGTCAACGGTCATCTGGGCTTGCTTTAATGATTTCACCCCCGAGCAACATTTATTGCAGCAAGCCTTAGTCAAGCAAGGGTGCAGACAATATGCATATGATTTATTTACCCCTCCTGAAATCCTGCAAGAATATGCTGCCAAAGACGAGCATGATGAATATCTGCGAATGACTCATTGGATAAACGAACGGCTGCAAGCAGGCGATAGGCGAATTGCGGTGGTTGTTCCCAATTTACAGGAAAAATCACGCTACTTGCAACGGTTCTTACAACAGCAATTTGACCATCAGCAATTTAATATTTCTTTAGGTGAGCCCTTAAGCATCCATCCTTTGGTCGCCCATGCCCTGGCTTTTTTAAGCCTCAATAAACGCATGCTGAGCAATCTCAATGCCCGCCTTCTGCTGCACACACCTTATATCGCAGGCTCGCATTCCGAGTTTCTGCAGCGCGCGCAATTTTTGCAAGAGGGGAAATTATTGCAAGAAGCCGAGATCCCTTTTTCACTATTTGCAAAAGAGCTAAACGCTACTGCACCAAAACTTAGCAAAGTCCTAACGGGATTCACCGATTTTCCACAGCAGGCTTCACCGGCCGAGTGGACCATACAATTTAAAAAACGCCTGGATTATTTGGAATTTCCCGGCGAGTATGCGCTTGACTCTACTGCGTTTCAATACCTGCAACGTTTGCTGCTGCTATTGGAACAGTTTTTAGAATTAACGGTAGTTACCCCTTTATTGAATAAAGAAGAAGCATTGTCTGCGCTGAGTTATTTAGCAAAAACCACGATTTTTCAAGTAAAAAAAGCTTCCTGCCCTGTACAAATATTGGGTTTATTGGAAGCTGCGGGTTGTACTTTTGACAGCATGTGGATTTGCGGACTTACCGATCAATGTTTGCCTGAGAAAATAAATTTATCTGCTTTTATCCCAATTGAAATGCAGCGGGCTTATAAAATGCCGCACTCCCTTCCCGCACTGGAAGCCGAATTTGCACGCCGTTTGCTGTTGCGCCTTAAAAATGGCAGCCGTTTTTGCGTGCTGAGTTATCCAAAACTAAGCGGTGATATGCCTAACCTGCCAAGCCCCTTGCTGCAGGCATCCTCCAAGCTTAAAGCTTGCGAATCATTGACCATACCACACCATAAAAAACTGGTTTTGCGCCAGGAAAATTATCATATTCCCTTGACTGCAGAGGAAAATATAGCGGGCGGCACCGCCTTGCTTGCCAATCAGGCGAAATGTCCTTTTCGAGCTTTTGCAGCGCACCGCCTGCATGCCAAAGCAGGTCTCTTGGTTTCCACAGGCCCAAACAGCAGCGAACGGGGCCAATTGATGCACAGCATCATGGATAAAATCTGGCAATATTTAAGTGATCAAAAAACGTTATTATCCTTGCCGGCTGGAGAATTAAAACACTTCATCACCAACACCATTGCCGATGTGCTAAAGCCGTATGCAGAGCAAAGGCCGCATTCTTTTCCGCCCGTAGTGCAGGAAATTGAGTTTCTGCGCTTGACGAACTTGGTTGAAGCTTGTTTGGAGTGGGAAAAAACGCGCCCGCCGTTCAAAGTTGAGGCATTGGAAAAAACATTTGCCATCCGGCTCGCCGGCATTGATTTTAACGTGCGCGTGGATCGGCTGGATCAACTCATCGATAGGGAAAAAAAATGGGTCATTGATTATAAAAGCCTATTACCCGCGCACAAGCCATGGAATGAAGAGCGTCCAGAAGAACCGCAGCTTTTGCTTTACGCCCTGCTGGATAAAAATATTCGTGCATTATTATTTTTGCAACTGCGTGCCGGGCGCTTGCTGTGTGCAGGTTTAAGTGAAGAAATCCTACCATTAGCCGGCATCAGCCCGGTAAAAAAAAATGAACACTGGACAGATTACCAACAAAAATGGCAAGAGCAATTGCATAATCTGGCGGAAGAATTTCAGCAAGGGTATTGCCCTCCCCTCCCGAAACGGGCAAGCACATGCCAATATTGCGATTTTCAGAAATTATGTCGTAACGGCTTGGCCGAATAGCACAAGAAAGAATTGTTTGCCTTCACCCTGGTAAAAAATACAGCGTTAATGTTCTCATAATAATTAAAATGTACAATAAAAATGTTTTTTATACCCGGTGCTGATGCAATGAGAGAAATCCTTATTACGCCTGAAAACATACACACACAACCTCCAGCATTGCTTTCTGATTTTTTTCAACAGCAAACGTGTGTTACTTGGGATGCCAATGTTCCCTATGCATTGGATTCCGAAACCTCCCTCGTATTTTCAACGCCTGTCATTAAAAGGGCCCGCAAAAATGATACACAGCAATACCGTTATGAATTTGTCGGCGCTGAAATTGGTAAGGGCATGTTCGGCAGCGTTTCTGCTGTGACAGGCACTTTGGCAATTGAAGCAAATAAGGCGGTAAAATTCAAACCAGGTGTTGACAAAAAAGCACGCGTAATAAAATGCGAAAATATTCATGAGAATCTGCTGATGGAAAGGGAAGCGCGCGAGCAACGGATACGAAATGAATACCATTTAAGCATGCAGGCGAAGCACTTGGCAATCAAGCCACCTACCATGGTAGATGTTTCGGCAGGCAAAACCAGTTATACGGTGATGAGAAAGATGCCCGGCACAACCTTAGCCTCTATTGTGCGCAAAGAGTTTAACGGGGAATCCATGTTAACGTTGCAGCAACGGATAGAATTGACCCAGGCCCTGCTCCAAGCGGTGAAAACGCAGGTAACGGATTTAGGTATCATTCATCGCGATTTGAAATGCGAAAATATTATCGTCGATCTCAACCATCCCATCACAGTCAATATTATTGATTATGGTTTGAGTATAAAAAATGATAATAACGTTTACGGCATAGCAGGGACCCCATTGTATTTAGCCCCGGAATCTATGGATAAACAACCTTTTGTGCATACCCCCGCCGCGGATGTCTATTCTCTGGGCCGTGTTTTAAGCTTGCTTTGGCAGGATTTTTTACTTGTCGAAAACAAATTAAAAAATTGGGAAGACCTTAAAGATAATGTCAATAATATTGATAAGGCCTATCTGCAGGATAATTTATTTAAAAATCTTAACTTGCCTTCTTTGCTTAAAAAGCTGGTTGTTGATGCGATTGCACCCATGCTGCATCTTAAACCGGAAAACCGCGCAACGATTGAAGAATGCATAAAAAATTTCCTCCATCTCGATAAATTTAACCATCCACATGGAAAAGCCATAATTAAAATTCTGCAAGATATTGCATCGTTAAACACTTATCAGCAAGAATTTATAAGAAATAATGAAGTTACTGCTGCTAAGGCTTTAACCAAGATGACAACCCAATTGCAAACTGCCCTGGAACCGTTATTAGAAATGGAGCCTGAAGAATTCCAAAAGAATCTTCACCAGGTTGCACGCTGCCAGGATATAATTGCTGCGCAGCAGAAAGCGTTCAGCACCCGGTATGATTTACGCTGCATTCTAATCAATATTGCCTTGGCAATTGCTGGGTTACTAGTTATATATGCGGCGTTAACATGCATCAATAAAGCAGTTACGGGTAATTTTTTATTCTTCGCCGCTCCAACTGCAGCGGGAAAAAAGACTGTCGAACTCGCACAGGATGTGGACAATTTAGAAAATATAGCCAGTACCCCATAACTTCCTGACCTTATGATAAAACACTGCCATTAAAAATGGCGAACCTCAATGTTCGCCTGGCTTATTATGAGTTCATGGCTGCTGGCAATTCGCATTGCCCGATGACATCTTGCATTTTCATGTGTAACTGTTCCGTTAGGGGGCGGAAGAAATTACAACTATATCCTCTGGTTTGTATGGCGCGTTTAACCATCAAGCCTAGGGTGGTAAAAATTCCAACGCCGATGAGAATGGATATAACTGATAATAGCTTAAGCATAAACTCACCCGTTGACTGGCGATTTTCCTGTAATATTGCAGCAGTTCTTCCTTTACGCAACTGAGCTTCAAACGCTTTAACATTTCGCTCATCATCAAAAGATTGCAAGTTCTCTTGCAATTCCTTTACCGCCTTGGCTTTTATATCTCCCATAATCACAGGATAAAGTTTATTCACTCCTCGGCAAATTTCATCTGTAAAAACCTTGATCTCTGCACCTTTGTATTCTGGGTGCCGGGAAATTGCATGCAGTATCCGCGCCAAAACCTCAAGATGCTTCAATGCCAAGTACCATTTTGTGGAAACGGGACAATTCTCATCATTTGCCCGGCTATAATCTTCGGCATTGTAGGCAAGCTTTTGCTGTATTGCCGTAAGCGCTTCTTCTGTAAGGAGCCCCTTACCTACATGCTGCAAAAATGCCGTCAGCATGAATAACTCATTCTCTGGCTGCTCTCCATGCACTTCTTTAGGGTCAAATGGAAGGATATTAGTGATTTCAGAAATTTTTTTAATATTATTGTTAAGTCCGGCATAAGCCTCACCCCTCCAATTATTTGCAAACCTTTGCGATTGCCCTTCGTGATGATAAAGATACTCCGCACATGCTTGCATCAGCATCGTTGCCGCTTCATTATAGCTAATTGTCATTTTATTCCTGTAAGAATAAAAATGTTTATTTTATACCCAGTTAGCGCAAAACTCAACGACAAGAATAGTTATATCTGCGGTTGAAGTTGCCTGGATAATTGGCACGCCTCTAATTATTTTTTAGCAAAAATGGTTAAAAAATCACATACTGTAGTATAAATAACTTACTTTGGTATGTAGTATATAGTTAACTATTTAGAGACAAAGTGAGGCTTGTATGTATATGAATTTTAAAATCTTCCAAACCGAAAAAAAATTAGATGTTCAAGACTTGGACTTTAAACCCCATTGCAGTTGCGATTTTCCCCCGGCTGCAGAAGAACATCTCCTGGAGTTAGAAAGTCATTGCGGGCATAAATTACCAGACTTATTAAGGCATATTTACAAAACGTATAATGGCGGAAAACCGCAGTCAGATTATTATGATCCGGACAATCTAAAGGAAGATTTAAACTGTTTTGATGAAAGCGGTTATTGTAACATTGCTTATTTTTTTAAAATAGAAGCAAAAGAAGCCTTTGCGCAGTCAACCCAGGAGATTTCCAAAGAAAACAGTCCTGAAAAGACAAAATCCATGCACTCCATTTGGGACGCCCTTGCCTTATTTAACAAGAACTTTAAAAATGCAAAAGACAAGCTTCCTTTTGCAAAATGCGGCAAAAATACGGCAGATGGGATTTTTTACCTTGCCTGGAGTAAAGCAGAGCAGCCGCCCGAAGTCTGGTTATTAAAGCCTTTCATAGGTAAATTTTTTGTCGCAAAATCGCTGGAAGATTTCTTGCAATCTTTAAAAAAATTTGACGATGTGGCATACACGCGCGCACCCGTCTTATTGTGAAAGCCAGGGAAGGCTTTGCGCCTTCCTTAACTCATTCATTCCTACCTTAAATTGCACATCTGCCTTTAATCTTGTATAATTGAACACAAATTAATCATATTGGTTTATTGGCATGCCTATCCAAAATAAACATAAAGATCCATTATACCTGGACATTTGCGATAATTTAGCCGCTCAAACAGAACAAGGTTTAAAGAAAATCTTAAGCGTGCACTTTCCCGGGACAGGTGGCAGCGCGGAAGCGGGCTTCCCCACCAAAAACGCTTTTGATAAGCTTAGCGATTATTCTCTGCCGCTTATCAAATTTTCAGGGGTAGGGAGTGGCGAGAATGCACCGGTTCATCGCGACACGACATCGCTTGCACATAAAGAAAAAGCCGAAAAAACAATTGGCGAACAGTTGAGGACCTTATTCACCTCGCCCGTGTCTACCTCCACTTCAGATCCGGAAGAAATCAATAAAGGCTTCAACGAAACCCTGGCACTTACTGAAACTGGGGGCAATCTTGGCGGCATTACCACCGGTGCGGGTGAAAATGAAAATAATGAAATCATTTTAAATACTCTGGAAAGCCTTGAGCAAGATGGGCTTTTTCCGGATGAAATTGTACTCACAGGCCATAGCCGCGGCGCCATTAATGCCATTTATTTAGCCAATGAGATTTATGCCAAATACGGCGATAAAATCAAAATCCACTTAGTCCTGACTGATCCTGTTCCCGGTCCTTTTCATGAGATGGAATGGAAGAAACGGGTTATACCACCTTCTGTGGCAACATTTACGGCTTTTTACGCCGAGAAGCACAACCATATTTTCTTTCAGCCCCACGATCTGGCCCGCTTGACGTTCACGTCTGAAGATACAGTGATCACCAGTTATTCAACAATTGATGATCATATTTCCATTACCGGCAATAGCAAAGTGGAAAGAGCTTGTGTGGATGTGATTGCCGGAATCTATGGTTTGAATATAAACAGTAATGCTATTTATCGGGAAGATCTGGAATTAAACCGCCAGTGGTATGAAGCGCTGCAAGGAAAAGGCGACGCAGAGCAAACCGAATTTATTTTGCAACATTTTTCTCGTCCAATTGAGCGCAGAAGGCAAGAAATCAGAGAAAATTTAACCGAGCAAATTAGGATAGAAATTGCATCAGCTCAGGAAGACGCAACCAACTTAGGGGCACAAACTGCCTTAGAGGAAAAAATTGCCGAAAAATTAAAGCAATCTGAAACTAAAATTGCCAAAAAAGTTGCCAGCGAAATTGCAGAACTTGAAGAATTATTGATTACCACATATAAGGGTAAAGCTTTAAATTATCCGGCGCGTGAAACCAGTACTATGCATAGCCAGGATATATTTTGGCGCAAAAACTGCGAGTACGTAGCTAAAACTTCTCTGGAAAAATTGGCTGACAGGCCGCAATTGCAACAAAATTTACAAAAAATAAGAAATGATTTTGACAGCCATCCCCACACATTGAAAGCACCACCGCATGTGCATGACGAACGCGCAGCACAAAAGCTGGCAACCCCAAAGCAAAGGCTTAGTTATTTGCATGCCCAACATCGCAAAGGCGGCTATTACAATATAACCAGCAATGAGTTTGCGGCTTACTTGCTTATTCTTCTAACCTTAGGATTTTCCGCCACCATTTATAAAACCATGGAAGCTTACGACAATAAATTCCTGATCCTGCTTTTAGGCGTGCTCACCCTCAATCTGGCTACTTCCTTAATGTTAGCGGCACAAACCACCTATAAGATTGGTGCAAACCTGGCTACTGGCGGATTTTTTAGCCCAGGATACAAAATTGAGTCTGCAAATAACGAAAATGTGGAGCGAGAAAGAGATCTTGATGTCGATGGTTTAGGACTCGCGTGACCTGAAAACAGAGGTTTCCTGGAAAATAGCAGCGGTATGTAAGAACCTTTCTTACATACCCACTGCATGCAGCCAATCTTCGGTAGGCAACACCAGCTTTCTTGTTTGCAAATCAAACAAGCCAATTATCAATTCAGCCTGGCAACACAGTTCACCATTGCGAACCATTTGTTGCGAAAGTTTGCCAATTTTTTTTTCATAAGCAAGCATTTGCGTATTGATGACGATTTCATCGCGCAGGCGTAATTCCCGCAGGAAGGTGATTTTTATCTCAAGTATGGTAGGGCCTAAACCGCTTTCCTGAATTTTAGCCATCCCATAACCGTTTTGTGTTATCAATTCCCAGCGCGCTTCCTCAAACAAAGTCAAATACGTAGCATTGTTGACATGGCCGAAGGTATCTAAATAAATTTCCTTGATAACTAAAGGATAAGAAAAGATTTTGGCAGACATTTTACTCCTTATTTTATAAATTTTTTGCTGCACAACCAATCCTGCGAGTTTCTGCAGCTCTATTCGCGGCTGATTTTTGGCGATATTAAAAAGCTCCCAGGATCATACTCTGGGCGGTCTACTATTGTAGCGGGCCACGCACGCTCCCCACTCAAGCAAGTGCTTATTGCAATCGTCTTTGTCCAATAAAACTTCGATAAAACAAAGATGAGGCGTCTTAACTGCCGTCTCGATGGCTGCATTTAACTCGGATCGCGTGCTGACCGTAAATGATTTTATCCCGGCGTGCCCCCGGCCAAAAACTGCAGTTAACTGCGCATAATGCCAATTATTGAGTTTATTATATGGTCCATCATGAATTTGCACTTCAATGGTATAAGCTGCGTTGTTCATAAGAAAAATAATAGGCTTTAGATCGTAACGGATAATGGTTGATAACTCCTGAGCACTCATTTGAAAAGAACCGTCACCTATGCAGGCAATTACGCGTTTTTTATCAGCAAGCGCCGCCTGCATCCCCAATAAAGCCCCAACCGACCAGCCAATAGAGCCATACTGCATTTGAATTTCAAAACCACAGCCTTCAGGCAATTTTAAGCGCATGCAATTAAACCAGGAATCACCTGTTTCAGCCAAAATCGAAAATTGATTACTCAATATATTTTGGATTTGCGCAAACAGGTAACGGGTACTAATGGATCCTTGCGCGTCGGGTGTAACCTCATTATACAATGGCGCCTCACCCGCAATGCGTTGATAAGCCCGGAGCGAATTATCATTAAATTGTAATTCTTTTTGCAAACCCTTTAAAAAATCATGCATAAACACATCGGTATAAACACATTGCCCAATACATACTTGCCCTTCACTGATGGAAACTGTTTTCAAAAGAGTAATTCCCCACCTATGACCCACGGTTGTGTAATCGTTTTCATTTGCCCCAATGAGTAAATACGCATCACTGGAATCCACCACTTCAGCACAACCAGGTGAACTCACGGGCCCCCAATAAATGCCAATAAAATTAGGATGCTGTTCGGAAATAAATCCTTTTGCGTCCGGCATCGCTGCCAAAGCATAACCTGTGGCGAGGCTTAATTCATTTGCTGCCGCTACAGCTTCACAAGCCCGCGTCTTGCTGCCCAGGATAAGCAGCGGTTTGCGTGCTTGATTCAATTTTTCAGCTGCATGTCGGACTGCAGCCTGCAGGGAAGAACTATCACTTTTCTTAATGACATTAAAGGCGCGCTCGGTTGGATCAGATATAGGGTAATTAGCCAGGTTACAAGCAATTTCAATGTATACAGGTTTTTTCTTTTGTATTGCCTGAGCAATCGCTGCATCAATTTGCAAGGCGGCATGTTTTGGCTGGTGGATGCGTACGGAATGTGCCGTAATCCGCGCATACATGTCACGTACGAAAAGAAGGTCATCATTAGCCAAAGTATGGTGCAAAATTTCAGCGTCTTGGATGGAATTTGTATTTGGACCGCCAGACACTACGATAACGGGCAGATTTTCTGCAAAAGCCCCGGCAATCGCATTCATGGCACTTAAACCGCCGACGCTAAAGGTGAGAAACAGAGCGGAAACTCCATGCACCCGTGCATACCCATCCGCTGCATACCCTGCATTCAGCTCATTGCAACAATAAATCATGTGCAGATCTTTATTTTTTATTACCTCATCCAGCAGCACCAAATTATAGTCTCCTGGGATGGCAAAACAGTTTCTAATTGCCAAATCTCTCAGGCGTTTTGCCAAATAACCGCCGATTGTATGCATAAGATCTCCCTATCACAGAGCATTATTTTCATTTGCACATGTCGTAAGCCGCACGGAATGGCTCGCTAGTTTTTGTAGTGGCTTCTTATATTAAAGTCTACTCTTGACTATTTTATCCAATAACAGTTACAAAACAGGATACATCCGACTATCTATCTGTTTAGGCATCCAGACTGGATAGAAATTTCGACAAAATGGAGTTGTCCATGGCAAATTTAAAGGGGACATGCATCATTGATCAAATAGTAAACAAGAAAGAAACAGCCTGCATCATCTTTGAAAATGAACAATTCATTGCTTTCCTGGACCATCGCCCCCTGTTCCCAGGCCACACCTTGATTTCACCTAGCAAACATGTAGAAACCTTGTATGATTTACCAGAAGATTTAATAGGGGATTTTTTCAAACTTGTAAAAAGCATTGGTAAAGCAGTAGAACTTGGCATGAATGCGGCTGGAAGTTTTATAGCCATGAATAACACCATCAGTCAAAGTATCCCCCATTTACATGTGCATGCTATTCCCCGCAATAAAGGAGATGGCTTAAAAGGTTTTTTCTGGCCGCGCAGCCGCTATTTAAATGAGGAGCACATGCTGCAGACCCAAGAGCAAATCAAACGGGCACTCGTACAAATTTTGTAAATTAAGCGCGGGAGAAATCAAACGCCAATGTGTCTGCGATAGAAGAATGCCCTAATGCTATGGCTAACAGCCGATCGACACCCAAAGCTACACCACTGCATGCCGGCAAGCCATGTTCCAATGCCTGCAGCAAAAATTCATCCGGCGGGCTACCCGGCAAGGCACGCGCTTTTCTGAGGCGCACATCCTGCAAAAATCTTTTTTCCTGGGCATCCTTATCTGTTAACTCATGGAAGCCATTAGCCAATTCCACCCCTTTAAAATACACTTCAAAACGCTCGGCCATGCCGTTTTTTATTTGCGCAAGTGCGGCTTGCGATGCAGGAAAATTATAAACGGCGACAGGTGTAGCCTCTTTGGCGAGAGCAGGCTCCACTACATGGCTCATCAATAAAAATAAATACTGATCGAAATCTGTTTCTTCTGCAGGCAAAATTCCGGTTAATGCAAAACGCGTCAATGCCTTTTTTAATTCGTTCAGGCTGGTATCGAATGGGTCAAAATCACATATTTGCATGAAAATATGTTGATAGCTTAACCTTTGCAGCGGGCCACAAGCCAGGATCTCTTGCAGCAAGGCTTCGACTTCCCCCATCAGTTGATAATGATCAATATTGAGTTGATACCATTCCAGCAGGGTGAATTCAGGATTATGCCAGCGGCCAAGCTCATCATCACGGAATACCCGTGCTAATTGATAAATTGGCCCGCTTCCTGCTGCCAATAAGCGTTTCATATGGTATTCGGGAGATGTTTGCAGAAAATAACGCTGACCACGAAAAACAGCTTCTATATTTGCCAAATAAACATCGGTAATGCCGAAATGTGCCATGACCGGGGTTTCAACTTCCAAATAGCCTCGAACATTAAAAAAGTGCCTGATTTTATTTAAGATGAGCGCCCGCGTGTGCAACGATGGCAGGGAAGCAGAAGGTTGCCAAATCGGTTTTTCCATAAAAAGCCGCATGAAATTCAAATTGTGCAAATATTATCATGAGCAGTCCGAATGAAAAACACGATTTTTGTAAATAATAAATGCTAAATTGCATAATAGCAGCCACTTATTGTATGTTATTTTATCAAAGCATACAGGTAACGCTCCTAAAGTTTTTTGTAGACTCCTCAGCTTTAATTTACGTACCTAATTAGGCAACGTCCCTAAAGTTTTTTAGCCAAGATTTCATCTTAAATTGAGCACAAATTTTTCTATTTCACTTCGATCTACCCCCTCTCCCGCGCAAGGAATTTGCATTGTCGTATCGTGTTGCAATTCCTCTAAAGCTTAATTTTTCGAAAGCAACGTGCAACGATATTTCTTTCTTTATAAATGTGATTATCAGGTGTTGTTGGATGCAATCGGTTACTTTTGCTTGGATAACCGGGGTTTTATCCCGCTCTCATTTAAATTTTGACGAAATGTATTAACGGCAAATTTGCTCAAGCTCATTGGTACTTAGGCCTGCACGCACGTAAGGTTCAATCATTTCAAGTACGGACGCTGCTAGACGTCCGAGGCAACGCGCATCTTTTCTATTGCATCAGAGTTTTTCACTAACATCGTTTATCTCACCTTTGATGTTTGAGTTACTAAAATTTTGAGGATTTCAGGGTAGGTCATGGAGGGATTTTCTTCGGCCAGTTTCCAGCTCTAAGCCAGTATTCTCTTGAGAATTAATAGGTCGGCTCATTGCTCGTGCTATGAGTTTTGTTGAATCATGCAGCTCATCTGATATTTTTACTATGCCCATAATATTCTAAAATACAGAGAAATATTATATTTTGATATCGATCAGACTTGTATTGCTGCTTTTAAATCATCTAATGTTACCATTAGCGTCATGGGATCAATTAAAGAAGGCTCAAAACCTAGTTTGGTATAGAAGTCTTTTGCATTGGTAGAGATTGCATGAACTAGTAATCCTCTAATACCTATAGTTTCGGCTGCTTGAATAACTCTTAGTCCTGCATCACGAACTAATGCTCTCCCTAGGCCTTTATGTTGATATGCTAAATCAATAGCAAGCCTACCAAGAATCACTACTGGAACTGGAATGGGCATGTTTCTTCTAAAACGACCTGTAGCCAAACTCCCATCTACAGAGCTAGATGCCAAGACATAATAGGCTATGACACGTTCATTACTCACTGCTACATAGGTGCGGGAAGCATTTGCTTTTTGATTTCTGATTGCTTTTGTTTTTAACCAGACATCAAGGGTTTCTTCACCTGAATTAAATCCCTGTATATTATGTTGTTCACTTATGGGCTCTGGTTGTAAAATCATTCTTTATCCCAAGGTGCCTTTGTCTGCATAGTTTTAATTAATTGCTCATTCGGCATTGGAGCCTTGTCCAGTTGTTGTAAAAACGCAGCATATGCTTCAGGACTAGCTTTTATTAGCGTTTGTTCCAAAATCGTTTCTTCAGCTTCTCGACGAGCTGCACTTAAAATAAAATCAGATCTGTTTTTACCTCTAATTTTTGCCGCACGATCAATAAGCATTCGTGCTTCACTATTAATTCGCATATTTAGTTTTTCTTGTTTTGCATCATTATCTAACGTAGCCATATTTATCTCCTATTTAAAGATATTATAGTATGATGTACGTACATTGTCATTGCTGTTGATTGGAATTTGAGTCTTATACAATTATGAATAACTCTGTGAGGAGTGTATTAAAAAGCTGGCAAAAAAAACTTTGCTGCCGACGTGCAAAAATTTTTTCAGGAGAGGAGAATTGTGGCTACTGGATAACGAAGGATAACTCATCTGCATCCTATGGCAGGGGTGCTGGCGCACCTTCTTAGTAAAAAATTCCCAATTCCAAACGTGCCGCCTCAGTCATGCGCTCTTGCGTCCATGGCGGCTCCCAAACCAGTTCAACAGTGCAATCACCTACTCCCTCCACCTTATTAACGGTTTGTTCTACGGTTCCCGGAAAAGTTTGGGCTACAGGACAGCCTGGAGAAGTAAGCGTCATTTGAATATGAACATGCTGTTGATCATCGACTTGGATTGCATAAATCAAGCCTAAATCATAAATATTAACCGGGATTTCGGGATCAAATACCGTTTTAAGCGCGGCAATCACAGCTTCCTGCAACGCTTCCTTAGAATCTTGTTTTTTCTTAAAACCAAACATACTTACTTATTCCGTTGTTACCATAGCTTTTTCCTGGTTCAATGCCGACTCCAGGGTATGCCATGCCAAAGTGGCGCATTTAACACGTGCCGGGAAAGTCCGCACGCCAGCCAATACCGCAAGCTTATCCAAGGTCTGGGGTTGCTCTTCATCCACGGTAACCATATGATGAAACCGCCGAAACAAATCATGGGCTTCCTCTATGGTTTTATGGCGCAATACTTCGGTCATTAATGAAGCAGAAGCTTGCGAGATAGCACAGCCGCATCCCAAAAAACTGATATCGTCTATCTTATTGTTACGGAGTTTCAAATAAACCGTAAGTTTATCGCCGCACAAGGGGTTAAACCCTTTGGCTTCGCAGGTGGGATGTTCCATACTGCGATGATTTCTGGGATTACGGTTATGATCGATGATGATCTCTTGATACAAGTCTCGCAAATCCATCAAGCAAATACCTCTTTTACTTTATATAACGCTTTCACACATTCATCGATTTCTTGCTCGGTATTGTAAAAAGACAAGGAAATTCGTGTAGTGGCAGGCACGTCAAAAAAATCCATTAATGGCATGGCGCAATGATGGCCGCTGCGGATGGCAATTCCCTCGCTATCCAATATGGTACCAATATCATGTGAATGGATTTTTCCATGCACAAAAGAGACGATTGGAACTTTATCTCGCGCGGTGCCGATCAAATTAAAGCCTTTCACAGAATGAACCGCATCCGTTGCATAAGCCAACAAATGCGCTTCGTAAGCGACCACAGCTTCAAGATCTAAAGACCATAAATAATCCATGGCCGCCCCTAAGCCAATTGCTCCTGCAATATTAGGAGTACCTGCTTCAAATTTATAAGGAAGCGGCGCATAGGCAGTGGCTTCCATGGTGACATAACTTATCATTTCACCACCACCCTGATACGGCCCCATATCATCCAGCAAATGCTCGCGCCCCCAAAGTACGCCAATGCCTGTAGGCCCATACATTTTGTGCCCGGAAAATGCGTAGAAATCACAACCAAGGGATTGCACATCAACAGGCAAATGCGCGGTTGCCTGCGCACCGTCTAATAAAACCAATGCGCCATACGCATGCGCCATTTCTATCATTTTTTTAACCGGGTTAATGGTACCCAGAGCATTGGAAACATAATTAATGGCAACAAATTTTGTATTACTGGACAATTGCCTGGCAAACTCATCCAGCAAAATTTCACCATCCAAGTTGATGGGTGCAACTTTTAACACGGCACCTGTTTTTTTGCATACCATCTGCCAGGGGACAATATTGGAATGATGCTCCATGTGGGTAATTAAAATTTCCTCACCCGGCAAAATACGCGGGGCAACGAAGCTTTGCGCGACTAAATTAATGGCTTCGGTGGTGCCGCGCACAAAAATGCACTCATGCGGGTATTTCGCATTGATAAAGCGTTGGACTTTTTCACGTACTGCTTCAAACTGCTGCGTGGCACGTGCACTCAGTGCATGTACACTGCGGTGCACATTCGCATTATCATGCAAATAATAATTGGCAATGGCATCAATAACTGCTTTCGGTTTTTGCGTGGTCGCTGCATTGTCCAGGTAAATCAGCGGACAATCGTTTACGCTTTGCTGCAAAATAGGGAAATCCTGACGGATAGCTTGTACATCGAATGCATTAATTAACTCATTGGCACGATTCATACGGTTATCCCAGTTGCTGACACAATAATTGATTTAGCCAGTTTGCCAATTTAGGCGTCCCCATCATCCGCAAATTATCTGCGGCAAAAGCTTTAACTAAAAAACGGCGAGCCTCATCCTGTTCGATGCCGCGGGCAGCAAAATAAAACAACGCTTCTTCATCAAGCTGCCCCACCGTTGCCCCATGGCTGCATACTACATCATCGGCAAAAATTTCCAATTGCGGTTTGGTATCAATTTCGGCATTGGCCGCCAGTAATAAATTTTTATTTTGCTGCCTCGCTTCTGTGTGTTGCGCATGCTTGGCCACCATCACCTTGCCATTAAAGACCGCGCGCGAATCACCACTTAAAATACCTTTATAATCCTGCTCACTACGGCAATCAGGAACATTATGGTTCACCACGGTATGATGATCCATATGCTGGGCCTTACCCGGGGCATAAATACCATTTAGCAAACAGCGTGCGTGCGGTTCATGCAAATCAATGCTGATGTCACTGCGCATCAGCTTCCCGCCCAGGCTTAAGGCATGCGTGTCGACTTCACTCCCTTGTGCCTGTTTAACCGCCAAATGCCCCATATGGTATGCGCTGCGGCTTTCACGTTGCAGCTTATAATGGCTCAATTTGGCATTGGCTGCTGCATGTAATTCGGTAATCGTATTGGTAAAATAAGTCCTTTCGGGCTTGCCCTGAAAATCCTCGATCACCACAGCAGAACTGCCTGCCTCGGCCACCAGCAGGTGGCGCATGAAAACGGCTTGATTATCCTTATCTTGCATGTGTGACAAGATAACAGGTTGCGGCAGGGAAACTCCTGCCGGTAAATAAATAAATATGCCAGCATGCAGCATAGCCGTGTTCAAAGCCTGAAAACCATGCTCTTGCTGCAGAATTTGCCCTAAATAAGGCTGAATTTTTTCAGGGTGCTCCTCAATCGCTTGCGCCAAAGGCAATATAATAACCCCAGCCGGCAAAGTATATTGCCCAGATTGAACCCAGCAACCGTTAACCCACGAGACAATATAACCTTCTACAGGCAAATCAGCTGCATAACTTTCCTGGGCCAATGGCGAGCTTTCATTTTGTGTAAAGCGGTGTTGTAAAAAAGAATCAATTAAGGTGTATTTCCATTCTTCATGATGTCGCGTTGGGAAGCCTAAGCGAGCCAGTTCATTAAGCCCTTGCTGCTGTAAGCGCGCCAACCAGGAAATTGGTGAAATTTTTAGTTGGGCTTGTTGTCGATAAAAATCAAGGACATCACTCATGACTGCTCTGACTCCTCCAACCAACTGTATCCTTTTTCTTCCAATTCCAACGCGAGGGATTTATCACCGGATTTAATAATGCGGCCATTTGCCAGTACATGAATGAAATCAGGCTGAATGTAATTTAACAGGCGTTGATAATGGGTGACCATAATGATGGAACGCTCGGGGCTGCGCATGGCATTTACCCCTTCGGCAATGATGCGCAAGGCATCGATATCAAGGCCAGAATCCGTTTCATCTAAAACAGCCAATTTAGGTTCCAGAGCAGCCATTTGCAGAATTTCGTTGCGCTTTTTCTCACCGCCTGAAAATCCTTCATTGATGCTGCGATATAAAAAGCTTTCATCCATATCCAATAACTTGCATTTTTCCCGTATAAAACTTAAAAATTCGATCGCATCCAGCGTATTCTTGCCTTGCCCTTTGCGTACGGCGTTCACCGCTGCCTTTAAAAAATTAATATTCGTAACGCCAGGAATTTCGACTGGATATTGAAAAGACATGAAAATTCCAGCTTGTGCCCGTTCCGCGGGGGATAAAGGCAGCAAATCTTGTCCCAGGAAATGAATATCTCCACCCGTTACTTCATACGCCGGGTGTCCTGCCAAGACCTTGGATAAAGTACTTTTTCCAGAACCATTTGGGCCCATAATGGCATGAACTTCTCCTGCACCCACAGTCAAGTCGATGCCTTTTAAAATGGGTTGTGCATTAATGGCTACATTTAATTGATTGATTGATAACATCTTAACCTACTGCCCCTTCCAAACTGATGCCTAACAACTTGGTCGCTTCCACTGCAAATTCCATTGGTAATTCTTTAAGAACTTGCTTGCAAAAACCATTCACAATCATGGAAACAGCATCTTCTGTATCGATGCCCCGTTGTTGGCAATAAAACAATTGCTCTTCGCTGATTTTTGACGTTGTGGCTTCGTGTTCTACTTGTGCCGTCGGGTTTTTCACTTCAATGTAGGGAAATGTATGGGCGGCAGATTGGCTACCCATCAACATGGAATCACATTGGGTAAAATTCCGTGCATTGAGTGCAGTGGGCGCAATGCGCACCAAACCCCGATAAGCATTATGCGACTGTCCCGCACTTATCCCTTTGGCAATGATCGTTGAGCGGGTATTTTTGCCCAAATGAATCATCTTAGTACCTGTATCCGCTTGTTGATGATTATTTGTTACCGCAACGGAATAAAATTCACCTACCGAATCGTCGCCCTGCAAAATCACGCTCGGGTATTTCCAGGTAATCGCAGAACCCGTCTCAATTTGCGTCCAGGAAATTTTGGAACGTTTCCCACGGCAAGCACCACGCTTGGTTACGAAATTATAAATACCACCCTTGCCCTCTTTATCGCCAGGGTACCAATTTTGCACGGTGGAATATTTAATTTGTGCGCCATCCATAGCCACCAACTCTACGACTGCCGCATGCAATTGATTTTCATCGCGCATGGGGGCGGTACACCCTTCAAGGTAGGAAACGTAACTATTATCGTCCGCAACGATCAACGTGCGTTCAAATTGACCGGTAGATGCTGCATTGATGCGAAAATAAGTGGATAATTCCATCGGGCAGCGCACCCCTTTCGGCACATAGACAAATGAACCGTCGCTAAATACTGCAGAATTAAGGGCTGCATAGAAATTATCGCGATAAGAAACAACAGAGCCCAGATATCTGCGCACCAAATCAGGGTATTCATGCACTGCTTCGGAAAGAGGACAAAAAATTACACCTTTTTCTGCCAGTTTTGCTTTAAACGTAGTCGCAACCGATACACTGTCAAAAACCGCATCCACTGCCACTCCTGCCAGCATTTCTTGCTCGCGCAGGGGAATGCCTAATTTTTCATAAGTTCGTAATAATTCAGGATCCACTTCATCCAGACTTTTCGGCCTGTCTTTTAAATTTTTAGGCGCGGAATAATAAGAAATTGCCTGATAGTCAATCGGGGGATAACGGACACTGGACCACTCAGGATGCAGCATGGTGCGCCAATATTCAAACGCTTGCAAACGCCATTCCAACAAAAACTCAGGCTCATTTTTTATAGCCGACAAGCGGCGAATCGTCTCCTCATCCAAACCCGGTGGAAACGTTTCAACTTCAATGTCGGTCACAAATCCATGCTGGTATTCCCGCTCAAGAAGAGAATTAATCTGTGTGTTTTCTTTAGCCATTATAGGCTCCCTAACTGCTTGATGCGATCAAGGTTAATCATTTGCAAGGCTGGTTTAGCCAATGCCTCCAGACTGACGCTGCTCAAGGCGGATTCAATTGCTTGGCTAATCAAGCGCCAATTCCCCTGCACATGGCAGACACCTTGTAAAGAACATTCATTTGGTTCCAGGCTGCACTCGGTTAAACCGCGGGATTCTTCCAGTGCATAAATAATTTCAGTGACTGAAATGGCGGATGCGGGCCGTTGTAATCGGTATCCACCCGCAACGCCACGCACTGAGGATAACAAACCTGCAGCGGTTAAGCGCTTTAATAATTTGCTGACTGTGGGGACAGTCAAATGGGTATGCAAAGCAATATCCCGCGCGTTGCAAACTTGCTGCGGGCGCTTCGCAAGATACACCATCACTACTGTTCCATAATCGGCCAATTTGCTGATGCGCAGCATACCATTCCTACTTTCAATAATCTAGTACTAATTAAGTCTTATTTAATATATATAGTACTAAATTAGTTCTCTTTAAAGAAAAAGGCTAATGATATCTCATTCTGTATAAAGCGGGCAAGTTGGCCAACTCATGATGATGAAGCAGCCACTCCTACCTAAGCGGGGTATGGCACCCTACGCCGCTTAGGCATCGATTATAAAAATTATAAACAATCTGCCTGATTGACAAACATTTTATTCACGATAAAATGCAGAAAACTGCAAAGGAAGGACGTAACCATGAAGCACTATTCTTTTTTAAAAACCCTAAGCCTGGCATGCGCTCTCATTTGCGCACAATTTGCTTTTGCCGAACCGGCAAACCTTGGGCTTTTGACGCAAGAAGTTAAGGCTTATCATGACTCAGGGACTTATGAAAAGGAATTAACCCAAACCCTTGTGCTCGCTCAACAATTTATTCTTGAGAAAGCCAAAGCCAACCAGAAAAGTCCGCAGCCGAAAAAACTGGCCATTGTGTTGGATATTGATGAAACCAGCTTATCGAATTATAACAAAATGGCTTCCCATAATTTCGGTGGCAATAAAAAAATATGGCATCGCGAAATTATGGCGGCAGATTCCCCCGCCATTCAACCCATGTTGGCTTTATATCAGCAAGCCTTAAAACACGGCATCGCTGTATTTTTTGTTACAGGACGAAGAGAAGCTGAGCGTGCGCCTACCATTAAAAATTTGGAAAAAGCCGGCTATAAAGGCTGGAGCGGCTTATATTTAAAACCGGATAATTATGACAAAGCATCGATCATCCCTTTTAAAGCAGGCACCAGAGCTTCCATTGCCAAGTCAGGCTATACCATCATCGCCTCAATTGGGGATCAGCACAGCGATTTGACAGGCGGTTCAGCCGAAAAAACGTTTAAATTGCCTAACCCCTATTATTTCTTACCCTAAAAATTCTATGGCCCGCGATGCGGGCCATTTCCTTGCAATCAACGATTAATTTTCACCCTTTAAACCCTTGACCGCAATTTTTTCGTGGTTAACAAAATGTTGAATAATCTGTTTGGCTTGTTCACTGGTTAAAGGCTTGGTCAAAACCCCATCCATAAAATATTCTTTACAATCTTCCTTCACTACATCCGCCTGGTAAGAGGTAAGGGCAATAATGGGTACATGAAAATCAGTATTTTCTTCCATTTGCCGGAATTTTTTCGCCACCATATAACCTGATGTATCCTCAAGCCCTATATCCATTAACACCATGTCATATTTGCCCGGACTGAAAAGCTGCAAAGCTTTATCACCGGACTCAGCAATATCAACCTGGCAATTCAATGCGGTAAGCAATGCTTCTTCAACCTTCTGAGCTATAAAATTATCTTCCACCATCAATATATGAGGCTCGGCAACATGTTTTACTTCCTGGGGAACTTCTTCTTCCGGCTTGGCAACCTGGGTTTCCAGTTTTTTTCGCTCGGTTATATCAGTTAACACCACAACCAGCTCGGTTACATGACGATGCTCATCAAACAGGGGCACGCGCCTGGCTAAAAAATAAGTTGCCTCGCCTTTTTCATCATAAACTGGCGCTTCTTCAATATCCCATTGCTGCTGCCCGGAAAAAATAACTTTCATGTCATCCAAGCGAAATGCTTCGATTCTCTCTTTAGACCATTTGGTAAATTTGGCCATTTGCTCATAAGGTGTGCCGTTAAAATCACGTACCTGCTTTAAATTAAGCAATTTCACGAAACTGATGTTACACCCTTTTAAATTGCAATCGCTGTCAACCCAGTACACTATATCGGGCATACAATTTAGAATTTCCATATAAAATTGATGTATTGAGAAGGAATCCACGTAATTTTCCGTTGTTATTTGCCGAGCCATCTCGTCCCCCCGCGGTTGTCTTACTGTATAATTATAGTTCATTATGATTTGCGACGCGGGGCTAAGACTATAGAATTATTTATTTATTTTTGCCTGCTTATTTTTTGCAATCTTTCTGACACAAGCAATCCTTGCATCGCCAATTGCCATAAGAAAGAAAGCCATGCAGCATGTTATTTTTAAAAATTTCTATACTATGTAATTCATGACAACTTACATGAGCAATCGGAGATCCCCATGAACACGGTATTTATTACTGGTGCAAATCGAGGCATAGGGTTTGAATTTGCCAAACAACTTTGCGCGCAAGGCATGCAAGTCATCGCAACTTGCCGCAAACCAAAAGACGCCCACGCTTTAAAAACGCTACAAAAACAATACAAAAATTTGACCATTAAGACATTGGATATCAGTAAAACCAATGACATTGTTGCCCTGGCACAAGAATTCGGCAAGACACCCATTGACTGGTTGATAAATAATGCCGGGATAAGCGGAGAATCAGGCGTAACAATAGGTAATATTGCGCGTGAAAACTTCCTGCACCTTGTGGAAGTCAATTGCTTTGGACCGTTAAAATTGAGTGAAGCCTTGCTGCCATCATTAAAGCTCGGCCAAGGTAAATTAATTGTCTGCATCAGTTCAAAGATGGGCAGCATCAGCAGCAATGAACAAGGGCGAAGCTATGCGTATCGCACGAGTAAAGCCGCCTTAAATTGTGCCATGCGCTCTTTTGCATTGGATGTGGCGCAAGACAATATAAACGTCATGTTGTTGCATCCTGGCTGGGTAAAAACAGACTTAGGAGGTCCTAATGCACCGCTGACACCGCATGCCAGTGTTAACCATATGCTAACCGTCATCGATAAATATAAACATAACAGTCATGCTGAAGTATTGCGTGGTTATGACGACTCCATGATTCCCTGGTAATTTATGGTATGATGCAGCCTGTCCACTTATGCGGAGAGCAATATGGCTTGGCTGCCTGCCTTACCTTTAATCGAATTACAACAAAAAAAACGTCAAAAACTCACCTTGAACAATCAAGGGATCCTACTGCTCTGGCACCAGGAAGAAGTGCATGCCATTCAATCTCAATGCCCGCATCTTAAACTTCCTCTGTTGAAAGGCGAGCTGACAGACGATTGTGCTATTGTTTGTCCTTTCCACAAGAGTGCTTTTCATTTAAAAACTGGTGAAAGTGCATGTTGGTCACCATGGCCACCGGTGGTTGGGAAATTACTGGGCAAAGTTTCAAAAGAAAAACCATTGAAAATTTATTCGACGCAAATTAAAGACGATGTGATTTGGGTAAATGCCTAGGTGCAGATCGTTATTGGTCAGGAATTTACCGAGCATAGATGCCAAATACAGGGGACTGCTTGTAACAACAAAACCTGGTGCCCTTAACCAACTTGCGTTGCATAGTTTATAATCAAAGAGTGCTTTTTCATTGTATTTTTGTTAAAGGAATAAAATGAAACACTTTTTGTTGTTATTAGCAGCCTGGCAATTGTTCCTGCCCGCCACGTTTGCCGCGGCAGAAACAAAGCAAGCGCCTGTGGTGTTGAATGAAAAAATCAGGGAAATTTGGCAGGGAAATGCCCAGTTAAACCCTGATATTTTTAATGACGGGACATTAAAACCTGATTTGCGCAAAAAACTGATACAAATTGGCAATTATTATTTTAATAAATTGAAAAACCAATTTCCCGATGCCAAATTGGTTGACATCCTGTTAACAGGCAGTAATGCCGGTTACAATTATACGAAAAATTCAGATATCGATGTTCACCTGGTAATAAACTTGCCGGCATGCGATCAGAAACTGTTAAAAGATTATTTAATTTTTTTAAGCGAATCGACTTGGCACAAACGAAAGATTACTTATAAAAATCGTATTGTTGAAGTTACCGTACTCCCATTTATGGCGGAAAGCGGCGGCGTTTACTCCCTTTTGCAAAATAAATGGTTGCAAAAGCCACTCCGTAAAACAAGCACTCACACTCAACAGGAAATAAAGATTGTTGTTGAAAAATATCAAAATCGCTTGCGGCAATTACAGCAAGCTTATACCAAAAATCCCAATCATTTTAATTGCATTCTTTTCAGTGACTTACAACAAGAGCTTGTGGCATGGCGCACGCGAGGAATCAAAGCAGAAGGAACGGCTGCAACGGCTAATCTGGGATTTCGCGTCCTGCGTGATTTAGGAATGATGGATGCGATTGATTCATTATTAGCAGCATGTGAAGAAAAACACCTGCAAGCGATTATTCAGGAATGACGGTTTTAAATCTCTTAATTGCCAAATCAAGGAAGAAACATCTTGGGTTCCTTCCTTGCGCAGAAAATTTAGGCATCGGCCGTTGTATAGTCTACGGCTATAATTTCGTATTCAACCATGCCACCCGGCGTATTTACAACTACGGTGTCATCCAAATTTTTGCCAATTAATGCCCGTCCTATGGGCGAACTGTAAGAAATTTTATTCAATTTTAAATCCGCTTCGTCTTCCCCGACAATTTGATAGGTAATTTCCGCTTCAGTTTGCACATGGCATAAACGTACAGTCGTGCCAAAAACAACCCGTCCTTGATTCTCCATCTTGCTGATGTCTACAATTTGAGCATTGGATAGTTTGGCTTCAAGTTCCTGAATGCGCCCTTCAATAAAACTCTGTTGTTCACGAGCTGCATGATATTCCGCATTTTCCTTCAGATCACCATGAGCACGTGCCGTAGCAATGGCTTCGATAATTCTTGGTCGCTCGATTGTTTTCAAGCGATGCAATTCTTCTTTAAGCGCCTGTGCGCCTTTCACCGTCATAGGATGTTTTGACATGTCTCTATCCTCGAAATCTTAATTAGGAGTACATAACCTTCCATGTTAGGCCATGATTCCCATGTTATTTATGTAAATCCTGCAAACGGGTCACCGTTTGCCTGTCTTCGTATTTCATTGCCAAACAAGCTGCTTCCGCTCCAGACAAGGTCGTGGTATAGCTAACCTTATGCTGCAAGGCATTGCGGCGTATGGCAAATGAATCGGCAATAGCTTGCTTGCCTTCTGTTGTATTGACAATGAAGTCAATATCATTGTTTTTTATGTAATCAACAATATGTGGCCTGCCTTCAGCCACTTTGAACACGCGCTTGCATTCAATGCCTGCAGCTGCCAAAACTATGGCTGTGCCCTTGGTTGCCACAATTTCAAAACCCAAATCAATCAAGCGTTTGGCAATCTCACCTACCTTGGCTTTATCTGCATCGCGCACGGAAAGGAAAGCTTTCCGTCGTTTCAAAATATTAACACCAGCCCCCAGTTGCGCTTTTGCGTAAGCCTGACCAAAACGCCGGGCAATCCCCATGACTTCGCCTGTAGATTTCATTTCAGGCCCTAAAATGGAATCAACGCCCGAAAACTTTATAAATGGAAATACAGGCAGTTTAATGGAATAAAAAGCCGGCATTGGATAATGCTGGCTTAAGCCTTGTTCCTTTAAACTTTGCCCAACCTTGCAGCGGGCAGCAATTTTAGCCAATGGTAACCCCGTCGCTTTGGACACGAAGGGCACGGTGCGTGAAGCGCGCGGGTTAACTTCCAATATATAAATGTCATCCGCCTGAATTGCAAATTGTGCATTGATTAACCCTACGACGCCCAGCTCCAATGCCATGGTGCGTATTTGCTCAATCAAATCCTGCTGCACTACCACGCTTAAGCTAAATGGCGGCAAAGTGCAGGCTGAGTCTCCTGAATGTACCCCTGCTTGCTCGATGTGTTCCATGATAGCGCCGATTAAGACTTCTTTACCATCACACACGGCATCAATATCAACTTCAATCGCATCATTTAAGAATCGATCCAATAAAACAGGCGAATCTTCGGACACATCCACTGCATGAGAAAGATAATGCCGTAAATCTTCTTCGTGATGCACTATCTCCATTGCCCGGCCGCCCAAGACATAGGAAGGGCGAACCACCAGAGGATAGCCAATTTTATTTGCCAGGGAAATGGCTTCTTCTTCGCTGCGCACCGTGCCATTTGCAGGCTGGTGCAATTGCAGTCGCGTCACCAATTGCTGGAAGCGCTTTCTGTCTTCGGCTTTATCAATTGCATCTGGCGAGGTACCAATGATTTTTACGCCATTTGCCTCCAAAGCGCGTGCAAGCTTAAGTGGTGTTTGTCCACCATAATGCACAATCACACCATCCGGTTTCTCCACCGCCACAATAGACAAAACATCTTCCAAAGTAACCGGCTCAAAATACAAGCGGTCGGATGTATCAAAATCCGTGGAAACTGTTTCCGGATTGCAATTCACCATGATCGTTTGATAACCCGCTTCACGCAGTGCCATAGCAGCATGCACGCAACAGTAATCAAATTCAATGCCCTGGCCGATGCGGTTTGGCCCCCCGCCTAAGATCATGATTTTTTGTTTATTGAATTGCGGGGCGGCTTCACAAGAAGCTTCATACGTGGAATACAGGTACGCCGTTGCACTGGGAAACTCGCCTGCACAGGAATCAATACGTTTGTAAACTGGAGAAACATTGACTGCCAAACGTTTTACCCGCACTTCTTCTTCTTTGCAATTAAGAAGAATAGCCAGACAGGCATCGGAAAAACCTTTTTGCTTAAGTATCCGTAAGTTTTGCGCATTCAATTCGTGAATGGAATTTCCTTTGATGCTATTTTCCAAGAAAACCAATTCTTGGATCTGCTGCAAAAACCACGGATCAATTCGCGATTCCTGCTGAATTTCCTCAAGCGTCAAGCCATGACGAAACGCATCGGCTATGTACCATAAGCGATCAGGGGTAGGCTCGCGTAAATACCCGCGCAACAAGGACAAATCACCATGCTTGAATAACGGCTGCAAGCCACTGCGACCTATTTCCAAGCCACGGATGGCTTTTTGTAATGACTCTTGGAACGTGCTGCCGATAGCCATCACTTCCCCAACCGACTTCATTTGTGTGGTCAATGTTTTTGGGGTTTGCGGGAATTTATCAAAATTAAAACGCGGTATTTTGGTAACCACATAATCGATAGCAGGCTCAAATGAAGCAGGGGTTTTCCCGCCTGTAATTTCATTTGCCAATTCATCCAGAGTATAACCCACTGCCAATAATGCTGCTACTTTGGCAATGGGGAATCCGGTAGCCTTGGATGCCAGGGCTGAGCTGCGCGACACGCGCGGGTTCATTTCCACAACCAGCATGCGCCCATTTTCAGGGTTTACAGCAAATTGCACATTAGAACCGCCTGTATCCACGCCTACGGCACGCAAAACGCGAATGGCGGCATCGCGCATGCGTTGAAATTCTTTATCCGTTAACGTTTGCGCGGGCGCAACCGTAATTGAATCACCCGTGTGTACCCCCATGGGATCCAAGTTCTCAATGGTGCATACGATGATGCAATTGTCGTTTTTATCGCGGACGACTTCCATCTCAAACTCTTTCCAGCCAAGAACTGATTCATCCAGTAATAATTCGTGAGTGGGTGATAATTCGAGGCCGCGCGCGCAAATTTCTTCAAATTCTTCACGGTTATAAGCAATACCGCCGCCGCTGCCCCCCATGGTAAATGATGGGCGGATGATGGTTGGAAATCCTAATTGCGCCTGCACGGACAAGGCTTCTTCCAAACTATGCGCAATTGCGGAGCGGGGCATCTCAAGCCCAATTTTTTTCATTAGCAAGCGGAATTTTTCACGATCTTCTGCCTTGTCGATGGCTTCCCGGCTAGCCCCAATCAATTCGACGTTAAATTTTTCCAAGACGCCTTCACGCACTAAATCAAGCGCACAGTTTAAGGCCGTTTGCCCTCCCATGGTCGGCAAAAGGGCATCCGGTCTTTCCTTTTCGATAATGCGCGCTACTTCAGGCCATAACACCGGTTCAACATAGGTGGCATCAGCCAGCTCCGGATCCGTCATGATGGTCGCCGGGTTGGAATTCACCAAAATAACGCGGTACCCTTCTTTTTTTAGGGCACGCACTGCCTGTGTACCTGAATAATCAAATTCGCATGCTTGTCCAATGACAATAGGACCCGCGCCAAGAATAAGAATGGAGTGAATATCAGTTCGCTTAGGCATATTGACTGCTAATAAATATAAAAGTGGCTTATTTTATCGATTTTTAGCGAAAGATTATACCTGTAGACAAGAGCATTCTTTTTTAAATTTAAGCAACTTTCTTTTACACATCATAAAGAAAGCGCTGCTTTAAGCATTCGCATGGCTTTCATTCTTTATGTTTGCACAAATCCTTGTCGCTGCATTAACGAAACGATTTCAAACCATCTAAACTAGTATTAGTCGCATAATAAAGGATTATAAAAAATGAAAGGATCGCAACAAAATGTAGCTGAATTGTTGGTAAAATGCCTGGAAGAAGAAGGTGTAGAATACATTTTTGGCTTACCAGGCGAAGAAAATACCGATTTCATCGAAGCTTTGTCTAAATCTCAAAAAATTCGCTTTATCTTAACCCGTCATGAGCAAGGGGCTTCATTCATTGCGGATATTTATGGACGCCTGACTGGCAAAGCCGGCGTTTGTCTGGCAACTTTAGGCCCTGGTGCCATTAATTTATTGTTAGGTACGGCAGATGCCAATCTGGATAGCTCACCCTTAGTGGCCTTGGTGGCGCAAGCCGCCATAAATCGCCTGCATAAAGAATCCCATCAAATTATTGATCTCACGCGTTTGTTTTCAGCCGTAACCAAATGGGATGCCATGTTATCCCTGCCCTCTTCCGTACCGGAATTGGTGCGTAAAGGATTTAAACAAGCTCAATCCGAGCGTTGTGGTGCCGTGGCATTGGTTTTACCGGAAGATGTCGCTCAATTGCCGGCTGCCGAAATCCCCCTGCGGCCACAATCGCCTAAAATGACTATGCCCAATCATGAACAAATTAAAAAAGCGGCTGAATGCATTAATGCAGCCAAACAAGTGATGATTTTAGCTGGAGCAGGCGTTTACCGGCATCATGCTGAAGAAGCGCTAGCCCGTTTCATTAATGTAACAAAAATTCCGATCGCTACCACGTTTATGGCAAAAGGGGTCGTCCCTGCCGATAACCCTTTAGTCATCGGAGCCATTGGGTTTATGCGCCAGGATTACACTAATTTTGGCTTCGCGCGCGCTGATCTCATCATTACCGTGGGTTATGATTTAGTGGAATATGCGCCAAGTGCCTGGAATCCACACCGCGATAAAAAGATAATCCATATCCATGGAACACCGGCAGAAGTGGATGCCAATTATGTTTTGACGGTGGGGATAGAGGGCGGCCTTGGTGCCTGTCTCGATGCACTGGCCAATGAAATCAAACCTCGTGATACGCTTTCCCCGGAATTAGCCAAATTAAGAACGATGCTTTTGGATGAAGTTAATGACCATGAGAATGACGATAGCTTCCCTTTAAAACCGCAAAGAATCATAGCAGATTTACGCAAAGCCATGCGCAAATCCGATATTATCCTCTGCGATACGGGAGCGCTTAAAATGTGGATGGCAAGATTGTATCCTTGCTACCAATCCAACACGTGTATTATTTCAAACAGTTTGGCCACCATGGGTTTTTCTTTACCGGGTGCGCTGGCAGCAAAACTGGTGTATCCAGACCGGCATGTCATGGCAGTCATGGGTGATGGCTCTTTTTTAATGAACTCGCAGGAAATCGAAACTGCGAAACGTGAAAAAATTCCATTTATTATTTTTATTTGGCGTGACAATGCCTACGGTTTAATCCAATGGAAACAAGAGCTTGAATACGGTGATTCTCATCATGTTAAATTTAGCAATCCTGATTTTGTGAAATACGCTGAAAGTTTCGGTATCCGCGCCCATTCCATCCAAAGCGCACAAGAATTGTTGCCCGTTTTGCAATCAGCACTTGCAAGCAATGAAATTGTGCTCATCGATTGTCCGGTAGATTATTCTGAAAACACCAAATTAACGGATAAATTGGGAAAACTAACGCAAGCGATTTAACGATTGCTTCACAAAATTCTTTACTCTGAGCGCGTCAAAAGATGTGAATCATAAATTTTTAACCTGTGATAAAACCGCAGACTGGATGTTCAGTCTGCGGCTCTTCTTACACATTGCAAATGCATGCATTTATTTTCCACTTATCGTTTAATTTTTTTAATAAATTAAAAATCTGTAAAAAATTTTTTATAAAAAAATTAACTCTTATTCTCTAACTCAAAACTCCAATCTAGTTTTCTTTTTAAACAATTTCTTAGGCACCTAAACTTTATCTTTTTTTAAAAAAGGGTATAAATTGTTTTTTTATTTAAAGTGAGGAGGCCATTTAGAAAAAAATCGACCCTTTTGGATTAATTTTTTTAACAAGGAGAACAGGATCGATGTTAAAGACCAAAAATTATCAGACGAAAAATAAAGCACTGTTGTCATTAACCCCTATAGCACTGATGATAATAACGGGTGCAGCCCCTGCCGCCACGCAAATCGGCCAGGGAATTTATTATGATGAACAACAAATAGTTAAACTTGCACAAAAATATCCCAGCCGTGTTTCAAAAGATGCAGGCTATCCATTGATAGAGAACTACTCAACCCTAAAATCAGCTTTCCGCGGCAGTCAATTCAAGCTTGGCAATAAAGCTTTAACCAGCGGCATGTGGTGGACACCGCTTTTGGCCATTGATAAACCGGCTCGAGACGTCAAAGACAGTGACTATCTGTCCCCTTTATTGCTCCTGCCGAACCCATTGACCTTACGCGTCACAGAAGCAGGTATTGCCATGGGTATTCCATTGCAAAACCCTAAAGTCGATAATGCCCATGTAGACCGCGGCTATGATAATACACTCGATGTGGTGGTCACCTCTGGTGACCTAGCAGGCACTGCACCTTTGGTCGCCAATTATTCGGATTGGGTGGTACAAGTCGAGTGGGCGCGCAATAATGCTCCGCTCCTTGCTGCCACCTTGGCTGAAGGTTCGCCATTTGTATTCGTAGAGAAAAAAAACAATCAAGCCAATTCCTACCTGCAATTTAATAATTCACAAGATGCTAAATTAATCAGTCAGAAAGCAGGCTTGAGTTTGTTTAAAACCCGGAATGCATCTGATCAAAACTACCGCTACTATGCTTATTTTACCAATCCCGATGGCGCCACCAGTCCCTGGAAGACAAGCTCTGGAGCTGTCATTGTTCCTACCAGTCAAGGGGGCAGCGGCAACATCGTGCCAGGTACACAAATCAATATGAATGATGCCAACCGCTATTTTTCCGTAGCAATTATTCCGGCAACAAGCGATGCGGCGGCGCAAACACTGGCTGAACAAATGAAGCCGCATGCTTATACTTTCATCAGCAATACCGCCATTGACTATGAGTATGACCAGGCAAGCAATAAAGTCATCACCCATTTCAATTTTGCAACGCAAACCGTATACCCAAATGCTTCCTTGAAAAAACAACCTGTGGTTATGCTTTATCCATGGCAAATAAAAAACATGAGCAGTTCTGAAAAAGCCTCGTGTTTATTCCAGGAATGCACCGGTAACCAAGGCATCGTACAAACGCTCAAAGGCACCATGCATTTATATGCGGTTCCTGCGGCTGCGACTGATTCTTCTTCTTTTAAAACCGAAGTCCCTTTCCACGGCATATTGCCGGCCCTTCCTAACCGTCTGACGCAGGAAGAATTGGATAAACTCGGCAATTATACGTTTACCTTGCCAGCTAATCCGCATCTGGATGCGAAAAATCCATGGACGGATACCTATGCGACCGGAAAATTACTAAGCAGGCAAGCGCAATTGATCAAAATTGCCCACGTTTTAACGGGTTCTTCAGCTAATCCCAATGCTAAATATCAAAAAATCCGCGATGACATGTTGGCTGCTTTAAAAACACAAGTCACCAGTTTTCTTACGGGTTTAAATTACACCGATCCGTGCCCGCAAGGCACACCGGATTGTCAGCGGCCTGAGGGAAGCTGGTTTTATGCTTATAACAGTAAATGGCATACCATGATGGGATTCCCAAGCGGTTTCTTCACGGCCACCACGCTTACTGATCATGCTTTCCATTGGGGTTATCTCATTGATGCCGCTGCGACTATCGCGCAATTCGATAAAAATTGGGCGCAACAATATGGTGGATTGGTGAATTTAATCATCCGGGATGTGTTTAACTACAAATTTGGCCGGGACAGCGGCGAATCTACAAAATTTCCACATTTCCGCGGTTTTGACCCTTATGCCGGCTTATCTTCGGCTCTGGGAATGCCTTACAGCTTTGATAACGTCAATGAGGAAGACAGCGCTGAATTCATGAATTTGGCCCAAGCCATCATTTTATGGGGGCTTAACACCGAAGGAGTGAGTTTTGCAGGCGATGATACCTCTTCGCAAACCTTGGTGGAAACCGGATTGTATCTCTACACTACTGAAGAACAAGGCTTGCATCATTATCATTTTAATTTAAATCCCGAGTCCGGCGTGTTCCCGAAAGGATGGTCAAATAGCAGTACCGGCCAGAATTATTTAATGGTTGGGAATGTATGGAATGGTAAACTGGACCGCTCGACCTATTTCTGCGCGGGACAACCTTGTTATTATCAAAATCTTGCCTCCAATACCCTGCCCGTCAGCGCCGGCTCCCTGTATCTTGGCTACAGCGCAAGCCTGGTAAACCGCATTTATAATGAAGATGCGAAAAATCCTTGTTCGGGCGATCCGGCAAATTCAGCCTACTGTGGTACGCTATTGAAATATTTGGCACTGGGCGATCCTACCAAGGCATTGCAATATTATACCCGTTATTTTGATGAACAAGCTAATACCCCAGATCCGGGCGAATCCAAACCCAGCATTTATTACTGGATTCAAAACTTGAAAAATCTGGGCAATTTAAATAAAAACCTAACGGCTGATACCGTGGCTTATGCTTCTTTCATAAGCGGAGACAAAACATTTGTCACCGCTTATAACCATGAGCCCCGCGCTAAAACGGTGAATTTTTACAGGCAAGGAGTATTGGCTTGCTCTTTGGAAAATATAAATCCCGGCGAACTGAAGGGCAGTTTTTGCGGCAGCGAGCCACCCCCACCGCCGCCACCACCATCCACCCAATATTCCTACATGGTTTATCTCGGATATCCTTTTAAAGCGGTGTTAATCAATAACAGCATCACTTGCCCGGATCCGGTCACTAAAAATCCTGCTTGCCTTGTAAAAAATATTCCAGGCCCCTCCACCATGACCATCGCGGGTAGCAATAGTAATTTATGTACCTTGTCCATCAGCAAAGATGGTGCAGTAAACACGGTTGCCGATAAATCGAAAGGATGCTACATCAATTCGCAACCTGCAACCTCAGACAAGGCTGGCAGCATTAACTTGCCCGCTGGTTTTTAATTTTTAATACCCCCTTCGCAAAGGCGACATTAGGTCGCCTTTTTTTATGGATTGAAAATATATTGTTTCTTGCATAGAGTAGATGAGTTTAAATTAGAGAAAGGGATGCCATGATTAAAAAAATTATAAAAATAACTGCCATCACCTGGACCGCCGGCATGCTGTCTGTGCATGCCGCTAATCCAGATTCTTGTTCGATCGAAGTGGCGGTGGCAACTCCACCCGTGCAAGAGTACGAACACGTTGCGTTTAACGCAAGCAATGAGATCGGGGTCAATCGTGCCCTCACTTTAAGCGGCGGCAGTGCTCCTAAAACGATGGAAAAATTGCCCTGTTCAAACAGTCCATACATTATTTCAGCTACCCATTATGGATTTTTGGATAAACAGGCGAAAAATGCGGTTGGACAGTGCCAACTTAAAGCAGGAGCCATCGTGCTAAGCCATCTCAACAGCAGCGTCTCTGTGGTATTTCCAAATGATTTTGTTTGTTAACGACTATAGGTGCGTCACTTACCAGAGATATTTTAGGAAGCGCCCGGATAAGCTTGGCTAATCCGGGCAAAGTGGAACTGGCGGTGGTTAATACCGGTAATGCTCCGGCTTATAAGGACCGTCTACCTGAACGCCTATGTAGTTTGCCTGCTCTTCACTTAAACGCGTAAGTTTGGCGCCTATCCGCTGCAAATGCAAGCGGGCCACTTTTTCATCCAGTTGCTTGGGTAAAACATACACTTGATTTTGATAGCGCTCACTGTGTAGGAATAATTCAATTTGCGCTAATACCTGATTGCTAAATGAGGTAGACATCACAAAGCTTGGGTGACCCATGGCGCATCCTAAATTGACCAAACGGCCTTCGGCAAGAATGATCAAGCGTTTGCCATTGGGGAAGATGACGTGATCAACTTGCGGTTTGATGTTTTCCCAAGTGTATTTCCGCAAGCTTTGCACATCGATTTCCGAATCGAAATGGCCAATATTGCATAAAATAGCCTGGTTTTTCATCCGCACCATGTGGTCATGAGCGACTACATGGTAATTACCTGTTGCAGTGACCACAATGTCGATTTGTTCCGCAACATCATCCAAAGTAACGACCCGGTAACCCTCCATAGAGGCTTGCAGGGCGCAAATAGGATCAATTTCAGCAATCCAAACGGTAGCGCCTTGTCCACGCAAAGCTTGGGCACAACCTTTGCCCACATCTCCATAACCTAAAATCAAAGCAACCTTGCCGGCAATCATTACATCAGTAGCACGTTTGATGCCGTCGAGCAGGGATTCACGACAACCATATAAATTATCGAACTTGGATTTAGTCACCGAATCATTGACATTGATGGCAGGGACTTTTAATTGCCCTTTTTTCGCCATTTCATACAGGCGAGCCACCCCTGTCGTCGTTTCTTCTGAAATGCCTTTAATCGCTTCCAGTAATTCAGGATATTTTTGATGTATGACTTGCGTCAAATCACCACCATCATCCAGCAACAAATTGGGAGTCCAGCCATCAGGGCCGCGTATGGTTTGTTCCACACACCACCAATATTCTTCCTCTGTTTCACCTTTCCAGGCAAAAACAGGCACCCCGGCGGCGGCAACAGCTGCGGCGGCGTGATTCTGGGTTGAGAAAATATTACAAGAAGACCAACGTACCTCTGCACCAAGAGCAATCAGGGTTTCAATGAGCACAGCTGTTTGGATAGTCATGTGTAAACAGCCGGCTATCCGTGCTCCTCGCAATGGCTGGCTTTTACCAAATTCCTCGCGTAAAGCCATTAAACCCGGCATCTCGGTTTCAGCAATGGCAATTTCTTTTCGGCCCCAGGCAGCCAGGGATAAATCGGCAACTTTATAATCATTATTTCGTATTGCTTCATTCATTAACATAACATTGTCCTCTAAAATAGGCTGGTGGCTTAAAGCCAAGAAAGAACTGCTTGCAACAGCAAGCAGTTCTTAAAGGGGAAAGACTTATAAAGCCTTTTGCAATTCTGCAACCTTATCCAAACGCTCCCATGGCAGATCATCACGACCATAGTGCCCGTAAGTAGCCGTTTGCTGATAAATAGGCCGTAATAATTGATGGTGATCGATAATTCCTTGCGGAGTCAGATCAAAGTGGGTGTTGATCAAATCAATGATGGTTGCTTCATCCAATTGCCCGGTACCGAATGTTTCCACATGGATGGAAGTAGGTTCGGCAACGCCAATCGCGTAAGACACCTGAATTTCACATTTTTCGGCAATTCCTGCCGCAACCAAATTTTTAGCCACGTGTCTTGCAGCATAGGCAGCAGAGCGATCAACCTTCGATGGGTCTTTACCGGAAAAACAACCGCCGCCATGGCGAGCCATACCGCCATAAGTATCTACAATAATTTTTCGTCCGGTCAAACCGCAGTCGCCTAATGGACCGCCAATCACAAACCGGCCGGTAGGGTTGATAAAATAACGTGTTTGCGACGATAACCAGGCTGCAGGGATGACCGGTTTGATGATTTCTTCCCGAACTGCTTCAACCAAATCATGATAAGCGACGTCCGGTGAATGTTGGGTGGAGAAAACAATGGTGTTTACCGAAACAGGCTTGCCGTGTTCATAATTCAATGTGAGCTGGCATTTGGCGTCCGGTCTTAGCCAAGGTAAAATTTCCCGCTTGCGTAAATCAGCCTGGCGCTTCATCAAACGATGCGCATAAGCGATAGGAGCCGGCATGAACACATCCGTTTCTTTGCTGGCATAGCCAAACATCATTCCCTGATCCCCTGCCCCAAGTTGCCGGGTTTGCTGGTTATCGACACCCTGGGCAATGTCAGGAGATTGCTTGCCAATTGCTGATAACACGGCACACGATTCCCAATCAAACCCCATCGCCGAACTGTTATAGCCTATATCGCGTATGACTTTGCGCGTGATATCTTCCACGTCGACCCAGGCACTGGTGGTGATTTCCCCTCCCACCAGCACCATGCCTGTTTTTACAAATGTCTCGCAGGCAACACGCGCCCTGGGATCTTGTGCCAGAATGGCATCCAGAATGGCATCTGAAATTTGGTCTGCAATTTTATCCGGATGTCCTTCCGATACGGATTCAGAGGTAAAAACATAAGAAGATTTCACTGTACACACTCCTAAAAATTAATTCCTTGTCATAAGCTTGATAAAATGGTCAAAAATTACTTCAATGTCATGGGGTCCCGGACTGGCTTCAGGGTGCCCCTGAAAACCAAAAGCAGGCTTTTCACGGTGATGGATTCCCTGCAAGCTTTGGTCAAATAACGAGCGATGCGTCACTGCAAGACAAGCGGGCAAAGAAGTTTCATCGATGCTAAACCCATGATTTTGACTGGTGATAAACACACGTTGTTTTTCCACGTCAATGACGGGGTGATTCGCACCATGATGCCCAAATTTCATTTTTGCAGACTTTGCGCCACAAGCCAGCGCCAGGATTTGGAACCCTAAACAAATTCCAAAAATCGGAACATTGGCGTCTAAAAATTCTTTTGTGGCTTTTATGGCATAATCGCAAGCTTTCGGATCGCCCGGACCATTTGATAAAAATATACCATCCGGGTTCATGGCAAAAACCTCTGCCGCCGATGTTTGGGCTGGTACCAAGGTAATATGGCACCCAAGGTCATGAAGGATCCTAAGAATTGCATGTTTGACACCGAAGTCATAAGCAACGACATGAAAATGCAAAGGCCGGGAAGTTTTTGCCCATTCCCCACGCCCTTCATGCCACCGTTCTACGGTTTGCCTTGATACGACTTTGGCAAGATCTAAACCTTGTAAGCCCTTAAAGGAACGCGCCGTTTGCAAAGCTTTTTCTACATTGGACGCATCCGTACTGATGCATCCATGCAAAGCCCCATGCTCACGCAAATGTAAGGTAAGTTGGCGGGTATCAACGCCGGCGATGGCGACAATACCATGCTTTTTCAACCAGTCAGGCAAGGATTGCTGTGCCCGATAATTGCTGGCATGCATGACACAATTACGCATGATAAGGCCGCTGGCCCAAACCCGCGACGATTCCATGTCTTCAAGATTACACCCTGTATTGCCCACATGCGCGGTCGTGAATGTAATAATTTGGCGTGCATAGGATGGGTCAGTTAATATTTCCTCATAACCCGTCATGGCTGTATTAAACACAAGTTCACCTACACATTCTCCGTAGGCGCCGACAGCAATTCCTTGAAAAATGGTTCCATCCGCAAGAGCTAATATGGCAGGTTTATGAATCATCAACAAATGCTCGTTTGATTAATACCTAGGAAAAAAACGCCTTATTGTAGCCTACTCTTCCACCAGATTAAAAGAAGACGTCTCTATAAGCTTTATTTAAGTAAAAATATACACTATCTGTAAATTTTAAATACGTTATGTTAAAATTATATAAATACCTACTCGCAGGTTATTGTTCATGGGCTCAACCTATGCAAAAACATTGTACAATTTAGGGAAAAGTGCACGCAGTGTCTTTGCAGAAAAAAAATTGAAACCAATGACAACGCCCGCACACCATCAAAAATTTCTTGGCGAACTGGATGCTTTACTGAACCAAATGACGGCAAATAACCCGCCTGAATTTACCCACTGGCGCGCCTCTTATCAAAAAATTTTTTTCAATTTATTAACTTCTTCATCCAGAACTCGCCAAGAGTTAGAAGAGCATCGGACTGTTTTAGCTTATCTTGAAAAAAACCTTGTTGAAGCAAAAAACGTACATAACGGCACGGATTTTTATCTGCTGCTAGATGCATTAAAAATAGGCATCAAAATAAAAACAGGAGTGCGTGTAGAAGCAAAAGAAATAAATTTTTTAAATCAATTAGCCACTCTGAGCCGTTATCGCGCCATGGGCATCTTAAGTTTGTTACCCTTGCTTTCCAAGCAACAAATTTCGCAAATTTTAGAAGAATTTATCCATGATCCACAACCTTCCCTGCATGATAAGCAAGCTATGTGGTATTTATTACTTCCTTATCTTGAGAAACATCACGCCGCCAAGGTTTTAACTACTGTAAGTAATAAATTGCAAAGCCATGACCTAGAGCAACAAAAAACTGCTTTGCAAGAATTAATTATTCTTACCGTGCAAAGACCAGATTTATTTGACTATAAAACAGTGCTGGCAAGCCTCACCAAATTGATACAACGCAATACTGGCATTTCTAACACAGCCAAAACAACCTTAGCCGTCTTCACAGAAAAATGTGCGACTTTTTTTAATAAAACAGACATCACCCTTCTCTTGCGCGATTTGCATCATGACTATGCATCCCAACGTTCGATTGCTTTCGATATTTTACGTATTCTTGCCAATAAACGCACCGATTTATTCGAGCAAGTGGATGTGGAATTTTTAATTAATAAACTTAAAACCCGTGTTTTAAATTTTTTTACACCCTGGTTTGCACGGGAATCTTCCTTAAAAGCATTGGGATTAATTGCCGAAAAAAACTCCCATTTATTCACAGAAGAAGATTTAGAAACGATCACCAATTGCTTAAGCGATGGCGACGAAGTCGTCCGCCTGGCTGCATTTGATGCATACCGCATCCTGGTTGAAAAAAGGCCGGAATTATTAAAAGAAAAATCGCAGCAGCAGATTTTGGAAGATAAATTTGATTATTCAATCAAAGCCATGTTTCTGCCCTGGTACACTCGCGAAGCCGGTTTGAAAGAATTATATGTCCTTGCATACAATCAGGCGGAAATTTTTGAAAAAAAGCATATACCCGTAGTGATAAATAAGTTTATTTCCCATAAAAACGGCGAAGGGAGGCAGGCAAGTTGCCCGGCAAACCATAGCAGTCCTTGCCGAAAAACGCCCTGCCTTGTTCACCCGCGAACACATGGAAACCATATTAAAACAGTTAAGCCCACACGATGAACGGCATATTCTCAAAGCAGATAAAAAACTTTTAAATGTATTGACCAGACAAAGACCGGATTTGTTTTTGCCTTTGTACACCGACGTACAAGATACACTAAAGAAATTGTGCGATGAACGCTGGTATGTACGCAAAGCAGCATTACATGCCTTGCGTTCGGCACCGCTTGCATGCCCGGATTTGTTAAGTAAAGACTTACTAAGCGAGGTATGTAAGACACTGGTAGACACGAATCAGTATGTACGTAAAACCGCAGAGGAAGTCATCCATTGTTGGCTAGGAGAAATTAATAATTTAAATTTGCTGCCCCATCTCATACCACATCTGCATGCCGCCCGGGCAAATGACCGCAAGAATGTATTACACAACTTATTATTAATTTCCCAATATCATCCGGCGCAGTTTTCAGAAGATTCTTTTAAGCTCGTCCTCATGCAACTGCCCGACAAGAATAACGAAGTTGGGAAAGCAGCGGAGCGCATTGTAAGAGAACTATCCGTTAGCCGGCCCGATTTATTTAATTTAACTTGCTGCAACCTTCTTATAAAAACCCTTGCCTCGCAGCAGCATGCACAGAACCAAGCACTGCAAAATCATTTGCTTGAGGTTCTGCCCTTGTTTCTTGAAAGAAATACAGATTTTATTCAAGATGATTTTCTTGAAAAAATTAAATTGTCACAATTTTTTGAACATTCCCCGATGCCTGCAGTCAATAAGATTTTAAGCTTAATTGTCGCCAAAAAACCTGAGCTTTTACTCGCTAAACCAAACCATATTCAGAGTGCTTTGTTTTATATCATGGCTAAAGAAAAACCGGTATGTAAAATGGGTTTAAAATTGCTGGAAATAGCCAGTTTACAAGTGAATTTCGGTGCCATTACTGCAGAGCAAATCCAGTTGGTGGCAAAATTTCTTAACGATGCAGATGCAAGCATGCGGGAACTTGCCTTGCATGCATTGCTCACTTTCACAGAAAAACATGCCAGTGCATTTTCTCCTGCAATGATTAAATTGCTTCTGCAAATATTAGATCAGCAAGCGGAGCCGAAATTATTAAACAATGTTTCAAGCCTGTTAAATAAACTTGCAAACATATGCCCTGAACTATTTACTGCAGAAATCATACAATTAATCCATGAAAAACATAATAATGGCGAAAATAATTTACAAAACGCATTAAGCACTTTGCTTGCCCACCTCATCCATAAGGGGCAGTTTTTGACAAAGGGATTATTGCAATTAAATCAGGAAGATGGGCAAAAACACTTCCCCAGTCAAGTACAGCGCACAAGCCACCATAAAATGGAATCCAGGCATCCATACAAAACATGGAGTAATGCAGGGGATACTTTTTTTACAATCCCCGCGGAACAGGAAGCTGGGGTGAAAGAAAAAGAAGAACCCAAAGCAGAGGAAAGCCAGCAAAAAGAACTCATACGTTCCCTACATTAATCCTTTTTGCCGAATGCTCTAGGGTTTCCAAACAGGCTTAAAATTTCATGTCTTCAAAAAATTTTTTAACACCGTCAAACCAGGAAGAAGAACGCGGGGAATGTTTTCCTTTTTCCAGAGATTGCTCAAGTTGCGTTAATAAATCTTTTTGTTCCCGTGATAAATTAACGGGAGTTTCTACCACCACTTTGCAAATTAAATCACCCGGTGCATAACCACGTACGGATTTAATGCCTTTACCACGTAAACGAAAGGCTTTTCCGGTTTGCGTTTCCGCCGGTATCTTTAAAGTTACACGGCCTTCCAGGGTTGGGACTTCTATGTTTCCGCCCAATGCCGCTGTGACAAAGCTTATGGGAACTTCACAATGCAGGTCGCTGTCATGGCGTTCAAAAATAGCATGGGGTTTTATATTAATTTGTACATATAAATCGCCCGCAGGTCCGCCGTGAATTCCAGCCTCACCTTCATTGCTTAAGCGCACGCGATCGCCGCTGTCGACGCCAGCCGGAATTTTAACCGTTAATGTTTTGCTTTCGCGCACGCGACCCTGGCCATGGCAGTCGGGGCAGGGATCAACGATGACTTTGCCTTCACCATGACAACTTGGGCAAGTTTGCTGAATTGAAAAAAATCCTTGCTGAATGCGTACTTGTCCGATGCCATTACACGTTTCACAAGTTTTTGGGGTAGTACCCTTTTTCGCGCCAGAACCGGCACAGGTTTTGCAATTGGTGTGTCTAGGTACCGTAATTTCCACCTGTTTCCCGGCTGCGGCTTCTTCCAGGCTCAATTGGATATTAAACTGCAGATCAGCGCCGCGTTGGCTGCGGGAATGCTGCCTGCGCCCGCCTGAGAAAATATTCTCGAAAATATCTTCAAAGACATCACCAAAACCACCGCCAAATCCCCCGAAACCGCCTTGTCCGCCCATGTCGACACCGGCATGGCCAAATTGATCGTACGCCGCTCGTTTTTGCGGATCGGACAATACAGCATAAGCTTTTTGTATTTCTTTAAATTTTTCCTCAGCCGCCTTATCGTTTTGGTTGCGATCAGGATGATGCTTCATCGCCAATTTACGATAAGCTTTTTTTATTTCGGCCTCATCCGCATTACGACTTACGCCGAGAAGTTCATAATAATCCTGCTGTTGCATGAAATGCTCACACTGCTTAATTGAAAGATATTTGTAAATTATACTTGATGTTTCACAATTTGTTCAATAAAAAAACAAAACTTGTACATGAAGCGATGTCCAATTCAGTTAGGCTCTGCACTAACCGGCTACAAAGTAATAACCTGGCTATCCGCAAAGTGGATAGCCAGGCAAAGTTTATTATTTTTTATCGTCGTTTACTTCTTCGAACTCAGCATCAACCACGCTTTCGTCCTTGCTCGCCTCTTCGGGTTTTGCTTGCGCTGCTTGCTCTTGACCTTCTGCAGCTTTTTTCGCATAAACGCGTTCGGCCATTTTTGAAGATTCGTTGGTTAGCACTTTTAACTTGTCTTCAATTTGCGCTTTATCATTGCCCTGCAATGCTTCTTTAAGCTCGGCAATCGCGGTTTCGATGTTTTTCTTCTCATCATCAGACAATTCATTGGCCAAATCCTGCAATGATTTTTCACTGCTGTGAATCAAACCGTCTGCCTGGTTGCGCAGTTCGACCAATTCCTTGAATTTTTTATCTTCTTCAGCGTGAGCTTGGGCATCTTTTACCATCGCTTCAACTTCTGCATCACTCAAGCCACTGGACGCTTTAATCACGATGGATTGCGCCTTGCCGGTAGCCTTGTCTTTGGCCGATACATTTAAAATACCATTGGCATCAATGTCGAAGGTTACTTCAATTTGTGGCACACCGCGAGGAGCAGACGGAATGTCGCTTAAGTCAAAACGGCCTAAAGACTTGTTGGCAGAAGCTTGTTCACGCTCCCCCTGCAGTACATGTACGGTCACCGCCGTCTGATTGTCGTCTGCCGTTGAAAACACCTGGGTAGCCTTGGTTGGGATGGTGGTATTCTTTTCAATCAGCTTGGTCATTACACCGCCCAATGTTTCAATTCCCAAGGAAAGCGGGGTCACATCCAATAACAAAATATCTTTTACTTCACCAGACAATACTGCCGCTTGAATAGCAGCGCCTACCGCTACGGCTTCATCCGGGTTAACATCTTTACGTGGCTCTTTGCCGAAGAAATCTTGTACTGTTTTTTGCACCAATGGCATACGGGTCTGGCCGCCGACTAAAATCACTTCGCTGACTTGTCCTACTGATATTCCCGCATCTTTTAATGCCGTTTTGCAAGGCTCAATGGTACGCTCGACCAACTTTTCAACCAGCGATTCCAATTTGGCGCGGGTTAACTTGATATTCAAGTGTTTTGGTCCGGAGGCATCGGCAGTAATGTAAGGTAAATTCACATCGGTTTGCTGCGCGGAAGATAATTCAATTTTTGCTTTCTCTGCCGCTTCTTTGAGGCGTTGCAAGGCCAATGGATCATTATGCAAATCGATGCCGGTATCTTTCTTGAATTCAGCCGCCAGATATTCAATCAAAGCCAGATCAAAATCTTCACCGCCCAGGAAAGTATCACCGTTTGTAGCCAATACTTCAAATTGATGCTCGCCATCGACTTCAGCAATCTCAATGATGGAAATATCAAACGTACCACCGCCTAAATCGTATACGGCAATAATAGAATCGCCGCGCTTTTTATCCATACCATAAGCTAAAGCTGCTGCAGTTGGCTCGTTGATGATACGCTTGACTTCAAGTCCGGCAATACGGCCAGCATCTTTAGTTGCCTGGCGTTGGGAATCATTAAAATAAGCAGGCACGGTGATGACTGCTTCGGTCACTTCCTCACCAAGATAATCTTCCGCAGTTTTTTTCATCTTACGTAAAACTTCAGCGGAAATTTGCGGTGGCGCCTTATCTTGCCCTTTAACTTGCACCCACGCATCGCCGTTGGACGCTTTAACAATCTTGTAAGGCACCATTTTAATGTCTTTTTGCACGATAGGATCGTCAAAACGGCGACCAATCAAACGCTTGATTGCATATAAGGTGTTATCCGGATTGGTAACTGCCTGGCGTTTGGCAGCCTGACCAACCAGCACTTCATTATCATTGGTGTAAGCGACAATGGAAGGCGTGGTACGCATGCCTTCACTGTTTTCAATCACGCGGGGTTTGTTGCCTTCCATCACGGCAACGCAAGAATTCGTTGTTCCCAAGTCGATTCCGATAATTTTTGCCATTTTTATTCGTGCTCCAATCTGTTGTTAGCCATTAACGATTTTATATGGGGGTGCAAATTATTAATTTCAAGCCAAATTTACTCTTTTTTATCCTTTTGCCACAATGACACGTGCAGGCCGGATAACCCGATCATTTAACTTGTATCCTTTTTGAAATACAGTAAGAACTGTATTAGCCGCAACATCAGGAGCTTCCTGCATGGCCATGGCTTCATGCAGTTGCGGGTCAAAAGGCAATCCTTCCGGATTAATTTCTTCCACGCCATGTTTCTTTAAAACATCCAAGAACAGCTTCATGGTCAATTGCAACCCCTCCAACATGGCTTTATCCTGCTCGGCCAGTTGCAAGGCTTGTCCAAGGCTGTCTAGAACAGGCAAGAGTGAGGAAATAAATTTCTCAAGACCATAGCGATGCGCATTTTCAACGTCACGCTGAGCGCGGCGTTGAATGTTATCCAATTCCGCCATGGCGCGTACCGATTTTTCCCAGTTTTCATGGGCTTGCTTTTCAGCCAAAGTTAATTTTTCTTCAAGCTCTTGATAGGAAGGATGTTCCAAACTTCCTGCCTCCGCCTTGGAAGCTACCTCTGCACTTTCATCCTCTGCCAGCAAATCATTTTCTTCGCGTAAATCTTCGCGAATCTTTTCCCAATCTTTCGTCGTTTTCTTACTCATGAACCTACTCCCAAATAAATTGATGATATAAATAGGGGCTAATCCCTAAAAATCAAGTAAAATAAATAAATTGTAAGCTACACACGCCATCCTGCAACTTTATTACGTAATTTTTATTGCAGGGTCTGTTCATTCATTGCATACTTTGGATTTTTATAGAAACAAGGTTTTTTTCATGCGTGCATGGTCGCCTACCTCCTGGCTGAATTATTCTTACGAGCAAGCAGCTCACTACCCGGATGAAGCCCAGCTGTTGAAGATCGTTGATCAATTAAGCCAACTTCCCCCCCTGGTAAGCAGTGGAGAAATCAAACACTTAAAAAATGCTATTGCCCGCGCCGGACGTGGCGATGCGTTTATTTTACAAGGTGGTGATTGTGCCGAGTCATTTCATGACTGCCGTTCAGAAATCATTAAGAACAAGCTGAAAATATTGCTGCAGATGAGTTTAATCCTCATTTATGGCATGCGAAAACCCATCGTGCGCATAGGCCGTATTGCCGGACAATATGCAAAACCGCGCTCATCCGATTACGAAACCATCAATGGGATAACCCTCCCCAGCTATCGGGGTGATTTGGTAAATTCTCCTGAATTTAATAAAGAAGCGCGTACACCCAACCCCAAATTAATGCTGCAAGGTTACAGCTGCGCTGCCATGACTTTAAATTTCATCCGCGCCCTATTGGCTGGCGGATTTGCAAACCTACATCATCCACAACGCTGGGATTTAGGGTTCGTCGAACATTCAGCCCAGGCAGAAGAATATCATGCAATTGTGCACTCCATTGCAAACTCTTTGGACTTTTTGGAATCAATAGACGGCTTACGAAACAGCAGCCTCAACAAAGTTGATTTCTACACGTCGCATGAAGCGCTCAATTTACACTATGAACAGGCGCTGACCCGCAAGGTGCATAATAAAGACTGGTTTAATCTGTCCACTCACCTTCCCTGGATTGGCATGCGCACAGCAAAACCAGGCAGCGCGCACTTGGAATTTTTACGCGGCATACAAAATCCAGTCGGTGTTAAAATTGGCCCAAGCGCCACTCCGGAATGGATTGAAGAAATCCTTGCAACTTTAAACCCGGAGCGGGAAGAAGGCCGGTTGCTGTTGATTACGCGCTTGGGAGCTAAAGACATTGCAAGATATCTTCCGCCACTTATTGAAACCGTTCGGGCAACCAAAATACCGGTTACCTGGTCTTGCGATCCCATGCATGGCAATACGGAAACGACTGAAGATGGCATTAAAACTCGTCATTTCGATAATATTTTAAGCGAATTGCAACAAGCATTGACTATCCATCAAGAAATGGGCGGTTACTTGGGCGGAGTACATTTTGAATTAACAGGTGAAAATGTTACCGAATGCATCGGTGGGGCACGCGGCTTGGCAGCGGATGATTTAAAAGAAGATTACCGCAGCCTGGTGGATCCAAGATTAAATTACGAACAATCATTGGAAATGGCAATCCAGTTAAGCCGCCAGTTTAATATTGCTTAAGCTGAAGATAGCAAAGTCACCTGTTTTAATTCAACCATATTGACTTTAATTAATACTTTTATTACAATTTCATACCTTTTAGGTTAAAATTTAGAGAGACAGCATGATAATTGTACCCGATAATGTTTCACTTGCAGCATTCCGCCAGACTTTTTGGAGTCCCATAACTGGGCCTGCAGATATTCTTTTAAACATGGCAAGCCCGGTTATTTTCCCGATTAAATATGCCCTGGCTTCTGCTCAATATCTAGCTTCAGCGATCACTCTGTTTACAGTAAGTTTGTCTAATTTAATTAGAAGTGTTGAATTTGCAGCCCGCGGCCAAACTGAAAGGAGAGGTTTCGTGGAGGTAGGCCCAACAAATTACTTGCAATCGGCAGGTGAAGCGCTGCGAGCAAGCGTGCTTTCGGTGGGTATGGCTCTATTAAGCGCTATCCTCGCTTTGTGTGGTCCCGTATTGGGTCTCGTGGCGCCTGTTACGCGGACTGTAAAATCCATTGTGGATCTGGCAACAGAAGGTGCCAGCTCGCAAGCGGATGAGTCACCTACATTCCGCTAACCACATCATCATTGCACATCCGATTTGCCTGATAGCACATCGGATGCCTGTCCAATCGCTCACCTAACCAGACTACAAACTGCATTGATTTAGTCACTATCCTGGATTAAATATATTGGCGCAGAAATTCAGGGATCCGCTTTTCTAACCAATAAACTGGATTTCCTGGCATTGCACCGGCGATGAAGCCTACATGGCCCCCTTTTTCACTTAATTCCAGCGTGACGGCTTTAGAAAGCTCACTGGACGCAGGTAATACTTCCGGCGACATGAATGGATCATCCAGGGCGTGAACGATTAAAGTCGGTGTGGTAATTTTATGCAAATATTGCCGCGAACTGGCGATGCGATAATAATCATGCACATTGGCAAATCCATGCAAGGGCGCGGTGATTTGATCATCAAATGTCCAAAAGCAATGGCATGCTTGTAAATTGTTAAACGCCTCCGGCAAATTTCTTGCATCATCCTGCATTTTACGTGCGAATATCTGGCGCATTTGCCGCAAAAGATAGGCTTGATAAATGCGGGCAAGACCTTGATTCATGCGATCAGCCGCCACTCGCAGCTGAAACGGCACAGACACTGCCACTCCCGCGCATACGAGAGAATGAAAACCCGATTCTCCCAGCCATTTCAATAACACATTTCCACCCAGGGAAACCCCAACAATCGCTTTTTTGCTATGCGGCTCACGGTCGGTCAGAAGCTTTAAAAAATAAGCCACATCTTCCGTATCCCCTGAATGATAGGCACGCGGCAAGCGGTTAGGCTCACTGCCCGCACCGCGAAAATGCATGAGTACTGCCCGCCAGCCACACTGATTGAACGTTGCAAGAAGGCCGCCAGCATAAGCAGAATTTAAGCCTCCACCCAATCCGTGCAGCAAAATAACTAAAGGCGCATCCTGGGTTAATTCAGCATCAGCCCAGGCTAAATCCAAAAAATCACCATCAGGTAGTTCAATTTGTTCCCGGCGCAACTTTGGGACTTGCCTACGCCGCAAAAGCGTCGGATAAATCGTTTGTAAATGTGGGTTGGCAAGCCACCACGCTGGCTTGAAGGTGCTTTTAATGATCATAATGTATGAAATTGCGGACTAAACTCATGGACGGCCTGAATCATAACCGTTACGTGCTCCGGCGGTATGTCAGGAGTAATGCCATGGCCTAAATTAAATATATGGCCTGAACCGTTGCCATAAGACTTCAAAATCTGCTGCACTTGCCTGCGGATGCATTCCGGTGAAGTCCGCAATACGGCAGGGTCAAGATTTCCTTGTAAAGCGACTCGATCACCGACTTGCCTGCGGGCGACGCCTAAGTCACAAGTCCAGTCAATCCCCAGCGCATCACAGCCGGTTGCAGCCATTTGCCGTAACCATAATCCCCCACCCTTGGTAAATAAAATGATCGGAATGTGTGGGTAGCGGCTTTTCAATGAGCATACGATTTTTTCCATATAAGCTAAGGAAAATTCCTGATAATTGGCAGGAGTCAAAATCCCCCCCCACGTATCAAATAGCATCAAGGCATTCACACCGGCATCAACTTGAGCCGCCAAATAGCTAAGTACCGCTTCGCTTAATTTATTTAGTAATTGATGCATAACTCCTGGCTGCATATACAGTAACTGCAATATGTTTTTAAAATCGCGGCTGCTTTGCCCTTCTACCATATAACAAGAAAGCGTCCAGGGGCTTCCTGCAAACCCGATGAGAGGAAGTCCTTGCGGCATTTCACTGCGGATGCGTTGGACCGCTTCCATTACATAAGCTAAATCACCGAGTGGATTTGGTACTGGTAATTTAGCAACCGCTGCTGCATCTCGTACCGGGCGTTTAAAACATGGCCCTTCACCTTCAGCAAAATAAAGCCCTAAATCCATTGCATCCGGGATGGTCAAAATATCGGAAAATAAAATAGCGGCATCCAGGGCGTAACGGCGAAGCGGTTGCAATGTCACTTCGCAAGCCAGTTTGGGATTTTTACACAAACTCAAAAAATCACCGGCTTCGGCGCGAACTTGTCTGTATTCAGGCAGATAACGTCCAGCCTGGCGCATCATCCATACCGGCGTGCGTTCCACCGGTTTTTTCATCATGCTCTTCATGAATAATGATTCTGTTACTGCAGCCATAAATACCTTTCTTATTAATAAGATTTAATTTTAACACGAAAAGGGCCGAGAAGTATTTGCTGGTTGCCATAGCTTATCAGGCGTCTTTCTCTTCTACTTATTTTAAATTCGATGTACCCTGTACCCAGGTTAATTTATACAAACGCTTATGGATAAATTAGATATTACTGGTTTGGCTGTCGCGACAAAAATTGGTATTCATCCTTGGGAACAGCAAATTTTGCAACGTTTGTTAATAGACATCAGCATCCCGGTAGACATCAGCAATTGCCGCAATGAACTGGCTAATACCATTGATTATGATCAAGTTTGCCAGCAAGTCACGGATTATCTTAAAAGCAAACCATTTTCCTTAATTGAAACCGTTGCGGAAGAAATTGCTCAATTAATCAAACAAGAATTTTATGTTTCCCAGCTAACCGTGCGCGTCAGCAAACCCCATGCGATAAAAAATGCAGCCAATGTAAGCGTTACCATTCACCGCTAGCTGCAACTGGGCGTCATCATTCATGCAATAATTCTTCTATGCTTAAGCTCTCGTTTTTTAAAAATTTTGCAATAACTTGGTTAAATTCAGCCGCGAGTTGATCCTTGCAGGCAGTGGTAAGCGGCGCATTGATTGAAAACAAATACTCTCCTTTAAAGCTTTTGGAAAAATAAATCCATAAAGTTTCATTTCCTATGGGCCGGTCCACGCAGCTGAAATGGTTCGGAAACGTATAATTTAAATCGCCAAATTGCGCAGACTCTACTTCCTTGGTGAAAAAGCTCGGGGTAATGCTAATTAAAGTGCGTAAACTGCGCGGCTTTTGCAAAGGGATATTCCAGTTAAACCACCGGTTTAATTTATATTTTAAATTGATAAATTTTTTATCCACGCTTAAATGGCTTAGGTATTTAAAATAGTAATCGGTTAATGTCGCGTTGATATTATTTTTTACAAAAGCATGCTTCCATCGCACCTGCTGCCATTTAAAAACTATGTATTCCATCAAGGAAAAATGAAAATCTGCCAACCCCTTATCTTTAATTAGATGCGGGCATTTTTGGTAAGGAGCAGCTTTTATCAATTCATTTTCTATGCATTTAATGCAATCTAAAAATGTATCCTCGTCTTTGACGCTGATGTTGATGCGTTTATATTCGGAAAATAAACCCAGCACGGATTTGTACTGGCTGCCTTCCCGACCGCTATGAATTAAAATAATGGGAATATTATTTTGACCGCTCAGCTTATAGAAAGCAATTTGACAAGCGGCAATCAACCCGGTGCTCACATTCAAATTGTGGTGCTGATGCCAATTAATAAATTTCTCCATCATCTCGTGAGGCAGCGGATAATGAAATAAATTTTTTGTCTGGCGGGTTGCATCCGCTAAATGCGCATGTTCCCCGAAATATAATTTTTTGAAATTTTGATTATAGCGCTGCCAGAAATGAACTTTTTCGGCAAGATTTGCCTCATACTGGCGGTTATTCTCTTGTACGTAATCGAAATACCCTTTTTGCATATCGGGCAAGTGTGGTTCTTTTCCGCCTACAAGCTCTGCATACACCGCTTTTACCTCATTAAACACAATTTCACAGGATGCATCATCTACAATAATATGCGGCATGATTACCTGCAATTCGTGCAAAGAAGGATTAATTTTGTAGAGAAATACGTTAATTAAAGGTGGTTTGCTGAATAAAACCGGCTGCATGAGATTATGGTAAAATTCTTTGTGGCAAGCATCCGGCACATGGCTTAAAGAAATATCTTTAAAAATTAACTGAAATTTTCCAGTCTTCTGAAGCGCTTGCACGGGAACCTGTGCGTCAAAGCCAAGCCAGAACACTTCGTGGCGTTTAATGACTGTTTCCAGTGCTAGTTTTAGGAAATCCGGGTTAAGCTTACCCTGCAATTGCACTTGTAAGCCAAGATTAAAATTATATTTTAATTTTTTAAAAGCCCAGAACAAAAATTGAAAATCGCATACTGGCAAACCTGAATTCGTATTTTGTTGCACCTCGTGAGTTGGCGCTTGTATAAAACGCTCCAGTTCATGGGCGATGTAGCGGGCGATTTTATCGGTGTTTGGCTCATTAATGAAATATTCAATGGAAAGGCTCAATCCCTTGCACTGTAGTTTATCGTGGATGCGGTTTCTAATTTCAATTGCCATTAAGGAATCTAAACCCAAAGCAAATAAATCCTTTTTTGTCAGGCTTTTCATGTCTTCCAATTCCAAAACATCGGCGGAAATTTCTTCCAGCGCTTCGCTCAAAATTTTAATACGGTCCTTTTTTGGCAAAGTCCGCAAGACATTTAAAAAATACGGGGTTGCTGCCGGAATATGTTGCGCCACATCCGCAAAAAAGGCTGGCTTCGGTGTCTGCTTTAAATAAGACTCCCAATGAAGCAAGCAAGGAGAAATCTGCACGATGGGTTGCGACAATAAAACATCCAGGATGTCCATTTGCTCTTGCTGCAAAGGAATAAATCCGCGTTTTTGCAAGGCCGGTACCAAATTGGCTGTCATGCCGACGTGGGCAAATGGCCCCCAGTTTATCACCAACCCTGGCAAGCCTTGCCGCTGCCGCATGTAAACCAATCCATCCAAAAAGCCGTTTGCTGCCGCGTAATTCGCTTGCCCGCGTGCACCAAGCAAAGACGCAGTCGATGAAAATAAAACGAACAAATCAAGCGCCAAATGCTTTGTTAATTGATGTAAAATCAAGGCACCATCCCGTTTCGCACTCAACACTTGTTCAAGCTGCTGCACCCCCAGATTGACGATCAAACCATCATGAATTATCCCAGCTAAGTGAATAACTCCCTTCAGCGAGCCCGCCTGGTTAAGATTCCCAATTAGCTTTTCCATCTCCTGATAGTTGGCAACATCGGCTTGTGCGTGCTTTATAAAAATATTTTTTTCTCTGGCGCGCTCGATTAAAACCTGCAATTCAACAGGACAACTGGAGCGACTGGTTACAATGATGCGTTTAACTCCTCGCTGCATGAGGTAGTTTATCATCGCCATACCCAAACCACCCGTACCTCCTACGAGAAGATAACAAGCATTATCGGCAAATATTTTTGCCGGAACTGAATGAGTAACAGACAACTGTTTTTTCTTTAATCGCGGCACATAAACAGCATCGCGGACTGCAACTTGATCATCCAGGGCATGGTTGGTAAACACGTATTGCAGGGCTGGGAGCAAAGCGGAATTTTCACTTAAATCAATATGAAAATTTTTAGTAAGTTCAAGCTCATTCCTAAAGCTTTTCCAAAACGAACTTGCCATGGTGTGGTAAGGATTAACTTCATCCCTTGCATGAATCGCATAGGCATGTTCAGTAATTAAGGTAAAACTGTTTGCAGGTGATTTGAATAATGTTTTACAGCAGTTGAATAAATCCTGAAATTGGCTTTGCTCGTAGAAAAATATAAGATTTTTACCCTGTAAGCTAATCTCGTCCAATTCTTCGAGGAATTGATGATTTGTATCGCCTAAAAGATAAGTTGCCTTTTTTCGATCTTTGCTGATAACCAAAAATTCCGGGAGTTTTTCCCTAAGATTAAAATTAAACTCAATTTGATTCCACTTGATATGATATAAATTTTGCAGCAGCGATTCATAGGCAATGAAGTGATTACGCGTGACGGCTCTTAATTTTAATTCTTCAATATAGCCTAACAATAAACCTGAATTATCATAAAAATTCAAGTTGACATGCAATTCATTGGCGACCACTGTATTGAGCCTAGTTACCTCAACCCAAACCGTGCGCGGTGCTTCTTGATAAACCGCCATACGAGTAAATGCAAAAGGAACATAGGGAGTAGTTACCTCGGCATTCATTCCCAATAATAAAATGCTTTGCATGGCACCATCCAATGCCACCGGATGATAATAATAACCGGCATTTTGGCTATGTTGAGTTAAGCTAACTTTGGCCAGCACTTTATTGTCGTGCACATAACCTTGCTGTAAAACCTGAAATTCTTCGCCATAAAACAAAGACCGCTGCCTGAAATTCTCATAAATTTCCTGTACATTTACCGGCGTCCCAAAGCTTGCCTTTAAATCATCCATATTCACTGAAGCCTGAGAAACAGGTAAATGGTTCTTTATGTCCAGGGTGGAAAAATTTTGCCAGGCGCCATCTTGCCGCGCGAAAATATGTATTTGATAACCGCCGTCATGCTTGGGTTTCACTTGCAGCTGAAAATCTTGATTTTCTTTTGGATATAAAGGCCGTTCGATGAAGAATTTTTCCAGCGTAAATGCATTGCGTTTAAAAATCCGCCTGGCTGCAGCCAGGCTCGCTTCAATGTAGGCTGATGCAGGAAAAATCATCTTATCAAAAACACAATGTTGTTTAATATAATTTAAATGTTGCAAATTCAATTGCTGATTAAATAAATATTCATCATGCGGCAACGATAACATTTGCCCTAAAAGAGGATGTATTTGCGGTATTGATGCAATTTCTTCTTTTTTATCCAACCAAATTTCCGTGCGCTGAAATACATAATTTGGCAGCAATACTTTCGTGAAATCATTTTCTTGTGTGTGGTAATACGAAGACCAATCAACGGCATCTCCTTTCAAATAAGCATGTAGCAATGCCGCAAGGGCCGGATTATCGGGAATTTCCAGTTTGTTATTTTCCATATACGACGCTGCAAATTTCCCTGCTGCCAGTAATTGGCTTGCTGTTTGTGAATTTTCCGCCATTAGCGCCAAACGGTAAGCGTAATGATCACGGCAAGTGGCTGCAGTAAAACAAATATCAGCAAAATCATGGCTGCTTTCTTGTAAAAAGAGCTGATACCGCTTGCTTAAATTTGCCAGAGCAGCTTCCGATTTCGCTGACAGTAAAAGCACCTGTTGTTTCGCCGATACGGCAGCTCTTTTACGGGGCTTGCCAACAGGGGCCGCCTGCAAAATAAGATGCGCATTCGTGCCACTAAAGCCGAAAGCGTTTACTGCGGCGCATTTAGAAGCGGAGGCCCAATCGATAGTTTGTAAAGGGATCCTCGCTTCATGCAGCTGAATGTTCGGGTTTAATTTGCTGAAATTTAAGTGCTTATAAATTTTATTATTGCGTAAACTAACCACGGCTTTAATCACACCCGCAACGCCCGCGGCGCTTTCAAGATGGCCAATATTGGTTTTGACGGTGCCAAGATACAACGGTTTATCGGGTGAGCGCTGCTTTCCATATACTTCATTGATTGCCTGCACTTCAATCGGATCGCCTAATGGCGTCCCCGTACCATGCGCCTCAATGAATGAAATTTCATCCTGGGCTAAGCCCGCATGCTGCAATGCCTTTCTCATTACGGCTTCCTGGCTCTTACCATTAGGAACCGTCAAACCTGCTGTTTTACCATCATTATTCACCGCAGACGCCTTAATCACGGCCAAGATCCGGTCTTTATCCCGCAGTGCATCCGCCAGCCTTTTTAGAAATAACACCCCATATCCTTCGGCACGCACATAGCCATCCGCCCGCTCATCAAATGTTTTACAAAGACCTTCTGGAGATAAAGCACGCGCTTTGCATAAGGTAACATTGGATTCCGGCAGTAATAAAACATTGACTCCGCCGGCCAGAGCATAATCAATTTCCCGGTTTTTCAAACTCTGGCAAGCATAATGAATGGCGACCAAGGAAGAGGAACACGCGGTATCAACGCTTAGGGATGGACCTTTTAAATCGAACGTATAAGCAACGCGCCCTGGAATTAGATTTAAAACATTTCCCGTGATGGAATATGCGCTTAATTCTTCAGTGGAAAATCCGGATTTTTCAAGTTGGGTATAATATTCATTGGGGCCCACGCCTGCAAATACACCGGTTAAACTGCCACGCACAGACTCAGCAGGATAATTTGCATTTTCCAATGCGAGATAACATCCTTCTAAAAAAAGGCGTTGCTGCGGCTCCATCAATTTGGCTTCACGCGGGCTTATGCCAAAAAAATCCGCATCGAATTCTTTGATGTTTTCAAGTAAACCCATTTTACTTACATAAGATTTGCCGGGCGCCTCGATGTCTGCATCATAATATTTTCCATTATCCCAGCGCGTAAGCGGGATATCCTTAATTCCGCTTAATCCTTGCTCCAATAGGGCTTCAAATGCTGCAATGTCAGGGGCATTCGGCAGTGAGCAACTCATGCCGATGATAGCAATTGCATCCTCTTGCTGGTCTGCAGTTGCAATTTGTGTTTGCATTTGCGGCAAATGTTTGTCGAGTTCTGTTTGGATGTAAACCGATAATTTGTGAATGGAAGGATAATCAAAACCGATGCTAACAGTTACCTTTAGATAAGGCTGCAATTTTTTCTTAAGTTCCGCAGCCAGTTCCGTAATCATCAGTGAATCAAAACCCAACTCAAAAAAACCATCCTCTTCGTCCAGCTCTCCTGCCTCGGAAAGTTCCAGGATGTCTTTGCAGATCGCACTTATCATGTCTTTGCACGCGTTAAGATGCCCGGCAGCAGGAATTGCAACGTATTGTGCTAACCAGCCTGACAAATTTTGCGGTACAAATGAGGATGCAATTGCTGTCAAATCATTAGACAATTGCTTATGAAAGGCCGGTTCTGGTTTAGGAACAAAATCCAGCATAAATTTCAGATAATCAGGAGAAATAATGGCGGTGTGCTTGAATTCGCCATTTATCAAAATTTTAACGAAGGTATGGCCTTGCTGATTGTTAATCAATGCATGGCGGACACTGGGGTCGCGGGAACGCTTTTGCGCCATGCCGACTTCACCCCATGGCCCCCATTGAATCGCAGTTCCTGGCAAGCCCAAGAGATGGCGTGTTGCAATCAGGGCATCTAAAGAACTATTGGCAGCGCCATAAACTGATTCTTTATTGCTGCCGAAAACAGAAGAAATGGACGAGTAAACTACAAAAAAATCTAAATCGTAATGTTTTGTAAGCTCATGCAAATACCATCCGCCTTTTACTTTTGCCGAAAACAGATAATCCACATCTTTCTCGTCATGTTCGAGAACCGAAGCTTTAATGGCCGCACCTGCAGCATGGATAATCCCTTTCAGCAACCCGTCTTGATTCAATTCTGCTAAAAGCTGTGCTAATTTTTCCTTATCGGTAATATCCAAACTAATGGTTTGAATGCTTGCACCGGGATAATAATATTGAATTTTTTTAATGGTTTCCTGCAATCCCTTTTTTTCCACATCGCGGGAAAGAAGAATGACGTGTCTGGCGCCGGCGGACAGCAAGGCTTGTGCTGTAATTAAACCCAACCCGCCGCAGCCACCGGAAATAAGATAGCGGCTGTCGCGATCCAGTAGCCGTTTAATTTCAATTATTTTTTTACTCTTTAAGCGGGCAACCAAGCGTTGACCACTTCGGTAAGCCACGAGATGCTCGTATTGATTGTCGTAATTGTGGCGGATTTCATCCATCACGTGTCGAACATCATCCTTCTGCATCTTGTCAACATCGATAAGAATCGTGTTGAATTGCGGTAATTCCAAAACCAGTGTTTTACAAAATCCGACGAGCGCACTGTTGCTCGCGTTAAACTCAGTCACCGCCAATTCCGGAATACCGTGCACCGTTAATACAATTAATTGCAGTTTGATTTGGGCTGCATGCAATTTTTTAAGCAGAGTTAATAATTTTTTAACCGTCTGCTGTTGAAAATCAATGGCGGCATCAACTGGCAACGGAGCTTCGTGCAAAGCTTCGGCAAATAAGACGCCATCCAGTGAATTTAATGGAACATCATCCTGCTCGAGGATGATGTTTATCCCTTGTTCGGCAAAGTCGGCAACCCAGGTTTCGGGGCCTATAAAAAGCCAGTTGTTACCAACAACCCGCGGCTTTTGCCTGTCCAGGGCTTGTTCTTGCCATAGCGTTTGAAAACCCCAGTCTTTGGGCAGCAAGCCGTCTTTAATTTTATCTTTCGCACCAAACCAGTGTTCTTCACGCACAAATTCATACAATGGCAAATTTACCTTGGCAAAGCGGCAAGCCAATGAGCGGTAAACGCTTTCCCAATCTATCTTAATGCCTTCTTCATAAGCGCGCTGCAATCCTTCAAGATTATTGGGAAGTGATGCCGCTTGTTTTTCCTTATGCACATGATGAATGCAATAATTTTGTTGTTTAATTTGTGCGGCAGCTTCCTGCGCCGTACTCGCCTTGATAGCTACCCGAAATAAAAAATGGCTGCGGCAGGTAGCTGCCGTATAACAAATGTCAGCAAACTCATGCTCGGTCTGGCTTAAATATTTTTGATAACTCGCCAACATCAATTCCAGCGAGTCCCGGCTTTTGGCAGAAATGACCAGCAAAGATTCGGCCGGTAAACTGCGCCCTTCCTTTATTTTACCCGGCATTTCTTGCACGATGACATGAGCATTGGCACCACTGAACCCAAAAGAACTAACCCCCGCACAGCGTAACCCTTGTTCTTTTGGCCATGCTTGTGTTTCTAAAGGAATAGCCATGTGTTTCAAATTAATTTGCGGATTTAATTTTTTAAAATTCAGGTGCTTAAATAATTGTTTGGTTTGTAGGCTTAAAACGGTTTTAATGACGCTGGTTACTCCTGACGCACTCTCCGAGTGGCCCAAATTGGTCTTTACCGAACTGATGTAAAGTGGGTGTTCGTCGCTGTGCGACTCGCTAAAAATTTTACCAAGCGCATTGACTTCAATCGGGTCCGCCAATGGCGTGCCTGTTCCATGTGCTTCAATAAAATCAATATCACCAGGCAAAAGCCTGGATTTTGCCAGCGCGCTTCGAATTACCTCTTCCTGAGCGGTTCCATTCGGTACGGTGAAACCACCGCTTTTGCCGTCACTGTTTGCAGCAGTGCCTTTGATAACGGCCAGAATGTTGTCATTATCCCGGATTGCTGTGCTTAAACGCTTTAAAACAAGGATGCCGCATCCTTCGCTGCGCCCATAGCCATCCGCATCTTCGCTGAAAGTTTTGCAGCGACTTTCCGGCGATAACATCCTCGCCTTGCATAATGTAATGTTCGAATCAGGGCTTAAAATAATGTTAACGCCTCCAGCAAGCGCCATATCGCAATCACCGGCTTGCAAACTCAGGCAAGCGTTATGAATGGCAGTCATTGAAGAAGAACACGCGGTATCGATCGCTTGAATCGGACCATGAAAGTCGAATGCATACGCAACCCGGCCTGCTAAAGCATTTAATACATTTCCAGTGGCAAAATAAATATTCAACTCTTCCAGCGTTACCCCTTGATAAGCAAGGATACGCGGATATTCATTGGTTCCCACACCGACAAAAACGCCGGTTTTGCTGTCTTTAACGGCGTCTAAAGAGAGATTGGCATCTTCCAGCGCGTGGTAACTGGTTTCCATAAAAATGCGCAATTGCGGCGACATCAATTTGGCTTCGCGCGGACTGATATTAAAAAATTCGGCATCAAAATGTTTAACATGATCAATCAAACCCATTTGTCTTACGTACAAACGGCCCAGCGCATTTGGGTCAGGATCGTAAAATTTTTCATTATCCCAGCGCTCAAGAGGGATATCATCCATGCCGCTTTCACCCTGTTCCAGCAAGGATAAAAACTGGGCAATATTAGCCGCCTTGGGCAAACGGCAGCTCATGCCTATAATGGCAATAGGTTCTGCATTAAGAACATGGACAACGGGCTGCCGATGAACTGGCGGGGGGGCCAGCAATTGCTGTAATTGCCGGGCAAGCTTGTCCACGCTCAGATAAGAAGCTGATTGATTTAAGGAAAAAGGGATATTGAATCGCGGCAGGAACATTTCATGAAAGATTGCATCCAGCGCGCTCAATTGCACGGACGTTAACCCTAAGCTTTGCAAATCTTGAAAGACATCCAATTCTTCTTTTTTTAATAGGGTTTGTATCGAAGCAGTCAATTTGCTCTTGATTATCTCAATCTGCCCTTCTTTCGCTTGCGATTGCAGCTCATCCAACCAATGTGAATGCGCGTTAGGGCGGCGTGGCTCATGCCAATATGGCTTCCTGTCAAACTGGTACAAGGGAAGATCAATTTTATTAAACGGCGCATCCACATGAATGGTTTTACCTTGCAAAAATGCCGCATGGATTTGCCTGGCATCGCAAGTTATGGTTGCAAGTTCTTCTGTTACATTAACCTTAAAAATCTCATAATCTTTAGCAGTAATTTTTTTGATAACAGCTTCTTTGTCTTGCACCAGAAAGGCACAGCGATATTTAAATTGATCACGGCAATTGAGCAGCGTACAGCAAATATCATGAAAATCTGCCGCAGTTTGTTGTAAAAAATACACATAATCCGACAACATGCGCTTTAATGAAGGCTCGCTGTTTGCCGAAACGACAAAACAATTGCACGGATCGGATTTCATAGGCAAGGGCCTCGGATAAGACGCGGGGGCTTCTTCTAAAATGACGCATGCATTGGTTCCAGTCACGCTAAAATTGCATACTTGCACGTATCTTTTTTTATTTGGCTCCCTGGTAAACGGTATTGCTTCATCGGGCAGCAGCGTCGCAGCAGTTTGCAAGCCGATGGCAGCATTTGGCAGCAGGTAATGAAGATTGGGCGGGATGGTTTCATGTTTTAATGCACACAGCGCTTTAAGCAATGAAGCAAGGCCCGCTGCAGAAACCGTGTGCCCCAGATTGCTTTTCAATGCGCCAATAATAAGCGGCTTATTCGGGTGCTGATTGCGATGAATATGCTGTATGGCATTGAATTCAACCGCATCGCCAACTGCGGTGCCGATGCCATTGGCTTCGATGTAATCAATATCACGGGCTTTAAGATAAGCTTCCTTAAGAGCCGCTTCATGCAAAGCAATTTGCGCTTTAAGGTTAGGAGCGGCAAAACTATGTCCCCCGCCATCCTGATTCATCACAATACTTTTGATCACTGCATAAATCTTGTCATTATCCCTTAAGGCATCGTTTAAGCGTTTAACCACCACCACAGCGCATCCTTCGCTGCGCACATAACCATCTGCCTCGGCATCAAAACTGCTGCACTGGCCTTTAGCGGACAACAAACCCGCCTTGCTCAGCCCAATCCAGCTTTCTGGGCATAAGCCAAGATGCACTCCTCCGACAATAGCCATAGAGCATTGTCGGGCCCTCAAGGCAGTGGATGCAAGATAAAGCGCGGATAACGATGAAGAACATGCCGTATCTACGACCACGCTTGGCCCTTTCAAATTCAGAAAGTGAGAAAGCCTTCCTGCTGCTGCACTGTTTGCAACGCCTATAGATGTATGAGCATTGAATTTAATGCAATCTTTATAATTAAGCTGGCTGTATTCATGCGTGGACATTCCACAAAAAACGCCAGTGGCGGAATCGCTTAGGGATTTGCAGGGGATGTTGGCATCGTTTAAAGCGCGCAGCGCAACTTCAAGAAAAAGACGCTGTTGTGGATCGATTTGTTTGGCTTTTGCGGCAGATATTTTAAAAAAAGCGGCATCAAATAACGCCACATTTTCCAGAAAGCCTCCCTTGCGGCTGACCATTTTATCGGCTTTCTTTCTATCTTTTGCATGGTAAGCTTCAATATCCCAACGTTCTTTAGGTACTTCTTTGATTGGAGTCTTCTTTTGCATCAGCATGGCATGCAATGCTTCTACCGTTTCAACATCGGCGCCTATCCCTGGGAACTGACAATTCATGCCAATAATGGCAAGTGGTTCATTGCCTATAGCTTGTGCAGCATTTTCTTGATGGTTTACCACTTAAAACTCCCTGCAATACCTAAACTTAATAAGCAGTCATACATGAATACAACAACCTATTGCCTTGATGCGGCTGTTTGCCATGCATCCATGTGATGTTATCCACGATCATAAAATCTCCTTTCTGCCACTTGAATACATGGGAGTGACGTTGGATGATGCGGTTGATTTCCTCTATTTCTAAAGATGAAAAAGCTTGACCATTACCATAATGACAAACTAATGGCAATATATCTCTAAAAATCAAATACCTACCTGCCAAATATTGATGCAAAGGAAGTGCATTCAATTCCCCGAATAAAAAATTAGAATAATAATTTAAATAAGCTGCACAGTTAAACCATACGTTTTGCCGGGTCAGCGGGTGCTGCAATACCCCAGGCAAATATTGCCGCGTTATTAAATCCCTATCCTTCTTACTCCAAATCGTTTCAATCCCAGTATGACTTAATTTTTCTGTAATTTTTTCCTTATCGCTACCAAAATAATCGCGCCAACTGCGGGCGCTATTAGCCAGGATTTTCCTTAGCGCGTGATATTGCAGAGTTGCTCCATGAAAAAAAGATTGGTACATAACACCATGTTTTAGCAATTTTTTCTGAATAGCAAAAGGCATATCGCGCCAAATATCTGCCGCATTGGCAAATATTGTGCCCCCCCCCTGCTCTGGGGGAATGACGCAGCAAAAATAAATGTAATTCGGTGGATTTTTTGTCCTTGGTTTCTCATGATGCAAAGGGAGTGCAATATCGGGTGGCAAATCGCTTGATGTATAGACGTCATTCGGCAACACAGTGCGTGGAAAATCATAATCTTTCGTGCTGCAGCGTTTGCCAAGGCGGCAGGCTTCGATGATGTTGGAAAAATCATCCGGATTATTACAGTTAAAACCACGGAATAAAATTGCACCGTGCTCTTTAAGCTTCTGCATGTAATTGCTGTGCTGTGCAACTAGCAATTCCAACAATAAACCCGGACTTGCCGGCTTATTTGCAGGCGCAGCAATAACCGGGATATTTGCACTGCAAGCCATAAACACACTCATGTGCTCCACCTATCGTCGTTATTTAATCGCCTCTAAAAAAATGGGGCGCGTTGCATAATACAATTGCCCGCCATATCTTCGCTTGCAAATGGCTTGAAACGTGCCAAGCATCGCGTCCAGCAATTCTTGCATAATTTCTTCGGGAAAAGATTTCATAAACGGCATGGTAAGCAGCAAATTTTTAAAATAAGCAATGCTGGGTAATAATGTATGAGTATTGTGCAGATTTAATCTGATTTGTTTGTAAGGTAAAGCTGCCAAGACGCGGATGACGCGTAAAAAATAATTTTGTAAGGAGTTATCTGAATTGACGTACTGCTTCGTTAAATCACGATAGTAACGGTTAGTCATAAGTTCGTGCCAAACTTGTGAAATGCTGTTGCCGGAGAAAGACGAAAATATGGCATAGAATTTTCCTCCTGGCTTTAAGGCATAAAAAATATTTGGTAAAGACAACTCGATCCGCGTCCAATGTAAACACCAAAAAGAAAGTGCAAAATCAAATGCTTCTACAGCATAGAATGTTTCAATGTCATGCACGGCAAATGATAAATTACTTTGTGTCCAATGTTTGACTGCGTGATGAATCATCTCTATGGAACTATCTATGCCATGAATGTGCCCTTGCTTTAATTTATTAGCCAGAGCATGACTGTATGCCCCATCACCGCAACCGATGTCTAAAATATTTCCGTAAGGCACAATATTAAAATTTTTACAAAATGCATCGCTGGTTTCTTTTTGAAAATAATTTCCAGATTTGTATTCCTCCGGATCCCAGCTCACTTTTTCTCGCCTATTACATATATAGAATTGCGGATCATTATATTTTGCAGAAAATAAAGACTTAATACCATGCACAAGTGTACACGAGCTAACCTTTTCTTAAGGAAAAAGAGATATAATTTATTTATATTAAACATTTCACTACATTATGAAAACCAATGAGCATATTTTCGATAAATCGGTGATTTCCATCATTGCAGAACCGATCTTGCTTTCTGAACCCATAGAAAAACAAGCCAATTTAAAGAAACTTAGCGTTGCAAGATTCATGAACCATGCTCTGGCATTTACCTCAGCGGAAACTATAAAATTTCAACAAGAATTATCAAGCTCTGATTTTGATTTTAGCGAAAAAGATAAAAAGGAGATCGGCCGCGGCGCCTCTTACGCAATAACTGATGGTTTAAAGGAATTGCAAAAAGCTGCTGAATCAGTGCCAATTACAATAGAATTGGCACAAAAGGAATTGCAGGAATTGGGTGTCACGGAGGCCAGGCAACAAAATTTCATATTAGGCCTCGTCTTGCAATCCCGCATTGGCTGGCCTTTTACCATCACCCGCACCTTGCAAGGTTTGCTGGGCGATGCTGCCTATGAATACGATACGGGTGCCAATCTGGTCATTTCTTCCGGATCGACTCAAATTACCTATGATGCAAAAACAAATTGCACTTATCTATCGACAGCAACTTCATTAAAAAACAAACATACGGAAAGTCTTACCGAAACAGCTTTTGCTGAAATCCATTCAGTTATTGCAATTGGCGCAAACCAAGAAGCTACCCTGCAAGAAATTAAAATTTGTCTTTTGCCTGCAAATGAATTAACACACCAAGCATTAAAAACTAATTTAGAAACATTTTTCCTGAAGGAAGGTTTACGTGTTGAGCATGATTTAAAACCCTCTGCGTGGAAATATCTTAAGCATATCGTACTTGCATTAACTGGCTTGGCGGCAGCCGGTACTATTGGTGCTGCAATAGGCACCGCCATACTTCCAGGAGTAGGCACTGCAATCGGGGCAGGTTTTGCTGCGGCAGTTGCTTTACTTATCATTGGCCTTGCACGCATGATATTTGGCAGCCCTCTTTCGCAATTATTTGGCGCAATCCTTACTTCGCTTGCTGCAGGAAGCATTGGCACAGGAATTGGCGCTTTGCTTGGAACATTCATTTTTCCAGGCCTTGGCACCGGATTTGGAGCGTTAGCCGGCGCCTGTATAGGGACTGCTGCAGGCGGGGTATTTACCGGGTTTGCACAAATCATGAAAGGGCAATCTGTTCTTAGCAAACTGGCTGGAACAAGCCTGACCATGGCAGCAACAACCGCTATAGGGGGAGTTATCGGCACTATTCTCGGCAGCATTTTCCCGCTGGCCGGTACTCTGGCAGGTATGGGCATAGGATTAGGTCTTGGTTTTGCCATAACCGCTGTTCCGACCTTATTTACCCTGTTGTTCGTAGGAATAAAAAAAGGCATTGAGAAATTGCAGCAGAACAATTTGCAAAACCAGGCTCAAAATGTAATTGAAAATAAACCACCCTTGCCCAATACCGCTCATGTGGTCATGTCTGCCCTAACAAATGCCGAACGCGAAGAGCCACGGTCTTCTCTTGTTCTCCCGGCGCAGTCTACCAACCCAATAGAGAATGAATGTCCTTTAAAAAAGAGAGGGGGAAATGCATTTTTTAAAGTTCACCCAGAGGAAAATTCGGATGAGGTACAATTTTCGGAAACAATGCCCGACAAAATGGATAGAAATTCTGCAATCTAGTCACGGATTTAAAACGTTAACATTCTGCAAAACAAAAAAGCGTCAGTAAATCTTTTAAGTTTCTTACATGTAGGCTTTTGCTTCCATCCTCACATCGCTAATTTCTTCAGACTGAGGCTCGGCAACAGGGCTCCATAAAGATGGTTGCATGGAAGGTTCTGTTTCTTGCGTAAAATCTTTCTCATTTGTTGGCAGCATTTTCTGCAATTGCGCGTAACTGCTTGGGTAAGATGCATGTGTATTTTGCAGATGCTGCAATTTTTCCTGTTTAAACCGGTAAGCATTCCACAGCAATAAACTGCTTTGCAAGACCATTAAAGCCACGCCGATGGCGGGGTGCAAGCTGATGCCCACTGCCAGCAGCAACCCGCTGGCTAAAACCATGGTAAAAAGATTATAAAGCAGACTAAATATTAAATTTTGTTTGATATTCCCTACGGTTTTGTCGGAAATAACCAAACCGCTGACAATGCCTTTAAGCGAACCATTCTTGATGTCCGCACCCGCTTTATCAATTACATTGGTGTCAACGTGCTTGGAATGCACGGCAAAAGAAGCATCTGCGCTGCTGATGAATAATGCATCATTAGCACCATCGCCAACCACACAGACGCGCTTTTTCTGACTTTGCAACTGCTTGATGAGGGCAACTTTGCTGTTTTCCGGTGAATTGGAAGAAGTTTTACAATCGGCAACAATGTTATCCTCCGGAATATTTAAACGTGCGGCAAAACGGCTCACCGTTGCCCTCGCAGCTCCAGAAGCAATAAAAACTTCTTTTTTAAGTTTATCTTTTATCCAAGCAATGGTTTCCACGGCATCGTGGCGCAAGTCATCATTTAATCTAAAATAACCTACCAACTGTTTGCCTTGTGCTAAATAAACAATATGATCGCCGCATTCCGGCTTAATCATTTCTTCTAATTCTTCCGTATCAATTTCACAATCTTTCATAAGATTTTTATCACCCAGAATATATTCGGTTTTGGCAAACATTCCCATTACCCCCGAATGATGGGTCTTATCGATCGTCATCTCGGGCATTGCCGCTGATTTTTCTTTTTCGGAAAACTCATGAATGGCTTGTCCAAACGGATGGGATGAATCTTTCTCAAGTTCGGAACACAAGGCGAGCAAATCCTCACGGCTTAAACTGCAATTTTTTAAGATAGTAAACGACTGCACGGAAGGCATGCCTTTGGTTAACGTGCCATTTAAATCAAATACCACACAATCAATGTTGGCAGATTCTTGCAAGGCCAGCGCACTTTTAAATTCCACTCCATGTTCAGCCGCTTTGCGCACTCCAAAACGAATCGAGAGCGGAATAATGAATCCAATTGTACACGGGCAAGCTGAAACCAGGACGGCAACAGCACATTTTATGGCAAGGGCAACCGGAAAAAAGACGCTGACGATCGCAGCAGACACTACAGCTAACAACAACACGGCAGGGATAAAATATTGCAAAACGGCAGTAGCAGTCGTTTCTAATGGTGCTTTTGTTGCTAAAGCGTGCGCTACTCCTTCGTCCATCTTCGCTACGTTGGAATCGTTGGCAGTGGATGTCGCACGTAAATACAAGTCTGGGGCGTTGGCTGCAAGGCGCATGCCAGCAAGCAAATTTTCCTGCAAAGACACTAACCGGGGCACGTACGCGCCGGTTTCAATGCTATCGTCAATCAGGCTCTCTTGTTCCTCACTCGTTCCATCAACAGGAATGTATTCGCCAGCCTTTAATAAAATCAAATCTCCCGCTTTTACAGCTGCCAATGGTTTCTCGACTACTGAACTTTCAATTAAGACTCTCACCGTTTTGGGAATGCGGTCTTTAAAATTAACGGCAACACCCGTCGAAGCCTTGATGGATTCCTCAATGGCAACACCCAAGTGTCTGAAGCCAAAGATTAATAATCCTGCTTCAAACATCATGGGCAGCCAGGGAACAAAAAATGCTATGGCAGACACCACCAATACTGTAAGCGTGCTGAGCGCAAACAACGTATCCATAGTCAGCGCGCGCGTCTTAAACAATTTTTTAGCAGCGTCCCAATAAGATTCAGCTCCCATTAACAAGGTGAGAATCGTGCTGAATACGCCGATAGCAATCATGGCTGCCAAAGGCAATGTGATCCCAAGCATCGATAAAGCAAGCAAAATGATGCCGCCACTGATGCCAATGCTTCCCCAGATCCAATGGGCGCGTAAAATCTTACGGAAAAACCTGCCAAACCCGGATTCAACAGGCGTCAGGGCGGGTTTGGCTGAAATGAGGGATGCGGTAAAACCTTTTTCAGAGAGAGTAGCAACTACAAATTTCTCTATGCTCTCTGCAGGGATATGAGAATATGCTTTAATGGTCAGTTTCTTAGTAAGAAGATCAAACGAGCATTCTTTAAAATATTGTTCAGCATTTTCTTTTAATGCTTCATCAATCTTACTGACGCATCCGACGCATTTAGCCCCAGAAACTTCAAATTCGTAAAAGAGTGTGTTCATTTCAGTTTCGGATGCTTTCATTAAAAAATACTATGCCTCCATTTTTCGGATCATTCCATGCACGCGCTCGGAACGAGCGATCGCTACCTGAGCTTGCTCTGCCAAAGTTCGCGAAGTAAATGGCCCCATCATGACTCGATACCAATTGCCTTGCTGTGGAGTAGCAGCCAATACCACATTTACGTCATAACCTTTTAAAGTCAATACAGCTTTCATCCGCTCAGCGTCTTGTTTGTTTTTAAACGATGCAATTTGCACCAAATAAGTTTCTTTATGCGCAGCAGTAGCCTGCGCAGGAGGAGGAACTTTTTTTTGTGCGATTGACGGTAACGGTATCGCAGGTTTTGGCGCGCTTTGTACTGCAACTTGGGCAGCGTTTGCTAGTGTTTTAGCGGTGCTCGTTGCAGAAGAAGCTGGAGCTGTATTAACCGTAATTGCAGGGTGGGCCGCTGCCGGATTATTGCTATGGACTGAAGCAGTCGCAGCTGCCGGAACTGCTGTCTGCTCCTTGGCTAACAGCGTATAAAACTCGAATTTGGGCTTAGGCAGTTGCGATTGTGCCAACTGCTTGGTTGAAGTGGGCTGTGGCTTGGAATGTTGTGCTGTCATGCGCTGCTGCAGCCAGGTGCCTAGCTGCTCAATACTAAAAACCAGCGAACTTAAATATCCGCAGCAAAACGATACCAACACCAGCATGAGTTGCTTCGGCGTGTTGCTGCTTTTTCTTGGTTTACTTCTTTTACCGTAATCTCTAGCCATTACTTACCTGCTATTCCCTTGATTGAATCAGGGTATCTCACATACTCTCCGGAGCAGATACACCCAATATTTGCATACCATTGCGTAATACTTGACGTACAGCAGTTAATAAACACAGCCGCGCAGAGCGAAGTGTTTCAGGCTCACACAAAAGCGGTACAGCATTGTAATAGCTATGTAATCCATTTGCCAACTCACGCAAATAATAAGCTATCTGGTGCGGTTCACAAGTTCTTGCTGCAATTTCAACAACTTCAGGGTAACGGCTTAACAATGATATCAAATTGGCTTCTTGTGGTTCGGCTAAAAGGTTAATATGAGCCAACCCTAAGTTTTCATCCCAGCTTAAGTTGCGCTCGCGAAGCTGCCTTAAAACACTACTGATGCGTGCATGCGCATATTGGATATAATAAACAGGGTTATCATTGGATTGCGATTTAGCCAAATCCAAATCAAAATCCATGTGTTGCTCAGGCTTGCGCATGACGTAAAAGAAACGCGCCGCATCATTGCCTACTTCCTCACGCAATTCGCGCAGTGTTACAAAAGAACCGCTGCGGGTAGACATTTGTACCCGGCTTTCGCCGCGATACAGGATAGCAAATTGCACTAATAACACGTCCAGAGCGTTGTCATCATGCCCAAGAGCATTCACAGCCGCCTTTACCCGCGTGACATAGCCATGATGATCGGCACCAAAAATATCAATCACACGATCAAAGCCTCGATCATATTTATTCCAATGGTAGGCTACATCGGAAGCAAAATACGTAGTTTGCCCGTTGGCGCGAATAAGCACCCTGTCTTTTTCATCGCCAAAAGCAGTTGCACGAAACCATAATGCTCCGTTTTGCTCGTAGGTGTGCCCTGCATCGTTTAAAGCTTGGATGCCTTTGCCGATTGAGCCATCATCCAATAGAGATTGTTCGGAAAACCAGCGGTCATACTCCACCCCGAATTCCGCCAAATCATCCTTAATATCAGCCAAAACGGAATGTAAAGCTTCCTGGTGGAAAAGAGCGAAGCCTGCGCTACCCAAGTGTTTTTGTGCAGAACGGATGAGGGCGTCGATGTAAAGTTCTTTATCGCCCCCCTGGGGTTCATCAGGCGGCAAATCCATGCTGACCACATACCAACTGTGCACATAATCACGGCCATGGTTTTCCAGTATGTGTTGGGCAATGGCATGCACATAATCGCCACGGTAGCCATTGGCAGGAAACACGATGTCCTCGCCTGCCAAACCTAAATAACGCAGCCAAACGCTTACGGCAAGAATATTCATTTGCCGCCCTGCATCATTTACATAATATTCGCGGCTTACATTAAATCCTGCAGCCATCAGCAAATTGGCCAAGGTGGCGCCAAAAGCGGCGCTGCGGCCATGCCCCACGTGCAGTGGGCCTGTGGGATTGGCTGAAACGTATTCTAAAATTATTTTCTGCCCTTGGCCTAACTGGCTTTGGCCAAATTTTTCACCTTGCATCAACACTTGCGCTATGGTTTGCGCTCGCTCCAGAGCGCGCATGAAAAAATTGATAAAGCCTGGACCTGCTATATCGATGCGCTCTACCAAGGGATGCTCGGGAATGGATTCAACCAGGCGCTCAGCCAGTTTTCGCGGGTTTTCGCCACACGGCTTGGCCAGTATTAAAGCTAGATTCGTGGCAAAATCGCCATGTTTTTCATCTTTAGTCCGCTCCACTTTAACTTCAACCGCAAATTCTTGCGGAACAATCCCTGCTTGTTGCAGCGTCCTTACGGCTAGATGCAATAATTCCTCAACCGTTCCTTTCATAACTTTTAATCATCTAAAAAGAGATTATTATGCGCTTTTTTGCATCAGTTGCAAAGGATTGAGTGCGACATCCTTTAAAAGCCCCGCTTAAACTTGATACTTGCCACTCATTCAATGGCTTCATAGCTGCGTTTTACATAACCATCTTGCGACAGCAAAATAGCTATGGGACGCGTAGCATCAAAATGTGCAAATATGATCATCATCATGACCGTGATAGGTACGGAAAGAAACATCCCCAGCACGCCCCAAATGCTCCCCCAAAAACCCAAGGCAATTAGAATCACCAATGGACTTAAGTTTAATGATTTGCTTAAGAAACGCGGCTCGACAATATTGCCGATGATGAATTGCACTAAAATAATCCCAGAAGTAACGATGATAAAAGGCAGCCAGGTTGTAAATTGAATAAGCGCCAGCAAGGCAGGAAAAGCAGTAGCGAGGATGGCGCCGATATTGGGGATGTAATTTAAAAAGAAAATGAGCAATGCCCAAAATTCTGCAAAATCAAGATCAACCAATTTCATGATAATCCAGCTGGCCGTTGCCGTGATTAAACTTAAAAGAGTTTTCAATCCTAAATAAGTTTGCGTATCCTTCACGATGTGGGAAAGAATGCTGTCCACCAGTTGCCTATGCCCAAGCTGCGGAAACAGCGCATTCATTTTTTGACGAAAATAATGTTGTTCTACAAATAAAAAGACAATATACAAGGAAATTAACACTGCCGAACTGGTCAAGGTGGTGAACACGCCGTAAATATTGACCGCCAGCGCTTGCATGTTCAAATCTTTGAAAATTCCATCCATGGTCATCATGGTTTTAATGCCATAACGGGCATCCAGCCGATTTAAAATACCCGATAAATTCTCTTGATACCGTGGTGAAGCTGTGATTACCTCATTGACATTATTGGAAATAATATGGACAAGGATACTGCCCAATACAGCCACTATAACAAAGGCAAGCAACATGCTTAGCCAATTCGGCAAACGCGCTCCAACTAAGGGCGTGCGCTCGATCGCATTGTAAATGGTATTTAAAAAATTCCATATAAAAAGAGCGATGATGAGCGGAATCAATATTCCCCGCCCTGCAATCAATAAATAACCAATCAACCACACCGTGAGCAATCCTGCGGCAAATGTAATGGTACGATTCATATATTGACTCATTTCGTCTGTTGCTTTTTTCCTGTTATTATTAATGTTTTTTAATATAAATCATACCGTGTTAAGCAAATCTTGCGAATCCTTACCCGGGGTTGGCCCCACCTTGGCTAGCAAACTGGCCAAATGCGGCATTGTGACCATTCAGGATTTATTGTTTCATCTGCCGTATCGTTATCAAGACCGCACGCGGATTACTCCCATTGCTGATTTGCGTGCGAATGAATGGTGCGTCATTGCAGGGCGCGTAGTGAAAACGGATATTAAATACGGCAAACGCATGATGCTTTATTGCTATGTCGAGGACAAAAGCGGCATCTTGAAATTGCGCTTCTTTCATTTTAACAAACAACAAGCAAAGCTCTTGAATGAAAGTCACATGATCCGTGCGTTCGGCGAGGTACGAGAATTTGCAAATCAATTGGAAATGATTCATCCAGAATATCAGTTGCTGCAACAAGAAGCAGAATGCCTGGTTGAAGAAAATTTTACCCCGATTTACCCAACCACGCAGGGATTGACGCAAACGCGCTTGCGACAGTTGGTAAAAAAAGCCCTAAGCCTTACTAAAGAAGAGTGCAACTTGCTTGAATGGATGCAGCCTCAACAATTACAACAGCATAATTTTCCACCGCTCTTCGCCGCTTTGGAAAACTTGCACAATCCCCCGCCAGAAGTTCCTATCAAGCATTTGGAAGAAGGGACCCACCCTTCTTTGCAACGGCTGGTATTTGACGAGCTGCTCGCACAGCGGCTTAGCATGACATTCGCCAAACAACAACGCTCGGCATGGTCAGCGCCGGCATTAGCCATGCAAGACTCCATTAAAGAGCAATTTTTAAAAATGTTGCCTTTTTCCCTGACCCATGCGCAAGTGCGCGTAAGTCATGAAATTGCACAAGATTTAACGCTGCCGAAACCCATGCTGCGTCTGGTGCAAGGTGATGTAGGAGCCGGGAAAACAATTATTGCCGCATTGGCTGCATTACAAGCCATAGCAAATGGCTATCAAGTGGCGCTTATGGCGCCCACCGATCTTCTTAGCGAACAACACGCGCAAAATTTAATGAGTTGGTTTAACGCTTTAGACATTTCAGTGCATCGTTTAAGCGGTAAAATGAAACATAGTGAACGCAAAAAAACACTGGCCGCCCTTGCAGACCATCGATGCAATTTGATCATTGGCACCCACGCGCTGTTTCAGGAAGAAGTACATTTTTCCCGTCTTGGGCTTGTGATCATCGACGAGCAACATCGCTTTGGAGTTGAGCAGCGCTTGTTGTTGCAACAAAAAGGGCAAAGTAACGAATTATCACCGCATCAATTATTAATGACTGCCACCCCTATTCCAAGAACACTGGCGATGACGCAGTTTGCCCATCTGGATATTTCCGTTTTGGATGAATTGCCGCCAGGACGCACTCCGGTTGTTACCGCCGTCATCAACCAGGAAAAAAGGCAGCTTGTTATAGCACGATTGCAGGAAGCCATTGCCAATGGCCGGCAAGTATATTGGGTTTGCACCCTCATCACAGACTCGGAAAAATTGCAGTGCATGGCAGCCATCGCGACAGCGCAAAATTTGCAAGAACAATTACCTGGAATAAAAATTGGGCTGGTGCATGGGCGCATGAAAAGCCGGGAAAAAGAACAGACCATGGCTGCCTTTAAACAAGGAGAAATTGATTTATTGGTTGCTACCACCGTAATTGAAGTGGGTGTGGATGTAGCAAATGCCAGCTTAATGATCATTGAAAACGCCGAGCGCTTGGGGCTATCGCAACTGCATCAGTTACGGGGGCGGGTAGGCCGCGGCCACACGCAGTCGCATTGCCTGCTTCTCTATCAAGCCCCCTTATCCTTAACTGCCAAACAACGCCTTGAAGTAATGCGCTCGACTTGTGATGGATTCTTAATTGCGGAAAAAGACTTGCAATTGCGCGGTGCCGGAGAAGTTCTAGGAACAAGGCAAACCGGTTACCACCAATTCAAGATTGCCAACTTGCAACGGGATCATGCTCTGCTCCCGCTTCTATCACCCATAGCAAACGAACTCATACACACACAACCCGCCTTGGCGCGGCACATAGCCAAGCGTTGGCTGGGGAATTTTGAAATTTTCTTACAGGGATAAAAAAATTAAAAAAGCAAGAGTGTTTTTTTAATTTTTCTCTGCTAATATGGCGTGTCTCTTTATTTTTCAACTTGTGGATAACTTTTTTATTCCATTTCTGCCAAAATACCCTGATTCCTTTCATTTTTATCTTAACTCTTTTGCCTATAAGCATTTTTTAGATGTCTACCCTTTTTATTTTCAGGTCAGTTATTCACAAAAACTGTGGATAACTCTGTGTAACAATTGTAAAAAGCCTATTAAAAGCAAGAGATGACTTGACCCGCCCTGCTGCTTGTTACACTATTCTTCTACCTTGATTGATACAAAATAAAACCATGCAAAAACAGGAGCGGTATTCTCAAGCCAAAAAAGTCACTTTAACCGGCGCTCTTGTTAATGCCTTTCTCGGCTTAATTAAAATTATCGGCGGCATTGCCTATCACTCCCACGCTTTGTTTGCTGATGGCATCCATTCTTTTTCTGATTTATTTACTGATATTATGGTGGTCTTCGCTTCAAAATACGGCAGTCAGGAAGCAGACTCCTCCCATCCTTATGGTCATCAAAGGATCGAGACTGCAGCAACTTTCCTGTTGGCGCTTCTTTTAGTGTTAGCCGGTGCAGGCATCGCCTGGGACGCCCTGGATGAAATCATCAAACAAAGCCATGATATGCCAGGGGTTTTAACGCTCCCCATTACCCTGCTTTCCATAGCAGCCAATGAGATTCTTTTTCATTATACTCATCATATAGCCAAGCGTATTCATTCCGATCTTATCATTGCCAATGCCTGGCATCATCGTTCCGATGCTGCTTCATCCATCGTAGTATTAATCGGTTTGCTCGGTAGTATGGCCGGTTATCTTTATTTGGATGCCGCCGCAGCCATTATCGTCGGATTAATGATTGTAAAAATGGGCTTAAGTTATGGATGGAACAGCATCAAAGAATTGGTAGACACAGCGATCGATCCTGTCCAGCTGGCCGAAATCGAACATGTCATCAGACAAGTGGATGGCGTATGGAAGATTCACCAATTACGTAGCCGTTCCATGGGCCGCGATGTATATGTTGACGTACACATTTTGGTGGCACCCCATATATCCGTATCGGAGGGACATTTCATTGCCCAACATGTGCATCATGCTTTATTAAAGCAAATGCCGCAAGTTAAAGATGTCACTGTACACGTTGACCCTGAAGATGACGAAACCGTATGTCCGTCCATGCATTTACCTAACCGCGGCACGCTTGAGCAAGAATTTTTATTACCCTTGCAAGCCCAGTTTCCCTGCATTGATTCCTGGGTCTTACATTATCTCGATGGGAAGTTAATAATTGACCTGTTTTGCCATGACCATGTGAATGTCAAACAAATTTTGCAGGATTGCAGCCAAGCCAGAACAGCCAAGCAGTACCCGATAAGTGACATACGCCTCTTTACCACAACCGGCAAATGCTAGTAGACATATAGAGTTAATAACTTATATAGTAAATTAATTAATAAGTGGGTATTGAGCTTCCCATGCTATGGAAAATGACACTGCATCCGGCGAATAACCAAGGATTTTTACGCCTGCAATTCTTATGCTTCTTTATCCTTATCTTATTAAAATCATACACGGTTTCTGCCGCTGCAAGTGACTCGCTGCCAATTTCACCCAACTGGAAAACTGCTACCAATACTTATACATTTGCAGAATTGGGTTGGGATAATAAAGTTACCTTAAACGGCTATGCGCCTGTTCATACTTTTTATCTACCCATTGCAAAAAAGATAAATCCTCAAAAAGCAATCTTGCACTTGAAAGTTAATTTTTCACCGTTATTGAGTGAAGAAACACGGCTGGATATTAAATTCAACGATACTATTTTGCGCAGAATCTCATTACCGGCGGATGTTACCCAAGAACTAAGCTTGGATATTGAATTGCCGCCAAGCCAATTTTCCAAGGATTGGCAAGCATTAGAATTCATGGCATACCTTGCCGGAAGCGCCAATTTATGTAACCCCAATCTCTGGATTTATATTTCACCCGAAAGCAGCATTACCATTACCAGCATTTCCACACCATTTTCAGCATCCTTAAATCAGTTGCCTGGATTATTCGTCAATCCTGCAACTTTGGGACCAGTGCCACTCATGTTGCTATTACCTCCGCAAACTAATCAACAAGAAATCTTTTCTTTGCTAAACCTCTCGCTGCACCTTGGGTCATTAAGTAATAACCGCAAAATTATGCTCAATGTGAAAAGCATTTCTGAATTGACAACAGAAGAAAAGAATCAAAATTTGATTTTAATCGGGATTATCGAACATTTAGGCTTGAACACGCTCACGTCTTCCATACTGGCAAAACCCGCCATCCGTGGCAATCAACAGCAAAATTCCGGCTTTCTAATGCTTGCACCTTCTCCTTTTAATAATCTATACGGCTTGTTAACCATCACCGGGAATAATTTTGCAGCATTGCATAAAGCAATCGAGGCACTTTTTATGCCGGAGTTTAGCCAAATGGCCACCGGGCAAACTGCGATAGTCCATCAAGTTAAACAAAATGATGAAGAAAAAGTGATACCAAATTGGTATCAAACCTCGCTAAAAAAATTGGGTTATCCCGATCAGAGTGTCTCAGGATTGGGTAAACATAAACTCACTTACGATATACCGCTACCTAATAATCGCACCCCCACCGGCTCCAAAGTAAAGACCTACATAACCGCTCCCGGATTTACCGGGAAAGACAGCTCGCAGATTACCTTGTTGGTGAATGGCTTGAAACAATCATCCTTTATTTTGACGCAGGAACATTCAGCCTGGAACGTCGATATTGATGTTGACGCCATGAAGCCTGGTGTTAACACCCTGGAATACATCATTAATCTACACCTTAAGGATGAACGTTGCACATTGATCAATTATGATCAAGTCTGGGCGACCATCCATTCTGAAACCCAGTTTGATACGCTGTTTTTTGAGAAATTTCCGCAAGCCACGCTAAATCAGCTGCCAGTACCGTTTGCTAAGGAAATCACGCTGGTAGTGCCCGCGCAACTCTCGAAGCAAGACATAAGTAATTTAACCCATTTTATGTTTACGTTTGGCAGGCTCATGCAGCCAAACTTTATTTCTTTTAATTTTCTGGATAGTGCCACGGCTACTGAAGAATATATCCGCACCCATAATATTATTCTTTACGGGACAGCAGCGAAAAACCCCTGGGTGCAATTTGCCTTTGATTACATGCCATTTCGCCTTAAGAATAATGAACGCAATTTAATGCTTTCACAAAAAACTCTTACTCTTGAAGGACAAAATGCGACCGGGCTACTTGAACTCGTTTCTTCACCCTGGAGCGAAACTCATGCCGTATTTTTAATGAGCGGTACAGATGAGGCTGGTCTAGCACAAGCAGTCAACACATTTACTGATGATAAATTGCGCAATGACCTCAATGGCAACATCGCCCTGATCAATTCAGACCATTCCGTACAAATCATAAACAGTGATGATGCGCGCTATATCCCTTTAAAAAACCAGGTTTGGCTTCATATTAAGAATTGGGCTAGAAATAGCTTATTTTACGTAACACATCATCCACAAGTATTTATTTACCTCTTTGTCTTTCTCGTCCCACTTTACATCTATCTGCGTCGGCGCAAAAAACAATGACAACGTATGATGAATAAATTAATTGCATTCATTTTGGGATTGCTCGCATTCGCTATCAATGCCTCACCCTCTTTACAGGAAATTTTTCCTGCAACTCATAATAAACTCGTGCCGTCAAACCTTTGGCTCACAAATAAAAAACCTTACCCCACTAATGCATGGTTTATAAATTTTGCTCTAATTAATAAGGGCTTAAATGAACCAGTTAATGTTTCCCCCTATTTGCTAAAAATCAGCAAGCAAGGCATAGGCTTGAGTTATTCCTCCCCTCACACTTATGCAGAAATTGCGTATCCAAATATTATTTCAGCACTTTTTTACCAGTATGAAGATCAATTAACCTTGGGTTGCCAAGAGGACATGGACGATTTTGGCTTGCGTTCTTATCACGGGATGCAGGTAATGCTGCAATGGACAAACCCGCAGCATAAAAAAATTAACGCCCCCATCATCCAAGGTTCTCCTTATCTTACCGAAGTGTTTACCGAAACGACACCTAAGCTCACTAGCCGGTTTAAATGGTTGAGTATCAATAAACAACCGCAGCAAGCGCAGCCATTAAAAGAAACCAATCGCTTTGAAATCAAATTGGCGCTTGATGAAACCAATACGCAAACGTGGATCATGTACAGTGAGTATCCCATCTCCTTCACATGGACTACTGGCCGTGACGGGGAAACGCTACTGGCCACCAAAGAATACTCAGGATGGATAAGACTCATCCTGCAAGCGGATACTCCTCAGGGAATTAACAATGATGAGTCTATTCTTGATGCGTATAGCCAAACCATTCCCCTGGATTATAAACAAAATTATTTGCTTACTGATAAGAGTTTAATTTATTCATGGTCTTGGCAGACACAAGATGGCAAACCTCCCCTCATGCTTTCCCTGCCGCATCAACGCAGCCGTTTAATGGAAATTGTCCCTGTGCATTATTGGGGCATGAAAGGGTTGCTGGCGGCGCAAACACAAAAAGATTGGCACATAGAACTCCCACGATTGCCTATTTTATTCCTAGAGCCTAAAACGCTGTCACCCGCACAAATAACCATTCTGCGCCAATCGCTTAAAGTTGAGGCCACTGCCTTCATAAAAGATAAATTTCCTAGCGAGGGCCCCTACCTTACTGGAAAACGGATGGCTCGCATAGCCAGACTGATTCTTATTGCCGATTATTTGCATGCTTTCGACCTCATGCATGAGATGCTTGCCCGCCTTGAATTAATATTAGAAGAAAAAATGCTGGGGCAATCATCCTGGTTTTTTCAGTATGATGAAACTTGGGGTGGAATTATACCTAGCCAGGACGACTATGGCGCCCGCCATTACAATGATCACCATTATCACTATGGTTACTGGGTATATGCTTTTGCAGTACTGGCAAAATTTGACCCCCAATGGCTCAATACACCTCTTAAAACAAAATCTTTTACTCCCAGGGAATGGATCAATAATCTTATCCTTGATTACGCAAATAAAGATCCTAATAACCCATATTTTCCTCTGCAGCGACATCAGGATGACTATGCGGGACATTCCTGGGCATCAGGCTTAACGGCAACTGCGGCAGGGCAAAATCAACAATCCAGCAGTGAAGCCGTACATGCTTACTACGCGTTAGCATTATATGCCAAAGCAATACAAGATAAAGACACGTATGCCTGGGCATGCTTTCTTATGGGAAGAGAACTAAGAGCAGCACAATTATATTGGCAAATTGCCGCCAATAATTCCGTTTACAGTGAACAATTTAAGAAAAATAATCAGGTCGTTGGAAATTTATGGGCCAGTAAAGTCGATGCTAATGCTTATTTTGTAAGCTGTACAAACGCTTATCGATGTGGGTTGCAATATTCTTTTGGCATGCAAATGTTACCTTTTACAGCGATCACCAGATATTTATTGCATAAAGATTGGCTGCTGCATGCCTCGCCCGCTATCCGGGGGTTGATTAGCGGGAAATTGGCGAAGGTGGAGCCGGCATGGCGATGGATATTAATAAAAGGAATTGCCCCTATCCTGAATAAAGAAGAAAAAATAGTTTTTTTTCAACAGGCTGTAGATTCAAAACCGGATGAATATGATAATGGAGATTCAAAAACAAATACCTTATATTTTCTAATTGATGAATAATTTATTCATAAAAAGAATGGGATGCTTTCTCACCTCCCGCCTGATTATTTTTTCTATAGTATTAATTTTTTGTAGCCAGCAAACCGCATCTGCCAAACCCGCAGAAATAATCCCGACAGGCAAAAGTGCAATAACTTTTTCATTGCCACAAAACGCGCAAAAAGCGCTAGAAGAAAACTTACCCGTCGCCAATGATGCCTATCCTCACCCGGCAAACCAAAGCCAATGGCTGCATACCATCCTCTATTATCTCCTTTTAGGCATGGCACTTTCCGGAACCATCCCAGTCATTACTTTTTTTATAGAATATAACCTCGCCGGATTACATGTTTTCGTAAACCATCTCAGGAAATGCAAGGATTATTGCCCACAGACGGCTGTCATCATCCCAGCCTGGAATGAAGGCCAAGTGCTCGAACATACCATCAATATTTTATTAAAAATTGATTACCCTCTTGCAGCCTTACGTTTATATATCATTGATGATGGCAGCACGGATAATACTCAGGAAATTTTAAGCCGCAAGCAACAGGAATTTCCGGAAAATGTCTTTCATGTGCGCAAGGAGGGAGGAGGAAAAGGCAAAGCTTATGCTGTTAATTATGGATTGGATGTTGCTCTTGCTGATCCATGGACAGAGGCAGTTTTGCTGATTGATGCAGACATTTCCTTCAAAAAAGATGCTTTAAGGCGCATGACTAGACATTTATCTGATCCCGAAGTGGGAGCTGTCACAGCGTATATTAAAGTTGGGAACCGCAATACCAATTACATCACCCGCTCCATTGGCTATGAGTATATCGTATCGCAATCTATTGCCCGCAGAGCGCAAAATGTAATGGGGGTTGTGGCCTGCCTGGCTGGCGGCGCACAATTGCATACCCGTGCCAATATTGAAGCTCTAGGCGGGCATATCGATACATCGACATTAGCTGAAGATACCTATACCACCTTGGCAACGCAAAAGCTTGGCAAGCAGGTAATTTATGAGGGCAATGCCTTCGTTTATGCCGAAGAACCCACCACAATACTTGAATTATGGAAACAACGGTTTCGCTGGGCCCGGGGCAACTTGCAAATCACCAAAGCATTCAAAGGCGTTTGGTTTCGCAGTAAATATTCTGGCTTAGGAAGTTATTTTTTTGGCGTCATCTGGTTTTGCGTATTGTTAACACCCATAATCATGATCACTTCGGCACTGGGTTTGGTTGGACTTTACTTTCTTAATAAACAACACTCAGCCCATATCTTCTTTTACTTAGCTTCAGTCAGTCTTTTTGTTTATCTCTATACCACTCTTTTTGCCATCATAGTCGATAGAAGAACTTCGCGTCTAAGTTGGTTTGAGGGCATCGTCTATCCGGGGCTCATTGCCCTCACCATCTTGTTTTTTTCCATAAATCCCACATTTTTCTTTTATTTGATCAATACCTTATTTGCCTACGATAACCCGGATAAGATTAATAATGGTCTACTTTTATTTATGGAAGCGTGGAGTGCATTATGCATGTTTTTTTCCTGGATCGTATTTCGTCTTGAATACGCTGGGGTATCACCGCGAATAACCAATTTCTTATTAATCATCATCGGCTATGGCCCTTTTTTATGTTTAATTAATTTCGCAGCCTACATTGCTGAAATTAAACAACCCAATCTTCGCTGGGACAAAACAGAAAAAAGAAGTTCTAAAAGAATCATACGTTACCACCCACCACCCGTTAAGAATTATCAATTTGATCAGGCTATTGCCCGTGATATTCAAAGGGAATATCGAATTTTCTGCCGTGAACTCGTCAGCCTAGGACTGGTTGCCTTATTTTTTTTATTTCTTAATTACATATAACTTATGAAATTAATTTACCTGTTTATTCTATTTTTCTTCCAATCCCTTCATGCAGAAAGCATCATTTTATGCGATGTAAATAATGGCCTTAATTTAATAAATAGAACTTACTACTCCCCTGCACAAATCGAAAGTATATTAAATTCCTGCGATAAAATTTCACCCAATGCGCCCTCTGTTTTATTGCTGCATGGTTTATTCGCCAGAAAAAACCAGCAAAATGAGCAAGCTGTCATTTGGCTGCAAAAGGCAATGCTTGCAGCTCCTGATAATCTTCCCATCATCCTGGAATTGGCAACAACTTATGAATTGATGAAGCAATGGAATAAAGCTCAGGAATTGTATGGATTAATTTTGGCAAAAAGCCCCGAGGACAGGGCAGCATTATTGGGTTTAGCCAGAATATTTCGTCTGCAAAAGCAATACGACAAAGCTTGGGCAATTTATAAAAAATTTTTACTGGTTGATCCGCATGATACCGATGCATTAAATGGCATGGGCTGGATAAGTTCGGCACAAAATGATTTAGCTAGGGCAACAAATTATTTCGAAGAAACTTTAAAAATACAGCCGGAAAATGAGGAAGCATTAACCGCACTTAAGAATATCAAACTGACTGAGCTACAAAAACAAGGCCCCCCAATTTTATGCGATGCAACTCAAGGATTAAATTTATTAAACCAGCAAAAGGCATCGACTCAGCAAATTAATCAAATCTTAGAACAATGCAGCGTAAGTAAAATTGAGAATGCCGACACCTTATTACTGCGGGGTTTACTGGCAAGAAGAGAGGCTTTGCAAAACAACCACTATAACGATGCACTCTTCTGGCTAAAAAAAGCTGCTGCTTTTTCCTCGCAACTCAATCAAAACATTTATCTTGAATTAGCGATAACTTATGAATGGGCAAACCAATTTAATGATGCCTTGCTGATTTATCAGCATATCTTGTTAAGGCTCCCGGAAAATAGACTAGCCTTATTGGGTAAAGCACGCACGCTTAAGGCACTAAAAGAATTCAATGAAGCACGCAAAATCTATCAACAATTACTCATTAAAAACCCAAGAGATCTGGATGCTTTAAACGGCATGGGCTGGCTTGAATTAGCACAAAACCAGACTGAATTGGCAAAGCAATTCTTCAAAAAAAGCTTAAGCATCAACCCGGCAAACCAGGATGCCAACCGCGGATTAAAAGAAAGTGCACATAAAATACAGGTAGCAAATGTCGCGCCGACTGTTAGCTTGTGTGACGCCGACGAAGGGCTTATCCTTCTCAATGCAGCAAATCCGCCTTTCCAAAAAATTCAAAAAATATTGGCGCGCTGCGATCGAAATACGCCGAATCAAGTCTCCAATTTATTATTGCATGGCTTATTGGCCCGCCATGTTGCCCTGCAAACAGGTGATTATCAACATGCCATCACCTGGCTAACCAAAGCAGCGCAATATGCGCTGCCTGCCAATGACCTGCCCGCTTTGGAATTAGCAACTACCTATGAATGGGCAGGCGAATTTAATAAATCTTTAGCACTTTATCAGTTAATCCTCGCTAAAAGCCCGAATAACCGCGCGGCGCTACTAGGTAAAGCAAGGGTTTTGCGTTTTTCCTATCAAATCGAACCATCTTTACAAATTTATCGACAATTACTGATTGCCTCACCTAATAACAAAGAAGCATTAATAGGGCTTGGCGAAGCTTATATGGCAAATTACGAATTCGATAAAGCCAATGTAGTATTTAATAGGGTTTTAACGCTTGATCCCGATGATCAACAGGTAAAAAAGGATTTAAGCCTTCTCGCCAAAGCCACTAAAAACATGCTCGATTTCACCATAGGGGATTATCGGGTGCCTCCAGAGCATGCCAACGGATTTAATTTGAATTATTTCCGCAATCTCAATGCTACTGATGGCTTAACCCTTTATGCTACGCATAACACGAGACAGATTGAAAGCAATTTTGGCATTGGCCCCACTCTTTTGCCTAATAACAGTCTATTAATCGGCTACCAACATCTGGTACCGCAGCAACATGGTTGGCAAGTGAGTTACGATGCCCGGCAACATGACCACTTACCCTTTGAACATCGGTTGTTCGGTGCAGCGAACTTGTTTCTGCAAAAAAATTTGGAATGGTATGGCGGATTACGCCTCATTTTTCCTGATATCTGGAATACACAATTATTAACTTCGGGTATGACGGTGTATACAAATTTACCAGTCAATGTGTCTCTTACCGGATTTTGGGCATTCCAAGAAATTGGGGGTTACAATTCTTCTTACTCTTTGGACTTTAGCAAAGAATATAACAACCATCTTTTTTATAATTTTGGCTCGGCTTACCTGGTGGAACAAAAAAGCATGGAAATACATGGCCGCTTGATCTTCCCTGTTTCCCAAAATCAGGCTTTAATGGTTCAGGGTTCACATTATTTCTTTAATGACAGTACGTTTATTAACGCCGGATGGCGTGTATATTGGGCATAGCATAGGGAGCTGCGATGAAAATTTTAATTACGGGCGCAGGCGGAGCAGCCGCAGTGAGCGTCTGGAAAAGCCTGTCACAACCGCATGAATTGGTCATGGCTGATATAGACCCTTGTGCAGCAGGCTTATACCTTGTTCCTGCAAAAAATAGGGTTATTATTCCCGCCGGCAAGGATCCCGGGTTTGCCTCTACCTTACTTAAGCTTTGTTTACAACACTCAATCGAGTTACTCATCCCGACAGTTGATGCAGAATTATCCCATATTGCCAAACATAAAGCAGATTTCACGGCAGCAGGGATAAAAATACCCTTAAGTCCTCTGCCCTGCTTGGAATTATGCCGTGATAAATATAAGTTATTGAATTTTTGTAAAGAAACTGGTGTGACACCTGCTTTCCAATTATATGATGAAGGATTTAATGCCTCACAATTCAATTTCCCCTGTTTTGCAAAACCACGCATGGGTGCTGGCTCCCATGGAGCTACAATGATTGCGAATCCTTCCGCCTTAAACCGTCTTCCTAAAGACGGAAGTTATATCATTCAAGAATTACTCCCCGGTGATGAATATTCGGTGGATGTGTATGTAAGCACGACAGGCCATGTTTTGGCTGCAGTACCTCGTTTAAGAATGAAAATTGATTCTGGGATTGCTGTTGCTTCGCAAACCAAAAATAATCCTGAATTAATCGAAAAAGCGTTAAATATCGCCCAAAAGACAGGGATAACCTACGTAGCAAACATACAATTTAAAGCTAATGCCAGTAAAGAATTCAAGCTCTTGGAAATAAACCCAAGATTCCCTGGAACATTACCCTTAACCGCAGCCGCCGGAATTGATATCCCCAAATTGCTTATTGATGATTTACTGGGCAAACCTTTAGGCGCATCCTTGCTTCCCTTCAGGGAATTAATGGTAGTGCGTTATTGGACAGAGCATTTTTTTGCAATCGATGAATGGAAGGCACTATGCCAGATTTAAATCTTTGGCTGATACGCCATGGTGAAACGGAAGTAAATTCTGGTACCTGGAGTAAAACACCTAATGAAACGTGTTTAACTGCACGCGGCATAGAACAAGCCCGAAAAAGTGCTGCGCAAATTCTTAGGCAGCCGGATTTATTTATTGTTTCTCCTGTAATCCGTGCCCAACAAACCAGTGAATTTTTTACGCAAAAGTGGCCGAAAACGCCTACGATTAATTTGCCCATTCAAGAGTTTGCGTATTTATCATCACAACGACTTGGCGAACTGAGTCAAGCCGAAATTCAAGCTAATATCAAAGAATATTGGCAGAAATGTGATCCTCTTTTTTGTGACGGTAAGGATGCAGAATCCTTTGCCGATTTTTTAAAGCGCGTATTTGCTTTTTACCAGGCAGTATTAAAAATGAGAGGTTTTGTCATAGCCATTGGACATGGCCAATTTTTTAAGGCTTTTCAATTAGGCTTAACCCACTCATTTACTCCTGATGCAAACTGGATGCGTTTATTTCGTAAACTGGAAACTTTAAACCCCATTATGAATGGTGAAATAATTAAATTGGATTTGTAATCGAACTTAAGAGTGACCGCATAAGGACATAACTTGAAAAAATTCTATAAAATTTTACTCATCGAACCGGATCTTGCTCTTGCTCAAAAGATCATAGAATGGATACAACCAAAGGCAGAGATAACCCATGTAGCAGATAACCAGGAAGCTAAAAAACAAGCGGTTATTAGGGATTGGGACTTGGTGATTACCGATATTAATGTATCTGAAATCAATGATCTCCATATTACAAGGTTAGTAAAAAAATCCAACCCCTCCACAGCCATTTTAATCATTGCAGAAAATATTAAAGTGGATTTTATTTTAACAGCCATGAAGTATCATGCTGATGGCTTATTTTTTAAGCCGCTGGATAAAAAAGAATTTGTAACACGTGCCTTAGAATTAGCCGAAGAATCAAAATTAAAAAAAGCTAAAAATAATAAAGTTGTTCTCGCCATAGGCGCACATCCTGATGATGTAGAATTTGGCTGCGGCGGAACTTTGGCGCGCTTAAAATCCGAAGGCAGTGATATTAATATCCTGACTTTAAGTATGGGGGGATTTGGTGGGGATCCGGAAGTTAGAAAGCGAGAAGCACAAAAAGCGGCACAACTTCAAGGTGCAAAACTTTTTTTAGGCGATTTTTTTGACACCAAAATAGATAATGGTATAGAAACGATTCAGTTTATTGAAACCGTGGTTGAGCAAGTCAAACCGACGCATGTGTACACGCATTCTATCTTCGATTACCACCAGGATCACAGAAGCACTTATCAGGCAACAGTCATCGCATGCCGTACCGTACCCAATTTATTCAGCTATCTGTCTCCGTCAAGCACCGTTGATTTTAGGCCTAATGTTTTTATCAACATCGATAAGTTTATAAAAAAGAAGCAAGAAGCCATTGCTGTCTATACCAGTCAAATGGACATTCGCCAATATTTAAAGCCGGAAATGATTCGTGCTATTGCTCTTTACTGGGGACGATTTAATAATTACAGCTTAGTTGAACCCATGGAAATTATTAAAGAAGCATTATAGAAATTGGTAGCAGGAATACCACCGAAAGATTATTTGTGCCATTACCCTTATCTTTACCCATGACGAGCCTTCTTTTCTATCTAATATGCAGTAAAAAAGAATAAATTCCCCTTGCTAAATAAAATGTGCGAAAATATTATTTAACAGGCAAATTATTCTTGTGTGCAATTCTTTTCATAACTGCCATAACATTTACTTTTAATGCCCTCAAATTTGTTCTTAGGATTACAGAAACATGGCAACTTCCACCCTAAAACTTTTTTTTGCTCTAAGCATACTGGCCGTCATCTTGCTAGCCGGCTGGTACCCTTTCAAAAAACGCAAACACCATGGCGAACATTTTGATTTTCCTTTAGGTGAAACCTTGGCTACCGGCGTTTTTCTGGGTGCGGCACTGTTGCATATGCTTCCTGAATCCAATGCCATGTTCAACGCCATGGGTTATGAGTACCCTTTCGCTTATATTATTACCGGACTTACTTTTCTGATTTTCTTATGGTTTGAGCATCTTGGCAAAGAACTCTATCATCATCATGATGGCAATCATCCTGCATTTGCCTTACTCGCCTGGCTCATGTTGTCCATCCACTCTTTGGTGCTTGCTACTGCCTTGGGATTTACCCATGATTTATCCGTAATCATCATGCTTTTCCTCGCCATCATCACCCATAAATGGGCGGAGAGTTTTGCCATTGCCGTACAATTGAATAAAAGTTCATTATCTACCCGGCAAAGCTTAATCTTTTTTCTGATTTTTGCATTAATGACGCCATTAGGTATATTTTTAGGCTGGTATTTTGAGCAGGGAGTTGAAACCAATTCTTTATTTGATCCAATCCTGGTTTCCATTTCTGCAGGGACGTTTTTATACCTGGGGACATTGCATGGTCTGGAGCGCTGTGTCATGGTAGAGCGCTGCTGTAATCTGCGCGACTTTAGTTTTGTCATCATTGGATTTTTACTCATGGCATCGGTGGCTGCTTATGTTTGATTTAATTCATCAAGAACCAATCATCTTGGCTTCAGGGTCAAAAAGCAGGCAACATTTGCTTAAAAGCGTGGGGCTGGATTTTAAAATCATCCCGTCAGGGGTTGATGAAACAGCGGTAAAAAATGATTTTAAGAAAGATTGGTTATCATTGGCAGTAACACTTGCCCATGAGAAAGCCTTGACTGTCAGCAAACGTTTTCCTGATACTGCTGTTATTGCGGCCGATCAATTGTGCATACTGGATAATGAGTATTTTGACAAACCGATTACCCATGCCAATGCAGTGGGCCAGCTGCAGCGGTTGAGTGGGAAAAAACACCAATTATTCACAGCCGTTTGTATAGCCAAAAATAACCGAATTATCTGGCAGCAGGAAGAATGCCCCGAACTGACCATGCATACACTTAGCATGTCAACCATTCAAGCTTACCTTTACCAGGAGCAACCTTACCAAAGTTGCGGCTCATATCATTACGAAGGCATGGCCAAATGGTTATTCAAGGAAGTTAGCGGTGCGGAAAGCACCATCATGGGTTTACCCTTGCAATCTTTGGTCAATGCGTTGCTTTCCCTGGAAATAGTGACTATCGCGTAAATGCGCACCCTTTAGCCTGCAACGGTTTAAAGGATGCTGGCACGAATCGATAAATTAGCCTGCATACGGCCTTGGCCGCAAAATTAGTTTCACTTCTTGAGTTTTTCCATACCACCCATGTATGGACGCAAAACAGATGGGATGACAATATTTCCTTCCTTATCCTGATAATTTTCCATAATAGCAACTAAAGTACGGCCTACGGCCAAGCCGGAGCCATTTAATGTATGCACCAGTGCCATTTCCCCTGTTTCAGGATGCCGATACCGGGCTTGCATGCGCCTAGCTTGAAAAGATTCCATATTGCTGCAAGATGAAATTTCCCGGTAGGTATTTTGGCTGGGCAACCAGACTTCCAAATCATAGGTTTTGGCAGAAGCAGCACCTAAGTCCCCGGTACACAAACTCATGACCCGATAGGGTAGCCGCAAATGCTTGAGAATAGATTCTGCATGGCTTGTTAATTGTTCAAGCGCTTCATAAGACTGTTCCGCTGTTGTTATCCAGACCAATTCAACTTTTTCAAATTGATGCTGACGGATCATGCCTTTGGTGTCTTTACCATAAGAACCTGCTTCACTGCGAAAACAAGGAGAATGGCAAACATAACGTATGGGAAAAGCCTGTGCATCAACAATGGTATTACGTACCGTATTGGTAACCGGGATTTCAGCAGTGGATGCCAGATAATATCCCTGCTCACCGGCGAGCTTAAATAAATCTTCTTCAAATTTCGGCAATTGGCCGGTACCGAGTAAACTCTCTGCATTGACAATATACGGTACATAAATTTCCTGATAATTGTGCTCGCGGATGTGGAGATCCAGCATGAATTGAATGAGGGCGCGGTGCAGTCTGGCTAATTCTGACCTTAATACTACAAAGCGGCTGCCTGTGATTTTAGCAGCCATGGCAAAATCCATCTGGCCTAATGCTTCCCCTAATTCATCATGGGAACGAACTGGAAAATCAAACGTGGGGATATCTCCCCAGCGGCGTACTTCTTGATTGCCTTTTTCATCCTCCCCTACCGGCACAGAAGCATGCGGCAAGTTAGGCAGGCTTAAACTCATGGCTTCAATCTGCTGCAAGACATTATCCAAAAGAGCTTTTTTTTCTTCCAGCTCAGCGCTAATGCGGGTGACTTCTGCACGCATAGGCGTGATGTCTTCATTCCGTGCTTTCGCCTGGCCAATTTCTTTGGAACGTTGATTGCGTTCATTTTGCAGCGCTTGCGTGGCTACCTGTAACGCTTTTCTCTGCTCTTCAAGAGTTTTAAATTTTTCCACAGTAAAATTAAAACCACGCAGCTTTAATCGTTGTGCAACCAGTTCGGGATTATTACGTAACAAATGGGGATCCAGCATGTCAATCAACCTCTGCTAACCATTGCAATATACGGCCACTGCCAATTTTTTCTTGAAAATAATTTAGCACTGCATTTATCCGGCTGGGTTCATCAAAAAACTCGATCACCATCGGTAAATCCATATGTAAATCCAAAAAACGCGCTTCACGCGTTTTCCCACTGCTGCCAAAGCCTTTTACACCGCGGAATAAAGTGGCGCCTTTAATATGTTGCTCATGCAGGTAAGTAAATATTTCATTCAACAAGGGTGAATCTTCACTAAGATAAATTCGGGCTATCTTGACTTCCATTATACTCCCCCAAGCCAACGTCCAGATTGTATACCTATCAATACCAATAACAGAGTCATGCAATTGTTAAGCATAATATTTAACACTGCACCAAGCCATTGGCCATTTTCATAAAGTACCCAAGTTTCCCAGGCATAACTGGAAAATGTAGTGTATGCGCCTAAAAAACCCACAACCCAAAACAAACGCCAGTGCGCCTGGTCAGCATAACGTTCTAAGAACAAATGCATGAGCAAACCAATTAAAAATGAGCCCAGGCAATTAACCAGTAAAGTTCCCACTGGGAAACGCGTCTTCAGCAAGGTTTGACTTAGAAATACAGTGCCAAAACGTGAAAGCGCGCCTAATGCGCCACCGCTAGCAACAGCAATAGCGGCAGAGAACCACATTATCTTACTATACCGCGGGTTGATTGATTAAGAGCATCAATCATCGGCACAACCTCAGGGCAATCCTTCTGTAATACCTCAAGTTCGGCTATGGCTTGCTGAACTGTCAATCCTTTACGGAAGATGATCTTATAAGCCCGGCGCAAACAATCAATCGCAGCGGAAGAAAATCCGCGACGGCGTAAACCCACCGTATTGATGCCGCAAGCTGAAGTGGAATGTCCGGCAATCATTACATAGGGTAATACATCCTTGGTCACATACGTAGCGCGTGCAATAAAAGCATAAGCGCCAATATGGCAAAATTGGTGTACCGCCGCGTATGCGCCAATATTGGCATAATCCTGCACGATCACATGCCCGGATAAAGCTGAATAATTCACCATAATGACATGATTGCCCACCATGCAATCGTGACCGATGTGGGTATATGCCATTAAAAAATTATCATTCCCCAAACGAGTCAAGCCACCGCCTTTGACAGTACCGCGGCTTATCATGCAAAACTCGCGAATGATATTATTATCCCCGATTTCAAGTCTGGTCGGCTCGCCTTTATAAGTAATATCTTGTGGTTCATCACCCACAGAGGCAAACTGAAAAATCTTATTATTTTTACCAATGACGGTTGGTCCCTGGATAACCACATGCGGACCTACCCAAGTATCCTCGCCAATTTCAACATCAGCACCAATAATGGTGCCTGGGCCTACTGTTACGCCTTTAGCCAGCTTTGCTGAAGGATGGATTATTGCATTCTCACTTATCACTTTTTATTTCCTTCGCCGCACTCATTAATTCCGCAGAACAAGCCAGTTTATCACCAACATAAGCTTCACCTTGCATACGCCAAAAATCTCGTTTCTGCCCTATCAGCTTAACTTCAAGCCGCAATTGATCGCCCGGGGTAACCACTTGCTTAAATCTGGCTTTGTCAATTCCGGCAAAAAAATATAAAAATTCATGACCTTCCGAAGCCGTGCGCGACAAATTGGATAAGATTGCACTGGCTTGCGCCAATGATTCCAGCATTAAAACCCCAGGCATAATTGGATTACCCGGGAAGTGCCCTGTAAAAAAAGGCTCGTTAATGGTTACATTTTTTATCGCCACCAAATAATCGAATTCCTTATAATCCAAAACCTTATCCACTAGAATGAAGGGATACCGATGAGGCAGTAACTTCAGAACTTTATTAATATCCACAGATCCATTCATAACTTATGTCTCGCTTGGTTCTTAAGTTTATTAACCTAATTATGTTAAAGGTGACACAGAGCATCACATGCTCAAATTTCAGTAATTTGTATTTACATCATCACTGCCCACTAAGGAGGAATAAAATCAAAGAGGAACAACGACATCAACACAGATGAAACTCTTTCAGCTTGTGCTTATTTGCACATACTGAAAGAGTTGCAACATCAATCATTAGAATATAGATTAGCCAATAGCTTGCATTACCTTGCTGGTTACATCAAGCTTCTCAGAACTGAATGGAGCAGCATCTTTTTGCAACACGATGTCGAACTTTTCAGTTTCTGCTACTTTAGCAATAGCCGCTCTGATTTTATTATAAAAGTCTTCCATTGCTTCATTGTGTGCCGTGCTTAACTCTTGCTGGTATTGTTGACCTTCTCTTTCGAATTTTTGTTGTGTGCTAACAATCTTCTTCTCGAGTTCTTTGCGTTGAGACTGGCTCATCACTGCACTGTCGCGCTTGAACTTTTCCATATCCTTTTTCAAGTTTTCTTCTACAGCGACTAACTTATCGCGACGCGGCTTAAATTCCTTTTCCAGTTTTTCCTGGATGGCTTTCATTTGCGTTGAAGTTTGCATGATCTTTTGCAAATCCACCACGCCAATCTTTGTGCCTTCAGCGAATGCACTGGCGCATCCTAATGTAAACATTAACGCTATAATAACGCTACCTAATCGCTTCATTATTTTTACTCCCGATTGAAAGACATACAAATAAACTCAAAACAAGATGCTCGCAACATCACTTTAGTAGGCTACAGGGCTTCTCACAAAATGATTTGCAATGGCCTGCCTCCTGTGAACCAGCTTTCCCAAATCCACAGGTCAGGGTTATAAATGCTAGCACAATTCATTATCCGTTGCGATAAATTGACGCCCATTCTTTTAAAAACTCGATGATAAGGTAAATTGGAAAAATTGCTTTTCATCGGTAGGCTGCGCGTTCAATGCTTGAGCTACACTGAATGCCAAAGGCCCAAAGGGTGAGCGCCACTCAACCGATACGCCGGTAGAGTACCGCAACGGGCCTGCATCAGTTCCTGCTAATGCAACCGGCGTTCCCCTTACAAAAACGTTACCCGCATCGACAAAGAGCGTGGTGCGCACATTATCCCGACTTAATGGATAAGGTAAAATTAATCCGGCACTGCCATTTACCAGGAAGTTAGCACCTAAAGCACGGCCTGTATTGTCTTGTGGCCCCAACGAGTAACTCTCGTATCCACGTACCTGCCCAGGTTGTGCAATACCCCCCGCAAAATAGTTTTCAAAAAACGGCAACCCTTGATTATTAAATGTATTGCCATAAGCCACATTACCCAGGGCCGTAAAGATAAATCCACGCGTTATTGGATAATACATTTTGGCAAGGTAAGAAGTTTTATAATATTTAAATGAATCCGACGAACCAGGAAGAGCCACCAGCAAACCCGCTTGCTGATTCGTGCCGCGGGTAGGATAAGGCATTTGATCGTAGGTATTGCGGTTCCATCCGGAACTCAAACGGATTTGGTCAAAATTACGACCATACAAATCCACAAAATTTTGAATTTGCTGCACCGTCCCTACCGATTTAATATTTAAACCTTGATATCCATACCCCAGTTGCATGCTGCTGTTTTCGCTGAGCAAGATATTGTAATTTACATCGCCCCCGAAACGATCCGAGCTATAAGCTGCGACATCCAATTGTTTTGGATCAACGGTTTGGAAATACAAATTGACGCCACGTCCGATACCTGTATTGGTGTAGAAAGGATTGTAATAATTGAAGGAGTAATTTTGCCCCCAGTTGCTGGCATTGAAAGCCAATCCGACTGCACGCCCAGTCCCCATAAAGTTATACTGATCAAAGGCTGCATTAAACTGCGGCCCGGTCGTGCCGTAGCCTAGCGACGCACTCGCTTCAGCGGAAGGAGCTTCTTCCAAGTAAACATCCAAATCCACCTGGTTATTTGCTTCGGGTACCGGTGTGGTTTTTACGTTGATATTTTTTAAATAGCTTAAAAGTCTTAATTGCCGTTCAGATTCTTTAATATTATGCAGTGATAACAATGCCCCTTCTTGCTGGCGGATGATATTACGCAGGACATAATCCCCAGTCTTTGTGTTGCCGTGGAAATTAATGCGGCGCACGTATACATGGCGGCCTGGATCGATCACAAAAGTAATCAAAACTGTTTTATTTTGTTCATCAATCTGCGGTTCGGCATTGATGGCAGGGAAACCAAAACCCACATCCCCCAAGGCAAGACCAACGGCAGAAATGCTTTCCGTCACTTTTTTACGTGAAAACACATCGCCTTTTCTCACCTGAATTAATGAGTCAATTTTTTCCCGCGGCAGGATTGTTTTGCCGCGAATTTCATAACCTGCAAAATGATATTGTGGCCCTTCTTCGATATGAATATTGATGAATACGTCTTTTTTATCGGGTGATAATAAAACTTGCGAAGAAACAATCTTGAATTTCAGATAGCCACGATCTAAATAATAGGAACGCAATGCTTCAAGCGAAGCATCCATGGCTGCTTTGGAATATTGGTCTTTTTTGGAAAAATAAGTAAACAGATTGCTGGTAGTCAGCGACATTTCTGACAACAACTCGCTTTCCGTAAAATCGTGGTTACCAATGATCCTGATTTCCTTAATGCGGGAAACCCGCCCTTCTGAAATGGATACATTGATGGCTACGCGGTTTTCAGTAAGGGCCGTTACATTCGATTCAATACGTGCATTGTATTTACCGCGCGCGTTATAGGCTTGCTTGAGCTCCTTTTCCAATCGTTCCAAAGAAGCACGCTGAAATACACGTCCCTTAACCAAGCCGAGATCTTTAAGAATTTCCTTCATTTTGTCGCTGGGAATTTCGCTATTTCCCGTGACATTGATCGAGCCCACGGTGGCGCGTTCGATAACTCGGACAATTAACGTATTTCCCTGGCGTTCAAGCACTACCGATTGAAAAAAACCGGTATCATATAAAGCGCGGATAATTTGCGGGGTAGACGCCGGGGTAATTTCCTCCCCCACTTGTACGGGCAGATAATTCAATACTGTCCCGGTACTGACTCGCTGGGCACCAATTACTTTAATATCCCGCACGATAAAGCCATTTTCGGCACTTACAGCTGCTGACCACATTAACGCTGTACTACAAAAAACACTCAATACAAATTGTTTACTGATTTTTTTCATTATTGTTTTTACATCCAGGGATATTTTAGTTTACTCAACTTCACTGGCTACATAGCAATGAAACGATCATGGTTTAAGCCCATTCGCTTGGTCTATCATGTGACATTAAAATGCACCCTTTTATAGGAAGTAGCAAATTCTGTCAAGAAATCAGCACATGCCGCATCGGTTCATAAAGCAATTTTGCTTGTAGCCTCGAATAAGCGTAAAGCAGGCAGCGCCGACTTATGCCCGTGCTAGGCAGCACAAAAAAAGATGGTTAAACCAGACAAATCATAAGCAATATCCAGCAGGCAGTACCTCTTATCCGACAAGCCTGCTTATGTCATTAGTTAAAGCCACCACCATCAAAGCAATTAAAATTAATAATCCTAAATACATACCCAGCGAGCGCACTTCCTCAGAAAGAGGCCGTCTCCTTATGATTTCAAGCAAACAATAAAGCAAATGCCCGCCATCCAACATGGGAATCGGCAATAAATTTAAAACGCCTAAACTGATGCTCACCAATGCCAAAAAAGAAAGATAGTAAGCCAAGCCACTGCGCGCTGATTCTCCCGCCCCCTGAGCAATGCCTACAGGGCCGCTCAAACTTTGCCAGGGTAATTTTCCCAAGGCTAAACGCCCCATTAAAGTAAAGGTGGCCTTGGTAAGGTTTAAAGTTTGCAAGAAAGCCGTGCCGGCAGCTTGCAAGGGATTTTCCTGATGTAACCGCAGCCAGTGAGACGGCCAGTTTACCGGATTGGAACGCACGCCTAACAAACCTTCAACCGCCCCGTTATTATTGGCTTGACCGATTTTTACCGGAATAGTATGTGATGCACCGTTGCGCTCTATGGTGAGATGGGTTTGTTTATTCGGATTTTTCCGGACGTACTCGACCAGAACCAGCCAACTGTCAACAACGACCCCATCAATATGCGTTACCTTGTCATCAACCCTAAGACCCGCCGCCTGGGCAGGCGAATTCTCAAGCACACTGCCTACAATGGGGGGGATAGTGGGTACAAAAGGCGTGATCCCCATACTTTTTAAGACATCCTGGCTTTTGGTATTGAGCTGCCAATCAGCCAGAGGCAGGATAAGCTCGGTTTCCTTGCCATTATCTAAGGATTTAACGCGCAGGGTAACAGGTTCTTCTGTACCTATTAAAGGCATCAATGCATATTGAAAATCGCGCCAACTATTAATTTTTTCTTCATTTAAAGCCAAAATTTCTTGGTTGGCTTTAAATCCTGCCCGAGCGGCAAAGCTGCCGGGCTGCACTGCATCGATCATCGGCGCTAAGGATTTAATGCCAATGGTAAGCATCAACCACAAGGCAGCAAAGGCAAATAAAAAATTAAATAACGGGCCGGCCAATACGATGGCCATGCGGGCCCATACCGATTTATTATTGAAAGCAAGATGTTTTTCATCTGCCGCCACTTCTCCTTCCGACTCATCCAGCATTTTGACGTAACCGCCTAAAGGAAAAATTGACCAGGCAAATTCTGTGCCACGCCTATCACGCCAGCTGGCAATCACTTTGCCAAAACCAAACGAGAAGCGCAGTACTTTTACTCCGCACCAACGTGCTACAAGAAAGTGTCCAAATTCATGCACAATGATAAGAAGGACAAGAGCAAGAAAGAAATAAAACAGCGTGAATAACATAAACTCAAAGCCCTGCAAAAAAGAATCTTACACCACAATAAAATAGGGGCAAAGCAGCAATCTGACTATCTAAACGATCAAGCACCCCCCCATGGCCTGGGAAAATATTGCCAGTGTCTTTCAATTTACAACGTCGTTTTAAAATACTGATGCATAAATCACCCAGTATTGAAATAAATATAGTGCCAGCCGCTAAAATAAACCAATAAAAGGAATAAACGGGCTTGAAATATAAATACCCTGCTGCTGCCACTGCCATGGCTAACAGCCCCCCCCCGAGGGTGCCTTCGATGGTTTTACCCGGGCTTACCAATGGAATGAGTTTGCGGCGCCCACAGCTTTTCCCCGCTAAATAAGCACCGATATCAGCCGCCCAAACCAGGGCCAACAAATAAACGACCAAATCTTTCCCCGCCGTCAACCGGTAAAGCGCCATGAGGCTGCTTGCGAATAACGGCAGTAAGGCCAAGGCAGCTCCTGCCACGATGAAAGGATAACCCCACACAACTTGGGATGAAGGAAACAGCAAAACAGCAAAAAAAATTAAAGTCCACAAGATTAATCCTGTGATCGACCAATAATCCAGCCATTGCATACATAACCAAGTGGCTGCGAGAACCAGCAGGGTAAACAGAATCTTATACGGTAATTTTTTTACAGGAATCAACTGGCTCCATTCCCAGGCACCTGCTGCCGTCAGGAGCAAAACTATGCTGGCCAAAAGCCAGGAAGGAGCATAGTAAATAGCGAATAAAACTGCAGGGATTAAGATAAGGGTGGTAATAAGCCTTTGTTTAAACATGGTTTTTCTCAGTTAATTGCTTTGAGGTTTGACCATAACGCCGTTCGCGCAAACTGTAGCTCTGCAATGCTTTTTCAAATTCTTCTAGTGTGAAATCCGGCCAATGAACTTCGCAGAAATAAAGCTCCGTGTACGCAAGTTGCCAAAGAAAAAAATTGCTGATTCTTTGTTCTCCACTCGTTCTAATGAACAAATCAGGCTCTGGAAGTTTGTGAGTGCTTAATTGCCGGGTAAAAACTTCTTCATCCATATCTTCAAGACGAATTACCCCTTGTTGCAATTCTGCCGCCATTTTTTTTGCGGCCTGCAAAATATCCCATTTCCCACTGTAATTCACTGCCACATTTAAAATCAAACGCTCGTTTTTACAAGTCAGCGCTTCAGCGGAATGCATTTGGGTTTGCAAATCCGCTGATAATTGCCTGCGCTCGCCTATGAAACGCAGGCAGACACCATATTCATGCAATTGTTTTATTTCTTCTCTTAATGCATGGATAAAAAGTTGCATTAAAAAATCAACTTCGCCTTCCGGGCGAGACCAATTTTCGCTACTAAATGCAAACAAGCTTAAAATATGAATATTTTTTTGCAAACAATGTTGTACAACAGACTTTACCGTTTCAATACCGGCTCGATGCCCTTCAGCGCGAGGCAACCCTCGATTTTCTGCCCAACGTCCATTACCATCCATCACAATAGCAACATGTTCGGGTAATTTTTGATTCAACCCACTTCTTCCATCAACAAAAATGGCCTATAGTCTACCTGCTTTATAACAAAAGATTAAGCAAAACTAACTGGCGTAGCTTTTTAGTTTGCGGCGACAGTAACATTAAGCGATGCATGCCTTAAGGAGTGATTATGTTCTCGGGAAAAAAACCTCCATTGGTTTTATTGATTCTGGATGGCTGGGGGTATTGTGAAGACTCGGAACATAATGCCATTGCCCAGGCACATACTCCGCACTGGGATAAATGGTGGAAAACCGAACCGCATATTTTACTGCAAGCATCTGGGAATCCGGTTGGTTTGCCTGCTGCGCAAATGGGTAACTCAGAAGTAGGCCATATGCACATCGGCGCTGGCCGAGTGATATACCAAGACTATACCCTGATTAACGAAGCAATTAAAACAGGGGAATTTTTCAACAATCCCGTATTTCTTAACACCATTGAAGAAATTAAACAACAGGGAAAAGCCCTGCATGTGATGGGCTTGCTTTCACCTGGCGGCGTTCACAGTCATGAAAACCATTTGTTTTCATTTTTAACTCTGTGCGCAGAGAAAGAATTTTTTAATGTCTACCTGCATTTATTTCTTGACGGCCGCGATACCCCGCCGCAAAGTGCTGCAGCAAGCATCAAAAGATTGCAAGACCATTTAAACAAATATCCTGTAGGCTTTATAAGTTCTATATGTGGTCGCTATTATGCGATGGATAGGGATAAGCGCTGGGAGCGAGTCTATCCCGTTTATCAACTACTCACCGAAGTAATCAGCCCCTACGAATTTAATACGCCTGAAGAAGCACTGGCTTTTTATTATCAGCAACAAATTTATGATGAATTCATTCCCCCGACACGTATTGGCATAGGCAAAGCCATTACTGATGGCGATGCAATTTTCTTCTTCAACTTCCGCGCAGATCGGGCTCGGCAATTAACCCAAGCATTTACCCTGGATGAATTTGATGGCTTTACACGCGTACAAAAACCACAGCTTGCTGCTTTCATCAGCATGACCCGATATGCCAAAAATTTACCAACCAAGCCTGCCTTTCCGCCAGCATCGCTTAAAAACACGCTGGGAGAAGTCCTCGCCTACGAAGGTTTGACGCAGTTGCGCATTGCTGAAACCGAAAAATACGCCCACGTCACTTTTTTTCTAAACGGTGGCTCTGAACAAATTTATCCCAATGAAGATCGGATTTTAATCCAATCCCCACACGTCGCAACTTATGATGAGAAACCAGAAATGAGTGCGCCTGAATTGACTAAAACGCTCGTAGATGCGATAAAAAGTGGCGCGTATGATGTCATTATTTGTAATTATGCCAATGCCGATATGGTAGGTCATACCGGGAATTTCGCGGCTACCGTAAAAGCCATTGAATATCTGGATAAAGCAATGCATGAGATTTGGCTTGAACTACAGCATGTAGGCGGTAAATTATTAATTACTGCCGATCATGGCAATGCGGAAATGATGTTTGATGAATCCACAAGCCAACCTCATACTGCACACACCAGCGAAGCTGTCCCTTTTTTATACTTGGGCGGAAACTGGCATTTCAATGCCATCCATGGCAGCTTGATTGACATAGCTCCGACTTTACTTACCTTGCTTGACATTACCCCCCCAGTGGAAATGACCGGAAAACCGTTATTGGTAAAAAATCATGCGCATGCGGACTAAACTTTTCTGTGTATGTTTATTTCTGAAGGTGAGCTCTCTTTCATTTGCCGAAAGTGCCCCCATACACGAAACGCGAAATAAACTAAAAGATTTAGACATTAAAATTAGCAAGCTGCAACAAACGCTGGCGCATGCTCATAATAAGCAGGCGGTGCTCTATCAAGAACTTGCCGCAACAGATAAAAAAATTGGAGAAAGTGTAAAAAAATTGCACGAAACTCAAGAAATATTAACAGAAAGACAAAACAAAATTGCAGACTTGCAACAACAAATTGCATCGGTAAACAAACGCTTGCAAAAAGAGCAGCACTTGCTGGCTATCCATGTGCGGACTCGCTATAAAATGGGTGAATATCAACCCCTTAAATGGTTCATCAATCAAGAAGACCCTGCTACTATCAATCGCTTGCTTACTTATTATGAATATTTGATTCGCTCACAGAAAAATATGGTAGCACAGGTAAAAAAAACCAAGGAAACCCTCACTTCTTTAACTGCAACATTACATGCTGAATTGCTTGCACAACAAAAATTGCAAGAGCAAATCGTATTAAATCAGCAAAAACTCAAAAATGAAAAGAGTTATCAAATTCAATTAGCCCATACTATGGGAAAAGACATTCTCTCCGCCCGGCAAACTTTAAAGGAATATCAACAGAACAAGGCTAATTTAGCCCGCTTGCTACAAACGCTGATGCAGCAAAGTTTGCTGCAAACCCAATCACCTTTTTCAAGGATGCGCCATAAATTACCCCTACCCGTCAAAATTGCTCGCGATACGTTGCAAAAATTGAATCATGGGTTGATTTTTTATGCCAAGGAAGGTACTGCAATTAATGCCGTATACCCTGGAAAAGTAGTGTTCAGCGACTGGCTTAAAGGCTATGGCTTGTTATTAATAATCGACCATGGACAGGGTTTTATGACGCTCTATGCACACAACCAATCCTTGTACAAACAAAAAGGCGATGTTGTGCACCAACACGAGCAAATTGCAACGGTTGGCCATAGCGGTGGACTTAATCAAAACGGTCTATACTTTGAAATAAGACACCGGGGGAAAGTCATTTCGCCACTTGAATGGTTGTCTTGATTGTTTTTGGCGAGTTGCCGAACAACAACAATAACAACACGGAAAGCAACTATGGCCAACCAGCCGTGCTTTCAAGGAGAATTTTATGTCCGCTAATTATTTGTCTAAGGGTTTACTCACCTTATTCACGGCTTTTGTTTTATCTCCTGCCCCAGTTCTTGCTGAAGAAGAAGCACAGCAACGTATCCCCATGGAAGATGTTCAGCGCTTTTCCGATGCCTTGAGTCAAATCAAAAAATATTATGTAAAACCAACCAATGACAAAGAATTATTCGATAATGCCATACGTGGCATGCTCTCCGGTCTTGATCCGCATTCAAGCTATCTTGACGAAGAAGATTTCCAGGATTTGCAAACAGCGACCAATGGTGAATTTGGCGGTTTAGGCATTGAAGTGACCATGGAAGAAGGCGTGGTTAAAGTGGTGACGCCACTGGTGGATACTCCTGCCTACAAAGCGGGTATCAAAGCGGGTGATTATATTATCAAACTCGGTTCGCAATCTGTGCAGGGGCTTGATCTTAAGGACGCAGTGAATTTAATGCGCGGAAAAATAGGCTCTCCTATCGAACTGACCATTTTACGTAAGGGCGAAACCAAACCATTAATCTTTACCTTAGTCCGCGAAAAGATTTTAATAAAAAGCGTTAAAAGCAAACTTCTCGATAACAACTATGGTTATATCCGCCTAAGCCAATTTCAAGCTACAACCTATAAGGATATGAAACAAGCGATTGATCAACTCAAACAAGAATCCGGCGGGAAACTTAAAGGATTGGTTTTGGACTTGCGCAACAATCCAGGTGGCTTGTTGGATTCAGCGATCCAAATTTCCGATGCATTCATCCACAATGATCAAAAAGGTGAAGAAGAAAAAATCGTTTATACGGAAGGCCGTTTACCCGGCTCCAAATTTACTGCTTTAGCAAACCCTGGTGATATTCTAGAAAATGCCCCCATGGTTGTCCTTATTAACAATGGTTCAGCTTCCGCTTCTGAAATTGTCGCGGGTGCTTTGCAAGATAACAAGCGGGCGGTTATTCTCGGTACCAGAAGTTTTGGCAAGGGTTCAGTACAAACGGTCCTGCCCCTTGATAGCAAACGAGGCATAAAACTTACGACTGCCTTGTATTATACTCCTGCGGGCCGCTCTATCCAGGCTACCGGTATTACGCCCGATATCGTGGTTGAAGAGGTAACGGTTCCCAAAGCCGGTTCCCAGGAAAATTTCTCAGGCTTTACTGAAGCAGATTTGAGTGGCCATTTGTTGAATGGCAATAAAAATGATGATGGTAAAGCCAAGCCAACCAATACGGCTCAAGACGACCAAACATTACTGCATGAAGATTATCAACTATATACGGCTTTGATGATTAGGAAATAATTAATTTAAATGGAGAGAAGAAGTCGTTAGAATGCTTCGCTTTACGAAGAACAATGGAATAACTGAAGGGTTTCATCGGAAGATGAAATTGATTCAGAGAAGAGCTTACGGATTTAGAAATTTTGAAAATTATAGGTTGAGAGTTAGAGTGCTGTGCGGATAAGTGAAGTGCCCCCGGATTTGGGGAAGACCCAAAATTTCTCAGGCTTTACTGAAGCAGATTTGAGTGGCCATTTGTTGAATGGCAATAAAAATGATGATGGTAAAGCCAAGCCAACCAATACGGCTCAAGACGACCAAACATTACTGCATGAAGATTATCAACTATATACGGCTTTGATGATCTTGAAAGGATTAGTCATTGCTCGTCATTAATACAAATTGCAAATCCACTTGTCTTATTTAAGTGGATTTTGCAGTCGCTCTTTGCGATAATTGCGCTTTAGTTTGGCACGAACTATTTATGCGCTTATACAAATCCTGGCTGTTTATATTTTTTATTTTTTTCGTACAACAAGCTACGGCCGATGTTGTTGCACATTTTAATCGGATTAAATCTGATCCCAACGCTCTTTATGCTTTCTTGAAAAATATGCCAAAGGGAGGGGAGTTGCACTACCATTTAGCTGGTGGCGCTTATCCTGAAACCATGGTAGCACTGGCAGCTCAAGGAAATTATTGCCTGAATAAAAATACCTTAGCGCTTAATAAGACTGTAGAATTGTGTCATGGGGTCAAGTCATCGGACATTTATTCCCAACCTGAACTTTATCATCAAATTATTCGCGCATGGTCCTTGAAAGATTTTGTGGCAGGGCAAGAATCATCCCATGATCATTTTTTTGCAAGTTTTTTTAAATTCATGCAGATAGTTGCGGATTTCCGGCCACAATTGTTAGCTGAAATTATAAAACGTGCCGCCTCCCAGCAAACACTTTACCTGGAAGTGATGATATTACCGGATAACGCACACTCGGCTTCATTTGCCCATCTTATCCAAAATGCAACTTCATTTGCTGAAAAAAAACGTTTGCTGCTGACTCATCCTGAATTTAAAAAAAATATTCAGCATACTATCACCGAAAGCGCCCGCATTTTAAAAGAAACCCGTCAGATCTTGGGCTGCGACAAAAATCCGCATTTGCCTGCATGCAAGGTTACCGTTAAATTTCAATATTATATTTTACGCGAGCAAGCACCTGATAACATGTTTGCGCAGGCTGTGAATGCGTTTGCCGCAGCCTCTGCATCGCCCGATCTGGTTGGGGTTAATTTGGTACAAGCTGAAGATGGAATCATTTCCCTGCGCGATTATCGTATGCATATGCAAGTGATGCAGTTTTTACACCAAATTTATCCAAATGTGCATATCTCCCTGCATGCGGGAGAAATGGCGCCCACTGCCGTGTCTCCGGAGGATTTACGTTTTCATATTCATGACGCCATATTCACAGGTCATGCAGAACGCATCGGTCATGGAGTAGATATTGCCTATGAAAATCAGGCTGAGCGAATTGTGCAATACATGGCCGAATGCCCAATCCCAGTGGAAATCAATTTAATCAGCAATCAAAAAATTCTACAGATCAGCGGCAAGAATCATCCCCTGCTTTATTATCTTGCCCACCACGTGCCCGTCGTGCTTTCCACCGATGATGAAGGCATATTGCGCACGGATTTAACGCAACAATATGTAGAAGCGGTCATGACGCATGGGATTGGCTACCACAAGCTTAAAACAATTAATAGAAATGCCTTGACCTACAGTTTTCTCCCTGGGAAAAGCATCTGGAAAGATGCCAAGCATTCTCTGCCGATAGCAGCATGTGAAAACTTAGAAAATCCCACATGCCTTGAATTTATAAAAACAAATGAAAAGGCAAGAATACAATGGCAGCTTGAAAAACAATTAAGCGCGTTTGAAAAAAGCTTTGCCGCTTCGCATGAGTTCACTTAAGCTTAATAAGCTGCAGTGATAAGACTTCAAAATGGCAAATTAATAACGTATTATCTTGGAATCTTTGCCGGAATTATGATGCTATTTGGAGTAGAACCATGACAGCCGAATTCTATTCGGCTTCTCTTGTAAGCCGATTTTCCATCGCTGAGAAGCACCTCGTTCCTAAAGGTTATTATCGTTCAAAGTTATTCATCGCTTCTTCTACCTCCAATCCATTGGTGGCAGCGGCAGGACCTTTGCTGTCTTTACTTGAACGCTTGTGCATTAGCCCTACCCTACCTCCCATCCATAATATCCGCGACAACATCGAACATGAATTATTGGCTTTTAATAGTCGCCTTCTTGGGCAAAATTACTCCGAAGAATTTGTCGTCATTGCTCATTACCTACTAAGTGCCACCATCGATGAATTGTTAGGTAAAAATTATCTACGCTTGTATAAAACCCCCGCCGAATTTAAGGCATTTACCCCTTCCTCCCATGACGAAACAGGTCCGCAGCGGCGTTTTTTTGACATTGTTAATTTCATCAAAGAACGCAGCAGCCAATATTTGGATTTACTTGAACTGGCTTACTATTGCCTTATTGCCGGATTTGAGGGCGAGCAGCACTTGCGCGCTGACGGCCGTCAAACCCTGGATAATTTAATCGAAGAATTATTTCAGCTGATCCAACAAAACCGTGTGAACAAACCGCACAAACTGTTCAAAGAACAAGCGAATACCATAGCGGAACCCAAAAGCAATAAATATCTATTGATTGCTGCGCTATTTTCTCTGGGCTTATTGATTTCGATTTATTTTCTTAGCCATACGCTCTTGGATCACAAAGCCAAAACCCTCTTGCTTGATCATACTGTACTTACCAATATGGATAATTAATGGATAAATCGTTGTCTGCTTTATGCCACGCCTTAAAAAAAATTATCGGGCAATTAAAACCGCAAAATAATGCACTCTCCTTTTTATTATTGACAGGAAAAATAAATCAGGGAAAAACTGCTTTATTGCGGCAAAGCCAGCTCCAACATGTTATGGTCGATGCGGAACGCAGTGCGGATATTTATTACAATCAACAAGGAGTTATTGTCGAACTGGGCGAGACGTGGTTAAACCAAAGTACCAACCCTCTGCAACATACCCTCAAACAGTTAAATCGCTGCCACCGAGCTCTTAAGATCAGCGGCTTATTACTTTGTGTAGACGTCAATGATTTATTTGCTGCCGAGCCAAGCCAAGTTGCTGAACAAATAAAAAGCCATACGCAATTGCTGCATCGTTTTGGCCAAAGCCTCGGGTATCGCATTGATGCAGGGCTTATTCTTACCAAACTGGATGCTTTAGCCGGGTTTGCTGAATTCTTCCAGTATGAACATGAATCTGAACTGAAAAAACCGCTTGGCTTCTCCATTTTCAGTAGCATGCAACGGGAAAAATTGCTTGAGGCATTCAACAGCCAATTTGAGCATTTAATAGAAATGCTAGGGCAACAAGTTATCAGTAAAATGCATCCGGCACGCTCCAGCCTTAAAAGAACGCTTATCCGCGAATTTCCCCTACAATTGGCAAGTTTGCGAGGTGCGCTGCAGCTTTTAATTTTAAATACATCGCCTCGTTTTTTTAACCTACAGGCGCTTTATTTCACCAGTGCTGAACAAGGCGGGGTGAGCCTTGATCGATTAAATAAAAAAATTCAACATGAATATACGCTCGCAGTGCAAGATAAATACCCACAATCCCTAAATTATCGCGCTTATTTTATCGATGGGATGCTGCAGGCATTTCAGCAACAAACCCGGCGTTTTGTTCCAGCGGTTACTGTCCCGCATAAGTGGCTTATGGCAAGTTTATCAGGTGCCGTAGGAATATCGCTTATTTGGGTTGCACATCAATATTTAAAATCTTCGCAATTGTTGGATGAAGCAAGCAAAGAATTGTTAATGTATGAAACCATGCGTGGGCAAAAAAATTCTAATGCCGCCCCAGCTTTATACCATTTAGCCAAAGCATCCAATTCCCTGGAAAAAATTTCATCCCATATTGCATTACCCACAGTACAACTTTTAAAAACACAATTGCAAAGCAATACCAAGCAGAATTTACAAGGTAATTTTCTGCCAGCACTGCTTGCTGAAATTGAACAGCACATGACTGACGTCAATGCTTCACAATATGACCGCTATCAAGCTTTGCGCATCTATCTAATGCTTGGCGATGCGCAAAAATTTTCTCAACCTGAGGTTATGGGATGGTTTAACCAAGCATGGAATAAAGAAGCGCCCGAACAAGTGCAAAAAAAGATGAGCTTGCTGAAACGCATTGGGCAACAACCTTTTCAGCCCATAAGCATCAATGCACAAATTGTCAGCGATGTCCGCAATTACTTAAATGCCTTGCCAATGAGTTATTTATATTATTCGCTGGCAAAACACCATTTTCCGCAAGAAAAACAAGCCATCGCAATTCCAGGCTTTACGCTACCACAACAAGAATTGCCTGTTTATCTCACCAAAGCAGGATTTCAAAATATCATCAGCAACTTGCCAGAAATTAGCAGGAAACTTCACGAAGATAACTGGGTATTAGCGCGCCAAGATGTATTCGATTTACAAACAGTATTGCAACAAGCTTATTGTTATGAATACGTCTCCTGGTGGCAGAATTTCATGCGCCGCTCCATGCCGGTTCATTTTCAGGATTATCAGCAAGCTCGGGAACAAACCTTGTTATTGCACCAATCCGGTGCAATTCCTAAGCTAATTGATTTTATTCAGCAACAAACTACCCCTGAACTTGCAAACAGCTCTACCCTTTTTAACCAGGAAATTGCCAGTAAATTTACCGAGCTTAGTTTGCTAAGCCAATCTGCCATACAAGACTTAGGAATAAATCTCAATGAACTGCAAAAATTTCTGGCTACTTTGTCCGTGGTTAACGATAAGGGCAAGACCGCGTTCACTTTAACACGATCTCGCTTCCTGGATGATACAGTTTCCAATCCGTTGAGTGTTCTTTATTCCCGTGCCCAGCAGTTGCCGGAACCGGTAGCAAACTGGGTAAAACAAATTGCGGACGATGCCTGGTTTATCCTCATTAATGACAGCAGGCAATATATTAACCAGCAATGGCAGCAAACGGTTTATCAAAATTATCAATATCAAATCGCCCAACGTTATCCTTTCGATCCCATGCAACCACAAGAGGTTGCCATAGCCGACTTTGAGCGCTTTTTTGCAAGGCAAGGAATTTTAAATCAATTTTTGGATTATTATATAAAACCTTATCTTGATACTTCACGTGCTCAATGGCAGCCCAAAGAATTAAATGGTTATGTATTGCCTATTGCAGCGGAAAATATTAATGAATTAATCCGCGCCAATGTCATCACCAACATGTTCTTCCCAGAACAAAGCGCCACAAGTAAAATTGACTTTAGCTTACAAAAAATTAGCCTCGATCCAATCGTTGCTAATCTGGCATTGAAAGTTGGCCACACGAAACTTTACGATGATCAGAACTCTGAATCTACAACGCATTTTTCCTGGCCTGAAGCGGATGCCAAGCTTGTATTAAACTCCATCGAAGGAAACCATTTCGAGTTAAACGAAACGGGACCTTGGGCATTTTTTAAAATTCTGCAAAAAGTAAACGTACTGGTTAGCGAACAAGACAGTTCCAGCTTACAAATTTTATTTGATATAAACGGCAATTCCGGGCGCTATTTGTTAAGAACGCAAAACCAGGTAAATCCATTCATCCCGGGGATATTAAATGGATTTACCTTACCGGAAGCAATCGTTTAATCAGATATTGGCAGGAGTAAACATTGCTTGCTGACTTCCCGAATGAATTGTTACCTGGGCAGGTTTTGGTGACGTAGTTAGACAATCCCGCAGCTTGGCCGCCATCATACTTATCTCTTGGCTAATGATTGTCGGCGATGAAGCTTGCGGGGAGTAATAATAGTTATGAAATACATAACGCGTATGATAAGTTTCTGTATCCACTTTATATGGAGTAGGCTCTAACAAATTTTCCCGGGTAAGTGGGTGCGTCGCATTAGCCGAAGTGCAGTAAGTTTGCAAGGATTGTTTATTAAAAATTTGCGACCTCCCAGGAACAGGCAGCCATGCTGAATCCTTAAAATATTGCTTTACCAGCACCACTGCGTTTTCCGGTGCAGGCTTCTCTAAGTCTATCGTACAGTTGCCATTTAACCGTTCAAGCATGTCTTGGTATTTTTGTAGTAAATCGGCAATTTCGCGGCTGTCTTTTTGCGCGAGCTGTTGCGTTTCTTGAGGGGTTAATAATGGGGCAGAGTTTTTTATGATTTCGTTTAATTCTTCCTGGCTTAACTCTAAAGCTGCAAATTGCTGCGGTTCTATGGGATTAGTATAAGTATTTTCTTGAGCGGCTTGGAGCATGGACAGCAGTTGCTGCATTTGATCTGCATCGGCATATTGGAACCTTCGCTGTATTAGATCTTCATCCATTGCCTCTGGTGCATCACTACTTGAAAAGAAAGAAAAGAAAAATAACCGAAATGCATAATCATACCAGCCCTCCAGGCCACCCTCCCATGCTGCCCGAGCGCCCTTAATAGGGGAGATTATCACTTCACATAAAGCAAAAAAAAGCACTACCGGAGTGATTGCTGCAGCAAGCAGGGTCAATACCGCTGCTGTGCCTGCCGCGACCAATGCAGAGGCGACATAGGAGGGAACCAACTCAAAAGTCTTCGCGCCCACAACGAATGAAACAATAAGAATAATGACCGCTGCTATAGGAATCGCCAGAGCTGTAGAAAGTAATAATGCACCCAAACGCACGAATGGGCTGGCAACTAAGGCAAAACCAGCCAGGAAAAGACGGCTCAATTTGTGAAGAACTTCGGGCAACCCCATGTTTATCCTTTAGCAACAATTTAACCAAAGCGTATCATACAGTAACCTGCATAATAATTCAACTGGGTGAAAATTATTAAAACAATTTATCCGTTGCTCTCAAGCAATCCACATGGCTTGATGAACAAACTTGGTGTCTTAACAGTAAAATGGTGCAGGCAAGCTTTAACCTCGGTGCGGAGGCAATGTTTTACTATTGGGATCGCGAGAATAAGTTTCGAGAATGTCTCTAACCAATTCTTCAAGTACACTGACTTTGCCTTCTTCTTCTATAAACCCACCTTCCGCTTTTAAAACGTCAAGGCGTGCAGCCAGTTCTTTGGTTACAGTACCATTTGGAAATAACGAGGCAAGAAAACGTCTTGCCTCGGCAGGGCCAAGATGCCTATACAGCTGATTGCGCACAGTGGCATCTTCCGCGGTGGTACTGAATGCCCATAATTCAATAGGACCTAAAGTCAATGTCAACAATTGCACATTGACGCCGCTTTTGGTAGCGAACTGCGCAAGAAAAGTTGCCCCGCCTTCACGAGGCCCATGCACCCGTGTTCTTAAAGCTGTTTTTGCGGTATCAGAAAGCCCGAAAATTTTGGTGGTTTTCTCAATTGCCTGCGATGGCCCGGCATCCATAATATAAATGGATGTCGCAAATTCTATCATCACCGGATCAAAATCATCAACGGATTGAGACAACAAAGAAATTTGTACCTTCCATTTCCGCCCTTCCCGCATGTCAATAATCACTTGATCACGCACTGCAGCTGATTTTGAAGTGCGATGAAATTCATCATAAACAATTCGCTTGGGATCTTCGCGGATCTCGGCAATCCGCTCTTTATGATACGCTTGATATTGCTGAGGAATGCTGCTTAAACTTTCATCGGTTAGATAATAATGTCGCGCCAGTACATAACGCGCCAGCATGTACATAACAGACGTTTGCCTATCCGCAGCATCCCCTCCGCTTTTTGCTACTTCATCTAGGTCCAAGGAAACGATACGTGCATCACCAATATCAAAAGCAGTCACTCTGGATAAAATCGGGTATTCCCGTACAGCTCCGGAAACCATACGCGAAAACGAACTAATCAAGGATTCACCCGTTGGTGCCGTAATTTTTCCATATAAATCCTCTATCGATGGCGTACGACAAATAGCTGCAGCGTCTGCAAGTAACGGCATAGCATAACGTTGTGCCAGCATAGCTTCGTGTACAAAGCCTGCAGAATAAAGAGCGTCTGTAACTTCCCACCATGTCGATTTGGAATCTCGCACAAACCCTATTTCCTCCAAAATACTATCTATAAACTCTTCAACGCCCGGAGTATAAGGGGTTGGATTAAACTCATCCGACAAGCTTTTATAAAGCTCATCAACCACCATACCATTCAAATCTGCCATGCCGTCATAAGGTTTTGTAGCACCGAGAGGCGTTGTCAATAAAGTTAAAAAATTTACCAGGAAAGAGCGCTCTAATGCCGTAGGAAATCGGCACCCTAATTGTGTGTCGAAAGGGTTTATTGAATATTCTGGTGTCATGCGCAGGCGATGATAGGCAACCAAATGCCTTTTTGCGGCAGGCAACGCCTCTTTAAGCAGGGAAATTAACCCGCTGCTAGAAGGGCCGATATCAATAATGGCAATTCTTGGTAAGCGGGTTAACCCTCCTGACAAACATAAAGCCAGGTTTTGCGCATTGGATAATACCGATTTACCAGAGCCTGGACGAGCGTATACCAGGTCAATCCAAGTGGTTTGTTGATTCGAACCGGGCTGAAAAGGCCAAGGTTTGCCGTCCGGAGAGCGATACAATAAGGCCCCAGTACGCCAGGGAGAAGCGGGTCTTGTAATAGGCAGCATAGCCACTACGTCGGAAAGAGGGGCTACAGAAGGCACGGCAACACTATTCGTAGTTGCAGCCAACATACCGGAAACAAATCCAGCAAAAGGATCCCCGCTCACCTCCGATACATCGGTAGAACCCCACCCTTCTACCGCTTTAATCAATTCAGAACTACGGCGGCGCAATAACGGCAGGTTATCGGCAGGCGCCCAGGTGGTGGCCACCACACGCAGGCGAATGAGTGCCTCGTCTGTATTAATTTTTAGATACTTTAGTAAATTGACTGAATCGCTTATTAAACGATTTTGGGCAGAGGAAAAACTCAAAATTGAAGCCAGCAAACCTTTGAGTTTAATGGTTTCCAATCCTTCACTTTCCAGCAGAAATGAGATTCTCCAGGGAATATGGGTAGGAAGGATTCGTGAAAATAACGCTAAAAAAGGGCGGAAATCCTTTGGAAAAAGATCGATGTAAGTGCAGGAATAAATTTTATCGCCTACCTGAACCGTGCGGCGATCGATAATTTCCGCATCGCGGGGAATTACCTGTTTAGCCAACGAAGGCCAGAGCAAATCTGAGGCATCGCCTTCAAAATTATTAATTTCGCGAACTGGCAACTTGTCCCCGGGTAAACTGGCATGCCAATCATCTGCAGTGAAATCAGGATCAGCCGTCATGCGTATGGCATGTATAGCATCATGAACTTCCAGTAATCTGGCCATGATGTTTAAAGAATCCAATTCATTTTGCACCGAGCGTACATACGCACTATGGGTGTCACGTAATTCAGGAATCGCTGCGTAAATGGTTTGCGAATTTTTAAATGAAGGTGCTTTTTTCTCCTGAATCATCTTAAGTTTGGCTTTATTAGCTGCTTTTAATTGATCTTTGGGCAAATTAAAAGGGCGAGTGTAAAGTACAAAATAAACGCGTTCTTCTGCACAATATTGCGATAAAAAATTCACCCTTTCCTCAAAGAGGTCACCAAGATTGAATTCAAGGCGCTTTGAAGTAGCTTCGGCAGGAGCATAAATGTCTTGAATGAGCTTTCGAATGTTTTGTTTATCATGGCTGAAATAAACTTGTAGCGCATGCCCAGGCCTGCCCATGGCTGCTTGAAAGGTATTGGTTAATCCTTCTACTAATCTCTCAAACTCGTCTGCACCTACCAAAGCCGTTACGCCTTCTACCTGTAAAATGGAAAGCAATGAACCGTCATGATTAACCAATACGGTAGGACTGTCTGCTGTTTCTAACTCGCAATAAGATTCGGTCGTCTGCTTTAAGGACGTACTGAGCCAGGCAAAAAAAGTATCCACGCCTTCAAAAAAAGATTCTGCCCATGTACCCATGCTCTATCCTCATGATCAAAAAAGCCCGAAAGCAGGCCATTTAGCATTATGAATTGTCCGTATTATCCTTCTGCAATTTCTGCCAACGCACTTGCAGCCCAATGTTCAATTTGTTTTCTAAATTTAGCCCTGGAGGGTAATAAGCGAATGTTTTTAAATACTTTTTCAGAAATTTCATCCGCAATATGACCAGAATCAATCAATAAGTGCCCAAACATAGCAGGATCACTCGTACCTTCTCCAAATTTATCTTCCACAATTTGTGAGCGGAACTTAAAACTGCGGTAAATGGTTTGGGCAGTATTTTTATAACCTGTATCATTGGTAATCGCACAAAATAACACATGGCATAAACTATTTAATTCTGCCTGCGACAGTTCAGGCAGGTAAATTAGATTTCCGCCGCCATAACCTCCAACTCCTACGGATTCTATAAAAAAACATTGAGAACAAAAACAGCAAGCGGTTAGCAAATTGGCTAGATGGTTATTGGTATAGTCCCCATCAAGATTAATGACTTCCTGGTACAGTTTTGCCTGGAAACCGCAAAACTGACAAGTATAGCGATCACGTTGCAAAACTTTTTGTTCAAAGGTTTTAAAGCGCGGATCAGCTTTTCTGGCGGAATATAAGCGCCATGAGCCTGGACTTGCAGTTAATTTTAACTCGTTGCGTTTTTCAGTCCGCATGGGTCAAGCTCACGAAAATGTAAAAGCAAACACTCCAGAGGAAACTCTGGAGTGCAATTCTATAACGGTTTTATTCGCCGCCGCCATCAACACCATAAATGCTACCGGTTGGGCCAGCAACTTCACCGCCCTGGAAGATGGTACCACCGGCAACACCTAATACGGTTGGTAAAAATAACAGTGCCGCGGCAATAAATACCAAGGCAATTGGTGTACCAATTGGGATTTGGGTTGGGTTATCTTTATGTTGTTTAAACTTCATAATGGCCCCAATCGAAAATCCCAAACCGGCGATATAAGAACCAGCGGTAATTAGCTTGGCAAGGCTGGTAAAGGAGCCGACGATCTGATCCGCCATGCCTCCAACCGTTGTTACAGCTGCTGCGGCTGCCCCTGTGAACAGCAACAAAGCTAAGGTGGCAAAACCAACCCAACTTTTCTTTAATATTGTTCTTAATGCGTTTTTCACGTTTATTCCCCCCTTTTAAAAAGCCTTCAACTTGTGCCATATAAAGTATTATTAATGATTTGCAATGTTCCTACAATGTTCATCGCTAAAATTCCACCAAACACGTGCATCATTCCTTTCCCTGTACCACCAGGTGGCTGCCCTTGCGAAGCAGAACGGGAAATTAACACCCATCCTCTAATAAATGCAATCAACCCAATCGTTTGAATAATAATGGTTAACGGTTTTCCTACCAAACTATTTGGTCCAAACAGTGTATTTAATGTTTTATTCTCGCTTCCTATGGCAGAATAGGAAAGCGGATTTGCATACCCAAATGTAGTATTTAAGAGCACTTGAAACGCGGTAGGGAAATAAATAAATATTGCAGCTACCAACAAATAAGTTACTGGCTCTTTAATACTGGCATTTGATGACATCATTGTCCGCGCCTCGCCATATACTTTTAAGCTGTACAAAGCCTTAAAAGCAAAAGACAATCCAATTAAATATGCTGCTCCTGTTAAAAGACGTTGTACTGGCTTTAAGGAGTTGGCAATATTGTTCAAAATATCTACATTACTGGTAATCCAGTCTATTGCATTCCAATCAGCCATCGCTACCTCAACTATCGTCTTGACTGAACCTAATTATCTGGCCTGAACTTGTGATTATTCTTCCCTGTAGTGGATCTATAAATTTTACCGTACCATAACCTGGAACGACCGTTCCTTCTCTTACAGTAAGTGTAGCTCCATTTTGAGCAATTAACCAAGCCCGTCCTGGAATTACTGCCTGAATATAATATTTTGGCGCAGTGGTGATTTTACGCACAACCGGGTGAACTTTTTTGGGACGAGCATACGCCATTAATTTTTCAATTTCATGAGCCTGCGCATCAATCTTGGCATTTAGTGCAGCAAGAGTTTGATTAAGCTGGGTGATTTGATTCGCTAAAGTATTCACATTGGAGTTTATACCACCAAGCTGATTACTGATGGAAGCAACTTCAGAGCGCATATTCTGCTGGCTTACTTCCAAAGCGGAAAGCTTTTGCTCCGTTTGCGGATCAACCGTCTGCGTAGGAGGCATCGCGGGTTGTATCACAGGAGTGGGAGCAATGGGTTGCGGTGCAGGCGTGGGTTTAGGGGTTATGGGAGTTACTGCCGTCACCGTTTTAACGGGAAGTCTTCTTTCCGAAAAATAAGAACCCAAAAATTTGTAAATTATCATAGCCAACACGACCAAGCCTACCACAATCAATGCATTGCGCCGGATATTTGTTCCCGCAAGATTGCGCCTTTTGCTGACGGTAGTCTCTTCCGTTACTGTTTCTTGCCCCTCAGGAGTAAGCGCATCCAAATCATTGAATTGATACTCATCATTGTATTGATCTTTGTATTGATCGTTAGGTCCACCTGTATCAGCCATGTCTTACCTATTATCAATTAAATTGATTTCACGTCCTGCGTAAACAGGATCCCCACGCCCGTTCCTGCACACACTTCCACAGTAGTAGGTCGATTAAATTGTTGTTGTGCCACTTGGCCCCAATTTTTACCCAGGGTAGCCAAGCCAATGACAGCATTTTCTAAAATAGAGCGGCCAATACCACTTTGAATCGTTGTTTGCTGTACAGTTCCTGTACCGCCAATAGTAATGGTAGTACCTGCGGATTGAAATGCATTTCCAAATCCTTCCAGGAACGTTGCAGCAAATAACGATCCATAGCGCATTAAATAATGATGGTTTGCAGAACTTGCCAGGGCAGTACGTGCCGTATTCGGATCAATGGCAAAAGCATTAATTGAAACGCTTTTTGGCGATCCGGGAACCGACATGGTATTAAAACTGATGACCATTTTATCGGCATTACTGGGCAAATTAAAACTGCCAATTAATTTGGCACCCTTTAATCTTCCAGAAACGATCGTCGCTAAAATGGGGCCGGGTTCATCACTATTGATAGAAGTATCCAGCACGGCAAAGACCACATCACCTGTTTTAATAATAGCAGGCTTAGCAGCTCCACCAAAACCTGCTCCCAGTCCTTCTTCAGTTGTTACCGCCATGCCACTGCCACCACCGCCATGGATGGGCAAGCCTAACGCATCCCTTCGCCCACCTGGCAGGGCTGCTTTTTCTTCCTTCTCAGCCCCTCCGACAAAAGTTTGCACTGAAACAGCATGCCAGCCTTGCAACAAGGCACTTGCTGCACCTTGCATGGCACTGGCTCTTTGTTGTAATTTTTGCTGCGAGCGTTGATCAGCCATCTGCGTTTGCTGCCGCTTTAAAATTTCCTGAAGCTGCCTGGTTTCGGAAAGCTCCCCTGTAGCTGCCTCCCCCCTCGGCCTCGCAATGCTCGGGATCGCAGTCACTGAGGAAGATGAGCCAGGAGGCAACTCAACACCGGGCAAACCTGCCACAGATGATTCCTGGGCAGAAAAACCTGCTGCCTGTAATTCAGGTGCGGAAAAGCCTGCATTACTTAATTCCGTGGCAGTAAAACCAGCGTCCTTCATCTCTTTTGCCGAAAACCCAGCATTTCTTAACTGAGCAGCTGTAAAGCCTGCATCTTTCAAATCTTTTGCAGAAAAACCTGCGCGCCGCAATTCTTCTGCGGAAAAGCCTGCGTTTTTCAAGTCAGTTGCGTTAAACCCCGCAGCTTTAAGATCGGCTGCGCTAAAACCTGCATTTTTTAACTCAGCAGCAGTAAAACCGGCATCCTTTAGTTCAGCTGCGCTAAAGCCCGCATTCCTTAATTGTTGTGGAGTAAATCCTGCGGCTCTTAAATCTCTGGCACTAAAGCCTGCTGCTTTTAATTGCTCGGCTGTGAATCCAGCGTTTTTTAATTCAGCCGCCGTATACCCTGCATTTCTCAGTTCAGCCGCCGTATAGCCAGCCCGCTTCATTGCCTCGGCAGTACACCCCAGGGTTTGTTTTATCGTGGCGGCAGACACTCCCATGGCACGTGCTGCAGTCAAAGATTCAACGCTGCAACCCGCAGTTCTGCCTGCTGCAAGGATAGCTGTGGGATTTAACCCTGCCCGATTTAATTCTTGCGGTGTAAATCCTGCTGCAAGCAACTCTTGTGGCGTAAACCCTGCATCGGATAGTGCTTTTGCATCATAGCCAGCTGCTTTTAATGTTTCCGCTGTACATCCATTTGTTTCACGGATAAGTCGGGCGGACACCGCCTGTGACAATAGCGTCCTTAATTTTGCGGGATCACAACCCGCTGCTCGAATAGCATTTAGATCAGGAGGAAGGGCGGCTTGCACTTCTGCAGGCGTAAAACCGGCCGTCAACAATTCCTGCGGCGTATATCCTGCAGCCAACAGCTCTTGGGCACTGTAGCCTGCAGCCCTGAGTGCGTTGGCATTACACCCATTTAAATCACGAATACGTGTGGCTGAAACACCCTGAGCACTTAAGACCCGCAGTTTGTTAGGATCACATCCTGCGGCGCGGATAGTATTATCGTCAATCGGCTGAGTGGCTTGTACTTCAGCAGGCGAAAAACCAGCAGCCAGTAGTTGCTGCGGCGTAAATCCAGCCTCGGCGAGGGCTTTGGCATCATATCCAGCGGCGCGAAGCGCTGCGGCAGTACATCCATTTAAATTGCGAATTCGTTCGGCTGAAACACCTTGTGCAACTAATTCACGCAAGCGGGCCGGATCGCAGCCTGCGTTGCGAATGGCATTATCGCCTACTGCAGCCTGCGCGGTTTGCACTTCAGCTGGCGTAAATCCTGCGGCCAGTAGTTGTTGCGGCGTAAACCCAGCATCGGTGAGCGCTTTGGCGTCATATCCCGCAGCGCGAAGTGCTGCTGCAGTACACCCATTTAAATCGCGAATACGTTTGGCTGCCACACCTTGCGCAGCTAAGATACGCAAACGTATCGGATCACATCCTGCAGCACGAATAGTTGCAGTATCAACCAGTGGCGTGGCTGCCCGGATTTGTTCCGATGTGAAACCCGCACGCGCCAACTCCTCATCGCTAAATCCAGCTGCTTTTAAAGCCCGGGCGCTACACCCCGCCTGTTGGCGTATTAATTTGGCACTGACGCCGGCAAGCCGCTCCCGCCTCAAAGCGCCAATATCACACCCTGCCTCTTTAATGGATTGCACCGTCATCCCAGGTGGTAATTCATTTTCGGCCACATTAATTTCTTCGGGAGTATATCCAGCACCTTTTAAATCAGACGAAGTAAAGCCTGCATTGAGCAACTCGCGCGCTGAAAAGCCTGCCTGTCTAAGATCTGCCGGAGAAAACCCTGCATTTCTCAAATCTGCTGCACTAAAGCCGGAATTTTTTAATTCTTGTGCAGTAAATCCCGCAGCTTTTAATTGGGTGGCACTACAACCATTGATCCGCCGAATTGCCCCGGCTGAAACGCCCGCGGACCGTAATCTGGTTAATGCCGCCACGTCGCACCCGGCTTTTTGTACATCCGAGACGGAAATTCCATCAGGTAAGCCGCTAGCACGCGCTATTTCGCTATCACTAAAACCTGCCCCTTTCAATTCGCCGTCGGTAAATCCACCATCTTTCATCTCTTGTGCTGTAAAACCGGCGCTGCGTAATGAACATGCATCGAATCCACATTCACGCAGCCTGCCTGCAGTAAAACCTGCTTCTTTCATTTGCCTTGCATTAAATCCGGCTGCTTTCAAATCCTTACAACTACAGACAGGTCCCAAATCAGTAAGCGGGTAGCCATTATCTTTCAGTTGCACGCAACTGCATGCTCCTCGCACATCACTTAACTTGGCTCCTTCACTGATTACTTGCTGGACACTGCTCCTGCTGCAATTATTCTCTCTTAATGCCTGCAACCATAATCGCTGCTGCTCGCCTGCACTATCCGCCAAAGCCAATGTCGAAAACCCGACCCCTCCCTCTCCTTGTTGCGGCCCTACCGGCTGAACACCCTCACCAAAAGCTTGCGTGCGAATGATGGTCGGAATGGCACTGCTGCCTCTTCTTTGTGCTTCTTCCGCTTGCTGGATATTACGGGTTTCCACCAGATGCGCATATTGCGCCGTAGGATCAGGAGAACCTGGGATGGAGCGAATGCCTGTGGGAGCACCGGTAACCCTCGCCCCGGCCCGTTCTGATGTTGTGAAAGAAGTAAATCGGATGACGCCAATGACCACAGCAATGATTAAGACAATCGCCGTAAAAATAATGATTACACGCGAACGAGTATTGGTAAAAAGCGCTTTGAGGTTTTCTTTTCTGCCAGCCATGTTATAACCCTTCTACCTTAAGCTGCATGACTTTCCCATGCCAGGAAACTAATAAAACCGGCGATTTTTGCATTTCATATGCATGCATACCATCGGCACTGGTCATACTCCCTATCCAACCTGGCGATAAAATCGTGAGATTTGTTCTCACATACATTTTTTCATTTAGCAACCATGCCCTGGCATCTCCGCCGCTGATGGTAAGCCGTGTACTGCCGGGAGGCGGAACCCCATCAAGCACATTCAATAAAAGATCATTAGCTGCCGGTGGAATACCTACTTCCAGAGGCATGTTCTTTGCATTAGGACCGTATCCTTGAATACGCAAATCGACGCGGTAGTCTACAGCTTTTTGTCCTGGAATTAACGTTAGCATGACCGGTGTATTCAAACCACGGAGGCGAACTGCAAGATTTCCGTAAGTATATACTTTAAGTGCCTGAATCATTAACGTATTACTCGTTTTATCCCATTGAATGTTAAAAGAAGAAGGATCCCCCAAATCATAAGCACTGATAGGCCATGGGGCACCGGTTGAATCCAAAAACACCAAAGATGAAACAAAACCTTGTGATAAACGAATCACAGGCGGTGTTGAACCAGGAGAAAGATTTACAATTTGTGACGTGGCGGTGGGTTTCGGAGGTGTGCCAGCGGGTGAGGCTTGAGCAAATTCCTGGGTTTGCTGCATTTGTTTAAGGCGCACGATTTGTTCCGGATTAAGCGGAAACAATTGTTCGGTAACTTCATCAAAAGCCATGGAGTCAAAAGACTCTTTGTCTACAGGAGTTAATGCAGTCACGGTATCGCTTTCAGCATTGTTTGCAGGAGTAGCGGCAGGTGCAGGAGGTGGAGCTGTCGGGGCAGCTGCAGGGCGCGGTGTGGCGGCAACTGCTGCGGCATTTGTTTCCACTTGCCCCACGGTTGCTTGTTCGCTTTCAGGACTCGTGGATAAACGCTGTTGCAACATCCTTAATTGTTCTAAAGCTTGCTGTGCAGAATCCGCCTGCTCAGCGGAACCAGTAATTGAGAAGCAGAATACAGCAATAAAAAAAACAGCTTTTACAATATATTTTTTGCTTCTCATTAACTCACCTCTCCACTGGCGGGCCCCACTACAAATTGCGCAATCCCGATGCCTCGGGGCGAATTCAGTGTGGATATGCGAGTAATCAACATCGTGACCACATTATTTTGTTGAGAAAATTCACTGGCACTTTGATAAGTCACCAAAATAGGCATTTGCACGCGCCAGGAGAAGCGGTTATTCAATATTCCTTTCTGCAGAATGATAGGAGCTCTCGTTGCTACTGCTGACACGATTAATTTTTTAGCTTTAACAGCATCCAAGTTATTGGATTCTTGCAAAGCATTTAAGAATTGCGTCCAACCTTCCGCAGTAAAAAAGCCGGAAGCGGCTTGTAATTCAGTGCGGTAATTGACAAAGTTATAGGTAAATGCAGCAATGGCAGCCTGGTTCGCCCATTGCAACACAGCTGAATCCGATTGGTTGGGTTGATTTAATGGAAACAAAGGGGTAATCCGGCCGTTAATACTCGTTGCAAAATATTTGGGCGCAGGCGGATTCAAAATGATGTATAAAAGCATGGAAGCAAGCACTAAATTTGCAAGCAGAGAAATTAATAAAACCAGTATAATTTTCCGTTGACCATCGCGATAAAACGCATTTCTCATTGCAACTGCGGTCAAAGCATCTTGAGCCATAATATTTCCTACTATTGAGGTATCGTTTTATTTATATTGGCAGCACTTTCCTGATCATCGTCTGCAAGCAAAGGCACAGACGTGTAATTCGGACTATCCAAAGGCGTTAATTGCACAGGCGGCGTTATCCCGTTTGAAGCATAAAAATCGGGCTCAGAACGATTGAAATAAGTGTAATAAATGGCAAGAGTCAGCAGCAAATTTAAAATCATGGACAAAAAAAGCACGCTACCAGCTCGGCGGTATGTGTTGATGTAGAAGCCTTTAGAATTCTTAATTAAATTCCAAGTTTCTCGACTCATTTTTTCTCCACTTAGGCAACTGCATCTCGGAAAGTTATTTCAATTCTTGAATTTGGCGATTGATCACCACCCTGGTCAAATCCAACTATAGGTTTATCACTACCCAACCCGTGTGTAAAGATGAAACGGCTATCAATATTCTGTGACCATAAATAATCACCGACCGCACGCGCCCTTGCCAAGGTTAGTGCGCGCTCCCGCTGTGGTGAGCCGCATTTATTGCTATAGGCGGTAACATTGACGCTGATCTTACGGAATTGCTTCAAGTAGCACGCCACATCATTGAGCAAGCCATGCCCTTCCCATAACAAACGTGGCGAATGGTTTGCAAATAAAGCCGAGGAAGGGATGCTTATCAAATAATCCTGGCCCAAAGATATCACTTGAATCCCTGCTTTGTTGAATTGCTTTTGCATAGCCATAATAGCAGCATCTGCAGCACCTGCTACTTTATAGGGTAAAACTGGAGAAGTTGAAAGCGGAGGTTCTCGGCGATTCCAACAGCTCGATAATAAAACGAAAGCGAGCATTAATAAAAAAAATGGAATCTTGCTGATACTTGCATGAATATTTGTTAATGACCATTGATTTATTGCGTTGCATTGCTTATTTTTTTTCATTAACTTTACCTGCTTGCAAAAATCAACCGCTTTGCACTTCGTGTTAGGGATTTAGCATCAGAAAATTTATTCTAAGAAATAAAAACATACAAATCATTGCGTTACAAGTAATAAGTTAAAATTTGTCCCGCTTATGCAAAAAATTACAATATATTGAATTTAATTTGGACAAGAAATCCCCTGCGGAAAATTCTAATTTATACGGTTTCCTCGCTCTTATTTTTTGCTTTTGTTCGTGCTTCGCTAAATTGGGCTGAAAGCGATTGAGCAATTTGCGTCAACTCGGGAGCATCGATGATATCGCGTTCAGTAGGTGGATAAGAAGTAGCCATTTGGAAGTCTTTAATCAGCTCATTGGCAATGCTGCCAGCCAATTTATCTTTTTCACCGCTTAATCGTTCGATCGCCATCATATAATCACGCGTTTCATTAATTGACAACAGCGGTTTTGCAAAACGTTCAACATCTTTCACAAGCAATTCTGGGGCATTTGCCGGATAATGAAGTTTAGTAAATATGGTTAATGTTCCAGCAACTTCTTCTTCAATCAACTCTTCGACTTTTTCAGGCTCGTTATGGCTATGGAAAGCCAATAAAGCAGCTACTCCACGTTCAATCGGATCGGCAATTTTTGATTCACGCAGCGTCTTGCTGATTAAAGCAATTTCTTCATTGTGGACTTCTTTATCAATGCTGATATCACCGCTATTTACGATATTTTGGAATCCAGACAATTGTTTTTGTAATTTTGCCAAATAATCATCAGGCGGCGGCTCTACTTTTAAGAATTGATTTAATTTTAATTGCTTAACTGGTTTAGGATTTGCATAAAACATGCGCGCACGGACAATTTTAGAACGGAAAAAGATGTGAGCTTCACCTTCCGTTTGATCCTTTAAATCCAGCAAATCAATCCGCGCTCTTCTTTCAAAAGAAGAACTCTTAGTATCCATGTAACTATTGACTACTGCCGTATCTTTCGTCTGGAATGAATCCACTTTGGTAACGTATGCTTCACCTGCCGTTTTGGTAAAAAAGTCCCAAGTTTCAGATGGGTCTTCAAGCTTCATACATATTTTGATGTTTGTATTTGCACCAATGGAAGCGGCTTCTTCTTTGGACGCTTTTTGGAAAGCAGGTAAATCTTGTCCGGCAAAGATAGCCGAAAACCCCAGAGAACGTGCCTGTGCCGGTACTACGGCAAACCCCTGCACGGCATAATAACCATATTCATCCAAAACACAAATAAATGGCGTAGGAGCGTTGGTCGGCTTTCGCTCGATCACATCGCGATAATCCCCTTCAACTTCTTCACCCAAACCGGCAGCCATCATCGCTTTTAATGACGAAACAATAATTTTGCCTAGGTTCGATAATTCATCAGGAGATTTTTCCAGTGCGGGTAATAAAACCACCAGGATTCTTCTGTTTAATACGACGTCTTTAAAATCTACCTCCGCTAGGTTTGTACGCACAATATGACCGTAGGTATCAGCCAGAGATGAAAAAGCCCTTACCAATTGCATGGTAATAAAACCATGCTGCTCAAATACTTGCGAAACTTGCTTGCCTTTTTTTTCTTTGTTGTATCCAGGTAGAGTATTTAAATAGTTACGCAAAGGATCAGTCACGACTTTGGGAATCGACTCAATATTAATGCTTTCCTGATCATCACGCGGGAAAATTTTATCGATCACAATCGTTTCAAGCCGCTGCAAATCAAAATAATTACGGATAGTATCAGCATCTAAAAGTATGGCGCCCTCATCGCGCATGTAGACCAGCAATCGCATGAGCGCTTCCACGAAGGCAATCGCCCTGCCTTTCCACATATCGCCATCCGAGGATTGGCTTGCGCCCCCCATCAAGCTTACAACAAGCTGGGTAAGCATGCTGGAAGAACCCTGACAAAAAGGGTTTAACGTGTTTGATAAGCGTTTTTCCTGCGGACCAATAATGTCGCGGGCACCCGTCATAAAGTTAATTAATAATAAATCATCCTCACGCCCCATGCTGCGTACCATGGAGAAAACTTTTGCGTATAAAGAATTGTCCCCTTTTCCATCAACATAAATAAAACCACTTCCCTGCACTAAAGCATTAAATGCGATGGAAACCAGCGTTTCGGTTTTACCGCTACCGGTTGAGCCGAAAATAAGGGCATGCGTACGCATATCATCATTAGCGAACCATAATTCTTCATTGGTTTTACGATCATTCCCGAAAAACGCAATGCCTCTCGCCATATTAGGTTTTTTGATACCGGGTTTTAAATCATTGTAATCTTTAACACGGGCAATTTTTGGCAAACGAAACGGCAAAGTTTGTTTGCGTGTGAAAGTATAAGTAAACGATAAAATACCTAGAATAAACGTTACCAAGGCAACTTCAGATAAATAATAGGCGACGGCAGCCATCGAAACCAGGATAATGGAAACATTGGTTGGATCGGAAAAAAAATCACCCAAACGCTGCCCAATGGTACGGGTATCCCGCAAAAGCAGGGTAGGATCAATTTCATGACGTGAATCTATGCCTCGCATCATGGCTGCAACTCCTGCAATTCTTGAGGCGATAACTTCACTTCTTTAACCGCAATCTCCAGCGCCTTAATCGCCTCGTCTATCATAGGCACCAGAGAACGTCGTCCCATGGCTTGTTCTGCTCGCCAATGGGCAAAAGGACCGCCAACTTCCACGAAAGGGGTTTGCCGGCCTACACAATTAAGCATATACCATAAACGCCGATCGACAGGTTTTAACCATAAAAATTCAGAAGTAGGCACTACTCCGTCATCGCGTGCGCTCTGCAGCAAAGAAGCCATAACCGTTAATAAATACGCATGTTTTGCCACAATTCTTTGCACAATTTCCGTATTTTGATACTTCTTAAGTATAGCAATGGCAACGCTGTAATCAGGTTTGCCTTCTGCATAAGTCCTATCGATGGATTCCAAAATTTTAACCGCAGAATTTCTGTCGCGATTTATTCTTGCCATAAAAACAGCTGCTAAAGCTTGCGCATGAGGCGGACAGCGTTCAAAACCATCCCAATAGGGGCCCAGCTGCAGAGTAAAAATGCGTTTGGCATCCCCACGCCGAATGCCCGCTGTCATTTCCTGGCCAGGCAAAGGATTATCCAGTAAGGCATCTTCTTTTTTAAGTAATTTGAACCGGCGCGCAAACTCCATTGGCGTTAAAGCCATTGCCCATGGGCCTTTATTAATATCCATGCCTACTAAATCTTCTTTTACCACAGGCATAATGGCAGGCCAATTGTATTGTTCTTGTGCCCGTAAAGAGCGCATATCATACGTTTTTCGAAATTTAAGCGTAATATTGGAACGATAGAGAAAGAATGCCAGAACGATAAGCACCGCTGCGATGGGATAGCGCACGTAATTTCCCACACTGCGGGTAAGATCAATCAATTGATTCCACTTGACAGTCGCAGGATCAATGGTTTGCATTAAATAAATTTCATTGGCAAGCTGCGTTCCACCAGTAAGAAAGCTAACCAGTTTTGCTTGCAAAATATTGATATGAAAAATGAAGGCAACAATATACTCATGCGCTACATACCAAACTATGTATAGCGTTAATAATAAAAGCACCATAATCCATACGGGTGCCAGCGAATTATCACCACTGCCGGGTTGTTGTGCTTGTTGTGCCATGTGCGATTTTTAGGAAGATTATCTAAATAAAGTATATACTGATTTCCTGGTTTTGCGACACTGAAGGGCAATTTCCGCCAGAAACAGTCAACATTGAAAATTATTTAATCAATTTCTTGCCCAGTACTTTTTACTAAACGTCCGCCTGCATACTTATAAATGCCAGATATGTGAATAAAGCGATTGATATTATCCAGGTTTAAGGATTTATCTTTTAATGAGAGCAACGGTTTACCTAATTTATCTCTTGGAATTTTGTCTGGTGCTAAAGGGAGAATATCGTTTTGATTCACATAAATCGAGACATAAGCTTCATTCACCTTATTTTCTTTCGTTTTGATGATTTCTTTGATGTCTTTCTCTTCTGCATAAATTGGACGAGAAATCATTTGTCTTGGTAAATTGGCAACGATTCGCTCCCAAGAATAAATATTATTTCCATCCGCAGAGTAAAGACCAATAAAAATTTCTTGCTGACCGCTGCGTAGTGCGATGCGGTTAGCCAAATGTGCTGCCATTTTTACTTTATCCTGAGATGAATCCAAATGATGGGCAAATTTTTCGCGTATTTCCCGCAAGTTTTTACCAATTACTCTAAGAAAATTAGACTCCTCCCAAGGCCCTTTTGCAAGGGTTTCATCCAAGGCTTGTAAAACAGCTTCTGCTTGTTGTGCCGATAATTCATCTTTCATACGGAATGCTTATTACGTTGGTTCTAGTCACACGTTATAATCGAACATTTGATCATGAATGTGATCAAACAAGAATTGCATATTTTTTTTTCATCTTATTATAGAGTATAACACCAATCAACAAGTATGCAGATTGGCTTATCTTTTCTTTTGAAATACAAATTGGACAGCTAAAATCCAGGCTTTTGCGGAGATGGCTCTGATGATTCCGGTGCCGGTTCGGTGTTCTTTCCAAGGCTTGATAAATTTTGTTTAGACAATCCACCATAGGGGGATTTGGAGGCAGCATTGCTGTCAAGACTCATATCTGGACCAGCATTTTTAATTTCTTTTATTCTGATTGATAAATGGTTCAGAGCTTCTAGCGCTGCTTCAAGTACAGCAGCGGGGCGATAAGCAACCATCTGCTCAACTTTATTTTTAAGCTGTTGCACAGGCCCCTCGACTTCGGCATGTAAATATCCCTGAGTAATGCGCTCAGATTTATCCTGAGCAAAAAAGGTTTCGCGGCGATGAGCCCATACGCTTTTCTCATGATTGCTGCTAGCCATAAAACCCCCTGAAAAATACATCTGCTACATAGAAGTAGACTAACAGAATATTGGTTACTTTAATCTGCAATTAAGCTTAATTTGCAATTTTTTTACATTTTTATTAATGCCGTCAGTCGTACATTAACTCGTCTAAAGGCGTATAATCCTTGCTGGGCCCTCCTTGGATAAGCTCATTAACCACATCCGTCATACACAAGAGACGCAAAACGTTGGGTGTTACATCATCAAACACCACACGAGAGCCTAAGAGCGAGCCCTCAGCTTCTTCAAATGATATCCCTAAACCATATCCAAGGCACAAAGAACATAATTGATCCGCTCTACGCGCAATGGCAGGTAAAAGACCAGTGTAAGCAAAAACCTCATCAAAACTGACAAAACGGTCATTTAAATAAAATTTAGCATTCAAACTGGCGGCTATTAAAGACATGCTTTTGCTAATATCAGGTTTCATCTGCGCCACCAGGGTTGGGAAGACCTAATGGGACCTGCCAAAAAAGTCCTTAACCAGCGTAAAAAAACAGGCACTGTAAATCCATAATGCTCAAGTATGCCAAAAAATAAAGCAGATACGATGACTAATATCCCGGTCCAAATGCGAATGTGCATTAGAAAGAGAAAAATTGGAAATGCTGCCCGTGCGTCTACCATGAAAAAGCGAGCACTTCGGGCTGAATCGCGCCAATGAGCTGTAGAAGAAAAACCACCACTAGCCATAACCTAACCCTTTTCAAATATATAATAAAAGTATATCGCGCAGGCAAGGTAATGCAAGCGTGGAAACTTAAATCTAAGGATGGCAGTATTACTTAGTATCGTTTGGCTGCAAACGTTTCTTGAAACTTGGGCTTAGGCAATTCGCCAAGATTTCAGCAGGATTAGGTTCAGGTTTTTCCATAGAAAAATTGGGTTTAGCTGTTTTTAAAGAAGCTTCTGTAGCCGTCAAAGATGCCGTTTTTTCTTCTTTAAAAGTATTTTGAGTAGACGAAGAAGCACCCATTCGATTTAACATACGACTTGTGCTGCTCATAATATCTCACTTTTTGCCCCAAGTTTTTCCATTTTATAATGTAAAAATTAAGGTTTTATTAAGAATGGTAAACTTGCCTCAAAAATTTTCCTGTAATAAAGTACGCGCATGCAGCTTATTTATACTCACATATGAACGGACGCTACCTTGCACTGGCCATAGTAGTGATTACTGGCTGCGCAATTATCTTTCAACAAAATGTGTCCCTTCTAATAGAGTGGATAACGAAGTTAGGATGGATTGCACCTATTTTGTTTCTGGTTCTGTATTGCTTTGCTACTATTTTCTTTCTGCCAACCATGATGCTTACTTTGGCAGGAGGCGCCATTTTCGGCCCATTTCTAGGGATAATTTATAATTTGCTCGGCGCCACGCTTGGCGCTGCTTGTGCATTTTGCATCAGTCGGCATCTGGTTAGCGATGAATTGATCGGCATAAATCAAAAACGGATTAATAAATTTATCCTCGGAGTTGAGGAACGTGGTTGGCAATTTGTGGCAATACTTCGCTTATTACCCGTGGTTCCTTTTAGTCTTGTAAATTATGGATTGGGACTAACCCGTATAAAATTTACCCAATACATGTGGGCCACTGTCATTTTTCTAATCCCTTTGGAAATTATTTATACTTATTGCGGCCATCTCGGCATGACGCTCATGACACACTCCAGTAGCATTTACCGCTATTCAGGTTTACTTGGAATAGGCATCATTCTATTGTTATTAGGGGTATACCAAATGTATAAAAAAATAACGCTGGGCAAAGGAAAATAAAAATCGAATGCAGCATGCAATCCTTGCTGGCAGCAATATTGCATTACTTAAGCTTGATTCATTCGCTGTCACCGAGCAAAAGCATTTGACAGCGAACCTTGATGCGGATTAATGATGCAGCGTAAAATTAATCCAAATCTTCGAATACTTCTCTTAAATCTTCATCCAATCTCCGCTTTTCCAGCAACTCTTCCCAACGCTTGCGGGCACTGGAAACCGTGTCGACAATGATTTCCTCTGGATCAACAAATTCATCTTCTGCTATTAAATCTTTTTCTTCTTCATCATCAAATAGTTCGCGATTCATACTATCCCCTTTAATAGGCTAAGAAACATTACTCCACCCTATCCAGTGGAACCTATTTAATTTTGCAAGCTATATACCTGATTTTTTTTCATTTGCCTAGTAGATTTCTAACTTAATTAAAACTTGAACTTCAAGATGCCACACGTAATAATTCTGTGCGTTAAAAACGGGTGTGCAAAGCATGAGCGAGGAAACCAGACGGAAATTAAGGGATGCGTATCGCTTGGTGCGGAAAAATTTATCTGCCGACTACCAAGAAATTACCTCTTATAAAATTTGTGAGAACTTGCTGCAATTTCCACCTTATCTGGCAGCCTCACGCATTGGCTTGTATTTTGCGGTAAATGGTGAAGCATCCTTGCAGCATTTATGGAAAACGGCAATGCAACAAGGGAAAAAATGTTATTTTCCAATTCATAAAAAAGATGATTCGTTATCTTTTTTGCCTGCTGATGCCACGACAACATTGATAAAAAATAATTTGGGTATCCTTGAACCTGCACCTGGAACGCAAACGCCCTTTGTAGCCAAAGAACTCGATATTATTTTAATTCCGGCGGTAGCATTGGATAAGCAAGGCCACCGTTTAGGCATGGGAGCTGGTTGTTACGATCGCACTTTGGCAAATTGTCATAAGCCTTTACTGATCGGGGTAGCCTATGCGTTTCAATGCGTACCTTCCATTCCTGCGCAACCGTGGGACATCACTTTGAATGTTATAGCGACCGAACAAGATATTTATTGGAGTAAACCATGACTCGTCACTATTGGCTTTTAAAATCTGAGCCTGATTGCTTTAGCATTGATGATCTGCGCAATGCTCCTGAGCAAACAACACCATGGGATGGAGTACGCAATTATCAAGCGCGTAATTTCATCCGGGATGGTATGAATCCTGGCGATTTAGCTTTTTTTTATCATTCCAATTGCAATCCACCTGGGATTATTGGCATAGCCGAAATTGTCAGCAAACCCTACCCGGATTATACGGCTTACGATCCAACAAGCGAGCATCCAGATCTTAAAAGCACGCCTGAAAACCCGCGCTGGTACATGGTAGATGTGCGTTTCAAAAAAAAATTTACCCACCTTATTTCTTTGGATGAGCTTAAGCGACATCGGGAATTAGAAAAAATGCCTGTGGTGCGGAAGGGAAATCGGTTATCCGTATTGCCAGTCACTGCAGAAGAATGGGAGTTTATTTTAAAGTTGGGCGAAGCATAGACATGCAAATATCCTATCTTCTGCAGCAAAACGTGGAGAAGATGGGGTGTACTTTAAAGCTTAACTTAAGGCATCTTCGCCTACTTCGCCGGTGCGGACTCGGATTGCTTGCTCCAAATCATAAACAAAAATCTTACCGTCACCGATTTTGCCCGTGTATGCAGCTTTACAAATTGCATCAATTGCTGCCTCTACCATATTATCGGGCAAAGCCAATTCAATTTTTATCTTCGGCAGAAAATCTACCACATACTCAGCGCCACGATAGAGTTCAGTATGTCCTTTTTGCCGGCCAAATCCACGGGTTTCTGAAATAGTAATGCCAGGAATTCCGATTTCCATTAGGGCTTCATGTACATCATCGAGCTTAAATGGCTTGATGATTGCTGTGATCATTTTCATTGCTTACCTTAAAAACGATTATTGATAGCTCATCTAGTTTGATTTTGCTAGACTCTAGAAAAATAATTATTGGAGTTTGTATGTTTGACCCTAAACAATTTGAGGATTTAGCAAAAAAATTATACTCTTCATTACCTAGCAGTTTACAAAATTTTGAAAATGAGATTCAACAAAAATTCAAGGAAATTCTGCAATCTGCATTTACCCATATGGATTTGGTAACACGCGATGAATTTGACGTGCAAACTAAAGTGTTAGCCCGTACCCGTGAAAAACTGGATGCTTTACAACAGCAAGTAAATACATTGCTGGCAAAACAAACAAAAGAAAAATAATTACCTACTCCCTCGACGCGCTTGTGCGGTTTCAGTAGAATAACTTTTCCAACCTCAAAAATAATTATTATCATGAGCTTAGCGATTATAAGGACGCGCAGCAGCATCGGTATTCACGCGCAAGCCGTTTCTGTAGAAGTCCATTTATCCAACGGGTTGCCAGCATTTACCCTCGTCGGTCTTGCCGAAACAGCGGTAAAAGAAAGTAAGGATCGAGTGCGCAGTGCCATCATAAACAGCCAATTTGAATTTCCATGCCGTAAAATCACAGTCAATCTAGCCCCCGCTGATCTTCCTAAAACAGGCAGCGGCTTTGACCTTCCTATTGCAATTGGCATTCTTGCAGCTTCGGGACAATTGCCCATGGAAAAGCTCAAAGGACACGAGTTTATCGGCGAATTGGCTTTGGATGGCAGCTTGCGCAGAATAGCAGGAATCATTCCAGCCGTCTTAGCGGCTCACCGCGACCAACAGCAATTGCTGATCCCTTACGCAAATGCAGAGGAAGCAGCGCTCGTTGGTTCAGAGTGCGTCTCGGCTGCATGCAATCTTCGCGCGGCATGCGGGTATCTATGCCAGGGCACCCCTTTGCCCAAGCTACCCGCCAAGCCGGAAATTGTTCGCAATGATGCCCACCTGGATTGGTCTGATATAAAAGGGCAACAGCATGCAAAACGTGCTTTGGAAATTGCCGCTTGCGGAGGCCACAGTATTTTATTAAGCGGGCCGCCGGGGAGCGGCAAAACCATGTTGGCAACCCGTTTTAGCACGCTGCTCCCTGATCTGTCAGAAGAACAATCGCTAGAGTGCGCTTCCATTCAATCCATCCGCGGCCGCTCGCCTGATTTTACCAATTGGCGCCAACCCCCTTTCCGTTCGCCGCATCATACTGCATCCCCAGTTGCGCTGGTGGGGGGAGGCAATCCGCCAAAACCCGGTGAAATTTCCCTGGCTCACCATGGAATTTTATTTTTGGATGAACTTCCCGAATTCCATCGCCACGTACTTGAAACCTTGCGTGAGCCATTGGAATCGGGACGTATTTGCATCTCAAGAGCGACCACACACGCTGATTTTCCAGCCCGGTTTCAATTACTGGCCGCGATGAACCCTTGCCCTTGTGGACAATGGGGTAATGCCAAGGCGACATGTCATTGTACTCCCGAGCGCATTAACCGTTATTTAGGCAAGCTATCAGCACCTTTGTTAGACCGGATTGACATGCACATCACTGTGCAAGCCCTGAGCGAAGAAGAACTCATTAAGCCTAATACATCGCCTGGCAAAGAAAGTTTAGCAATAAGAGAACTTGTAGCCGAGGTACGGTTGAGACAAATGCACCGGCAAGGCTGCATCAATGCCCAGCTAGGCGCAAAAGATTGTGAGCGGGTATGTGCATTGAATACACAGGAACAAGATTTTTTGTTTCAAGTCATGCATAAACTAAAATTATCTGCCCGTGCCTTTCATCGTTTGTTGAAAGTAGCGCGCACTATTGCGGACATAAGGCGTGCCGAGCCCGTCACTTTGGTAGATTTGCAACAAGCTTTATCTTTCAGGCAAATCTTTAAAATGCCTGGGTAGATTTACGATGCGTGCTGCATCAAAGCTTCCAGGATAGCCATGCGCATAAATACGCCATTTTGTACTTGTTTCAAGATAAAGGCTTGAGGACTATCTGCTACCTCGCTATCAAGTTCTACTCCCCGATTGATAGGGCCAGGATGCATAACCATGGCATCAGCTTTGGCATATTTAACCGTATTTGCAGTGATTGCATAATCGCGATGGTAGCGGGCAAAATCCAACTCTTCCCCTGTTTTTAAACGTTCTTTTTGCACGCGCAAACAAATCACTACATCCGCATCAGCAATCCCTTCCTGCAAGGAAGTGGTTGTGCGACCATGATGGATTTTCTCTGGCAGCCAAAGGGAGGGCGCTACCAAAACCAATTCCTTTACTTGCAACAGCTTGCACAAATTCTGCATGGAATTGGCAACACGCGAATGGCGTAAATCTCCAACGATGGCGATTTTAATTTGATCGACATAAGGTTTTTGCTCCATGATGGTCATCATATCCAGCATCGCTTGGGTTGGATGTTCATGCTTGCCATCGCCTGCATTGATTACGTGAATTTTACGGTCAAATTGTTCGGCAATGCGCTTTGGCAACCCTTCTTCGCTATGGCGTATAACAAAGCCGGCAATGCCCATGGCTGCGAGGTTGGCAATAGTGTCTGTGAGCGTTTCGCCTTTACTCTCGGAAGAATTTTGTAAGTCAAGATTAATCACAGGCATGCTTAAGCGTCTTGCGGCCATTTCAAAACTGACGCGTGTACGCGTACTGTTTTCATAAAAAAGATTCGCCACGGTAGTAAGAGGGTAGGCAGGCTGAATACTGCTGTGCTTTAATGCAAATGCCCGCTCAATAAGATGCTTGGCTCCGCCACGGCTGAGCTGGTTTATTTCAAGAAAATGTTTCATGTCTACTCACCAGGAATGCTGCAGCCATTGTTCCAAAATGATGCAGGCCGCAATGCTGTCAATTTCTGATCTTTTAATTTTACGATATCCACCTTGCTCAAACAAATGAGCACGGGCTTCCACGGTAGAAAGCCGTTCATCAACAAGATGCACCGGCAGGGAAAAACGATCTTTCAATTGGTGGGCAAAATTGCGCGCTGCTTCGGTAGTGTAAAGTTCACTATCGTCGATACAAGTGGGTAATCCGACAATCAAGGCCAATGGTCGCCATTCCTGAATAAGTTTGCGAATAAAATCCCAGTTTCGAGGCACGCCCTGCTGCGCTTCAATGGTTGCAAGCGGTGAAGCATTCCCGGTAAGCGATTGCCCAACGGCGACTCCTATGCGCTTAAACCCAAAATCAAACCCAAGATAAATACCTTCACGCATGGCCCACGCTAGACGTTAATTCACTCATTTTTACGCCAATTGTCAAACCTGCATATTCCCAGCGTTCTTCAAATGGCACATCATATAACAATTCGGGGGTACTCGGGCAAACTAGCCAGGAATTTTCCATGATTTCCTTTTCTATCTGATTTTCTCCCCAAGCTGTATAACCTAAGGTAACCAATACGTCCTTAGGTCCATGCTCTTCTGCAATAGCGCGAATGATATCATTTGAAGTGGTCACCGTCACATCATCTCTCAAAAGAAGACTGGAACGCCAATCTCCGAAAGGTCTATGAATGACAAAACCGCGATCGGGCTGCATGGGCCCCCCAAACAATAGTGGCATGAGGCTGCGTTCACTGCGCTTAGGTTGAATCTGCAGTTGATCAAACACAATTCCCAAAGGATACTGCATAGGGCGATTAATCATAAGCCCTACTGCCCCTTGCGCATGATGCTCACAAACATAGACAACTGCTCTTTTGAAATTAGGATCATTTAGTGAGGGCATTGCAATCAGTAAATGATTCGCTAATGACATATTGAGTGCCATGACAAGCCCTCCTTTTTGTCTCTTTGTATTAATTATACACCACGACCCAAATTGTTGATCGCCTTTATGTCAAACAGACGATATTTTTAACATAAAATGAAAAGCATAAATAACTATGGCATTTGTCTAAAATCCCAAGGTAAGATTTGCATCATGTTCTTCATAAAAGGATTTTTGTGGATCACGCACCTGTGAGTATTAAACCTAGGGTTATTTTCTTTTTAAGGGCTTGGGAGCTTGGTGAATTAATTTGGCTGATTATTTCAGTGAGCACCCTCTTGTTTCTCATCAGTTTGTATCTTTATGATAGAAACCAGAAGAAGCGCACCATCTTACGCAATTATCCAGTTATCGGCCATTTCCGTTATGTCGGTGAATATTTGGGAGAGTTTTTCCGCCAATACTTTTTTGCAGGCGATCGCGAAGAGCTGCCTTTCAACCGCGCGGAACGCAACTGGGTATATCGCGCCTCTAAAAATGTAGATACAACGCTAGGTTTCGGCTCTACCCGCCCTTTGAATAATACTGGCACGGTTTATTTCGTAAATGCGCCCTTTCCGCCGCTGGCAACAGATAAAGCACATATCCGTGCCGTAACGATAGGCCCTTTCTGCGCCAAACCATATACTACCACGCATTTTTTTAATATTTCGGCTATGAGTTATGGTGCGATTTCAAAACCGGCAATACAGGCTTTGGGCCGGGGGGCTAAAATGGCCGGATGTTGGCTAAACACAGGTGAAGGCGGCATCGCACCGTATCACTTGGAATCCGGATGCGATATTGTTGCGCAGATAGGTACAGCTAAATATGGTTTTCGTGATCTGGACGGCAAATTATCGGATAAAAAATTGCGCGAATACGCACAAATTGACTGCATAAAAATGTTCGAAATTAAACTAAGTCAAGGTGCTAAACCTGGCAAAGGTGGTATTCTGCCAGCAATAAAAGTAACTGAGGAAATAGCCAAAATCCGCGGGATACCAGTGCACGTTGATTCCATCAGCCCAAGCCGACATATTGATATCAGTAATGTGGAAGAACTGCTCGATGTCATTAACCATGTGCGCGAAATAACTGGAAAACCAGTAGGATGCAAATTTGTATTGGGTAGCTATGACTGGCTGCACGAATTATGTCAAACGATTCACAAGCGCGGGATCCCTTGTGCCCCTGATTTCATCACGCTGGATAGCGCCGATGGCGGCACCGGGGCTTCACCACAAGGTTTAATGGATTACATGGGCATCCCAATTGATGAGTCATTACCCAAGCTGGTTGATTTTCTTGTCCTTTATCATTTGCGCGAACGAATTAAAGTGATTGCGAGCGGTAAATTGATTACGCCAGCAGAAGTCACTTGGGCGCTCTGTGCTGGTGCAGATTTTATTAATTCAGCTCGAGGTTTTATGCTTGCTTTAGGCTGTGTTCAATCGATGAAATGCCACCGCAACACCTGCCCTACAGGGATTGCCACGCATAACAAGCACTTACAGCGCGGCTTGGTCGTGGAAGACAAAGCAGAACGGGTATATCACTACGCCAATAATATGGTGGATGAAGTGGCTATTCTTTGTCATTCCTGTGGGGTGGATGAGCCAAGGCAATTGAAACGCTCGCACGCACGAATTGTGCGCGAAGACGGCTTCTCGGTATCTTTGGCGGAAATATTCCCCGACCAGGAACCTTTAGCGCAATATAAAAGCCTGAGCCACTCTTATCCTTAATTCATCAATGATTTGTCCGCGGGTAGTTTCAGGATAAGCGACAACAGTTTGCGCGGCTTGCCAGACACCATGCGGCCATAAATCGTCATTTATAAAGCGACCTATTACGTGGACATGTAATTGCGAAACGATATTACCCAAGCTCCCTATATTTAATTTATTAGGCTTAAATACATCCTGGACAATAGTAGAAGCCGCGTGCAATTCATCCATGAGCGTGTGGCGTTGCGATGCTGACAATTGCCAAATTTCCTGAATAGCTTTAACGCGTGGCACCAGGATAAGCCATGGAAAATTAACATTGTCTTTCAATAAAATACTTGAAAGTGGCCAGTCGCCTAATTCAAAAGAACTGCATAAGATTCTTGGGTCAATTGTAAATTTCATAGAGAAACTAAAAAAAGAAAGTATTGTAACCTGACTTTTAACTCTATTTAATGCGCAATATAGCTTAATTTTTTAGCCATCTTTTGGTCCATGCTATTTACGCGACTTATTTTTTTATCTAGGCAAGCCGGTGCAAGCTTATGTTCTTCACAATGTTAACGCTTTATGCATCGCTATGCAGCCATTAAATGAAAGCAAAACTTGCAAAAACACTGTTACCAATGCTTTTATACTGAAAGGATTTCATTGCTTGCGAGAAAAGGATGTATTCAAAACACAAAATCATTTCGTTATTTTGGAGAGGCTTACTTACTTTGCTGCCTTTCTATCTTACGCTTTATTTTATATTTTGGTTGCTACAAAGCATCGAAGCCATTTCCAGCCAGGTTCTCCAAAAAATCTTGGGAACTTATTACATCCCTGGAATGGGATTGTTAACCGCTTTATTAATCGTGTTTTTAACCGGTTTATTGCTGCAAACTTATATAACCCGGCATATGGCATTCGTTGTACAGCGTTTTATGAGCCGGCTACCTATTATTGGCGATGTCTATCAGGCAATTCAAACCTTCATTAAATATCTGACCTCTCCTACCAAACCAGATGGCGAAGACGTGGTCATGGTTCATTTTAAAGCGTTGAATATTAAAGTCCTTGGCATTGTAACGCGCACCAGCTTTGATAAGGCGCCTGCCGGCATCGGCGACGATACATTAATTTCAGTGTATCTGCCGATGAGTTATCAAATTGGCGGTTATACCGTCTATGTACCTAAAGATGCAGTCACGAAAGTTGAATTATCCCAAAAAGAGGCAATGAAATGGGCATTTATGGGGGGAATAGGACAATAAAACCTCTTTATAATTATTCTTCTTTACTAAACTTTAAGTGAAACTACCGGATAATAAAGGACAGTCTATGGACAAAAATCTGGAAAAAATTGCCAATCCGCTTAAATTCTACAAGCATCCTTTTGAAGTTGAAAATGACGCTGAATTATCCATTGATGATAAAATTAAACTTTTGACAAATTGGTTGGATGATATCGAATTAAGACAAGTTGCTGAAGAAGAGAACATGCCAGCAAGTAATGAATCACGTCATTATACAGCCGAGGTAGAAAAATTGTTGCATAAATATCAACAAGAAAAAGCTGATAAAGTGTCTTGATACCGTTGCACCCTATGTCTATTGATTTAAAGCGTACAGGTTCTCATGAGATTGCGAATAAAATACGCAATCCCATGCCAGCCTATGCGAGTATGCAAATCCGCGATTCGCTCCTTAAGGGGTGAACCGGGTGCCTTAAATGAGCAAGTCTTACGTTTTCAACACAAGCTCTGTGCATCCGCGATAAGAAGTGCAATAATGATGTTTTTTTAATTGGGTTGTCAAAATGTACAAATTTTTTGCTTATTTTTTAATCGTATTATTAAGCTTCGGTCTTACCATGAATGAAGCAGCAGCCAAGCGTTTTGGTGGCGGGCGGAGTTTTGGCGTGCAACGTTCGCATAGCAGTTTTTCTCATTCTGCCCCTAAAAACACCAAACCTTTAGGCCAGCGCTCGAATAGCAGCCGTTGGGGCGGGATGCTTGGCGGGTTATTGATTGGCGGCTTACTGGCCAGTTTATTTATGCAACATGGATTGGCAAGCGGTCTGGTAACCTGGGCGATTTTAGGTTTATTAGGATTGCTGATATTTAATTTCTTCCGCAAAAAACAAACTCTCAATTATCAAACCGCGTCTCAAGCGTTCGGACGAGGCCAAACACGAAATGATTATCGCCAAGAACCTTATTTCGCAGATGAAACCCAAGATTTCGATACTGAAAGCTTCCTGCGTGAGGCAAAAGTCATGTTTATACGCTTGCAGAATGCTTATGATCAAAAAAACATGCAAGATTTAACTGCTTTCACTGTCCCTGAAGTGTTTGCAGAAATTAAAATGCAATTGGACGAACGCGGCGATGAACCTAATGTTACAGAAATTGGTACCTTAAACGCACAATTGCTGGATGTAACCAAACAGCCAGACGGCATGATGATAAGCGTACGCTTCACAGGTTTAATTAAGGAAAATGATGCGTCCATCCCTCTAAATGAAATTTGGCATTTCCGCAAATTTACCCACAGCTCCCAATGGGTAGTGGGTGGCATACAACAAGAAATGGAAACTGGCCAAACTTATTAATGCCAAAAACATTCAAGAAGAATTTATATGCTTGAAACCATACAGCCATTTCTTCTTTCTTTTATGATAGGGTTGCTCATAGGGATAGAGCGCGAGCGCAGCCACGCTGAAGGAAGCAAAGCGATTGGCATGCGCACCTTCATTCTTTTATCTATTTTAGGGACATTGGCGGCCCAAATACATGCCCCATACATCACCCTAATGCTCAGCTTATTTGTTTTTTCGGCCCTATTGTTTGGTTATTTTCGCTTTACCGAGATCAGAAAAAAAACAAATGAAATTGGCATCACAACTGAAATGGCAGGCGCTGCAGTTTATTTATTAGGTTATTTAATATGGAAAGAGAAATTATTAGCGCTTTCCATTGCCACAGTTATTTTGTTAATTCTTTACGGACGGCAAAGCTTGCACAGGTTTGCCAAGGAAAAAATTACTGCCAAAGAAATTGAAGCTTCCATTACCATCATCATTATTTCTCTAGTGATTGTGTCTTTTTTACCCGACAAAGTCATTGATCCCTGGGGATTATTTAATCCACAAAATTTTGGAATTATCGTATTAATACTCGCTGCTTTACAATTTGGAGGCTATGTTGCCATCCGCTTGTTTGGCGAGGGTTTAGGCATGTTGTTACTCGGTTTTTTTGGCGGCCTAGCTTCCTCTACTGCCGTATTTGCTTCATTGGCTCACGCTAACGCGAAAAAAAGTAGGAAACAAAGTACAACTTCGGCAATCGTAGCAGGCATTTTTGCCACAATCGCGACGTTATGCGGCTTTTTAATTGTTATATTCTATACAGCCCCTTCTTTATTAAAAATTATCATATGGCCGATTCTCGCAACCATTGTATTTGGCATGGCTGCTTCATGGTTATGCTTGCGTTACAATCAACAGCAAAAAATTACCGTAACACCCCCCAATCCTCTAGACATCAAAGCTATTTTCAAGCTGGCGTTTTTAATTGGGGGAATTTTGTTATTGGTAGGCTTAATCAATCAGCATATTGGTGAATCTGCCCTACCCCTGACTTCTTTTATTACTGGTTTATTTGAAATTCATGGTATGGCTTATGCAGTCGCATTGCTCTATCAGGATAAAGGCCTATCCCTAACTACTGCCACACAATTACTAGGGATTATGATCGTGGCGAGTTTTATTTCTAAATTCATTTTGATTTGGGTGATAGCACATAATCGTTTTGCAGTGATCATGAGTTTATTTTTAGCTGGTATGCTTGGGGTGGCTACAGCAGTTTACTTTGGCGTGTTTTTTTTCCATTTTTTCATTTAAATAAAGCTAACTCACTTGCGCGAGTTAGCTTATACAAAGAATTACTCCTCTGTATCATAACCAGTGGAAGTATTCATGTCTGTAGTAGTGGATGTGCCTGTTGTACTATCTGTACTAGTCGTAGTACCTGTGCCAGTGTCTGAGCTGGTGCCAGCATCCATTCCTGTACCTGTATTCATATCGGAAGTGGTTCCTGTACTGGTATCACCATTCACAGTGCCTGTATCTGTAGTGGTACTGGTGCCTGTGGTGCTATCGGTTCCACTGGTTGTATCCATAGTACCAGTACTGGTGGTTGTACCTGTTCCTGTAGTTGAACTATCCATGCCGGTAGTGGAACTTGTACCTCCGTTTACGTCACTGCCTGTTCCCATCGTGTTGGTTGTGCTGCTGCCTCCTGAGTCAGTATTGGCAAATCCTGCGGTGCTAAAAGCCAATGTGGCTAACAATACATAAAATATCCTTTTCATAATTTTTGCTCCTAAAAAATTTTTCTTAATCTCCTGCTCACTCAACGTTTATTATTTTTATATTTCTCTCCTAAGGGATAGATCAATCAAAAAGAGAATGCAAATAGAAAACACATAACTTTTGGAACCATCTTGAAACTATTACTATTTTTTTTGCCCTAACTTCTTCGGTTTTTAAAAGATAGCCACCGGATTTATTCAATATCGTTTTGTGCATTTTTTAAAAAAAATGTTAAATAATATTATAATTAAAACATCCATATGAATGCTGTAAGCAAGGGCAGGGATTTTTATGGGACTACGCCAATATCACAATAAAAGGAATTTTAGCAAAACCCCTGAACCTAAAGGACAGGTACATAAAAAAAACAAATTTTTATTTATCATCCAAAAACATGCCGCCAGCCATTTGCATTATGATTTCCGTATTGAATTGGATGGAGTTCTTAAAAGCTGGGCAGTTCCCAAAGGTCCCTGTCTTGATCCTGATGTCAAGCGATTAGCCATGCATGTGGAGGATCACCCCATCGAATATGGCACTTTTGAAGGCATTATCCCTAAAGGTGAATATGGCGGCGGTACAGTATTGCTTTGGGATAAAGGAAGTTGGAAACCTTTGGATGAAAACCCCGAACAAGCGTATCAAAAAGGCCATTTACGCTTTGAATTGGATGCACAAAAATTAAAAGGAAGATGGGATTTAATCCGCTTTAAGACGGAAGCAAATGCCTGGTTCCTTATAAAATACAAAGATGGCTATGCTCGCCTTTTAAGCGATTATGATATTACTAAAGAGGAACCTGACAGCGTAATATCTAACCAATCCATTGATGAGATTGCCGAAAATTATAATGCAGTGTGGACAAGAACCGGTTTTAAAAAAATAAATAAACCACGCTTTGAAAAAGCCAGTCTCGAATTACCTACAGCGCCATTTCCTAAGCTTATTTCTCCGCAATTGGCTACTTTGGTTGACGCACCTCCTGAAGGAGATGATTGGCTCCATGAGATAAAATTGGACGGATATCGCATCCTTGCGTTTAAAGAAGGTAAACATATAAAACTTATATCCAGAAATAACAAGGACTGGACTGCTGAATTTCTAAGCATTGCCAATGAATTAAAAAAATTGCCATTAAGTAAGCTTATCCTCGATGGAGAATTGGTTTTTTTAGACGAAAAACACCGGTCTAACTTCCAGTTATTACAAAATTCCATCAAAGAAAATGAAGGCGCTTTTCTCTATTATGTCTTTGACCTTTTGTATTATGACCAATGGGATATACGTTCCTTGCCGTTGCTAGAAAGAAAAAAATTGCTTGAACCATTATTACTAAATACTTCTCCTTCTATCCGCTACAGCGATCATGTAATAGGGCAAGGGAAAGAAATGTTTAAATGTTCTTGTCAATTTGCCTTAGAAGGCATTATCTCCAAGCGCGTCGATAGCCCTTACACTCCAAAACGCTCTAAATCCTGGTTAAAAATAAAATGCGTCCAAAGACAGGAGTTTGTCATCGGCGGCTTCTCACCGCCTCGGGGTTCGCGTGCGTATTTTGGCTCTTTATACATAGGCATTTATGATAATGGTAAATTTATCTATTGCGGGAATGTAGGGACGGGTTTTACAGAAACTTCTTTAGACATCATTTATTCCAAGTTAAAAAACTTAGTCACTGCAAAAAATCCTTTTAATATAAATCCTCCGGGCATTAGAACAGCAACATGGGTTAAGCCCGTTTTAGTCGTGGAAATTGAATTTTCTGAATGGACCAGTGATGGAAGGTTGCGCCACCCCAGCTTTAAAGGTCTGCGGGAAGATAAAAAACCCGAACAAGTGACCCGCGAAAAAGAAGAGCACATTGAAAATATTGCTACGGATACACCCAGAGGAAAGCAAAACCATACAGGACTTAAAATATCGAATCCCAATAAGATCCTATATAAGGAAGACCATATTACAAAAGGTGACATTTGTGAGTATTATTCCGAAGTATGTCCTTATATCTTGCCATATATTCGCAATCGTCCGTTAACTTTGGTGCGCTGCCCAACGGATTACAAGGAATGTTTTTATCAAAAACATTTTAACAAATCTTCGGCCAAAACGTTAAAACCCATGCCGATTAAAAATAATAATGATGATGGCATTGAAGAATATATGTATCTGACCGATAAAGGAGGATTGCTTGGACTCGTACAAATGGGGGTTTTGGAAATTCACCCATGGGGAAGCACCATCGAGCATTTAGAGTATCCTGATATCATCACTTTTGATTTAGATCCTTCGCCAGAACTTAAATGGTCACAAGTTGTAGGTGCAGCTTTCGAAATAAAAGAATATCTTGCTGAATTAAATTTAAAATCATTTATAAAAAGTACAGGGGGTAAAGGCTTACACGTGGTCATTCCCATAAAACCAGAGCATTCTTGGGATGTAATTAAAAATTTTTCAGAACTTTTTGCACGGTTTGTCGAACAACAAAGTCCGGAAAAATACGTTTCTAATATGGCAAAAATAAAGCGTAAGGGAAAAATTTTTCTTGATTATCTTCGCAACCAACGCAATGCAACTGCCATTGCACCTTATTCAACACGGGCTAAACTGCATGCCCCTGTCGCAACACCACTGCATTGGGATGAGCTTACCCATCGAATCAACGATACTCTTTTTACGATAAAAACCTTACCTAAACGCTTGCTCGCATTGCAGCAAGATCCTTGGGAAGAATTCTGGAATATTAAGCAATCCTTAAATATCAACCTATAATTTACGCTGCTTCATTTCTGACTAAAAGCTTAATAAATTATCTAGACTTTCCGGAGAATGTTTTTAATAACCAGTCAAATCCTGTATCCGCCATTTCTTGTCTGCGTTTTTGCTGTAAAGATTCAATTAAAACTAAAATTTGTCGACTAATTAAATCTAATTGAGCGGCATTTTTTTCCACATAAGCAATTAAGCGCAATTGCTCCGTATTAGGGTTACTATTACGCCATTGCTTACATTGATCAAAAAATACCCAATTATCCATTTTTTGGGAAGAATAAAGCTTATTTAAGCGCATCAAAGTCCGAGGATCAATTCCCTCTATTTGACTTTCAGCGGCTTGCAATTTTTCTAACTGCGCATGCGCTGCCTCCAATTGACTCTCTACGATTTCAACGTAAATTGGAAGCAAGTTCAGACCGTACCAAGTATTATTTTTAGCCATAATAGTGTTCATTGGTAAGTGCGTGGTCTTAATCAGTTAAGTATAAACAATTTAAAAAATCAATTTATTCTAACTTCGTAATTTTTTACTGCCACCTGAAAAAATACGCAGTTAAGGCCCTACTTTTTATTACCCAAATCGGGGAAAACACGCGTTTCTCCCTGGTACTTAGCCGTAGCATCGCTTGCGGGAAATGTCTCTTCCAAAGCTTCGTCTAAATCATCATCCTTTTTTATTTTCTTTAAGCTTTCTTTTCTAGGGGGTGAAGATTTTTCAGATTTTTTATCCAGTTTCGATTTTTCCATTCCTGTCTCCTCCTTGCTTTACATTAAGTATAACAAATGTACACCGTTTCATTTTCTAAAAAAATCAAAGAAAATTTAATTCAACTATCAAGATGTTAACTTTTTTACCAGGGAAAGTTGCTTGCACTACGGAAATTTTTGACCTATTCGTTTAGGTGCAAACAAACAAAAGGAGATTGCAATGGATAATAAAATGGATGATAAATGGAATTCCCAAAAATCCGGACAACAAAATAATCAACAAAATCAGACTGGTCAAAATCAACAAACTGGCCAAAATAGACAACAAGGACAAAACTGGCAGCAAAACCAAAAATCTGGCCACCCTTCTGAGAACATGGGCCAAGAAAAAGGCCAGGGAAATGAACAAGGCTCACAACGAGGCTTAGGTGGCGATCGCAATAGTACCTTCGGTAACAAAGAAGGCAAAACAACCAATGAGCAAACGCAGGAAAAGTCTCAATCTGGTCCACGTCGACAATAAGAAACCGCAAAACTTAAGATCGAAACGATCTTAAGTTTTGTTATCGATATTACGGCAATGATTCAAATAAAAAATGAATTTTTTGAATTATGTGGGAAAAAAATTATTCCTGGGCAAAAAATTAAATTTTTATATGATTTTTCAAGTTTATTTACGCGAAGAAAATTAAAAATTCCCATTCATGTATTTCATGGGCTTAATCCGGGACCCAAATTATTTATTTTTAGCACGCTGCATGGCGACGAGTTGAATGGCATTGAAATTGTGAATAGATTACACAAGCATGCCGCTTTGGAACAACTTTCTGGAACACTAATTACAGTCCCGGTTGCCAATCCATATGGGCTCATGCTGCAAACAAGAAACATAAAGAATAGGGATTTAAACCGCTCATTTCCGGGTGGTGAAAATGGCAGTCTTGCCTCACGGCTAACTTACTTTTACACCAATGAAATTGTTAAAAAATGCCACTATGGCATCGATCTGCATTCCGGCGGCCGCTGTTTGTTTAATTTCCCGCATGTAAGGATTTCAAAATCAAGTGATGCGAAAACATTGGCGAAAGAATTCGGCGTACCCATTTTAGGCACACCTGTACCCAATAAATCACTAAGAAAAATAGCCCTTGAGCAGCATATTCCTTTATTAGTATTCGAAGGAGGAGAAGCGCAGCGGCTCAATGAAGATTGCATTGAAATCGGTTTACAAGGGATTTTAAATATTTTATCTCATTTGAATATGATTGGTCCGGAGTGGAAAACCCTAAACACTTTTTTTTCCCAATATTACAGTGCCACGAAATGGATTAGAGCTCCCGTTAGCGGGCTTTTGAAAACGAATAAAAATCTTATTTCTTCCATTATAAAAGATCAAATATTGGCCGAACTTTCTGATCCATTTGATATTGAAAAACCAATTAATGTTCTTGCTACTTGTGATGGAATTATTTTTGCTAAAACCACAGAGCCAATGGTCAATGAAGGTGACCCATTATTTCATGTTTGCATGCGTTAACATCAGGTTGGCCTGTGAAGGCCAACCTTAGCAAACTCACTCGCGATTGAAATCATCAATGGCTTTTTTTGCTTCTTCCTTTGAATATCCATAATGTTTTTGCAATTTTCCAAATATTTCTTGCTGGTTTCCTTCTAGCTCATCGAGTTCATCGTCGGTGATTTTCCCCCAGGTTTTTTTAATTTTTCCTTTTACTTCTTCCCATTTTCCCTGAAAAATATCTTTGTTCATTTCCTTTCTCCCTATGTAGTTTTCCTGGGATGGCTTTATCTCCATCCTCTTAATTAAATATAGTAAGAAATTTCAGAATTTAATTGATTTTTTTAAAAATTAAACTATATTTGTTCTTCTTGTGTTTTTTATAAGCAAGCTCTATAGTTTAATAAGAGGGATTGTTTAAGGAGAACATGATGCCTAAAGGAGATAAATCAAAATATACTGATAAGCAAAAAAGACAAGCTGAGCATATTGAAGACAGCTATCGCAAAAAGGGAGTCTCTAAGGATGAAGCGGAAGAAAGAGCCTGGCGAACTGTGAATAAAGAATCAGGCGGAGGCAAAAAAGGTTAATTTGCAAAAAAGAGTTTATTATGCAAGTTTCTTCAATCGAATCTTCATTAAATGATACTTAGGTAGTTACACCGAGTTAAAGACTTTGGTCATTTCCGTGATGAATTACAATCCTATTTTACGTATGTATTGCACGTTAAGATAAGCCGCATGAGGATTTAATCACATCTTTTGCGGCGTAATTACCTTTGATTTAAAGGGAATGTATTATGATCAATGAGAGCCAGGGTATCCCATTCATCGTGCTGGAAATCTGGATGAGTTCATTTAGCCTATGGCTAAAGATTTAAGCGATCTGAATGTAGATATAAGACAGTCTGTGCAGGAGGCATCCAATTTATTTTTATTATGAATAAACTGGATGATAATTTGGCTGAGAAAGTTTTAAATGCATTACCACGCAAACTTCGTGAGGCATTGATAAACTAGAAAGAATAGCTTCAATTCAAGCTGTTCTTTCTAGAGGGAAATCTTAATCTTCTCTCATGCTGTTCATACCCCAGCATGCACCAAAACAAGTGGATACCGCCCCGATAAAAAATAAGATGAAAACGACAAACGCGCCCCAAGCTAAATCACGGGTAGTAGGTGCCACTTTATTAGCGGGTTCGACTGAAGTCGCTGCCGCATCATTTCTTTCGGCAGGCAATAAGGTATCCGACGTGGTATCTAAATTCTTACCTGAAACCAAACCAGAATGGGTAATACCTGCAGTATAGACAGCCACGTAATTGCTTACATGAGCTGCAAAGACAGCACTTAGGATTAATGCCAAACTCCAGGTAACAAAGCCGTATAAAATCCCATAATTGCGCTTGGGTGTATAATATCGGCCGAGATAACCTGCGGCATACCCTGCAGCCACCATGGAAACTACGGTGGCGATAATTAAGCCAAGCAAACCGCCAATGGTCAATACGAGCCCACCATTATCGTTTACTGAAAATGCACCAAGGCCAATAGCTACTCCAAACAAATTTAATAAAAACCCAAGGCCAACACCAACTAAGGCTCCTACAAAAACAGCAGTCCACGAAATACGCTTGAAAAAATGAGGCGCCGGAGGCGGCGGTGTTGTTATAGTATGCTGCATTATTTTATCTCCCTATAAAAATAATTTAAAAGATCCGAGCCAGTAACCATATGATTAATAATATGGTAAAGGGTACTCCCAACAACCACGCAATAAGATATTTAAGCACTTATTTCTCCTTGTTATGTTGAAAATTTTTACTCTCCTGTTTTTTTATCTTTGATCGCTTTGTAATTCTTAATCAGCTTCTTAAGTTCTGTTTCGGATAAATCATCCAAAATTAAAGAACGATTATCAGCAGCCTTTAGCGATTTAATTAACTCATCCAACTTCAAGTTTAGGATAGCTGTATCCCGGTTTTGGGCGTTTTGAATCAAAAAAACGATTAAAAACGTGATGACGGTAGTACTGGTATTGATAATGAGTTGCCAAGTATCGGAATAATTAAACAATGGGCCTGTGATCAACCAAATTACACAAAATAGACATGCAAAAAGAAAACTCCAGAAGCTGCCGACTACATCACACGTCTTTTTAGCCAACCTGGAAAAATCCCAACTTGAGGGACTTTTATTTTGCCGCTTCGTTGCCATAGTCACTCCACTTCACCCAATACCATTTGCGAATTTAAAAAATCTTTCTTCGTGAATGTTAACTTAGTACAACTACTTTAATTTTTCTATTCTACACATCATCACCATTTAAGCTACTCCTTTTCTATATTTCACGATAAGGCACCACCGACTTGGTGATATTTGCATTACATGCTTTTTTATTTTGCAAAAATGCCACGATTGCTGGGTACAATAAATCAAAATTGGGCGAGGGTCCCACGTACACATGCTCAAATAATTGTCCGTCGTGACGCATGCTTGCTATATCCAGCAAAATATAAGGTATAAGTGTAGTCTTGCTGCTCCTAAATTTAATATCTTCGCTTAAATAATCTTCATATAAGCGACTGACGATGCGCCATTCACATTCTTCATAAAATAACGGATCTTTAATTTGAATAAAGGTGTTTATCAATAAATTTTTAATTTGATGCAGCGCTCTTGGCGACGTGGGTTTTCTTAAAGATGCCTGAGTTAAATCTCTTTTATTTTCATCAAATAAGTTTAACAGTTTAGGGAAAAGTGCTTTTAAAATTTCAATTTGCTTATCTTTTTTATAGATGCATTTCACCAGCAGTAATTGGTTGGCTTTCGCATAGCATTCAAGATCTGCCACTTTAAATCCCAGGCTTACGCCGATGCCATAAGGAGTATATGCCCGCCACTGGCTTAATAGATTCCCTTTTTCCGAAAGGGAAAAAGAAAAAATATAGGGAGGATCTGCCTGCATGGCTTCAAGCCAATGCTGAATATATTCAAACAAATAAACACAGCGCCGGTACGCTTGTTGTTTCTTCATTTTTTCGAGCAATTCAACAAAATGGCTCATTCCATATTTGATTTCATGATAATCGTTTAGATAATAAATATGGGAAGCAATCAAAGACTTCGTGTCGACGATATTAAATAAAATATCATGGCTGGTATAATGATACAGGACATCAGGCTGTTTTGATTTCATGTTCATAGATCTCATATAGCAGAAAATTCAAGCTCCTGCTTTTGTCTCTCTTACACTTCGAATTCTTTATTTTTCTGCTGGCTAATGATCTCTCCCGATAAATAAATCCACATTAATTAAAAAATCTGGCAAAATAAACGGCAGAAATACTTGGATTTGCTTAAAATTTCCCTTTCACTAGAATTATTAATTTTTTCTTTTATAATTAATTCGTTAAATTAACTCACGATAAGGATATCCCATGAAACAAAAGACTATTTATAGCTTAGTATTATCTTGCTCTTTACTGGCTGCATGCGCAAATAATCCGAATCCCAATTTTCCCATGATGACTGCGAAACAATCCAATTCACAAGTCGTTGGGGATTTGGTTGTGCTTAATAAAAATGAAATTGCTGCCGCTAATTTGGCTGCGAAAAAAGCCGCCAGCCCAACCGTTAGAAGATACGCGGCATTTTTAGCAAGAGAACATAGAACAAATTTACAAACTACCTTAAGCCTTGGACGTAAAATCGGCTCCCCTTCAGAAATGAGTGATCTCTCTCGCAGTTTGCAAACCCAGGGCCAGCAAGAAATGGCACAATTAAATTCATTAAGCAATGCTGCTTTTGATAGAGCTTATATTGATTCGATGGTTAAAGATCATCAAGAAGCCATTCAGTTGATTGATCAACAATTGCTTAAAAATTCCACCAATCCTACATTGACCAAGCATTTGGAAAAAACCCGTCATCACATTTCCATGCATTTGGAGAAAGCTCGTTTGATTCAACGCGAATTAAACGGCGTACAACAATAATTACTATCCGTGGTCTTGGATTTTAACCAAGACCACTTTTTCTGCATCAAAATGGTTTCATTACCATGAGATAAAAGACAATTAACAAGCTAATAAAAGCGGGCCATCCTAAAAGAAACCACCATCTAAAATAAAAAAAATACTCTTGTGGTAATGTTAAGCCACTCCTTGCCGCATAAACAGTAAGGTTGCGGATTTTAATTTGCAGAAAAACGACGGGTATCCAACACGCTGCGGCAATGAGATATCCAATAATACTTCCCAAAACCCATAATGAGGTGAAGGAATAACCGGCGATAAAAACCATCCATAATCCTGTCACAGGCTGTACTATGCCTGAAGTACCAGTGAATATCCAATCTACAAGGACTACATATTCATTGATGATGGCCATGGCATGTACATCCTTTTTGTAATGACCATACCACATCACGCATGCTGTGCCCAAACCGGTACCAAATAAAATAGTCGATGATACAATATGAATGTATTTCAGCCATAAATAGAGCATTTATTTTTTTTCCATAAAATACAACATGGCAATACTGACCAAAATGGGTATATTTTTTACAACAGGACCAAAAGGCTCCAGCCAGAAATAAGGTAACCTAAATGTAATGATCAAGGTATAAACCAAAATAACGACTATTTGTACTAGACAAATTAGTTTTGTTCGGTAGTTCAATAACAAAGCCATGCCAATGAGTGCATTAAGCATCACAGCACTGTAAAGCAGCGGCGATTGCCAGGAAGAATTAATTCCTGACTCGCCCAGCAACTGGTAAGCGTCTTTTACAGAAACTGGCAAGAGACTGACCATTGCTGCTACTAACCACATAAAAGCCAAACTGATTCTTAACAGCGGTCGCATAAAAAACAATCGGGCATACCATTTATCCTGTATTGCTGCGGGTGTTTTGTTTAACCCCTCATTAAAATTCATGGGCGAAAACCCCGCTGCTTTAATGAATGCCTCTGTTTGCTCGGGAGTAGCCCTATTGCCACGCTCTAACATTTGGATCGCAGCGGAATTTATCACCGAATAAGAAATATAATTTCCCACTACAGCAAAAATATTTATTAGTCTTATCGGGATACGAAGCAAACGCGCTTTCTTTAATCCCAGCCATTGGCGCAAGCTCAATAGGATGTTTTTCAGACTAATAGGCTTAGAAGATACCGCCGCTAACGTCAATGATGCGGAAATTTGCTTTTCGCAGAAATTTACTACAGCCTTGCTTAAATCGCTCACGTGGATGGGTTGAAAAGTTTGCTCGCCTTTACCTGGAATGGGTATCAACAGAGGTAATGCCGAAATAGTACGCAAAACTGTCATGCTGCCTGCAGATCCTGGCCCATAAATAAATGAAGGACGCAGAATAATGTAAGGGATCCCTAAAGAATGTAAACATTTCTCGGCTGCAAGTTTGCTCTTTGCATAATCATTGTCATAATTTTCAATGCCCAACGCAGAAATATGAATAATTTTCTTAATGCGCGCCTGCCGGGCTGCCTCATAAATGATCTTTGGCGTATTGTAGTGCAAAGCCCACATAATTTTTTTATCGTAATGATAAAAAATTCCTGCACAATTTATAATGACATCAATATTGGCAAGTCTTTGTAACCAAGCTGCGGTGGATTGTTCGTTTAAAAAATCACAAGTAAAAACTTGCGCGTTTGGATAGCGGGCGCGGGCGCTCTCTTCCTGCCGCACTGCACATATAACTTGATGCCCTCTGTTAAGGAGTCTGGAAGTTACCCATGATCCTAAAAAACCTGAAGAGCCCAAGATTAAGATATTCATATATTAGCAACTTTTTTTTCTATTCGTAGAAAGTGCTTATAACCCAGGTACCCGCCCCAACAACTGGACAAAGCACCGATAAAAAAAAGCATAAATGTCAATATTGCATTCAAGACAATTTCTTTTTTATTGGTTTCAATATTAATGCTAAGAGGAGAATTGTGGGTCTTATGGGCTGCTGTTTCTGTAAGCATAGGAGCGCCATTGGTTAGTTTTACGCTTACTAGGTTGGAAGTAAAATTTGTATGAAACGCAGAATATTGAATCATATTGGTAATCAACATAAGAGTGAATATTAATAATACAGACCAAGCCAGGAATCCAATCAATACTCCCCAGTAGCGTGCCCATCCTGCCGGTGTTAATCTTCCTGCTATCCACCCGGTTAAAAACATGGCTATCACGGCCGCAAAACAGAAGAACAAGAATCCTAACAGTGAAAAATCGGTTCGACCTGACCAGGTTACTGAAAAGCTAACTATTCCAAGCCCCAAAGCTAAAAGATTTAATAAAAAATTCAAACCGACCCCAGCGATTGCCCCCGCTAAAATAGCTGACCATGAGACAGGAGAGTTTTTTATTTTTAATGTCATTTTTATACGCTGCGTATGGTAAATAAAATTAATAAAATAAAACCAATAACGGCTATGGAGCCATGGCCCAGGGCAAATGCCTTGGGAATATTGCCGCCGGTAATGTCTTTATAAAAAAGCACGAAACCGCCTAATGCTGCCAAAATGAAGACAGTTAATGCAGCAAGCGGTCCTTGATAAAAAAAAGAATAAACAATTAACAAAACAATGCCTGTTGCAGCGAAAAAACCGTGGATAATAGCTACGCCTTTAGGGGTATTTTTCCCTTGCAGCACATAACTTAATAAAAATATACCCAATGAGGCAGCAAGAGCAAAAACGATAATGGCTAATATGAGCATGTTTTCTCCAATGCGTCTATTTTTCGTATTTTTTTAAATTAGCTAAGGCCGGTCCCTCAATGAATTCGCCTTCGTGGCTAAAACGGCTGCCGTGGCAAGGACAATCCCAGGTTTTTTCGGCTTCATTCCACTTTACAATGCATTTCATGTGTGGACAAACAGCCGATACGATGTGAACCTGATTCTGGTTGCGGCATACAGCCCATTTTTCACGATTGATTTGCACTATCTTCCCTTCGCCTTCCTGCAAGGCCGCCAAATCATTGTGTTCAGATAAAGGCAAATCCTGCACATATTGGCCTAAAACATTGATATTTTCTTTGCTCACAAAGGGTAAGGAGGTAAATAACTTATGGCGGTTGGCTGCAAATAAGCCTTCCGGAGCAGATTTACCCGCGGCAATCCTATCCGCAATAAAAATCCCTGCTACAGTGCCATATACTAGACCATCGGCAAAATATCCGGTCGCGGCATAAGTGTGATGCGACATGGATGATGCCAAACCAATATAGGGAATATCATCGGCAGATCGATAGTGTTGCGCGGACCACTCATAAGCAAATTCAGCAGCCGGGAAAATCTCCCTAAAGCAAGTCTTAAGCTTGGTAAAATGAGCTTGCATATCGTGTCCTTGCCCCGTTTTATGGTGATCACCAGTCATCATGAGAATATCTGGAGAGGAGCCCTTTACCGCATGCGTACTATATGTATGCTTGGTGTCCAAATCCCATAAATGCACGTCCGTCACCACCGCCTGCTGCTTTAAAAAGGCTGAAACCACATAACTGCGATAGGGCGCGGTAAACATTTGCTTTAAGTTAATTCCAATGGGCGTATGCGTCGCCATGATCACATGCTCTGCAGTTATTTTTCCTTTTTGTGTAGATACAGTACATAATTTATCTTCGCAGTAATGGTCAACCCGGCTGTCTTCGAAAATAAGGCAACCGCGATTGGCTAAATCTTCAGCCATGGAAATGACGTATTGGAGCGGGTTAAATCTGGCTTGGTTTGGTATCAATAAAGCTTTTTTAAATTTAAACTCAAGGGGCAATTCTTGCGTGTACTGGGCATTGATTCCCATCTTATCAAAAAATGCAAATTCTTTTTCTAAAAAAGACGCTTTTTCACCTGCAGTAAAAGCATACCATGGCCTGCGGGTGAAATTGCATTGAATTCCCTTTTCTTGCACATTTTTTTCAATATAATCAATAGCAAATCGCCGATATTGTGCGACTTCGAGAACTGTTTTTTCATCAAATTTTTGCGCGATGGTTTGATAAAAAGGTTGAACCGGAATATAAAGATTTCCCGTAGAGCAAGCTGTAGTCACCCCTCCTATTTTATGGGCTTCAAGGAGGGCCACCTTTTTTCCAGCTAGCAGCAATTGGTTGGCTGCAGTTATCCCGGTAATGCCTCCGCCAATAATGCATACATCCACTTCAATATCCTCTACAAGCTGGGGATAGGAAGCAGAGCTTTTACTTAGTGTTTTCCACAATGCATGGGAGATCATCATCACCTTCCTGGCAATAAGGTTTCCGTCGAAAGAATTGAATTAGTTCTTAGTACGAATGCTATTTAAATTAATCCCATACTAGGAGGTGGACTTTGAAATGTCAAATTGTAAGAAGCGATAAGACACGACGGGGTTTTGTTCAGCCGTTTTATTTTTCCTACTTTTTCAGAGGAAAATCCAAGGCTGTCAAAACACCCATCTGTATATATTTTAGACAAAAAATCCACTTTCGTCCAGTTTCCATGGATTCCTTATCTGTTTTTAATAGACAAGTGATGTAAAAGATTTTCTTAAAACCGCGGGCTTATCATTTGAATTATTGATGCAGCTATTCTATTTTTAAATAGCTAATTATCCATAAGATAGTTGATAATTGGCTTTATTTTTATGCGTAAAAACTCTAATGGAATGACCAAGATAAGGAAATTATCATGAATAAAAATGCCTCTAATTTTAATATCTCTGATGAAAATAAATCCAATAAGAATGCTTTTCACCAACAAATAAAAGAAGAAGCACAAAAAATAAATGGCCACCTTGAAGAACATAAAGAAACCTTCATGAATGCGCTTGAAGGTGTTAAAAGCAAATTCTGTGAAACAATTGAAGCTAAACCATTATCTTCCGTATTAATCGCTGGCGGCATAGGCTTTTTGCTATCTTTTGTTTTACGCCAAAATCATCATCACAAACAGCAATAGGAGAATTTCATGTTTCTTAATAAAGACCAAAATAACCTGATGAAAGAAATGAAATTTCCCTTCATGGACTTAATGGAAAAACAAGTTGACCTTTATTTAAAAAGCGGGCATTTATTATTGGATTACTTTGAAAAAACGTTTTCTTTATTTACTAATAACTTATTTGAAACATCCAATGAATTACGGCGCTCGCAAGAACACATGTCTGCACTCATGAATAATGGCAAAAATGAGAGTAAGGAAAAAAATGCGGCTTCATTCAACACGCAACATTCCATGCCAAATTCTAAAACCAGTGGGGCTAATGCGAAAAAAACGAATAAGTGAATTATTTAGACATGCCCTTAAAGTGGCATGTCTTCTTTTCATCCCTTCTCTATTTCCTTTGGTGGCATTCGCTCAAGAAAACAAACCATTTATAGCCATTATTTCCAACATTCCAGCAGGCATTAAAAGTGAAATGGAAAAATATACCTGGCATCCTGAATGCCCGGTTCCGCTAAACAAACTGAGCTATATCAAAATGCGTTACTGGGGGTTTGATAATAAACCTCACATGGGGGAAATGATTGTCAATAAATCTCTGGCCACTGAAATAACCAAACTTTTTAAATTTCTTTACGAGCATAAATTTCCTATTGAACGCATGGAACTCATGCACCAATTTAAAGGCGATGATGACGCTTCGATGTTAGCAAATAATACCAGTGCCTTTAATTGTCGCGCACTGACGGGATTACCCGGCTCTCCCCCAAATACAGGGGCACTTTAATCGGATTATAGTAATCTAACTCTTTGATTTTGCAGTCAAAAGAGGATTAAAGTGCCGAAGAAAGATATTATCCTAAATTTACCTGGTTATTCAATAACCAAGGTGACAGGAAACAATCCTGTTTTTATACAAATAAGTTATAACCGAGTTGTTCGCGGTTATAACTTATTTGTATAAAAACAGGATTGTTTCCTGTCACCTTGGTTATTGAATAACCAGGTAAATTTAGGATAATATCTTTCTTCGGCACTTTAATCCTCTTTTGACTGCAAAATCAAAGAGTTAGATTACTATAATCCGATTAAAGTGCCCCTGTATTTGGGGGAGAGCCCTAAATAATAATAGCTAGGGATAATGTATGAGCGACAGTATTAAAGGAGCAATTATAGGTGCTGTTGTAACTGCTCTACTGGCTGGATCGATTCAAGTCCTTGCTTGGGTATTTTATTTAGGGAGCTATACCGAAAAAATAAATAACAATTCAGATCAATTGAATACTCTTCAAGTTAAGAATGCAAGCCTCAATTCTAGACTTAACTTACTAACTAATATTTTAACTAGAATCCTAAATAATATTAAAATCACAGAAAGTGAAAAAATTGCGATATATAAAGAAATTCAAGAAACAATTAAAGATGTAAGAGCTTTAAATATAGCAGATGACCAATCTTACACATCAACTAATTATGAAAGTATGGTAAATATTTACACAGAAGAATTAAAAAAATTAAGTGATAGTGTAAAACCATCAGCCTACTAATTCTCCACACAAAATGTATGAATACCCCTTGACTAAATGGCTCTTCCCCAAATCTTGGACACTAATTCCGAAATAAAACCTTGGCTTTTTAGTAGGATCAGATTTTTTAATTAAACTATCCATTATCCGGATACTTCTATTCTATTATTGCCGTACAAGCATAGTCTGTGTCACCGCATTTTCAGCAATAACTCAAAATCTTCATATTGATTTCGGCCATAGAATGGCTGTTTATCTATATGACCCCAGAAAAATTTAGCATCAACTATAATGAAGACATGGGGGAATACAAATGAAAACCTGGATGATTATTGGATGCGCTTTATTTTTATTCTCAAATTGCTTATTTGCAAGAAATTATCCTTGCTCGGGCAGTAAAGGAGGCGTATCTCATTGTCAGAATGGCAAATTTGTTTGTAATGATGGGAGTTTAAGCGCTTCAAAAAAAACCTGTGATCCAGAACTCTACAAGGAAAGTTCTTTCAGTAACGAAAATTCCGAACCAACTGATAATCAGACTAAAGAAATAAGGACATGGGTAGATTCGAATGGCACAACACATTTTAGCTACTAAAAATAACTTAAGATTTATCTCCACTGCAACTCTATTAATATTTTTTATATCAAGTTCACTTGGACAGACAATTTCTGGCTTGGTGATAAAAATTGCTGATGGGGATACCTTGACAATCCTCACTCCAAAAAAAGAACAAGTAAAAATTAGATTGACCGAAATAGACGCACCTGAAAAAAAACAAGCATTTGGTAATGTTTCAAGGCAATCTTTAGCTAAAATTTGTTTCCGAAAAAATGCAGTTATTAATTATGAGAAAGTAGACAGGTATAAAAGGATACTTGGGCGGGTATATTGTAATGGGGTTGATGCTAATGCAGAACAAATCCATCGAGGGATGGCTTGGGTTTACGATAAATATGTTACTAATAAAAGTTTGTATAAATTACAGCTTGAAGCTCAGCAATCAAAAGCCGGGCTTTGGGCGGATCAATATGCTATGCCCCCATGGAATTTTAGAAAAAAATAAAATATTAATTGAGCCAATTATTAGTTTTATTTATTTATCCATTAGACTCAAAATTTGTATTAAAATCTGCATAAGGATAAGAAAAAGGGATATTTATCCTGCGTCACTGCCATTCCCAGCAGTGACGCAGGAATTTTTAACTTCTTTAGTCCTTCGATACCAAGCATCAAAAAGCCACTTGTCCTAACGCACCAGATAAGATAGGACAAAATATTTCCTGTAATGGTATTGCCCTCAGATCCGCACTTTGTTATTTTTTAAATGAAGCATGACTGATGAATCGGTGTAAATCCGATGAAACGCTTAGGCGTCTTATGCTAAGCCACTCTCATTCCCTAACCTTGTGGCGGGACGTATAGTCGGGAAACCCTTCAGGAACCTTTGCCATTCGGTAAAGGGAGTTCTTCGGACTCTAAGTCATTTCATTTGACCATAGATCGGGATAAAGTCCTTTGCTTTATCGCTTGCATTTTATTTATTTTATTGAGGAGAAAAAACCACCAGAAACACCATAGTAGTACCGGCGAGATCGTTTGCCTTATAACGATTGATTTGCCCCCTTCTTCGAGCTTTTACGGCTTTTTCCGGGTTTCAACAAAGAGTGAACCGCTCGACCAACACTAAACAATACACAGGGCAATTTATTTTTTTAACACTTTATTGCAGATAGGAAGATGCGTACACAATCCTTAAGACAATTCGCTAATCGACAAATTAAACTGGACAGGCAAGGCAAATACCTATACAGGAAACACCGTGCTTATGTCATCCGTAAGATGATTGATGATTTGTTTGTTATCCGACAGGTTCCACCTTCTTGGCAGGCCTTGCAGTCTGAGCAAGTTCACAAGCTGGTGCGTTACTGGAAAAAACAAAATGTTAACCCAGTCACCATCATGCGTTATATGACCATTATCCGCCGCTTTTTACAGATGAACGATTGTTCTGTTGCCAATATCGATAACCAATCGCTTGAACTCTCAAGACCTAAAGCAAGGAAAAAAAGGAAAAAAATAATCCCTCCAGATTTTTGGAGGTCACTTAATGACCCTTTAGCAAGAGTAATCATGGGATTACAAACCGAGTTTGGACTAACTTTCAAAGAAGCGATTCTGATTAAACCACGTATTCAAGTCCGTGAGTGTTCTATTGGGATAACCCGAGACATTGCTTTTAACTCCACCGACCGCAGCATACCAATACGAACCGAAAGCCAGAAAGCGGTACTCAATCTTTTTAACTGGCTCACAAAACAATACGGTAATCTGCTCCAATTAAAATCCTATGAAGAAATCCGGATCATCTGGCGCACGCAACTAGCAAAGCACCGTTTATCCAGTACCAAAAGCTGGCGTTATTTGTATGCAAAACAAATGTATTCCAGCCTTCTTCCTGAATGCGGAAATTATAAGACTTGTTTGTTGATACGCGATGAGATGGGAATAAAATCACGCAATACGCTGTGGGTATATCTCAAAGATTAACGGGGACAATTGGGACATTTGGGACAACCCGCCATTGCTGGATTGAAACTGTCCCAACTTGTCCCAGAATTTAAAAATTTTGGGACAATCTAGGGAGCTTATTCCCCACCCCAAATTTTATCCGTAAACACGTATACTCTCGGTGTTCCTACTCCCTTGATTCTTGGTTTATGGGTAGACAATCCATCTGTTGCCGGCTTTAACCAACCTTCATTCATTAACACACGAACCACTGTTCTCGGCTCAAATCCCTGACATAATTCTTTTTTAAATACTTCCGTTAATACCATATACACTCGAAAACCAGCATCATCCGTATAATAAAATCCGGCACGATTCTGAATCCGTTCGTTATTTGGCGTTCTGATATTATCAAACCGACTAGCACCATGAGATTCAAAGAAGGCCCTGACCTGAGCTAATATCACCCTGTCTTCCCGATTACCCTCCATACCAAAATGATCAAGCCATGCTTTATAGCATTTATAAGCAGCATAAAGAGATTCCCCTTCTTTCCAACCGGTCAATCCATATTGGGTGGCCAATTCACCAGCTACAGCTACTAACGCGAATCGACGGGCTACACGGAGAATCTGTCCCGTTGAATCCGGAAAAACAACACTATTCACAAATTCATGCATCGTATCAGCAATGTTAGTTGCAATGGTTTGTTGATTTGCAACTACCTTTTGCAACCATGCCATACCCACAGTACCATAATACTTGCTGGAATATTCCTTTAAGGATAAGGCCATCGTTGCGGGACTGAGTTGATTATGAATTTTTTCAAATATTCCCATGCTTAATCCAGCATCGGCTTCAATATCCGCTAACCGTATTTCTTGTCCAGCATTTGTTTTCTGCCCTGCTCTGGCCATAAGAGACATTAAGGATTCCTCTCCGGCAGAGAGAAAAAACAATGACCATCGAGAAGATGGTTTGACTGTTCCATGACGGGAAGCTCGTGTTTTTCCTTGACCATTAGCCAGCAAATAGGCTGCTTCCCCTGCTTCTTTGGGATCGATCTGACTTAGTTCATCCAGAATCAATAAACTATCATTATGCAGAGCAGCCAACCCCTCAAGACCGTTCGTGGTACTGCGCCATAATCGGCAATAAGCCTGCGGATTACCCCAAACGGAAGCCGCTACTTTTAAAGCAGTACTTTTGCCACTTGAGGAAGCGCCTCTGAAATGAAATCCACCTGAATCTTCACCAGCAATCTTTGCTAAAGCAGGGGCAAAAGCAGTGGAGATGGCAAAAATTAACCGAGAATTCCCAGAAGCAAGTTGACCTATTGATTCTTGCCACTCTTCAACTGTGCCGGATACAGACATTGCTGATTCAACTGCATGGCTATTTTGAAAAACAATTTTCTCGGATGAATGACCAATGGTTTGTGACGCAGTAACAAAGAGGTCTTTATGCCACCCTAGCTTATCCACACAACGTGCTCGGTCTTCTACAGGAAAAACCTGCAAATAGGTAGTCAGTAAATCGCGGGAAATTTTATGGGGCGAGATGGTTAAACCAAGACTAGACAATTCCCTTCTTACTTCGGAAGCATCGCCTTGTAATAAGGCCAAAGGCATTGCCCACTGATGAATGACCCTATCATCATCCTGCCATTCGAGTAATCGACCCCATTCGCCACTTTTAGCATCACGAGTTTTAGCAACCACATGCAAAGGAGAACAAATCCAGCGTGGGGCCATTGGATTACCATCTTTGTCTTTTCCAAGGAAAGACACGCCCTGCTCATTTAATTTAAAACAACCACCCGCGTATTCACAGACTACAGGGTAATTACTGTTCTTGGTTTTTAACTTAATAATTTGATTTTGAAGCATGATATTTCTCCAGCAGAATTCATGGAAAAGAGAAATTCTATCCTTCCCTGAATTACTCTATTTCTATCGTATTTATTCGTTAACCAATGAAAGGAACTGCCCTTCATCACAGGTCGAGCGATAGATTTTCTGTTGTTGGAGAAAAAACAATACGTCACTTTTGCGATACAAAACCTTACGGCCTATTTTGAGATAGGGAACGCCTTTTCCCTCCCAACGATTGCGTTCCAAAAGCTGGGTAGAGCAGTCTAAAACAGCTGCTAAAGTTTGTTGATTAAACAAAGCGGAACTTGGTGCAGATTCAAATTCATTTAAAAGTTGTAAACGAGATGGTTTTTTATTCATATGGAACCTCATCAAATGACTATTCATTCAGCTTAATGCCGACGGTTTGCGTCCTGCTCGATGAAAATCAGTTGACTGTCCGGCCGGTTCCCTTTGTTAGGGATAAAGTCTTGATATTTCATTTTCCTTTGCTTTTACAGTACAGTAGACCGTAAAAACATACAGCTCGTGGGGAGTATTGCTTGTAATTTAAAAGCATGTCAAGCGCTTTCAGGGCTTGGGATCTGATTGATATTAAATGAGATTAAATGATACTAAAAAAATTTTATGGCAGGATTTGTCCCAAGTGTCCCAATTGAATTTTTTTGCATTGGGACACCTAAACCCAATGCTTATGCGATTGTCCCACTTGTCCCCAATGTCCCAGTAATTTTTTTATGACATTAAGGCAATATTTTAATAGCTATCTTCATCCGAAACAAACTCGGTAACTACCTCGGTAACTACCTCGATAACTTCCCCGGTAACTACCTCGGTAACTACCCCGGGACTTCCCCGGTAATTGAGATTCTGCCTTGTTAATATAGTCACCTATGTCTATTACCATTCTGTAGGTTTATATATTTCCGTTCCTGGAATGTTATGTGGTAACTGAGAGTTTCTTAGAAGATTTTGCCTAATCGGTTTGATAAAATCCGCATATTTAACCAGTTCCCTGGATGGTTTTCTCTTATGATCTGTATTTGGAAATACCACACCAATCAATTTGTTTGTTTGATTTTTTACTAATCTAAGTGACTCTGCCAAATCGCTATCGTTCGAGACAATTACTGCACAATCATAAAGATCTAACCATGCATCATTAAGTACATGGAGAGCCAAATTAACATCTGAACCTTTTTCCTCAGTTTTATAGACTTGAATAAACTCAGGTGGTGGGTTTACTACTTTGACAGTAATTTTATGGGTTAAATAATGCCCGTAATAAATTTCTATCTCAGGAATATATTTTTCTAAAGCATTTAAATAATATCGCTGTCTCGTGCGAGATGCTTCATTATCATTTCGGCTGGAAATGTGGGCAGTATAATATTTAATTTTATTTATCTGATGTGATGAATCTAATAAATTCTCAAATAGATGTTTTAAGTCAAGCCATTTGTATGAGGTCTTTTTTAAACAACCATAATAAAGATTGAATCCATCAATGTAGATACTAGTGCGTTTATTATTCATATTTTTACACCAGAAAAAACAAGAGCCTCCGAAGAGGCTCTGTGCCCTAGGAGCAGAGTCCTAGGGGAAGTAGTATTATAATTATACTAGATAATCATTATATCCGTCCAGAATAAATTTTTAAATACTCAATTTCTACATTAGCTGCCATCTGCTTAATCAAAAAATCAGTAATGCGTTGCATTGGCTTTCGTAAACGCTCCACATCTCGCATAATATATCCTGCTGTTACGTCATTGTTCATTTTATGATTTAACAGTCGTTTTAAAGCATACGCTGGTAAATCTAGACTTTCTGCCGTTGTAGCAAAGGTGCGCCTTAAGTCATGCACTGTAAATGATACACCAGATAATTCAGCCACTTTAAGCATGGCCTTTCTAGGTTCCATCAAGTGGCCTGATCTGCTTGGTGCCGGAAAAACAAATTCGTTGGTTTTGAATTGCTTTCTCCTTTGAAATAATTCATAAAGAAAATCAGTCATAGGCAAGGAGTGGACTTCCCTATTCTTGGTATCTTGCACAGTAAAAGTACTAGCCTTGAAATCAATGTCTGACCAACGTAATGAAGCTGCTTCCATTCTTCTTAAACCAGTAAATAAAATTAATAGGAAATAATCTTTCCACATCATAGCCTGAGGGTAATCTTCCTGTTCAGTTAGCCGCTCCAATCCCTCATACCATGCTGCAAGTTGATGACTTTTTATCATTGTATTTTTGCGATCAACTCGATACCAGCTTCGAGTATGAGATAAGTACTCTACTGGATTAACAGCAATAATCGGTTGGCCATCTTCCAGTTGGTATTCATGAACGGCAAAGTTAAAAACAGCCCTCAACACACGCATGGCATAATTAGCACGTGCTTTACTGTTTGTCTGGCCATATTGTACATGACGCTTGGCAACCATTTCTCTGGTTATATTAATTAAGGGTTTATCAAGCCAGTCGGGCATAACCTGACTTAAAATACCCTGATAATCTTTAATGGTGAGCACTTTTAGATCTTTACGCGCTTTCAGATAATCATTGAACACTTCTTTTAAGCTCAGGTTTCTCACTTTATTTGCTTTCTTCTCAGCAATGGGATTGTCGCCTCTGGCTATTTTACCCAACAAATGTTTGGCCTGCTTGCGGGCTTCTTCAGCAGTGATTTGCCCGTACTTTCCAAGGGTCACCCGTTTCACTTTGCCGGCAATTCGGGTTTCAACCACAAAACTTTTAACAGCGTTTGAAGTAACCCGAAGTGCAAAACCTTTTAATTGTTCATCTCTATAAAATACCTGCTCTTTCCCTTCCATTGGTTTGATTTTATCAATGAACGATTTGGTGAGTTTGACTGACTGGTTATTATCCATAAAAACATCCTTCACAAAAATCTCATGTAGACGCCATGTAGACAGATTATTTAAAACCTAGTAAAAATAAAAATATCTGGATATGGCTTAATATACTTGATTTTAAAGGGATATTAAATGATTTTAAAAGTTGATGCGAGAGGTTAAAAGTGAATTATTTAGGACTGAAAATCCTCGTGTCGGCAGTTCGATTCTGCCTCTGGCCACCATGAAATCAATGAGTTACGTTAAAAAATACAAATTTTAGCAATTCCCGGATAGACGCAGTGTAGGCAAACTTATATCTATTTACTCTCCAAAAAACCGGGTTTCCCCCAAATGAACACATCATTACCCATAAGTATAAAAAGCAGTTATTTTTTATAATAATTCGTATACTGCAATGCCCAATAAGTCAGGATGATAAGGGTCTTCCCCAAATCCGGGGGCACTTCACTTATCCGCACAGCACTCTAACTCTCAACCTATAATTTTCAAAATTTCTAAATCCGTAAGCTCTTCTCTGAATCAATTTCATCTTCCGATGAAACCCTTCAGTTATTCCATTGTTCTTCGTAAAGCGAAGCATTCTAACGACTTGGCATCAGAAACACCGTATTCACGACACACATCTTTAACCAGTCGTCCTGATTCTACGGTTTTTAGAATCGTAATTATTTGGCTTTCGTTATATCTCGATTTCTTCATCAAATTCTCCTCGGTAGTTATTATACCCAGAGAACTCTAATTTTGACTGGAACAATTATAAGGGGGGATTACATTCATAGGCGGTTAACTCATAGTCAAAAAAACAAAGTAGAATCAAGCTTTACTTATGGGGTACCGTTTGCTGATTACAAAATAATCCTTGAGTTAGTCGAAGCAGCAGAAGCAACTATTGATCAACACGAAGTAGCTCTATAATAGGTATATGAAGATCACTCCTCCGAACTATCGCTTCAACAAGGCGATATTCTGAGAGTTGATGGTCAATTCGGCCAGTACTTTGGCGAGTTCTACCCTGCTATTCAACCATCCGATAGTAAAATTGAATATATTATGGTTCTAAGTCAATCCTGCGATCTTATTAGAGTAAAAAAGCGTAAACCAAAACTTAGCTACGTTAATGTCTGCTTGGTCAGAAGGCTAAGCTCTGTTATTAAACGCTTAATTAAGGATGAGATAAAGCCAACAGAAATGGGAAGTAAAAAGATACTCGCACGTGATGCACTGGATCAGCTCAAAGATAAACTCTCAAAACTGCTTAATAATAACGATCAAAAAACACATTCTTCCTTCCTAAAGAAACCGATCAAGTTAACGTTGATGAACTCATTCAAGAATATGAAGCATTAAATGAATTAGTTTTGACTTAATCTGAAATAACTTATTGAAAAGTTGAGAGTTTCCGGTTTTGATAGAAGTGCGAACTTTTAATCAAACCAAGAAGAAAACTCTCATGATAGATAATAGCGTTAAAATCATTAAAACATAAAGTTGGACTTCTCAATCTTGCTGAGGAATTAGGTAATGTGTCGAAAGCCTGTAAAGTAATGGGTTTATCAAGGGATACATTTTATCGCTATAAATCAGCAGTAGATGAAAGCGGTGTCGAAGCTTTATTCGATCAAAGACGCAGAAAACCAAATGTTAAAAATAGAGTAGATGAATCGATTGAAGAAGCAGTAAAAGCCTACGCTATTGAGTACCCTGCACATGGCCAACAACGCACCAGCAATGAATTACGTAAACAAGGTATTTTTGTTCTGGAAGTGGAGTACGAAGTGTTTGGCTGCGCCATCAATTAGCTAATTTTAAAGATCGCTTGAAAGCCTTGGAAGCAAAGGTAGCATCCGAAGGGATTATTTTAACAGAGGCTCAAGTTATCGCATTAGAGAAAAAGAAGTTTGACGACGAAGCCTGCGGTGAAATAGAAACAGCTCATCCTGGTTACCTGGGCTCTCAAGATACTTTTTATGTTGGCACGCTCAAAGGCGTAGGGCGTATCTATCAGCAAACCTTGTAGATACATACAGTAAAGTTGCATTTGCCAAGCTTTATACAACTAAAACACCCATCACCTCGGCAGATATTCTTAATGACAAGGTTCTCCCTTTCTTTGAGCAGCATTCATTACCTATGCTACGTATTTTAAGGGATAGAGGAACAGAATATTGTGGTAAGGTGGAACAACATGATTATCAGCTTTATTTAGCGATAAATAACATTGATCACACGCGAACAAAAGCAAATTCTCCGCAAACTAATGGGATCTGCGAACGTTTCCATAAAACGATTTTACAAGAGTTTTATCAGGTAACATTTCGTAAGAAAATTTACGAAACTATCGATGAGTTGCAAAAAGATCTGGACGAATGGCTGCAATATTATAATAATGAGCGAACTCATCAGGGCAAAATGTGTTGTGGACGTACTCCAATACAAACTTTGATGGATAGCAAACAAATCTGGATGGAAAAATTTATAAACTAAATTTGACCTGACAGACACTTCTAAAAAACCGGCAACTGTCAGATCAAGTTTAAACTACTACACATTAAAGATCAGTAAATCTTGCAAGCAGAGATTATACGCCCCTGAAAACCATTGGAGAACGTGATTTTTTAGAAACTATATGAATAAAGATAACAATCAAATGAGTGGGTATATTGATGCAATACTCTATGTGGTGCTTGCATCAATTGCTTTTGTCTTTCTTGATGATCTCTGCAGTGATGTTGAGCCATTGACGGCTTTGTTTGTGATGAGTGGCATTGCAATATTTTGCTTCAATGTACTCTGTTTAAAACATTTAAAAACGGTCTACGACGCTATTTTACAAAATCCATTTTTATTTTTAATGATGTCTACGGCTCTTGGATTAGACTGGCTGTGCATGGTTTATGCGACCTATCTCTCCGACCCTTTTATCACCATGACATCACTTTTTATTGCTTCAGCTTTTTTAGGCTTTTTCAGTCTGTATCGTAAAAGCGGCAAATCGTCGTATTGCTGGAGTATGTTTATCTTACTGAGTTCAATTCTAATTTTATTTTTCAAATATGAAATAAAAAAGCCTGGTAATACTCTGTCTGGAATCTTGCTTGGAATTTTGGCTGGCATTGCTTTTTATGTTTATATGTTGACTTCTGAAAAGCTAAGCACACGGGCTAAATTAACCTCATTACAAATTTTAGCAACACGTTTTTGGGTTTTATTCATTGGCTCATCATTTTTTATACATCTTAATACACTCCATACAACGCTCAGAGATAATACCCTACCCTTAATTGCAGTGGGCATTGGGTCTTTAGTAATGCCTATATTCTTCAACCAACAAGCAATACAAAAATTGGGTGCTGCTACAGCTTCCGTTATTATAAGCCTTGTCCCATTAACAACTTATTTAATCTATGCATTTTGGAGTGGTAGTCTAGTATTTACAAATCTATTAATCGGGCTTGTAATCACATCAGCCCTAGCGCTACCAAAAATTGTTAGCGCACGCTCTTAATATTATTAAGTCAAAAAAATAAGATATCATCTTTACTGAAGTGATGGGTTAATTCTAAACTCTACAAATTCCTCTTCGGGAGATCGTCGTATTTGAGTACGACATCGTACGACACAGTACGCCATTTGTAGGAAAAACCCTCGGAAAAATTTATAATAAAATCAAGTAGTTAATATTGTAAAGCATGACTCATAATCCGTTGGTCCTAGGTTCAAGTCCTAGTGGGCCAACCAATTTAAGCCTTTAAATCAATAAGTTACGCTGATTACCTGTTTTAATACAAAGTTCTTGCGTGACTTTTGCGTGCCTAAGTCACGTAATTACAAACTTAATTGACTATCCCTTAGAGTATTTTGACTTGCAGGTCTACTCTTAGGGTTTCGCAATAATGTTAATATCACACCGCTTTTACGATTCTCACAACCTATAATGAATTATAGGAAACTGGTAAAGAGAATGCCAGAAATATCAGAATTTAGGAGAAAATATGAAAACTATCGGCTATGCAGCTCACTCACCAGATGCTATGCTTGTCCCTTTCAATTTTGAACGGCGCGCGCTTCGCTCCAATGACGTAGCAATTGAAATTCTCTATTGCGGAATATGTCATTCAGATCTTCATCAAGTTAAAAATGACTGGGAATTTAGTCAATATCCGATGGTGCCTGGACACGAAATTGTTGGAAAGGTGATTGATATTGGTTCTGAAGTTAAAAAATACAAGATCGGTGATAATGTTGCCATAGGCTGTATGGTGGATAGTTGCCTTAAATGTGATCAATGCAAAAAAGGTGAAGAGCAATTTTGTCGAGAAGGAAATACTCAAACTTATAACACGCCTGATCGTATTTCTGGTCAATTAACATTTGGTGGCTACTCAAAGCATATCGTTACCCGCGAAGAGTTCGTACTTTCCGTTCCTGATACGCTTGATATAAGTCGCGCAGCACCCATCCTATGTGCAGGAATTACAACATTTTCGCCTTTACGCAATTATCAGGTAGGTCCTAATAGCCATGTTGGAGTTATCGGCCTTGGAGGACTTGGTCATATGGCAGTAAAACTTGCTAAAGCTATGGGGGCCTCTGTCACCGTGCTGACTCATTCAGAAAGAAAATTGGAGAAAGCAAAAGCATTAGGTGCCAATAATATCCTACTTTCCACTGATGAAGACACAATGCTCCGTGCAGCAAATTCATTGGATATTATTATCAATACCATACCAGTCAAACATGATATTACCCCATATATTCCTTTACTGGATATCAAAGGAACACTTGTTATGGTGGGACAAGTTGGCCCATTAGACGAGCCGAATATAATGCCCTTAATTCTAGGTAATCGCAGTATAGCAGGATCTGTAATTGGTGGAATTTCACAAACACAGGAGGTTTTAGATTTCTGTGCGGAACACAATATTCATCCTGAATGTGAAATGATCCGGATGGATCAAATTAATGATGCTTTTATGCGTTTGAAAAAGGGTGATGTGTCTCATCGAATTGTTATCGACATGTCAACACTTGAGCTAGCATAAAAGTGTTTATATTTAGACTACAGTAAACGAGCCGAGGTAAAAGATATATCAATTGAATTTAAGAGCCATGGATGCCGTCATTGTATAGATGGTAGACAAATGATTGAAAGTGTTTCTCATAATGTAGGAAGTGATGATCATGGCGCAAACAAACAATCTTACCTCTTTTTCTGTTATGGGTGAGCAGGATTGTTCTCCTGATGAAAGGACTTATATAAGCTTGCTAAGCTTTTGGAAAAATATGCCCCTTATAATGGCCGTTTCAATTTAAACGAAGAGGGATTACATGTTTTTAGAGCCTCAAAAACAACAGATGAAGAAACATATAACCTGGCTCAACCTGGTATATGTATCGTAGCCCAAGGTGCAAAGTCTGTTTCTCTAACCAATAATTATTTTAAATATGATCACTCCAACATGGTAGTTTATGCCGCAGAAGTTCCTATAAACGTAAAGGTCATAAAGGCCAGCATAGATAAACCCTATCTTTGCTTAGTTATTCCAATTGACCCGCATAAGTTAGCTGAACTTATTTTAAAAATTTTTCCTCATGGTGTCCCCAAAAGTCAGATGTTTGCCCAATTTATGTGGGGCAGAACAACTTAAGTATTGTGAGAGCAGCTATTCGTTTGATGGAACTCATTGTTGATCAAAAAGATGCCGATTTACTTGTGCCTTTAATGATTGATGAAATTCTTATTCGTTTATTGCGTGGTTCAATCGGTTCCGCAATTGCTCAGATTGGTATAACAGATTCCAATACCCCAAAAATTTCGAAAGCGATTTCATGGCTTAAAAACAATTATAACCGAACTATTAAAATAGAAGAGCTTGCTAAAATCGCAGGGATGAGTCTCTCTTCCTTTCATACTCATTTTAAAAAACTGACTTTAATGAGTCCACTCCAATTTCAAAAAATATTACGGTTGGAGGAAGCACGCAACCTAATGATTTCGAAAATGATGGATGTCACCAGTGTCAGTTTTCACGTTGGATATTCGAGCGTATCACAGTTCAGTCGTGAGTATAGTCGTTACTTCGGCAGATCGCCGGCCAAAGATATTAGGCCGAATCAGCAGAAGTAAGCATTAATGATAGGAGAATTTTATGAAAATGGAAAAGACAAAAATATGGAGACTTATGGCCATAGCGATAGGAGCATTATTTATAACGACAACAATCGCCAAAGCTCAAGATCTGTCCCACGGAGCTAACAATTTTTATACAAGCGATAAGGTGACAGTACAGAAAGTTACATTCAAGAATCAATACAACATGAAGGTTGTTGGTAATCTTTTTACTCCCAAAGATATGAAAAAAGGAACAAAGAACCCTGCCATTATTGTGGGGCATCCTATGGGAGCAGTGAAGGAGCAAAGCGCAAATTTGTATGCCACTAAACTTGCAGAACAAGGTTTTGTGACATTGGCAGTAGATTTATCATTTTGGGGCGAAAGCGAGGGCAAATCTCGTAATGCCGTCTTGCCAGATCTGTATTCAGAAACATTTAGCGCTGCTGTGGACTACCTGGGTACTCAACCCTTCATAGACAGAAATCGCATAGGGGTACTTGGTATTTGCGGAAGCGGTAGCTTCGTTATCAGTGCCGCTAAGATTGACCCACGTATGAAAGCGATTGCGACGGTGGGTATGTATGACATGGGTGCCGCAAGCCGCAATGGACTTAATAAGTCACAATCTATAGAGGAAAGGAAAAAGATCATCGCGGAAGCTGCCGAACAGCGTTGGATTGAAGCTTCAGGCGGAGAAACGAAGTACACAAGTGGTACCGTTCATGAACTAACAGCAACGACCCATCCTATCCAGAAAGAGTTCTATGACTTCTATCGCACTTCACGTGGAGAGTTTACACCTAAAGGTTCCTTCTCAAAATTGACAACACACCCGACACTTTCGAGCAATACAAAGTTTATGAACTTTTATCCATTCATTGACATTGAGACAATTTCACCTCGGCCAATGATGTTCATTACTGGAGATAAAGCTCATTCCAAAGAGTTTAGTGAAGAGGCTTACAAGCTTGCTGGGGAACCAAAAGAGCTTGTCATCGTTCCAAATGCTGGACATGTTGATCTTTATGATCGTGTGGATTTGATTCCATTTGATAAACTGACAAAGTTCTTTAAGGAAAACTTGTAAATTGAATGAACATTTTATGGAGAAAGTGATGAACAAAACATATGATGGCAAAATAGTTTTTATAACTGGTGGAGGAAGTGGGATTGGACGTGCTACTGCCTTGGCCTTTGCTCGTGAAGGAGCAAGTGTGGTCGTAACGGACTTAGCTGATGAAGGTATAAAGCAAACAGTTAGCTTGATCGAGGCGTCTGGTGGACGTGCACTTGCTCTTAAGTGTGATGTAACAAAGGCCGACGATATACGATCGGCCCTTCAAGAGACAATTGAAACATTTGGCCGTCTCGATGTAGCTTTTAACAATGCTGGTATCGAATACGAAACTAAATCTGCCTCAGACATTACAGAAGATGAATGGGATAAGATTATGAATGTTGATCTTCGTGGTGTCTTTTTATGTATGAAGTATCAGATTCCATTGATGCTACATAACGGAGGCGGTGCAATTGTGAATAACTCCTCTGGGGCTGGTGTCAAGGGATTTAAAGGTGGGGCCGCTTACGTCGCTGCAAAACATGGAGTGATTGGGCTCACAAAGGCTGCAGCACTAGACTATGCGTCTTCCAATATGCGTATCAATGCAATCTGCCCAGGAATTATTGATACCGCGATGATGGATCGCTTCGTTGGCAATTTCGCAGAAGGTCGTCAGGCAGTGATCGACCAAGAGCCTATCGGAAGAATGGGAAGACCGGAAGAAATTGCGGCAGCCGTTCTGTGGCTTTGTTCGGATGCAGCGGCATTTATGGTTGGTCATGCAATGGTTGTCGATGGTGGACAAACAGTTTAACGCGTTATGTTTAGGCAGAAAGTAATTAGACAGACAATCTTGTCTTATATTTCAGTTATTAAGAAAAGATTGTCCTTCTGCTAAAAAAAGTACAAGAAAACGATAATATATTTTACGTGCTAGGAAATCACTTCTCATTAATTTAGTTATTGAAAAATGGAGCTAATGAATCTTGATCCTACCTCGAAAAACCGGACACCCACTTTATGCAACCATGCCAAATTTGCTAGGGGTCTGAAACCCTAAAGTTGAATGGATGCGTTTGCGATTGTAAAACACCTCAATATAATCGAATAGAGCTAATTGAGCCTCCTTTCTGGTTTTATAAGTCATCCCATAAATGGTCTCCACTTTCAAAGTATGATAAAAGCTTTCCATGACCAATGGAATAACTGAAGGGTTTCATCGGAAGATGAAATTGATTCAGAGAAGAGCTTACGGATTTAGAAATTTTGAAAATTATAGGTTGAGAGTTAGAGTGCTGTGCGGATAAGTGAAGTGCCCCCGGATTTGGGGAAGACCCGAAATTTTGAAAATTATAGGTTGAGAGTTAGAGTGCTGTGCGGATAAGTGAAGTGCCCCCGGATTTGGGGAAGACCCGAAATTTTGAAAATTATAGGTTGAGAGTTAGAGTGTTGTGCGGATGAGTGAAGTGCCCCCGGATTTGGGGAAGACCCCTTCCGGGCCATGCACATCAGTGTACTGGCCTATGCTATGAAGTGATTGCCGTGCTTGACTTAAAAGTGGCGCGCCCGGAAGGATTCGAACCTCCGACCCCCTGGTTCGTAGCCAGATACTCTATCCAACTGAGCTACGGGCGCGTTTTTCTTGGCGGAGAGAGAGGGATTCGAACCCTCGATGGGATTTTGTCCCATACTCCCTTAGCAGGGGAGCGCCTTCGACCACTCGGCCATCTCTCCGTTCAATGGTGACGAAGTATAGCAGGTATTAACTTGCCGTCAACACCGAATTGAAATTTAGATGAATTTTATGAATATTACTAACCGTTTTTTAGTTTCCAAAACCATGCGATTGCTGCTATCTTTAGTTGGCACGAAAATGGCAGTTTTGCAGTAGGGACGTATCAGGAGGAGTAATGAAGCAGAAGTCAAATTTGAATGGAAGAGAGGTTTATGTCGTTGACGGCAATCGCACGCCTTTCTTGAAGGCAAAGGGTGTTGGCCCTTTTAGCGGATCAGATTTAGCAGTAGCGGCCGGCGTACCTTTATTAAATCGACAGCCTTTCTTGCCAACCGATTTAGATGAAGTCATCATTGGTTCGGCTATGCCTGGGCCAGATGAAGCGAATATTGCCCGGGTTGCTTCCTTAAGATTAGGCTGCGGTGAGAGAGTCCCGGCATTTACAGTAATGAGGAATTGTGCGTCTGGAATGCAAGCGCTGGATAATGCCGCCCTGCAAATTGCAAGCGGGCGTAGTGATTTAATATTGGCAGGCGGGACAGATGCCATGAGCCATGCTCCCTTACTGTTTAATCAAAAAATGGCTGCATGGCTTGCACAATGGTATTCAGCTAAAAATGTGCAGCAGCGCTTGGGTTTGATGACCCGATTTCGCCCTTCCTACCTGGCTCCTGTTATCGCCCTGTTGCGTGGGCTAACGGATCCCATTGTGGGTCTTAATATGGGACAAACTGCAGAAAAACTAGCTTATCGCTTCAATATCACTCGCGAACAAATGGATCAGTTTGCCTATGAAAGCCATATGCGTTTGTCGCATGCTTATGCAGAAGGCCGTATGACTGAAGTTACTCCCATGATTGATCCTGCTGGTAAATTATATTTGCAAGACAATGGCATACGTGCCGATTCCAGTGTCGAGAAGCTGGCTACATTAAAACCATTTTTTGATAAGTACGGGATGGTGACTGCTGGGAATAGTTCGCAGGTTACCGATGGCGCATGTTTATTACTGCTTGCAAGCGCTGAAGCGGTTAAAAAGTTCAATTTGCCGGTGTTGGGACGCATAGTCGATTCCCAATGGGCTGCCTTGGATCCTGCACAAATGGGGCTTGGTCCTGTGCATGCAGCCACTCCCATCATGCAGCGGCATAATTTACAGCCGAATGATTTTGACTGTTGGGAAATCAATGAAGCGTTTGCCGCACAGGTATTGGCTTGTCTGGCCGCTTGGGATGATGAGGAATATTGCCGCACGCAGCTGGGATTAAAAGACGTCATGGGCTCGCCTTCCCTGGATCGTTTAAATAAAGACGGTGGAGCAATCGCTGCCGGCCATCCAATTGGAGCCAGTGGCGCGCGCATTGTTTTGCATGTGTTAAAAAATTTAGAGCAGCATAATGGGAAACGTGGCATGGCTGCCATTTGCATTGGCGGGGGGCAGGGCGGAGCTATGTATCTGGAGCGGGTGACTGAGGTGATAGGACATGAATAATTATAAACATTGGGAAGTATCTCATGATGATGATCACATTGTCTGGTTGGGACTGGATCGAAAAGATACGACGGTAAATAGTTTAAATGATGAAGTATTGGACGAACTCAATGGTTTGCTGCAAGAACTCGCTCAAACAAATATTACTAAAGGCTTGATCATCTATTCAGCAAAGAAAAAGGGCTTTATTGCCGGCGCCGATGTGAATGAATTTTCAAAATTTAGTGATCCGGGCCGTGCAGTGGATTTTTTGCGAAAGGGTCAGGCTGTTTTTTCCCGTATCGAAGCCCTGCCATTCCCTACCATTGCTATGATTGACGGTTTTTGCATGGGGGGAGGGCTTGAATTGGCATTGGCTTGCGATTATCGCATTGCAACGGATGATAGGGATACGCGGTTGGGATTGCCAGAAGTATTGTTGGGTATTCACCCCGGCTGGGGCGGTACAGTGCGTCTACCCAAATTAATTGGCGGCTTTCATGCATTGTCGCAAGTCATATTACCCGGCGCTTCGCTTTCGGCTACCAGTGCCAAAGCGTTGGGGCTTGTGGATGATGTGGTGCCGCTTCGCCAATTAAAACGTGCAGCCATTCATTTTATTAATAAGAAGCCCCGTAAGCACAAACCCAGTTTTTGGCAATCTTTAAGCAATTATTCTTGGGCTCGCATGCTCCTGGCCAAAGTTTTCAGGCGCCAATTGGCTAAAAAGGTAAGGAAAGAACATTATCCTGCTCCTTATGCTGTAGTGGATTTATGGGAGAAGGAAGGTGGGTTTGACGATCGGGCATACCTGAAAGAAGCGGATTCTGTAGAGCAATTGATCACGAAAAATGACACTGCTACGAACCTGATTCGTGTGTTCCAATTACGTGAACGCATGAAAGGCTTTGCCAAAAACAATGATTTTCATGCCCGTTATGTCCATGTCATAGGGGCTGGCGTAATGGGTGGGGACATTGCTGCCTGGTGTGCTTTGCGTGGTTTGCGCGTAACATTACAAGACCGATCATTTGAGCAGCTGGCACCGGCGATTGCGCGGGCTCATGCTTTATTTAAGAAGAAACTGCGCAAGCCCAGACTTATTCAAGCAGCCATGGATCGCCTGATACCTGATCCGGATGGATTTGGCATATCACGTGCTGATGTCATCATTGAAGCGGTGTTTGAAAATTTGAATGTGAAACAACAAATTTTTAAGCAAATAGAAAAACAAGCCAAGCCTGAAGCAATTATTGCTACGAATACTTCGAGCATTCCCTTGGATGAAATCAGTGCAGTGATGGAAAATCCGCAGCGGTTGGTAGGAATTCACTTTTTCAACCCGGTTGCAAAAATGGAATTAGTAGAAATAGTCAGTGGCTTGAACACTGCAGAATTGGTACAAAAACAAGCGTGCACATTTGTCGGCCAAATTGGGCGCCTGCCTTTACCGGTTAAATCGAGCCCCGGGTTTTTAGTAAACAGAGTCCTGATGCCTTATTTAATGGAGTGCGTGCAGTTATTGGATGAGGGTTACCGTGCGGAAGTCATTGACGAGGCGGCGAAATCATTTGGCATGGTTATGGGGCCTGTGGAATTGGCTGATACGGTTGGTATGGATGTGTGCCTTGCCGTCGCAGAAAACTTGACTGCGCATTTTGGAGGAACCGTTCCGCAAAAATTGCGCGACATGGTGCAAGCTGGTAAGCTGGGTCGGAAATCCGGTGAAGGGTTTTACCGTTATAAAAATGGAAAACCCGTTAAGCAGAAAATAAGCCAGTCCAGCAGTAATCAAGAAATTGCCGATCGATTAATTTTACGCATGGTGAATGAAGCTGCTGCTTGCCTACGCGAGGGTGTAGTTGCCGATGCTGATTTATTAGACGGCGGTATGATTTTTGGTGCAGGTTTTGCTCCATTTCGCGGTGGGCCCATGCATTATGCAAAACAGTTTGGGCACGATAAACTCAATGAGTTGTTTGCTAAGCTCGAAACCCAGTACGGGGATCGTTTTAAGGTAGACGTTAATTTAAATTAATACTCTATCAGGATGGGCAATCAAAGAATTGCCCATCATTCCTGTTAAGTCCCTATGAATAATTTTAACTTCAAGAAATTGTTTACGAATCTTTGCTTTATGGTTTCCCTGCTGCATTGTAAAGCAATGTTTGCACTCACTTTTATAGTCCACGATAATGAAAACGCAGTCGGGGAGATAAAGTATGTTCGTGCGCAAGCTGGAGAAACCCTTGAGGAAATAGGATTGCAGCATGACATAGGTTCTCATGAAATTGTGCGGGCAAATCCTAGGTTACTTCCCCACGCTCCCTTACAGGCAAATACTCGCATCATGATTCCCTCACGATTTGTTTTGCCTAAAATTTCCCGTCCGGCTCTGGTAATTAATTTGGCAGAGTTCAGGCTTTATTTTTTCCCGGCACAGGATAATGTTGTACTTACCTATCCAGTCGGCATAGGACGTAAAGGATGGAACACTCCTACTGGTTTAACCAAGATCATCGCCAAGGAACGTGCGCCTGCTTGGCGGCCTTCTTCCAAATTACGCGCAGAAAATGCTAAAAATGGTGTTTTACTCCCGGAAACATTTCCTCCTGGCTCTGCAAATCCCTTAGGGATGCATGTTTTACGCTTAGGTTGGCCTTCATACCTCATCCACGGCAGCAACAATCCGTATGCCATTGGAAAACGCAGTACTGCAGGTTGCATCCGCCTCCTTGCTGAAGACATGGAATATTTATTTAGCAAGGTGCCTGTAGGGACGCCGGTTAAGATAGTTAATATCCCTCGGCACAAAGCAGGATTTCAGCATAAACCGGATGCATGGGGCTGAGCTTGAGTAGACTCTTGTCACGTCTTGGACTCGCGCCTGAAGTTATGGCAAAGATAATGAAGAAAGTGAGTGATTAAGATAACAATTACAGAACCCAATAAATCGATCGGATAATGCCAGCCCAATAGGACACAGGAAAGTGACAAAAAGAAATTAATGGGTGCAAAAATATAAAATAAGATGCGCCACTCACGTAGCATATACAAGCAAAACCAAGCCCAAATGACATGAAAGGAAGGCAGCGCAATTAAGCCACCTTCCAGTGTTGATGGTTTTATATGGTGATGAATTTCCCAAAATTTCAAGCCAGTTGCTTGTTGGAATTGGTTAAAATATGGGCTTTTAAGGACGCTGGCTGGCGCTGTGGTAGGGAAGAAATAATAAAAAGTAAGGCCTATGATGGCGCTTGTTAACAAAAAAAAATAATATTCGCGAATTAGATGGTACCGTCCCGCAGCAATGATGATGAGCGGAAAAACAATCATTTGATCCAGTAAATTATAATAGAGAAAATTGAGCATGGCTTTAAAAGCAGGATGCGCACTTGTCCATGCCATCCATTCAACCAGGTTTATGCCCATCGAGGTTTCTAAAAATACAATGTACTCATCAATGGGGGGAAAGGGAGTATACTGAACTGCATTACTGGCAAACGTGAGTATTAAAATAACCAATAAGTAAAAAATGACTTCTTTAAGTTTTTTTAAGAGCCGTGTTAATCTGGTTGAATTCCCGAATTGTAAGGAAAGCCCGCTATAGACGAGTAATAAAGTTAGAAAAATAACAGGAGTATGAGGAGGGAAATAATTGTTGCCGGGGTAGCGGTAATAAAAGAAATTAACTCCCATCGCCAGCAGCGATAGAACCATGAGCAGGGCAGCCGCATACAAGGTGCATCGAGAACGTGTTATATGCATTAAAAAACATACCTACTTAAGAATTTGCACGCGTTTTATTTATTAAGTGTATTCTATAATCGCAGGTGGGACTATTCTACCGAAATTTCCCGTTGCTTTATGGCATGATAAATTTCTTCTCTGTGCACATTGATGGAGCGAGGTGCATTTACTCCAAATTTTATATTGCCATGTTCCTGCGTTTGAAAAGCAATAAGCTGTACAATTTCGCCGTCAATACAGATTATTAAGGGTTCTTCAAAAGGGATTGTGACAATACGCATACGAAAAAACCTCTTTATTTTTTAATATCTTATAACTTATTGATAACACAAATGCAAATGTAATTGTATTTTTTTCTTGCTTTTTCAGTTTAAAAAAGGGCTGATATCAGTAAATTATTGTCTTTTTTTGGTTCTATTAGAAATAAATTTGCTCTAATGTTATAATTTAATGAAAGAAAGATGACATTGAGGCCATATGCCAGACAAAGACTTAAAAGAGCGATTTAACAATTGGCGTCAGGCAAAAGCAGCAAGCGAAGAAACGGTATTTAACACAGTCGAGCTAATTGATGGTTATGTGACAAGCCATTCATTTCAAAACATGGTGAGCCTTACGGAAAAATCTTCCGTATTTATGGGAATTAATCAATATAAGGAACCTTTACGAGGGGCGGTTGCCTATGGTTTCCTGGAATTAGATAAACATGCAAATGCTTTTGCAGAAAGTAGCGAAGAACGGGCGATATTAAACAAGGTAAAAGATACTTTTACCCCACTCTATCAGAATTTAATTACCGACGGACCAAGATTAATTCCCATTCTGATTAAACAATGTAATGATTGGCTGGATAAATACGCCAATGTCAATGATGATAAAAAAGCGCTGAGATTGGAATTGTTCAAATCTCTTTTTGCGGTATTGAAATTTATAAAACTTTATATTGATTCTTTGCCGCGCTTAATCAAATGGTCTGCAGGTAAGGCGATTGATTTTAAGCAAATGGATACTTTGCTTGATCGGGTTCAAAAAATCCTGGCTGCTCAAGAACACTCGCCAAATAAGGAGCCTAAAGAGTTCATGCCGCAGGAAAGCGGTGAACAAGATGCTGGTACAAAGATCAGCATTGAAAAACAAGAATTATCAAGCCCAGAGGAAACTTTGGAGAAGCCCAAAGAGCAAGAAGTTCCTCCACTCAAGTTGTTGTCGGTTAAATTTCTCAGTCAAGACGAACTTAAAGAACAATCTACAGCGATATTAAAGCAACAAGACAAAACAATTTCGGCAAAAGCAGGCGAGATCATTACCCTGTTAAAACAAGAAAACGACAATCGAGCTAAAGTATTGGATAAGGCTAATGAGATAAAACGCCTTGAAGAAGAAAAAGCCAATATCCAGCAATTTATTAATGCCTTAAAGAATCCGTCATCAGCAGATGAAAAATACCTGAGTTGGGTTAAAGAGTTTTCTGGAAAAAATGAAGAAATAGATAAACTTAATCAGTTTAAAGCAGAGTTAAACTCTCCAAAAAATATTTATTCGTTGCTAAACGATAATGAAGAATATAGGAAAATCGCCGATTTAAAGAGAAATCAGCAATTGCATAATAAAATTATGCAGATTAAGCCAGCAGTCCAGCATGCGCCCAATAAACCCTTAATCTCACCGTCGGAAACCGCTACGACATTTTGGGGAATTTTCACCGGGATTGCTAACACCCTTGATAAAACAATGAATCAATGTGAACAATTCGTTTTTGACGCTGCCCAGACAATTGTAAATGTTTTAGTGCAGCATGATCCTGTTGAAATTGAAAAACAGTGTAGGCGAGAGCTTCTGACGATTGTCAATCAAAAGCTAGAAGCCATAGCTTGTCAATATCAGCAAGGAATAGATTCACAATTGGCACAGGCCCAATCAATGCTTGGAGAAGCCCAACATGATGCAACAGAAGCATTGGAGCAATCCATCAAAGCCAATTCACTACAGATAAACGCCTTAAATTCCTTTAAAGAATTGGCGGAAAAAATTGAGCAAAATTCGGCAAGCCTGGCAAAGGTTAAAAATCTTGATACTGAGGTTAGCCTATTTATCCAAAAACATGATACATGGCTGCTGCGGTTGCAGACCCTTTTGGTTAAGTGGCTGCCTAAATTTTGGTCCGAGGAGGTCGGCGCTTTTTACAAAATAAAGGATTTTCAGCAGGAGCTTAAAAAAGCTGAACAAAATTATAGTGAATCCTTGGCAGAGTCTTTAAATAAGCTATCCGCTATTGAAAATGATGAAATAAAGCCCGCGATTGATGAAGTACTAAAAAATGCAAGTCAGGGAATTGATGTCAAGCCTCAGCAAATATATAAGAAAGAATCCAACATCACGTTTTTTGCCCGGGTTAGTACGCAAAGCAAAGATTTTGTAAACAGTTTAGAAAAAGAAAAAAGTAATGATCCTGCCGGATTTAAACCATCCAGTTGAATAGTCATCTCAATAAAATAAGCGAGCGCCTCTTTTAGTCTATTTTCTCCCCCTCATTTTGACCAAAAAAATTGCTCCTGTGTCTTAAATAGGTTATGATTGAGCGTTTTTTTAACCTTGTCTTACCGTTAATCCATAAGCGGAAGACTTTAATCCACAAGGAGAAATCATGAGACATTATGAAATTGTGTTTCTGGTACACCCTGATCAGAGCGAGCAAGTTCCAGCGATGATTGAGCGCTATGAGGGCATTATCAAGAAGCAGGAAGGCATTATTCATCGTAAGGAAGACTGGGGCCGAAGACAATTGGCATACACCATCAATGATGTTCATAAAGCCCACTACATTTTAATGAATATCGAGTGTAATCAAGCTGCACTAGACGAACTCAAAACTGCATTTAAGTTTAACGATGCCATATTAAGATATTTGGTAATCAAGCAAAAACATGCAGTTACCACCGAGTCTGTCATGATGAAAAAAGAAAAAGAAACACGTGCAGCCTAAGGGAGAATAATTATGTCAGCCTATTTTCGTCGTAAAAAAATGAGTCGTTTTTCTGAAGATGTAAGCAATATTGATTATAAAGATATTGCCACGCTGAAGAACTACATTAGTGAAACCGGTAAAATTGTTCCCAGTCGCATTACTGGCGTGCAAACCCGCTTTCAACGGCAACTAGCTAAAGCAATAAAACACGCAAGATATATTGGTTTGTTGCCTTACTGCGATAGCCATAAATAATTAAAACTAAAATGATTCGGCTAAGTCGCTTAATACGTAATCAAGGGAAGTTTCTGCTAGAGAATTACTGGCATGCTTTGATAGCTGCAATCGCTCTTGCATTGCTTCCTTACACGGCTTGGTTATCCGTGGCTATAATAGCATTGATTACCTTAAGGCGCGGAGTGCGTGACGGCGGTTTTGTACTGATTGTTACCGTGCTTGCCTATTTTATTTCTTTAACTACGCTGTCTTATAAAAATGCTGCAATCAGTTCTTTGCTCACTTTTTTGCCTTGTTACCTGGGGGCTTGTGTCTTACGGTTAACGGCGAGCTGGCGCGCTGTTGCAGGTGCATTTTTTCTACAAGTATTTTTAGTGATGCTGCTTTTGCAAACCTGTGCACCCGATTTTATTCTGGCGCAATATCACTACATATACACAGCAATTAAGGAAATGCAAACAGAAAGCGTGCTTCTGGATTTCATTAATGATAACGACTTGAGTCCTTTGCTGCTTGCCAATTACTTATTAGGCGTGCAAGCTGTGGGGGTCTTGTTTTCAGCCGTTTTATCATTATTCCTGGCACGTTCTGTGCAATCTCAACTTTTTTATCCGGGTGGTTTTTCACGGGAAATATTAGGTTTTCGTGCGGAAAAAATAGGGCTTTTACTGCTGGCAGCCTTCTTATGGGCGGCCAGTCAGGAGAATGCTCTGGCTATGAATGTTTTGCCCGCATTGATTGTTTATTTTCTGGCTGCAGGGTTGAGTTTGGGATTTGCTTTGTTTGGCAGGAAACCAATAGGCGCTTTATTGCTAATTGTTCCTATTTTTTTGGTACCGTTGGTGATCGTGCCCGTGTTCGTTTTATTCGGATCATTGGATAGTTTGTTTAATTTCAGATTATATATATCAAATCAAGCAGATAAGAGAATATGAGAGGTTAGCGATGGAAGTAATTTTATTGGAGAAAGTTAGAAGTCTGGGTAATTTGGGCGATAAAGTTTCTGTAAAGCCCGGGTATGGTAGAAATTATCTTATTCCCCAGAATAAGGCGGTATTTGCCACAGAAAAAAACATTGAAATGTTCAAGGAGCGCCGCGCTGAGTTGGAGAAAAAAGCCCAACAAGCTTTTGCCAATGCAGAGCAACGCGCTGCAAAATTAAACGATATCACTGTGGTAATTTCGGCTCAGGCAAGCGATGAAGGTAAGTTATATGGTTCTGTAGGTGTGAATGAAATTAAAGACGCCTTAACAGAGCGATCCATTGAAGCCAGCAAACGTGAAATCGTTTTACCTGAAGGACCGCTGCATTCAGTAGGCGAATACGTTGTTGAAGTTCATTTGCACAGCGATGTCATTGCCAATTTAAAGATTGAAATTGTTGCTGCCAAGTAATAATGTATATGCCCGGTTATGCATTAAGCAGCAACCGGGTAATTTCTTACTAGTCAGGATGGTTAAAATTCCTTATCTCAGGCTTCATTAAAAAGGTTCCAAGCGGATGACCGCATAGGCTGGCTCTTCATAGGGATGTACTTCAATTAACTTCTGTACGGCCAGATGAATTAATTCATCACTGCAAAGTATTTCTACTTTGTATTCGTTCACAAAATTAAGCTCTTGCTTTTTCCCGATTGCAGGGTTGGCGTCTTCCAGAGGGCGAAACTGTCCGCGTCCCAGAGATTGCCAGCAGGTTTGCTCGTAATTCCCCAATTTTCCTACACCAAGCTCAAATAATGCCTGTTTTACTTCTTCCAGGTTTGCTTCAGGTACGTAGAAAATTAATTGATAATTCATAAAACCTCAGGATTTCCATTTAATGTTACAGCCAATGCTGGGCTTTTGTTCCGCCGACACAGATTTACCCTCAATTAAGGCGTCCAAAGCTTTGCGTATTGAATGGCCATCGACCGCAACGCCATTTCCCGGGCGGGAATCATCCAACTGGCCACGATAAACCAAAGAAAGATCGGCATCGAATACAAAAAAATCCGGAGTGCAAGCAGCATGATAAGCTTTAGCAACTTCCTGCGTTTCATCAAATAGATAAGGGAAGGGATAACCTTGCTCTTTTGCAACTCTTTGCATATTTTCCGGTGAGTCATCCGGATAACTTTCCACGTCATTGGAATTAATAGCAATAAATTTCACTTGCTTGGGGATATAATCAAATGCTAATTTCGTCAATTGTTGGTTGACGTGTTTAACAAAAGGGCAATGATTGCAAATGAACATGACGACAGTAGCAATATACTTTGAATCAACGTTTAAGTTGATTTTTTGACCGCTTGTGACATCCAATAAAGAAAAAAGCGGTGCTTGTGTTCCCAACGGTAACATAGAAGATTCTGTCCTGGCCATAACTCTCCCGATTTGATTAATGACAACAAACTAAAAAATAATCTTAAAGGCAGTACCAAAGGTAAATACCAAATTCAAAATAGCCCATAGAAGCGCGATGTGTCTACCTTGATAAACATTGTACATTGCAAATACGGCAATGCTTAGGCTGCCAAAGAAAAAAATCCAAGGATCGGCGTATGCAAAACCAATGGATAGCAAAGCGATTCCGGTAATGCCAATGAGTCTAAAAATACGCAATTCGCCACTTAATAAATAATAAACTAATAATTGCAGCGATAGCATGATGGGCAGACTAGCTTGCAGAACTGGCCCAATGCCAAGCAAGATAGCCCCGTGCCCGGCAAGAAGAATAAGCTCGAGGGCTATGTAATAGGTCAATTTAAAGTAAACTGCGGTAGTTAATAATAAACTTGCCCCTGCAACGTAATAAATCTGTGCGGCGGTAGGGGGTTGTTTAAAACCTAACAAGATAATCAGTGCACCAATGATACCTAAAAAAATAAAAAAAATTGGCTTGATTGTTTGCACACTCAAGTTACCAGCGGAGTAAAATTCCCTTGGCAGCGGCATCTTTAATCACCTGATTTTGTGGTTTGTTCGTTGAAACCCAGTAATTGCCCATATTGCTCAGGGCAAATTTAACGCGCGGATATTGGCATACTTCAAGAACATCGCTGCAATTTACCAATGAGGTATTATTCGCATCCTGGTGCGCATAACATTTAAAGTGTAAATTTTGGACATCTGAGGCAAACGCAGACCAATTTTGTGCATCAATTTTACTTTGCAGCTTTGGACTCATGAACACATCTCGTATTTCATAACGCTCCAGTTCAATTTGCATGTTGGAGCGGTTTTGAATTAAGTAAAAGGTTTGATCTCCTTTTTCATTTAAGACAAGGTAATTCGTATTAAATCCAAAACCCGTGACTTCGCATCCATGCGGAAAGGTGGCAGCGAAACCAATATCATTAAATGAAAGCAATATTAAAAAAGAAACGAATATTTTATTTATGTTGTTGCCCATTTTAAGCCTCAAATCATTGAAAGGCGCTATTTTAATTAAAATTGGAAAAAGGAAAAAGCTTTACTTGCTTAATCTTAAAAGGAATCCAAAAGTTAATCCTTATGGGCAGCAATTTTTGCCATAATCATCGGTGAGTAAGTGCGGTAGCCGCTTAATATTAAATACATGGCAACATATCCCAGGGAAATCGTCAGCCATAAAGGGTGGCTATAGGGATATTGCCACAATAGAAGAATAGAACTTATGCCAAATAACAGTGAGCAAGTGTGCATAATTATTTTTAATGTTTTGGATTCGGTTAAATAATCCAAACGCGAAGGATAGACATATTTTATAGGTACGAAAATTAAAATGCTGAGAATGAGTAAGATCAGGGTGTTGGTGTACATATTAGTATTAAAAATAAACATGTAAAACACAACAAAATTCCAATAGCAGGGGAAGCCTTTAAAAAAGTGATCCGCAGTTTTTGCATCAGCCTGACAGAATTGATAGGAAGAAGTAATCGTGACTGCCAGAACGATCCAATAAGCATAGTTTTCGGGGAGCATCCCGGGTTTAACTAACAAGAAAAAAGCTGGAGTAATTACATAATTTAAATAATCTACAATATTATCTAAAAGTGCTCCGTCTATTTGCGGCAAAATTTCCTTAACACCTACAAGCCTGGCGAAAGTTCCGTCTACTGCATCAATAAAAACGGTAATAGCCATCAGGCATAAAGCGTCAATATATTCATGCTGAAAAATCTTATAGAGAGAGAGTAAGCCTATGAACGCTGCACTTGCTGTAAATACATGCACAGACCAGGCTATGAAATGCCAAAAGTAAGAATTTTTTTTCTTATTATTCATCAGTTATCCTACTGGGATGGTTGGTATTTTTTCAGTTCCGCAAGGCAGAATCAGGAAAATCAAGGAATAGTAACAACAATCAAAAGTCATGTGCAACAATTGCAAAGCCGGTTAACAATGTGCAGCAAGTAATTTATGCTTTGATTTTTTATAAAAACCGGTTGGCTGCTGTAGTTTAATGCAAGTTATTCACTATAAGTTATCAGTTGTATAAAAATAAGGAATGCATGCTTTAAACAGCATGAAATATGCTGAGTTTATATCTAGTGTTTGCTCGGCAGCAAAATAAACTACACTTTTACCAGGCGACTAAAGGGAGTTACCATGCAAATTACGACGATGAACCCGGCAACTGAAAAACCATTGCAAAGCTATCCTTTGTTTACGGCGGATCAAGTGAACGCCTATATTGATGCTGCCCACCTTTGCTATCTCTCCTGGCGGAAAACAGATTTTGCACAGCGTAAGCAACGCATGCTGACTTTGGCTGAACTATTGCGGAAAAAGCAAGACAGTTATGCTGAATTAATGGCGAAAGAAATGGGCAAGCCCATAAGCGCAGGTAAGGCTGAGATGCAAAAATGTGCCTGGGTATGCGAGCATTTTGCCGAGCAAGCAGAATCCTACCTGGCTGCGCGTACTATTAAAACAGAGATGCAAAAAACAATAGTAAGCCATCAGCCTTTGGGTATTGTATTTGCCATCATGCCGTGGAATTTTCCATTTTGGCAGGTTTTTCGCTTTGCAGCGCCAACCATTATGGCAGGCAATGCGGCTATTTTAAAACATGCGCCGATTTCTACCGGTGCCGGAAACGCCATTGCAGATTTATTTTTGCAAGCGGGTTTTCCTGAGCATTTGTTTCAGCACTTTATATTAGACAATGACTTGGCCGCCAAAGTCATTGCTCACGAAAAAATCGTGGCAGTTACGTTAACAGGCAGCGAACAAGCGGGCAGTATCGTTGCGTCCAATGCTGGGAAACATTTAAAAAGAGTAGTCCTGGAACTTGGCGGCAATGATCCCTATCTGGTGCTCGCTGATGCAGATCTGGATTTGGCGGCGGAAAATATTGTACTTTCGCGTTTAAACAACAGTGGCCAAGTCTGTATTGCAGCAAAACGAACTATCGTCGTACACGAAGTATTCGATGCTATACTCGAAAAAATTTTGCAGCGCGTTAAAGGCTATCAAATGGGAGATCCACTGGATCCCTCTACCAATTTTGGTCCCATGGCACGCGAAGATTTGCGCAACACATTGCATCAGCAAGTGATGGAGAGCAAAGAAAAAGGTGCAAAGGTAATCGTTGGCGGTGAAATACCTCATTGCCAGGGGTTTTATTATCCCCCCACCGTGTTAACGGATGTGTGTCCAGGCATGCCGGCTTTTGACGATGAATTGTTCGGCCCTGTCATTGCTATTACCAAGGCTGAAGATGAGGCACATGCGATCCGCCTGGCCAATCAAAGCCGTTATGGGCTAGGAGCCGCTATCTTTACTCGTGACCTTAAACGCGGTGAGCGAATTGCCACTCATGAAATTGAGACGGGAAGCTGTTTTGTTAATGCTTATGTTGCTTCTGATCCTAGAGTTCCTTTCGGTGGCATTAAACGCTCTGGATATGGGCGAGAGTTATCGCAGGAGGGAATTTTGGAATTTGTTAATATTAAAACGGTTAGTATCAGGTGAAATTATTTAATAATCAACTTATCCTTATCTCGGCAAAGGAACAAGCCATGCGTTGTTATGCTGGTGATGACCTCCATAAAACCTATCCGGTATCTACGGGTAAAAATGGCTTGGGCGAACAAGAGGGAAGCGAGTGTACGCCACGCGGCTGGCACCAAATTCACAGCATTATCGGCTTGGACAATGCCGTAAACAGTGTATTCATTGCGCGCCGGTGGACAGGAGAAATATACACCCGAGAACTGGCGGCGCAATATCCGGGTCGAGATTGGATCTTGACCCGAATTTTGCAGCTGGATGGCTTGGAGCCTGGAAGAAATAAAGGAGGAAGCGTAGACAGTTTGCAACGATACATCTACATTCATGGCACTCCTGATATCACGCCTTTAGGTACACCAGGCTCCAGAGGCTGCATACGCATGAATAATGCCGATATTATCGAGTTATCCCTCTGGGTTAAAGTAGGTAGCGTAGTGTGTATTGAATAAAAAATATGCAAAAACCAGTAGAACCATTTCCGGCATTAATGCAAATAAACAAAATGCTCTTAAATATCGCAAAACCAGCTACAATGGGTATATAATTCACCACAATGAATTACTATTATCATGCTAAACGGGGTGATGCATGTCTTATAAATTTGAAGAAGGTAAAGATTTAATCATCGACGCGGTCGTTAACAAGATAAAACAAAAAATGAGTAGCGATCAAGCCAAGTTGTGCGCTGAATTTATACGGCAGTTTTTTGGTACAGTGGCCTTGGAGGATTTACAAGATTGGACCATTGACGATCTGTACGGTGCTGCAATTAATTTCTGGCCCCTCATCCAACACCGTGCGCCCGGCGAAGTAAAAATTCGCATCTATAATCCTGATTTTGAGCGCCATGGTTGGCAGACTACTCACACTGTAGTGGAAATCGCTTGTGAAGACATGCCCTTTTTGGTGGATTCTATTCGTATGGTCGTCAACCGTATGGGATTGGCTTCTCATTTGATCATGCATCTTGGTGGTTTGCGTGTAAAACGGGCAGCAAATAATGAAATAACCGCTATTTTACCGCAAAATGGCGAAACTTCGGACGATGTTCAGTTTGATTCCACCATATTGATGGAGATTGATAGGCAGACCGATCCGAAAGTTTTGGATGAACTGCACCGAAATTTTGAGCGTGTCCTTGAGGATAATCGTCTTGTGGTTGAAGACTGGTTGCCTATGCGTAAAAAAGTGAAATCCATGATTGAAGAGCTGGATAGAGCTCCTAAAAATCTGGATCCTAACGAAGTAGAAGAAACGAAAGCTTTTTTGCATTGGATTGAAGATCACCATTTCACTTTCCTGGGCATACGGGATTATGAATTAATTCATAAAGATAAAGAAACTATCCTGCAAGCCATACCGGAAACAGGTTTAGGCGTATTAAGATCAGGCTTGAGCAAGTCCAGTGCGCGCAGCATTTCAGCGATGACGCCCGAAGCCCGCGAACTTACCTTATCGCCCCGAATTTTGGTAATGTCCAAAACCAATACCCTAGCCAGTGTACACCGGGATGCATACACCGATTATATTGGAGTTAAATACTTCAATCAAAAAGGTGAAGTAGTAGGTGAGCACCGAATTATCGGGTTATATACGTCTGCTGCATACAATACCAACCCGAAACATATTCCTTTTCTACGGCATAAAGTGGCCTTGATAATGAATAATTCTTCATTAAATCCACGCAGCCATGCGGGCAAAGTATTGTTAAATATTATTGAAACTTTGCCACGCGATGATTTAATCCAGGCAACTGATGAAGAATTATTGCAAATGGCCATGGGTATTTTCCACATGCAAGAGCGTCGCCGCATCCGCATGTTTGCAAGGGTGGATGTGTACCGTCGTTTTATTTCATGCTTGGTGTTTGTACCAAGAGACCGTTTCAATACAGAGCTTAGAGAAGCAATGCAGGAAATTCTCCGCGAAAGCTTCAATGCGCAGGAAATCACTTTTTCTACCCGGTTTTCCGAATCTATTCTGGCTCGTATTCATTTTATTATTCGTATCAATCCGCACGAAAGCAAAGACTTTGATTTCAAGGCGGTCGAGAAAAAATTAATCGAAGTGGGTCGCTCCTGGACTGATGATTTGCAGCAATACTTGTACGAAGCATTCGGAGAAGAAGAAGCCAACCATCTTTATGCACGTTACAAAGATGCTTTCCCGGCAGTTTACATGACGAATTTTTCAGCCCGGACTGCAGTTTTCGACATCAAGCACACTGAGCAATTGTCGGTGGATAATTCATTGGGGATGAATTTTTATCGTCCATTGGATGAGCTTTCGGGCAGCTTTAAATTAAAAATCTATCAGCATGACACCACCATCCCATTGTCTGATGTTTTACCCATTCTTGAAAATTTAGGAATGCGCGCCATTAGCGAGCGTCCGTATTTACTTAAATTTAACGATGGAAAAATTACCTGGATTAATGATTTTGCATTGCATTATACCCGCGACAGCGAATTCAATTTTGATGATATTCGCGATTTATTCCAAAATGCATTCACCAAGATTTGGTTCGGCGATGCAGAAAACGATGGCTTTAATCAATTGGTACTGGCGGCAGGGCTTGACTGGCGGCAAGTGACGGTATTGCGCACTTATGCTCGCTATTTCAAGCAGATAGGATTTACCTTCAGCCAGAATTACATTATTTCAGCCTTAAATAATAATGCATTGATTTCTAAAAAATTGGTGCGATTATTTGAATTGCATTTCAATCCAAAAACAATAAAAGACCGGGAAAAGAAGATACACGCGCTGGTCGCTGAAATTTTGTCGGATCTGGATGCTGTGGATAATTTGGACGAAGATAAAATTATTCGCCAGTATGTGCAGGCAATTACATCGACTCTGCGCACTAATTATTACCAGTTGGATAAAAAAGGCCAGCCTAAGAATTATGTATCTATCAAGTTAAACAGCAAGACCATTGCCGGGGTGCCTCGTCCTTATCCCATGTTCGAGATTTTTATTTATTCTCCAAAATTCGAAGGCGTGCATTTGCGTTGTGGAAAAGTGGCCCGTGGTGGAATTCGTTGGTCGGATCGGAGAGAAGATTTCCGCACAGAAATCCTTGGCTTGATGAAAGCGCAACAAGTTAAAAATGCTGTGATTGTGCCAAGTGGTGCTAAAGGCGGTTTTGTGGTTAAACAATTTCCGGTTAATGCCACACGCGAGGAAATATTGGCAGAAGGCATCAATTGTTATCGTTTGTTCATCCGCGGTTTGCTGGATATTACTGATAACTATAAAGATGGTCTCATCATCAAGCCAAATGATGTAATCACTTATGATGAGGATGATCCTTACCTGGTCGTAGCAGCAGACAAAGGTACCGCTACATTCTCTGATATTGCCAATGAAATTTCGGCAGAATATGGATTCTGGCTGGGAGATGCGTTTGCATCCGGCGGCTCTATTGGTTATGACCATAAAAAAATGGGCATCACGGCAAGAGGGGCCTGGGAATCCGTAAAACGTCATTTCTACGAAATGGGCGTAGACATTCAAACTACAGATTTTACTGTGGTTGGTATTGGCGACATGTCAGGCGATGTGTTTGGAAATGGGATGTTGTTATCCAAACACATTAAATTGGTTGCTGCGTTCAACCACATGCATGTCTTTATCGATCCAGACCCTGATCCTGCACTGAGTTTTGCAGAACGCCAGCGGTTATTTAATTTACCGCGTTCAACCTGGGCGGATTATGATAAAAAACTGATTTCGAAAGGTGGTGGCGTGTTTAACCGCAATGCCAAATCAATCGTCGTCAGCAAGGAAATGAAGCAATTATTTGGCATTAAACAAGCTGCCGTTGAGCCTAATGAGTTAATACGCATTGTGCTGCAAGCGGAAGTGGACCTATTGTGGAGCGCAGGCATCGGTACATTCGTGAAAGCATGCTCCGAACCCAATGCAGAAGTTGGCGATCGCACCAATGACGCAATCCGCATCAACGGCAAACAGCTTCGTTGCAAGGTCGTTGGGGAAGGCGGCAACCTTGGCCTTACCCAATTAGGGCGGATGGAGTATGCCCTGCATGGAGGATTGATTTATACCGACTTTATCGATAACTCGGCTGGGGTCAGTTGCTCCGATAAAGAAGTAAACATCAAAATTCTGCTTAATTCGGTCGTGGCTGCGGGCGATCTTACGACGAAGCAGCGTAACGAGCTACTGGGTGAAATGACGAATGAAGTTGCGCAGCTGGTGCTCCGGGAAAATTATTTACAAACACGTGCTATCAGTTTAATGGCAACCCAAGCTGCTCGCTCGCTCGGGTTGCACAGCCGTTATATCCATGAACTGGAGCGCACAGGTAAATTGGACAGGGCGTTTGAATTTTTACCGGATGAGAAGGCGCTTGTCGAGCGAAAAGCTGCTGGCAAAGGATTAACAAGTCCTGCCATTGCAGTCTTGTTCTGCTATAGCAAAATTGTGCTGAAAGAAGCTATTTTGGCTTCCGATGTGCCTGAAGATCCTTTCTTGAAGCAACTCTTGCTGCAGTCTTTTCCCAAACCGCTGCAAGAAAACTTTAGTAAGCAAATGCAGCAGCATCCATTGAAGCGAGAAATCATTGCCACAAAATTAAGCAATATTATTCTCAATGAAATGGGCTTTAATTTCGTCTACCGTCTACAGGATGAAACCGGGGCCCCAATTTCTGCTATTGTGCGTGCCTACATGATAGCCAGAAGCGTTATTAATATGAATGCCATCTGGACGGAGATTGAAGCACTGGATGGCCGCGTTGATGCGCAAAAGCAGACTGAAATGATGATGCTTTATGTAAGATTACTGCGTCGAATTTCGCGTTGGTTCTTGCGTAATCGCCGGATGAAATTGGATATCAGCAAGACCGTCAAATTGTATGCGCCAGGTTTTGAGGAAATAAAAGCCGCTCTGCCGAAAGTTCTCGGTGAGCAGGATCGTAAATTGTATGACGATACTTATCAGAAATATTTACAATGGGGCATTTCGGAATTTCTGGCTCATGAGTTAACCATAACCAAAGGCTTGTTTGCCGTAATGGATATTATTGAGGTAGCTCATCAGCTGGATACGAGCATCACCAGAGTGGCAGAAGTCTATTTCAATATTGGTTCTTTTCTGGATTTGGAATGGATACGTTTACAAGTAATTATTCATCCAACAGAAAATCACTGGGAAGTCTTATCCAGAGAAGCCTTGCGTGACGATTTGGATTGGCAACAACGTCAGTTAACAGCCAGTATCATTCAAGCAGATAATAAGAAAGATTCTGCAAAACTGATTCAATCCTGGTCTGAAAGTCATACGGCGCTTATCGAGAGATGGCATCAAGTTTTAGCTAATTTGCGTTCATCGGGCGGACTTAACTATACCATGTTTTTCGTTGCCATACGTGAATTGTTGGATTTGACGCAAACCACTATCCAAACGTCTGAGAAAAAGCCTCTGTTGGAAGAAGCCTAATCTTGTCTGTTTCCCGGATAACTGCGCGTTAGCGGTTATCCGGGCTTACATAGGCGTGTGGCAGGGTGCAACATTGTCTAGCGCTTGGGTTTGTCTATAACCATTAAAATGAGTAAGATAAGTTCTTTTGAGTGTGTCATTATAAGGAAGTAAACGTGCTTAAACATCGAAGTAAAATTTCTCAAGACTATAGCAATCCGGAAGAATATGTTCGGTATTCAACGGGTTCAAAGTGGCTGCATTGGTTAATTGCCAGTCTCGTAATTATCTTGCTCGCGGTTAGTTTTTTCCTGGAAGATGTGCCGGAGCAATACCAGCCTGTTGCTTATATGATCCACAAATCCTTGGGTCTAACAGTATTATTTTTAATGGTGCTTCGTTTATTTTGGATTTTGTATAAAGGTAAACCGCCATTGCCGCAAACGGTTCCTGCTTGGCAAAGACTACTGGCAAGGGGCGTGCAATACAGTTTTTATGTGTTTTTATTTGCAATGCCGCTAAGCGGCTGGATTATGTCGGTTGCTGCCGGCAGAACGCCGGTGTACTTTGGTTTATTTTCAGTGCCTTTGCCTATTTCGCCCGATAAAGAATTGGCCAAAACAATGAATGGCGTTCATGAAACCATTGCGTGGGTGTTGATAGCGTTAGTGATTTTGCACGTGGCAGGTGCATTGAAACACTATTTTATTGATCGGGATAAAGTAGTACAAAGCATGTTGCCCTAGCCAATGACAACTTTCGTTGCCCTGGCCTAGGGCATGCATTTTAAGAATTCTTGGAGATGCGGCTTATCTTTTTCTGCAGCAAGATAATTGCCTAGCCGCATTATTTCCTTATCATATTCTGGTTTGGTGATGCAGCCGCGCATGAGTTCGAAGCGCAGATAAACACAATACGTGTTGAGTACATCCGTTTCGCAATAATCGCGGATGCCTTGGATGTTTCCTGCCAAATATTCTTCCCAGACTTTCTCGCCACTCATTCCCATTTTCCCGGGAAAACCCAGCATAGTGGCAATTTCATCCAAAGGGGCGCTTGCTTTCATTTGGTAAGCGGATAAAACATCCATCAAATCCAGATGGCGATAATGATAGCGGTTCAAATAATTATTCCAGCGAAATTCCTGCTGGTTGTCGCCCGCCTCCCAATACGTGGATGCAGTTATGCCATGAAACAGAGCGCGATAATGCAGAACCGGCAGATCAAAACCGCAGCCATTCCAGCTGACCAGCGTAGGCGTGTGTTTATCAAGCCCATTGAAAAAACGTTGGATCAATTCCTGCTCATCAGCATGCACATCGCCTAATGACCAGACTTTTAACTGGGAAGAATTACAAAGCACCAATGAAATCGCAATAATTTTTTGCAAATAATGCGGTAAAAAATCATGGCCTACTTTCGCGCGGCGCAATGCAAATAATGCACGGGCGGCATCGCTATCGGCAAGATTCTCCAGCCCGTAGAGTTTACGGCCGCTTTCAAGATCAGGAATGGTTTCAATGTCAAATACTAAAATGGTCATAAAGGTATGAATATGAATTTTATCGCAGTAAAAATATCACACGCTTTTAAAGAATAGTAGGAAAGTTTTCTAAGATAGCGGCCTTATTTGCTGTTGCCATTTAGTTCGTTACCATGTTAAAAATGCTGTTCACGCGTTGCAAGGAGCAATCGATGTCAGCTTCCATGGGAAAGAAGTTTCGGGATTTAGTCAATACGCAGCCACCCGTGCAAATTCTAGGGGCAATCAATGCTTATGCTGCGATGTTGGCTGAAACAGCCGGGGCGAGGGCGCTCTATCTTTCCGGTGCAGGAGTGGCAAATGCCTCTTATGGTTTGCCGGATTTAGGCATGACCGGACTTGCAGAAATACTTGAAGATGCAGGGCGCATCATTCAAGCTTGTTCGCTTCCCCTCCTCGTTGATATCGATACTGGATTCGGGCATGTATTTAATATCGCGCGCACGATTAAATTGATGGAACACGCCGGAGTGGCTGCCGTTCATATCGAAGATCAAGTGACCGCCAAACGTTGCGGCCATCGCCCCAATAAATCCATAGTGTCCATGCATGAAATGGGCGATAGAATCAAAGCAGCGGTCGATGCCCGTTTGGATGAAAATTTTGTCATCATGGCTCGGACTGACGCTTACGCAAATGAAGGTTTGCAAGCGGCCATAGAACGTGCACAATTTTATACAGAACTTGGTGCGGACATGATTTTTGCGGAGGCATTACCGAGTCTGGACGATTATCGTGAGTTCACCATGCAGGTGAAAGTTCCCATCCTTGCGAATATCACCGAATTTGGTAAAACCCCAATGTTTACAAAAGAAGAATTAAAAAATGCCGGCGTAAAGTTAATTTTGTACCCATTGAGCGCTTTCCGAGCCATGTCGTTTGCGGCATTAAACGTCTATCAAACTATTCTGGGGCAAGGGACGCAACAAGCCGTATTGAATTCAATGCAAACGCGTAATGATCTCTATCAAGTGTTAAAGTACAATGATTTTGAAAAAAAATTGGATGAGTATAAGGGAGAGCAGGATGGCAAATAAATCAGCAGGGTTGGAAGGTGTGATTGCAGGTCAATCTGCCATAGCTACTGTAGGGCAAGCAGGAGCTGGATTAAATTATCGTGGCTATTCCATTGAAGATTTGGCCGAAAATGCAACTTTTGAAGAAGTGGCTTATTTATTAATTTATGGGCAGTTACCCACCCGCACCGAATTGGCTACTTATGTGAATAAGTTAATCAGTCTGCGTTCTTTGCCTGAGCATTTAAAATCTGTTTTGAAACTGATTCCAAAACAGACGCATCCCATGGATGTTTTACGCACCGGCTGTTCCATGCTGGGGACCCTGGAACCTGAAAAGGATTTTTCCGAGCAGTATGATATAGCTGATCGTTTATTGGCTATATTTCCAGGTATGTTGTGCTATTGGTATAACTATCATCAATTCGGTAAGGAGATAAGCGGGGAAAGTGATGAAGAAAGTGTCGGTGGGCATTTTTTAGCTTTGTTGCATGGAAAAAATCCGCCTAGCTTGCATCGCGATATGATGAATGTTTCATTAATCTTATATGCCGAGCACGAATTCAATGCCTCCACCTTTGCCGCACGCGTAACTGCGGCTACCCTATCCGATTTTTATTCAGCCATCACCAGTGCCATCGGTACATTAAGAGGGCCGTTGCATGGTGGGGCCAATGAAGCCGCGATGGAGCTTATTGAGCGCTTTAAAAGCCCTGATGAAGCCGAGCAGCAGTTAATGGTGATGCTCGCCAATAAAGCTAAAATCATGGGGTTTGGGCACCGTGTTTATAAAGACTGCGACCCTCGTTCCGATATCATCAAGGAATGGGCAAGAAAATTGGCTAAATCCCAAGAAGAAATATTGCTGTTTAAAATTTCTGAACGTATTGAAGCAGTTATGCGACGTGAGAAAGATTTATTCCCGAACCTTGATTTTTATAGTGCTTCCGCTTATCACTTTTGCGGGATCCCAACCTGCCTGTTTACACCCATTTTTGTCATGTCAAGGATTACGGGGTGGTCAGCACACGTATTTGAACAACGAGCAGATAATCGCCTGATCCGGCCAACTTCAGAGTACACCGGGCCGGAAGCGCGTCCTTATATTGCCATCGATGCGAGGTAAAATTGATGCACACATTTGTAGAAGATAATATCAAACCGAATTACGACCAAGTAATGAATGACATTGCCGATTATGTGCTGCATACCCCGATTAAAAGTCACGAAGCATTTGAAACAGCACGTCTTTGTTTAATGGATTCATTAGGCTGTGGCATATTGGCCCTAAGTTTCAAGGAATGTACCAAGCTGTTAGGCCCTGTTGTACCGGGCGCATTCTTGGCGAATGGTGCGCGGGTGCCGGGAACGGATTACGAATTGGATCCGGTACAAGCTGCGTTTAATATCGGCACCATCATTCGCTGGCTTGATTTTAATGATACCTGGCTTGCAGCTGAATGGGGACACCCATCGGATAATTTGGGAGCCATCCTTGCTGTTGCCGACTACGTCAGCCGACAAAATTTAAAAAAAGGAAAACCTTCCTTGCTTATGCAAGATGTGCTGACTGCCATGATTAAGGCACATGAAATCCAGGGATGCCTGGCATTGGAAAACAGTTTTAATCGCGTGGGGCTTGATCATGTTTTCCTGGTCAAAACAGCCAGTGCTGCCGTTGCAGCTGCTTTGCTGGGTGGCGATAAAGACATGATACAGCGCACGCTCTCGCAGGTTTTTGTGGATGGTCAAAGCTTAAGGACTTATCGGCATGCCCCAAATGCAGGCTCGCGTAAATCCTGGGCCGCGGGAGATGCTACAGCTCGTGCTGTACGATTGGCTCTTATTAGTCAAACGGGTGAAATGGGTTATCCTAGCGCATTAACCGCCCCCAAATGGGGCTTTTACGATGTGCTATTTGCAGGAAAGCCGTTTAAATTTCAGCGGCCCTATGCGAGCTATGTGATGGAGCACGTCCTTTTCAAGCTTTCCTACCCTGCAGAATTTCATGCACAAACTGCAGTGGAATGTGCGGCAGCCTTACATCCTTTACTGAAAAACCGTTTGCAAGACATTGCCCGCATCGAATTAGTTACGCATGAGTCGGCTATTCGTATTATTAGCAAACAAGGGCCGCTCCATAATCCTGCAGACAGGGATCATTGTTTGCAATACATGGTCGCTGTGGCTCTTTTACATGGCGATCTGCGTGCCGAACACTACGAGGATGAAACCGCTTCTGATCCACGCATTGATCTATTGCGCGAAAAAATGACTGTATCCGAGAACAAGCAGTTTTCCAGCGATTATCATGATCCAGAAAAGCGTTCGATTGCCAACAGCATGAAAATTGTATTTAACGATGGCAGTGAGAGTGAATTGGTAACCGTGGAATATCCCATCGGGCATAGAAGGCGCCGGGAAGAAGGGATACCTGTCCTCTTGTCTAAGTTTAAACATAATGTAAGTACTCATTTTTCTGCGGCTCAAGTGGAAAAAATCATGCAAGCCATGAGCGACACCAATTCCTTGGCAGCAATGTCTGTGGTGGATTTTATGGCTATGTGGGCTTTTGCCAAGTAGAATATTTTAGCCCGGTTATTGCTGTTGCTCTAACTGGGCCTTATCTTTTCGCCAGGCATGCTGTTATTCTCAAATTTTTCGTTTAATGCCCGCCGTCGCCATGATTTTTGTGGTAATTTCTTCAATTGAATAACGGGTGGAATTGATAAAAGGAATATTTTCTTGTTTGTACATGGCTTCTACCTCAGCAATTTCACGGCGGCATTGCTCTGTGGAGGCATATTGGCTGTTGGGCCTGCGTTCCGTACGAATATGCTGCAGACGTTGCGGATCAATCGTTAAGCCAAATAATTTATGTTTATAGGGTCTTAACACATCCGGCAGGCGAAAGTCAGCCAACTCTTCTTCGGCAAAAGGATAGTTTGCAGCCAGTATACCGAATTGCAGCGCCATGTATAAACAACTTGGAGTTTTACCACAGCGGGATACTCCAATTAAAACGATATCAGCCTTGTCATAATCTTTAATTTTTATGCCATCGTCATGAGCCAGGGTATAATTTACCGCTTCAATGCGCTGGTTATAGGATTGCGTATCACTCACTCCATGCGTGCGTCCCACCGTATAAGAAGATTTGGTATTCAATTCCTGCTCCAGAGGTGCAAGAAAAGTATTAAACAAATCATATATACTGGCTTTGGAGTTTTTTATATGGGCACTGATTTCCGGGTTGACCAATGTCAAGAAGACAATGGGCTTTATACCGGTTTCCTCATAGCAATGGTTAATTTTATTTATTACCGCTTCTGCTTTTTCAATAGAGTCAACATAAGGAATGGTTTGTTTTTCAAATTGTATTTGCTCAAATTGGGTTAACAAACTGTTGCCTAAAGATTCTGCAGTGATCCCGGTGCCGTCTGACACCATAAAAATGTATCGTTTCATTTCCATTCTCGTTAAGCCTGACATGGCAATTATAGGTCTTATCTGCTATGTTGTTTAAAATCAAGTGGTTGGAGGAAATCCTTATGGAAAAAGATCGCTACCAGCAAAGTCATGGATGGTATATTACTGGCATGATATCGCTTATTTTAAGTCTTGTCTTGTTTGCATTTTGTTTTTATCTCTTGCCGTTCTTGTTGTTTGGATTTGTTTATGATGTACCCGAGTTTATTTTGTACCTGCGGGAATTTTTTGAGGATAAATACCAAATTACTACACGCGCTGCGGGCTTGATCATTTTTTTTATTTTTTTCTTACTGGCGGCCCTGGCAGCCTTTGCAGCTTATTTAGCTTCCAATCGCATTGAAAATCGTATTTTTAATATAAAGCAGGAAGGCGAGGAAGGCTCGTCGCGAATACGTCAAGAAGCCAAGGAAACGGCAAGCATTTTATCAAAGATTATAATTGTTGTTATACTTATATTTATTGGGGCGATTTTGCTGCAATGGTTAATTTATGTACCTGCAGCTACCCCAATTGATTAAGGAGCGGTGATGCTTTTTTTAACAAAATTTCAAATTAAACGCTTGATAAAAAAAATCAGGGTCTTGCAACAAAGCCGGTTGCACAATCAACCTACGGATGAAGCTTTGCAAAAAGAGGTTTCTCTATATCATACTCTGGCTGCGTTATATGAGTCATTGCAGGGTAAGAAGAAATACCCTTTTGCACGTGAACAAGCTCTGGAATGCTACCGTGCCGCCACCACAATAAATGATCCTGCCGCCCAATATATTTTGGGAAAAAACCTTTTAGAAGAGGCTAAACTGCGCGAACAACTCCAAAAAGAAGAAGTGTTTGCAAGCACCAGCAATGAAAGGCGCATGAAGCAGCTATACGAGGAAGCCCTTGCTTATTTAACAGCAGCTGAGAAGTTGCAACATATACAAGCAAAGCGTTTACATGGTTTATGTTACATCAACGGTTGGGGTGTTGAGCCTGATAAGAAAAAAGGGTTTGATTTAATTGTGGCCAGTATTGATCAGGAAAACAGTTGGGATAAAGTGCCGCAAATATTTGCATCCATGGGATTAAATAAGCCTGAGTTTTTCTCAGCACTGGCGCAGCATCGCAAATCTTAACTTTTGTGAGTTCGCGTCGTTTAGACTCTCGACCACGATATTATATTGTCGCAGCTTTGACCCAGTATGGTTGCTTTATGCCATATTAACCTCCACAATGAATAATTATCCATGCGATTATCCAGCCAATAATAAGGATTACCTGCTCACAAAATGATCTAGGTGGTATGAAGTCATTCTGGGATAGCCCACCTTTATGCTTTTACACGAGCTTCTTAGAGCTTGTCGAATACTTGAAATAAAACAGCTTTTATTTAGCCAATTCCCAGGAAATTGATAATTTTTGCGGTACTTTTTTGAATGTTTGCTCAAATTCCGATGGGCCCTATCGAGCCGGATATGCTTTTTACTTATTATTTGTCCATGATGTATAATAATTTTTATTTATTGTAAATTTTGAGCAAAGCCAATGATTCTCTCGAATGATGGTACCATTCTAATACAGATTTTGGGTGCAGACATAGAAAATGGCACCTTCGCAATTCCTAACTCGGTTACCAGGATTGGTAATGGTGCATTTTATGGCTGCAGCAGTTTAAGGGAAATCCACTTGCCAGAAGGCCTCACTCAGATTGGTGAGGGTGCATTTTATGGCTGCAGCAGTTTAAGCGAAATTCACTTGCCAGGAGGCCTCACTCATATTGGTAATAATGCATTTTCTGGCTGCCGCAGTTTAAGGGAAATTCACTTGCCAGAAGGCATTACCCAGATTGGTGGTGAGGCATTTGCTCGCTGCAGCAGTTTAAGAAGAATCTACTTACCAGAAGGCATCACCCAGATTGGTAATGAGGCATTTTATGGTTGCCAAAGCTTGGCTGATATCGTTATCAACAGTGATGATGAGAAAGAAATCGCCCGTGTCAAGTCTTTACTTCCCGGGGATCTACACCAGCACGTGGTTAGCAAAGCGTATTATGATAAGGCACAACAGAAAATAGAATCATTACTTGCAAGACCTGAATTCAATCCACTGTATCCTTTTATGGTGAATGAGAGCCTTTCTTTATTCCCGGATGCTCTTACTGTTATTGGCGGCTTTCAAAGAGAGAGCAGCCAATCCTATCAATCTGCCAAGCAGGCAATGGAAGCCCTTCCCATCCCCAAGAATGATGGGCAGATGCAGGCTTATCAAGAAAAAATAGACGATATTGCTGAACAATACTTAAGTCAAGCAGAAGAGGATGCAAGGAAGAAAGTTGAGCATCGCTACACAAAATGCAAGGATCTTTTTCCGGAGCAGACTAAAAATCTTTCTCCTGCTGCGATTAAAAAGTTCCAGGAAAAAAAATATCCATTATTAAGCGAGGAAGAGTTAGGGAAATACCTCGACGCATTTAACAAGTTCCATCAATGCTGTGCTGAATTGTCGCAAAAACATTCTGATTTTGTAACGCGTGATGAAAAAGCGGCTACCCGTGAAACGCGTGAGTTGTTAAAGACCCTGCAGCTTGCTTATATTGATTACATGAAAGATTCTAGTAAGATAAAAGAAAAAAGCGAGTTGTCTGAACGAGCGAAAGCATTCAGACAAACCTGCCAGGCTGCCATTGACAAAGCCAGACCAGAGCTTGAGAGACATAGGGGGTTAAAGAAAATTTTAACCAATCTGGCCATTGCTTTGGTGACCTTGGGCTTGGCATTTGTGGCTAATTACATAATAACCGGTCGTTTCTTTTTCCACCCGGCAACTGCTTCTGAAAAGATTCTTAACAAAACCAGCAAGGCAATTGATGAAATTGACTTCCCTGGACTCGAGCAGGGGCCAAAAAAAGGAGTATGATTTAGTAATGTCCTAAGTTTTGTTAAGCAGCATTTAATCGAAGATAGGCACAGATTTTGCCTCACATCACACTGCCTTAGCGGGGGGTGCTATTGGCAATGAGATTACCTGCTCACAAAATGAGCTAGATGGTATGAAGTCATTCTGGGGTAGCGTACCTTTATGCTTTTACACGAGCTTCTTAGAGCTTGTCGAATACTTGAAATAAAACAGCTTTTATTTAGTCAACTCCCAGGAAATTGATAATTTTTGCGGTACTTATTTGAAGGATGGTTCAAATTTAGATGCCCCCTATCGAGCGAGCCAGACATGATTTGCTCATTATATATACATGATGTATAATAACTTTTATTGATTGTAAATTGTGAGCAAAGCCAATGATTCTCTCGAATGATGGTACCGTTCTAATAAAGGTTTTGGATTCAGATATAGAAAATGGCACCTTCGCAATTCCTAACTCGGTTACCAGGATTGGTAATGATGCATTTCGTGACTGCAGCAGTTTAAGTGACATCCATTTGCCAGGAGGCCTCACTCATATTGGTGCTGGTGCATTTGATGGCTGCAGCAGTTTAAGCGAAATTCACTTGCCAGAAGGCATTACCCAGATTGGTTATTGTGCATTTTCTGGCTGCAGCAGTTTAAGCGAAATTCACTTGCCAGAAGGCATCACTCAGATTGGTGCTGGTGCATTTAAGGGCTGCAGCAGTTTAAGGGAAATCCACTTGCCAGAAGGCATTACTCATATTGGTGATTATGCATTTTCTGGCTGCAGCAGTTTAAGTGACATCCACTTGCCAGAAGGCCTCACCCAGATTGGTGATTGGTATTTTTTTGGCTGCAGCAGTTTAAGGGAAATCCACCTGCCAGAAGGCATTACCCAGATTGGTTATTTGGCATTTTATGGCTGCAGCAGTTTAAGGGAAATTCACTTGCCAGAAGGCATCACCCAGATTGGTGATGAGGCATTTTATGGTTGCAGCAGTTTGAGGGAAATCCACCTGCCAGAAGGCATTAACCAGATTGGTTCTTGGGTATTTTATGGCTGCAGCAGTTTAAGTGACATCCACTTGCCAGAAGGCATTACTCAGATTGGTGATTATGCATTTCCTCACTGCAGCAGTTTAAAGGAAATCCACTTGCCAGAAGGCATTACTCATATTGGTGATTATGCATTTTCTGGCTGCAGCAGTTTAAGCGAAATTCACTTGCCAGAAGGCATTACCCAGATTGGTTATTGTGCATTTTCTGGCTGCAGCAGTTTAAAGGAAATCCACTTGCCAGAAGGCATTACTCAGATTGGTGATTATGCATTTCCTTGCTGCAGCAGTTTAAAGGAAATCCACTTGCCAGAAGGCCTCACTCATATTGGTGTTGGTGCATTTTATGGCTGCAGCAGTTTAAAGGAAATCCACTTACCAGAAGGCATCACCCAGATTGGTAATGAGGCATTTTATGGTTGCCAAAGCTTGGCTGATATCGTTATCAACAGTGACGATGAGAAAGAAATTGCCCGCATCAAGTCTTTACTTCCCTGGTATCTACACCAGCACATGGTTAGCAAGGCGTATTATGATAAGGCACAACAGAAAATAGAATCATTACTTGCAAGACCTGAATTCAATCCACTGTATCCTTTTATGGTGAATGAGAGCCTTTCTTTATTCCCGGATGCTCTTACTGTTATTGGCGGCTTTCAAAGAGAGAGCAGCCAATCCTATCAATCTGCCAAGGAGGATATGGAAAATATTCCGATACCTGAGAACGAAGCGCAAATACAGGCTTACCAGGAAAAATTAGACGATATTGCCGAGCGATACCTGAATGAGGCCAAAAATGAGGCGAGGAAGCAAGTTGAGCATCAGTACCAAGAATCCATTAAGCTTTATCCTGAGCAAATTAAAAATTTTTCTTCTACCGATATAAAAAAAACCAGAGAAAAATATCCATTATTAAGCGAGGAAGAGTCAGGGAAATACCTCGATGCATTTAACAGGTTTCATCAATGCTGTGCTGAATTGTCAAAAAAACATTCTGATTTTGTAACACGTGATGAAAAAGCAGCTACCCGTGGAACGCATGAGCTGTTAAATACTCTACAGCTTGCTTATATGGATTACATGAAAGACGCTCGTGAGATTGAGGAAAAAAGCAAGTTGTCTGAACGAGCAAAAGCATTCAGGCAAACCTGCCAGGAAGCCATTGACAAAGCTACGCCAGAACTTGAGAAACATAGGGGGGTAAAGAAAATTTTAACCAATCTGGCCATTGCTTTGGTAACTTTGGGCACGGCGTTTGTGGTTAACTACGCATTAACTGGTCGTTTCTTTTTTCATCCAGCAACTGCTTCTGAAAAGATCCTTAATAAAGCCAGTAAGGCAATTGAGGAAATTGACATCCCTGCGCTTAAGCAAGAGCCAAAAAAAGGAACATGATTTTGGCTCTCACATAAATTTTATCTGCAAGCACAATAAATGCATCTAAATTTGACCAATGATTTCAAATAAGTACTGCAGTAAAAGGTAATCCATTTCCTTGGTAATCGAGCGATCGATGCTGTTTTTATTAATTTTGAAAATAATTAGACTTCTTTCTCAATTGAGACGTGTTTTAATTATATTTCAGCAGCTATGGGTATATCTGTTTGCTGCGAGATACAAATTGATATTTATGCAGGGTGTTACGATGCCTTTTCAATATGCATGGGATACAGTGTTTTTTAACTGGCTTAAGCAATCTCATGAATAGAATCGGTGGGCAAACGAGCGAAGTCACGAGCTAAGAGACTAAATATAGAGCTTTAAATACCATCGTATAATGTTTTCTCCATAAAATAATGAAACCAATCCAGCCAGGCAAAGAAAAGGGCCGAATGCGATGGGGGTTTCTTTAGTTTGTTTGGTCGTTTTTAAATAAATAATGCCAAAAATACCGCCTATAACGGATGAAAGGAGCAGGATAAATGGCAGTTGCATCCATCCAAACCAAGCGCCAAAAGCGGCGAACAGTTTAAAATCTCCGTGCCCCATGCCGATTTTACCCGTAAACCAATAAAAAAGTTTTATAAAAAGCCATAAACTCATATAAGCCGCGGCAGCACTTAATACCGCATCTGGTAAGGAAGTGAACAAACTTTGAGTATTTGCAATTAATCCAAGCCAGAGCAAACTCAAGCTCAATGGGTCTGGGAGTAATTGATGCTGTATATCAATAAAGCAAATGATTAATAACAACCATATAAACAACAGGGAAAAAACGAAACTTAAACTTATGCCAAAATGCCAAAATGCCAAAAAAGAAAGTAGGAGAGAGAGTAATTCAACGAGGGGGTAGCGCAAGGGAATACGGGTTTCACAGTGGCTGCATTTGCCCCTCAATACACAGTAGCTAAGTAGGGGAATATTATGCCAAAAGGGAATCGTGGTTTTGCAGCCTGGGCAAAAAGAGCGCGGTAAAAATAAATTTATTCTTGCCGTAGGCTCAGCAGGTAATTCGAGAAGGCAGCGGCATTCAGCCAACCATTCTGCTTTAAGCATCAAGGGCAGACGATATATGACCACATTTAGTAAACTGCCCACGGCCAGAAAAAATAAGGCTAAAAAAATATGGAGAGCCAGAGGAGATGCTTGAGTAATTTCATTTAACATAAAGTTACACCACGGAGCCAAGTTTGAAGATAGGCAAATACATCGCAACGACTAATCCGCCCACCAGGACTCCTAATATTGCCATGATCATCGGTTCTAATAAACTGCTTAACGAATCGACGGCATTGTCTACTTCTTCTTCATAGAAATCAGCCACCTTAGTCAGCATTTGTTCCAATGCGCCGGATTCCTCTCCGATAGCAATCATCTGCACCACCATGTTGGGAAACAATTTGGTATTTTCCATGGCTACTTGCATTTGTTGACCGCTTGAAACTTCTTCACGAATTCGATCCGTTGCATTTGCATATAAGTAATTACCTGTGGCACCTGCTACAGATTTCAAGGCTTCTACCAAGGGCAATCCTGCGGCAAAAGTAATCGACAGCGTACGTGAGAAACGGGCAATGGCTGCTTTCTCGATAATGGGACCGATAATAGGAATTTTCAATAAATAACGATCAATGGTATGCGCAAAATTTTCAGAATGATTGCGTGCATATATAAAGGCATAAATGGCAAGCCCTAACATACCAAAAATGATATACCAATAAGCTTGGAAAAATTCGGAAAGGGAAATAACCCCGCGGGTGAGGGCTGGTAAATCTGCCCCAAACCCTTTAAACAAGGATTCAAATTGTGGCACGACGAAAATTAACAGCCCTGCGGTTACCAAAAATGCAATCACCATAACAGCTATGGGATAAGTCAGCGCTTTCTTTATTTTTCTTTTTATCGTTTCAATCTTTTCTTTATAAGCGGCAATTTTTTCCAGCATGAGATCTAAAGAGCCAGATTTTTCACCGGCATCAACCAGGTTACAAAACAATTCATTAAAATAGGCTGGATGTTTGCGTAAAGACTCGGCGAGAGTTGAGCCTGATTCTACATCTTTTTTAATCGTTTCAATCAAATCTTGCATGCGTTGGTTGCTCTGCCCCTTGGCAACGATGTCAAATGCTTGAATCAAAGGGATCCCGGCTCCAATCATCGTGGCTAGTTGCCGGCTAAAAACGGCAATGTCGGCTTGTTTTATTTTCCGGTTTTTTCGGCTGAATAATGGTTTTCTTTTTTTTACAATTTTGCGTGGGATCACCCCTTGCTTGCGTAACTCTACCTTGGCGATAGTCATGCTGCGTGCCTCAATAACACCCTGCAGTTTTTCACCAGACTGGTTCACTCCTTCCCATCTGTAGCGGGTCAGTGTTTCATTACTTTTTGCCATGATCCTAATCCACCGTGACTCGGTTTACTTCTTCAATGGTTGTCACCCCTTCTTTAATTTTTTGCAGTCCCGATTGATAGATGGTAACCATGCCTTCTTTTTGGGCAATATGCAAAATATCTAAAGAGTTACCTCCGGACATAATCAAGCCCCCCAGTTCTTTAGACATGGGCATGACTTCAAATAGTCCAATCCGGCCGCGATAACCATTTGTACACTGGGAGCAGCCTTCTGCTTTATAAATATGCAGATTTTTAATGTCGGTTTCAGAAAAACCTAATTCCAAAAGACTGGAGGCGGGTATATCATCCCGGATCATTTTACATTGTTCGCATAAACGGCGTACCAGGCGCTGCGCGATGATAAGACTTACAGAGCTTGCAATATTAAAAGAAGGGATCCCCATGTTAACCAAACGGGTAAGCGATTCTGCGGCGCTGTTTGTATGCAGAGTGGACAATACCAAATGTCCGGTTTGTGCGGCTTTAATTGCAATTTCAGCGGTTTCCAGATCACGTATTTCCCCTACCATGATAATGTCTGGATCTTGGCGTAAGAAAGAACGCAAAGTGCCTGAAAAAGTCAAGCCAGCTTTAGGGTTGATGTTCACCTGATTAATGCCGGAAACTTTTATCTCTACCGGATCTTCGGCAGTGGAAATATTCCTTTCCGGCGTATTTAAAAGATTTAAAGCGGAATAAAGAGTCACCGTTTTACCGCTTCCGGTGGGACCTGTTACTAAAATCATTCCTTGCGGACGGCCAACGGCGCGTAGAAAATGTTCTTTTTGTGTTTTGCTAAATCCTAACGATTCAATTCCTAGCTTGGTGGCGCCTGGATCAAGGAGTCTCATCACTACTTTTTCGCCAGCCACAGTAGGGCAGGTGCTTACCCGAAAGTCGACCGAGCGGGTAGGGGATAATTTCAATTTAAAGCGCCCATCTTGCGGTATGCGCCGTTCCGAAATGTCAAGATTGGCCATCACCTTAATACGGGCTGCAATGCGGGAAGCTAAGCTGATAGGCGGAGCCGTTACTTCATTTAAGATGCCGTCTTGCCGGTAGCGAATGCGAAATGTGCGTTCATAGGGTTCGAAATGGATATCGGAAGCGCCTTTTTTTATGGCTTCTACTACAATGCGGTTGACGAATTTTACAATGGGTGCATCTTCGCTGGACAAGCCTAGCGTTTCCGCTTCTTTTTCTTCGTCATCCGTACTGAATTCTACGCCGTCGATTTCCTGGGATTCTTCAAAATAATGAGCTAACCCCTGGCTTTCTTTTTCGTGGAGCAGGTTATCAATGAAATCTTGTAATTTATCTGTCTCGACTACTAAGGGTGTAGGGTATAACCCTGTGTGGAATTGAATTTCTTTTAAAGATGAATGTTTACTGGGATCATCCATAGCCAAATACAATTGTTTGCCACGGTTGAACAATGGAATTAGACCGTGGCGTTTTATTAATTTGTCACTGACAATGGCTGCAGGAATGGCATCCAGATCCACACAATCTAAATCAATCAGGGGAACACCAAAATTTTGTGCCACAGAGACAGCGATTTGTTTTGCAGAAAGGATGCGATTGGCTACCAAATATTGCTGTAAACTAAGCTTGTTAGCTACAGCAGCTTTTTGATAAATTAAGGCTTTTTCTCTATCCAACAGCTTTTCTTGAACTAAAAGTTGAGCAATTCCATGTAAGTGATCTTCTTGAGCAACCGCCATAATCCTATAAATCAATTTATTAAGTATGTGATAACTATAGACAAAAAAAAACATAACTGCATTAAAATTGCCTAGATTATTACAAGGATTGAATGATCACTAGCAAATATCATCGGTAGCTTGTTTCAATGGGTGAGTGTATAGTAAAAAATACGTCTCGTTTAATTAATAGCTTAAATTGGCATTGGAAGAACAAGCATTTAAATATCGCTCGTTAGATGAGTGGTTTAACACACCGCAAGGGGCGCGCATTGGTTTGGCGTTTGCAGCGGAGCTTAATGAAATTTGTGAGCAAATCAGCGGGACGACTTTACTGCAATTAGGTAATTGCGGTGACAATAGTTGGCTTCCTGCGTTCAAGTTTCGGCATAAGTGGATCATCACCCCATATATTGATTATAAAAAAAGCAGTATTATTTCTTCTGTAAACCATTTGCCCATAGAGCGAGATAGTATTGAATGCCTGATTGCGCCATTAACTCTTGAGGCTTTTCGTGGTGATAAAAATCCTCTGGATGAACTGGATCGCATCATTAAGCCTATGGGGTATATTATATTTTTAGGTATCAATCCCTGGAGTTTTTGGGGGGCATCACTTAAATGGGGGCACCTGCATTGCTTTGCTCATGGCTCGATCTCCTTGGTTTCTTCGTTCACAATAAAACGGGCCATGTTAAATCGAGGGTATCAGCAGTGTTCGCATAACAGTTTTTATTACGTTCCCCCGGTAAAACATCATCGCTTCATACAAGCTTTAGAGTTTATGAATGCGATGGGTAAAATGATTTGGCCTTTCCCAGCCGGTTTTTATTGTTTAATCATGCAAAAATATCAGTATTGTTCGCCCGATTTACTAATAAAAAGCGAAGGCGAATTGGTGTTGCAGGGAAAATCGTCTTTGGCTACCTGATGAATTACAGTTTGGGTGAAGATGCATTTTTTATGACGATTTCACGCGCGTCTTTACACATTTTTTCAAAGGCTTTAAACGAATCGGTTCTTAGTCCAAACAGCCATGTGGTGATATCCTGTGCTGTTTTTAATGTATTGAGTTCAAATTCATAGTCTTTTTTTATTCTGGTTATTTCGCTGTCCAATTCCTGCAGGCTGCTGCTGTCTGCAATAGCAAGATTTAAGGCTTTTCTAAGATTTTTTAATATTTTCCCTTTTAATTGATCGCCTTTCTCAGGCAAATGATCAACTTCCACAATGTAGCGATGATTGCGCGGGTCTTTACCGAATTTATAATAATTTTTTACTGATGAAAGTTTCTGGTTTGTTGCAGATTTAAAGAGCGTCGGGTCATAGGGTGACGTTTTATCGGCTTTAATATTTTCAGGGTTGGATGCATTTACATTAGCTGATGGTGCTACTGATATTTTTTCCGGGTTTTTGTCCATGGGGAGCTGGGTGTCATGGCTTGGGGTTCCCATTTCCGAAATTACTTCTTTATGTGGTGCAATGCTTTGATTGTCCTGGCTTGCCACTGTAATCTTTTCCTCTACGGGCAATTTTTTATGTGGTTCGAGGTTATCTTCTGCCTGGTGGGCAGAAGTTAAGACTTCCTGGGTGTGAGGGAGCTGCAAATCCTGCAGCATTCCTTGCTCAAGGCTTGCCTTGTCTTCTTGATTTACAGGCGCTTCGACAGCAATAGTTACGGCTTTTGCCTGGGCAAGCAAGGTTTCTTTGCCAGCTTTTAACAAATCGCGAAAGCTTGGTTCCGGATTTAGATTAAGAGAGCGTGCATAACGGCGACTTTCCAAAAAATCAAAGACCAAATGGCATGCCTCTTTCTCGTTTAAACCACGGTGTTGCAAAACGGCGACCATTTCCGCAGTCGTGTAGTCCGGGTAATTGCACTGCAGCAGGCGGCGTTGGAGAGCCAGGCTAGGTTGACGTCTTCCTGCCATGGACATGGGATTTTGGGTGCCGATGAGCGTAAACCCTGGATTAAGCGCGGTGCGGTTTTGTAGATCCCGGCCCATGAGCAGGGCATTCATCAACCGTTCTAACATAACGGATGTGTTAAATTCATCGATAATGACAACTGCGCCCTCATGGAAGGCGCGATTCAAAACATTAATTTTCGCGCTGACGCTCATGCTCGCTGGCAAATAATAAAATTGCTTGCTCGCCCCATTTTTTTCAATTTCTTCTTTTTCGTCAGCCAAATTAAAAGGCTTACTGTCCTTAATGTGCTTTTCTTCATACCCTTCGGAAAGAAGCACTTGTTTCACCAGTTGGCTTTTACCAACACCAGGTTCACCTTCCAGCACAATGCCGGATATGCCGACCGGAACATCCTTAAGATTTTCTTTTTGCTTGTTTTCGCGGATTTTTATCATTTCAAACAAGCTTTGATATACCGGTTGGTGCGTTGACGTCAGTAAAAATTTATCTTCTTCCCTGGCACCAGGATGGCCCACAGTTTTAGGAAAGGCTATTTTTTCTTCGGATAATGAGCCAAAAGTTTCGTTAAACCAGTTTTGAAAAGGTACATGCTGCTCTTTATTCAAAACCGTCAAAGCAATTTGATAGGCGCTGTGTTTGGCGCGTTCGTATTCATCCTGCGGGACAGTTTTGGCTTTGAGGAGTTGTGCCATCATCAGTAATTCACGTGCACTGATTGCAGTTTCATTAAAAGTTAAAATTTTACGGTAGGTTTTCAGAAAAAGTTTGCCTGCTTTCTCTGCTTCATTCACACCGTTTAATAAAGATTTTAATACACGTTGATAAAGATATGCATCCGTCATGTTTTTAAAGGTCACGACATTCGGATGCTCAACAAAGAGGCGCGGCATGCTGCGCTCCCCGCCGTAGCTTGCGGGATTGCCGGCGAAAATAACTACATGGTTTGCAGATAAGGGATAATAAACACCCTTATGGTATATGCCTTTGGGTAGGCTGTACAAATCTTCAAAAGAAGACCAGTCCGTATGTTCTAAGTTGGCTTCGTCAATGAATAAAATTTGTAAGCCATCTTTAGCTTTTGCCCAGGTTTCAATATTCTCAAAATGAACGCTGATGTTTTTTTCAGCAGCCAGACTATTCATAAAGCTGCTCTTGCCCACGCCAGTTTTTCCTGAAAGAAAAAGAACGGGTTGTTTTTTTAAAGCAGCAAGCACTTCTTCTTTACGGGAAGCCTCAAATTGGCTTGCTTTCTCTTCGCTTAAATCGAAAACCACATCCAGAGAAGCGGGCAATTCTTCAGGAAGATGATAAAGCGGTGTTCTGAGTGCAGCAGGGTCGGCCGGCAAGCTGGTTTCGTTGGCCAGGGTTTCAAGGTAAGAGTAGGAAAATGCTTCCAATTGCTGTGGAGCATAATGCTGCAACAATCTTTCTTTTTGTTTGCTAGCCAATGCATCCAGGCGTTCTTTTAGCGAAATGTGTTTTTCAACTTTGTGAGGCGAAAAAGAAAGGAGCTCGGCTGAATCAGTTAAGAGAACCAATTTTCCCTGATAAGTTTCTATTTGCCCATTATGATAAGTACCGCCATTTTCTTTAAATAAAGGAGCCAGGCTGTCTGCAATTTCCGGTGTCAATTTTCCGGTTAAAAGAACTGACTCGCCTTGGCGCAGGGCTTGCCATATCGAACTGATTTTTTCTCTGAAAGCAAGGTTTGTTCCATTAGACTTCCCCTCTATGGCATAAAATATATCCGATTTAGTCAATTCGCTGAGGTTGATGACTTGATTAAATGACGTTTCTTTTTGCAAGATTTTTTTGCTGAGTGCCAAATCATTGCTAATAACGACTTGCGGATTGTGTGCGTTTTTTATTAATGATTTTTCCTGGAGCGGTGTTATTTTGACTCGTTTTGCCACCTCTTCCGGTAATGCTACGCCAGCGGCCAAGGTGATGTTTAACTGGCAATGTTGATGCTTGGCCGCGGTGAGTAAGCGTGCAAAAGAAGATAAAGGCAGTGCGCGGGTGAGATAAAGGTGGAGCGATTTTGGTGTTTCTTTTGTGCCTGCATGTTGCTCCAGGAAACCCGGTAAAGTGGTGAGTGTGTCTCCCTTGATTTCAAAATTTGTGAAGAAATGCTCAAAATTTCCCGGATTTAAAACGTAATCAAAGTCTTGAGCCAAGCCTTGTTTAAATTGTACGGTTTCTTCGCTGAGTAATGGCTCTAACTCATAACCACTTGCGGATTCAATAGTCACTTTGGCAGGAATATTAAATGAGCGGCCGTATAAATCCATCCGTTTTTGGCTGACGAGCGTATTTAAAGCAAAACGAAAATCAGGAAGATGCCAGGGAGCGTTTTTAAGCACTATTTTTAGGGCAGTGGGCGGTTTTTGCGCTTCCAGTGCAGCGATTAACGGGCTTGGGCTAAACTGTAAAGCATTCTCTGTTAACTGCCACTTTCCATATAAATGAGCTTGCCAGTTGGATTCATTATAAAAATCAACAGTAATCGTTTCAAACGTATCGTTTTCAGTCAAGACTGCAGGGAGAGATACTGCAGGGATATCAAGCCCAGCTGGCATTTCCATGATGTGGTGCTGGCGGGAGCTGAAATCACTGCCTGAATATAAATTCGGATCATTGATATTTTGTAGCCCCAAAACAACGGCTTTAAGCGGAACGTTAGTACCGTCAGCACGCCTTGTTTCATCAAGGATCGTATTGGCCTGGACTAATTCCTGCGGGGTGAAATTGCTCCAATTGACTACGATGATGGGCGCTTTATTTTCATGTTCATGTAAAAATTGCGATAAAGGACTGCCTTTTTCAATGTGTCCTTTTCCATTTTTATCCAGTTTGATGCGGTGGGTGGCACATTTTAAGTCATCCATGTTATTGATGATAAATAAGCCGCGGTTTTGAGCAAGGCTTGAGCTTTGTAGATGATGGATGTAGTTTTGTAAATCTACCTGACTTTGCAAATAAAGAAGAACATTTTCTTGTTGATGGCTGAATAATGATAAGTCAAGTTGTTCTAGAGACGAAATCTTTGCGGGATTTTTAGCTTCCCAGGTTTTAAAGCGGCCATGCTCGGGAAGTTTTGGTTTTTGTTTATGAGCATTGGACAGGAAAAAATCCAGATCAGTTATATTTTCCAATGTTTTTTGTGCTTTGGAAAGCTTTTGAGCGACCGGTTTTTTAGCTTCTACTCCTTGCGTTTCTTGTGCTGCTTCTACAGATTTTTTTGATACTTCTGAAGGCTTTGGCGTGATTGGTTTTCTTGCTTCTTCTGCCTGTATTTGTTTCGCTTGTTCTGCAGCAATAATTTTTTCTTCAATTTTGTGCAAAAGTGGATCTTTTTTAAAATTTTGTTCCAAATCATTCAGGTTTTGTTCAATATTTTTTTTAGGTTTTACTGGAGCATAGGCTGGAATGGTTTCCATTATATTTAAAATCAACGCTGTAAATTGCGTATTTTCCTTTTTTAAAATGCTTGCAAGTTCATTGGCTTCAGGCTCGGACAATGCTTCCAGATTTTTCTTTATTTTTGCTATAAATTCAGCCTTCAGCACCACAGCAGCTCGCTCAAGCAAGTCTAGTGTTTTTTCACGGCTTGGAGGATTTAGCAAACCCTGCTGCCAGAATGGTTTATCTTCATTGCTGAGCCAGAACAAACCTTCCAAAGCTTTTTTAGATAGATGGTTGGGGTTTATAGCTTGTAGTTTCGTTGTGTCTTTTTCCGCAAGAAGGAGATAAAAACCGCCATCTGCAATAAACGCATCGATGTGTTCGGTCTCAAGAGACCAGGTGGCTTTCGGCAATTCATGAAACGAGAGTACCCTCAAGCCATGGCCCTGAGTTTCGTAAATTTGCTTGACCAGTTTGACTATATCTTGTCGTTTAAATTGTTTGGCGGTACCTGCCTGAAAATTAGGATCAAAGAAATGCCATGTATTGTCTTTAAAAAGTAGGCACGTGCGATGCCAGGCATTGGCAATGTAAATGGGGTGGCGTGGGGGATTGGCCAATATTTGCGGCAGGTTATTAACCGGGATGGCTTGAGTTTCGGGCCAGCGAATCTGGTATTTTAAAGCATAGTGCAACAATTCTTTCAGCAACGGCTCTATCTCTCTGGGGCAAGAGCGTTTGCTCCAATCCCTTAGCTTATCTAGTTTTTTCGTCCAGGCTGCTTCATTTTCTGTTGCTACGGTATCGGCATACCACTTGGAAACAGCTTGGCAGATGCCTTTATCAAACTCAGGAAAAAGAGGGGCCAGTTCAGGATGTTTTAACTGGCAATATGCTTTTAAGCGATCAATGAGCATGGATTGAGACCAGCTATTTTTTTCCTGTTTGTCAACAGAAGGTTGTTGGGGTGCCATTGGCGGCTGAAAAACAGGGTCGCGCGGTTGCACAGGTTGTATGGTTTCACCTGCTTCAGCTTCATTCGCCGTAATCGGCACAGACGGGCGGATGCGGGGTAGCCCTTTAATTTTGGGCTCTGTTGCCAGAAAAATTTCGAACTCTTCTCGCTCACCATGTACTTCTGTTTCCGATAAATCAAATTCACAGTGCGGGGCTGCTGCGATCAGCGCCATTAGATTTTCCAGGGAAATCACGATACGAGAAAACTTTGCGCTATTTAAATAAGGTAAGCTTGGAAAATTGAGAGGGCTTGTTAAAACTAAATCGCTTATCTCTAGTTTTTTCAGATTTGGAGCATGGGCAATAAAATCTAGGAATAATTGATCCGAGCCGTAATCTAATATTAATTGATTTAAGTTGTTTAGGTTATTGAAGTTGGGGGTTTGTAATCCCCCCTTATAATTGTTCCAGTCAAAATTAGAGTTCTCTGGGTATAATAACTACCGAGGAGAATTTGATGAAGAAATCGAGATATAACGAAAGCCAAATAATTACGATTCTAAAAACCGTAGAATCAGGACGACTGGTTAAAGATGTGTGTCGTGAATACGGTGTTTCTGATGCCACATATTACAACACTTAACGGAGGTGAGAGAGATCACAGAAGCATGGATCAAAGAATATAACGAGGAACGACCGCATCAAGCTTTAAACAGCATGACGCCTGTTCAATACCGATTAAACAGAAACCCGGAAACCTCTAGTTTAGCTTGGCACTAAAAAAGGAGGGTTTACAGGTTGATGTCCAATTGCAAATTCCGTGCCCTTCTATTTTTTGCACATTGGGCAAATGATTTAACAGGTTTGATTGATTGCCATAACATTCCCTCATGATCAATTTTTCAACCGAAGGAATATCTTCCTTCAATTGTAAACTTTCATTATTTCCATGAAGGTCTATTTCTTTTAAAGATTTGCACGCAGGCAAAAATTTTGCCAGGAATGGTGATTTTGTTGTGTTGACGTATGTACCGCTAAATTTCCCTAATGAATAGTCACCTTCCAGCTCATCCCGTATTGCCAAAGTACTGGAAATTTTTAATTCGCCGTCTTGTCCTAGAAGAGAGGTAAAATTTCTCAAAGTCGAATTCGTACAAGAGCAATTTCTTAATGTAATTTCCCTAAGAGCAGGCAAAGAGAGAGTAAAATTATCAGGAAACTTTACGTTGTTGATATTTAGCGCAGTAATAGGAGCAGGTATGGCGGTGATAATGCCGCCTAGCTCTTCTTCAGAAATATCACCCGAAATGAGAGTGATTAATAACAGGCCTTGGTTATAATCAATTCTCACCACGCCTGCTTTTAAATGAAGATCAAAATGCCCCTCGGAAAATTGATTTGGATGTAATTGTTCTGCAAAGGATTGATATTGTGGTAAAGAGAGGATTATCCCATACAGGCAAAGCCGCAAGAAGGTTTTCCCCGTTGGCACCCGCCATTCCTCGGGTAACGGTTGACTGGTATTTGTAGTAACAGCCAAGTCAATAGGCAGGCTGCTGGTTTGGATGATTTTTTCATATAATTGTGCGTCGAATTCATACTCTATCCTAACGACCGATGCTCCATTTTTTTTATGAAAACTTGCCATCCCGCCTGGCTCAAACATGCAGCGGCAGGAAAAATCAAAAGGATATTGGGCAGCAGCTTCCAAAACTTTATGAAAGTTAGCATCTAAAGTATCTCCCCAATTGATCTTAAGTTCGTGTAATTTTTCGAAATTAATGTCGGGTAATAAAGATAAATCATCCAGAGTTAAAATAAATTTATTACTGTCAGCCTGAAGAATGGATTCGATTTCTTTTTTACTAAACTGTTGGGCAATATCCTTTGTGTAATCAACCCGGCTTAAACCCGTTTGTTTAGGCAATTGCAAATTAGTTTCTTGTTCAGGAGCTGCAAGTATTTGTAAATTTGTAAAATCAAATTCACGAAGCTTTGGGGCATTCAGCAGGAAGCTGAGAAAAGCAGATTTAGTCAACTGCAATTTTTCCGGGATAATAATTTGTTTTAATTCTGGCAAATTAGGAGTTGACTCTTCCCCCTTTATTTCTGAAACCCCGGTCAAATCCAGGCTTACTAAAGTAGGGGAGAGCAGGGGAGCAATCAGTTTAGGCACTACGCTGGATGGCTTCCCTAGTATTCCCAAATGCTTAAGCTTTGCCTGTGGTTTCAGGTGGGTGTCGAAAATAGATTCTAAAAAATAGGTGTTATCTATTTCTAAATGCTCCAGTTCCAAATTAGCATTTACTATCTTGATGGTATTGTTGAAGTCAGAATTGGAAATCTTCAGATGTTTTAATTTGGGCAGATCCAGGGAGCTTAATTTACCAATGATGTTTACATTGTTTAATTCCAATGCGGTTAGGTTCGGGGCATTTTCCAGGATCAATTTAAGTTGTGCCGCCGATATGACGCATGATGTTAGGGTCAATGACCTTAAATTTGCCAGGGACAGAGCATGTAAATCGGATTTAATGGAACTCCCTTGAATCATGAGGCGTTCTAAGTTTGGTGCAAATTTAAGCGCTTCATGAAAAGAAAAAACATGCTGTTGACTGGAACTTATGGTGAGTGATTTAAGCGAAGGCGCTAATGGTAAGGTGTCTGCCGGATTGGGTGAATTTCTGTTATTTTCTCTTTTTATTTCTAGCTTTTCCAATTTTTCAGGCAAAACGAGGGGCTTGAAATTTGTATCATCCGCGATATTGAGCTGCAGCGACTGTAAGGAAGCTGCATATTTTAAAAAAGTTAACCTTTCTGTATACTTCGTCAAATCCGCTGAGAATTTAATTCCCAGATGTTTAACCGGAATTAAATGGATAAAATTAGCCAATACATAAAACCATGCATCGGTTAAATGCAACTTGGTACAGTGAGGTAATTCAGGGGTTATGTTTCTTCCTATTTCTTCGTTGATCTCTGTCTGTGTCAAATCTACATAAACCAATTGCCGGCAAAAATCGGGGTTTGCCAGCAGTTTAAGGATGTGGGTTGTGTCTTCTGTAGCTGCGATGCCGGTTTGGAATGTTCCAGTACAATGCTCAACATCTAAGTTTAGTACGCAGGCGGTTTTTGGCAATAATTCAATTCTCCTTTTAAGATCTCGACTCCTTTCCAGAAAACTTGAGCTGGCTGCTATTTGTTTTGTATTCAATTCATCAGCTTCCAGGCCGCTTAGTTTGTTGACATATTCATAATCGATAATAAAGGTTTTATCGTTTTCAATTTTATGTTTGCTGAGTAACTCACTTAACTGCCGACGATTAATCCTGGGAGGGGTAGAAGATAATTGTTTGGCATTGGTTATTTTTTGCAGGCGCTCGCCCACCACTTGGTAAACTTCGAAATCGTAATTTAAAAAATGGTTAATTTCATCGGTGGGATTTTGGTTTCGTGGTATGTTTTCTGAGCTTCTCCAAACATCATAAAAAATTATTTTTTTCTTTTCTTTTCGTGCGATTGCCTCTGATGTTTGATAAAAAAAGTCGCGTTGCCCATTAATAGCCCGCTCGAGGGCAAACAAAGGAGTTGGAGTTTCACTAAAAGAAACTCCTTGAGCATTCTCTTCATAATAGAAAGATCCTGCAGCCAGCAAATTAAAGAACATACATACCTCAAGAAGGCGAAACCTGGAGTGAGCAATTTTGTAGTTATTATTATAGCAATTAGCTATATTTTTGTCCTTAAAAATCTTATTTTTGCCTTGGCGTGTATTAAAAAAACAAATAGGACATTTATAAATTTCTCATTTATAAAAATGGGCAAGTCTTAGCATTATATTATTTGAACATGCTACTTGTTTTTGTATACTAGCGTTCTTTCTTATTGGGTATGTTTTATGGCTAACAAAACGCTGTATCGCATCATGTTTTCCTATGCCGAGGCAGTGTACGAAATTTACGCACGGCAAGTCCAGGAAAGCAGTATGTTTGGCTTTCTCGAAGTCGAAGAGTTTGTGTTCGGCGAAAACACTTCTCTGGTTGTCGATCCTTCCGAGGAGCGATTAAAGTTGGAATTTAATAATGTTAAACGCACCTATATTCCTGTGTACTCTATTCTTCGCATTGACGAAGTCAGTAAGCAGGGAGTTGCTAAAGTTCGTGATAAAACCCCACCAGAGACAAGTAAGGTAAGCATGTTTCCCGTTCCCAGCAAATCTAGAGATTGAGAAAATAATGACAATTCCAAGTAAAATTCAAGAAGTTTATGAGAAATCCACCCGCCTTTTCACTACGAAAGAAGTTGAAGCGGCACTGGATAGAATGGCCATCAACATCCATCAACGGCTGCATGATAAAAATCCGGTTATTATCTGTGTCATGATCGGCGGATTGGTGCCTATGGGGAATTTATTGCCGCGCCTTGATTTTCCTCTGGAAGTTGATTACGTGCATGCAACGCGCTACTGTGGGGAAATAAAAGGCGGCGAATTACATTGGAAAGTCAAGCCCAGTCTGGACTTGCGTGGCCGTACTGTTTTAGTGGTGGATGACATACTGGATGGTGGCGTAACATTAGCCGCTATTTTGGCTGAGGTCAAAGCAATGGGAGCAGCAGAAGTTTTAAGCGCAGTACTGGTAGACAAACATCATAAGCGCGTGGAAAACGGTTTGGAAAATGCCGATTTTGTTGGCTTGCAAGTAGATGATCATTATATTTTTGGCTATGGCATGGATTACGAAGAGTATTTACGCAATGCTCCCGGAATATTCGTAGTTGCTCCAGAGCACGAATAAAGTTCACCATAATGGTAATCTGGTTTGCGCAAAATACAACCAGATTACTATTCTTGCATGCTTTTGTATTCCAAGGCTTAATAAAAACGTATTACTGCAGCATCAGAATATGGCATTAACTGACCTTGGGCACGGGAAATTGATGCAAAGCCATGGATATTTCTTTATAAAGCTCTGGCAACCAGCGCGGCTGCGCAAAATTGGTTGTTGCTGGCTTTTCTTTCCTAAGATCATTCGGCGCAATGATGACTTTAACGTGATTTAAGCCTACTCTTCTTGCCAATAAAAATAATTGATCAATGGCTTTATCGCCGACGGCAAGACAGCCAACGGATGAAGCTTTACCATGCAGGAAAATATTGCCACCCAACTGCTTCCGGCCATCTTTAATCGCCTGCAATCTATCGAAATGATTTGGATAATTGATCATCATGGATAAATGGTGCGAGCTAAATGGATTAAATGAAGTTAAACGATAAACGCCTTCCGGGATCTGGTAGTCGTGCTCTTTGAGTTTAGGGCCCAGCCGGCCACTAAATGCTGTCAAAGGATAGGTGTGAATATATCGCCAGGAAGTATTGGCATCCTTTGCCCATAGTTGTATATGCCTTTCTTTCTTAAAGGCGAGCAGGGCAATTTCTTTAGGAGGGTAGGATATCTGTGCTTTGGCAAACATCCGTTTAAGTTGTGGTTCAAAATGCAACCCGTAGCGTTTGATTGCATTGTCAATGGCTTTGTCGAGACTAACTTTGGGCGCCATGGCATGCACAGCCATATGGTGCAACAATAATAAGCATAAAATGATAGATCGCATAGCAGTATAAGACTTAATTTTTACCGATAGTAGCAAAATTAAAGCAATGGAACAATTTATAAGCAGCACATTTTAGTTTTTATCCTTCTTGGGCGTTAGTTTTTCAATTTCAACTGGCCGGTTTAGTTGACGAATAATAAATTCCGGAGGGGTGTCCAAATTCCCCACGGATGGAATTAACCCGTAATGGTTTGGACATAAATAACTTACCTTACCATTAGAACCTATTTTGTAAAATACAAAACGGTTATTACAATATTCCGCTGGGGTAAAGGTAACAACTTCCATGAGTGCGGTACCAGGAAGGCGGCTTTCCACGAAACGGGCATTTATCCACAAGTTGATGAGCAATAAAGCACTACCGGTAATGACCAAGGCTGCAATAAATCCAATGAGATAGCGAACATATTTTCCCTGGAAGGAGGAAACGTTGAAGCAAACATATAAAAAGGCAATGACTGCAATCACTATATTTAAGGAATATAAGAGGGCATTTTTATAATTAAAGTAAGTGCCGAAAATTTCACCACCAGCTCCATGGTAGGAAATTAGCAAAGCCACTAATGAAAGCCAGAGTGCAATCAGGATGTAATTAAGAAGATTTTTACTTAAGCCTAAGAGCAGAAAAACCAAGCATAAAAAGGGTAATAAATAATTAATTACACCAGTTAGTACAATCATCGCAAATCCTTGCTCCTTAAGATGCATTCATTTTATCCTAGAAAAAACAAGTTGTCGCTACTCTTTGGATAAGGATTGTTTGATAAGCAGTATTGTTGTAGGTTGTACTTGTTTGCCTGTTTTTAATTGTTCCTTATTTAATGAAACCCAATTAAAGCTGAAACCGGAAAGTGCGGAAGTAAGGAGATGAAAATCTTGCAAACTTCCCTCTGAAGAAATTTTATTATGATTTGCAGGCTCGATGCTACCAAGCCATATTGGTTGTTTGTAATGGTTTAAATAATAATTCGAACGCCAGAATTGTATGATCCACAAGGATGAGCCGCCATGGCTCCCATAGGTCATAATTAATGCGGGTTTTTTATTACGATAAAACTGAGTCACCAGGGGCTTGGCATTGCTGCGCTGGCCTTGTGCACGTAATAAAATTTTAAGAAAAAAAGAGCTGGATTGTTTTTTCCACCCCTGTTGCTCAAGCTTTTTTTCCAGTGCTTTAATTGAACCTGAATACTGAAGATTAAAGGTACCCGCCGGCTGCCCGGTGCGATTTGTTGTAAAAAGGGGAAGCAGGGGGTATTGCTGTTTCCACCAGGTTTCTTCGGTTAACAAGTGTGGCTTAAGATATGGATAATCTGTATCAATGATTTTTTTAAAACAAAAACCATACATCAGGCTTGCAGTAAGCACCAAAACAAGGCAAGAAAAAACAATAGGTGATTGTGAGCGGTGGCTGCTTAATTGTGCTTGCCGGTAAAAAATCCAATGTCCGAGACAAAGGGTAAAACCAATAAAATAAGCACCCAGCACGCTCGAAAACCAGTTATTTCCTAAATAGATTTCACTGATGCCCGCAAGAAGTAAAATCACCAGTAAAAAAATGCGGATACCAAGCGTTAAAATGGTTTTATAACGCGTAATGTAGAAAATTAAAAAACTGAATAAAGAGGTGGCAAGCGTAAGATTAGTAGCCGGATAAGTTAAATGTTTTTTATATTCTATTAATCCTCCATGCAAGCTGGGTACGCTTATAAATTCCGAAAATAAAAAGACAAGAATGGTGCAAAAGAAACTGATGCTCAACCAATAGCGCAACATGCGCCAATCTTTATAGTAAACGGAATAAACAGTGATGGAAATTATGAGGGCCAATAAAACAAAAGCACTGGTGAAAAGGCTTATGGCAATGAAAAAAAGGTCAAAAGGCTGCGTGCGTATGCTTTGTAGAAAAAGGTACACAGTATCATCCAGCGAGTGAATGAAACTGCTTATGGCGACCAGAGCGGTCAGGACAATGGAAAAAAGGAGGGTGAGGAAAAATAATAAAATCAGAATGACTGTAGCATAGTGATTCGTTTCGGTTTCCGGCGTCAGCAATGTAAAATAATAACTCATGCGCGGATGTTCTCTAGACCATAACCAAAATTGATGCAGATTTGTTTTCAAGAGAGAATTAATGCGCTGAAAAAGCCATTTCATGCCTATTGTAAGCAGCCAGGCTAACAACAGTAAAATGATAATCAAGAGAAACAGTTTGCTGGCGCCTTCGGCTGATAATTCGCTGCTGGCTGCGCCGACTAAAACACCCGGCATCACATAGAGGATAGCCCAGCCAATTGCGGAAATGATATTGGCTATTAAAAAATGCCAAGCATTCATGTGCATCATTCCGGCAATAACCGGGATAATCGAACGGAGCGGGCCTATGAACCGGCCAATTAAAACGCTTTTCCCACCATGTTTGGCAAAGTATTCCCTGCCATAATTGAGCCAATGCGGATAACGATAAAAAGGCCAGATGTTTGGTAAACTATGCCTGAATTTATATCCCAAAGCGTAGCTGACACCGTCGCCCGCTATTGCACCCAGTGTCGCTGCAAGCAGCGTCAAATCAATACGCATGACGCCTGAGCCTGCCAAAATTCCAATAGCGGTCATGGTGACAGAGCCTGGGATAATACTGCCTATAATAGCCAGGGATTCACTAAAAGAAATTAAAAAAGTGAAAATTAGCGCCCAATGGGGATGGGTATATAACCAAGTGTGTAAGGGCTGCAAATAATCCGTTAGAAATTGCATAATATTAGCGTTCAAATAAAGTTAAGAATTCTTGAACAAACTGCTGATTAACCTGCTCTATATTAATATTCGGAACAAAATCTCGCATTTGAGTCATCTCCAGCTTTGCATATCCACAAGGATTGATTCCATGGAAAGGATTTAAATCCATAGCCACGTTTAATGCAATACCGTGATAAGTGCAGCCATTTTTTACACGCAAGCCAATGGATGCAATTTTTTTATTATCAACGTAAACGCCTGGAGCACCACAGCGGGTAGCGGCTGAAATTTGCCATTTCTTTAGCAATAAAATGAGAACTTGCTCCAATTGTGTCACTAAAGTTCTAATCCCAATTTTGCGCCGGCGCAGATCCATAAGTACATAGGCAACCAATTGCCCCGGGCCATGGTAAGTTACTTGCCCACCACGGTCGCTTTGTACAATCGGGATCCCCTGAGGATTGAGGATGTGCTCCGGTTTACCCGCTTGCCCCTGCGTATAAACCGGGGGATGTTGTAATAGCCAAAGCTCATCATCCGTCTGCTCCATACGCAGAGTGGTGAATTTTTTCATTTCTTCCCACACGGTTTCATAAGGCTGTACGTCGAGGTGGCGGATAGCTATCATTCAAAGCACCATCTTTATATCAGGGTGCTGGGTTAATTCTATGTATAGTGCGTCGAGAGTGGACTGATCTTCGGCATAGACGATGATGCTGATCGCTAAATAATTCCCTTGTTGACTGGGCTGTGCCTTCATTTCACTGTCTTTAAGCGAAGGATAGTGCCTACGGGCGATATCCATAATTTCAGCAGTAAATTTCTCATCATTTTTTCCTATAATTTTAATTTGAAAATTACAGGGGAATTTCATCAGCGTTTGCTCAGTCATTATAAATAAGCCTCATCCTAAAATACTGTATAAATTTTTTTAATTAATAATAGCTTGTTATAAGGTTTTAATCAGATTTTGATATTGATTATCCAGTATTTCCCAATATTTTCCGCCCTTACCCTCGCCAACTGGTTTATCATCCAATTGGGTTATGGGGTAAATTTCCTTGGTAGTGCTGGTAATCCACACTTCTTGTGCGTCCAACAGATTGCTTTTGCTAATCATGCTTTCCTTAAAAGGCATGTGCAGCGCAGTAATTAACTCGATAGTGAGCTGACGAGTTATTCCAGGCAAGCATAAATTCGTTTGTGGCGGCGTGTGAATTACTCCCGCTTTATCCACCATAAACACGTTGCTTGCACTGCCTTCGGTTAAAAATCCGTCCCGAATTAATAAGGCTGTATTAGCGCCGGAAACAACCGCTTCGTCGTTAAGAAGAATATTGGCCAGCATGGACGTCGTTTTTATATTACAACGCAACCAGCGATTATCTTCCACAAGTTTTGCGCGCAATCCTTTTTTTTTGTCAGCAAAGCTGGGATAGGAATTATGTATGGTGAATAAAACTACAGTCGGGGTTAGATTATTGGGAATATCATGGGTACGCTTGTTTTGAGTGCCGCGGGTAATTTGCAGGTAGATCTGCATATCGCCGCTGTTATTCAGTGTCACCAATTCCTGGAATAAAGAAGGGAAATCAAGATTGGGCATGGTCATTTTTATGGCCGCCAAGCTTGCCTGAAGCCTGCTTAAATGGCGATCGATAAAATAAGCGTTTCCCTTATAAACCGGAATAACTTCATAAACGCTATCAGCAAATAAAAAGCCGCGATCAAAAATGGAGATTTTTGCATCTTCGGCTTTTATAAATTCGCCATTTAAATAGACCATGCGTTGCATTGGCGCTGGCCGTAGTTAAGAACCAAACCAGCGTCTGAATGTTAAACGGATGCCATCCTTAATACAGGTAAAAAAACCACCTTTAGGAACGCTTTCCAGAGCATACAAGGGCTTGGTAGCAATGATGTTATTATCAAATTGCACCAACAATTCCCCAATTTGCTCTCCTTTATTAATAGGAGCCTGTAGCAGTTTAGGGATTTTTGTATTGATGGTTAAGCGCTGATATTGCCCGCTTGGGATTGTTACAAATTCATCTTCTTGTAAACCTACAGGAATAGTTTTCGCTTTGCCTTTATATAAAGCAAGTTCAGTAATTGGCTTGCCTGCTTTATATAACTCATGCGTTTCAAAAAAACGGAAACCATAGTTCAGTAAACGTTCGCTGTCATCGGCACGCGCGGTTTCTGTTGGCGAACCCATTACGACCGCAATCAGGCGCATGTTATTGCGTTTCGCAGAAGAAACCAGGCAAAAACCTGCGTCCTGCGTATGGCCTGTTTTAATGCCATCGACCTGATTATCACGCCATAATAAACGGTTGCGGTTAGGCTGACGTATGCCGTTAAAGGTAAACCATTTTTGTTTATACCAGTGGTAGTATTGCGGAAAATTCTTAACCAGTGCACGCCCTAAAATAGCTAAATCTTGAGCTGTGGTATAAAGCTCTGCATCGGGCAACCCGGTGCTGTCAGTGAAATGGCTGTTTTGCATGCCAAGATTACGGGCCTGCTGATTCATGATATCAGCAAATGCATTTTCACTGCCGCCCAAATGTTCGGCCATGGCAACACAGGCGTCATTCCCGGAGTCCACGATGATGCCTTTTAATAAATCTTCCACATTGACTTGCTGACCTTCTTTGACAAACATGCGGGAACCGCCGGTTTTCCATGCTCGCTCGCTAATTCGTACGCTATCTGTTAAGCGGATTTGCTGGTTTTGCAATGCGCTTGAGACCACGTACAAGGTCATCATTTTGGTAAGGCTTGCAGGAGGTAGTTTTTCATTGCTGTTTTTTTCAGCAATAATCTTACCGCTGTCTGCATCAATCAGAATATATGCTTTGGCATTTAAAACCGGAGGGGCGGGAGTAATTAGAGGATTGTTATTGGTAACAGGAGAGGGGGGGATAATGCCCGAAGGTGCAGCTGGTTCAGCGGCATAAAATGTGCCAGCTTTTACCAGCAAGGTAATGAATAACAAAAAATTTGGTAAAAAAAAGGCTTGTTTGTTCATGTTGTTATCCAGTATAAAAAAATTGAATTTATCTTATCACAGCATTTGCCCGCCAACCAAATGACAACAGGGTAATTTTAAGTATATATTTAGCAATCCGAACTATTTCTCAGAACAGATTATGTGGCTTGTATGGTTAATTGCAGGAACATTGTTGCTGGCAGGCTGTCAGCAAAGTGCTTTGGTACGGCAAGATCCGCCTAAAAAGAAAATGGTTTTTACCGCTCGAGTTCTTGATAAAACTCCGGCGAAAAAAAGTATCCCCCCAAAACTGCCGCCGAAAAAGTCTTCTGAGCCTAGTAAAGATGGGGCACCTGCCGGGCCCTTGCCTGTTTCTTTTAAAAAAATAGTCCCCATCTCTGAACCTCTAAGCCGCTACGGCAATCCGGCTGCGTATCACGTAAATGGTAAAACTTATGAAGTCATGACATCTTCCAGCGGCTATCGAGCACGTGGGCTGGCTTCATGGTATGGCACAAAGTTTCATCAAAAGCGTACTTCAAGCGGCGAAGATTATGATTTATATGAATTGACTGCCGCCCATAAAACACTACCCTTGCCTACCTATGTAAGAGTTAAAAATCTGGAAAATGGACGGGAAGCTATCGTCAAGGTAAACGATAGGGGCCCTTTTCACAAAGACCGCATCATAGACTTATCTTATGGCGCTGCAGTAAAACTGGGGGTTTGGCCTACTGGTACTGCCCGGGTGGAAATTGAAGCATTGACCACCCACGGCCCGCATGCTGCTCACTATTATGTACAAGCCGGAGCCTTCTCTTCCCAAAGTTTGGCGCAGGCATTGCGTGGCAAACTTGCCAAACTGACTCCGTCCCCTGTATTTATCGAAAAATATCAGCAGTTTTTTGTGGTAAAAGTCGGTCCATTTGCTGACAAGAAAATGACTGAGGTACTGAAAAAAGCATTGGCACAGCATGGAGTGACGGGAGCTTTTTCTTTATTGCAATAGCAGGCAAGATATAAATCAACCCTCTACGGATTCGACAATTACCCGGGTTCCCCTCACTCCATCTTCAGGGACTTCAACAAATTCCTCATTCAACCAGCGTGCGTCTTCAACAAACATACGTACGCAGCCATGACTGGCCCGGTATCCAGGAACGGTATCGCTGCCGTGTAACGCATAACCGCGGAAAAAATGCATGCAATAAGGCATTTCCGCTCCGCCATTGTTACCATCCGCACGCATTGGAAAAGTGGTAGAAATACAGCTTATATCTTGTTTTCTAATGACCCGGAAAGAGCCTGAGGGAGTTTTGCAATTTCCCTCTATGTTCCGGCAAGTACCGGAACCAGAAGAGAGAGGCCCCCACCAAACCAATTCTCCCTGTTCATCGTAGGCCCCCCATGCCAGCTGTTTTTGGCTGACGAAAATTGTTTTTTCACCGTCGGATTCAATGTAGCGGGGAAAAGGGGATACATCATAAATGGTGAGGCGATCAATATTCTTGGGTACTGCAATGGTCATTCCCTTACGCAAGCCAATATTCATGCGGTTAATTCGTTTCACAATGTCGCGTTCTTCAATGTTGGGGAATAGCATTTCCCAAGTTTCTCCCGATTTTACTTTGATGCAGAAATAATCTTCAGATGAACAAAGTGTTTCCCCGAAACGTTGTTGGGATGCGCCTAGAGCATGTTGGGCTAAAAAGAGGGATAGAACAGCTATCGCTGCAGCTAACAGTTTCATAGCAACCTCCCAGGCCATTCTCTTTAATGGGTTAACGGCAATGTTGCAAAAAACTTAATAAAAAATGCCATTGCCAAGTAAAAAACAAGCTCTTCTATAATTTTCAGGATATAATATTGTGTTTTCTTGACTAGTACGGATTTATGCTATGAGTTGGCTAAAGAAATTGTTGCCTTCAAAAATTAGAACAGAAACCTCACAAAAGAAGGGTGTGCCTGAAGGTTTATGGGTTAAGTGCGCAGGGTGCAATGAAGTCCTCTATCGTACGGAACTTGAAAAAAACCTTTCCGTTTGTCCGAAATGTAACCATCATCACCGCTTATCTGCCCGCGATCGCCTGGCTCAATTTTTGGATGAAACCGGTTGGGAAGAAATTGCAGCAAACCTGGAGCCTATCGACCGTTTGAAATTCCGCGATTCAAAAAAATATAAAGATCGCATCAGCCAAGCGCAAAAAAGTACCGGCGAAAAAGAAGCTTTGGTGGTTTTAAAAGGTACCTTATTGCAACAGCGCGTTGTTGCCAGTGCTTTTGAATTTAATTTTATGGGGGGCTCCATGGGAGCCACCGTAGGGGAAAAATTTGTTCGTGCCGTGACTTTAGCCACAGCTGAAAAGCGTCCTTATATCTGTTTTACAGCCAGCGGAGGCGCAAGAATGCAGGAAGGCTTATTTTCTCTCATGCAAATGGCAAAAACTTCAGCGGCTCTGGCGCGTTACGCAGAAACTGGCTTGCCTTTCATTGTGATCTTGACCGATCCAACTATGGGCGGTGTATCGGCAAGCTTTGCTAGCCTTGGGGACATCATCATTGCAGAACCCAATGCCCTTATTGGCTTTGCCGGCCCCAGAGTCATTGAACAGACAGTACGGCAAACATTGCCTGAAGGGTTCCAGCGCAGTGAGTTTTTATTGGAACATGGGCATGTAGATATGATTGTAGAGCGTAAGGCATTGCGTAATACAATTGGAGAATTGGTCGCTAAATTGACTCAGCAAACCCTTTATTCAGGAAATGAATAATTTCGTCCATTATACCCTTGCTGATTGGCTGCAATATCTTGAGGAGCGCCATCAGCAAGAGATCCAGTTAGGTTTGGCACGTGTTTTAAATGTTGCCAGAAAGTTGGATCTTCATCGCTTTACTGTCCCGGTCATTACTGTTGCAGGCACTAACGGCAAAGGTTCCACTGTCGCCGCTTTGGAAGCCATTTATGGCAGCGCCGGGTATCGGACTGGAGTTTATACTTCTCCACACCTCTTGATGTTTAACGAACGCATACGAGTCAATCAACAGGCAATTTCAGATGAGGATTTGTGTGCAGCATTATCTGTTATTGAACAAGCGCGAGGAAATATCCACCTTACTTATTTTGAAGTGGCGACTTTGGCTGCCCTTTTGCACTTTAAGCAATCCGGTTTGGATCTTATTATCCTTGAAGTCGGTATGGGGGGACGGGCGGATGCTACCAATGTCGTGGATGCTGATTTAGCAATCATTACCACCATAGCTTGGGATCATTGCGAATATTTAGGCGATACCTTGGAGCAAATTGGTTATGAAAAAGCAGGTATTTTAAGAAAAAACAAATTTTTCATCTATGCTGATGATAACCCGCCAAGTAGTGTCATCGAGGAAGCTAAGCGGCAACATACAATAAGCTGTTTTTTAAATTTGGATTATCGTTTCGAAGAAATAGACCGATCGTTTCAAATCCACCAAGGTTTGCAATGCCTTCCATTATTGCCAGTACCTGGCATTAATTTAAAAGCGGCCGCAGCAGCAATAATGGCAGTTCGCTGCCTGCATGAGCGTTTGCCTGTAGAGGATGCCAATCTTTACGATGCCATGCAAAATGTATTTATTCCTTGCAGGCAACAGATTATAAAAAACAAAGCGACTGTCATTCTGGATGTGGCACATAATTCACAATCTGTTGATTTATTAGCCGGTTTTGTTGCAAAATATGCACAGGGTAGAAATGTATATGCTGTATTTTCAGCATTGAAAGATAAAGATCTTTGCGGTTTAATTGAGCCTATGCGTCTTTTAATAAAAGCATGGTATCCGGCTCTACTGCAGAATAAACGCGCGGCTGATGTTAAGATGCTTAACCATGCATTTCGCAAAATAATTGCGTATGAACCTAAGTGCTATGAGCATCCTTGCAAAGCTTATCAAGCCATTTATGAGCAAGCCGGGGTTGAGGATGTCATTGTTGTGTATGGCTCTTTCCATACGGTTGGCCCCATTTGGGATAAATTAAAAACAAGCTCACACCCGATTAACTGCACGCAACAGAATAACCATAGGAGAAGCTAGATGAAATTTGCATTGGATGAGCGGCTCAAGCATCGATTAATTGGTGCAGTTGTCATTATTTCTGTTGCAGCCGTTTTTTTGCCTGCCCTTATGAAACAATCCAATTATCGTTTTGATGACAAAGTCAGTGTATCCATTCGTTTGCCTGAGAAACCAACGGCACCTAAAGTGGCGGTTCCTGATGAACATGCTATGTTTCAATCAGTCAAAGTGGCGCATGTGGATATTTCAAATGCCAGTGAGATAGCGCGTATACCGCAAACTGCAAAAGCCGAGCCGCTTAGCATCGTTCCTGCAGCCAGCAATCGAACTCCTGCACTGGCTAAAGCAGATTCTTTCACAAAGCCAGCCATAGCCCAGGTTGCGAAAAAACCTGCTTTGCTGCCTGTCGCTAAAAAAGAGGTAGTTCTTAAGGGTGTATATGGAGTACAAATTGCTTCTTTTACACAAAAAAGCAATGCCCAATCCTTGGTGGAGCGTCTGCGCAGCAAAGGTTATAAAGCCAGCTATAGTAAGTTTGCAGGTAAAAATGGCGATTTTTATAAAGTGATCGTCGGGCAAATGAAGCAAAAAGATGAAGCGATAAATTTACAAAAACAATTGGCTGAAAGCATGCGTTTAAATGGCTTTATTGTAAAAACAGGGGTTAGCTAAAGATGGTTGGAAATTGGGTAGACTATTTTATTATAGGCGCCATTGGCTTATCCGCCGTCACCGGATTATTCCGCGGGTTTGTAAAAGAGTTAATCGCCTTGTGTGTCTGGGTCGTCGCAATTTGGCTTTCTTTTCGCTACTCTCCACAGGTTGAGCTTTGGCTGCAACCATATTTACATGAGAAAAGTATACGAACAGTTGCCGCTGTGATTGCAATATTTCTTACTGCCTTAATTGCAGGTGGTTTATTTAATGCTTTGCTGAGTTTTATTTTGAATCGCTCTGGCCTTAGCGGTACCGACCGCATTCTCGGCATGGGGTTTGGTATAGTGCGCGGTGTGTTTATTGTGGCCTTAATTGCTTTGGTAATAAAAATGACGTCGATACCGTTTGAGACTTATACTCGGCAATCATTGTTATATGCCAAATTTGATCCGGTGGTAAACTGGATATCTCAATTTGTGCCCGAGTTTATCAAGCAGGTCAAAGTCTTTGATGGCGATGACAAAGAAATTATTGATATAACCCCTGCGCCTTAATGTATTCCGCTATTCCGCCAGGAAGGTAACTGCTCACATCATTGCCTTTCTTGATTTGTTCGCGCAGCCAAGATGATGAAACGGGATAGAACCCCGCATTATAAAGATAAATTTTTCCTGCAGCGCAATTTAATAAATCTTTTTTGTTTAAGGTTTGGTGTTTTTGCAGCACTTTTTTTAATGCATCTGGACTATTTTCAATTGTATCCGTGGGGCGCTCCATTACCAGAATATTGGCAAGTCCAATAATTTTTTGCCATTGATACCATTGTGGAAGCTGTAAAAAAGTATCCATTCCCACCAGTAAATTAATAGCGGTACATTCACCACATTCCTTGCGGAAGCTTTTTAAAGTCTCCACCATATACGAAGGCCCTTCACGTTCGATTTCTCTTAAATCAATTTTAAAGGCGGGGTAGGGGAATACTGCCTGTTGCAACATTTGCATCCGCTGTTTGGCAGAAGCTTTAGTTGCCTCTTTTAATAAAGGGATTTTACATGGTAAAAAAATAAAAGATTCAAAATTAAACTCATTTTGTACTTGCAGCGCGGTTTTTAAATGACCATTATGAATCGGGTCAAAACTGCCTCCATAAATAATTATATTGTGCATTTATTATCCTTATGGAGTTATTGTTAATCCAGTCTTAATATTTGACTGCATATAATATGGCATTTGGGTTTATCTTTATGCAAGAAATTACTCGCGAAAAATTTATTGAAATTTGTAATGAAGCAATCCATAAAACTTGCCAAGATGTTGTTCCTGGTAATCAGTTAAGTGGCTATATCCAATTTCATAATGCTATTAAAAATGATTTCATTGATAAAGTGTTGCGTCCCGCACTCTTTAAGACCCAAGTGGATGATTATGCCTTAAGGCATGCAATTATTAAGAAAGCAGGCGTTGGAAATTGTTATGAACGTGCTTATTATTTAGCTGTTGAACTGACGCGACGTCTCACCCAGGCAGGAACACAAGCTGTAATTTTCCTGGTGGCATCCAAGACAGTTGATCATGTGTTCAACCGGGTTGAAATTAAATTGCAAGGAGAGCTTAAGCCTTCTCTTTGGGAAGTTGATGCTTGGGATCCACGCATAATTGATATCACACAAAGGCCAAACAAGACGAGAAAAAATGCGGAATTTTTAAAATATGGCGAAGAAGTAAACATTAAACGATTTTTCTCTACTGCAGATTTCCAGGAGATAACGCCTGCTCAAGCCATTCCAGCAATTAAGCCTCCCGAAAAGGGGCGGGCCTTGCGTTCGCCTACCCCTGAGCCAGACATGCTTGCAAAACATGATTGGCTTTACAGCGATCAAACGGTAAAGGCAGCCTATAAAGCGCATTCTTTGTGTACCCCAGCAAAAATGCATTACATGCAGAAAATTTCTCTTTGGCAAAAAGATACACCGGATACAGGAGAGTGCTCAAGCTCCACCTTTAATTGCATGTGAAATTTAATTTTACTATAATTTCATATGAAATAAGGGGGATCTAGCGATGAGAACGAGCTCTATAAATAACCCTGCCAGTGCTAATCAGGACGCTATACTAACCAAAGCTATCCTTAAAATGGCCAATTTTTATGGGTTAAATGGCAAAGAGTTAAGTGAAATTCTCGGCATAAGTGAAGCAACCGCCACACGCTTGCATCAAGGCAAGAAACAACTAGCTGCGGATACAAAAGAAGGAGAGATGGCTCTCTTATTGTTAAGATTATATCGTAGTTTGAATGCATTGGTAGGAAACAATCACGAAAAAGCCAAGGCTTGGCTGCGCAGTGACAATTACTATTTTCACAAAAAACCATTAGAACAAATTAAAACCATAGCCGGCTTGGTTGCAGTTGTAAATTATTTAGATGCTATGCGTGGAAAAATATGAACATTTGGATGTTATGTGCAGGTGAAAAACAATTACAGCCTATACAGACGGAGCCATGGCGTGTTGTTGAAGCACAACATATTTTAAGCGTCAGGGATTTGGTTGATACGCCGGAAGAGCACGATATCCTTGAAGAGCTAATAGAACAAACCAAACCTTATGTAGCTAAGGATAAGGATTATTTAATTTTTACGCCGTTTCGCTATCCTCCTTTAAAATATGGCTCCCGCTTTGGTCGCACATTCGAACCCTCTTTATGGTATGGCTCGCTTGAGCTTGAAACTGCTTTTGCGGAAGTTGCTTACTACCGTTTAATGTTTTTAAATGACACGACTGCGCAACTTGGTTATATAGAAGTATTATTAACAGCTTTTACTGCATTACTAGATACCAAGAAAGGAATTGATTTGACGGTAGCGCCTTTTAATCAATATCGTGCCCAAATTTCAGCGAAGGATACTTATGCTTACAGCCAAGTGTTAGGTGCTTCCATGCGCTCGGCTCAGGTGCAAGCCTTTCTTTATTTTTCAGCAAGAACAAAAAGCGCAAGAAAAAATATCGCTGCATTTACTCCTGACGTATTCAAAAAGAAAGACAAACATTTTGCTTTTAATCAGCAAACGTGGCAGTGCATTGCGAATAAACACATCGTAGAATTTACACGATCCGAGATTGCCGGTAGAAAAAGGTGCAGCTTTACTGCAGAACAATTTACTGAACTTACCCCCGAGATGGCCGCCATGTTTTAAATTTATTTATGCGGTACATGCAATAATTTCCTGGTGAATATCGCCAACCATATCATGTGTTTTCCCGCATAAACTAAAGAAAAATGTGCCAGTCGTTGCATATTTTATAAGCCCGGGAATAGCCAATGGCACTACCATCAGTATATTTAGCAAAACAAGCCCGATTTTTTGCAATGTATTATACTTATCAAGATTATGGTTTAAATAGACTTCCTGTATGTAATCGCTGATGGCAGCGGCTTGATCTATGGCATCATTAAAAATTGTTTGGTATAAAAACTTTTTTGTATGCTCTAAGATTTCAATCCTTTTCTCATCGTTATATTTTAACTTAAGCCTTTTTATTTCATCTTCCAAAATAGGGATCATTCGTTCAGTAACGAGTGAAGGTACGCTGGATGTTATAAGGCCGTCTTTTATGAGCAGTGGGACTATCAATTTCTGAAGCTGTTGGTTAAAGTTTTCCTTAATGAGCCAATCGCCATTTTCTCTGTACTCATATATATCTTGTAAATCCAACAAATTATGCTCGATAAAAGGTTGTAAAATGGATTGTATGTTTTCATTTGCCTCAGGGGTAATTTGGGTTCCATAATATGGCTTTAACAGCAAGTTAAAATTAACCATCAAGTTATTTATTATGGTTTTCGCCGTATAACGGCTTTCAAAAAAACGAGTTAATTCGCCTTTAGTACCTTCATTAAGCGAGCGGGGTTTAAAACGATCATCGCTATATCCCCTGATTTCTGCATGACCTGGAATTTCCCAGCCTTTTGCCTTGGCATGCTCGGCACAAAAAAAGTGAACATGTATGCTGCTGCCGTCAGGAATAGCATATTTTGCAACCCAGGTTTCTGCAAACTCATTGACTATATTTTTTCTTAATTCAGCGAGCCATGTGGCGACAGATGGTTTTTGTGTTAATTCATACACTATTTCGCACAACTGAGTATGAGCCCCAGTTGCGCATACCATGACTCGCTCACCCAAATTTAAAACAAATTGACGCTTTTTATTGATATCCCAATCTTGGATAAGAAAATAAATGGTTTCCAGATTTTTTTTATAAGCTAAAAAATAAGCTGCTTGCACCTGGGGATTCTCATCTACATAGCTCGTATCAGCTAATTTTATTTTCAAAAGGGCGATTTGATTTTTAATATCCTCTACATCCAGACGATAAACCAGATCAGCGGAGTCTAATACGACTTTTGCCAGTTCATCGATTAGAGTGGAAAGTTGTTTTTTATAAGTTTCGCGTTCTGTCCTATTATACGAGTAGCAGGGAATTTGTTCGTACAATTGAGTGACTGCAATATCTAAATCTTCCTTATTTATTTCAACAGATTGTGTGGGTAGAAATGCAGTTTGCGTTATTTCATAAATACTGTTTTTCATTGCAGAAACCGTGTCAATTTTTGCAGCATGCTAACACATTGTAGCAATATATAAAACATATTGATGGTATACATGACTTGTAGGCTTTTTATTGCCTATTTTGCTGGGTTACTTAGCCAATTTTCAATTTGTTGACAGGTAACCTTAACCACATGCAATAACTGCTGATAAAGAGAATTTAGAATAGGTTTATTTCCCGACTTTTGTGAATGTTCAAGGTATTGGCAAGCATATTTAAGACGTACAGCGCCGCAATATAAAGCGCTTCCCTTTATTTTATGCGCAATTTTCCCAATGGCATCCCAATTATTTTGTTCATAGGCTTTTTGCAAGTTCATTAAATCCATATCAATTTCTTGAGACAACATGAGATGCAATGCCTTTCGCAAAATGTCTTTATCGCCCAAATTGGTCAGCGCGACCTCGAGATCCAGCAATGGGTATTGCTCAAGCCTGAAAAATTCATCGTGGTGATGAGATATCGTTTGCTCTCCAGAAAAACCACTATTTTCAATATCTTGTTTTTTTTCTTTTAGAAAAAACCGGCTCAGAATAGTGGAAAATGTATCCATATTAATAGGTTTGCTAAGGACACCGTTCATGCCAAAATCAAGACATTTTTGATGAGTTTTAATTTCAGCATGTGCGGTTAAGCCTATGATGGGTGTCGGTTTCTTTTTATGTAAAGCTTCCCAATCGCGAAATTTGCGGCTGAATTCCTGCCCGGAAATACCCGGTAAGCCAATATCGGAAATGATTAAATCAAATTCCATGGTTTTTGCAAGCTGCAGTGCATTCTCGCCACTTTGCGTGGAAGTGAAACGACATCCTGCCTTCAGGGCAAAGGATTCAAGCATCTTTAATGATATGTGGTTATCATCGACCAGCAGCAGATTGGGTGCATTTGCAATAAATTGCTGATTCTGGATGGGAGATTTTTCCGAAACCATGTCAGTGGCTTGCGATGCACTTTTCCGTATATCCCATCGGGAAACATAGGTACTCTTTTTTTGGGCATCAAATTTTAAGTTCAGAATGAAAGTACAGCGCGTTCCCACGTTTTCTTCGCTAACTAAACTAATTTTGCCTCCTAGCAGCTGCACATAGGATTGCACGATGTGTAGCCCGAGGCCATGGCCTTTATAAATACCCTTATAGGAGGGAGTAACCCGATGGAAGCGATCAAATACTTTGCTTTGCTGATTTTTGGGGATGCCAATGCCGGTATCTGCTACGGAAAATTGTACGCGAGCAGAATTATCCAGGGTTTCCAGTAATAGAACTTCAATGGTTATATAACCTTTTTCAGTAAATTTAATGGCATTCCCTAAAAGGTTTAATAAAATGCGGTGTAGTTTCGTGCGGTCGGTAGTTAAAAACCTGGGTACAGCAGGAGCAAGTTGGACTTTTAAATCCAATCCTTTGACTTTAATGGTCGGCATTTCAAGGCGGACCAATTCTTCGATAAATTGATAAAGATCAAACGTGGTTTCCTTGACTTCATCTTCACGGGCATTCCCTAGTGACACGATGTCCAAAATACTGTTTAGTAAAGTTAATAATTGCTCACTGCAATCATGGATCCATTCGGCATATTGCTTTTGCTCTTCATTCAGGGCTTTTTCTAGTAACAAGTCGGCCATGCCGATGACACCACATAACGGGGTGCGGATATCATGACTCATATTTTCAAGAAATTCAGTTTTGGCGAGGCTTGAGGCTTCTGCTTTTTTTGTCGCCTCTTTCAATTCAGCTTCTATTTTTTTTAAATAGGAAATATCAATGGTATTACCAACAACCCCAACTACCTTGCCTTCTTTATCTTGGAAGGGTCTTTTGGTAGATAGCAATATTATTTTTTCGCCTGTCGGTAATTGAGTTGTTTCCTCGCGGGTAAGCTCAATCTTTTTTTCCATCACCTCCAGATCATTTTGCCGGTATGCGTGAGCAGTTTTTGGATCGAATAATTGATAATCTGTTTTGCCAAGCACTTCCGATTCAATTCCTTTTTTAATAAACCCCATGCGGTATAAGCTCTGCACGCAACGTTTGTTAACCCCGGCCCATATGCCCTCTACATCTTTCCAATAAATATCGCCAGGTAATATATTAATGAGATTGGTCAATTGGGTAATTTTGGATTCTTGTTCGGCGATTTTTATTTTTAATTCATTAATTGTTTTTTCTAAACTGGCCGTATCCGTTTTCGGCGTGGATTTAACTGTTTTAGGCTTGTCCATTATTTTAAATAAAATTCCAGGTTAGTTAGTAAAAGCATAGTAAACAGTGAAAATTTTTCCTATTTTCAACAAGTTTCATTGCGTAATTATTATAGGTTCTTTTCAATTTTCTTCATATTGCTCAGATTGAAAAATTATTTAACTTGATTTAGGGAGGTATAAAAAGGTATAATTTTTGCCCACAAAACGTATTATTTGCTCATTAACGGGATTTTATTATGTTAACTCCAAATGGACAATCTGCACACAAAATAGAAAAAGTTATGTTGTTAGCCATGTGGGCCAACACGTTAAATGAAGAAGTTATTTCGCAAGAATCGGCAAAAACAAAGAAATTAATTTTTGCGGGTCTTGGTAAGCCCACTTATCCGATTAGCACACATACCATTTCATCTCATTTATCTTATTGGCAAAGATTGGATGAGTTGGCCAAACAATGGTTTGACAGTGTGGATGGAATGGAAGAAAACCCTGCTATTGATTACGGTGATCCGCGCGGTGATACACCACCAAGGCAGTTGATGGCAGAAGCCATGTCCAAATGGTATGCGGCAGATATTGCAAAAGAAAATATTTTATTTACAGTTGGAGGTATCGCCGGGTTAGGAATGCTCTTCGATACCCTCAATGCTCGTTATACGGATATCCCTGGTTATCGTGTTGTTACTCCTTTTCCTCATTATAGTGCGTACGCCAATAATCCTGTGCATCGCTTACATCCTGTGGAAGTCATGAATGAGCCTGGATTCAAAATAAAAGCGCATGCGCTGGAAGCGAGCATCAGGGAAGCGTATCGCCTGGCAGAACTAGATAACGGTATACCTAAGGCCGTTTTAATTTGCAACCCGTCTAATCCTCTGGGAAATATTGTCGATGAAGCAGAAATGCTGAAGATCGCTGAAGTTCTACGTAAGTACCCTGATTTACATATCATTTTTGATGAAGCTTACGCAGAAATGTGTTATAAGCCCATGCCTTCTTTCCTCAAGCTGGCTCCTGATTTAAAAGAAAGAACCATCATCTTGCGTTCAGCAACCAAAGCTTTTTCGGCAGCAGGCGAGCGTATGGCCGTTATGATGGTTTTTGATCCTGTCTTAATGAACGAATTGCTTAATAGAAGCGTCAGTTATTTTGTTCACGCTCCTCGTTCTGCACAAATCGCTTATGCTCAAACCATGGCTAACTTTGAGGCTGAGGAACATAAAAAAATGTCTGCTTTTTATAAGAAAAAAGTGGATTATGTTATCGAACGCTTGCATGACATGGGAGCCAATGTTGCTGATCCGGAGTACCAGGTTGAAGCCACCTTTTATGCATTGGGCGACTTCAGTGATTTATTTGGTTTGGAATTGCCGGAAGAAACTTTCCGTGCTTTGCAAAAGAAAGGTAAAGTACAAACTGGGGAAGACATTGCCTATTATTTGCTTTTTAAAGATTCGATAATGATTGCACCACTCAGTTATTTTGGTTTGCCAAAAGACAATGGCATTATCCGCATTACTTGCAGTGACAGCCCACAAGAATTAAAAGAAATGATGGATCGTTTGGAGCAACGCCTGCTGAATGCTAGAAAAATCAGAAAATTAGCTCTGCTTAAATACATTGAACAACAATTGTTAAGTCTCGAAAAAGTAGATGCATCCATGCATCAAACTTATGTCCAGCAATTGGCAGCGCTTGAAGCAGAAGATGATACCTGCCTTAACTTAAAGGTTAAAAATCAGGTGCTTTCTGAAATTCAAAGGACCATTGCGGCTATTTTGATGAGCAAGGAAGAATTGTTATTTGACAAAAAACTTGTAAAAACATTACAACCTGGCTTTATAGCTCATCATGAAAAATTAGACATTTAAATAATAGAGGAGTAAGGAAACTCCTTAGTTAATTTTTCCCAAAGCCCCCGCTTCATCTTCCTGTTAAATGCTACACTAGACATAAAGCCTGAGAGATCTTTCCATGAGACTTTTACTTTATGTATTGGCATTAATAGGATTTATCGCTCTTTTTTATTTCTTGTTTCATTTTTTCTTTGCGTCTACCGGTTCGACCATGTTTACAAGTGCACCTACATCGGTGCAAGCATATGCTGCTCATACGGAAAATCAGGCAAGTTTCTCAAGTGTTTCACCTGCAGCAGTTCCCGCGCGAACCCCGCAAAAACGCATGCTTGTACGCAATGCAACGTTAACCTTGCAAGTTTCTGACGTTAATTCCGTGATGCAGAAAATTAATATGTTGGCAGAGAGCATCGGGGGATATGTTGTTAATTCTAATGTGGCGCAAGATGTTGAGGATAATATGGATACTAACGGACAAATCAGCATTCGCGTGCCATCCACCAAGCTTAATGACACCTTAACTCGGCTAAAATCGTATGCACTTAAAGTCTTGCAAGAATCCATACAAGGCGAAGATATCACGGAACAATATGTAAATTTGGAGAGTCAGTTGAAGAATCTTGAAGCTGCCAAGGTTCAACTTACAAAAATAATGCAAGGAGCTACACAAACCGCCGATGTGTTACAAGTTTATCAACAATTGCATGAAACACAGAAACAAATCGATGTGCTTACAGGGCAAATGAAATATTATAAAGAATCGTTGGATTTATCCTTAGTTATCATTTACTTGCAAAAAGATCCTTTAATAAAAAAACAGCAGATGAAGCATTGGCAGCTCGGTGAAACGGTAAAATCTTCTTATTATACATTACTGGAATATATCCAAGGATTTACGCGAGGCCTTATTCAATTCATTGTATTTTTGCCGTTGATTGTATTGTGGCTGATTATTGCTATCCTTGTGATTTGGATTGGGAAAATAATTTATAGCCGCTTTATTCGTTAAAAGGTGGCTTTAAAATTCAAGGAGGAAAAATGAAATCAGTAGGAATTTTTGTTGAAAACGAGTATCAGGAACTGGAATTCTGGTATCCATATTTGCGTTTACAAGAAGAGGGGATAAAGCCTGTTATTATTGCCCCCGAGAAAAAAACTTATAAGAGCAAACTAGGGTATGGCGTAGAGCCAGATTGTACCGCCAGTGAAGCTGAGGATAAAGAATTTGACGCAATTATTATTCCCGGCGGCTATGCTCCCGATAAAATGCGGACTCACCAAGCCATGCTCAATATTGTTAAATCTACTTATGAAAAAAATAATATTGTGGCTGCTATTTGCCATGCGGCTTGGGTTTTGATTTCTGCTGGTGTTATTTCAGGCAAAAAAGCTACCTGTTTTCATACTGTAAAAGATGATGTAAAAAATGCGGGTGGGCATTACCTGGACGAAACCGTAGTCGTGGATGGCAACATCATCACCTCGAGGCAACCTTCTGATCTCCCGGCATTTTGCAAAAAAATAATAGAGAAATTAAAAAGTTGAGACAGTTCTCTCCCGGGTTCTGCTGAAATACCAGAATCCGGACGTGTTACTGCTCATACTGATTTAATCCCATGCCATAAAACTTTCGATACGTTCATCGTGCTTGTTTTTAAACGTTTTATGTGCCAGTTGAGTACGTTCGCCAAAATGTTTTAAAGCTTCTTCAAGCGTTACAAATACAAAGCCATTTTGCCGATAAAGATTAATAATGTTGGGCAAAGCGTAGGCATTAAGCAGGTTTGCATGGATTAATAAAATTTGTGGTTGCTTGGTTTTATGTGCCAGGCGGCTACGTTCCTCGGCCTTAATCGTTTGTTGCCAAATAAAATTTAAGTAACAAGGCTCCAGAACTTTCATGAATTCACGCCGTTTATTTTCAGGAACGGACAATAATAATTGATTAAAAATAAAATCCTTGCTGTCTATGGTTACAGGGGCGACTTGATAATTTTTTGCTGTGAGAAATTGCAAAACTTTATTTTTTTTCTTACCATCGCTTGTAGCTAAATAGGGATAACGAAAAAATTTGGGTTCCGTTAGTACAGGCAGCAATGTTTTATCAGCTTCATCGATTTCTTGAATGTAGGTATCAACGTTTACCTTATTTAAATTAATGTGAGAAAAGGTATGATTGCCTAGGGCAAGGCCTGTATCTCGGAAACGGTGTAATACTTTCCAGTTCTCCGGCCGGACATTGCCTGCAATAATGAAACCAGTTGCCGGCACTTCATTATTTTTAAATGCATCAATAATCATATTTAAATGAAAATTTTTGCTTTCCCCAACAAAAGGCAAATCGTCAACAGTTATTGCGATGTAACGATGCTCGGCAAAGCTTATATTACATGCAAACAAAGAAATAATAAGACAAAGAACGTATTTGAGTTTTGAAATTATCATTGGTTTAAATGGATTTTTGCGCTTTGCTACCGTTATCAAGTAACGAATAATACGTCAATATAAAATTAAAAACAACCAAATTGCTCTTTTACCCACCAATTGCTTTGCTTTATACAACGATTCACTACGATCTAAGTAGTTAAATTAATTACCATTTGTTCGAAAGAAAGCCAAATTTGCTGATTATGGCTTGTCTTAATTTGTTCGTCTAAAGTTTGGCTGAGGCTTAGTAATTGATACAAGCGCAGTATAGGTAATCGTCTTAAAGCCGATTGATATAAATTAACGCGCTGTGGCCAGATTTTTAATTGGCTACACGCCGTAGAGAAGGCAACGGCTTGGGAAAGTAAATGCGACAATTGAATGAGTTGGCGAACTTCTTGAGCAAGCAGCCAAAGAATCAATGCAGGTTCCGTGCGATTTTCACTTGCTTGCCGAAGGATATGAATGGCTTTTTCCGTATTGGCGGAAAGGCATGCATCCGATAACTCATACAATTGATAATTGCATTGGTCAATTAATTGTTCAATGACCATCTGTTGCGTTAATATTTCTTTTTCATCAATCACTAATCTAATAATTTCAAGAACTTGGGCACAAGCCAACATATTCCCCTGGGTATAGCGGTGAATAAGGGCAGGTACTTCCGGCTCATAGGAAATGGCAAAACGGTTCAATTGTGCAATGATCCACTTTTGCAGCATGGTGGGCGTAAACGGAGAAGCTTGGACAATCAAGACTTGCTCATTTGCTGAGAAACCTTGCAATTGTTTGCTGCTGAGATGAGGTGCCCGTAATATAATTAAACAGCGTGGATTAACATCTGCCAGATATTGATTTAATTTTTCTTTCCCTGCATTTTCCAGCGATTTTTTCTCATAGCGTACATCCAGTAACACATGTTCGGCAAATAAGGAATAATTGTTCGCTTCTTCAATCAGTGCGGCCCAATCTTGCGCCAAATTCATATATAGAATTTTATCATCACTATCGCCTAGCAAATGCCAGCTTTTTTTAATTTGATAGGCTGCATCATTCAGCAAATAATGATCCTGGCCAATTAAAATATAAACAGGGCATATTTTTCTGTGCAGGCTGGATGTAAGGTCTTGATATTTAAGCAGCACCTCTACCTCACTCTTTTCTACCTAAATTGGTATGAATAATAGACTTAAAGAAACGCAATTTTCATGTGCCAAGTACCAGCTTGTGTTGCAGGGCGTGAAGGGTTTTAATTATGCCTGATTGAACACGGGCTTGTTTTCCCATGCAAAAATTGCCATTCCGTACATAAAGACATGGCTACTTTACAAGCATTTACACCCGAGGCATCCCATGCGCGCCCATTTTCATCAGTAACGACACAGCGATCATCAGCCAGGGTGAGTGCGCCTTGTTCACAATAAGATTGGGCTGATTTGCAATCCTGGCAGCTCGACTCTTTTCGGCAGCGCTCGGTCGCCGCTTGCATGGCACTTGAAATAGAAACTCCGAAGCCTTGATAACTTTGCTCTTTGGCATCAAATGCCAAACATTGCCACTGACCGGCAGGGGCTGCATAAGCATTCATTGTGATCAAGCTTAACAACATAAATATATACTTCATGGTTATTTCCTTATTCGTGACGGCTTAGGCGGTTTAAAATTTGAATGGCTGCTTCTCGCCGCATTTCCCTCTTTGTTGTAGCTTCTTCTTCATCAGAACCTAATATTCTGTCACTATTGATTGTAATTTGTCGAGTTACGGAAACCAGGCTTGAAGGAATAATTTCCTGGCCCCGCACCTGCTGGACTTTAAATTGTACGGTATAAATTAATTGATACTGCCGCGGCGTAGTGCTGGCGCTGATGCTGCTAATTTGTTGTTGAAAAGCATCACGTTCAATGATTAGCCAATATTGCGCTAAAGAGGGTTCGGTGGTTACGTGCACATCATACGCTTGCAGTTGTTCTTGCAAAAAAACATCCAAAGGATGATTTTTAGAGTTTGCATTGACAATAGCGATGTTATCAAGCCAGCTTGGCATGTCCAGCATGCCGCGCAGATGAAAGCCGCATCCGCTCAGAGACGCCAGCAGTAATCCCAGAAAAAAATAAGTATAAAATTTACTGCTAAATTTCATCTTAACTGACTACGAGATTGATTAATTGCCTGTGTGCAACCACAATGGCTTTTTTAATATTTTTATCGGTCAAAAAAGATGATGCATGCTCTTTTGCCATTGCAATGAGCGCTTCTTCCGAAGCATCAACGCTTGCTTGGAATTGGGCACGTAACTTGCCATTTACCTGTACCACAAACTCAGCTTCGTCTGCTTTTAAAGCGCTTTTATCTACCTTGGGAAACGGTGCGTCAATAATAATTTTTTCAAAGTTAAGTTGCTGCCAGATATGATGGCAAATATGGGGGGTAATTGGAGCCAAGAGCCGTAACAAAATGCTGAGGCCAGAATGCAGAAAATATTTATCTTCCTCGGTAGTCATTGTGTAAGAGGAAAGCTCATTAAATAATTTCATGCAGCCTGAGACAACAGTATTAAATTGCTGTCGTTCATAATCCTGAGTAACCTGCGCCAAAATTTGATTGACGATTAATCGCGATTTTTTTAAGCGATTGTCGCAATTTTGCCAATTAATATTAAGATTATTATCTTTGATGAGATCATTTACTTCACATAATAAAGCTTGATTTTGATGCGCAAAAGCCCAAAGACGCTTCAGGAAGCGGTGTGCTCCTTCAACTCCACTGTCTGACCATTCCAACGATTGTTCAGGAGGAGCGGCAAACATGACGAATAGGCGGGCGGTATCTGCACCATAAGTATTGATTAAATGATTAGGGTCAACAATATTTCCCAAAGATTTGGACATCTTATGGCCGTCTTTTAAAACCATTCCCTGGGTTAGCAGGGCTTTAAACGGTTCATCGGAATTCACCAAGCCTTCATCGCGCATTAATTTATGAAAAAAGCGGGCGTACAATAAGTGCATCACGGCGTGTTCAATACCACCTATGTATTGATCAACGGGAGTCCAATATTTTGCTCGATCATCGAGCATGGCATTGTCTTGGCCTTTGCAGGCAAAGCGGGCGTAATACCAGGAAGATTCCATAAACGTATCGAAGGTATCCGTTTCCCTTTGCGCATCCTGCCCGCATTTGGGACAGGATGTGTGTACAAATTCATTGCATCGAGCCAGAGGAGAGCCGCTGCCGGTTAAATCCACGTGCTCAGGCAACGTGACAGGCAAATCTTCTTCAGGAACAGGCACAATACCGCATTCCTCACAAATAATCATCGGGATAGGGGTACCCCAATACCGTTGCCGCGATACTCCCCAATCGCGCAAACGATAGTTTACTGTAGCCTTGCCTAAATCCTGCTCTTCCAGCCATTCAGTAATCGCTTTTTTCGCATCCGACGAGGGCAAAGTGTCAAATTCTGCTGAATTAATCAAAATGCCTTCGTCAGTAAATGCAGATGTATTAAAATCGTGCTCTTTTTCGCCAGCCGGTTTAATGACTTGTGTAAGCGGCAGCTGATATTTTTGAGCAAACTCCCAATCGCGCTGATCGTGCGCTGGAACAGCCATTACTGCTCCAGAACCGTATTGCATCAATACAAAATTAGCTATCCAGACAGGAATTTCCAGGCCGCTGATGGGATGAACAGCTTTCATGCCACTGTCAATGCCGCGTTTCTCAAGGGTGGCGATATCAGCTTCTGACATCCGCACGCCCTGGCAGCTGTCCAGGAAAGCTTGAACTTCAGGATTTTGGGCAGCAGCTTGTTTTGCCAAAGGATGATCGGGTGCCACTGCTAGATAAGTTACGCCCATTAATGTATCTGGGCGAGTGGTGTAGACTTTAAGCCGCTTGTTGTAATCGTGAACCTTGAAATAAATATTGGTGCCTTCAGAGCGGCCAATCCAATTGCGCTGCATTTGTTTTACTTGAAGAGGCCACTGATCAAGGGTATCTAAATCGCATAATAATTCGTCAGCATAGGCGGTGATTTTAATAAACCATTGAGAAATTTCTTTATGTTCAACGAGAGCGCCGGATCGCCAACCGCGTCCATCAATTACTTGTTCGTTCGCCAAAACTGTTTGATCAACTGGATCCCAGTTCACAATGGCATTTTTCTTATAAACCAACCCTTTTTCAAACAGTTTGATAAAAAACCACTGTTCCCAACGATAATAATCCGGATCACAGGTCGTAATTTCACGTTTCCAGTCATAGGCATTGCCTAATCTTAAAAATTGCTCTTTCATCGAAGCAATATTTTTTTTAGTCCACTCCGCTGGATGAATTCCATGCTTAATCGCAGCGTTTTCTGCTGGCAAGCCAAATGCGTCCCAACCTATGGGTTGCAGGACATTTTTGCCCAGGGCGCGCTGATAGCGGGAAATAACGTCGCCTAATGTATAATTACGGACATGCCCCATATGCAGGGTACCAGAAGGATAGGGGAACATGGATAAACAGTAAAATTTTTCCTTATTTAAATCTTCGGTGACGCTAAAAAATTGTTTTTTAAGCCAAAACTGCTGTGCTTGTTCTTCAATTTCTTGAGGTTTATAACTGTTATCCATATTCATAAATCAAAGTTTGTGGGCTGGTAAGAATAACCCCTCTTATGATTTGCAGCAATAGGTTAGGATTGAATATATTTGCGGAAATAAAGAAACCCAGCTGTGAAAAAAACCAATAAAAATGAAAGCCACAAAACGGGTGCATCCCCTAAATAAACCCAAGGGGTGGAACCGAATGCCGGCCATATGTTTCCTTCAACAATGCCCGCACTAAAGGCTGGCAGTGACGCAATGATATCGCCCTTGGCATTAATTAAGGAAGATAATCCATCATTATTGGCCAATACTTGGTATCGCCCCGTTTGCAAAGAAAGGGCTTGTGCCATTTGTAATTGTTGATACATGGCAAAAGAACGGCCAAACCAACCATCATCGCTTATAGAAACAATCCATGCAGCCTTGGGCAACTGTTTTCTTAACAGTTGCGGGTAGGCTAATTCATAGCAAATTAGCGTGGCAATGGGATGGTGGTGCACATGGATTAAAGGCTGATTGGCATGTCCTGGCTTGAGATTTGCACTGGGAAGTGCCAGCCACTCCACTATATCTTGAAAAGGTTTGGGAATAAATTCGCCGAATGGCACTAAATGTTGTTTGAGATAAGAGCCTTGCGCCGAGCCAAGTGCGCGCATCGTATTATAATATTGAATCTCTTCAGCATTCGTAGGCTCTGGAATGCCTAATAAAACAGCGCTGTCTTTTTGGCTGGCCTGATGATGGATGGCTTCAAGAATATCACTGATGTAACCGGCTGGAAGCGGGATAGCGGATTCTGGTAAAACAATTAATTTATTTTTGCCTAATAATTGCTCGATTTTATCGCGATAATGCTGCAATAATTGCCAGAACAATCCTTCATCCCATTTGTCACGCATGGATAAATTCGCTTGAATTACTCCCACCGAAACAGGCGTTTTTTCAATTTCCACCCAGTGTTTATGTTTAAGACTTGAGGGGAGTAAAATCATGCTTACCAGGGCTAGGATCCATGCGTATCTGGTTTTTGATTTGCTTTGCACGCCCATTGCTAAAAAAGTTGCTGCAAGACAAGTTAGAAAACTTATGCCATACACACCTATCACAGGCAATAAATGCTTAAGAGGTGTATCCATTTGGCCAAAGCCTAGCAGCAGCCAGGGAAATCCTCCCATGATATTCGCTCTTGCATATTCGCCTAGACACCACAAGGCGCTAAATAAAACGCATGAAAACAAGGCCGAAGAAATAGTTAATTTTTTAAATGCCCAGGCAACCAAAGCTGGATAAATAGCAAGATAAATAATAAACAACAACGTGATGAGTGCTGAGAAAAATGAATTTAAATGCCCGTATTCATGGATGCTTACATAAACCCAGGAAACCCCAAGTCCTAAAAAACCCAAGCCAAAGGCAAACCCGGCAGAAAAGGATTGCCGCACAGTAAAGCGTTGCAGGTTTGTATAGAGAAATGCAAGTCCAAGAATGGGGAATCCTGGAAGATGGAAAGGCGCAAACCCTAACGGCAATAGTAACCCTGCCAAAAAAGAAGGCAAATAAGGGAGCTTATTGACTGCCAAATGGTTCAGTGATGATTTTGTGGCGGTTGCCGCTTGGTTCATAGCATTAGTAAAGAAAGAATGCAATTGTGCGACGATAGAGAAGTAGGCTTAAAAGATCAAGTTTTAGGTAAACTATTTCACAATTTATGAATGTTTGCGTCTTATGATTAACACGTGTTTTTATTGGCAAGTTGACTGTGCAAACCCTATTTTTTTAGTGTACGATGACTATTCGCTTTACAAAGGAGACAGGATGTATGTATAACGTGATGATTACAGGGGCTGGGAAAATTGGAAGTTTAATTGCCTGCTTGTTGGCGGATAGCAAGGATTACCAAGTGCATTTGGCCGACTTGGAATTTAGTGGTACGGACGTTGCCCGCTTGCTGCATAACATGCCGCAGATAAAAACCGTCGCCCTGGATGTACGCGATCAAGAGTCCGTAGAAGCTTACCTCCAAAAAAACAACATCATTGCCGTAATCTCAAGCTTGCCTTATTTTCTAAACACACACGTCGCGCGCGCTGCAAACAATGCAAAAGCCCACTATTTTGATTTGACTGAAGATACCGCCGTCACTTCCGCAGTCAAAGAAATTGCGGCTGAGGCCACCACTGCTTTCGTCCCGCAATGCGGTTTAGCCCCCGGTTTCATCAGTATTGCAGCCAATACGCTGATGCAAGAGTTTGAAGAATGCCACCATGCAAAACTGCGTGTAGGCGCTTTGCCTCAGCGCGCAAGCAATGCTTTGCATTACTCATTAACATGGTCCACCGATGGGGTAATTAATGAGTACGGGAATCCTTGCTATGGAATAGAACATGGAGAAGCAGCCGTTTTTGCACCTTTAGAAGGGTTGGAATCAATACAAATTGATGGTTGTGAATATGAGGCATTTAATACGTCCGGAGGGTTAGGCAGCTTGGCAGAACTCTACGCAGGCAAAATTCAAAGCTTAAATTATAAAACCATGCGTTACCCTGGCCATTGCCTAAAAATGCGTTTTTTAATGAATGATTTAAAATTAAATGAAGACAGAGCAACTTTAAAACGTATTTTAGAAAAAGCCATTCCCAAAACTTACCAGGATATGGTGATGGTTTATGTAACGGTTGAAGGTATAAAAGATGGTGAATTAACCGAAAAAAGTTATGTGAAAAAAGTTTATCCTCAAACCATTCAGGGAATTGAATGGTCTGCCATACAAGTCAGTACAGCCTCAGGCGTTTGCTCGGTAGTGGATTTGGTTTTAGGGCAGGCAAATGAATACCGCGGCTTGATTTTACAAGAAAAATTTAAACTAAATGATGTGTTGAATAATCGTTTCGGCCAATACTACGCTTGAACTGTCTATTCATTTCCTGACCCTGTCTGTCAAGGCGGGGCAGGTGGACTATCTCATGTAACTCATATAACCCAATAATTGGCTCATTAACGTTCTTCAGGAGAACCGTGATGGATTTATTATCAAATCTTAATATTTCAGAACTTAATTCTGGTGCTTACAGTGGTTACAGCTGGAAAAGCGCCTACAACCATCATCGCTTAGTTTCCATAAATCCAAGTAATGGTGAAAAAATTGCTGAAGTTTCCAGCTGTTCTATCGATGATTATCAAGAAGTCATGAAACGCGCAGAGGCAGCTTTTTTGCTCTGGCGTAAATTTCCGGCACCCAAACGCGGGGAAATTATCCGTCAAATCGGCCAAGCCCTGCGGGAACATAAAGACTGGTTAGGCAGTTTGGTTTCCCTGGAAATGGGGAAATCCAAGCAAGAAGGCGATGGTGAAGTACAGGAAATGATTGATATTGCCGATTTTGCAGTAGGACAGTCGCGCATGTTATATGGTAAGACCATGCATTCTGAGAGGCCAAATCATCGAATGTATGAACAATGGCATCCATACGGCATTGTTAGCGTTATTTCTGCCTTCAACTTTCCTGTCGCTGTCTGGGCTTGGAATGCTTTCATTGCAGCAATTTGCGGAAATGTGACTTTGTGGAAACCCTCCGCGAAAACTCCATTGTGTGCCATTGCCGTACAGCATATATGTAATGAGGTTTTACAGAAAAACAATTGTCCCGACATCTTTTCTTTAATTATTCCATCTTCGCATGCTGTCGCTGAAGCAATGGTCGAAGATGCCCGCATACCGTTGGTTTCATTTACCGGCTCTACAGCGGTAGGCAAAAAAGTAGCGACCAAGGTTGCGGCACGCCTTGGTCGATCTATCCTGGAACTGGGTGGTAACAACGCCATTATCCTTGATGAGACTGCGGATTTAAAATTAGCCATTCCCTCCATTGTGTTTGGTGCGGTTGGGACTGCAGGGCAGCGTTGTACGTCAACTCGCCGCCTGTTTGTGCATCATTCTATTTTTCAAGAAGTAAGCAAACGCCTGCAGCATGCATATGAGCAAATTACAATCGGTGATCCATTGGACAGTAAAAATTTAATGGGTCCTTTAATTGATAAACAAGCTGTAGAGCAATTTAACCAGGCAATTTCCCGGATTAAAACAGCTGGTGGGCAAATTTTATTCGGTGGTGAATCTCTCAATCGACAGGGATGCTTTGTTCAACCTACTTTGGTGACGGGGCTTGCTAACCAAGATGACATAGTTCAAGAGGAAACCTTTGCACCTATCCTTTATCTTATGCCTTACCATTCTTTGGATGAAGCCATCGAATTACAAAATGGTGTGCCGCAGGGTTTATCTTCAGCGATTTTCACCCAGAATTTAAAATCCGCGGAGCAATTTCTAAGCGCCATAGGAAGTGACTGTGGAATTGCAAACGTAAATATAGGTACATCCGGAGCTGAAATAGGCGGTGCTTTTGGAGGAGAAAAAGAAACAGGTGGCGGGCGTGAATCCGGTTCGGATTCCTGGAAAGCTTATATGCGCCGCCAAACGAATACCATCAATTGGGGCGATACTTTGCCTTTGGCGCAAGGAATACGTTTCGACTTGTCTTAAGTTAATTTTTGGAAGGAATTGAATATGCAAGAGCCATTTTTCATTAAGAAAATTGCGGTTCTCGGAGCAGGGGTCATGGGAGCACAAATAGCCGCCCATTGCATCAACGCGGGGATTGAAACTTTATTATTTGATTTAGCAGCTAAAGAAGGGGGTTTGAATAGCCTAATAGATCAAGCTGTGAAGAATTTGACTAAATTGAAGCCCTCACCTCTAGCTACCCCTCAGTCTGCTTCTTTGTTAAAAATAAGAAATTATGAAGAAAATCTGGCGGAACTTAGCGATTGTGACTTGATTATTGAAGCCATTGCAGAACGTTTGGATTGGAAACAGGATTTGTATCAGCGCATTTCACCTTATCTTGGCGAGCAATCCATCCTTGTTACCAATACCTCTGGTCTTAGCATTAACGTATTGGCAGAAGCATTGCCTGAAAAAAATCGAGAGCATTTTTGCGGCGTTCATTTTTTCAATCCTCCCCGCTACATGCGTTTGACCGAGTTAATCCCGGCAAAATTGACTTCTGCCGTGCTGCTTGATGCCCTGGAAACATGGTTAACACGTTACCTTGGTAAAGGCGTTGTGCGTGCCAAGGATACCCCCAACTTTATTGCAAACCGGGTAGGCGTATTTTCCTTACTAGCTATTTTACACCGCGCACAAGAAATGAGCCTTTCCCTGGACGAAGTGGATAGCTTAACCGGCGTCTTAATCGGCCGGCCAAAATCTGCAACATTTCGCACCATGGATGTAGTAGGTCTGGATACCATGGAACACGTGGTGCGTACAATGGAAATGCAATTGCCTGCTGATCCTTGGCATGAATTATTTAAGTTGCCTGAGTGGCTGATGACTTTGATTCAAAAAGGTTATTTAGGGCAAAAGTCCGGTCAGGGTATTTATCGTAAGAATGGGAAAGCAATTGAAGTTTATGACGTTGAGCTTAAACAATATCGCCCTGTACAAGACAAGGTGAGTGATGAAATAAAAAACATCATGAAGCTGCCTGATGCAAGAGAGCGCATGCGGACTTTATTTATTGCAAATCACCCGCAAGCTCGGTTTTTAACGGCATGTTTTTTTGATTTGTTTCATTATTGCACATACCATCTGGCAGAGATTGCAGATTCAGTTCGTGATGTTGATTCTGCATTGCGCTGGGGGTTTGGTTGGCAGCAGGGTCCTTTTGAGATATGGCAAGCAGCAGGTGTTGATATGGTCAAAGGATACCTGGAAAAAGCCATAGCTGAAAATAGGACCTTAAGTTCAGTTAAATTACCGGCTTGGGTGCTCCACTTGGATAATTTTTACACGAAAAAGGGCGCATTTTCACCTGTGGCCAATCAATATCAGGAACAAGATCATTTGGCGGTGTACGAACGCCAGTTTTTTAGTGAGAACGCCATTAAATGCATTCATCCGACAAATCATCTTCTCTGGCAAAATCCTGCTGTAGAGTTATGGCATTTACAAGATGACATTGCTGTTATCAGTTTTAAAACCAAAGCAAATACCATCGGTCAGGAAGTTTTAGATGGTTTTAATCAAGCTTTGGATATTGCAACTGCACAATGCCAGGGGTTAATCATCTATCAATATGATGCTAACAATTTTAGTGCAGGCGCGGACTTGCGTGGTGTAGGAGCACTTTTGCAGGCTAATAAACTGCAAGCTTTAGATGAAATGATCGCACAGTTTCAATGTTTGGCGATGCGTATTAAGTACAGCCCCATCCCTGTGGTTGCCGCACTGCGCGGGCGGGCATTAGGCGGGGGATGCGAATTAGTGATGCATTGCGCGGCCACCGTGGCCGCTTTTGAATCCTACCCTGGTTTGGTTGAAGTGGGGGCTGGATTAATTCCTGCTGGCGGTGGCTGTAAAGAAATGGCTTTGCGTGCGGCCGAGGAAGCAAAAGAGGCGGATTTATTTGTTTTCCTTAAACCTTATTTTGAGCAAATTGCCACAGGGTTTGTTGCTGGCAGCGCAACGGAGGCAGCAGAGCGTGGTTATTTAAAACCGCAAGATGTTTGGGTGATGAATACCAATGAAGTCCTGTATGCAGCTCTTGCACGGGTTAAGTACATGCAAGCTGTAAACTACAGTCCACCATTGCCCGTAAAATTTAAAGTTGCAGGCCGGGAAGGGCATGCTCGTTTACAGATTGGATTAGTTAACTGGCTGGAAGGTGGATTTATATCCCAACACGATTATTTCCTTGCCAACCATTTGGCGCGTGTGCTTTGCGGTGGCGATCTTAATCAGGGTGAGCAAGTTGATGAAGCCTGGATGCTTAAATTGGAAAGAGAAGCATTTATTGCTCTTGCCGAAACATCTTTAACCCAAGCTCGAATCAAATATTTACTTGAAACTGGCAAGCCGTTGCGTAATTAGCAGGAGTTTATTTCAATGACGGACATTTATATTGTTGATGTATTACGAACCCCGGTAGGTAAAGCACCACGAGGAGTTTTTAGGCACACTTCCCCAGATGACTTGCTGATTCATGTTATGAAGCGAATCAAGGAGCGGAATAATAGGGTGGATTGGGAAAAAATAGCTGATGTAGTGATAGGTTGCGCTATGCCCGAAGCTGAGCAAGGAATGAACGTAGCCCGAATTTCCTCTCTGTTAGCAGGAATACCTGCCTCAGTGCCAGCCATGACCATCAATCGATTTTGTTCATCCGGGGTGCAAAGCATTGCCACTGCTGCAAATACAATTGCCCAAACGGGGGCACCTTTTGCGTTGGCAGGAGGCGTGGAAAGCATGTCTAAAGTCCCATTGGGAGGAAATAAATACACCGCTAATCCAGCTATTTTTACTGATGAGCATATAGGCATTGCTTATGGCATGGGCATTACTGCAGAAATCGTGGCCAAACGCTGGCAAATTTCACGACAGGAACAAGATGAATTTGCTGCTGAAAGTCATAAGCGCGCAGTCGCAGCACAAAAACGCGGTGATTTTCATGCTGAAATTAGTCCCGTTGAAATTACATTGCGTAATCCTAATTTGTCCACAGGCGGGGTTGTTACTAAGAATCGTTTAATTTGTGAAGATGAAGGTCCCAGGGAAGATACCTCTTATGAAGTAATAGCTAAATTAAAACCAGTTTTTGCAGCACACGGTAGCATTACTGCGGGTAATAGCTCGCAAATGAGTGATGGTGCAGGCATTGCACTCTTAGCTAGCGAATGTGCTTTACAAGAATACGATTTACAGCCCATGGGTCGCTTATTAAGCTATGCAATTGCCGGTGTACCGCCGGAAATTATGGGCATCGGGCCTGCTCACGCCATCCCCTTGGCTTTAAAGAGTGCGGGATTGACGCTTGAGCAATTGGATTGGATTGAGTTAAACGAGGCTTTTGCCGCACAAGCTTTGGCTGTTATCAAGGAACTTAAATTACCCCGGGAAAAAGTGAACCCGCTTGGAGGAGCAATTGCTTTAGGGCATCCGCTTGGGGCTACCGGTACAATACGCACAGCCACTTTGCTGCATGGATTAAGACGTACGCGCCAACGGTATGGCATGGTGACCATGTGCATTGGAACAGGCATGGGTGCGGCTGCTATCTTTGAAGCTCTGTGATTATATTGCTTAGGGCTATGTAAGAAGGCTTACTAGATTCTTTACTTGATCTTTACAAACCGGCGTTTCATGGGAACTTGTGAGCGCTGGTTTTTTTGCCTAAAATTTAAGCAAATACCAAATAAGGGAAAATTATGCCTAATCAATTCAAACAACAGTTACAGGAACAAAGAGAAAAAGAACAAAAAGAGAAAGAACAACAGCAAATGGAGTTGAGAGATGTTAAAAAAGTAAATGTTCGCCCAATAGACGAAGATGAACAGAAAAAGCGGGAAGCAATCGATTTATTAGTCAGCGATTATTTGGATTACTTGGAAAAACTAACCAAAACACGTCCTGAAGAGCCTAAACCAGGAAAGGACGGCGGGGTTAGTCTAAGCTTCCCCAGTGAAAAAGATGCAGAAAATTTTTTTAATGAACAAGCTGAAAAAAACCGCAGGTTTATCGTTGTTGATCCCAGTACGGATAAAGTGCTTTTTTATTCGAATGGCGATGGTTCCTTGCATCGTCCCGACAAAGATGTTCTTTTTTCTAAATTTGAAATGCCGGAACCAGAACAAAAAAGCTTCAAGCCTTAGTAGTAATGACTTTGTTGCAGGCCTCAGAAGCTGGGGCCAATAACTTTAACAAAACCAAACACTTAATCGATGCTATACTATACTTTACTTCAAGATGGGAAGATGATTTTAACGAATGAGAAGTATAGTCCCGACCCATATCTCTAAAGATTGTTTGTCATTATTATTACAAGGTTCGTTGCGGGCTATACCTTTCAATATCATTTCCGCCCTCCTTTTGGTCATTGCACTTCATTATCACCGCGTACCTTTCTCAAAAATTATTCCGTGGATTAGTATCGTTTTTATCATTACACTCTCACGGATTATTCTAAGTAAAAAACAAATCGCGCAAGCTGAAAACGGCAGCCATTCCATAACTACTTTGCTGTCATTTATTGTCCTGACATTTCTCATGGGACTTACTTGGGGAGTCGGTTATTTTATTTTTTTACCCTATTTGGCTCCATTGCCTGAATTTATTATTCTTTTGGTTCTGGGAGGCATGTGTGCCGGCTCAATCGCATCGCTATCAATTTATATGCCCGCTTTTTATGCTTACGTTTTATCCATGTTTATTCCGGTCATTATCTACAATTATTATCTCAATACGTTTGACCGTATTTTATTGTCTAGCATGTTTTTGCTATTCATATTAATGCTCATCATCACGGCTAATATAAATGGCAAAATGCTGCGAAAGATGGTAGCGCTTTCTGAAGATAAGCAAGTATTAATCGAGCAGTTATCTTCCATGTCAATAACTGATCCTCTTACCGGCTTATACAATCGACGCTATTTTGATAAAACCCTAAAAGAAGAATTGAATCGCTCAAAACGCAATAAATATGCGTTTACTTTAGTATTCATAGATGTCGATAATTTTAAAATAATAAATGATAATTTAGGGCATCCTTCTGGGGATAAATTTCTAACTCATGTAGCTAACGTTTTGAAAGCCACTTTCAGGCGGGCTAATGATACAGTATTTCGGTTGGGAGGTGATGAGTTTGCAGCTATTCTGGTTAACACCCCCCTGGAAAATGCCATTGCCATTTGCAATAAGATTCGTGACGAATTAAGTTTGCATCTTCATCCTAAGGGATTGGAAATATTTAGCAAAATTACCTTAAGCATAGGAATAGTCTCTATTCCCCATGACTCCATCACCGATATAGAAGAAATAATTTCTAAAGCAGATCAGATTTTATACCAGGCAAAAAAAAGCGGGAAAAACTTGATTATTTCCGCCGACATCGGTTGAGTGGCATTGTCTAGAGGACGTACAGCAATGCTTAATGGCTAACGTTAAGATTAAGCCCAGTATTAATTTCCTGAGTTATCGCATCCTCGATTTGAAGCTCTTCTTCCCGGGAAGAATTATCTAATGGCTCATGAGCAGACTGAGGAGTTATCTCCTGTTCCATTTGGTTTTCCCTATTCTTGTCCACACCAAGGCTTGAGGCCATTTTTTTAGTAGAATCTTCAATGGGTACCCGTTCTACCGTGATATCACGTAGATAAAAGTGGGGGTAAAATATACGATCAATCAGCCAGTCGATGGCAGGTTTTAGTAAGCTATACCATAAACCAGCCAAGCCAGCACTTGCGGCTGGGGCTAATGTTATAGCAATTAAAGGAGTCAAAGGGGTAGAAATACCTGCACTCGTAATAATGGTGAAAATCAGGAAGGCTATTATTAAACTGATACTTACCCACTTAATCATTTGCCACATTTTGGGATAGTTATGTACAGTTCGCCTTAAGACTGCTGCAAGGCTATAACTTTCTTCCAAAGTTACCCGCGCGCTGTCTTTCTTTTTTGATTTTCCTGCCAAGTATTGATGGTGCAAATTAAAGTATTCAGCTTTTTCTTTGGTGTTTATAATAACGCCATGGTCAGAATGGCAATTTCTGTATGTTTTGTCATGATGAAGTTCATTAACCTTTTGGTAAACTGCCAACAAAGCGTCATCCAACCGGTTGCTATCAACCTTAAGATCCAGCATGCCTTCCACTCGTATAGACGGGAAAGGTTTAAATTGAGTGCCGTTTTCCTGAAGAAATTTTACTACACGCGCAAATGTAATAAAGCTTTCAGGGCTGAAAACAACGCCGCTGGGATTAATTGTTAAATGTTGAGTTTGAGCATGATATCCTGCAATTGCTTCTTCTTCTACTTTAGTCCGTTCGGGATAAAGACTAAAAGAGGGAGCTCGAAAGGTTATGGCTGGAAGTGGTACATTTGGATAAAGTGCCAAAACATTACTCAACGGCAGACAGTTACGTAAGTCCTTGGTTTTATTTGCTAAACTGATACCCAAAAAATCCAGGGTGGCGGATGTGATTAAATTGCCCGGGGTGGGATCTAACAAAGCCAAATTAATTTCCAGTAAATTTTTTTCTACTGTCGACAATTGCTTGGCTAAAAGAAGCAGGCCAGTAGCACCGCGGCTATGTCCATAAGCGTTCAAGGAAACAGTATTACCCTTTTTAATCTCCGCAGCAATTTGTTCAATTACTTTCTGGCAGTGTTGATCCAGGCCGGTGCCAAAAATAGTGCCTGATAGTCCATGTGTTATGCCGCAACCATCAAATGCAATAAGCCGTTGGGCGTCAGATTCGATGTGTTCTGTCAAGAATCCAACTAAAGTATCGGTATTATTTGCTGCATCTTCTGCGCCGCTAAAAAACACATTGAACGTAACATGTGGCATGTTAAACTTCCGAATAGTTCAAAATTTGCGCATTTTAGCATATTATTTAGACGTGAACAATTATGAGGAAAGAAGCAATGAAGATTACTGAGGTTGCTGCAGCAACCTCAGTTTTTTTAATTATTCTTGAACTTCGCAGGTGATCTTGGTGCAATCTCTGCAATTCTTGGCAGCAAAAGCAAAAGAATCAGAAGCAGAGCCTGCTTGGTTGGCCATTTTATCATCTGCTGCTTTGTCATCGGCAACATCGCTGCTGCTGGCATTGGTTGTGCAAATCCATTTGGTGTTCATATCGGTTTTTGCAACAGTATCAGCAGCGAAGGAAGCTGAAGAGCCTAACATTAAGCTACAAACTACTAATGCGAATATTCTTTTCATGATTTGTCCCTTTGATTATTAATAGAAGATTAAACTAATGCTTTTAAAGCATATACATTTTTACTCTTTTTTCCCACTATTTTAAAGATTTTTAATAGGATTTATCATCATGAGAAAATAAAAAGACAGCTTGCGCAGTGTACAATAAAATTTCAGATTGGTTTGAGGCACATAGGAATCAAGAATTAATGGAGAGATTTTACCCTGACTTTATCACTGAGAACATCCCAATAGAAAGCAAGATACTGGACGTAGGTTGCGGCACAGGGTTCTCCAATAGCAAAATTTTTTATTGAAAGAGGCTATAAGATAACAGGAGTCGATGCCAGTGAAAAATGATTGCCAAATGTAGAATGCGTTTTCCCACTGAAACCTGGCTGTTGGCAAATATGAGAAAGCTTGTCCTGAGAGAAAAATTTAATCCGTACTGGCCTGGCACAGTTTTTTCATTTACCTCATGCTGAGCAGCCCAGCACATTAAAACGATTAGTGTCATTTCTTCGTGCAAAAGGCTTATTGGTTTTTAACTACAGGTCCGAAATTTGAGGAAGTTTGGAGTGAGAATGGTGGTGAGTTGCTTTATCGCGCCTCTTTATCTGCCGAAGAATACACTCGCCTTCTTGATGAGAATGGGTTAAAAACATTACTTCATAAGATGCAAGATGCACAATGTGGTGATGCCACGGTGTGGATTGCGCAAAAATGAATTTTACTTACGGCATTAAGTGTTATTTAATCGCATGTTTTACCAGCCTAAAAATTAAAATGAGAAAACCAATTGTATCCTTGCTGTCTATTTTGGCTTTAAATGCAGCTGCCAAAGAAATCACCCAAGAAGAATATAATAAGACGTTCAAAGGTTATAATGCCTGTTTTATTTTGTATGATGTGAATAAAAATAAAATTATCAGTAAATATAATCCTAAAAATTATTGTAATCAGCGAGTTGCTCCTGATTCTACATTTAAAATTGCTTTGTCGCTGATGGCCTTTGATAGTGGCGCGAGCCATGAGAGCACGGTATTCAAATGGAATGGAAAGAAAAGTGCTTTGTTAGATTGGAACCATGATCAAACCCCAGAGAGCTGGCTTAAATATTCAGTCGTTTGGGTTTCTCAACAACTTACTCAACGAATGGGCGATACACGTATCAAGGGTTATTTGGCCAAATTTAAATACGGCAATCAGGATTTCAGCGGTGATCCTGGTAAGAACAATGGACTTCAATATGCCTGGTTAAGCAGTAGCCTAAAAATATCTGCCATGGAACAATTGAATTTCTTAAAAGCTTTTTATGCAGGCGCTTTGCCTGTTTCCAAAGAAGCTTTGCATTTGACTAAGAAGAACATGTATCAAGGCCAATTGGAAAATGGCGCTGACTTGTATGGTAAAACAGGGAGCGGGCGCCACGGAGCCAGCGAGCGGGCGTCTAACCCTAGCTTGTTAAGGGATGGCTGGTTTATCGGGTTTGTGGAGAAGGGGAGCCAACAATATTTGTTTATAAGCAACTTATCGGATAAAACACCTCCGGCCCCTATGGATAAAGCATTCGGCAGCGCTGTTTTAAAACCGATCACAGTTAAGCTACTTAATGAATATTTGTAACCTTAGGCTGACTAATCCCCCGCATAATTCTCTCTCATTCGAGGGATTAGTAGTTCATTATCGCTTTTATTTTGAGCTGCTATAGTTTGTGCAGGCTGGGCAAAATAAACCACAGCTGGTAATTAAAGAAGTAGAACCAAATAGTACTAATATTAATGCTATTGTTTTCATAATGGCATCCTTGCTTAAAATGTGTTCAATAATAGTGTATACAGAGTTTTTGAATTTTACAAATAGAAAAAATAAAACAATGGGGCGGGTAAATTAATAAGAATTTATATTCTAGGTTTAACGGAAGGATTTGCCAATAAAATCAGTATTCACCGGCGCTCAGGCAAATGAATACTGTAGAAAATCTCTCTATGAAATTTTTTTATAAGTTACTGTTTGATCAAAATCCATTTTTTTACCATTCGGCATGGTCATGCTACCTTTGGCATGCATGATCATCTCATTTCCTTTGATTTCAAAAGTGCGCGTTTCATTAAATCGATCATTACCATCCGTGAGTTCAAGCTTGTTATCTGAAAAAGTGCCAGTACCCGTTGCAGCATTATCAGCTCCCCAGCTATCAAACCACCAGGTTTTGGCTTGACCATTTGCGGTAAGACCAAACACGCCTTTTCCTTCATATTGCACATCTGCGCGGTTATCGCCTTTGGTATTTAATTCAAGTATCAGATATTGGTGATTCAGTGCCCAGCGAATTTTCATAGTTTCCTGCATTTTCATGCCCATCATATTGCTTTCGCCGCGCCAGATTCCCACCATCTGATCATAAACTTTATTCTCGACGGGTTTTGGCGGTTGCATCATCTGACTCTCATTGCTTGCAGTCTCGGCTGCATAAGCACTGCTTGCTAAAAGAGCTATAGAAATTGCCAAAATTTTTTTCATAATGCTTCCTTTTATCCATAAAATAAAGTACTTAAGTCTAACAACTTCATAGGCTATGTACAGAGATTTTATTAAATCCATTGTTTGTTATACTTTGCTGGCGCAATTTTATAGCATGGAGTTCATAAGACTATGGGAATAAAAAATATAATTTTTGATTTGGGCGGTGTGATTCTTAATTTAGATTACAAATTAACTGAAGAAAAATTTCATCGATTAAGCGTAGGACGCTACAACCAAAAAGAATTTTCAAAAATTTTTGATGATTATGAAACAGGTAAATTAACTTCCTCCACTTTTAGAAAGGAATTAATGACCCGTTTGGATTTGGAAATTTCTGAGGAAGAGTTTGACTCCATCTGGAACGCACTGTTAATTGATATACCTGTAGAGCGACTAGAGTATATTAAAAAATTACGAAGTTCTTACAATACTTTTTTATTCAGCAATACCAATGAAATCCATTTAAAAGAAATCTTAAGACTTTGTGAACGAGATTGTCAGGTAAATAATTTTGAGGGTTGTTTCAATGCGCAATATTTTTCTCATATTTTCGGCATGAGAAAACCGCATGTGGAATCATTTACGCGACTTTTAAATGAGTGTCAGTTAAATGCCGATGAAACCGTATTTATTGATGATTTATTACCTAACGTACAAGGGGCTAAAGAAGCGGGCCTGCATACCATCCATTTTACCTCAGATAGGGATTTTATGAAGATCGAGGCTTATATTGCCGAAATGAATAACCAGGAAAATGTTGCAGAAGAAGTTCCAACGAATTCATTGGTGATATAAAAATAGCGGGCGAAATGGTTTATTCTTTAAAAAATACCAGTTTCACCCGCATTGTTATTTTAACAAAATTTAGGTAAGAGCATTTCTGTGTCCATCTCCGTTTCTTCCGGATTTCTCGGTGGGGTTTGAAACGCCTCGGTCAAGGTACGGATGGTTAAGAGGTCTAATGCCTTCTCGCTAACCGTTTCAGCATTGACCAAATTGGAAATTTTAATCCTTTGAGATTCAGCACTTGCCATGATAGTAGGTCTTGTATTCGGTGTTACTGAAGGGCTTTGTTGCATTGAAAGGTTAGGGTTAGAATTTCCAGAAGCCCCAAAAAAAGTTTGCTGGGTTGTGCTTGAATTCGACGCGGAATCTTCAGCTGCAGCGTAATAATGATTGTTAATATAAAAATTCTGTACAATGGTATGCTGTGGAGAAATGTTAGTCTGCTGCGGGGGATTCGCGCCAGGATGAACCGCGTTTGCTACTCTTGCTGCACGTTGCAGTTGAGCATCACCTATTTGCTGCTGGGAATTTGAGCTGGAGCGGTCTGGGTTTGTTGTTCTTGGTGCGCGCTGCACTTGCGGTCGAGCATCACCTAATTGTTGCGTATTTTGATTAAATCTGAAGACGAATTGATTTTCAACTACAGGGCGGTTGGCTTTAGGGTTAGAGTTTCTTTTCGTCATAATTTACCTTTGTGTTTAAAGTATTTATAAATAAGCCAATTATTATACAGTATATTGTTCTTATTTTCAACAGAACTACGATGGCATGATTTCGTACACCACCGCCTCAGTTGAGCAATAACCCGTTTTGTCGCCCCGAGTTTCCTATAATCACTTAGCATTTATGCACGCTTGCATTACCCAATGAAATTAGGTCATTTGATTAATTAAATTAGGCAACGTCCCTAAAGTTTTTTAGACAAGATTTCATCTTAAATTGAGCACAAATTTTTCTATTCACTTCGATCTACCCCCTCTCCCGCGATAGGAGCTTTGATAGTATGATGATGCCCTTCGCGGGAGAGGGTTGGGGAGAGGGAAATGGACAAATCTGCGCTAAGACAACGAGCCCGTAGTTTACGAAAAAACAGCACCGAAGCATCGAAAGTTTGTAATAGATAAGGTTTTTCATCCCTTAGATCCTCATTTTGATACCAATTCTCTTTCTGCATGGTTGTGTAAACATCCCATTTTTAGTGGCAGCCTAAATTAGAGTCTTTCGCCTGTTTTTTAGCCAAATATTCCCATGGCGTTAAATCACCCAGTGAATCGTGTGGTCTTTCTTCATTGTATTCCCTCATCCATTTTTCTGTCAGTTCTCTGACTTCGTGTAAATTTTTAAATACATACATGTCCAATATTTCTGTACGATAGGTCCTGTTGAATCGCTCAACAAATGAATTCTGTGTGGGTTTGCCGGGCTTAATAAACTCCAACTGAATCTGATGTTGTTCTGCCCAATCGGCCAAGGCGCTTGAGATAAATTCAGGACCATTATCCATGCGTAATTTGGCAGGCAATCCCCGCCAAGCAACCACTCGTTCCAATACTCGAATTACTCGCTGTGCTGGCAAGCTGAGATCGATTTCAATCGCAAGTACCTCGCGGTTAAAATCATCTACCACATTAAATGTCCTGAAGCGTCTCCCGCACATCAATGCATCACACATGAAATCCATAGACCAGCACTGATTCATGGCCATTGGCACACACAACGGGTCGGGAGAACGGTTCGGAAGCCGCTTTTTTCCTTTCCGCCGTATATTCAGTTTCAGTTCACAATACACGCGATGAACACGTTTATGGTTCCAGCTATGGCCCTGGCGACGTAACACTTTAAGCAATTTGCTAAAGCCATATGCCGGATAGCGTTCAGATGTTACTTGCAGAGCCAAAATCACATTGTCATCACGCTGCTTATCAGGTTTATATCGATAAACCGAGTCACTGATACCCACAACCCGACAAGCACGGCGTAAACTTACTGCATGGGTATTTACTGCATAATCGGCCAACTCTCGCCGCACAGCTGGCTTTACAGCTTTTTTTCGACAATATCCTTCAGGATTTTGTGGTCAAGGCTCAGTTCAGCATACATCTGTTTCAGACGACGGTTCTCTTCTTCAAGCTCTTTTAGACGTTTTACATCGGATACTTGCAGGCCACCATATTTTGCTTTCCAGTTGTAGTAGGTCGCATCAGAAATGCCGTATTCACGACAAACTTCCTTCATCAGTCGTCCTGCTTCAACTTCTTTCAGTATTTTAACAATCTGTGTTTCTGTAAAACGCGATTTCTTCATCGATGTTCTCCTCATACATAGTTTACGACGGAGAACTCTAATCAGGAATACACCTATTTTACGGGATGGTTACATTGTTCATCATTCTGATAGAGGATCTCAGTATTGTAGCAACGCATATCAATTGCTCCTTAGAAAGTATGGTATTTATAAAGAAAGGAATCATGTCGAACGATTTTTTAACAGAATAAAAGGTTTCAGAAGAATTGCTACGCGGTATGATAAAACTGCCGCCATGTTTTTAGGTGCATTAATTGTAATAGGTATTTTGCTGTGGCTGAAACTTTAAAAACACGCCCTAAATTGTTGTTTAATAAAAATGTCAAAATTTATTAAAGATTTTTCTTGAGAGAACGATAATTAAGTCGGGTGATATTGAGGGATACTAATTATGGTCAATAAAACAGATAAACCTGGCTCGCTCAACTTTCTGCAAGATAAGGATAATGCTGTTCCGCAAGAATTTTTAAACAGTTTGGATTTCGACGCTTCAGCGAAACAATTGGATGCTTTAAAAGCTTTGATTTTTCACGATGCAGGCACGAATCAAGCCAAAATTCAAAAAATCAAACAAGACCTTCTCTCTGGAAGTTATCAAATACAAAGTCAAAAAATTGCCTCCAAGCTCATGGAATATCAAGTATTCACCGAAGCAGAAACGGCTTGACCTGTCATATCACCCGAGCACCATGCCTCTTGACTCAGAAAACAAGAGGCATTTTATTTTAGCGTGGCTGCATCCGTAAAGCACCGTCCAAACGTATCACTTCGCCATTGATCATACTGTTCTCAATTATATGCACCACCAAGGAAGCGAATTCTTCAGGCTTTCCAAAGCGCTTGGGGAAAGGGATAGTTGCGGCCAAACTGTCCTGAACTTCTTGCGGCATATTTAAAAGTAGTGGTGTGGCAATCAATCCGGGCGCAATTGCATTGACGCGAATTCCAAACTGGGCCAACTCACGCGCGGCAGGTAAAGTCAAAGCAATGACCCCTCCTTTTGATGCACTATAAGCTGTTTGACCAATTTGTCCTTCATAAGCGGCGATGGACGCGGTGTTAATAATTACCCCCCTCTCCAAGGTATCCTCCAGCGGGGAAAGTTTGCTCATGACATCAGCCACCACTCGCATGACATTAAAAGTTCCTATTAGATTTACCTCAATCACTTGTTTAAATGCATCAAGCGGCATAGGGCCTTCCTTACCAACCATGCGCTTGGCAGGTGCAATGCCTGCACAATTAATGCATACTCTTGGCATGCCAACGTGTTCAATGGTTTTTTGCAAAGTCTTTTCAACATCAGACGCTAAGCTTACATCGCAAGCAAATGCATTTTCTGTTGCAACATCAATATGTTTATCCCATATAACGACACGCACCCCGCGCCGGCTAAGCTCTTGCACGCAAGCTTGCCCCATTCCGGAATTACCACCCGTTATGATTGCTATTTGATTATCCAGATTCATGTGTTTCTCCTTAACAACATGCTTTTTCTTTAACTACCGTAAAAACGCCTGGCTAAGCGCTTTAAATTCAGGTGTACCTGCCTTGCGAACCCATTCAAAAAAAACCATTTCAGCGGTTAGAATTTGAATGCCTTGAGCTCGCATGCGTTTTAAACCATATTCATGATCCAATTCATGACGGCTGCTGACTGCATCGGCCACTACAAAAACATCAATTCCGGCTTCTTTCATTTTCATAGCCGTTTGTAAAACGCAGACATGGGTTTCAATGCCGCAGATAACCGCTTGCGAGCGTTTTGTAGCCTGCCAATGCTCAACAAAAGCAGAATCACAATAGCTGGAAAAATGTACCTTACTCGTACAAACTTGATTAGCAACACATTCTTTCAGGGGAGAAACCGTGCCGCCCAAACCCTGCGGGTATTGCTCGCTGGTCAATACAGGAACTTGCACCTCATGTGCCAAGCGTAATAACCAATGGCAACGCGCTACCAGTTCATCTGACTTTACTACATGCGGTGTTAGTTTTTCCTGAACATCGACCAACAGTAAACACGAATGCGCTTTATCCAATAACACGTTTCTCTCCTTAACCTTATAAGTTTTAAACCAACGCCACTAACACAGCGGTTAGGTATTGCCCCTCGGGAAAAAATGCCAAGGTCGGATGGCAGCTTGCTGGGCCAAAAACCCCTAATATTCGTGCTGTTTTATTAACCGCCAAAGCTTGTAAACTAACCAACTCAGTAAATTCTTGCATAGATAAGGCAGATGAACAGTTACACGTGAGCAACAGTGAGCCGGAACGCATGTGCTTAAATAGTTCCCGGTGCAAAAAGCGGTAATAATTTTTAGCTTTTTGCACATGCCGTTGTGACGGAACTAATTTAGGAGGATCTAAAATGACTAAATCATACTCGCTTGCTTTATCTAAATAATTGCGTGCATCGGCCGCAATAAATTCAATAAAGTCAATGCCGTTTAATTCAGCATTTTTTTTCGCCAAAACAATTGCTTGCGCTGAACTGTCAACAGCCGTGACTTTTATCGCCCCAGCCTTTGCCGCATGTAAGGCAAAGCCACCCGTATAGGAATAAAGATCCAAAACGCGTTTTCCTGCTGCCAAATTTGCAATGCGCTGATGATTTTCGCGCTGATCTAAAAAAAGCCCTGTTTTTTGTGCATCGGAAAAATCCACCTGATAAACCACGCCTGCTTCCAACACTCTTTCCACATGTGAAACCACTTGCTGCTCTGGCCGTTCCCATCCGTCTTGCGCCAGGGACTTGACTTGCGGCAGCCAAATCACTTCATCATGCGGCAAAAGCGCACGCAGGCAACTTGATATTATCTCCTTATGGGCTTCCACCCAATAGGCGGTACTGGAAACCACACTGATGTGATTAAACCGATCGATGGTCAAACCGGATAGCCCATCTCCTTCACTGTTGAATAATCGGTAAGCTGTAGTTGTTGCATTAGGCAAGTCCAAGCTTTTACGCAATAGTAGAGCCTGGCGCAACCGCTCAGCAATTAATCCCTCCCATGAATCCGTGTTGAGCGATTCAAATGTTTGCGCCAACATCCGCACTCGATACAAGGAATGTTCATTGTAAACGCCTACCCCAATACTTTCGCTTTCGGCGCTATACACGTCCACTAACTCGCCGGTGCTAAGCTTTCCGCTATGACGCTGAATTGCTTTAGGGAAAATCCACGGGTGACCTCGACGCACAGCACCTTGCTTGCTGGAGGATAAATGAATAACGGGTCTCATAATTTCTTCACAACAAAAGCAGCTAATCTACACCACGCCAGCATCAGGCTCAAGGCAGAGCGTAATATTCCTAGAAATAAATATTAAGAGCAATGACATTGGACACGAACCTCGCAGCGTGAGGACCAGTCACTGAAAACCATACCCCTGCAATAATTCCTATGGATTCATTAAAGTTATACTCCAATGCCGGTGCCAAAGAAATATTGCTACTGCCCCCGCTGCCAATACTGCCTACAGCACCACCTGGAGTAAAACCGGGATTACCGGCAAACGTGGATGTCCCGGTTTCCGTATACAGCAATTCAAAGACAGGAGCCCAATGTTGAGTTAGCGAATACTCAAAAGCCAAATTCACTGAGTAACTATTATTTAGCTTTACTTTTCCATGCGTAGTCGGGCTACCGCCAAAGGCATTGAAGCCCTCGACCAGAACATCACTGGGCGAAACCACAGCCAATCCCAAGCGCGTGCGCAAATAATGCTCGCCATAAAAATGCGTTAATTTCTGAAAATTAAGGCCTACTAAAGTTTGGTAAGAACCAATGCCAGTTTGATCTGTGCCCAATTTATTTGGATTTAAATGGTTAAACTTTCCAGAAGGGAAAATCTCTTGGACCAATAACCGCACATTGGGCACCCAAGAATTTTCTTTTTGCCTAAAAAGCTGCAAGCCCACCCCAAAGCTTGAATCGCCAAAATCCTTACCGCTCTGCCCTCCTTTCCAGCTCACATCATAGGGGACAGAAGCTTGTATATCTAAAAAATCCAGAATTCCCAAGGTCACGATGGGCAGTGCTTCAAAGTTTCTAAATTGTTCAGCATAAAGTGTATAGAAAGCATAGGGTTCAAAATTAACATGCCCCTGGGGGATTGTTTTTCCTGCAGGAGCTAGTAAAGGGCCAGTCCACCAGGGTGAAGCAGCAACCCCCTGCGAAAAAAACAATAATAAATAACAAAATTTAGTTAGCATTGCAGACTATGGCTAATAAATATTTAATTTAAAACGTTTTTTCTTGTTAGGGAATAACTTCCTACCATAAAACCGTAAGAAAGTTCCGTCGCGAATGCACTGGATTCATGTTAGCATCGCTCTTTTTTTCGGGAGTTACCATGTGGTTTAATAATGCTCAATTTTTTCAATACGAACTTGAAAAGCCTGTGGATCTGCAGATTGCCTTGGCGGAAGAAAGACTGAAACCTTGCCCGCCTCATGCCCGCTTTATATATGGCTGGCTGCCTGTCACAGGTGAAGATTTAATTCAGGAAGTAGCAGGCGGTTCACTCATTTGCCTGGGTAAAGAGGAGCGTATTTTACCGCGGGGAGTCATTAAGCGCATTCTTGCGGAACGCGTGCAGGTTTGGGAAACCCAGCACGGGCGCAGCATGAAGCGGGCTGAAAAAGCACAGATGGCAGAAGAGTTGGAGTTTGAATTGCTGCCTAAATCTTTTTGCTTGCAGAAACGCCTATTCGCCTTATTCGATACGGCAGCGCAACGTTTGATTGTTAATACTTCCAGCAGTAATCAAGCGCTACAGTTGGTTTCTCTGCTGAGGAAATCAATACCTGGCATACGCATCGATCCCATAGAATATGAAGAAAATTTATCCATTAAATTTGCACATTGGCTGAATGATGCAACTACTCTGCCAGAAGTATTTCAATTAGCATCAGATTGTTTGCTTTTTGCATTGGATGATGAGAAAAAACGCTTTAACTGCAAGGGATATGAGCTGCCATCTGAAGAAATTACTACGCTGATATCCCAGGGCCTGGCTGCAGCGGAAATTTCCTTGATTTGGAACGAGCGCATACAATTTACCCTAACGCAGGATTTAACTTTAAAACGTATAAAATGCTTAGAGTATTTGGTGGATGAATTTCAAGAAATTCGTGAACTTGAAGAAGAGCGCCAGCAACAGGATGCTGCCCTTACTTTACTTGCCGGCGAATTACATGCGTTACTCAATGACGTCTTTAAGGCATTAGTAAATAAAGAAAAAACTACCGACCACATCGTTCCTGGCATAGAATTAGCTCTTTAGCTCTCAGAGGCAACCCGGTTAGTTTGCAATAACCGGGTTATGAAATATCGTCTGGATAAAACTTAAGCCCGCCTATTCAGAAATCTTAGCAAAATATTACTACTCACTCATCGTCACTGCGGCAGGTTTACTGTGGTATGTGGCTTCATACACCCGCAATGCATCATCCGCTGCCTGGGTTAGCCCCAAAGCAACATTGGCATGATAAACGATGGCCAAAGCAGGTTTTGCGCTCGGCGCCTGCGGATAATTCTTAATCAAATAGCTGGCCCGTTCAATGGCAGCGACGTACATTTTACGTGAGTAGTAATAATTGGCTACATTTAACTCCCGCTGTGCAAAAAGGTTTCTCAAATAAATCATCCGTTGTAAAGCATTGGCCTTATAGCGGCTGTCTGGAAATTGTTGCACGAGCGTAGCAAAATCAGTGTATGCTTGCGATTGCGTACCGGGATCGCGCCATGATTCATCGATGGGCAGTATATTGGCAAGCGTGCCACGGGTTTGCTGGAAATTGGCCAATCCTTTCAAATAGTATGCATAGTCTACGTTCTTTGCCCGCGGATAAAGATGAATATAACGGTCGGCAGCCGCTGCTGTGGAAGGATAATCGCCTTTTTTATAATAGGCATATACCAGCTCAAGCTCTGCTTTTTCTGCATAATCATTAAATGGGTACATGGTTTCCAATGCTTCCAGCCGTTTGATTGCACTTTCATATTCTTCTTTTGCTAAAGCTTGCTTGGCTTCAGTATAGAGTTGTTTCGCTGACACACCTTGAAAAGGGTTATATTCTTCGTCATCACCGCCGCCCCACCATTTGGGACATCCTGTAAGCGTCGACAGTAAAATTAATATTGAGAATATCTTAATTAGTTTCATAAACATACCTATTACAACTCTCGGTGACCCCAACAGCCATACCGCAAATGCCGCCATTATACCGATTGCTATGTATTTTGCGAATGCATAAGTAATTGAGTTTACACTGTTATTGCTCTAAAAAAAGCCTTTTTTATTAAATAGTGAGCGATATTTGCCATAAAAGCAAAACTGTAAAGAAAAGATAAAAAAATGATTGCAAATGCCTTATGGTTATAATAGTATTGCCGGCGGAGAGATGGCAGAGCGGTCGATTGCGGCGGTCTTGAAAACCGTTGAAGGGCAACCTTCCCAGGGTTCGAATCCCTGTCTCTCCGCCAGAGTTAACACGCGGAATTGACTTCACCCACACTAACTACCCTCTATTTACTACAACTCAACATCTACTATTTTATAGCGAATGTTTATCTAACCACCTCAATCCTCATCTAAAGATTGTTTTCAATACATTTGCAATTACAGGGATGGCGAGTATTGCATATAAATTCATTACTCTACAAAGTAAAGATACATGCAAAGCCTACTCACTAGAAATGCCTTTATTTCCGCTCTGACGAGGAAAACTTCTAGCATATGGGGTGTGCCCCCAGCAATAATTCACTGGGAGCCGCAATGCTAGGGCATAAGCCCATCATCTTTTTTCACCGGCTCGACGATTTTTTCCCCTGTTGTGGTGGGCCTTGAGGCTGAGAAGAAGCGGCTGTAGAGGAGGATACCTGGGACGATGCCAAGGACGAGTCCGACGAAGACTAGGAGGCCTTTGCCGATATCTTTGGGGATGCTGCTGTGTGGTTTGACCAGTTCTTTCTGATTGGTTTTGATGTGGGTATAAAAATTGTCCAGTTTCTCTTGGGCCGTGCCAAACTCGGCATCGAGTAAATTCTTGCCTGCTTCAAGCAAGCTGATTTTTGTATTGACCGTGGTGTTGCCTGCATAATAGCTCAAGCGCTTAATCTGTTGCACGCATTCCTGCTGGTAATGCGCCAATTTTTTATTTATCTCTGCCTCTTCTTTTTCCCGAGATTCTTTTTCCTGGTTTAGCGGGTCATGCACTGCTTGCCCAGGGTTTGTATTTTCTTCCACAGGGGGTGTTTTGGGCGCTTCGGACGGCAGGTTTTCCTCGGCGGCTGCAGAAGAAGGCGAGGGTTTCTGTTCTTCTGTAGGCGGTAATGCAGCTTCTCCCATTGCTTCGGCTGCTCTTACCCCCTGTTGTTGTGTGGGTGTTTGAGCTTTGCTGTGGGCATTGATTTCATGATGAGCCACGCGGATTAAATCCCTGAACGCAGGCGGCGGCTCGAGGCGTTTCTCGCGGGCTTCGTTGAGCTTGGCAAGATAAGCATCGACCATGAGGGTGGCGTTTGCCGGATTGATTTGTTTATGCTGCAAGACGTCAATCATTTCCTCGCGGCTGTACTCGTCAAGCTCGGTTTTAAGCAAGCGCCTGGCGAGTGCGTTGCCGGGCTTGCGGCGTCCTGCCATGGTGACCGGGTTTTGGGTGCCGATGATAAAAAAACCGGGTTTATCGTGTTGGCCGCCCTCGAGTATGGTCCCTACATAATATGAATTGATCATCAATTACACGCGTCAATGCGGGTTTGGCGACTTTTAGAATTTTGATGAGTCGAGTTTTTAATTCTTTTGAAAGATTTCTTACCGAGGCAACAGAAATTTCACGTTCGTTTGGGTTAAAACGGCTCGGGTCTATCAACTCAGTGAGTGTATGATCATCAAGAATGTGTATCTGCTCCGGCAAAACGCCCAAATGCTTATACACGCTTTTTTTTACATCCTGTGGGAATTGCGGAATAACTTGAGGTTTATTAGCCAGAAAAATAAACTCTTGCAGAGGCATCAACTCATTTTCATTCAGAGATACATAGACATTAAATCCATCCGCCACCAGCTGGGCAAGCTTTTGCTGCACCTGCCATTTCTTCCATGCCGACGCTGTGTTAAAGCTCCAATCGGCTAAAATGATGGTTTTCTTTTCCAAACTGCCCGCATTTGCCATTTGCCAGTAAGCTTTCTGCTGCAGCAGGCGCTCGACATTTAACTCTCCCTGCGGTGTATGGCTATAGCTCAAGCCGCCTGTTTGCAGGTAATAAAAGCTTGCAGGGTACATAGATAATCTTTTTAATATAAATATTCTAAATTATATTAAATGTTATAATTTTAAGCAAAAAAGATTATTTTGATGCAGAAAAGCAGGGATGGATACATTGAAATAATTAGAAAATATGTTTATAAATTATAAAAATTGGCAAATAATTTGATTTTTTGTCACTGCCATGCCTACTAACCATGTAGCGGAATTCGCCAAGCGCGCCGCGAAACTCAATGTGATTTACAAGAGCCATTAGTCAGTGCCGAATCTTCACAGATAAAATTGGTTATCCTGCATGGACAAGCTTGGAAATAAGTAGCGGAATAAGCATAATCCCTGCGATGATCTATGCTTATCGAAACCTAACTAAGACCTGGATAAATAGCTGCTTGTACTTACCAGGTCGGCAACGGCAGTATGGTTTAATCCTGTCTGCAGGGTTTTTCGATAAAAAATTTACAATCTGCCAATGGATCAATCTGGCTTTACAAATTAAACTCGCCCTTAGCCTTAAAAACTGCATCCAAAGCAACCAAAGTTTCCAGCAAATCTTTCATTTTATCTAGCGGCCAACTGTTAGGTCCATCACTTAAAGCTTTATCAGGATTTGGGTGAGTTTCCATAAAGATACCGGCTATCCCAGCTGCCACTGCGGCGCGTGCCAATACCGGAACGAACTCGCGCTGCCCTCCGGATACGCCGTTATTTCCACCCGGCAATTGTACGGAGTGAGTGGCATCATAAACGACCGGACAATTCGTTTCACGCATGATTTTCAATGAACGCATGTCTGAAACCAAATTATTGTAACCAAAACTTACCCCACGTTCGCATACCATAATTTGCTCATTCCCGCATGCTTTGGCTTTGGCGACCACATGCTTCATTTCCCACGGGGCTAAAAATTGGCCTTTTTTAATATTAACGGGCTTATTCATCGCCGCTACATTTTGAATAAAATTAGTCTGCCGGCATAAAAAAGCAGGCGTTTGCAGTACATCGACTACGCTTGAAACTTCCAAAAGCGGAGTATCTTCGTGGACATCAGTTAATACAGACACACCCACTTGTTTTTTTACTTTTTCAAGGATAAGCAGCCCTTTTTCAAACCCTGGGCCCCGATAGCTGTTCATTGAAGAACGATTAGCTTTATCAAAAGAGGATTTATAAATAAAAGGCAATTTTAATTGATCGCAAATTTCTTTGAGGTATCCTGCTGTTTCTATGGCAAGCTCTTCACTTTCAATGACACAGGGGCCGGCGATTAAAAACAGTGGGGCATCTATGCCTATTTCAAAACCACATAATTTCATACTTTATCCCTATGTTGTTGATGATAATTACGAGCGGCCAAAACAAATGATTTAAACAATGGGTGGCTGTCTCTTGGGGTAGAAGTGAATTCCGGATGGAACTGACAGGCTAGAAACCACGGATGCTCGGCTAATTCAACCATTTCGACCAAATTATCATCCGCTGAGCGCCCTGAAATAATCAGTCCATGTGCTACAAGCGCATCCACATATAAATTATTCACTTCATAACGGTGGCGATGGCGCTCAATAATTTGCGGTTTTCCATATGCCTTAAAAGCCAATGAGTCTTGTTCCAATTTACACAATTGGGCACCCAGGCGCATAGTGCCCCCCAGGTCACTGTTTTCAGTGCGCACATTTAAACTACCGTCTGCCGCTTGCCATTCACTGATTAACGCTATGACAGGGTACGCTGTTTCTTTGTTAAATTCTGTGGAATTGGCTCCTGCCAATCCAATTACATTGCGGGCAAATTCAATGACCGCAGCCTGCATGCCGAGACAAATGCCAAGGAAAGGAACTTTTTTCTCCCTGGCATATTGAATGGAACATATTTTACCTTCAACGCCCCGCTCACCAAAACCACCAGGAATTAAAATCGCATCTGCATTTTCAAGCAAGGAAGTGCCATGCTTTTCAATGAGTTCTGCATCAATGTAAGTGATTTCCACACGGGTTTGCGTATGGATACCGGCATGCAGCAAAGCTTCATTGATGGATTTATAAGCGTCATTTAATTCAACGTATTTGCCAACCATGGCAACTTTTACCGTCATATTTTGCTGGCGTTGTGCCTTCACAACGTTCTGCCATTCACTTAAATCAGCAGGTTTGACACTCATGCCTAATTTTTTAACAACAATTTCATCCAAGCCTTGCTCATGCAGGATCATGGGAATTTGATAAATACTTTTCGCATCCTGTAAAGAAATGACCCCTTCTTTTTCCACATTGGTGAATAAGGCAATCTTGCCGCGATCATTACTGGAAAGAGGCTGTTCAGAGCGGCAGATTAAAATATCAGGCTGAATACCGATTGAACGCAGTTCTTTTACGGAATGCTGCGTAGGCTTGGTTTTGGTTTCACCGGATGTGGCTATATAAGGAACCAAAGTCAAGTGAATAAACAACGAGCGTTGTGAACCAAGTTCTATCCGCATTTGACGGATGGCTTCAAGAAATGGTAAGGATTCGATGTCTCCCACAGTACCGCCGATCTCAACCATCGCGATATCAAAATTATCCGCACCGAGTTTTATGCAACGCTTAATTTCATTGGTTATATGTGGAATAACTTGAACTGTACCGCCTAAATAATCGCCCCGACGCTCTTTCTTAATGACATTTTCGTATATTTTACCCGAAGTAAAATTATTTAATTTTGTCATGGTAGTGCGCACGAAACGCTCATAATGCCCTAAGTCCAGATCAGTCTCTGCTCCGTCTTGTGTAACAAAAACTTCACCATGCTGAAAAGGACTCATCGTACCTGGATCAACGTTAATATAAGGATCAAGCTTGATTAGAGTCACTCTAAGACCGCGCGCTTCTAGGATGGCGGCTAAAGAAGCAGCAGCAATGCCTTTGCCTAACGAAGACACAACCCCGCCCGTGATGAAAATATAATTTGTCATAGAAATCCCGTTGCAATGCTAAGCCGCGGATAAGCGGATAATTTGATAGATGCATGTAAACGGGGGCTTATTTTATCAAATAAAGAACAGAAATAACACAGAATTTCCAAAATTAACGATGGTTTCCGCATAATTGGCAGATATGGATGTGTTAAACGCATGCAAAAGTCAGGAAAAGAACATACCCTTTTGGCGCAAAGTAATAACCCAAGTGTATCCTTGCAATAGATATCATCTGAAATCTTTACGATTTTTATGCCAATTGTCCTAAAACAGATTGCATGGATAAAGCACAATCCACAGCATCCATTCCTTTATGGCCATGTTTTCCCCCCAGGCGATCCCATGCTTGCGCCTCATTTTCCGTGGTTAAAACGCCAAAAACCACTGGGATTTCAAACTCCAAAGCTACCATTTGGCAACCTTGGCTTACCTGTTGGCATACATAATCATAATGCGTGGTTTCTCCGCGAATCACCGCGCCTAAGGCAATAATGGCTTGATGTTGCTTTTTTTTAGCTAAACGCTTGGCAACGATTGGAATTTCTACTGCTCCTGGAACCTCCACCACAGTGATATCCTGCTCAGTAAACCCGTAATGCTGTAATTGCTTCATCGCCCCCTGCAACAATTCCCGTGTGATTTCATAATTAAAATGGCTTATCACAATTGCAATTGGGAAACGATTAGTTTCATTTGGAATTCCCTGGATGTAATTCATAACTGCTCCTATTCAATTGCAAGTAAATGCCCAAGCTTCTCTTTTTTTGTTTTTAAATAATGTTGATTTTCAGGGGTAGGTTTTATCGACAGGGGGACACGATCACAAACCTTGATGCCGAAATTGCTAATTGCAGTAATTTTTTGAGGATTATTCGTAATTAACCGCAGCACATCAATACCCAAATATTTTAAAATTTGAAAAGCAATTGCATAGTCACGATTATCCACAGGCAACCCCAATTTTAAATTGGCTTCAACCGTATCCAGCCCCTGCTCCTGTAGAGCATATGCTTTTAATTTATTGGCCAATCCAATACCGCGGCCTTCTTGTCTTAAATAAATAAGTACGCCTCCTTCCTTAGCAATCATCTCCAGGGACTGATGCAGTTGTGAGCCGCAATCGCATTTGCAGGAACCAAAAACATCGCCGGTAATGCATTCAGAATGAATACGAACTAAAGGTACTTGGTTGGGAATTACAGGGTCTTTAAGCAAAGCAAAGTGTTCTGCACTATCCAATTGATTGGTAAAAACCGCCATAGTAAAATTCCCATATTTATGCAAGGGAATACGGCTGGAAGCAACTTCTTCCACCAATCGTTCATGACGGATCCGATAAGCAATCAAGTCTTTAATTGTGGCCATTGGAATTGCATGCTGTTGTGAAAATGCCAGGAGATCATCTCGCCTGCTCATCGTGCCATCATCATTAATGACTTCACAAATAACGGCGGCTGGTGTTAAACCGGCCAACTTCATCAAATCCACACTTCCTTCCGTCTGCCCCCCACGTTCAAGCACCCCTTTATCCCGTGCCCGCAGAGGAAAAATATGTCCTGGCGAGATAATATCATTCGGGCCACTTTCAGGATCAATGGCTACCTGAATAGTGCGGGCGCGGTCTTGCGCAGAAATACCGGTGGATACGCCAGTTGCAGCTTCAATCGAGACGGTAAAAGCAGTACCAAATGGTGAGCGATTATGATTGGCCATCATCGATAAATTAAGCTTATCGATCAGTTTTCCCTCCATAGACAAACAAATCAAGCCACGGCCGAAACGGGACATGAAATTAATCGCTTCTGCAGAAGCATGCTCGGCTGCAATAACCAGATCGCCTTCATTCTCTCGATCTTCATCATCAACCAGAATCACCATACCACCCCTCTGAAGCTCTGCGATGGCATGCTCAATGGTGGTAAAAGGATTTGTCATAATAACCTCTTAAAAACCCTAAGAGCCTAAGCTCTCAACTTAAATCTTGAAAAATTCAACACAATGATTGACTGCCAAACTGCCGGCCATGCAATTCACTTTTTTAAGAAAATGCCAAAGCCATTTGCGGACTTTAAGCAGTTAAAGCCGGCAAATCAAGTAAGCTTAATTGATGCGCTACAATGCGGGTCATATAGTCAAATTCAACATTCAAACGATCACCGGGTTGGCGTGCTCCCAGTGTTGTTTTAGCCAAAGTGTGTGGCACTAATAAAACGCTGACGCAATGATTCTTAACTGCATTAATGGTTAAACTTACTCCTTCCAGGGTAATACTGCCTTTAGGTAAAAGAAATTTACACTCCTCCGCCAAAAAGTCCCCTAAAATCATCTCAATATAATCCCCTACCGGCGCAATATTTTTTAATGTAACAGTGGTATCTACATGCCCGCTTACATAATGGCCGCCAAAGCGTGCAGTGGCCAACATAGCCCGCTCTAGATTTACTGCATCACCTTGCTTAAGGCTGCCCAAAGAAGTGCATTTTAATGTTTCAGGAGATACGTCAAATGCTAACCCTTGGCTCGTATCAGGCAATAAAGTTAAACACACGCCATTAATTGCAATGCTTTCTCCTGTTTTTAACCCGCCTAATTCTGCTTTTATCAATAAACGATTAGCAATTTCTCCTTGCACATTTGCAAGAACTTCGCCTTGCACTTCAATCAATCCTGTAAACATGCCTGCTCCTTCTCTGCAGCCTTTTCCCAATCCAGGCATACTATCATATTATCGCCCATTGGTTTCCATGTTATCGCGCAATTTCGTCTAAAAGCTTCCTCGCTCGTATAAGCTGAAACCGCCTTTGTTCCCAAATGAAAAGGGACGATATAAATATAAGTTCGATCCACCAGCCCTAACTTATGTAAGGACGTAAATAATTTTCCTCCAGCCTCAACCCAAACATCATGATACCCCAGATGTCCCAAATGACTTATCACGGCCTGCATATCCATTTCCCCATGTAAAGTCGGCATTGGGTAATAAGAAGCATTCTTATGCCGCGTTGACATTTGAATTTGCTCATCATGATAAATGTGGCAATGTTTGGCTGTTTGCAAGACGTTAGCATGCTGATTTAAAACTCCTTGCCTGTCGATGATTGCCACATGTTTTGCAGCCTGAACACCTGGTAAACGAACGTTTAAACGCGGGTTGTCTTCATTAATGGTGCGGGCAGTAGTCAGGATAACATCACTGCATTGCCGCTTTTTATGAGTAAACTCTGCACATAGGGAGTTGGAAAGCCAAAGCTGCTGACCTTGTTTACCTGCAATTTTACCGTCCAGAGTCTGGGCTATTTTACATGTCACAAAAGGCTTGTGAGTACAAGTCCATCGTTGATAACTTTGATAAAAAAGAGCAATTTCAGGCAGAGGAAAATACTCCACTTCCACACCCTGCTTTCTCAATAATTCCGGAGTATTATTGTTAATGACTACGGGATTAGGATCAGAATACGCATATACAACCTTTTGAATTCCATATTTAATAATGGCTTCTACGCAAGGAGGTGTCCGGCCCCAATGATTGCAAGGTTCTAACGTGACATACAACGTGATACCCGGAAGAGCAGGTTCAAGGCGGGCTAATAGAGCTTGTTCAGCATGCGGAGTTCCTGCTCCTTGATGCCAGGCTTGTGCTATAATCTTTCCGTTTTGTACTGCAATTGCACCGACGCTGGGATTGGGTGCACAAATCCCACGCCCAAGCCAGGCTTGGTCGAGAGCTGCGAGTAAAAACTGTTTGTGCATAGTTCAATCACCCTTGAAAAGTGCACATATGATAACAAATTATTCAATTTTTGAGTAGACTCATGAATTTGTTGCGAAAAAGCAAGTATTCAACATCCTGCTTTAAAAAGCGCTTACTAAACTGCATGGCAGCAATTTTATGTCTTATTTTGATTTGTGAATTGCAGCTGCATAGCACTGCGGCACACGCTTATTCAGCTTATACCAATCGCGAACTGGATGAATTGGAAAAAGAATTTATACAACAAATCAACCAAGCAAATAGCGTGCTGCGCAATCCTTTGGCAAGCCAATACATAAATCATCTGGCCAAACGATTAGCCCGCAGCTCACAATTACCGGTTCCCTATTTTTTTATCGTTAAATCCAACGAAATCAATGCTTTTGCCGGCCCAGGCGGCTACATCGGCATGAACTCGCAGTTAATTCTGGCAACGGAAAATGAAAGCGAATTGGCTGCGGTTATGGCGCATGAAATGGCACACGTACGATTGCATCACCTGTATCGCATGCTGGAACATCAAAAACAAATGCGCATTCCCATGCTGGCATCTGTTCTTGCTTCTTTCGCCTTAGGGGTAGTCAATCCCATACTGGGAAGCGGCGCTCTGATGGCTTCCTTGTCAGGTATTGCCCAAGATAATATTAATTTTACTCGTTCAAATGAAAAAGAAGCTGATCGTATCGGCATTAATATGTTGATTAAATCTGGCTTGGACCCGCGTGCTATGGCCAGTTTTTTTAAAAAAATGCAAATGCAATCCCGTTATTATTACACAGCCAATGTACCCGCCATTTTACGCACCCATCCCTTAGATGAGGACCGCATCGCGGAAGCGGAAAATCGCAGCCAGCACATTGTCAAAAAAACTTATCCTAATAGCCTCGATTATCATTTATTTAAAGAATTAATACGCGCTTCGGTATCGAATGATTATAAAAATTTACTGGATTATTATGCCAACCAATGTAGAAAACATAATAATGATACGGCCTGCCAGTATGGCCGTGCACTGGTGTTTCTAAACATAAATCAATATCAACAAGCACAGGAGAAATTGCTCCCCTTGCTGCAGCAGAATCCGGATAATTTGTATTTAGTCATCGCCCTAGCCCAGGCTGAAATTGGTTTGCATCAGTTCGACTCAGCCCTGCAAAGATTAAATGAACTACAAAATAATTATCCAGATAATTACGCAGCAATTGTAAATTATGCCCAAGGCTTAATGGCTGCAAATAAACCTGAACAAGCGGTCAGCATTCTTTTGAAAGCAAGCCGGCAATTCAAACAGGATTTGCCCGTTTGCCAGCAACTCGCCCAAGCGCAAGCCGCATCTCACCGCAAAGATTATGCTTATTTTACCCAAGCACAATGCGAATTGCTCCAGGGTAGAAAAACTGGCGCTTTGGCGCAGCTGCATTTGGCTAAAAAAATGGCAAAACACGATCCATTACTGCAAGCACGCATCACCGCGAAAATGGAAGAAATACGATTTTTGCAAAAGGATTAAGATTGTTAACAATTCACCTAATGGATGCCGAGGCTTGTTCGCGGCATCCATTAGGTCAAATCATTAGGAAACTCTTCTTACACGACATGCCATTCGATTGAGTTCTCTCAATTAAATTAATTTCCCATTGCCAATGTTTGAAATGTTTTTAGCGACGCGCTGCATTGATGGATAACTCCTAACCATATAAATCTTGCTGGTAATTTCAGCAACCGCTATACCAATCCATGTCTTGTTCTCTATGAGTAGAGAAACCTGCAAACTTATTAACAGGTTCCTGATAAATTGCCACCCCAGCTTCAGCTATGGTCAGGCGGCAAGTGAATTTCAGCAGGCCCTAATGAATTTTTCGCACCCAATAATTAATCAAGCCCCAATTTTTTTAGGCGATAGCGTAAAGTACGGAAACTTATCCCTAACAGCCGAGCTGCTGCCGTGCGGTTCCAGCGAGTTTTCTCCAGCGCATCAAGTATTAGTTCTTTTTCATGCTCTAGGGCGTGTTTTTAAAGTTTCAGCCACAGCAAAATACCTATTACAATTAATGCACCTAAAAACATGGCGGCAGTTTTATCATACCGCGTAGCAATTCTTCTGAAACCTTTTATTCTGTTAAAAAATCGTTCGACATGATTCCTTTCTTTATAAATATGGGAATCATGCTCCTCAATAAATAATCGATCATTTTCCCCATGGCGACCTTTAGGAGATGGCAGTAATTGTTCTAATTTGTTCCACATTTTGTCATCAATAACAAATCTTGACATCCATTTGCTCCATTTTCACTATGGAGGCTTTTTATCAGATTTTTAATAGTTTGAAAAACTTTAAAAACACGCCCTAGTAGCGTGCTGTTTAAGTCCAATTTTTTTTCAGAACCTGCTGCCGCCGATTGAGCGGGAACAGATTGCGGGAAGTGCAAATCCACCTGCTCTATAATATTGCCATTACTTAATGTCATCGCCCGCTCAAGAATATTTTCCAGTTCCCGTACATTACCCGGAAAAGAATAACCTCGCAGTGCTGCAAGCGCAGATTTTGATAATTGAGGCGGTTCACGACCCTGTTCCCTGGCTAATTTTTGCAAAATATTGTTCGCCAGTAGAGGAATGTCTTCTGCTCTTTCCTGCAAGGTGGGCACATGCAATTCAATGACATTAATTCGATAGTACAATTCCTGCCGGAAACGGTCCGCGGCAATTTCATCCAGTAAATTTTTATTACTGGCGCTTAAAATTCGTATATCCACAGGAATTTCGTTCAATTCACCAATGGGTTTAATTGCTTTTTCCTGAATGGCTCGCAGCAACTTGACTTGCATCACCAAAGGCAATTCGGCAATTTCATCGAGAAAAAGCGTTCCCCCTTGTGCTGCTTCGAATAATCCTTTTTTATCTGCAAACGCTCCGGTAAAACTACCGCGCTTATGCCCAAAAAACTCCGATTCCATGAGCTCTGCCGGAATAGCCCCGCAATTCACTGCAATAAAAGGTGCTTCACTTCTTGGGCCATAAGCATGGATTAAACGCGCGACCAATTCTTTTCCAACGCCTGATTCACCTTGAATAAACACAGGGGCTTGGCTTCGTGAGAGCTTGTAAATGCTTTCGCGCAAGGCTTGCATAGGAGCGCTTTCGCCGAGCAATAATTCATCCCGAGTTTCCGGGCGATGGTACATACGTAGCGCTGTTTCGACTAACGTTTTTAACATGGCCAAATCAACGGGCTTCGATACATAATCAAACGCGCCTGCTTTCAACGTATTTACAGCCCCCTCTACATTTCCATAAGCCGTGATGACTGCTACAGGTAATTTGGGTTTATTTTGCTGGATATAACGAACAATTTCATAACCATCTCCATCGGGAAGCCGCATATCGGTTAGCGTTAAAAAATATTCATTTTTATCAATAGCCTTAATGCCTTCTGTAAAGCTTGAAGCAACATCGCATTCTAATCCCATCCTTTTCAAGGTCAGCGATAATAACTCACGGATATCTGGCTCATCATCAATAACGAGAACTTTTGCATTCATAAGCGAATCTCATCATCTGGATTAAAACTAATGGCAAAACAGCATCCGATTTCGCATTCAACAAAATCAAGCTTGGCTTGATTAATTTCGCATAAATCTTTTGCTATGAACAACCCCATCCCATAGCCTGTTCTTACTGTGCTAAAAAATGGCTCAAAAACATGATTGCGTATTTTTTTGGGGATGCCCAGTCCTGTGTCGGAAATCAGCAATAAAGTCTTATTTGTCTTATCTTTAATCTCCAGCGTAATATCTACTTCTCCAGCCTGGTTACGCCCGTGCTGCATGGAATTGTCACATAAGATTATTAACACTTGTTCCAGTTGGCTTTTATCAAATACAACGGTTTTTCTTTTTTCCTTGCTTGATTTAAGTATAAGGTTACATGGATTAATAAGACAAAAATCGTGTTTAAATTGCTTGAGAAATGAATTTAGTTCAATTGTTTCCGGTTGAGCCTGCTGTCTTCTGGACATTTGCAAAACGTTTTTAATAACGCGATTCATCCGATCGCAATTATTAATGATCAATTGCTTAAGCCGTAGATCTTCTCCACTTAACTCTTTCTCTTCACCTAACAATTGTACCGCATGAGCGATTACACCGAGCGGATTGCGCAACTCATGGGCTATGCTTGCAGAAAAACGGCCCAGCGAAGCAAGTTTTAATTCTTGTGCTTGCTGAGCAATATGCGTCATGTCATTTAAAATCATCAAAACAGCTGTTTGGCTACCATAAGAAGCCGGGAAAAAATGCACTTGCAGATAGGGATTATCAATTGTAGTCTGGGCGGATTGCCCTGCTGTTTTTGAATGTGACAAAAATTGCAAGTACTTATCATACAGGGCGGAAGATAAATCACGTAACTTGAGATTTCCGGTATTTTCGCTCCAATTGAAAAAGCGGCGGGCAGCTGTATTGATTAATTTGACCTGTTTATTGGGATCTACATAAATAACACCATGTTGTAAACGCTCGACGATGTATTCATTAAGCCGTTGTACATTCGCAAGTTCCTTGGCGCGCGCCTGGGCCAATTGCTCACTGCTTTTTACCCAACTGGCAAGATACCAGGCTGTTAAAGCGGTCGCAAAAAAGCTTGCCCCATAAATGCCCGTGGAGAAAAAATGTCGTAAATCATCATGGACGCCAGTACCATATTGAATAAGGCTCGTTCCCAACAACATACAGCTTGCGATGGCTGCAAAAAAAATCGCTAAACGACCGGGAACCAAAATACTCAAAACAGCAATAAAGGCATTCAATAAGATGCCAAGACCGGCCTGGATATAACCAATCGTTTGAATAAAAAGCACCATGACCACGACATCCACAGTGCCTGAATAGACGACTTGCTGCTCAAACTTTAGCGATTTTTTATACCATACATATAAAAAGAGCAGGCCAAAAATAAAATAACAACCCAAAGCGCTTAGATAAACAATTGCATCGGCGTGGCTATAATGATCCAACCAAAAAAAGCCAAATAATGCGCCAATGCTTAGCAGACGATACATATTATAAACTAATAGCATTCGCCATTGTTTTGCCTGTGGGTCGTTTTTTTCAAGCGTCTGACTGTGCATCTCAGTAACCATAGTTTTATAACTATAGGTCATTAAAAGAAAAATGTACTAATGGACTTGTCATAAAGTGCTGCATGCCAATCAAATTTTGCACTATGATTAATATAGGCAAGTAAATAATGGAGTTATTTTATGGACAAGAAAAAATCGTATGAACAAATGCCGCGGCGAAAAGAACAAGAAGACGTGCATGAATCGAAAGGAGAGGAGAAACCCGACAAGGCAGTTTATCCTGCTTATGATTCCGATTTAGAGAAAGAGTTTGACGCAATTCGCTCGATTAATTGATTTGTAACACTATAAGCGGCAAGACAGAACGTGTATTAGCTTAAGACTACGATTACTGCGAGGTATATTTTAAATTTTCAAAGGCAATTTCTTGTTGTCCCGCAAGGATAGGTGAACCCAACTCTGTCTTAAACTTAAAAAAACTTTCTTTGGCTAACAAGGGAGAATGTTTGGGCGTATTCGCCATATAATCCTGAATAATATTCTCGATTTGCTCCTTAGCTATTCCTGAAACCGAATCGACACTCTCTTTACCAATGCTCGTTACATCTACTTTTCTACCATCAAAAGGGATAAAGAGTGATGTTAATTTTCTCAACATTTTATTGATGAGCTCAGGCGTAAATTCCCTAGCCATCTCATGATGCTTAAGATAAGCTTCCACAGTAAGGGGGGACGGCTCTAAGCTAAATTGGTATTCATCACTTAATAAATCAAATAATTTAGGTTGTGTTTTTGCATGAATACCCTGCATTCTTGCATATAATTTAAGTTCAGTATCTGCGGGAAATCTCATTAATTTACCAAGTTTTTCATTATATAAACATATTGGGAAATCTGTTGGGAAACTAAATTTTTGAATTAAGTACTTTTGTATCAGCCGAATTTCCAGCAAAGAAGTGTAAAAATGTTTTTGGTCTTGAGTGCTCTCCAAATATCTTACGTATAAACCTACACAAGAATGTTTCCAGGAATCCAATAAGACTTCATTTAATTCCTTGGGATCCTGAAGTTGAATTTCTGTACTTAATTCATCCAAGGTTTTTAAGCCTAATTCGTTCTTTGCCAGTAAATCTATGCCTTTGTTTAACTTTCTTTTTTCGAGTTTTGTTATACGATTTGAATTTGAATCCTTTGAACTTACATCATAAATAAAACATTGCTCCGCATTGAAGAGAAACCCATAACAGCGCCCATTTATCCCATAAGTAGGTACGTATTTACCTTTGACTAATAAAGTAGCTGAAGATAAACAAGAACCTTGCATACTACATAATAATTTTGCTTCAGCATTCCAGCCAGCAAAATCGATTTGCTCGGGGCTTATATTGATACGGTCAATGGATTTTGCAAGTAACCTAGATTCGCCGAATAAAGTACCGATTGATTTCATACGTAATTCTTTTTAATAAAGCGAATAGCCCGTTTTGTACTATGATCACTGGCAAGTATAATTGGTAATTATTAAGACATTATTAATGATGCTAGAAATTAATTAAGGAGAAACACCATGTTGTTTTCTCAATTGCCCACGGAAATTATTCAATTATTTATGCAATATACTTGCATACGCGACGAAAAACGCAGCTCCGGAATTTCTTCATTCTTTTTAAGCACCCACCGAGAAAACTCTACGGAAAGATTGAGCAGAATCAAAAGCAACGAACTGAATTTTAATCTCCTGTTATCCCATATTATTGCCAATGAGAAAGATGGGTTTGCAATTTTGCATGACAAAGAGTGTATGAATATTTTAATCGAGCAAACGCCAAAGAATCTTCCACATTGGATTTTGGGCTTAGCGGAATGTCAACCCAATTTAGTATATTTTTTACTTTGGGTGCCAGCATATAAAAATTTGCTGACTCTTGAAGAATTCAGGCATCTGCAAAGCTATGAGTCATTCGGGAAATTTATTATAAGTAATGGAATCTTACCTCCTGAGTCAGAATTAACAGACCGGTGCAAAATGGATATTGAAGACGATTTTTTATTTAGCAACAAGGTATAAGTTTTTTTCCATAAAAAAACTTTCCTGCTCGTTTGCTATGTCTTGGTGAAATTTTTGTCTTTGTCTATGCAGTAAAGAAAATTTAAGCAATACCTGGGTTTCTTTTTCCCTTGCTATTTTCTCCTCCAGCAAGGTATCTTGCTCAATTTTTTTTACAAGCGTCTCTAAATATTCAATGTCTTTATTATCTTTATTATTTTTTTGAATTGATTTTCGATAAATAGGTAGACGAGCATTAAAATAATCCTGTAAATCTTTTTTCTCGCAACCATAGAGTAATTCTTTTTTGTTTTTGTAAAGATGGGCCAGTGCTTCTACTTCAAATATATAAGCATTGCATTCCGAATTTGGGAGGTTCGCCTCAACGTTAAAAGCATGCCCTAATTCATGCACAATCATTCCGATTTTGGTAATTAAGGCGATATGGGGGTTATGAAAATCATGCTCTCTAATAACAATTGTTTTGTTTTTTTTCCAGGTGGGGTGGAATTTACTTAAGAGTTTATACGTCTGCTCGTTGACAAAAATAGCAGGATTGCCATTACTTCCTAAAAATTCTCCTTGCGTAACAAAATCGACGTTTATATCTTGCAATAGTACATTTAACTTGCGCACTACCCCGCTTAATCCCAATTTTCGACAACCTGCTATTAATTGTTGTATGTGTTCGCAATTGAGCATGACACCATCTCCTTGGCTTGAGCATCCATGATTTAAATGTCCTATTTTCAGTAAAACAGCAGCCTCTCTAATTGTCAATTAAAGAAGCTGTTTACTTAATTTAGGAAAGAGATGGTTTTGAAATTTTTAAAAGAAGATAAAGTAAAAAATTGAGGCAAATAACACATACTTAACCAGGTAATAGAAAGCCTTATTCCACGTTTTTAATCGCTTCCCTAGCATCCTGATTTGATATAAATATTTAAAGACTTGGTTAATAAAACCTACTGGTTCTGTGGGCAAATTTTTACTGGAAGCTGCTTTCATCACGGTGCGGCTGAAAAAACGGTTAAACCAATCAGCACAACGATTTGTTAACGGTCGTCTTATATCGCAAAAAAGAATAACTCTATCTTCTTCTGTTTGGTTCTCAGCATAATGCACAAACGTCTCATCAAATAACACATCTTCGCCATCCCGCCAGGCATACATTTGCCCGTCCACATAGATACAGCATTTATCAGAATTTGGCGTAATCAAACCCAAATGATAGCGCAAGGAGCCTGCGTAAGGATCACGATGTTTGAACAAAAAGCTATTTTTGGGTAACAAAGTGAACATGGCTGCATTGACATTGGGAATACTTTCAATTAATGCAAGGGTTTTCGGACAAAGCTTTGCGGCTGAAGGCATCGGATCTTGATACCATTTTAAATAAAATCGTTTCCATCCACGCCGAAAAAAGGAATTAAAACCAATATCATCGTGCTTGTCCGAAGCGCTAATATATCCCCCTTGGTATAATGCAGCCGCTTCTTGCCGAATCACCTGCCAATTTTCACGCAATACCTTAAGTTCGGGAAACTGGTTTACGTTTAAATAAGGCGTCTTGGGCACAGAAGAAAAAAGGTACATTATTGCATTAATTGGAGCCATTAAACTGGAATGATCAGTTAACTGGCGCAGAAAATTTAATCGAACACGTCCGCGAAAATGCGTATAAGCTACTGAACCAACATACATCCCAGCAAATATAGATTTAACACCTAACAATGAAACCAGAGTCATGATATTGCCTGCCAAACGCAAGGAGCAGTCATTTTATTCTGAATTAAACCTTAAGTGAATAACATATGACATATAACCATTTATAATGTAAATGTATTCAGCACCTGTTAGGGTACCCTTAATTATCATCTGGTTAAACTCCATTAAATTTCTCAGCTTCAGCAACAGATGCGTTAAACTGATTTACAAGCCAAAATTAACTACAGTTTTTAAGCTTTAGTTAATAATTATCATTTAAAATTGAAATAATAGATAAGCAGAGGTAGTTATGACCATTGGTTTACACATGCTGTATTCAAGCCAGGTTGAAAAAGCGTTAAACCATCACTTTGAGAAGCTTGAAGATAAAGGTTATGTCAAACACAGCGTGTCCTTAGGAGCTTTTCAATTAAATTATTTTCTCAATGATAATGTATGTGTAGTCAGTACTCCTGTGCTTACTCAAGCTCCTTCCTCCTATAAAACAGAGCTAACCTATCAGGAAGTAATCAATTTTTTTAAAAGTCAAAAAGATTTTCTCCTGGCTGAGCAGCAAGTAATTATTCCTGTAATTGGTGCCGGAAATACCGAGCGCCATATTACGGTTCTCTACAAAAATACCAAAGATAAATACACATTATTTGACTCTAAATTAAGCAACCCATCAACATTTCTCAATAGCTCTGAAAAACCTGGCTTGACAGTCGGGGGATTAATCTCTGCTATATTCCGCTCAGTTTTCAATTGGAACTATAGTCACAAGGTAAAATTCAAATCCGGCAAAGAAGCGATTGACCTCCAATACGAAGGATTAGGAACACAATCTACGTTTGATGGTGTTTCCTGTGGTTTCCATGCATTAGGAATGATGCAGATTCTGGCAAATGATGCAGTAATCGGAAAAAGCAAGAATGGGGCTGATCGCACCAGAATGCTAAAAACCCTTGCCAATCAATCTCCTGTAAGCCTAGGATTACAGATGTTAGAAAATTCAAAGCAGACGCATCAAACCTCGCTTACTGCCTTTCTTAAGAATAGCTGGTACAAAACTTTTAATAATGCTGGAGAAGAGTATTCTTTTGCCCAGTATTTTTTAGGCGCGCCAAAATCTAATGAAAGCAAATTATGGTTCGCAACGACCCCTCTTGTGACTTTTAAAAATACATTTAAACTTGTTCTTGAGCTTCCACTATCCATAGCAAGTGGAATTTTTGATTATTTAAGGAATGCACTTTATCAATTTGCCCCTACGCGATGGTACAGTAAAATGACACGTACACTGACATTAGCGCTTGTGCAAACAGCATATGCTCTGACCGAGGGAGTGCGTAGAATCACTAATTTTATACTTTCTCCAATTGAAGCTTCCCGTGAATTGGGTATTTTGCCTAATCGAGCAAACTCGCCTGAGCGCAGTGAATGGGACAATGAAAGTGAGAACATGATAAATAAAAAAATTAGCTCCTCATCTCTTACCCAAGCGACCCGTTTGTTACAAACTGAACAAAGCTCTGCTGTAAAAACCATTGAATATGAGGATTTTGAAGAAATTCAATATTATGGTTCTTTTTTCAGTAGTGCAGGCAAGCAGCCTTCATATGAAAAGCCAAATGCTTCATCCAGTCATGCTAAAAATAAAAACATCTAATCCTCAAATTTAATATCATACTCGGCGGCTACATCCAATAAGTCATCCGCATGTTCTTCTTCAACGGCCAAAATATCTTCCAAAAGCTTTCGCGTAGTCGGATCAGCGTTGCCGATGTAATTAATCATTTCCCGATAAATATCAATGGCAATTCTTTCTGCAACCAAATTTTCCTTTACCATGCATTCTACAGTTTCACATTCCACATACTCGGCATGAGCACGCTCAGATAATCCATGCGGGGAAAAATTTGGATCCCCTCCCAGCTGTACAATACGTGCCGCCAATTGATTGGCGTGTAAATTTTCCTGATTGGCGTGCTCAAGAAATTCGCTAGCAGCCACACTGGCACCTAATGCCGCTGCCTTATAATGATGTTTGTTATAACGTAAATAACAAATTAATTCCGTTGCCAGTGCACCATTTAATAATTCAATGACAGTTGCTAAATTAAGGTGGTAATTTTCAGTTACAGGCCCTTTGGTCAAATGTTTACGTGCATCATCACGAATTTTCTTTAAATCAGTAAGAAAAGCGGTATTGTGCTTCATTCTCATCATCCTTAATGAATATTTACAATTATTTTTAATATAGCAGTTTTCTATAAATCATAGACTATTTATTCAAGCCTGAGGTAATATGTTTTTTTATTAAGCACTTAATCTTAATAATGGCGTATTACCGAAGATTCTGGGATACTGTATCTTTTTTAATGTTAAATTTTGGCTTTATGAAAGGATTTTATACGATGTCTATAGCTTTTATTAAAAAAATAAAATTGCCGCTGCTCCTTCTTTCTATCTTGATTTTGCCTTTATTTTTAGGCCAATACGTTCCTGTACAAATCAAAGCCATTAGTTACGCGTTTAGCTTGAGCATGAAAGGAATCTTGGAATTTTTACTGCCTTTCATTATTTTCAGTTTTGTATTTTCGTGTCTTTCTAACTTGCAAAAAGGTGCAGTACTTTTTGTATTTCTATTAATAATATGCGTATTTGCTTCGAATTTTACAGCGTTAATGTATGGCTATACTTCAGGATATATCGGTCTTAATTTACTTCATTTCAAGGAAACGGCTGTAAATGCCTCAGCCCTACAGCTGTTACCGGCATGGACATTTCATTTAAAAAAATTAATTACCAACGATGTAGCTTTATTGTGGGGTTTTTCCATCGGGATCTTTTTTTCCATGTGGCCCAATGAGAAAGCAAAGCGCTTGGCAAACACTTTAAATAAACTTGCCAACGGTTTCTTAAAAAAAGCATTTATCCCGTTACTCCCCTTGTTCATTTTAGGGTTTGTATTTAAATTGGAATATGAGCACGTATTGCAGACTTCCTTAAAAATATACGGCCCTATTTTACTTCTTATTATTGCCAGCCAATGGTTGTATATTGTTTTTTGGTATCTTTTAGCCAGCGAATTTTCAGTGAAAAAATTCTTCTTCTATATGAAAAATGTTTTACCCGCGAGCTTAACCGGACTCACTACGATTTCAAGCGCTGCCTCGATGCCGGTTCTTCTTGTTTCTACGGAGAAAAATCTGAATAATTCTGAGCAAGCTAAAATGCTTGTTCCCGCTGTTATTAATATTCATACCATCGGCAGCGCCATCGGCGTGCCTATTTTAAGTTTGGCAACTATCCTGACATTTGGACTACCCTTACCATCCGTTTCTACTTTTGCTGTCTTTGCTTTATATACTGCCCTGGCTAAATATGCAGTCGCTGCAGTTCCGGGTGGAGTCATTTTAGTCGTTACCCCTATTTTGGAAGCTCATCTGGGTTTCTCAAGTGATATGATTGGCTTAATAACAGCAGTCTATTTAATTTGCGATCCTTTCGGCACTACTGCCAATGTGACCGGCAATGGCGTTTTTCCCATTTTATTTACCAAATTACATAATAAAATCAAAGGCATGAGCTTTCCTGGTTTTGTTGGGAATCGCAAAGCTTCACAATTAACCAGTGTAAGCAGCATGGATTAGGATTTTTTATTTCATTATGGTATATTGGCTACCAAAATGAATAGTAAATAATCATTCTCTAGGAGATTGGACATGATTGATAGCTCGAAAAGCAAAGAATTTATCAGCTTACTCGATCAAACTTTGCAGGATAGTTTCTTTAATTCTCGTCTTGCTCGCGAAACCCGTGAGAAAAAGAATAAGATCATCATTGCGGGCAGAAATTTTATTAGCAGTTTGGAAGAACTCGACTCTCTGGAAGTTCCAGGAGTAAATGAAATCGTACCTCACCGGTATTATAATGAAGAGCACGCTACCCTCTTAAACAAAATCTTAGAGTGTGGAATTCTTGTTTTAGGTAGCCCCAACGATAAAAAAGCCCAAGATAACTTGGCTGTGGAAGTTAATTATCTAAAAGAGCTCATGGCTTCTAACTACGGTAGTAATGCCACAAGAAGCATATTTAGCATCTTGGGCAATTCCTTCAAAGCTGTTGTTGGTGCAGGATTGACTAGCGCGGGACTTCTCATTTTAACAGATCTTGCTTTCTCCCTACCCGTGATTGCAGCTACGGGGCCAGTAGGTATAGTCGGCGCGTTATTAATTGGAATAGCAGCGACCATTATTGGTGTCATTCTTACCGCCTACGCCATCCATCAAATTCATGAAAATGGCAGACTAGTGTTAGATAAACAAATTAAAGAAATTGAAGCTTTTGTTGAACTGGTAGCCCCTAACAGCAGCGTGCAGAATAGCCAAGAGCCTATTTCACAGCAGCAAGCTTATTATAATCAACAACGAAGTGAATATTCTCAACAACATACAGGACAACAATACCCTAATATTTACCCACAGCAAATGTTTTATCAGCCTTCCTATCCGCAGCAGCAACAGCCCATGCAAAATGCCAATATGGCTTTTAATTTTTAAAATAAATAGGGCAGTTGTAATCAGACAACTGCCCTACTTTACTTATTCAATAGTCACTTCAAGCATTATACTTAATACCTGATCTTGGGTTGTCTCATAAGTATTATAGTTTTGACGATTTATATATCCCATCACCACAGAAGTATTTTCTTTAACAGGAAACCTTGCCCCCAGAAAAAAACGATTCTGGCTTAATGTTTTGGATGAAACCCAATCAGGATGATTAAGATTCAAAAAAACTTCATCATAAATAATAGGCGACAATTTATTTTGAATTAATTTATTAAATTGAATTAGAGCACGGTTACGCAGCCTTAAAGCAGTTCCAGCTCCAAATGTGGCAAACCGCTCCTCTAAACGGCTCCTCCAGGTAAATGTCAACTTTTCTACATCAATCAGTTGATACTGCCCCTGCTGCCAAACTCCCTGCACAATTTCTTTAGAGTCATGCAAGGATTGAAAAAAATCATATCCTGCCCACAAGCTTAACTTTTTACTCGCGGAATAGCCGATTGCTGAGCGCGTAAATAACTCATCTCTTACATAGGAATTGTAAAACCTACCTTCTGTTTGAAAATAAAAGAAAAAAGGCTTATGCGGATCCGTAGTCAAGGTAATGCCGTCCCAACTCCCTGTAAACGTCTTACCAGCGAAAAGGGTACTGCTAAACAATAGCATCAGCAATGAAAATAAGTTGTTTATTTTCATTGCCACATCATCCTTGTACTTATGATTAACCCCGAATAATGCTTAAAATTTTTATTTTATAGTTTTTAGCGGTGATTTAAATAGGAATTGATTAATTTATATGGGAATTGTTAATCTCTGTTTGCTGATACATCCTTTTTCTTAAGAGGGTTATATCGAGGTCTGCATTCACCAATGGCGAGAACAGAAAGAACTTGCAGGAAAACCCGACTTGCGCTTGCTAAAATTCTTACCAAAGTATTTTTATACGTAATTATTTTGTTTGATTTAGTGCTCATAAGCATCTCCTTATGCTTAAATAATTCCATTTATTAAGTATAGTCGTCACTAGAATAAACACATAGTTTCGATAATCTTTTGTCGGCGCACTTAAGCATTTGAATTAAAGTTATTGAAGCGTGCTTATTTCCGAAAGCCGGTAAATATTAATTGATATACTTGCTCGCTGGCTTGGGTGACCCCTTTAGCTCGTACGTGTGCGGAAATTTTTTCAGCAGGTGCATTATACAATTGCCTGATGTGGAATAATGAGCCGTAAAGTTTTTGTATCTCGTTTGCATCTACAGAAAAGGGTGGCCCCTCCATTTTCTCAGGATCATAAGTAAAAGAAATTAAAAAAATATTTGCACCAAACTTTAACAAAGAAGAAAAATAATTAACATATTGAATTCTTAGAGTAGGAGGAAGTGCTATTAAAGCAGCGCGATCATAAACAGCATCGACATCGCCAATGAGATCGGCCGTCAGCTCAAAGTAATTACCTGCGTAAAGGGTTAATTTATCCCCCCGGAACTGAATAAAATTGGCCGTTTTATGGGTTTGCACTGGCAGTAAATTTTCTTGAAAAAAATCCCTACATGCAAGTTCGCTTAACTCAACACCTACCACATGATAACCTTGTTCCCGCAGCCACAGCATGTCAATGCTTTTACCGCATAAAGGAACAAAAATGCGGGCGCCTTTTTTTAATTGCAGGTTCTCTAGATAGCGAACTAATAAAGGATTCGGCTGTTTTTGGTTAAAACCGATTTCCCCCGATTCCCATTTTTGCTTCCAATAATCTTGCTGCATAAAGAAATGTTATATGGGCTCTTTGGGAACAACCAGCCACATGATGATGTACACTAAAAAAGCACAACCACCCAAGAGCAGGAACACAATAAAAATTAACCGCATGAGGGTAGGATCCATGTTAAAGTACTCAGCCAGGCCTCCGCATACACCAGCAATCATCTTGTCTTTCCTGGAGCGATAGAGTTTTTTATAGGTTTGCACCGGTTTGGTCATGATATCTTCCTTTTACAGCAGATAATATTAAAGTATAGACTTTTCAAATTATTTATTCTTAAGTTCCCTATTTTGCACCACAGCATTTATTGCCAATAAAACGGATTCTTTAACTGTAGCCTTAAACATGGTGAGCAATCCTGGAGAGCCTTGCTCCCCATAAAGCTGAAACTCCCAACTTCTTTCCTGCTCCCCTTTAGCAAAGGATTCCAATCTTTTTTTAAAATTCTCACTTGGCTCCTTCGCACGCTGTCCAGATATAATAGCCGGCTGTAGATCGGCCTTTTCCCACTTAAGGATATTGTCTTTGCTAAGCACAGGCCCCAAGGTCAAGATTAGCTCTTGTATGACCGTCGAGCCCATTTTATACCACATGTCTTTTTTCGATTCTCCCATCGCCCAAGCATAAGCATCTTTCAAATCCGCCAATGCTTTCATATATTCACTGTAGAAAGCTTCACGTTTCCCTAACCAATGGGTAGCCAAACAAAATCCGATGACAGAAAAAGTAATATTAGGAAAAAGCCAACATGCTGTTCCTAACGTTAGGGAAGCAACGATTTTCTGATCTAGCTGTTTTAATGCCGACAAGGCTTGATTGAAGCGAAGCATCCTGTCTTGCAGAACCTTTAAGTGAGTGTGGCATTGATAATCAAAAATGGTAGTTGGCAGTTCAACTCGTGGAGCCGTAACGGCAGGTGTTTGGAAAAAATGACTCAGCATGCTCACTCCATTGAAGACCAAAACAATCTTTTTATAGCAAGCCAGTAAAAATAGCAAGATTGTAAAAATCGCGATTTATATCCCACGACCCAACTTGCTTAAAAAATGACCATACTTCATTTGCATGCTTACCCAACGGGTTATGAGGCAGCAATAGGGTTCATAAATTTAATATGAATTAGATTGCGGTGTTTTTATACATGAGTTGCTAAACTGATAATAAGTAATTTGAAGAACCTGAATATCATGGCAAGATTAATCACGTTTACTTTCTTTTCTCTCTTTTTTCTCAATGCTCATGCCGAGGACATTAGTCCCGCACAAATTGATGCTCAACAGGATGATCAAGCCTTATGTGTTCAGCAAAGAGTTACGCAATGTACAGCAAAATGTGAACGTGCGGGCGACGAGGATTGTCTACAGCTATGTAAAGAAAATGCGATCCATGAGTGCAGGCAAGCAGGAGAATAATGCTTTGCCCGTCACGTAGGAAACGGGATAAAACAAGCGCTTTGGTGCTGGTTTATGCCAAAACAAATTTGCTCTAACTTCGCATTTTGCCTAAAATTCAACCATTATAGAATACAGATTAATAAGGATTACAAGATGCCTAGTGAAGAAAACCATTCGTTCATCCCAGCAATTAGCGTAATTGAAGATTTAATTAAAAAAAATCGTTCTTTTTTTATAACCCCTTTGGTCAATCAACAAAAATTTGCTTATTTTTTTGAAAAAAATAAGCAACTTGAAGACATTCGGGATTATTCTGATGGATTAAAAAAACTGCTTAAAGAAAGTGGCGCTGAAGAATATAACGAATGGCTGGAAGGAAACTTCACCCCGGCATTAAAACATCCCGAAATTCGCCAATATCTTAATGATAACAGTTATCACATGGCCCTATTGAGTTGGCAACAAAAAGAAAAAGCATTTTCAATCCAAAGCGAGCATGACGAGCAAAAAATAAAAAGAGATTTTAAAAAAAAATATCAGATGAACACACAGGAAACCCTGCATTTTCTTGATGAATTTGCAGCGCGGACTTTTTTTCAACAACAAGCATCTCAACGTCGAAAGTTCATAACCTTCGATGACGATTCTTTAGAACCCTGGTGTTATTCTTTTGGCGATGGTCGTCTTTACAATTGCAATAAATGTGAGTATTTAATTTGGATGGAAGAGGAAGCCATAGATTTTAAAAAAGATTACGACGTTTGCATACAACAAATCATTGGCCATCCTACAGGAATTCAGGATGATGATAACGAAGAAACCATCTTTCCCCTTGAATTTCCTAGCCCGGAACTGATTAGGCCCTTCTTTGCAGCGCAAGCAGAAAAAGGTCGTGAATTTATTGTTGCCGATAAAAACACAAGAAAAGTTCTTTTTTATTCGCGAGAAGAAGAAGGAGAACTCATGGAAGCCAATGAAGAAGATTTCGAAACATTTTTCATTCCGGAAAAGAATAACTTAAGTATGTAGGCAGCTATGGGGCATCATGAAGCCTTATTTTTTAAACTTTCTTTTAAGAGGCTCATGATGTCCACTACTTTTTCGGGGGCTCGCTTTTTGCTGGGCTTTTTACGTTCCACAGTTTTTTTGGCTTTCACTTTTTCAGCAATTATTGCACGCAAATATTCAATATAATCGTCGTGATATTGTTCCGGCTTAAATTTTTTAGTCATTTTATTAATAAGTTTCACCCCTTCGTTAAGCTCTGCCTTGGTAATTTCATTTTTGGAAGGCAAATTTAATGCTTGCAGAGGGCGAATATCTGCTGCATATCTTAGCTTTTCTAATACCAGCAGCTTGCCATAAGGTTTAATAATTACTAGAGCTTCTTTATTTCGCAGTACAAACTCCCCCACTCCTACCGTTTTAGTATCTTCTAAAGCTTGTCGTAATAAGACATAAGCTTTTTGCCCAGATTTTTCGGGTTCAAGGTAGTAAGGCTTTTCAAAATAAATGGTATCAATTTCATCGACATGAACAAATTGCGCAATGTCTATGGATTGCGTTTTTTTGGCATTGGCTAATTTGAAATCCTCAGCTTCAAGAACAATGTAATCGCCATCTTTCCACTTGTAACCTCTTACAATTTCATCCATTGGGACTTCTTTGCCATCAAAGCGACATACTCTGGAATATTTAACGGGACACCCATCGCTTTTACGCATTAAATGTAATTCAGGCCGCTGCTCAATGGTGCCACTGTGAAGTTTCACAGGGATATTGACCAGTCCAAAGCTAATGGAGCCAGACCAAATGGGGCGCATAATTTCCTTATCCCTAACTCTTAAAGTTAAAATTATTGGCTTTTATTTGACTATAGCTTATGGATAGATAAATGCATGAGTTTCCAAAAACATTATGGCCAAATAAATCTCAAGATGGACACTAATTGTTTTGCCATGTAACATTTGCAGCTTATTTGCCAGATGGAAATTAACATGCTTGATTTATCTAAACTTAGCGAATTTAATCATGCTTTGGTTTATAGTTTTGAGCCAGAATCTTCTCCCCAACGCTTGGCAGGCTCACAAACCTACGAAGATGCACTTTATCCTGAAGCAGGACAGTATCATGATATGCTGGATGCTTATTTGTATGCTCAAGAAAACATTCTTCCTCTTATAAAAAAAGAGGGTATCAAAAATATAAAGCCGGAAACGCTTATTCAGTGGGTCAAAAAACTTCACAGTCATCTCGGAAAAACATTGCTACAAATTCACGATAAACAAGCAGGTGAGTTTACCCAAGAATTCATTCTACGATGGCCAGTTGGTTGATCACTTTATCTATTACCTAGCTGGTTTGCACCCGCATAAACCTCGCAGTTCATTTGTATCTTTTTTAAATGAAGATTTTGGGCTCGACAAACAAGCAACGAGCAATTTTATTTCTTTACTGGAAAAAATTGCTGACGATAAAACTTATACTATTCATGAATCACAAATACCTTATATAAATTATAAGCATCCAGCAATCCATGGGATCATCGCTATAAACAAGTTAGCGACCGCGTACAATTTAGACCAATTAACTTACGAACAAAAGAAAATTGTGAATAATATTGTAAAAATCTGCATGCTTCCTAAACTTATTCCCGCAGCCATGGAGCAATGGGCTGGCACTACGGTATGTAAACTTTCTGAGCTTGACACAAACGATATTGGGAAGGTTACCGAGTTTTTGACTTTTGTGTTTTATGAGCTCACAGAAATTCATCCATTTGCCAATGCAAATGGCAGAACCGCAACCTGCCTCATCAATCTATTCTTACGTGCATTTGATTATCCAAGTATTGTACTGCGCCATCCAGGTGAACGAAAAAATCAAAATAGCCAATACCAGCAAGCCTTCGCGCAAATTGATTCCTCTTTACTTCCTCTACAAAAACTCATTCATACCCGTATTGTTGAAGCACAAAAAAATGTCTTTGAGGATAAAAAATTAAAAAAATTAATTGAAATCAGGGTAGGATTCAGTGATTTATTGCAACAAATAAAACGAAAGCATCCAACTTTCGACGTCAATCGGTTTCAGCAAGAAAGTGCTGGTGCTCGGAAACCAAAATGGCCCTAGAAATGGAAAATTTGGTTGACGCATCCACTTTTTTACTTTCCGCCGCTTTAACCAAGCTCGCTCAAATTGAGAAGAAATTGGATAACGAGAAACAGAAAAAATTGATGATGTTTCAACCAGCTCCCCTGGATCGGCAACAAATCCCAGCTATTTTAGATGCTGTGAAAAAAATAACCGGCCTTGAAGGTTGGAAGCAAAATGCAAATAGTGGGGTCATTTGGCTTGAATTTCCGGATATGGACATGCAGAAAGCCAGAAAAGCCGCGTCCAAACTTGAGCAAACCAAAGCCCTCAGAGTTACTGTAGCCCCACGCTTAGACAATAAAATCCCTGTACTCAAATGCGAAAATATCGACTATCAAAAACTTACTCGATTCTCTGGGCAAAACGAGGTGAAAACAAGCCAAGTACTTAACATGTGAGAATAGGAAACCTTGATGGAGAGAACTTTCCATCAAGGTTTCCTATTAATGTGGACCTTTATGAGTTTTAAGGCTAACAAGTTATTTAAGCACCGCTTATCTTTGCTTAAAGAAGTTGTTTTCTAACCGCGCAATCTCGACATAAAGAATGGTTGTTGCTTATCAATTCCATATTTATTCAAAACCTGTGGCGCACTCCATATAACTCCAGCAAACTTTTACATACCTCATACTCCCATCACGATTTTAATGCGTGAATGATATTTTCTTGCATTTTTTCCAGGGTGCTATAAAAAACATGCAACTCAGCTTCACTGATGTTCTTTGTCATTAACTTAAAAATCTGTTTTGAGAGGCCTTGAAGTTCATCAGCAACCTTTTTCCCTGCCGCAGTTAGATGTAATCTGTACGTACGCCCATCGCTCTTATCTCTTTTTCTTATGACCAGGGATGTTTTCTCTAAAGCATTGACTATTGTTGAAGCCGCCATTGCCTTGGCTTCCAGTAAATTGGCCAACTCCACCTGCGATATGCCTTCAAATCTTGCAATATGGCTTATAGCCCTAATTTGTTCAAACGTTAACGGTGAATCCTTTGTTTGACTTTTTACCAAAGCGCGAAGCTGACGCGTTAAATTCACCAGCATGTAGTTAAAATTATTTATTGTCATGGGCTTGGGATTAATATATTTTATTTACTATATTGCTGTAATATTGAGTTATTTACAGTCTTCTTTCTGGCTCTCATTCATCTTTTAATTTGATCAAAGACGCACCGAGTGGGAATTTTACACAAAAATTCTTATGGCGCCAGATAAACTAGTTGAGCTTTAAAGTGATATGGATTTCACACATGAAAAAAAGATACTTGACTCGGTTGGTATTAATTATTTTTTCAACTTGTCTAATCATCGGTTTTTTGATTACTCATAGAAAACATGAGAGCCACAAAAAAGAAATACCGGAAATTTTAATTACGAATCCATGGACTGAAACACTTACCATAGATAACGGTTATGTCGCTCAGATTAAATCCATCCAACACATCCAAGTCCGCTCATTAGAAAAAGGCTATTTGCAGCATATTTACATTGATGAGGGCCAATTTGTGCAAAAAGGCCAGAAAATGTTTCAAATCATGCCATTGGTGTTACAAGTTGAATTGGAAAAAGCAAAAGCTGAATATGAAATCAGCAGAATTGAATATGAGAATACTAAAAATCTAGAATCCAAGCAGGTTGTTTCACCTAACGAATTAGCCTTAGCTAAGGCCAAGTTAGACAAAACACGCACGAAAATGAAACTCGCCGAGATCCACTTGCAATTTACCACCATTACCGCTCCATTTGACGGCATTGTAGATCGCTTTCGCGTGCGCGTCGGCAGTCTTATTGAAGAAGGACAATTATTAACTACCATGTCAGACAACAGCCGGATATGGGTTTATTTCAACGTGTCCGAAGTGGATTATTTGAATTTCATGAAAAAACAAAACGCGGGCAATAATTTTCCTCTCAAGCTTGAACTGGCGAACGGGCAAAATTTTAATCAGGAAGGCCGCATTGACACAGTCGAAGCAGATTTTGATAATGCAACCGGTAATATTGCATTCAGAGCCAGCTTTCCTAACCCGGAAAACTTATTACGGCATGGTCAAACGGGCACAATCATTTTATCCGAGCGGCTGAAAAATGCGCTGGTGATCCCGCAGAAGGCAACCTTTGAAGTACTGGATAAAAAATTTGTCTACGTCGTTGATGAAAAAAATGTGATCAAATCGCGAGAAATTGCCATTGCTCATGAAGTTCCGCATTTATATGTCATCCGCTCCGGTTTAACAAAAGATGAAAAAATCCTTTTGGAAGGCTTGGGAAGAGTTCACTTGGGCCAAAAAATAAAACCGCTCTACCAAAAATCAGCCGAAGTACAGTCCAGTTTAAATTTACCAGTTAAATAATTTTAGGGATTTATGATGTTCAAGCGTATCATTCGAAGACCAGTTCTTGCCATCGTAATCTCTCTATTAATCGTATTTTTAGGTTTTCTATCGATAAGAGCATTGCCAGTCACGCAGTTCCCGCAAATAGCGCCTCCCAGGATCATTGTGGCTTTAGCCTATCCTGGAGCCAGTGCTGACGTGCTAATACGCACGACATTAATTCCTCTGGAGCAAGCCTTAAATGGAGTGCTGGGGATGCGCTACATGATTTCAGATGCAACCAGCGCTGGTGAAGCCACCATTCAAATCATTTTTGACTTGGATACTGATCCAAACGATGCCATGGTAAGAGTAAAAACCAGTGTCGATCAGGCAATCAACCAACTGCCCCCATTGGTGCGTCGTGAAGGCATCATTATTCAACCAGTTCAACCCAGCATGTTGATGTATGTAAATCTTTACAGCACAAATAAAGAGGATGAAGAAAAATTTCTCTTCAATTATGCGAGAGTTAACATTTTGCCTGAACTGAAAAGAATAAAAGGGATAGGACAAGCCAGGATTTTAGGAAACCGTAATTATGCCATGCGGATCTGGTTAAATCCTGACAGGATGCGTGCTTATAATATCTCCACGGAAGAAGTCATGAAAGCAATCAGTGAGCAAAGCATCATTGGCCGGCCCGGCCAAATCGGCAGAAGCTCAGGGAAAAAGGCCCAATCGCTTGAGTACGTGCTCTCTTATGAAGGGAGGTTTGATAAGCCAGGGGAATATGAAAATATAATTATTCGGGCTAATCCTGAAGGTGAAACGCTCTATCTGAAAAATATCGCCAAAGTTGAACTCGACAGCGAATTTTATGATATTTATTCCACAGTAGATGGTTATCCATCCGCCGCCATACTCCTTAAACAAACATTTAATAGCAATGCCAATGAAGTCATCGCGGAAATAAAGGAAAAACTCAAAGAGCTAAGCGCCAACTTTCCGGATGGCATGAGTTACAAGATCAGCTATGATGTCTCGAATTTTCTGGAAGCTTCTATTGAAAAAGTATTGCATACCATTTTAGAAGCATTTGTGCTCGTGACACTCGTTGTGTTTATTTTTCTTGGTGATTGGCGTTCGACTCTTATCCCAGTTCTTGCTGTACCCGTTTCTTTAATAGGCGCTTTTATTTTTATACAACACAGTGGATTGACCATCAATCTCATCACTTTATTTGCAATGGTACTTGCTATTGGCATCGTAGTAGATGATGCGATCGTAGTGGTTGAAGCAGTCCATGCTAAGTTGGACAATGAATCGCTGTCTCCCTATGATGCAGTAAAAAAAGTTCTAAGAGAAATCAGCGGCGCCGTAATTGCCATCACCTTCTTAATGACAGCGGTTTTTGTGCCCATTGCCTTTATGACTGGGCCTGTTGGAGTTGTATTAAAACAATTCTCTATTACCATGGCTTCCGCCATTGTCCTATCCGGTTTAGTCGCGTTAACCCTGACCCCTGTCCTTTGTGCCATGATTCTGAAAAAACACTCACATCATGAGCCGCAGCGAAAAATGCCAGTAGCTTATTTTCTTGAGCGATTCAATCAGGGATTTGAAAAAATTTCCAATTATTACCTCGAATTTTTAAAAGTAATTATTCACCGCAAACTGTTCACATGGGCAACCTTGGCTCTATTTAGCGCCGGTATTTTTTTCATTATTAACTATATCCCCTCCGGGTTTATCCCAAATGAAGATCAAGCCATGATTTATGCCATTATCCGTACCCCGCCCGGCTCAACACTGGAAAAAACATTTGCTGTAGCTCAAAAACTGCAAAAAATGGCTAAAGAGGTAAAAGGTGTTGAATCCGTCTCATCATTAGCCGGATTTGAGATATTGACTGAAGGCAGAGGCTCTAATGCTGGTACGTGTTTTATTAATTTGGATCATTGGAGCAAACGCCATAAATCAGTGCATGAAATTATTGAAGAGTTGGAAGAAAAATCCAAAGAGTTAGGCGCCATCATTGAATATTTTGAGCCTCCAGCAGTTCCAGGTTACGGTGCAGCCGGAGGGATTTCTTTCAGGCTTTTGGACAAAACCAACCAGACGGATTATCACAAATTTGATGAATTAAACACTGAATTCATAAATCATTTAAGCAAACGGAAAGAATTGGCCGGCTTAATTACTTTTTATGCCGCAAATTACCCGCAATACAATATTGAGCTGGATATAAAAAAAGCCATGCAAAAAAATGTTTCCATAGGCAAAGCCATGGAAAATTTAAACATATTAATTGGCAGTACCTACGAACAAGGATTTATCCTTTTTGGGCAGTTTTTTAAAGTATATGTACAATCTTTGCCAGAATTTCGAGACTTACCTTCCGATGTTTTGAAATTTTACATAAAAAATAATCGCGATGAAATGGTCCCCTATTCCGCTTTTATGAAGTTGAAAAAAACCCAAGGCCCCAATGAAATCACCCGTTTTAACTTGTATAACTCATCGGTTATTCGTGCCAAACCCGCAGCTGGCTATACCACAGGGGACGCCATACAAGCAGTGCAAGAAGTAGCCGAACAAATATTACCCAAAGGATATGGTATTGCCTGGGAAGAGCTTTCATATGATGAGGTATCGCGCGGAAATGAAGCAATTTATATTTTTTTAACGGTTATTTTATTTGTTTATCTCATTTTATCTGCACAATATGAAAGCTTCATTATCCCGCTCGCAGTCTTGTTTTCTTTACCCCCCGGGATCATGGGTTCGTTTTTTATGTTAAAAGCTATGGGGGTTGCCAATGATGTTTATGCCCAAGTAGGCCTTATCATGTTGATTGCCCTCTTGGGTAAAAATGCTGTTTTAATTGTGGAGTTTGCCAGGCAAAAACAAGCTCAAGGAATGTCCGTGCTCGATGCAGCCATTGCAGGAGCAAAAGTCCGTTTCAGACCTATTTTGATGACTTCTTTCGCCTTTATGGCTGGTTTAATTCCTCTTGTTACAGCAAGCGGAGCAGGCGCTATTTCAAACCGTACAATTGGTGCCTCTGCACTAGGAGGAATGTTATTCGGCACGCTGTTTGGCGTACTGATTATTCCTGGGCTTTATTATATTTTCGGCTCAATTGCTGAAAATAAGAAACTCCTTCGAGATGAATCGGAGCGGCCATTAACTGAGCGGCGCGAAGACTTTAATGTGAGCAAGACATTGTGATGCAACAAAAAAAATTTTTAATGTCTCTTATGTGTCTTTATTTGCTACAAGCTTGTGTCCCCCCACTGCCGGGAAATCAGGCAAGAAATCCATTGCTTACTGTGCCTAAAGCCTATCCTGAATACGGGGGGCAATCTCCTCATAGCAGCTCATCCATACAAAAAAGCCATAACAGCAGCACAGCTGATGAGAGCTGGCAGAGTTTTTTTGCTGATAACGAGTTAAATGAGCTGATAAAAACTGCTTTAAAGCATAATCAGGAATTAAAAATTTTAGAACAGGAAATACAAATTGCTAATAATAAAATTATGGCTCGTCAGGGAGAATATTTTCCCAAACTAAGCGCAGGCTTTAGCTACCAAGTGGAAAAATTCGGGGAGTTTACTAGCGAGGGAGCAAGCGATGCCGCTACCGAATTCCTGCCTGTTCCAACCGTCCCAGGGGTTTTGCATAATCACCAGGCTGGCTTTTTTACTACATGGGAAATAGATATTTGGAAAAAACTTCGCAATGCAACGCGCTCAACTTATTACCATTATCTGGCTTCGATCGAAGCTAGGAAATTCATGGTGACGCACTTGGTTGCCGAAATTGCCAGTACCTATTATGAACTCATAGCACTCGATAAGCAGTTACACATTATAACGCGGTTTATTCACACATTAAAACGCGCTCAGGAAGTAGCAAATATTCAAAAAAATTCTGCCAGAGCCACTTCTCTTGCAGTGAAACGGTTTGAGGCGGAAGTTTTTAAAAATCAAGGCAGAGTTTACAGAATAAAACAGGAAATCGCTCTTCATGAAAATAAATTAAATGCATTAATTGGACGGTTTCCACAAAAAATACCGCGAAGTGCAAAGCAATTGGATAAGCTTACGCCTATGCAATTCAAAACAGGCGTCCCTTTCAAGCTGCTTGAAAACCGTCCTGATGTAAAACGTTCCATGCTTGAACTGACAGCGAGTAAAATCGATATAAAAGTCGCAAGAGCGCGTTTTTTTCCTTCTTTAGGAATAGATGCAGCGACAGGATACGAAGCATTTTCAGGCAACTATTTTTTAATGACCCCGGAATCTGTATTTTATAATATCGCAGCCAATATAAGCGCTCATCTTCTTAACCGACAAGCAATAAAAGCTGCGTATTTTTCAGCTAATAATAAGCAGATTCAAACCCTTTATAACTATAACCTAACCCTGCTAACTGCCTATAAAGAAGTAACCAACCAACTTGCCACAATTAATAATTTGAATAAAACCTACGAATTGCGCTTGCAACAAGTAAAAGCCCTTATGGAATCAGTAGAAATTGCAAATATGCTATTTAAGGCGGCACGAGTAGATTATCTGGAAATATTACTGACGCAAAGAGATTTACTTGAAGCCCAAATGGAACTGGTAGAAATTAAAAGAGATCAGCTCAATGGGTACGTTGCACTTTATAAAGCGTTAGGTGGAGGATGGCGCAATGCCCCTGCCGAGCGCTGTTAACAATAGTCTACACCAGTAAACTGTTAGCTGCAGCTACCTTCATTCCATGTCAATAAAAAGACATAAAAATACACTTGTTGTCTTAATTTTATTCGACACTTCCTTTGCTCCCATGTATTATAGCGCCTCAATCTGCTTTCTTTTAATAAAAATAAAATGGAGAACTTGATGAAGAATCTTGTGAATAATCAACTGCGCTCAGAAAATATGCAACAATTATTGCAAGCTATGAACCTTGATTTAAATGGTGTCGACGTTGTTTGTCAGGACGAGCGCGTCATCTTGTGCACAACCAAAAATATCAAAAAATTAGCTGTGGATATGCAAAATTTATTACAAGTTAACATGGTTAAATATAATGTAAAACAAGTCACACTTGCCGAATTAATTGAAAACGAAATTAAGCAAGCATCCGGTAAGAACTTGCTCACTCATGAAATAAATAAACAATCCTGTTTAGCCATTTTTAACCTGTTGAAAGCAAGTCTGCAATATAACTTAAATAAGGAAAAAGAATATTTTGAAATTAATTTACCGGAACCGGTTTATGCTGATTTATTTGAAACACTGGAATATAAATACATAAGCGTTGACTCTGGCAAAATAAAATTCAATATTAAAGAATTCTTAAATCAGCATAAAGAAGAATTAATTTTAATAGAAGGGCCATCATCTCATTTATTTATGCATTCAGACTTATTTAAAAATAAACAAATTTTTTATGCAGAGAGAAAAATAAATGAAGATAAAATTGCAGTAACACCTTATTTCTTAATTCCAAATGCCCTTACCCCACCGGAATATCATTTTGTGTTGGATATCAGTGAAAGCATGCATGGAAATCGATTGGAAGTATTAAAGACTAGCGTGATGAGCTTTGCTAAGGCTTTATTTAACTTCCAGCCCAATGCAGTCATCAATATCATTCAATTTAACGATAAAATTGTTAAATTGGGCCAATACTCAAAAGAGCAATACAATAATTTATGCCTTAATGTAAAAGCTATGCAAGCCTCAGGAGGAACATCCCTTTTTAAAGCGGTAATAAATCAAGTAGCGCCGTTACTCACTTCAAGAAAACAAAATAATACTATTGTATTTACCGACGGTGAAAATACACTGGGTAATGAAGCGGAACTTAAAAAGACCTTGCAGCAACAGATTGAAACAGTAAAGAATTTAAAGTTAGCTGCAGCTCGAAATAAGTTTTTTATTATCAGTCTTGGCGCTGCTCAACCAGAAATTTTAAATGAAGTAAGCCAGGCATTTCATTCCAATGTAATAAGTACAAATACTTCAGATTTTATGGAAGCATTATCTGACCAGGGTAAGTTGGAAGCCTGGGCAGCGAGCCGCGAATTATTTACAGTTCGCCTTGAAATCTCTGATAATTCTGATATTGAAGTCAAAGAATACGTTCGTGATATGTCCGGACAATTTGTGTCTTTAGACACCATGGAATGTGAAAAAACCAAATCAATTCATTTAACCATAATGGATAGCAACGGTAGTGTTTTGCTGGATGATACCAGAGATTTTGGCAGTCAATCCAATGCAAAAGCAATGCCTTTTGGTATGTTTGCCATGAATAAAAAATCAAAAGAAGATACTTTGCTAGAAGAACGAACTTTTAGCTATCAATAAGCATTAAAAGAGCATAATTCGTTGCCCTTGCAACCGGATTATGCTTAAAAGATACTTCCCCAATATCTACACTAGTAACTATCTATCTGCCACCCATTTGCATACTCCTTTAGCTAGCTTTTTTAGTTCTGCAATTTAAGAATAAATAGGTTAAGCTGTATATATCGTTCTATCTAAAGGGATTTTTTTCTTTAATGTGGCTAGTTCGCTATGCTTTATCCAAACCTTACTCAATCGGTGCTTTGGCACTCCTTATTTCTATTCTCGGTTTTTTAAGCTTGAATACTTTACCTGTGGATGTATTGCCTACAGTGGATATTCCTGCCGTCAAGGTTATTTGGACTTACAGCGGACTAAATGCCAAAGAGATGGCGGCTAAAATCACTTCTTTTAGCGAATTGGCAATTATGAATAATGTGGATAACGTCCGAGAAGTCCGTTCGCAAACCATGAATGGGGCTGCTATTATTGCCATCGATTTTCAACCGTCAGTGGATATCGATTTGGCCCTGACCCAGGTAACCAGTGTATCTCAAACTATTTTAAGGCGTATGCCTACAGGGGTTACACCGCCTCTGGTCATCCAATACAATCAATCCAGCACCCCGATTCTACAATTGGTTATTGCTTCAAATACCTTATCGGAAGCTCAGTTGTCAGATTTTGCACGCTTGCAGCTGCGCAGCATGATTCAATCCATCCAAGGGATCCGTTTATCCTTACCCTATGGAGGTGCTTCGCGCCAGGTGATGATTGATTTACGGCCCGCATCCCTACTATCTTATGGTTTATCCCCTGCGGATGTGATTACTGCAATCAGCCGGCAAAATTTGACACTGCCTTCGGGGAGCATACGCGAGTCTACACGCGATATTCAAATTTCGGTGGATTCAAGCCTCGCATCCGTAGATGCTTTTAATAACATCCCATTGCAATCTGACGATGGGCGCTTGTTATTATTGCGTGATGTAGCTGATGTACGCGACGGTCCTGCCCTGCAAACCAATATCGCGCGTGTGAATGGACAAAATGCTGTCACTGTATCGTTGATCAAACTGGGCGATGCTTCAACTTTATCCATCATCAATCAAGTCTTAAAAAAACTGCCTGAGATTCAAAAAAGTGCGCCAGAGGGTTTGACTATTTCGCCTATTTTTGATCAATCCATTTTCATCCGCGCAGCAATTTCCCATGTTGGCACTGAAATGATTATTGTAGGCACTCTGGTAGCCACGATAGTGCTGCTTTTTTTAGGATCGTGGCGCGCCACACTAATTGTTTTAACTTCAATTCCCCTCTCTTTATTAACAGCAATTATTGCGCTTAAAATAACCGGCAATACTTTGAACCTTATGAGCCTGGGAGGATTAGCACTCGCCATTGGTATTTTAGTTGATAATGCATTGGTTGAAATTGAAAACATCAAGCGCAATCTCTCTTTTGGCCTTTTGCCAAGGGAAGCAGCTCTAAACAGCGCCCAACAGGTTGCATTCCCAGAATTTGTATCAACGCTTTCCACTTGTATTGTATTTTTGCCAATTTTTTTATTAACAGGCATTGCTGGCTATATATTCCGGCCTTTGGCCATTGTGGTTATTACAGCGCTCGCAGCTTCTTATTTTCTATCGCGTACCATTGTTCCGGTATTAGCCGTCATGTTGCTGCCTGGTGATAAGGTTGAAACGAAAGTGTTTTTAGTCAATCTCATTTACCGTGCACATGCTGTTGTTGAAAACTTGATAGCTAAAGGTCAGAGAAAAATTGGCAATCTAATTTTATTTTTTGTCCGCCATTCTTTGGCGCCACTATTTATTTTAGGAGTTGTTTTAGGAGCAGGAATATTGGCCATATTTTTCTCAGGGAAAGATTTTTTCCCAAAAACAGACGCCGGACTGATGCGTTTGTATGTACGTACAGAACCTGGCCTTCGGATTGAAGAAACAGCCCGTTATTTTGCTGCAATTCAAAGCGGCATCAGGGAGATTATTCCGGCTGAGGAGCTGCAATTCATCGTCGACATCATAGGAACGCCAGAACCCGTTAATCTGGGCTGGGTTGAGAGTTTTAGCATTGGCAGCTATGACGGTGAAATCTTAATTCAACTACAATCCCGGCATAAATCAATCAATTATTATGAACCAGCAATACGGAAAATGTTAAAGACAAAATTCCCACAAATTTCATTTTTATTTTTGCCAGCCGACACAACCAATCAAACATTGGCAGGCAGCACTCCGAGCGCCTTAGACGTGCGTTTTTCCGGAAAAGACAGCGCAGGAAATTATGCTTTAGCACAAGAACTCATCGCAAAAATGCAGCGTGTGCAGGGAGCTACGGATATCCAGCTCCAACAAGTACTTACCTTACCCGAATATTTTATATCAATTGATAGGGATCGCGCCCTGCAGCTGGGGTTGACCACCCAGGAAGTCATGAGCGCCATTTTGGGAATACTCGGTTCTGCAGGCACTGTGAATCCAAACTATTGGGCAGATCCCGATAGCGGCATATCTTATACGGTGCAAGCGCAAACGCCGATAAACCAAATGACGTCTATTGATAAACTGCTCAATTTAAAATTACATTCCAGCAGCAGTGGCAAGGATGTTTTATTAAGGACGATTGCGACAGTGACACCAAGGCTAGTTCCTGCCACAATTGGCCGAGTCACGCTTCAACCCGTTTATGACGTGCTTATCAATACAGAAAATATAGATTTAGGAAGTCTATATAATAAAACAGAATTAATCGTCGAGGCGTTAAGAAAAAAATTAAAACCCGGCAATCAAATCAATATTGTAGGTCAGGCGCAAGCCATGCACACTGCCTATACTAAGCTTATTCAAGGCTTTGCCCTGGCATTGCTTTTGATTTATCTGGTCATGGTATTTAATTTTCAATCTTGGATTATGCCTGTAATCGCTCTTTTTGCAGCACCAGTCGCAATTAGCGGCACCAGTCTATTTCTACTGGCTACATCGACACCCATTAGCGTGCAAGCATTGATGGGTTTTATTATGGTCATTGGGGTTTCCACAGCCAACAGCGTGTTGGTCACTACGTTTGCCAGGGATTTGTGGTTGTCTGGCTATTCTGCTATGAAAGCAGCCCGGGTTGCAGCAGGAAAACGTCTTCGTCCTGTGCTGATGACCGCATTAACTATGTTGATGGGAGTTTTTCCCATGGCACTGGCCATAGGAGAAGGCGGAGAACAAAACGCGCCTTTAGCACGAGCCGTAATCGGTGGGCTAACTTTTGGGACTTTTGCTTCATTACTCTTTGTACCATGGCTTTTCAGCCGGCTTATTCGTAATAAAAACCGCCCCGAAAACCCTGAACTTATGGAGTTCTAACAGAGGACGTGATGAAAAAAACCTACCAAAATATAAGCCTTTTTTTTCTTTTTATAATTCTTTCATCTTTTCTTTTTTATCAATATTTCCACGCCAAGTCTGCACAGGAAGGAGAACAAACCTCAAAGAAGATGCAGGTACGGATTATTCATCCCAAACCCACCGTATTATCTGAACCATTTCTTTTTAGCGCAAGAATTTATCCGATCGAATCCGCGTTAATTTTCGCCCGTGCGAATGGTTTTGTTCAGGAACGCCTGGTTGATATAGGTGATCAAGTGAAAAGCGGCACTCTCTTGGCACGTTTATCCTCACCAGAGCTTGAAGAGCAAATAAAACAGGCAGAGGCACAAGTTAGATTGCAGGAAGCGAGGGTAAAGCTAGCGGATTTAGAATTTCAAAGAGCGCAAAAACTGGTAACCACAGGAGCCGTAGCACGCTCAATTTTTGATGAAAAACAGGCTGAATATCAAGTTGCTTTGGCTACCCTTGATTTAAATAAAGCCCAACTCATGCGCCTTAGAAAAGTATTTGATTATACCAATATCAGAGCCCCTTTTGATGGGATAATTTCGGAAAGAAATATTGAGAAGGGCGACCGAATTAATGCAACAGATGCAACGCCTATGTTCAAATTAATCCGAACTAATCAACTGCGAGTTGTGGTTGATGTGCCTCAATCTCAGTTATTTTCCATTGAGAAGAATGCCGTGGCCAATTTAAGTTTTGCAGAATTACCTGGGCGCACATTTAAAATCAAGTTTTTTCGCCTGGCAAAAGAAGTCGATGAGGATTCAGGGACAATGCGAGTGGAATTCATTTTGGATAATAAAAACAATAAATTGCAGGCAGGATTAAGCGGTGAAGTGAGCATTCAAATCATGGAAAATAAAAATATTTTATTAATTCCTGCAAATGCCTTAAGTGTACGCGACGGAAAATCTTCGGTAGTTTTAGTAGATAAAAATAGTGAAATACAATTTCGTGCCGTAGTGACCGGTAGAATAAAAAGTACCAATAATGTAGAAATCCTGTCCGGCTTGTCTGCAGACGATAACGTCGTAATCAATCCCAATGCTCTGTTATTTCCTGGACAAAAAGTAGAAATGATAGCAGCTACCAATAAATAAACTGATACTTCATCCAGCACATTCATGTCAGTGGCGGGTCGAAAGCAGCAAAGAGCATATTCTTTCTGCTTATTTTTACAAAAGGGTTTTCTTTCGTCTTTACTGCTAGCTGGTTCAATGTTCTCCGGTTGAAAAGTAATCTCACCAAGATCTAACTTTTTTACATGATGCTTAACAACTTGATTAGCAAAATAACTGCCTTACTATACTATACCAAGCGCTACAACCGTTTGAGCAACAGAGCCTGTTTGCCTATACGCTAAACAGCAGTTGCAATAAATAGAAAACACAAAACTACCCTACACTGCGCAGTTATAATTTGACGGTATTTATTGAAAGTCTAATATAACTATATGTCGAATTTTCAAGAGCTAAGATAATGGACATATCTTTTTTGCGCACCCTCTTATTTACTCCAGGAAACGAGCCACAGCGTTTTGAAAAGGCTAAAGAATCAGGCGCTGATGGAGTGGTAATCGACCTTGAAGATGCCATTGCCCTCGCAGAGAAAGACAGCACAAGAGATCTTGTAATTAAATATTTTAAACAAATTTCACCCGTAAATAACTTTTATTATTGTTTGCGGATCAACAGCATAAAAACACAAGCCGGCATTAAAGACATCGTGGCAATCCTTGAAAATAATATTCAACCTGATGCATTAATTTTACCCAAAGTTGAATATTCAGATGAGGTAAAGATTTTAGATGAGCTTCTTAAAAATAAAAATATCTCCTACTTTGCTACCGTTGAATCAGCGCTAGGTCTTCATAATGCGGATGCAATTGCTACAAGCAGTACAAATATTAAGTCAATTTGCTTTGGAGGAGCCGATTTAGCTGCCGACTTGGGAGTAAATGTTGAGTGGGAACCTTTGTTTGTCGCACGCAGTCAAATTGTAAAATCCGCAGCATTGGCAGGTATCATTGCCTTTGACATGCCCTATCTGAAAGTGCATCAAACAGATAAAACGGAACTCTTAAATGAAACCAGAAAAGTAAAATCTTTGGGTTACTATGGGAAATTTTGCATTCATCCGGAACAGATACAATCCATCCTTGAGGTTTTTACGCCAAGCCCGGAAGAAGTAAGTAAAGCTCAGCAAATTGTAGCCGCTTATAAACAATCCAAGGGTGAAGTATGTGAAATCAACGGTAAAATGATTGATGTGCCCGTATTTAGGAGCGCTGAACGAATTCTTGCAAAAGCCACCAAGAACTACAGGGAAGACAGGCATGTTTGAAGAAATGTATAAACAAAAACGAATGCGGGCAGAAGAAGCCGTCAACTGTATCGCCAAAGAAGGCAACATTGCTTTAAGTTGGGGCCCTTCACAACCTCCCAGTTTATTAAATGCCCTGGCGGCGCGTGGCAGAAAAGGAGAAATAGACAAGTTACACGTTTATTACTTACACAGTTACAAATCGGCATTCGACAGTATTTTTGCTCCCGATTTATTGGATATATTCCGGCCTGTACCCATGTCTGGTCTAAGCGAGCTGGATAGAGAAATGTTACAAGCAGGCCTTAAAGAAAACAAAAAATTACTGTCGGTTTTACCCACTAATTTTTCAGAAATACCACGTTTATTTGAAAGTGGAAAAATTCCATTAGATACCTTTATGCTAACAGTGGCACCAATGGATAAAGGTGGCAATTTCAGCCTCGGGATTTCCAACGCCTACAGTCTCATGGCAGCAAGGCATTGTAAGAATCTAATCGTTGAAGTAAATAAATACATGCCTAGAGTTTTTGGCGAAGCAAGTCTGCATATTTCAGAAATTGATGCATTAGTGGAAAATGATCAACCCATCGATGAAATTCCTGCCCGGGCAAATACAGAAGAAGATAATAAAATAGGACAATATATTGTTGAGCGGGTTCCTGACGGGGCCACGATTCAGCTTGGCATAGGCGGCATCCCAAATGCTATTTGTGAATCATTGGTACATCATAAAGATCTGGGCATTCATACTGAATTATTTTGTTCCGGAATGGTTGATCTCATAGAACAAGGCGTGGTAACTGGGCTATGCAAAAAACTTAATCGCGGCAAACACGTATATACTATTTGCCTTGGAGACAAAAGAACGTATGATTTCATCGATGACAATGCTAGTGTTGAAGCTTACCCTGTCTCCTATGTAAACAATTTTAACACTATTTCCCAATTCAAAAACTTTATGTCTATCAATAGTGCCGTCCAGGTTGATTTCTTTGGACAAATAAATGCAGAATTTATTGGCGGCAGGACGTATAGTGGAGTTGGAGGCCAGAATGACTTTGTCCGTGGCGCCTTAGCTTCAGAAGGAGGACGCTCGTTTATCGCGTTCAGCTCGACCGCGAAAAAGGGAACCGTTTCGCGCATCGTCCCAATCATCAATAAAGCAGCCACTGATTTACGGATGGATGCCCACTATATTGTTACGGAATACGGCATAGTCGACGTAAAGGGGTTAACAACCGCACAACGCACCAAAGCATTGATTGGCATAGCCCACCCCAAATTCCGGGAAGAGTTGCTATCCATTGCAAAGCGTGAGCGTTACATTTGAGTTATCATTATAAACCCTTTTAATATAAAATCTTGCGCCCTTATCTGTTTTATATGGGGCGCTTATTCTTCAATTTTTCTTTTTTACCCATTCACCCTTCGTATTTTTTTCATATTCATTTTTTACCGCACTCCAGGCCACTGCATGAGCAGTCTCTTCCCTGCTGCGATCCCCTTGTCTCTCACTTGGCTTGTCATATTGTTCCCATGCACTGTTAAATGCTTCTTTATAAATTTCCTGGGCATGATGAGGCAAATTATCCTTTACATTATTAGGTAATTCATTGATTTTACTATATGGCATCTGCATCTCCTTTCTTAAAGACCGTCTGGGTATAACAATCTATAGTCCAATGCAATTTAAACTGCAAAAAAGCTAAATTAATAACTAATTTAAAAAAAGTATGAAGCCGCGAGCACTCAAAAATAATTTCCGCTACTTTATTTAAGTTATTGGCTATAATTTTTGGTGTTAGGATATTTTAAATTAAGGACAATCATGATCATTTATAAAGCACCCATCAAAATAGCTATTTTTTTTATTTCCTTCTGTTTTTTTACTTTTGCCCATGCTGATAATGATTCAGGCTTATGTGCAGATCGTATTAGTGAAATGAAAACAAACTTAAATTTAACTGCGGAACAGGAAGGGAAAATCAAATCGATTAAGGAAAACTTAGTAAAAGATCAAATGTCGAATTGGAAACAACTGGATGATTTAAATAAAAAGCTTAGAGAGCAAGCTCAATCCAATCAGGTCGACGATGCAAAACTTACACAGTTATCCGATGAAGCAGGTCAATTGATTAGTCAAACAATTAAAGCCAAGACAAAAGCCGAAAATCAAATTTTCATGACCTTAAATGACGAGCAAAAATCAAAGTACAAAGAATTTATTAATAAACGTGAAGATAAGATTAAAGAAATCTTTAAACAATGTCATTAATAGCACCACTGAGAGTAGACTTTAACCAACTACGTTACCTCTTTTAATTCGTTAGTTCTCACGAATAAAGAGGTAACTTTCAAACATTTGCAAAGCAGTATTCTCTTGCCCCTAAAATACCAGAAAATGAAGCCAAACTTATGCACAGTTCCAAATTTATTTTACACTTCGTTTAACTCTAAATAACAAACAAAGCGCTGTAGTTAAATCAGTGCTTCACTGGAAATTCAAATTAGGAACTATTTTATCTTCAACCTCTTTTGCAGCAGAATTTAAATTTGCAAATAATGTTTGAGATGTAGAGATAAGAAGCGCTGCTTCTTTTGCTTCACGTAGTTTTATTTCTTCTTCACTAATAGCAGGATCTTCCGGGGCAAATTTCTTAGCTTGGCTAAGCGCATGTTCAGCACTCTTCCAATCTTTCTCTGCTTTATAAGTACAGGCAATATTTAACCATGCATCAGCAAGCTCTTGTTTATCCTCTGTTTTTTCCAAGATACAAGTAAAATACTTTCTTGCTTCAGGAAAACATGCCAAACGAAAAAGGGACATTCCCATTTGATTAATGATAACCAGGTGTTCCGGAGCAAGATGGAGTGCCTGTAAATATATTTCTTGGGCTTTTTTATAATCTTTATTTTTATAAAAATGATGCCCATATTGACCTAAGCATTCTGTAAGATTAGATAAAATAATATTTCTTAAGACTATATTTTGTTCACTGCATGCTGCTAATGCTTTTCGATAGTATTGTATTGCATAATTAAAATTTCTATCTATATTTTGCTGTACAACTCGCTCATCTTCGACCACTCTCGCCAGGACTTCAATGTATTGTTCATACCAACTGGCTATACTTTGTAAAAATACAGGGTTGTCACAGCATATTTCCAATGCTTTTTTAATGAAACTTTGCGCGCCTTTAAAAAATTTAACGCTGTTTGCCAGATCGGTTTCAAGATAATGCAGTGCAAATTTTATATAAAGCAATCCCATATTGTTCCAGGCCGAAGCTCCAGCTGGATAAATCTTAGTTGCCGTTTGGTAAGATTGTAGTGCTGCAGCATCCTCATTTTTTCCTTCATAACATTGGCCTAATAAATCAAACGCATAAGAAACATTAGCTACTGCATCTAAATTATTTTGTCTTAATTCAATGAATTTTTTTAACGAAGAAACAGCTTGCTCTTTTTCATCACAGAAAAAGTAACATTTTCCTAAATAAAAGTAGCTTTCTGCTACTTCTGGGTTTTTATCAATTGCTTGAAGAAAAAAATCTTTCGCTATTGCATAATTATTTTCATCATATGCTTTTACGCCACTCATATGGAACGAATTAAACATGGTAGTTCCTATTTATCACTGTTAAAAATGCCGTAATTTATCATAGGAAATAATTTATTTGTATAAGACTGCAATAAAGTACCTGCTGCAAACCCACTAAAAACATTTTTCTGCATTTCTAATTCAAGTAGCAAATATTTTTTAGCATGCGTTAATACACTATAAATCTGATGATGCTGAAGAATATTACTTCCTGAACAGTTTCTCGTATCGGGTTTAAAATGTTTTAATGGCGATTTATAAAATATTTAGAAGACAAAATAGTTAATTGCTAGAATAGGCATCCATAATCCCAATTTCACTCAATTGATAGATTATCTTTTCCAATGAAAAAATTAATGGGTTTTAATATTGTCTCATGGTTTCTGATAGCGTTATACGTTGTAACAATATTCATAATAAGTCTGGCAGCAAATAGCCATCTGACTGAAGGATTTATATCTAGCCTGCCATGCATACTTATGGCTATATTTTTATCAGAAAGAGCCTTACCCTTATTAAACCTCAAGTATAAACACTTGACGAAACGTCAAGTGTTTTTTATAGATCTAAGCATTGTTAGTATAAGTTTTTTGTCCGCACAGCTTATTTACATTCTCACTGACTTCAACAATCCTGATGTGAAAGGATGGTGGTCTCTTTGGCTAAACGCTTTATTTATCTTTGAGTTTTTATATGCAGTTATTTATTCTGCTTTGGCATTAATGCTGCCACATCATAAATATTATACGTTTATTTTTTCAGGGACTATTCTTATAGTTTTTTCACTAAGCAAATATTGGCCAAGAATTGACCTTGCAGGAATGGAAGCATTATATGTCTTTTTATTTTCTCTTATTTTTTTCCATTTATTTATATGTTTTTATTATTTAAGTAAAATAAAAATTAATTTACGAAAAAGCCTGGAATAACCTAGTGTATAATAATAATTCTGCCGTTTGTTTTGGTAAATCATCTTTTCTTACATTCTTTACTTAAAAAGCTTACTTTCTTAGTTAATTCCTGGATAAAGAGAATTGTATAGCTCTTAAAATGAAGAAAATATTTTTTCAGTTCCGAATTCATATTTCAATGATTTGTCCGATGAAGAAGCTCCGTGGTTAAAAATAGAATAGGAAACAATTGAGCTTTGCGAAGATTTAGATAATAAAAAATTGATTACTTCTTTTTCGTTTTTAAAACCCATTATTCTCATTAAATCATCATAGGCTTCTGCTTTTTTTAAATCAGGTAAAAATTGTTCGCAGCAATGCAAAAGGCCACGCAATTCTTCAAAGGTTAAAAATACGCTAAAAAATAACATGAAAGCAGTTACCATCGCCAGTATAAGAGTGGGATTATCGTTGAGATCATTTTCCTTGTACATTATTGCGCAATAGAGTAAGAAAGGCAGCGTGATTAAGCTGGCAATGCTGACTCTAAACATAAAATCGTTACCAGGGTCTTTTTTTTGAGGCAGCAGCAAGCTTATACTTTCCTTCCCCGCTTGCAGCATGGATACATTTTTCTTTGCTAGCCTCCTTACTTCATAAAAGTAATAAGGCGAGCCAGATCCATAAAAGCTTGCGATGTAGAACCTCTTAAAATCAAGTTCATTGCAAAAACGAAATACACCATGATTAGGATCCGTGTAGCGAATTTTGCCATCATTTTGCACGGACAAATAGCAAGCATGTTTAACCGAAAATGAACCCAGATAAATTAACAAATCCTCTCCGCGATGATTATTTGCAATTTGAATTAAATTTTGTGCCTGCGTATGAAGCTCAGGACAAAAACACGGAAGAGTTATCCTGCAATGTCGGTAGCCCTCCCCGCTCTTTTGAATGTTGTATATTACTTCATTTAATGGGATCATGGAGCCTGGATTGAGATAGGGACTTAGGTTCTCATCTGCCATAGCAACAGAAAAACCATAGCAGTATCCTTTGGAAGAACCTATTCCCTGAAAAGTCCCTTGGCTTAACTCCGCAATTCGGCTCCCATCATACAAGAATTTACGATAAATCGCGTCTCTTAAGCTATGCGCATCTAAAAAAATATCCTCAAGCGCGTCAGGTTCTTGGCATTGTATGGCTTCATTATCTGCATAAATATCAGCTTCTTCTTCCAGATATTGAAGGTATTTTTCCTGAATTAACTTAAGTTCTTTTTTGACAGGTAAAAGATAATGTTTAGGTGACTGTTCGTAATAACGCTCAATTTCTGCCAACTCATTTTCAAACGTGAGCGTATTGTTTGTAAGCTTTTCTTCTAATTTCTCCAATAAATTATCTAAAAAACACTCCTCATTTGAAATTTCATCAGCCAATAATTCCCCAACGGTAACCTGATTTGCAAGCCCTACTAAACGAGGCTTGCTGATTATTAACTCAATTTTTATTTTTCTTAATAATTTAATGCACCCTATAAGACTCATAAATCCCTTTATTAGTTAGGAGTTAAGCATAAAACTTACCAACACTCGCAACATAATACCAGCATGCACAACCAGGCATCTTTATATATTTTTACATTAACTTGCCATCAAGCCCAATTATTACTACAATAGTTCAATTTAAAACCATAGGAATCACAATGCAAAAAGAGCAATTTCCACCCCGTAAGGATAACCCTGACATTGATAACAAGGATCAAGTCGAAAGAAATCCTGCCTCTCACCAACCGGCTATTCACCAGGAAACACCCATTGATGGAACCAATTATGTTTTAAGAAGTGAATCCCTTGAGGAACTGCTGGAAATTGGCTTAACAAGGGAGTTAGTAAATTCTGAGTCTGTTAGTAATAGCACTTCTCACCAAACCCCTGGTAACCGAGCAAGACCCTTTGTTGGAACAAATTATGCTATAAAGGAAGAATCCCTCGAAGAAGTGGAAATTAGCTTAACAAGAGGACCGATAAATTCTGGACCTGTTGGTAATAGCATAGGATTTTTTGCTGCTCACCAATCTCCTGCTAACCGAGAAATACCTATCGTTGGGACAAATTATGTTTTAAGACAGGAATCTCTTGAGGAATTGCTGAGAATTGGCTTAAGAAGAGAGTTAGTAAATTCTGAGGATAACACTATGTCCCCAGATGCGCAGACAGCCTATAAGCCATCTTAAGTTTAAGCCGTTAAACCAAAGACTGGCAATATTTGCTGCCAATCTTTGGTTGATGTAAATTTTAAAGCCAGCCACTATCATATATGTTCATCAACTGTTAACGTGATCAAGCCTAATTCGTTCTTGCTAACATACATAATTGCAACTTAGATAAACACGGGAACATTATCTGAAAGTACCCTGTCCCTTGCAGTTCCATGCTCACTACTGTTAACAGCAGAGAAAAATCCGAGTTGTCTTCCAGCAGAAGTAAAGACGACAGGGTGTTCTGATAAATCTTCCACCATTGATTCTTGCGATACACCCAAGGAATTTCTTGTCTGAAAACCTAAGGAATTAAGCACTTTTGCAGTTGTTTGCTCAACATGTTCGCCGTTCAATTCGTTTTCTGCAGTATTAGAGACAGGCGACACTGTTTCTTGCTGTTTCAAGCGGTATAAATTTGCTAAAACAATAGCAGATTCCAATATCATCAAGGTAACACCCACCGCAGGATGCAGCGCAAAGCCCAATGCAATAAACAATATTGACGTCACGAGCGTGATAGCCGTGTTATAGGTGAAGCTCACGAATAAGTTTTGGAAAATATTTCGGTTTGTTTTGGCAGACACATCAAATGCCGTTGCTAAAGGAAATAATAACCCTTGCTGGATGACTATTCCGGCATGTTGTTCGGTTACTGTATCACCAATATTCGATTTTACAGCAACCCCTATGTCAGCATGCGCAATAGCGGTAAGATCATTAGCGGCATCCCCTACCATAGCAACCTTGTGGCCACGGCGCTGTAATCCCCGAATATAACTTTCTTTTGATATTTCCGATGTTTCACCTGTAGTTGTTACACCTACCGTATTGGCGCAAATGTTATCATTGGAAATTCCCAGCAATGCAGCATATTGTTCTGCAGTTGCTTTATCAGCACCTGTACAAATATGAATTTGTTTCCCCATTGATTTTAATTGCTTAACCGTTGCAATAGCATCTTTACGCAAAGGATCAGTTAGTGCAATTTGCCCTATTACTGTGGACCCCCGCACCATGTATATTGTGCCGTTTTTAACATCATCATAAGGTGCATTGATATGGTTAATTCCATTTGCAAATAACATCTCTTTGTTGCCAACCATAAAGGTCTCACCGCTGATATCTCCCTTAATTCCTGAGTGATGACTTTTATCAACATGAGTTACCTCTAATGATTCATCAATGGTGATCCCCTGCTGCTCTATGTAAGACTTAATCGTTTTTGCTACTGGATGATCAGATTCGCCCTCTAATAATGCAAAAAACTTCAACAATTTTTCATCTTGAATGCTCAGTCTATTAATTGAAATTTCTCCCTCAGTCAGCGTTCCATTTAAATCAAAAACGACGATATCAATGTCGGCTGCTGCCTGCAGCATTTTACCATTTTTGTAATGAACCCCTTTTTCAGAAGCTTTTTTCATACCAATGCGAACAGCCATTGGGGTGATAAGACTCAACGCACAGGGACATGCACTCACCAGGATGGATATGACGCATTGAACTGCCAAAGCCGGAGGGAATAATAACGAGGTAACCACCCCTGCGATTATGGCGATGGCAAGTAATCCTGGAACAAAATATTTCAATATTTTGCTTGCGACCAGTTCAATAGGGGCTTTTTCATCATTCGCCTTGTTAATATTTTTTGCAATTAAGGATAAGTAAGAGTTTTGGTGTGTTTGTGTTACCCGCATTTCCAATGTAGGAATATGGCTTGCTAAACACATACCAGCCTTTACCGCCTCACCAGGAGAAAACTGTTTGAGATAAGGTGAACCATTGATTCTCGTTGTATACAGGAGCGCTGGTTGCGTTAATACTCCATCAACAGGAATGACCTGCCCTTTTTCAATGACAATCATGTCATTAGGAATAAGTTGCTTGACGGAAACTTGCCGGTCTGGGTTGCCTTTTAACAGAACTGTTTCCGGTGCACAGTCACGTACATCCAGCTCTTCGTTAATTTTGTCCAATAAAGTGTGCTCAATGGCTTCACCCAAATGCCAAAAACCTAAAATAAGAGGTGCTGACTCAAGCATCATTGGTAGACCGGGAACAAATAAGCTTGCAATGGAAATCCCAACGAGCGCTAAGGTGCTTATGGTATACAGCATAGGCATTGCCCATCTTTTTTGTACCAATGCTTGCAAGGCAGAATGGTAAACTTTGTATCCTAAATACAATGTCATTAAAGTAGAGAAGCCTGTGATAGCGTAGTAAGCAATCATCGGAATATTAAAACTTGCGACTGAGAGGATTAATAAACCGATACCACATACTATGCCTAAGGCAGCCTTTAGCCAGTGATTTTCATGGTGGTCATGGTGGTCATGGTGGTCATGGTGGTCATGGTGGTCATGGTGGTCATGATGGTCATGATGGTCATGATGGTCATGATGGTCATGATGGTCATGATGGTCATGATGGTCATGATGGTCATGATGGTCATGATGGTCATGATGGTCATGATGGTCATGATGGTCATGATGGTCATGGTGACAGCCCCCGTGCGTGCAATGAAGCTGAGGATATTCTTCTTCCTCAAGTACTTCATGCTCTATTTTTTCAGTGATAGGGATTTGTCTTTCGTGTAAAAATTTAATCCATTTATTCTGTTCATCGATAACATCTTCTTTCGATTCGCATAAAATGCTGATGCTTTTCTCTGAGCTAATCAAATCCAATGATGCGCGAATCAAACCGAATTTTTTGCCCTCATTTAAAATTAATTGATAGTTCTGAATAGCCTCTTCCTGATTAAGAAGATCAAGATGTTCTGAGTTAGCAAGATAAAATCGAAAATACATAAGCGCCATACAATACCTGCATTTATTAGATTTAATGATTAGAAACTAATGCTTTAAGTGCGTATTTGGGGAATAAACTTACCTGTGTGAATAAGTCATATGCAAAAGAGTAGCCATATAAACTTTTTGCAGTTCCAGATCATGAGTTTTTATAAACCAGAATTCTGATTTAAGCGATTTCACTTCCATATAAACTTAGTCGTATCGTTATTAATTTCAGCACTCTTTATCGCTTCATTATTATGACGTCACTTTCCTGCGCCAAAACGCTGACAAACTCGCCACAGGTACTTTTAAACTATCTACACTGCCCCGAAAAAATGGTATAATATAACACTTTAAAAAGTGTTACAATATAACATATTCAAGTGCTCATAAATGTTTATCCGAAGATGATGTAGAGAATTGGTGCAATTATTTTTGAGTATAAATCTGATAAACTAACCGATAGACCTTCAACACATTCATGCAGTTTATGACTGAAAATTTACTAGAGAAAGCTTATAAACATTGTATCGCCCATGGTTACCGATTTACGAATCCAAGAGAACAGGTTCTCAAGATATTAGCAAATGAAACCAAACCGCTGGGGGCTTATGATATTTTGCAAAGATTGTCCAATGAAATTAATAAACCCAATCCCCCTACTGTATATCGTGCTATTCAGTTTTGGCATCAAGAGGGATTTATTCATTGCATTGATAGTCTTAAATCATATGTTGCCTGCTCAAATGGACATCATCTTGGTCAAACTCAGTTTCTTATTTGTAATCAGTGCGATTTCGTTAAAGAGCTTGAAAATATTATTGATTTTACTCCGGTAACAAAATCAGCAAAATCCATTCAATTTTCTATTATGAACTGCACCGTGGAAATTAAAGGGTTATGTGCAAATTGTAATTCATCCTGAGAGCTGGGCATACTTTTCAAGACGTTTTTTCCTCAACTCTTATAAGCATATCTGCTTATGCTCTCTACTTTTTGATTGCCCTTATAGAATTTTGCCACACTTATAGCTCCAAAACTGGTAAGTACTATCTTGGCCCCATTTTGTGCTGACAGGCAAATAAAAATCTTTTAGTAGTAAATATAATTTTTTTGAATTATAATTAACCAATTTGTATGTATGGGCAATCATTATGAATAATCAACACAAAAGACAAAGAATGGATTCACCGCAAGAAAATCCGCTAAGAGCTTTTTTCTCTGAAGAGTTTTTGAAATCAACATTTTTAATAATCCCCCCAACCACCTCTTTAAGTGCTGAAGACATTTTAGGCCCGTTTATTACACCACAGCGCTTTTCTTATCAAAACCAACAATCTTTCCCGCAATATTTTTCCTTGCCTCAATTACAACCCACTTCGATGGCCCAGGAAGCCGCCATACCACAATTTACTTCCGTACCCAGTTTTCCACCATCGCAACATTTAGTGGAATCTGTAAATAATCAACAATCGCAGCAAACTCCTCGTGTTGGAGAAAAACGCAAGCGCGAAGAAACAGGGCAGTCGTTTAGCCAACAACCTCAAGATAAGAATGAATTATATAAACAACGCCTCAAAGATGAATGCACAATGGATTCAGCAAAATACGATGCACAGCAACGTATTCTACAAAATCTGCCGTGTCCTGAAGACCACAGCCCAGAGTTTGCAAACGCAGATTTTCTTTATAAAGAATCTTATAAAAAGTTTTATCAACAATTTGTTAATGATAGAGATAAACTAATTGCCGATAAAGGAGGGCAATTGGCTAGATACCATGTTAAGATAAATAAACCAAAACTTACCAGGGAAGAACTTTCAGAGTTAGGAGAAAAACCTTACGCAGAGGGTTATTTAGCATCTTACAAAAGAGCGATGCAAAGAAAACAGGAAGAAGCAGCCTCCAAAAGGCAACAAACTCAAGCGGCGGCGAGCAACAGTCAAGCAGAACAACAATCAGTAAGAGCCCCGGCAGCGCGCCAAAGCGTTTTACCCCCAACTTTCCAATTTTTCTCCGATCCAATAGCGATGAATACTAATGCCCATCCCCCAAAAACTACAGAATCAGAGAAAAAACACAATACCCCTTAGCTCAAGAAAGTCTTAGGAAAGGTTGGCCGTGCCTCGCGGCCACCTGTTAAATAAAATTTTCTTGAATTCCATAAGCAAAAACAACCAAATTATGTAATCCTATAAGCCTTTGCAAAAATAAATAATTAGAGCTTTGTATAGAAGTTGAAATTAGGTTCTGTCGACATTGATGATTGTGTATAATCTGCGATAGAAATGACATGGTGGTTTTATGCTTACAGATGATGAATGGAACAGGATTAAAGATTGCTTACCAGGTAAGTCGGGGGATCCTGGTCGGAGGGGATCAGACAACCGGCTTTTTGTAGAAGGTATAATGTGGATGGCTCGGAATCGGTTTCGGGCTGGCGGCCGTGTTGATGGCTGCCGGTACGCTGACACTGTTGCGCGTCAAGGGCAACTGAGCAATGGGCAGGCACGACCCGCGACCGTAGCGTGCCTGTCCATCACGAGTTTCTTTGCGGTGCTTAGCGTACGATTTTTTCCGTTTTCTGAGACGACCCCAAATATCTCTCGCCCAAAATGCATTGAAACAAACTTTGCAGAATCATCCCCTTAAAGCGAAGCTCGTTGGTCAAATTGGCCATGAGCTTTTGGAAAAGCTGAAAGCACAAGCGACCGATTATGATGAAGATGCCATACACTATGAAATGCATCTTATCCTGATAGGTACTTTGGCCACTGCATTATGCGTAAGGGGAGATGAGGGCGCGATGGATTTAGCCTGGGATGAATGTGGTCTGCATGAACATTTTGGCGTGCGCAACCAAGCTAATGAAGAGCCTATATGTGCAGATAACCCCGTGTATACTACGATGATTATGGAATATGGAAGCAAATTTTTAAGAAAAGAACTCATATTCAACCCTCCCTTTCCTCAGACTTATCCCGCTTTAGAGCCAACATTTAGATTTATAGAGGACCATTCCTCTTTTTACACTCCCATCCCCTCCACCAGCCCTATACATAACGCCCGGAAAATTGCAGCAATCTTCGATCAAGCGCTTGATTATTTTGATGATTTAGACGAGGGAAAAACCCTTGATGATTTCGTTACCTCACTGCAAGCAATGAAAGAAAAAACGCTTAAAGAATATAATAAAAACAGCGCATTATTTGACTCTAAAAATTGCCTGATGCTTGCAATGAAATCCAAAGACTTGGCAACAAGAGTATATCGCAGAGAAATTAGCAAAGATGATGTCAAACACTTTGATGAAATTGTTACTCCTTTTAAAAGCTCAGTTGTAGGTAAAATTCTCCTCACCCTGATTGCTTCTGTCGCTCTTATTGCTGCGGGGGCAGCGATTGGCTTTGCTGCCGGCGGTATTCCTGGTGTTGCCATTGGCGCTGTAGCCGGGGGCATTACTTCTGCAGTATTGGCAGGCACCCTGTTTTTTACGCACTCTAAAGATCCTCTGAAATCAACAGTACAAAGTGCCAAAAAAATAGAAGAAGAGTATACAAAAAACCAGCATGAAATAATTTATTCATGACTCACTTAAAATATTTTTAGACTGGTAAACCTCTGGTATTGCTGCCCATCTCAAATGCAGCAATACTGCACAATCCCTATAAATTAAGGTCTTATTGTGAATTTATATCAAGAAATTTATGCAGCCTGCAAGGATAAAAATAGCGATTTGCTAAATGCAATGGTCAACAGGCAAATTGAATTGCTTATTCAAACCTCTCTCTCGTTTAATAAAAAACTGCTAGACGCTCCCAAGCCCGCTTCACTCCACTGGACTGCAGCAGCTCAACTTGCCTACGAAGGCGATGAAGAATCACTTGATTTTCTTAAACAATATGACATCGAGCACAGTCAAATTTTTAGAGGTTATGCCAAGCAGAAAAACTATGCAAAAATAGCTAAACGCTCGGATGCCGAATTAAAAGATTGGATTGCTTGTGGATTTGCTGAGGCAGGAGATCATGAGTCTGTTGAATTTTATCGCACTCATTATAAAAGCAATCCTTCCTTGATAGCTTGCGGCTATGTGGAAGGAGGCTATCATTCCGAAGCAGAAGCTTATATCGCTCTACACCATGTTTCACCAAGCCTTTTAGCCAGGAATCATGCCAGGAAGGGGAATGACGAATGGGTCAAACATTATGAAAATAATTATGCAAACCATATTTTTTTGCCGCATATAATCCTCGGTGCATTAGAGGGAAACAATTTTATGCTGGCCGCCCAATATTATGCAAAACAAAAGATTAGCATGCCTGAGTTGGTAAAATTGTATAAACAGGCTCACCCGGATACCAGCGGGGAAGAAGTGAAGGAATTTGAAGAACTAATACAAAGATTTGCCCATCAAGAGCATTCCAGTAAATTCTTTCATAAAAAAACAGATAAAAAACAGGAAGTGGCTTCCTTTCATAATCCAAGTATTATTTAAATATTTACCCCCAATTTTATGCTTATCCACAAATTCTGTGGATAAAGCTGTGGGTATAAATAAATCATTTCAATAATAAAAATTAGAGATAGCCTTAGGGCAATTTCTTTATGTTTACTGTAATTTAGCTAAAATGAACTTCCTGTGTTTACTCGTCTACCTTATGACCCAAATGCATAATACTAATTTGAACATCCTTACCATAGAACAAAATGAAGCTTACCAAATTCTGAAAACTCCGGCAGCAAACGTCCCCTTTCCCTTGCATCATGAAGATAAACAGTTAATCAGGGCGATGAAAAAAAAATTGTATGAACTGGAAGGAGTAGGATTAGCTGCCCCACAAGTGAATATGAGTAAACGCATCATTGCAATTTATATCCCGGAAAACGCCGCACTGCTGCGGGATAATGCAATCCCTTACCCGATGCACATTCTAATTAACCCCACCTACGAACCTATAAACCCTCACGATATTATCCTTGACTATGAAAGTTGCTACTCTGTCTCCAGCCTGGCGGGAAAAGTGCCACGTTTCAAAAAAATTAAGGTACAGTATCAAAATGAAGAAGGCATTTCACAGCAACAAATAGTACAAGGTTTTTACGCACGTGTTTTACAACACGAAATTGATCACGTAAACGGCTTATTGATAACCGATCGCTTAACAGAAGATTGTGTACAAGGCCCTATACCAGACATCATGGCTAAGCGCCGGGCAGAATTATCGGCAGAAAAGAAAATTCTTTTCGATGAACTCATTGCCAGGAAGTTAAAAAAATAAATTATCCATAAGCTGGAATAAATCTACTTACATTTAAATATAATTTGGCGCTCTTGCGGACTAAACTTTCGGTTTAACTTCTGCACCTGAACTTACCTTGCTTGCAATGATTTTTTAATTCCTATTACTGCTACCTCCCGAGCCTGTTTTTTGTTCATGAGCGATTAACCATGCTTTACGTTTAATCCCACCATTGTACCCTGCAAGCTGTCCATTGTTACGCACTATGCGATGACAGGGAATTAAAATGGCAATTTGATTTGTGGCATTCGCATGTGCAACCGCCCGATAAGCTTTCGGCCTTTCCAGCATGAACGCCAATTCGCTGTAACTTTTTAATGTACCATAAGGAATGGAATACAAAACCTGCCAAACCATATTTTGAAAATCACTGCCTGCCAGCAAGAATGGGGTTTTAAACACGCGAAGCTCGCCTGAAAAATAGGCGCTGAGTTCTTGCTGAATAGCTAATAGCGGCGAGGTCATGCCAAATACAAGCTTGGAACGAGTTTGTTGCTGCAAGCGCCGTATTTTATCGGATAAATCAGTGCAATCAACAAACTCCAGAAGATGCAAAAAACTTTCATCCGCTACAGCTAACATGGTTCCAAGAACCGTAGGAATCTCACAATAATAAAGAGTGTACAAATTAACCGTCCTGCTACAATCCCAACCACCTGATGAAACGATTGGTGGCTTTTAAATTAACTTGCGGTTTTTCTTCGAAAAACACGATATGATTTTTAATATCTTCCAGGGAAGAGCCTGAATTTAATTTTACTTCTTTTATCTTACCCAAAGTGACAATATGCATTTCAGTCGCATAATAACCTCGGCGCATTTTAACGACCGGAATAACAAAGTAAATAGAATTTAAACTGCCAAGCCGTTCATATTCCCCACCCTTTGCAATTAAATCTTTGAATTCGGCATTACTCAACGCAACATATTCCATATTATTTATTTGCCGTCTTAACATGCGCGCTAGCGGGGCTTTTGCATGAAACACACGTTCATAGCTGTCCGCTGGCATAACAATAATGGGCTCATGTTCCTCACGTTGATTATTTTTGTTGATATCAGCAAATAAAATATCTTCACGAAAATCAACCGGTTTGATTTCCGGCTTATTTTCCGCAAGCTGAGAATTATGCACAGCAGGACTGCAATTTAGAAATTTTGATTTTGAAAACCAGCGATCGCTTGGATAATAAACTACAAACAAGGAACGATCTTTTATCGTGTTGATAATGGATTTAGCCAAATGCAGCGGTACGGCAGGACATCCCCAGCTTCGCCCCGCCCTGCCGTATTTTTTAATAAAATCTTCTTCCACATACCAGCCACCGTGCATCACCAGGGCCCGATTAGAGGCATTATCATTAAAGTCTTTATCCAAGCCATTTAATTTAAGCGATACCCCTTCGCGCCCATAATAAGCAGCTTCGGTTTTGTAAACACCGATGCTGCTGGTTTTACTGTCGTATTTGTTGGAAAAATATTCCGAGAGTAAGGCACCTGAATTAATCCCATGCGATACATAAGTATGGAATAGTAATTTTTTTTGCTGCAGGTCAAAAATCCACAAGCGTTTTTCACTGGAGGGAAGCGAATAATCGATAATGGTTAACATGTTATTATGAGTAACGTCGTATTCTTTTGTGCATTTTAAAATAGTTAAAACTTTATTAATCAGTGGCGCTTTCAAGGACGCTTCTTTTTCCAGCATGTTTCTAATATCGCTAAACGGTTGGACGCTCATGGCAGGATAAACTTGGCCAGTGCGGATAAGATTATCCATATAAGCTATGGCTTGATTTTCTTGTCGAACGACTTCGGCGGAATCTTTATTCTGAAACGGCAATAGCAAACCGGTCGACAAGACTGCCAAAAGCACCAGCAACTTGAGCATAGCGATTTCCTTGCATGTATTTAATTTTATTCCCTAAAATTAATATAGCTTAAAAACGCATGCGTGTTTTCACCTAAGTTCACATCTGTGTTGCAACGTGAGGCGGATTTCATGCCTTGAATGGGCTTAAATCATGGAAAGTTAAGCTGGAAAATTTTCCAGCTTAACTTTTATGGGAGAAGGGGTTTATTATTGTGAAGGAGTAAGTGATTGACTCTCGTCTTCTTCTTCGCCTTTGACTGGCTGAGTAGCACCAGGATGAGCATTTTCAAGACCCTCCTCGATCTTGCCCACTTGTTTGGCATACTGACTGCCTTTGCCATGCCAAAGCGTGCCAAAGGTTTGAGAAACTGAGCCGGTTTGCTTGTGCGCTATGGCAGTAATAGCAATGGCGGCAATCACCCCAGGAATCACGCCAAGTAAGAAACCACTGATGGTTAAAGCAACGGCAAGAATAACCAGGGCAACTTTTTGACCTCTTTTATCATCCATTAATGCCTGAAATCTCATGCCATCATCTTCAGCTAAATAAGAGTAGAATTCAGCAACTGCCGTCTTAGCATCTTGCTTATTTATCAATTTATTAAGGTGGGTAGCGTGCCCGTGGAGATCTCTTTTTTCTTTCTTGTCTTTTTCCGAGAAACCATTTAAATAGTTTTCTGTTAGCGCTCTAAGTTTTTTAGCCGCTTCCTCAATTGCCTCATTTTCCTTTACGTCTTTTTGTGTATCTTCCAATTCTCCTTGTTGTACCCCAAGTGACTTTAGATTTTGAGGCTGCTGTTTAACGTTGGGTTCTTGTTGCTGCTCCTGCTGTTGATCTTGAATGCTTCCTTGTTGCTGTATCGGATCTTGATTGTCATTAGCCATTATCGCTCTCACATCGATTAAAGTATTGATAATTATAAGCAAGGAATAAATCAAAAGCAAACTGACCAAATGAAAAACATCAACTTCCAGAAATGAATATTTGCCCTGTTGGTGCTATTGTTCTTCTCCCCACAAAGTTAATTGTGTGTATGATTTTTCTTTTTTTGTAAATTTTTGCGTATCTAGCGCTTGCAAAGGGGTTTGGTTTAATTTAAAACGCTTGCAGGCCAGTTTAAAGCGGGTGGCGAGTAAGTTCGCAAACTCACCTTCCCCCCGCATTCTTTTGCCAAAAGTAGCGTCGTAATCCTTGCCGCCACGCATTTGCTGGATAATACTCATCACATGCTCGGCACGCATAGGGAAGTGTTTTTCCAGCCACTCCCTAAATAAAGTTTTTACTTCATAAGGCAAACGGAGCAAGACATAACTTGCATATTTCGCCCCGGCATCGGAGGCGGCGCTTAGAATTTTTTCAACTTCATTATCGGTAATGATGGGGATAACTGGTGCCACCATGACGCGGACAGGAATATTACCCAGGCTTAACTCCTTTACTATCCCTAATCTGGCTTGGGGCGTTGATGTTCTTGGTTCAAGAATAAGTTTAAGTTTTGGCGATAACGAGGTAATGCTGATTGCAACGTGCAGCAAGTTTTCTTTTGCAAGTTCGCTTAATAAATCCATGTCCCGTTCAATGAGTGAATTTTTTGTAATAATGCTGACAGGATGCTTATGGTGATTAAGCACTTCCAGCAACTGCCGCGTAATTTTAAGTTTGCTTTCTATCGGTTGATAGGGATCGGTATTGGCGCCAATGACAATGGGCTTGCATACATAATTGGACTTATTAATTTCCTTTTCAAGCAGTTTATGTGCATTCTCTTTGTAAAAAATTTTTGTCTCAAAATCAATGCCCGGGGATAAATTCACATAAGCATGGCTTGGTCTTGCATAACAGTAAATGCAGCCGTGCTCGCAACCGCGGTATGGATTGATGGACTGCGCAAAGCCAAGATCGGGCGAATCGTTACGGCTAATAATCGATTTGGCCGCTTCCGGAAAAAAAGCAGTTTCAAGCAAGGGCAATGCTTCTTCTGCCAAATCCCATCCATCGTCAAAATCTTCCTGAGTAATGGTTTCAAAGCGGCCAGGCGGGTTGCTGACGGCCCCACGGTTTTTAATATTTTTTGGTTTCATAGGAATAACAACAAGAAACGAACAACGTCAATAAAAATTTTGCATCCTGTGACTGCAGGGGTACTGACTTAAAATCCCTCGCTTACGCTCAAGTTGGCGATCTTCTACGTTGCACCCGATAATTTTATTAACAAAAGCACCCTTGCTTAAGGCAAGGAGTATATTATTTTTAACCTCTCTCATCCATTGTATCGCGCAATAATTTAACAAACCCCAAGGGATGCTTGCTGCTAAACGCAACATGATCACTGTCAATAATTCTTATTGCTGCGGCGGAAGACATGATTACTCATGAGCCTTGCTTATCAAAAGAAAATTAATACAAAGTGGTGCTTGCCATGCAGTGGGAAAAAATGAGGCAAAGGGCGCCTGCATAGCTTTATAGCGGGTTTTAAATCAACCCGATTTGAGCATGCGCAAGGCGCGCTGCCATCCTTGATAGTCACTCTCTATTTTTTCCTTGTTATTTTCAGGCCGCAGTTCCTTTCCCCCGCACCAATTTTGCTGTAATGCTTGCAGGGAATTAAAGACGCCGCAACCAATTCCTGCAAGGATTGCCGCCCCCAACGCGGTGGTTTCGATATCATGAGGTCTTTGTACGGTTAATCCACACTGGGATGCCAAAAACTGCAAGAACCAGTTATTAGCAGCCATTCCCCCATCCACGTGCAATGTTAATAAACCCAAGCTACTGTCGTGCCTCATACAAGCCAAAACTTCCCGAGTTTGATAACACACGCTTTCCAATGCGGCGCGCGCAAAATGTGCAGACCCGCTCGTGCGAGATAAGCCCACAATTAAGGCACCGTTGGTATTTAACCAATGCGGTGCACCCAATCCTGTAAAAGAAGGAACCAGATATACGCCATCATTACCTGCAAGGGAAGCTGCCAAAGCCTCCGTATCACTGGCATGCTTAAATAACTTCAGTTCATCACGAAGCCATTTAACCGTTGTGCCGGCTTGATATAAACTGCCTTCTAACCCATAAATAGTTTGGCCTTGAATACGATAGGCAATGGTGGTAAGCAACTTATGATTAGACGTTACCGGTGTCTCCCCTGTATTCAACAACAAAAATCCGCCCGTACCGAACGTAGCTTTTATCATCCCCTTTTCAAAACAGCGTTGTCCTATTAAGGCGGCTTGTTGATCACCTGCCATGCCAGTAATAGGGATAGCTGCCCCCAACCATTTTGGGTCCATGATGCCAAAATGGGCATCACAAGCATACACATCGGGCAATATACTTAGCGGGATAGCAAATAACTGTAATAATTCCTCATCCCACCGCTGTTCAGTAATATTAAATAATAAAGTGCGGGAAGCATTCGTTATATCTGTAGCATGGCTTTTACCACCGCTAAGGCGCCATAATATGAAACTGTCCATTGTGCCGAAAGCCAGTTGGTTACGCTTGGCCAGTTGCCGGGCTTTCGGGATATGAGCTAATAACCAATGCAATTTCGTTGCTGAAAAATAAGAATCGGGAAATAAACCGGTCTTCCTATTCAGCAACTCGGCGTATTCGGCTAAGGATAAACAAAATTCTTGTGTCCTGCGGTCTTGCCAGACAATCGCACGAGATAAACACTCACCCGTTTCTTTGTCCCAAATGACTGTAGTTTCACGCTGATTGGTTATACCACACGCCAAAATTTCATTACCTGTAACAGCAGCCGTGACATCGCGTATGGCCTTTAATGTCTTCTGCCAGATTTCTTCCGGATCCTGTTCAACCCACCCTGGATGGGGGTAATATTGAGTCAACTGATATTGACTCATATGTAAAAGAATCCCTTCTTCTGAATACAAGGCAGCTCTTGTACTGCTGGTACCTTGATCGATGGCTAAAAGATAACTCATTGATTTTTAATTCCCAATATAATATATGTCTGAATATCTTTCTGCTGCACTGGCTCATTTCAACAGACGATACTGAAATTTAATTATACCTGGCAGAAGGATTTATGTTTTGCCCTGGTTCAAGGGCAAACAGACGCGTTGCGGAAACAAAAATATATTCTGCCTTATAAAAGGCTTTAATTCGAGTGCAATAATCAGGGACTTAAAAAATGGAGCAGCTTTACGATGTGGCCATTATTGGCGGTGGAATTAATGGCTGCGGCTGTGCGGCGGATGCTGCGATGCGGGGCTTATCCGTTTTTCTTTGCGAACAAGATGATCTGGCCGCAAAAACTTCCTCAAGCAGCACCAAACTGATCCATGGCGGCTTACGCTATCTCGAGTATTTTGATTTCAGTTTGGTTAAAAAAGCGCTGGATGAGCGGCAAACTTTGCTGCATATCGCGCCACATCTGGTGCACCCCCTCCCCATCGTTTTGCCTCATAAAAAGCACATGCGCCCAAGTTTAATCCTGCGCGCCGGCCTTTTCTTATATGATCATTTAAGCCGCAAAAACCGCCTGCCTGCCAGCCAATCAGTCCGCCGCAAGCAAAACCCCGAATATTTTGCACCGCTTGCTAAGGAATTAAGCAAAGGCTTTCTTTTCTATGACTGCATTACTGATGATGCCCGGCTGACGGTGGCGAACGCTCTACAAGCTAAACAGCATGGCGCTGCCATTTTAACCCGTACGAAATTGATTGCGGCCGAAGCGTGTGAACAACAATGGCGCCTTACCTTGCAATCCGGCAAAACGACGCCCTTTCAAATCAGGGCAAAAACTGTCATTAATGCTACCGGCCCATGGGCTGAATATGTTAATACCATGTTGCACGTACCTGCAACGTATAATTTAACCCTGGTAAAAGGCAGTCATATCGTTGTGCATAAATTATATGAAGGGCAACATGCTTATATGCTGCAGCATGATGATAAACGAATTGTATTCGTCATCCCCTATCATGGATATACCCTGATTGGCACTACCGATGTTGCCTTTCAGCAAAAACTGGAGGAAGTTCATATTGATGCGGCAGAAATAAATTATTTGCTCACCTTGGTAAATAAATATTTCAGGCAAACTATCGACGAAAAAGACATCATTCATACTTGGAGCGGCATCAGACCACTCTTATCTGCCGAGGGGAAAAGTTTGAAAGCCTTGAGCCGGGATTATGCTTACTCTTATTACAATGCTCCTGCTCCACTAGTCAGCATTTTCGGCGGGAAAATTACCACTTATCGGCGACTGGCAGAGCAAGCGGTGGAGCAGCTACGCACCACTTTTCCCCATTTAAAACCATCCTGCACCCAAGTGACTCCCTTGCCCGGAGCCCGTTTTAAAGAATTGGATTTAAGCCGCTATGAAGCTTATGCGCTCGACAAATATTTCTGGCTTGATGAAAAGATTCTGCATCACTACTTAAAAAATTATGGCACGCGTACAGAGTTATTACTGGCTGATGCACATACCCAATCCGATTTGGGCTTGAAGTTTACGGATACTTTATATCAAATTGAAGTTAATTATTTAATTAATGAAGAATGGGCCCAAACTGCGGAAGACATTTTATGGCGGCGAACCAAGCTCGGATTTGAAGCTAATGCAGAGACGCAACTGGCTTTACACGATTATTTATCTGATAAAAAAACCAGCCATGCGACTTGCAGGCAGTCGGAAATTTCAGCATAACAGCAAGAAAAGCTCCGGCAAGTGAAGATATTGAAATTTATCATCAACAACTATTTTTCAGCCCTGACCCGTTAAAATCTTCCAGGGGTTTATCTACTTGTTCCACTTGGTACAACCGCTCTGATTTATCATAAAAAAATGCGGCGCGGCCGGTAGTCACCTTCGAATAAATCAATTGTATTCCTACTGCTATTCCCAAAGTAAACAAGGCAGCCAGGATATTAATTACTATGGGTTTCCAAAATGTTTCATGCTGACACATGACATCATCTTGACTATGAAGAAGGCATTCAAATTCTTCACGAAATTCAGAAAAAGACTGCTGCGAGGGCGAATTTTTTTCATGGGTAATGATGAATTCGTCAAGTCTTTGCTGCAGATTTTCTGCCAGTTTAATTGCAGTATCTCCCTGATTATCTGCATGTAACCGCACTCCCAAAATTCTTAATTTTTCAAGTTGTTCATGCACCGCTTTTATAGCATTTACAAATTCGGGATGTGTTTGCTGCAATTGTTCAAGAATACGAACCGCCTGTTCGCCAGAATGTACAGAATATAGGTTTTCAAAAGCTTCCGTATAATTTACCGGGATTTTTTTATTTTCTTCTTTTAGCGCAAAAACAATCTGGTTTAATTTAGAGGCCAAATTATATCCAGGAAAACTTGCCTTGGTACTTTGCAACCAGGTAATAAGCTGCGCGCTTTCCCCAGATGCTGCGTAATTTTCAAGGTCTTCATTCAATTTTTGGATGAATTCTTCCCGCCTGACGGCATCAGCATTTAAAAAAAAGTCTTTAAATTTGTATTTTTCTTTTCGTTCATAAAGATATTGCTGAAGTATTTCGTTAAAATTTTCCTTCAGTTTTTCCCTTGAGCCAATGCGATCGGCTAATTCTCCCAGGAAACCTTTTTTGGTATTCACAGTTGCCTGCAAGGAAGAATATTCCTCAGAAAGATTGAGGACACGGGCATTAGTTGCCGCTAATATTTTTTCAATTTCAGCATTAACTGGCTTAAATGTCTCCAATATCCCTGCAATTCTTTTTACAGGAGAGCTGAGAAGACATTCTGTAGCCAGAGTTAATGAGCTTTTGAAAGACTCATGAAAAGCCTTGCTTTCGTTAAATTGCATCGCCAACGCGGCACGTTTCTCTTTAATGGCGAGTGTATAATGATTAATGGTATTCTCTACGCTCTCCAGTATTTGTTTTTGCAGTGAAGCTTCCTGAGCAGCTGCAGATACTGAAAAATTCGTAAAGCTTGATTGATCATGCTCCAAATCAGCCATTTGCCGTAAATCATTTGCCAGAGAAATGGTAAAGTCTTGATATTGATTTTGGTTTTTTTCCAGAATATCCAGAGTATCGCTTGGCGATGTGAGTTGGTTTAGTGTATGAATATTTTCTAAAAAAGACTCCATTTTTGCGGAAATTTGTTTTGTTTTTTCCTGGGTAAATTTAAGCTTTTTCTCGCGTATTTTACTAGCTGCTTTTGTAGTTTGCGCCCTGGAGTTACTTAAAAGATTTTGCAACGTATTTAAATGCAGTGAATAGTGATTTTTGCTAGGAAATTTTTCCACGTCTTCACGCAATGATTGTAATTTATCCTCCAAATTACCCAGTTTCTTTTCAACGGACTCAAAGTCTTGCTTTATAGAAATTTTTTCTGTAGCCAGAGCTTCAATCGGTTGTTCATCCAGTGTTTCCAACCTGGAGATTTTTGTATCTAAATTTTGTATTTCAACGATAAGATGCGAAATATTATCTAAAATCCCAATTTCAGTTTGCGTAAAAACAGCGGCGTTTTCATGATGCTCCAATTCTTCAGCAAAACCTTTGGAGTCTTGGAGTTCAATGCTAATGGCTAAGATTTTTTCTAATAAGTCTTTAAGTTCAAGTAAATTCTCATCTACGTCGGTAAAGCGTAAAAGTAGTTGCCGTAAAAGCTGCCTACTGCGCACATTGGCTTGCAGAATATTTTCTTTACCGACGTAATTTTCGGCCTTTAATTCTCCCAGGTTTTTAGCTATGGCGACATATTCTTGCTTTTTATCGATTAGACGTCTGACAAAGCCAAGAGCTTTTTTAACATCCTCAGTTTGTTGCATGTTTTGTTGGGTAAAAAGGCTGTTAACTTCACCCGGCTTATCTGTGATAAAAATCAAATCGTCTTTTATAACCACAATTAAATTTAAAACTAAATTAATATATTCTTCTTTTTTAATGTTATTTTTTTCTCTTTGTTCTTCCTGCGATTGAATATGAGTTATTTCCCTTTTAATTTGCTCTAATTCTTCAATTTTTTCAGCTTTTATTTCTTGAATTTTACTGGGGTTCAAAGACAGCATACTCTCAGCAAAGAATTTTGATTTTTTTGTTTTATCAAGCTCAATCTCAAGCCCCCGCTTTCTTGACGCAAGTTCCGCGAGTATTTCTTGCAGCTGCTGCATTAAGCTTAACGATTGTTGTTTGTTGCCGCGATAAATTTGTTTAATTTCTTCTATAATATGGGGGCGTGCATTGCCAAGAGCGTCAGGACATTTCTCCCGCTCATCGAAGTTAGCCTGATGTTCTCTTAATTTCAGCAAGTATTTTTCTGCAATGGTGATTTCTTGCCCAATTTGCGTCAATTGCTCTTGTATTGCTTCCAGACTGTGTTCTTTTTTAATTTTTTTCGACATCATTGCAGAAATAAAATGTGTAACGTCCTGAGTATATTCTGCAGTTTCTTGATTATTTTGCTGATGTCTTTTCAATTCTTCCTTATACCATGTTAAAAAAACTGTGTTGCATTCGTTTTTAAGGTCTTCCTTGCGACTTAACCATTTAGTCTTTATCGCCTGTAAAGAATTTTTCTTGGCTGCAGTAATCTCCTGAAGGTATGGGCGCATTTGTATAACGCCAATGTCCTCTCCAATAATTACATCGGGTAAACGTTTTTTAAGGAATCTGACATCGATAGTTTGCGTATCAATAGTTGCAATGGAGCTTTTTAACGCAGAATTTTCTTGCAGGAGGTCTTGAACCGTGTCTTGCTCATAAGCTGTAACCCGGCCATTGATTTTGAGTAGTTCAGCCTCTATTTTTGAATCTTCTTTTTCTGCCTCTTCAATTTGTCTCTTAAGAAACTCTGCCTTTATTTCAAAAGATGAATCACCACTTATAGTTTGTTCACAATGAGCATCAAACAACGACTGAGCCGCGTTTACCACTTCTTTCCCTAAATCGGATTCCTGCTGTAAAAATTTATACAGCAAATCCATTTTTACGAGTTCACTTTGCACATGCACTGTAGAAGCAAAATTTTTATAATATTTAGAAAGCGCTTTCGCCAGACATCGCGCGCCAAACTGAATCAGCTGGGGATAGTAGACTTCTAAATCATGTTCCTCGGTTTGCGAATCAATTAAAATTTTGAAAATATATTTGCTTTCTTCGCTTTCATGGTGCTGAACTTTAATTTTTGGGAAAAATGGTATCTTCGATAAGTCCAGTTCCAGGGACTTTGGATTAAAAAAATCTAAAAGACTTTGTAAATTATCCGGCAAGGATAACAACTCATTTAAGCAGATTATTGCCCACTCATGGGTTAAGGGATGGGTAATCTCAACTGGCAAACAATCCAAGAAATTATTCTTAAAAATTTCCATAAATTGAGCGCAGAGATTTCGTATGTTTTTACCTTCATCAGATGCCTGCAAAATTTCCTGTAAACAATTTTTTAGCTCGTCAGTTTTCTTAAAAACTGCTTCCAAATCGCCTTCAGAAACGTTTTTAAGCTTTACTAAAGCAAGTTGTTTCTTTAGCAATCCGATTAAGGAAGCTTGCATTTCCTGGAGTCTTTTTTCCTTGCTTCCCACCTGGACCACACCTTTTGCTTTTAAGGCTTGTCCCATTATGCCGGCTAAATTTCCCTCCAAAAAGCTGACAAAAATATACTTTGGTGCAACAATATCTTGGCATAAGTTTTGGATATTTTTAAATTCGGAGCGGATTGAATTTAATTGTATGTAACTGGGAATTTTGCCATCACTAAATATAAGCAATTTACTCGTAGCAATGGATAACAGTTTCAGGAAAGCTTGTATTTGCTGCACAGCCCGTTTTTCTTCAGGCGAAATATGAGCCTCATTAGCAACGGGAAGCTCTGCGATCTTGGCTTGCAGATTTTTTAAACGTATCCCCAATTGGCTGTCTTTAAAAGCAGCAAATTTTTTGGTTAATTTTTTGCCCATCAGAACCTTGACTGATAAATCTTGCGTGCATTTTACCAAAATAATCCTATTTTTTATACAAACTTTACTAAAAGTTTACCAACTCGAATAGATTAAATTTTTACTGCAGAAATTAAAAAAGCTTGCCCATATTCTTCTTCACACCACCATGGATTATGCCCAAAGCGTAGGCGTCTTTCTGCTAAAAGCTGCGTGAAATAATGCACCAAGCGTTCCTCCGCTTCCGGTGGGTTTAATGTAAACGGAAAGGTCGTTGAAGGGGAAAGCATGGGCAAGGGATATACGCCTGCACCATGGATTGCGGTAAGAGGCAAATCTTTCAAAATTTCCAAATACACGCTAATTCCCGTGTTGCTGCGGTAAATTTCCGGTTTCGTCTGAGGGGCAATGGTTTCTTGCTGCATTAATAATTGATAGTAAGAAGCCAAAATATCATTAACCCATTCTTGTTGTGCCTGAACTTTGGCTTTTTTATCAGGAACCACATAAGCCAGTAACAAACCGCCTGGACTTAAAAGGCGAACCTGTTCGGCTAATGCTTTTTCAAGTTCCGGGATATGCTCCATTAAACCAATCGAGACACAAACATCGTAGCTTTCATCAGGAAGGTTGGTCCCTACAGCATCTCCTACCAAATAAGTGGCAGGAAGACCAAATTGTGAAAACGCTTTTTTTGCCTGTGCAAGTGCTGTTTTTGAAGTATCCAACAAAGTACAATCCCAGCCCGCATCCGCAAAATACATGGAAATGGTCCCTCGTCCTGCGCCAAGTTCAATACAACGTTTGCCTCGCACAGGAGATTGGCCAATTAGTTCTTGAAATAATAACCAATGCTGCCTGAAAGCAAGTTGAATTTGGGTTTTGGGAGCGCCTCTGGTCCAATGCAAATAGAGCGTTTCATGCTCGGCGCGCTGTTCCCATGCTTGTTCAAACTGTTCTTTGCTTTGCGAATGAATACACACGACTAATCCTTGTTTAAATGAGTAATAACTTGCCGGGCAATGAATTGTTCTGTTTTATCCCAAGCTTCCCAGGCTGCCCCGCCAATGTGAGGAGAAATAATAACCCGCGGCGATTGCTGCGCAAATTGCCAGAGAGTATTGCATTCTGGGAAAGCAGCATGATGTTCATTTGCCAACACATCGACCGCAACACAAGCAAGATGCCTGTTTATTAACGCCTGCACAACAGCTTGCTCGTCTAAAACAGCCCCACGGGACGTATTGATTAAAACCGCGCCCGGTTTCAATCGTTCCAGGAAGGACGTATTTATATATTTTTCTGTTTGTGCATTAAGTGGCACATGAATTGTTAGGATATCGCATATAGAAAGCATGCTATCCAATTCATCATGCCAGTTTACATATTTAATTTTTCGAGCGGCCACATCGGAATCAAATCCATGGACATGCATTGAAAAAGCCTCGGCATAGCGTGCGATTTTTCGCCAATCCTTCCAACTCCAATAATACCAATATGCTTGGCCGCCAATTCCCGTCCAATAAAATTTTCGCGCTTCCATTCTTTATTTTTTACAGCGTCAATCGCTTGCGGCAGATGACGCATTGCAGCCAATAACAATCCCCAGGTAAGTTCGGCTGTGGCGTGAATACTTCGTAAAAACTCTTTATTTTCCTTTAGTGAAATTAATTGAATGCCTAAGTCTTTTACGTGTTCAACATCAATATGGTCGAGACCTGTGGTATTTGTGGCAATTACCCGCAGTTTTTTAGCTTTTGCTAAAATTTCACTGTTCAACTTCAGCCACAGTCATATCCTCTATACTTTCAAGTACTTGCGAAAAACGCTGCAACGTGCCCGCAACTGTAGCAGTAGTAAATGCCGGAAACTTTTGCATTTTATAATCTTGCCTGGTTCCATAAGATGCCTCTAGCCAATAGTGAGAATTTTCAGTGTGATGGGTATTTATTTCTGATAAACAAAGCATGTGTCTCACAGCAAACGTTACTTTTTTTATAGGAGGAGTTAACGTGTTGAAATGATTGGCGATGCGAACCGCAGCCATATTCTCGCTTAAATTTGCCATATATTCTTCGGCCAGTTTGTTCCTTTTTTCCCTATCATTGACTGGAGGAGCATTTACTATTGCCTCCATTAGCTCATCTTCTGTTTTTATCCTTGTGCTTAACAAAGCAGGTAATTCTGCATCCTGGCTCGTGTCTTCATAAGGCTCATACGAGTAAACAGGCTTACCCAAAAGGAATGCCTCAATTCCAGTAGTACAGCTATTATGGATAACCTGCTGTGCTGCGGCCAGCCATTGGTTAGAAGCACCATGCATCGCAACATGTATGTTGGCAGCATTGGCATAGCGTTGCACATAAGGGAACCAATTTTCGGCAGGAGGCAAATTCAATCGATCATTGCAACACCTCGCTCAATTTATCCGCCGGAGCTAGAAAGTTCAATGTTTTCCGCGGTCTTTCATTTAATTCTCTGGCAATTTTATCCAAATCAAATTGAGAGTGAACACTAAGATCTGTTTTTTTAGGCATGTATTGCCTCAGCAAACGATTGGTATTTTCATTGGTTAAGCTGTCTTCCAATTTCACTCAGCGATCTGCCTTCAGACCACAACGACCATATTGCATTTTGTTGGTGTTCTGTAAAATTCCGTTTTGACAAATTATATATCATCATTACTCCTGAAAAGTTAACTATAACAAATCAGGTGTTGCAATGATCGATTGAATTTGCCGGATGCGGCTTAATAACAATTTTTTGCGAAGAAAATTCTTTAGCTAGCCGATCAATTAAATGCAAGGTTTTATGGTACATAAATTCCTGCTGCTTTACGGAGGCTCGGAATTTCTCATCTTCAGCAGGCGTTTTAATAATTCCCCACGCACCTTTTGCTTTTTGATAGAAAATCTCCCGGCCGATGAAAGGATTGTAGCGTCCGAATTTTGTATTAATTAGTATAAATTCACCCAGTTTATTTTTTAACCAGGTGGATGAGTCCTTATAGCAATTTTGCATGTCCTTTCTTAATAAATCTATCCTCGGATTTCCCGTGATTGTATGTGGATAGTCAATATTTAAAGCTGTGGTAACATCCCCATATTGTTGATTGCCCCAAAAAAAGAATGCATCAGCAGCCATGAAATTAGCCGGGCAAATTTTCCGACGGATATAAGTTTGCGGATCAAGATAGACTAATCCTTCTTCACAGTGGGCCGTGAAATAATCACCCCGACTTTGAGCCTCCATAAGATATTTTTTCATTCCTGCTGCAATGCTTTTGTCGTATTGAATTCCTGAGACAGACGTGGCAATTGCTGAGCGCACCAAATTTTCCTGGCCAATTAGTACGCCCCAACCCTTCCTTGCCAACACATGAGTTAAAAAAAGTTTCGCTTCCAATTCGCGTGCAGCAATTTCGACAGGAATTTTGACCCAGGGCCGGGGTGAAATATTTAGTTTCATAGGTGATATCTTAATTTGAAAGCCTAATGTATTCTTGCACGGCTTTTTAATAAAATAAAAGAATTAACAAGAGCTTATTTATATTCTCATCAACCGCCAATTTAAAATAAAAATGAATGACCTAATCCAGCAATTTAATCATATTACCGACCATTTTTTTTCGCAGGTAAGCACGTGCAAGATAAATTATGGCGAATTCATTTCTTTTACCACAGGCGTGCAAGCTTCGGGATTAAATCCTGTATTTGTAAGAAATATCAGCAGCCGTTTTTTAGATATTTTAAAAAGTTGTGAAATCTACTATATGCAAAAAGGCTTGCCCTGGGCACTTTTGCTTCCTGAGTCTTTATCATCGCCTGAGTTGAAGAATAGTCTGAAACACCATGGTTTTTCCTTAGTTGATAAAGGAATCGTCATGAGTTGCGATTTAACGGGATTAACCCTAAAAACCCCTTCGCCTCCATTGCACATGACAAACATGGAAAAACGGCTGGAGGAATGGGGGCTTCCCATTTTGGAGGGATTTGCATCCACTGAAGACAATATGAAGCTATACATTAAACGCCACCTTACAGCCACGCAACGCTCCAAAGGTATTTGGCATTTTTCTGCTTTTATTAATGGACAAATTGTTAGTTCACTGACATTAACTGCAACAGATGAGCATGCACGCCTAGATGATGTAGCAACCATTCCTTACTACCAAAAGCGTGGATACGCAAGCGGGCTAATCACCCTGGCCTTGCAGCATGCGCATGACATGGGTGTTAAAACCTGCTTTCTTGAAGCGTCTCTGGCAGGCTATGGTTTATACAAACGCCTGGGGTTTAAAGAAATTTTTAATAATTACTATTACGAAAAATGAGTTGCGTCCAGGCGAAGCATTCTCGCCCGGACGATGCTCATCACACGTAAGCTTCGCTATACGCCGCCTCGTGTTAAAAGCAAAATAATTAAAATAAGAAGAATTAAGCCTACTGCGCCGCTGGGATAATATCCCCACCCGCTGCTGTATGGCCAGGTTGGCAGTACTGCAACTAAAATAAGGATTAACAAAATAAGCCCGATTGTGCTCATGATTAATTCCTTTTACTTGGTGAAATCCAATTTTACGTTGAATCTTTCAACGTAGCCCAAATTAATTATGGCAAATAAAGAGTAAAACGCCCAGTTACTTTAGCTCGGCTTCTCATAAACATGCAAGTATTATTTCACCCGTCATCCAGACGTTTTTTATGGTAAAACATGCCTGGCTATATTTAAATTGACTTGATAAATCAAATGGTTATGAATATATTGATCGGGAAATACTCATCGTTGCGACGAATTTTAACAGGCTGAAACATGTTTGACCTAAGTGCAGATATATTGCTCGCCTTGCTGAATAAGCCTGTAATAATAATTATTACTATTCTAGGCGCTTTTTTACTTGGACAGAGACTTATACTGCAAACCCTTTGCCTTATTGCCTTTGGAGTCATTTTAAACGTCGCGCTAAAAGGAACTTTTCAAATACCTCATTCGCCGGAACTTAGCACCACGTATGTTTTTCCCAGTGGGCATATGCAAGTGGGCACCATGTTTTATTTGTGGTGGGCTCTTTATGTTTCCTGGCTTACAAGGAGTGTAATTTTCCTAATCCTCCTCGGCATCGGGCTTTCTTTAATACATTATCATTTTCATACTTTAGTCGACGTGGCCGGCGGTTTTTTCTTTGGCATGCTTGCTATGGGATTATATCGATATATCTTACTAAAAAATTTCACCTATTTTCCTTGGTGTTTTTGGATTCTTGCATCCCTTTTGATGCTTTATAACACACTGGTTTATCACGCAGCCCCACCCCACGCTTGGATGGCTTATTATTATTTATCGATCCTTATATTTATCGAAAGAATGCTGTCCTGGAATGGGCGTTTTTTTTCTGGCTGGCAGCCAGTGCTTTCTAATCCCTATCAACGTACAGCAAGCCGTTCATCTCCAAAGTCCGCCTAAGCATTGATAATATCTGGCCAGTGAAAAGCCTAACTTTGAACTAATATTATGAAAAGGAATAGAGGAACTACTTTATGCCGATCCAAAGACAATTCGTCATTGGTTGTATCGTAGGGACAAGACCAGAACTTATTAAAATGGCTCCGATTATTTTTAAATTAAAAGCATCGGCATGGGCTAAAGTACTTTTCATCAATACCGCGCAACACCGAAGTTTATTAGATGACATGCTTACGCTTTTTGATCTTGCTCCCGATGTGGATTTAGACGTCATGACGGTTGATCAATCATTAGGAGGATTAACTGCATCCTTGTGTAAGAAGCTTGAGAATTTAGTAAACAACCAGTATTTTGATGCACTTCTTGCAGCAGGAGATACTACTACCGTATTTGTTTCATCATTAATTGCATTTTATCATCACATCCCTTTTGGTCATATTGAAGCTGGATTAAGAACTTATAATTCCAAAGAGCCATTCCCGGAAGAAATAAACCGCATTCTCACTGCTCCTTTAGCGGTATGGCATTTTGCTCCCACTGAATTGGAAAAGGTTAATCTTTTGCGTGAAAATATAGCTTCCGCCAAAATTGTTGTTACTGGGAATCCAGTGATTGACTCCCTTTATTGGGTTCTTAAGCATAAACCCGCAGATGATTTATATACCCACTGGCACAATATTGTTCTGGTTACCGCTCATCGCCGGGAGAATTTTGGCGAACCAATAAAAAATATCTGCCAGGCCGTGATTAAATTGTCCAAACAATTTCCTCATGTTCATTTTTTATTTCCTGTGCACCCCAACCCCAATGTCCAAAAAGACATTCATGCAATGCTTAATAAAAAACCAGGAATCCATCTTCTGCCTCCCTTAAGATATGATGAATTTGCTCATCTGATGAACCGTTGTTTATTAGTGTTAACTGATTCGGGAGGAATCCAGGAAGAAGCGCCTGCTTTAAATAAACCAGTTGTCATATTAAGAAAAATAACAGAGCGCCCAGCGGTGATTTCAGAGGGCGTCGGAGTACTCGTTGGAACTAAAACGCAGCAAATAGTAAGCAAGGTGAGCGAGTTGTTAAGCAGTGAAGCGGCCTACTCTAAAATGACACCAGGCAAATCCCCATATGGCGATGGGCATGCTGCAGAACGAATAGTAAATTATGTAAAACAGCAACTTACTGCAATGCAACGCAAATAATTTATTCAATGTCATCAAGGAGTACAAATCGAGCCCGATGGGGGCTTATGCGGTTAATTATCCGCTCGATTAAGTGCTCGTTGGTCGGATCTTCTATACTGATTGTCAGCATATTTCTGATTTCATCAAATGCCAACACATTGGCATTATTTTTTTTCAACCAATCGAGTAATTTGGCAGGCAACGGCAGCTTTTTGATTTTTTTAGCCTCCACAAGGCAGCGCCTTGGTACAATTTTTAATTTATATTGTTCGGATAGTAAATGAATGAGTTCATGCTCGCTGATTAATTTTAAATCGCACAATGTCTTTCCTAAACGCTCTCCTGTTTTTTGTTGCTTAATGATGGCTTCATCCAACTGCTGTTTTGTAATCCTTTTATTTTTGAGCAATAGATCTCCCAATTTTTGTCGATAAGGCGTGAGAATATGGCTGCCTGGAAAATGATGCTCGGTTTTATCCCATGAGGGTTGTTTACTGCTTGTTGCCTGCGTTTTTGGCGTCGTGTAATACACCCGGTAAGCGCGCATTAAGGCATGAAGGTTCAGTATATTGCCGTAAAACGCTCTGGGGAAAGATAAAAGAGCGGGGATCCAGCCATACACTCGTCTCACGGCGATCATCCGCTGCAGCAAGCGCTCAACCATAATCAAGGTAACAATAACAATAAGCCACCACACCCAGGGATGTAAATTAAGTTGCTCTTGCAAGGAAGGATATTCCGGATTCAAGTAAGTCCAGAATGAATAAATTAACCAAAAAAGAAAAACAAAATAACCAAATCCGTTAATAAAATGTGTGATGAATGATTTCCTGTCGTGTGCAAGCGTAAATCTTATTATCCATTCATTAGGCCACTGAGTATGTCGCCACTCTTGGAAAACAATTCCAATAATCCAGCGTGCCTTTTGCCGTACCGCCTTCTTGTATTCCATAGGGAATAAAGCGCGAGTGGCAATGTATTCCTTGATGGGTTTTTGCACATAACCTTTGCGGAAGAATCCTCTGGGTACCCATTTCATACGTACTATGGTTTTAGTCACAAAAATTTGTTTTAAGTGACGGATACGGAGCGCCAGGGATGTGCGGTAGTCTTCTGTCAAGGAATCCGTCGCAAAAGGGACACCTGTTTTTGGATCTTCAAGGAGCTGAAGCGCATGCCGTGCAAATGCTGTGCCCACCCCAGCGGAAGGCACATGTCCATGAATACTCTCTCTCACGATGATATCTTTGGTGTGATTTTCTGAAAATTCATCTGCATAAAGCCAATGGGTAAAACGCCAGTAGTTAACTGCAAGAGGAAACACCGGAATTTGAATCATTTCCTTGCGAGGAATTAAATAATTATAGAGTTTAAATGATAACGGGTGGATGATGTCTTCTGAATCATGAAATACAAAAATATCAAACGGCTTATCTAATGTTTTTTCAAACTCGCGTACATATTCATAAATCGCATTTAAATTGGCTGCCTTATTGGTTGGCCCGGGTGATTTGCCGACTACACAGCGAACATGTTTTATTTGCTCGGCAACTTCCTGCACTTCACGGACTGTCTCTGCATCGTTAGGATAAACCCCGACAAAAAAATAATAATTTGTATAATCAATCGAGTAACAATTATGCCGCAACATCGTACCAATCACCCCAGCTTCATGCCAGCAAGGAACAAGTATGGCAATCATTTGTTCCTCTTTGCTAGCAAGCTGCTCATAAGTCAAGCGATTATAATGCCGCGTTGTCCATAAGCGGAATAAATATCTGATCCAGTAATAAGCATCAAAAAATAAATCATCTATGCCAGAAATAATAAACAAAACGGCTAATGCGATAAGAAAATACCACATTATGAAATAAATAATTAAAATCAAATCACCGGGCATTAGAGTTTTAGATAGAAAAGAAACTGGACAGTATTGTTAGTATAGTATTTACCATAAGGGTTAAAGGATCCTCCTGCGGGTAAATAAGCTCCCTTGATATGTTCAAAGCGGATTTCAACCCGATAGCGATTGGATGGGATAAAACCAATCCCTGGACCTATTTCGGCAATATTATTAAAAAACTCCCGCCGCGTATCTTCAATGATGCGACCCGTGAGATATAAATTAACCATACTGCTATGGTACTGCATAAGACGTATCCCCTGATGGGTTCTAAGCGTACCAATCACATTATTGTCATAGCGTGAAAAATAAATTAAATCGCCATACCATGTACTGTAATAATCAGCACTTATTTTAACCCGATCATAGTAAGCAGGCTTGGCGCCAAATTCATTGTAATACATCAGCCCGCCCCGCAAATCACCACGCCACCGCTCCCTGTTACGGTAAATCAAATCATAAGCGGCCCCTGCTTCCGCAAATGCTATTAAAGGGAAATTGGGAATTGGAGTAATTTGCACCCCGCCACCCATAATACGGACATTATCTTCATAAATTTGCGGTAATTGCCCTGAATTGGTTGATTTATTATCTTCGGTTTGCCGAAATACCAGATATGCTTTCGTCTGCAGTAAACTGGCTGTTTCAATACCCAAACGGGCGTATAGCGGAGTCACCGTCAAGCCAAACCTGCTTTGCGAAAAAGGATCGAAAAATATTTCGCCGAAATAAGGTTCAGGCAATGCTTTTGTTTGTAAACCAGCCAGATTGGTTAGCGAATTTTGGGCACGCAATTCCAATTCCTTGTCTTTGCTGGAAGTGGCTAGATAGAAATAGTGGTAAGCCAGGTATTTATTAGAGGTTTCATCATATAAATACCCAAGTTGCATGGCTATATCCGCTGCAAATGTTAAATTATACGCTTGGGTAAAATAAACAATTGCTTCTTGGCGATAGCCCTTATCAATTGCAAGAAAACCGCCTTCTTTTAACGCAGTAATATTATTTGGATACTGGTTAATGATTTTTTGAATAAGCAACCAGGCTAATTCTTTATTTTTCTTCTTAAGAAGATAAAACTGATCCAACCATACTTGTTCTTCGGAGAGAGATTTTCTTGGGATAGGTAATTGCAACAAAGGTTCTTGTTGTTTAAACCGGACCAATTCATAGCCTCTTAAGGCTGCTTTTTTTATTTGGGGATCATTGGCACGAGCGGCTAGCAAGAAAAATTGCGCAGCTTTTACCTCATCCTTCCCGTTTAAATAAAGGTAAGCGAGTTGCAATGCGAGCCGGGCTGAAGGTTGTTTATTATAAGCTTGTAAAAAATAAGGAATTGCCGCAGTCTCTTCGCCATTTTCCAGTAAAATATAGCCCATTTCTTCCTGGATTAATGGATTCTTTGGATCCATCAAAGCCAGTAAGCTTAATAATTCTCTCGCCTGTTCGCGATGCTCTGTTTTTATTTTATAAAAATAATCCAGCCAAATTTGCCTGACCGATAGAAACGTTGCTGGTTGTACCTCTTTCAATTCAGCAGCAGCATTCATTCTATAGTTGGGTAGCGCAGATGCCATTTTATACAACATCTTAAGGGCATCTTCTCTTATGCCGGGGAATTGTTCTTCTTTAAGTTGTTCAAAAAGGATATGTGCTTTTTGCCACTCGCCACCAGCATAATACATGTGTGCCAGCTGCATGGTTTGATGAAAATTATCGGGCTCTAACTCATGTAATCGCCGCAATAAAGGAAGGGCCGATTTATAATTATTTTCTTTTAAATAAAGTTGGCTCAGTTCATTCAGTGCAGGTAAATAATCTTTATCTTGGCGCAATATGATCATTAAGGCTGTCTTGGCCGCCTCAGGGTTGGATTCCTTTAATAAATAGTAGCGGTTCATCAATACAATGGGATCCCGCTGCAGATGTTTCGCTTGTTTAAAAGCAAAAAATACTAATACTAGGAAACCAAGTAATAAGACAATAATAAAAAAAATAATCTTGCTGCTTTTAAACATTAAGTACCTGTAATCCCTCTGCCAGGCATGTAGCCCATTCCTTTATAAACACATACAAGATACTGCTTTGTTAGGCTACATTTATTATTCTGCGCTAGTCAATCATTATTCTTGCTCAGGCAATGCTCTTGCTTGCTGAGGATAAATAGTGCGCGCGCAATGGCAGCGTCGTGCATAATACGAGCGTGCGCTTAAAGTATATGATTTAAAACTGCTGCCTCTGAATACATGTCGGTCAGGCTGGTAATGTTCATAGACCGCACTCACCCAGCCACCTGCTAGGCGAATGCATTAAAAGTCATTCAGGATTTGTAAGAAGAGCTAAACCACTTGTCCAGCAGCCCATCCAGATGACCAAGCCCATTGAAAATTATATCCCCCGAGCCAGCCTGTTACATCTACGGCTTCCCCAATAAAATAAAGACCAGGTATTTCTTTAACTTCCATGGTCTTGGAAGATAAGAGATCACAATCCACGCCTCCCAAAGTGACTTCGGCCGTGCGATACCCTTCCGTACCATTAGGTCTAATTTTCCAATTGCTCAAGCTCTTGGCAACCGCTTCAACCTGGGAGTTTGAAATATCGGCCAGCTTCTTTTCCAGTATGTCTTTAGGAATGAACACATCAATCAAACGCTTGGGTAAATAGGCAGTCAAAATTGAGCTTAGTAATTTGTTGGGCATTTCCTGACGAGTTTTTTTTAATAAGCTAACTAAATCGCAACCCGGCAATAAGTTAATGGAAATAAATTCCCCCGCATGCCAATAAGAAGAGATCTGCAAGATTGCCGGGCCGCTTAATCCTCTGTGCGTGAATAATAAGTGTTCGCGAAACTCCATGCACTCATTACTTACCAAACTATCTACGCCGATACCAGAAAGTACGGCAAAACGCTCTTTATCCAACGTATCCAAAGTAAGAGGAACAAGAGCTGCGCGTGTGGGCCAGACTTTAAGGCCAAACTGTTCGGCGATCTGATAAGCAAAGGGGCTCGCACCCATGGTGGGAATGGACAATCCGCCGGTAGCTATTACCAGAGCGCGCGTTTGAAATTGACCCATTGAAGTATGCAGTTTAAAGTTGCCCTGCTCTGAGCGGGCAACTTTATTAATCGCACAATTTAAATGAATTTTTGCACCGGCTTTATTATTTTCTGCCAGTAATAAATCGACAATATCTTTGGATTTATTGTCACAAAATAATTGCCCCAGGGTTTTTTCATGAAATGGGATTTTATATGTCCTGACCAACTCAATAAAATCCCACTGGGTATAACGCGACAGGGCAGATTTACAAAAATGCGGATTATGCGACAAATAACAGGAGGGGTTAATATGGTAATTTGTAAAATTGCAACGGCCCCCGCCAGACATTAAAATTTTTTTACCCACTTTATTGGCATGATCGAGGACAACTACTTTCTGCCTTCTTTTCCCCGCTTCAATAGCGCACATCAAACCGGCAGCACCGGCCCCGATTATCACAACGTCAACTTCTTGCATGCAAATTCACAAAACAAATCAATCAAGCAACATTTTAATTAATTTTTGAGTGGATGTATCCTTTTAAAGCTACAAGCAACAACCAATATGCGATATGGAACCGCTGCATTAACTACATTCAATAGAAACTTATAAGAAAAGCTGATTTTATGCTTGATTGCATTGATCATTCTTATTTGAATTATTTTGCTCAATGCTTGCAGCAACTCCATCCCGTGCGGCATCATCCTTGAAGAAAGAAAAATCAGAAGCTCCTGCCTTTCCATTTTTATCAAGCTTGCCCAAGTATTTTTTAACCTGTTGAGCAGGAGTAAGCCTTGCGGCAAAAAAGTCAAAATAGTCAGCCAAAATATAATTTATGGCTTCGATAATTTTTCTAATGATTCCAACCGACAAGACAATTTTAGTTTCGGGTTTAGCATACTCTTCCCTAAATTTTATCAAGATTTTGTCTGCAGAAGTCTTGGCCTCTTCCGTCTTTATAATTTCCTGTAATTTCTGTATGGATTTGTAAGCGTCAATTGCTGAAACCAAGACAGGAGAAGGATTCTCACTTAAAGCAATGCTCGCGTAATCGATAGATTGCCGAGCAGTAGGCATTAAATCTCCTTCCTGCTCCTCACCACCAGCATCCCCTATTTCCTGCCTGATTACCGTCGTCAGGGTATCTCTGGCAGCAGCTAATTTATCATTTATGAAATCAAGGTGAGTTTTTGCGCTTTGTTCACGGTATCTAAAATAGCGCGTTAATTCTTCGGGTAAAGAAGTGCTTAATTTGCTTTCAGACAGTTGCAGAGCATCCACACAGATTTTTAATCCATCGTCATCAAGACTTTTGATGTGCTGAATTGCAGTTGCCGTGTCGATATTTGCTCCCAACCTTTTTACAGCTGCTATTAACCGCCCTTCTGCTATGTGCCGCGCAGCTCTTTCTGGAGTAGTTTTTTCACAATGAACACCTTGCTGGGTTAACTCATCAAGCAAAAAACGAACATTTGCGTCTTCCCAAGGAATGCCTGATGTCAGTTCTTTCGCAGCAGAATTAGCATGATGAATCAATACAGTTTGCTCTTTATTATGATTCATGGCTAACTGTTCCATGGTACTAAGCCCGCCGCCGCGAATGATAACCATATTGCTGCGGGTCATCAGCGATGCTATCTGCTCATCGCCCTGATTACCAAGAGAGATTATCCGATCTTTGTATTCGCAGTGTCTTTCAATTAATTTCTCAATTTTTCCCTTCAGGAAACGGTTGCTTAGACCCCCAAAAATAAACACCTTGTCCATTCCATTTACAAGCAATGTTTCTATGTATTCATACGTATCATTACCAGCTTGGCTACCCAGCATGATTGAGGCGATTTGCTCATGAGGTTTAATGTTAACCGTATAGAACCCTTCTGCATCCGCCAGCTGCAGGATAACCTCTTGATGAAAGCAAGCACTATTATCCAATACCGGATTGCAAAATCCCTCTCTTACCATTGGATTTTCTTTGATGGGTATATTGCATAAAGAAGAAAAATGATTTTCCCCAGGAAAAAAATGCTGGATGATTTCATTGCTCATCCCCACACCATAAAGCTTCATTTGACTCTGTTGCTCTGGTGTTAACATTGCCAGCGCATTGAAGAAATGCACCGCACCCGCTGTAGGTATATCAGTCAAGTATTGATGAATACACATGTCAGGGGCATTTTGTTGCTCGTCAGAAATCCATTTATTGTAGTCTTTAACCGCATCACATAAGGCCGGTAATGCCATAGCTTGCGTGCTTATTACTTCTGTATAAGGAACACCCTGCTGAGCGGCTGTTTTTAGGGTGGTGAGATAATGATTATAAGTGACTGCATAATTATCGGCATCACTCATTTTTTGCAAAGCAATTAATTTGGCAAGTTGTTCAGTTTTATCGTTTCGCTGCAGTACATTCCACGCTGCAGCACTTTCGTAGCCTGCAGGATAAACATCCAATAACATATCAACATATTTACGCTTTTTAGTTTTTTCTTCTTTTAAAGATAAGGAATTTATTTCATCACTTAAGGCATTCTTATCAGGTAAAACCGGAAGGGGAGACAATGAAACAATCCCCCTAGCAAAGATCCCAACTACTGGTGCATGCATGACACCAACAGCGTGCGTAATTTTATTTCGCATAGGCGATGTGTTTTTATTCGCATAAGAAACCACGTCATATTCGGGAAAGACAATATCATTGCCGAATTTTTTTTTAAAATAGCTGTACAATCCTTGAATAGCTGCAACGTGGCCGCCTCCGCCACTGCATCCAATCATTAAGGGTTTTCTTTTTGTACTTACCCTGTGGTTTCCATCATAAGCGCCTAAAACAAACCTACTCAATTTATTTTTCTGATGTATGAACAATTTGAATAATTATATCAAATAAATTGCCAGAAGAACATTTTTTTATCAGACTGGATTAAGGAGAATCGATTGGAGCTAGATTGTTTATAAAGCTAACTCTCTTCATAATCCAGCGTTAACGACGCTCCATGGCAATATAAGTCATTTAGTTAATTAATTTTTATTGAAATAGATAATAAATTTTTCATAAAGCTATTTCTTCACAGGCAATAAACATAAATATTCTGGTGCAAAATCACTTCGAATACTGCAACTCTATATGAGAAGAAGCTTGAAAGCGCCAAACCAAAAGATAAAAGCAAAGACACATGCAAGCGCTGGCACAAACAAGAATAAAAAGCATGGCATGTTCTGTATATGGATGCAGCGCTCTTAAAAGCAACCCGCAAAAACTACCAAAGAGCATTTGAATAAAAAAGAATAATCCTGAAGCAGCACCGGTATTTTTTTCAAATGGCTGCATAACCGAAGCTTGAGTGCAAGGAATAATCACTCCGACACCGACCATAATTAATAACATGGGAACCACAATGAGCATCCAATTTAACTGCATGAGATGAGTCAGTGCCCACATCAATAATGCTCCGGTCAGACAACAAAAAATAGCCATGAAAATGGTTTTATCCCAACCAAATTGAGTCGCATATCGTTTTGTCAATCGCGTACCAACCAGATATCCAAAAACGGTGAGGGCATAAAATCCGCTGAATGCCATGGGAGAAAAACCCAGTTTTTCCTGAAATAAAAAGGGAGAGTCAAGGGTAAATACAAAATAGCAACACCAAGCCATGCTAATGGTTAAACTGTAAGCAACAAACAAACGCTGGCTTAAAAATTTTTTATAATTGCCAAATAATGTTTTCAGGCTAAATGGTTGCGATGCATGCGGCGCCACAGTAGGTATCTGCTTATATGTGACTGCAGCCAATAAGCACGCGAACAGCGTCAATAGATAAAAAATAATTTGCCAACCACCTCCCTTTTGCAGCAGAGCGCCTAAAATAGGGAAAAACAAGGGAGCTACAGCCATTGCAGCCGACAAATTAGCAATTATACGTATTTGTTCATCGCGGCTATAGGTTTCTTTGACCATTAATCTGGCTATAACAGTTCCACTGCAACCCCCTATTGCTTGGAAAAAACGGGCGATGATAAAAAGCGTTAATGAAGTGGATATTGCGCAAATCAAAGTAGAAAAAACATAAAGTACCAAACCCCATAGCATGGTTTTTTTTCTGCCGAATACATCTGATAATGGCCCCATAATCAGCATGGAAATAGCATATCCGAACATAAATACGGTTAAAGTCATCTGCATGCTGTCATGACTTGCATTAAACTCACTGCCCATCTTAAGTAAAGAAGGTAAATATAAATCAATTGACAGGCGTGGCAGAACCACCAATCCAATCAGCAGCGGCATCAACCAGGCGATTTTCCTCATGATTTTCCTTAATAAAATGGGTTAAATGAACAGCAATGAGATGTGCCCTTTTGGCAATCATTTCCAAAGAACTGGTGTAGTAATAAACTCCGGAAGTATTATGGCCGAGTAACCTTATGCGATAATTTATTTTATTTTGTTTATCGATCACTGCTGCGGAATCGAAATCCACCTCTACTCCCCTGTATAAATTGGGTTTGGCCAAACCCTGGGCAATTAAATTGTGCATCAAACTATCGTTTTTTTAGCATCTCAGCTAAATATCCTCCAAAAAAGCTGCGTGATGTATAAAAATAATTATCACTTGGAAAAATTAAATTTTCCTGCTTGGCATGATTAAGCTTTTTTTTCATCCATTGGTAATATTCATCAATTTTATAAATGTTACTGGACATGGTATTCGCAGGCCTGTTTAAAATTAAATTATGCAAATCCATTTGATAAGCCAAGCCAGTGCCTAAAATTGAGGCAGGTTCGAAAATGGTTAAATTGATATTATTAATTTGTTTGATTTTACATTCTTGAATAAAAGAGCGTAGAAATACGACAGCCGAAGCACCACAACCGACTACTGCGAGAGTTTTTCTTTCTTCCATGAGATATCCTTATAGTAACTTGCCTTTTAAAAAGAATAAAGATAATAGAAATTAAGAAAGAGATTATGAAATGATTCCATTAGCTTGGACTTTCCCTGTTATCCTTATTATCCGCTGAAAATGGTAATAAGGATAACAAATGAAGTCAATAAGGACTGATAAATTATGTCAATGATTCAAGAAGTTACTACGGGTTTAGTTAGTATCCTTGTTAAGTTCTGCACGCACTTCATCCATATTGGCTTGTATGGCCTGCTCTACCAATTCCTTTAAAATAGAATCGCGCATGCTGCCGGGTTCAGAATAAATAACAATACCTTGTTTAAAAACGACCAGGTGTGGGATGGAGCGGATTTGAAAAATTTCTGCCAACTCGCCCTCCTCTTCAATATTTACCTTGGCAAAGACCACCTGATTTTCATATTGAGATGCAACGCGTTCATAAACTTTTGCAAATTCCCGGCAAGGTCCGCACCATTCTGCCCAGAAATCCAGAAAAACGATTTCATTTTCACTGATCAGTGCTTCAAATTGGGCGCTGCTTACCGATTGGACTGAGCCGCTTCCTGCCATGACGTCTCCTTAGTTTTGATAGCCGATAAAATTCTTTGAAAAATACTATCGACGCTTCCTGTACCTTCAACCCGATGAAATCTAGGGGCTTCTTTACTAGTTTTAGCCCACTCCCGGTAATAAGCAATCAACGGCTCGGTCTGTTCATGATAAACTTGCAGCCGCTTGCGAATAATCTCTTCCCGATCATCATCACGCTGTACTAAAGGTTCAGCCGTTATATCATCGAGCCCCTGTTGTTTTGGCGGATTATATTCGACGTGATAAACCCGGCCTGATGCAGGATGTGTACGTCTTCCGCAAATGCGTTTTACGATTTCTTCATCATCCACTGCAATTTCAATCACATGATCCAAATCGATATGAGCTTTTTTTAACGCTTCTGCCTGCACAATCGTCCGAGGAAATCCATCTAATAAAAATCCATTTTTGCAATCGGGTAAAGCCAAGCGCTCCTGCACCAACCGAATCATAATATCGTCTGAAACAAGTTGGCCTGCATCCATGATTTTTTTAACGCTTAAACCTATCTCGCTTCCCGCTGCCACTGCCGCACGCAACATATCCCCCGTGGATATTTGCGGAATGCTAAAATGTTTTATCAATCGCTCTGCCTGTGTACCTTTTCCAGCACCGGGACCGCCCAATAACATCAATCGCATTAATCCCATTCGTCAACTCCAATAGTAAGGTGTGCCTCAGTTTTACGAGGTATCATATCGTACCGTTTCAAATTACGGTTGTCACTTAGAAAGTCTCACCAAGGTTTATACCATGATTTTCCATGCAGGGATTTCTGGCATGATGCAAGCTGGGCTTGATAGATTTGTGCACGTGCCTTTACTTTGTGAGCCACTGCCACTAACCATTTTTTCTTCAGGTAAGTTTTACGTTGATACCCGCCCACTCCCTCATGATAAGCCAGGTAAAGATTATAAGGATCATCACGCCGGATCCCCGCTTTGCGATAAGCAAGGTTAGCATACCAACCGATAAAATCGACACCATCACCGAAATCATCACGTGCAGATAATAAACCCCCGTTTGCAGCTTTATAATTCGCCCAAGTGCTTTGCAAGGCTTGAGTATAGCCGTAGGCTGAAGAGGGTCGCGTCCATGGAATGACCCATAACAATTTTGTGCGGGGCGGGCGAGCCCTGCCATTAAATTTAGATTCTTGATGAATAATAGCCATTTGAATAGCAACTGGAACCCGCCAGCGGCGCTCCACATCTTTTGCATCAGCATACCAGCGAGGATATTGTTTAAAAATACGGCAAACGTTATTAACGTCTGCCGGAGGAGGCGTCACACATCCGGTTAATAACAGAAACCCTATTAAAGATAAACCAGCTTTAAAATACATAAACGTCTCCACCCCGAACACGAAACCGGCATAAAAATTTCGGAAAAAATAACACAGATAAAAGAGTTTACAAGACTTTATCATTTTATTTCAGGATGGATGCAACACATTTTGCCTGTTGTCATGTTTTATTTCTGTTGCGGCTTAATTCCCGATATAGGAACCGTGCTGGAGAAATGGCTTGGATGAGATGGCGCGGCAGACTTTCAGGTTCATGATTAATGAGGGAAGCCAACCATTCAGCGCTCAGTGGGATAGTTGTCAATCCTCTCGAGCCAAAACCGGCACAAATGTATAAACCCGGATAGGAAGGGCCTGGAGCCGGGAGCCAACGTTTTGCATTGGTTGCAAAATCTGCAAATTGTTCTTTAAACAGATTTGCCTGCATAACAGGCCCTACCAAAGGCAAATAATCAGGGGTTGCAGCCCTGATACCGGACCAGTGTTTAATCACTCGCCTGGACCAAACATCTGCCAAAGTTAATTGACTTAATTTTTTCAAATTTGCGGCATCATCAACCGCATAGTTGCCTATATCCGTATTGTCCAAATGATAAGTTGCCCCAATGCCATGTTTTCCCTGGTTGGCGGGCAACACATGACCATTCCCACATAATGGCAATTTTAGCTTGGCTGTTTCTTCATTACTTAAAATAGTACTCATTTGGCCACGAATGGCTTTAAGCGGGAGGTATGCAATTTCTGCAAATTGACGTGCCTGATAACCATTGGCAAGAACCAATACTTCAGCACTGTGCCCTTCCGCATGCCATTTACCCTCTGCAAACTGCAATTCCTTGACCCGGATTGGTTCAATCTCATGCACTTCAGCAAGCTGTAATAAATGTCGGCACAAAACCCCAGCATGAATCCATCCGGAATTGGGAATAAAAAGCCCTCCTGTCTTTAGCGCAAGGCCAGCCAAATGTTCTGCTTCATTTTTGGCAACTAATGTCCCAAGTGCGGGGTAATGAGCAAGCCATTCCTGCAAGCTTTGTTGCATGGCAATTTCTTTATCGTTATAAGCAAGTTGTAAAATGCCGTTTAATTCACCGAAAGAACAAGTCTGCAGTAATTGTTGATAAAAACGGATGGCATGGAGAAATGCGCTTAACATAAACTCAGTTAATGGCGAGCGATAAGCAGAAAGTTTAGGGTATAAAACTGCATATTGATTCCCGGAAGCACCCTGCCCGGCTTCTCCACAAGCATCCAGAATCGTTATAGACCAACCCCGCCGGCGTAAGGCATAAGCTATGCAACACCCAGCAAGTCCCGCGCCCAGGATAATTGCCCGCTTTTCTTTATAAAATAACGGCGCACTCGCTTGCCACGGGGTGTGTCGCTTGCTGCTTTCCGCGGCTTTTCCTTGAAAAACTGCTGTCACCATTTCCCGCTTTCGACCATAGCCACCTTTTTTCTTGACTGTAAATCCAACGGACTCCAAACCACGCTTTACAGCACCCGCTGCAGAAAAAGTCGCCAATGTGGTATGTGATCTGGATAAAAGTGCGATGATTTTCAATAATTCAGCATCCCACATATTAGGATTTTTAGCCGGTGCAAAACCATCTAAAAACCAGGCATCCACATAAGCAGTGCGCAGTTTCATTTCCAATGATTTATCCCCACATACCAGCAATTGCTGATAGCAAGCCAAAGCATCTCCCAACATTAAAGTCAATTGCACGCGATTTTCGTCAAATGATAAAAGATGAAATCCCGGCGTTAAAACAGGATAGCTTTTTAGCAAGCTAGAAGCCTCATCGTTTAACTCCGGCCATAGGGCAAGGCATTTAGCCAAGTCTTCATAAGTGAGAGGATATTTTTCGCAAGAAATAAAATGCAGCCGGGCTAAGGGAGGGGCGTATTTTTTCCATAAAAACCATGTCAGCAAAAAATTCAAGCCACTGCCAAACCCGGTTTCTGCAACAATGAAATGAGTCGCCTTGCAATTCGCAAGTTCAGCCCAGCGGGATAATAATTGATTTCCCTCAATAAACACATGCTGGGTTTCTTGTAAGCCATTTTCTGTAGAGAAATAAATATCATTAAAAACAGCAGAGTAAGGAAGCCCTTCTCGCCAAATTAGTTTCGCAGTTTGAATGGGTTGAAAAAATGAACTCACGGTTCCTTATTTCCGCTGTAAAATTTGCAGTAAAACACGTTCTGCCGCTTGCTGCGTCAACTGGATTTCCTTAATTTGGTGGGCACCCGATACAAATCCCGCTTCATACATGGAAGGAGCAAAATAAACGCCCTGTTGCAACATGCCATGGAAAAAAGCTTTAAACAGCATCTCGTCAGAAGAAGCGACGTCCTTATAATGTAAAATTTCCTCTTTATCATTAAAGCAAAAACCGAACATACCGCCGACTGCGGCGCCCCAAAAAGGGATATTAAGAGAAGCAGCTGCCTCTTTCAATGCGGCAATCAAGCTGCTGGAAATAAAAGACAGATTTTCATAAAAACCAGGTTTTTCAATTTCCGTTAAAGTTGCCAGTCCTGCGGCCATGGCCAGAGGGTTTCCGGATAAAGTTCCGGCTTGATAAACCGGGCCTACCGGTGCCAGACAATCCATAATTTCCGCTTTCCCGCCTATTGCACCTACTGGCATGCCGCCGCCAATGATTTTGCCTAATGTGGTCAGATCAGGGGTAATGTCATAAAGTGCTTGCGCGCCTCCTAAACTCACGCGAAACCCAGTCATCACTTCATCAAATATTAATAGGGTTTGATACTGATCACACAAGTCCCGCAACCCTTGTAAAAATTGCATTTTGGGCAGCACAAACCCCATATTCCCGGCAATTGGCTCGATGATTACAGCAGCAATATCATCTTTGAAGGCTGCAAATAATGCAGCTACTTGCTCGAGGTTATTAAAATCGGCAGTCAATGTGTGCTCAGTGATGCTTGCGGGAATGCCAGGGGTTGCCGGTATGCCCAAAGTCAATAAACCGGACCCGGCTTTTACCAATAAGCTGTCATTATGCCCGTGATAGCAGCCGTTAAATTTTATGACTTTGTTTTTATTGGTATAGCCACGCGCTAAACGTATCGCCGTCATTGTGGCTTCGGTCCCGGAATTGACCATGCGCACTTTTTCAATAGCCGGCATTAATTGCATGATCTTTCGGGCCAGCAGAATTTCATGCTCGGTAGGGGCGCCAAAACTCATACCACAATGTAATGCCTGGCTAACTGTCTCGATAACAGCAGGATGGCAATGGCCTAAAATCAGCGGCCCCCAAGACCCTACATAATCAATGTATTGTTGATCATCCACATCGATTATATAAGCTCCCTTTCCTTGTTTGAAAAATACAGGTTCGCCGCCTACACCTTTGAATGCCCGTACCGGCGAATTCACTCCGCCAGGAAGTAATGATAAGGCTTGCATAAATAATTCATGTGAATGGCTCATAATAAACTCCACTTCTTTTGCACGGCATTTTACCTGCATTTAAGGATAATGGCCAAAACTCTGTAATTCTCCTGAATTGATGTCAGCAATTTCATCCCGTGCGATGGAGTTACGCAGCATGTGCATTTAAAACTTGCCATTAAAATTTTTTTCTCATACCCTACGCAGTTTGTTAGAAATTCTGGAGATAAAAAAGTGATTAAAAAAGAATGGAAAAAGCTTAGTTTAGCTTGCCTGGGCATTCTTCTTGCCACCGCTTCCCAAGCAAATACGCGTGAGGGTATTTATGCTGGCGCAGGTATAGGCGCTTCTTTTGACCAATTTAACCTCTCCACTAAAAATACAGTGACCGGCTTCACGATTAAAAGCCCGGTTCAAAAAAATACCAGCGCGCTTGGCAATGTTTTTCTAGGCTATGGCGGAACCATGGATACAGGTTTTTTTCTGGGGGGTGAAGTAGGTACTTATTTTCCCCGCCGCTCCGCAACCATTTATAACCGCCCTGGAGTAAGCGTTACTTCATTAACCTTTAACGACACGTTGAAAGTACACGATTACGTAACGGCCGATATATTACCGGGCTACCGCTTTAATGATGATTGGTTGCTGTATGCACGCGGTGGCTTGACTTATGCCAACTTAAATATTTATCAAGCGCCCGGCACCAGCGGGGTTACTTTTCGCGCGGATGAAAACAAATTCGGGGGACGTATTGGGGCAGGCATAAATTATGCCTTTAACGACAATCTTGGCGTAGGGTTAGATTATTTTTACACCCGCTACCAGGAAATGAATGCTAATTTGCCTGCATTTAATATCCGCTTTAATCAACAAGTTTCTGGCAACTACGTCGGGTTGTCCGCTTTATACACTATTATGTAAATTTATCCTGGTTAGAGCATGTAAGCGATAACCAGGGCAAATCTATCTATATCAGTATCTGCGCATGGCTACCTCTCAAATTTGCTAAAATTAATATAATCTGAGTAGATTTTGAGAGGAACACTCGATGAACGCCAAGGATAAGTCACCTCACCCAGAGGAAAAAAATGCTCTTACAGAGTCTTACAACAAATTTAAAGAATTTGAAGGCAGACGCTACACAGGTATGAAAGTGGGCCGCAGTCATTCCTGGATTTATGATCAAGGAGCCTGGAAGGAAACCAAAATTACCCCGGATGAATGGGAAATTCATTATGCGGTGACTAAAAGAAGAAAAGGCAAAGCACCGGAAGGCTCGGGTGTCCCGGTGGGAACAAAATACCATTGGTATATTTTAGCACATCAAATCGTGGAAAAATTAAATGCCAATGACTATTCGACGGAATTGGCTGGTTTAAAATTCAAGGTTGCCCATCAACGGGCTGATAAAGATGCATGGAATATTTCAGATAAAGCTCAAAAAAAGCGCTTGATTAAAATTTTAAAAGAAGTAACGCATGCATTGGAATCTGAACTTGAAATCGCTGCAGAAACAAGGAAAGCCCGCAAAAGAAAACCAAAAGTTACCTCATCTGCAAAAGTGAAAACTTTCGATGGAAAAATCGCGGCACAACAAGATGCCTCTTTTCACGGACACAAAAAAGAAAAGAAAAAAGCTGCACATCATTAATGCCCAGGTTGCAATTACCCTGAGGATACCTTCCTCAGGGTGAATTTTTTAAATGCGGCCAGCCCCATTGTGGCGTGGGTGGGTGCCATAGTAATTATGAATGTTTTGATGCCATTGAGCACTGGTCATATCAGGCCAATGATTCTTGTCAAATCCTGGTGAATTTTCGAGTTTTTGTTTATCCACATTGATGACGAAGCATTCTTCATTTGGATCATAAGTAAAAATTTCCCAAGGCATAGCAAAAAATTTATCTCCCATGCCTAAAAATCCACCAAATGATAAAACAACATAATGGACATACCCTTCTTCTTTATCAAGAATAATTTCCTCAACGCGGCCTAAATCTTCGCCTTGCTGGTTTTTAACCTTTGTTCCCACTACATCTTTTGATTTCACTACTGATCCATTGGTATGCATAAAATTCTCCTTAATGTTATGAATAGCGATTAGCCTCCTTAAGCGTAGATAGAAAAAAAGAAATTGCCAAGATTCCAGAGAGAAACCTTTACATCGGTCTTGACTCTGGCTAAATTACCACTTTTTTTACTGAGCAGTGATTATGCAACCCTATAAAAAATACATTTGTGTTATTTGTGGTTTTATTTATGATGAAGAGGAAGGCTGGCCAGAAGATGGCATCGCCGCCGGAACCCGATGGGAAGACGTTCCTGAAAACTGGTTTTGTCCTGATTGCGGCGCCGGCAAGGAAGATTTTGAAATGGTGGAAATCTGACCCACTAAAAGGGTTTAACCACAACCAAAAGCACTATTGCTATTAACAAAAGCGTGGGGAGCTCATTAAAAATACGATAAAAAGTTGAGCTCCTGCCATTAATATCATTTGCAAAATTCTTTACAAATTGACCACATACAACATGATAGATCCAAAGACACACCACCAAACTAATTTTTGCGTGCATCCAGCCTGCCCTTAAATAATAGGATGGGTTATAAAAAATCAGGAATATTCCCAAACCAGTCGTCAGCAGCGCAGCAGGCCAGGTAATGCCATAATATAAACGCCGTTCCATAATCTTAAACCGTTCAATGCTTACTCTATCTTTTGCCTCAGCATGGTAAACAAACAAGCGCGGTAGATAAAACAAACCGGCAAACCAGGCAACCACGGCAATGATATGAAATGCTTTTACAACTAACATCATGAACCTATTTCTTTTTTTTATGTCGAGTCCGCTTGATGAGATTAAGCGCCTCCACTCCTAATGAGAATCCCATGGCAAAATACACATAACCTCGCGGTATATGAAAAGCAAAGCTATCTGCTACCAGCACCATACCGATTAGAATTAAAAAACTCAATGCCAACATTTTTACAGTAGGGAACTTTTCGATAAATTGGCTCACGGGCTCACTTGCATAAATCATAACCAGAATAGCACAAGTTATTGCAGCAGCCATGACCCAAAAACGGCTGGTAAGTCCCACGGCTGTCAACACGCTGTCTAAAGAGAAAATAATATCCATCAAAGCAACCTGAACTACTACCGAGCGAAAAGTAGCCGATACTTGGTGGATTTTTTTAAATTCTTTTTCGCCATTTCCTACTTCATAATGGATTTCCTGCGTAGCCTTGGCAATAAGAAACCCGCCCCCTACTAATAGGAACAGATCGCGTACGGAGTAGCTGAAATTACCCATGGTTATGAATGGCTTAGTTAATTTAACCAACCAAACTGCAGAAGCCAGTAATAATAAACGCGTTACCCAGGCAAAAGTTAACCCCCAGCGACGCGCTTTTTTACGTTGAGCTTGCGGTAATTTTTCGGTAAGAATGGACAGGAAAACCAGGTTATCTATCCCCAGAACAATTTCTAAAATGATTAAAGCAGATAAGCTTAAGATAATATCAAGAAGTTCCATTTCATTTCTAACTGAGTGCAAATGCCGTTAATCATACCTTTTATTTCTGGTAAGAACTAGAATATATCTAGCCGTTTCTACTAAAAAGTCTACTTATCAAACAACTGGTTTAATGGTTATCCATTTGCTATAATGCGCAAATAAATGCCATATTGGGCTTTAGTTTATGCATACTCATGTGCTCGAAGTTGGAAAAAGGCTTGGCTACTTTGAAGAAAAAGCCAAGGGGGTTTGCCATGGCTTTTCCGTACGCTGGCTGGAAGCTTGCTTAGCTGGTGAAGAAGATGAAAAAAAATTTTTAGCACGAAGCGAAAAGATAAAAGAATATTACCAACTTGGCGAGGCATTTCCGGAAAAAATTACCACGTTAAAAAAGAAGATCATAGCTTCAAAGAAACCGCCCACTGAAGAAGATTTAAACCAGGAAGAACAGGAAATTTTCGATATTCTGGCTTTCTACGAAAGCCTTGCTCTATACCATCAACCTGGTGATTACCCATTGTTTACAGAAGGTTTGGTGCAGGGAGAAATAGAACAAATTTCTCCAATTGCTGCCTCTGATTCCATCCTTAAAAAAGGTGGCTTGCAGCAGGTTTATTCGCAAGCGATGATACTCTCCAGCACTGAAATGATAAAATATTTCGACGAAATGGCAGCTTTTCTTGATAAAAATCTAAATCCCGAACAAACAGTCGGCTTCATGCTGGGGAATTACAATCATGCCATCGCACTCACCTATCAACAAGGAAAAGGCTGGAGGTTTATGGATATTAACCAATATCCACCTCAAGCTGTAAAAAATGACACAAACTTGTTGACTACCCATATAAGGCTTGCTTTTAATTTTTCATACCATACACCTTTTAATGTAAAGCTATTCACTACAGGTGATCATGCGAACCTCGCACAATTTAAGGGACAATTTGCTGCGTTTAAATCAGCACATAACCTCAGCGCGGAGATGATTCAGCGAACAGGAGCCGATGCAATTGATTTAGCTTATATCGCTGCCCAAGATGGAGATACCGATACTCTCTTAAAGCTTGGTGAGGCAGGGGCGAACTTCAATAAAACCTATGGGAAGGATAAACTCAATCTTGCCTGGCTAGCTGCCCAGAATGGCCATACCGAAGTTCTCAAAATACTTTCCAACTATCAGGTGGATTTACATAAGGCCCGAGATAATAATGGTATGACTCCCATGCATGCCGCTGCTTTAAATGGTAAATGCGAAGCCATTAGGATACTGCAGCAACAAGGAGTTCCTCTTAACGTAAAAGATAAAGATGGATTAACACCTGCCCATATAGCCGCTTTCGGTGGGCAAGATAAAGCTCTGGATACCCTTAAGCAATTAGGGGCGGATTTAAATGAACCCGATGCATCCGGCATGACCCCGCTTCATTATGCAGCATTGGGGAACCAAGTACATGTCATAGTTAAATTATTAAGTGATAACAATGTGGATCCCAATAAAAGAAGCAATGATGGTCGTCACGCCATCCACGATGCAGCGGATGTGGGCAGCGAAACTATCCTGGACCTTTTTAAAGAAAAAGGAGTGGATTTATTGCTTGAGGATGATGATGGGCAAACCATTGCCCATATTCTTGCCGGTAAAGGCCATAAAGAATTCATTGAAAAATTCATGGCTCAGGGGATTGATTTTAATAAGAAAAATAAAAATGGTTTAACACCTCTACACGTCGCAGCCCAAAGCGGACAACTTGAAGTAATTGAATTTCTCGCGGCCAAAGGGTTCGATTTGAATGCAGAAGATAACCAGGGACAAAACATAGCTCATATGGCCGCCCTAACTAACCAGGCGCACCTCATACCTGCATTGGCGGCTAAAGGTGTCAATATGACAAAAAAAGATAAGTGTGGCCATACGCCTCTTGGCTTGGCGACGGGATATGGTTCAAAAGAAACCTTCCTGGAACTTGTTAAACATGAAGTGGTAAGCAATGACACATACCTTTTTGCCATTCTTCGGGATCAACCAACGATTGTTGAAACGCTCCTTGAGTTAAATATAAATTTTAAAGATGAAGCATGGCGACTTAGTTCAGAAAATCAGTTTAGTTCAGAAAATCAGTTAAGGAAATTGATTGCCCCCCACTTAACCCCTGGGGAAGCCATCCCACCAAAAATAGAGGCAAGAATTAAGACATTCCTGGAGCAAAAAGCCAATAAAGAAAACATTCCCATCTCTCCCTACGAGCTTGCCTTCCTTGCAGGAAAGGAAGAGATCGTGCAATTATTCAACCGGCAAGACCCTAAAACTACGGAGTTGTTAACGAGCTTGCAAGCTTTAAGAAAATACGGCGAAACCATTAAAAACAAAAATAAAGAAAATAAAAAGCAAGAGCAAGAAAAAGGCATGCAAAATGCTACCGATAAAAATACCCTGGAAGGGGAAAAAGCCATGGCAGCCGCCGATGCACTGGAAAACCTTGCCTGCCTTTATTTCGCGGCGAAAAATGCCCTCAATCCAGATGACAAAGCCATAGAAACAATCCAAAACAGCTTTAAACAACAACTGGTGCAAACTTATCAAGATTTAAGCACCCACCGGGCCCGCTGGAAACCAATCCTTGCCAACATCCTCATCGCAGCCACAGGCCTCGGCCTTTTGGTTATCGTGGGCAAGCTTTTAATCACTGGCAGCGCATTCTTTGCTGAAACCAGGCGCCAAAAAATGGTCGGGCAAGTGGCAGGCGAGTTTGATAAATTGCTCAATACCAAACCTATGTAGCATTAATTTGCTGCAAGTCAGCAAGCATTTTTTACTATTTGCTATTTCTTTTGCATGCTTTTAATTTTTATAAACAATAAATGCAGCAGGATGAATGGTAGAGAAGAATTCACTTTCTATCTTAGCTTGGGTATAATACGGACGCGATACATATAAGTGCAGGTGGCTACAATCATCACGTTAATTAAAAAACTGTTGCGTAAAACCAGGAAAAAAAAATCTCCGGTTGAATCCACGTTTGCCGTTCCGCGCAACCAACATCAAATTTCCAAGACCGACATAAGCAGCAATGCTCTTAAAGTTCTTAACCGTCTAAGCAGTGCCGGATTTGAAGCTTATTTAGTCGGCGGCAGCGTTCGCGATCTTTTATTGAGAAAAGCGCCGAAAGATTTCGACATTGCCACCAATGCAACACCAAATCAAATTAAAGAATTATTCCGTAATGCGCGCATCATTGGTCGGCGTTTTAAACTCGTTCACATCATTTTTCATCGTGAAATCATTGAGGTTGCTACCTTTCGCGGCCATGAACCAGCGCATTCGCATCAGCTCACCAATGACCGCGGCATGCTTATCCGCGATAACGTCTATGGCACGCTCGAAGAAGATGCCTGGCGTCGTGATTTCACCGTTAATTCTCTTTATTACAATATTGAAGATTTTTCCATTCTGGATTTCACAGGCGGTGTTAAAGACATTGAACAGCGTTTAATCCGGATTATTGGTGATCCCGTAACGCGTTATCAGGAAGATCCGGTTCGTATGTTACGCGCCATCCGTTTTAGCGCAAAATTGCATTTTGAGCTGGCGCAAGATACCGCCGCACCATTAAGCGAATTAAGCGAATTGATACGCCACGTCTCCGGTTCTCGCCTGTTTGATGAAATGTCAAAACTTTACCAATGCGGTGAAGCTGAAACCGTGCACCGTTTATTGGTGAAATATGGTTTGTTTGCTCATCTTTTTCCACAAACGCATCAACTTTTACCAAGCTCTTATCCAATAAATGCCCTGATGGGTATCGCCTTGGAAAATACGGATATACGCATCCGCGATAGCAAACCCGTTACACCGGCTTTTTTGTTTGCCGTTATCCTCTGGTTCCCCATGCTGGATAAAGCGGCCAAATTAAGGGAAACAGGTATGGATCCATTACCTGCCTTGGAAAAGGCCATGTCGCAAGTTATTGCAGACCAAAATCGCTACGTTACCATTCCTAAGCGATACACCCAAGTAATTCGCGAAATCTGGATTATGCAATATCGTTTTCCAAAGCGCAGCGGAAATCGTGCCTTCAATTTGTTGCAGCATCCACGCTTCCGTGCAGCCTATGACTTCCTCGCCCTGCGCGCCCTGGCTGGTGATGAATCAATGGAGTTGGCACAATGGTGGACTACGTTTCAAGATGCCGATTCACAGGGCCAGCAAGACATGATTGCAGCACTCCCCCCTGTTAAATCACGCAAGCGACGTCGGTATAAACCAAAAATTACTTCATGACGATTTGCTATCTGGGGTTAGGCAGTAACTTAGGTTCGCCCCAGCGCCAATTAATGCTTGCTTTAACAAAACTTAACAAGCTACCAAAGTCTGTTCTCACTAAAACATCCAAGTGCTATTGCAGCCAAGTAGCCGGCTCGCGCGCGCAACCTAATTATTACAATTTGGTGGTAGAGCTTTCTACCTCGTTATCGCCTGCTGAATTGTTGCGTTTTTGCCAGCGAATTGAAAAGCAACATGGCCGGGTTAGAAGGAAAAAATGGGGAGCGCGCACGCTTGATGTCGACATCCTAATTTATGGCAAAAGACAGATGCATACCCGACAATTAACCATTCCGCACCCGCGTATGTTGCAGCGTGATTTTGTTCTTGTTCCCTTGCTCAGCATAACTCCGCAAGCAAGTCTGCCAAATAGCACATTAATTTCCACCCATCTTGAGAAATGTAAACGTTACATTATCAGGGAGAAAAGTTGATATTTTTCAAAGAAATCAACTACACTTGAATTGTGGCTGCTTTTCGTACGAGGGAACCTGTGTATAAAAATATCTTGCATCCAACTGATTTAAGCGGAAGCCATTTTCGCATGTGCGCGCAAGCAGCAGAAATCGCAAAATGCTTTCATGCAAAACTCTATTTATTGCACGTTATTGAACCTCCCTCCTCGTTACAATTAGCACAAGGACTTGGTTTTGCAGAATTTGATCAACCGGTCAAAGACGATGCCTGGATGGTCATGAATGTTTTAGGGGAAGCGCTTAATATTCCGGCCTCTCAGCAATTCGTGGAAGTAGGTTCGATTAAAATGCATGTCTTGAATAAGGTAAATGAATTAGGCTGCGATTTAATCATCATTGGCAGCCATACGCCTAACAAACTACCCTCTTTTCTAGGTAGCACGGCACACGCGGTGGTGCACCATGCAAATTGCGACGTTTTAACCTTGCGCGCCGAACCTGCTTAATGCTTGCTTAAAATAGTTGCGGCTGCATGTTTATTATAAATATTTGCTTGGAAATTGAGAGTGGCATTCTTTCATGAAGAACACAATATCCTGATAAGGACTGCACTCCGCAGGAATCTTGCGATTTTTATCCACAATCTCCGTAGAAGCTCCAGCCTCGATAAGTAATTTTATCATTGGCTTATCGCCATTTTTTACAGCTTTGTGTAGCACAGTTTGCCCAGCTTTATCCTGGCGATCCAAAGAAGCCCCTGCATTTATTAATGCTCGCGCGCAATCTAAATTTTTTCTCAAAACAGCCCAATGTAACGCCGTAAACTCATGGACAGCATCTGTTTTATCCAAGTTGGTAACAGGAATGTGTTTAAGCAGCACTTTAAGTTCAAATAACCTATCCCAGGCTGCAGCCCTTCTTAAAGCCTGATCCTCAGCCGGGTTACTTTGTTCTTCTGTCTTGCGTAAAGACGCGCAAATAGTAGCAAATTGAATTTGATCGTTAGTTTGCCGCGCACTGCCTATAAAGCTAAGAAGCCTTGCTGCAATTTTTCCACTAGCCTTCTCAATAATCGTTTGGTTTGCACGAATTAATTTGGAGTTTACTAAAGATATTTGTAATAAATCCCGTGTTCGCTCTGCATCCACCTTGTTCAGTGGTTTACTGGCAAAAAGCAAATGGGACAGTTCTATAATTAACTGCGGCAAGGCACCAAACAAGGAGTCATCACTTGTAATCATGGATTTTACTGCGAGTAAATAAGCTGCCACAAACTCTTGATTATTATCCATATCTTGATAATAGGTAAGCTTACTATCCCGCATGGCTTCCAATGTACTAGTAACTCCAGTTGATAAAACCAAAGAGCCATCTGCATTGGCTACTGCTTTACGCATCACATGATTAGGCAATGATTGATGATATTTAATTTGCGGCAGATATTTGTTGGGAATATCCAACGTTGTATCCTGTTCATAAGCACAACGAATATCATACTGCCTATTACTAAAATCCCCGACAAGAACATACTGATTATGACCGCTTAACTTAATATATTGAGCAATCAGCTTGTAATCCTTGGAACTATCCACAGCAGCAAGGTACATAAAGCCATAGCTTCCTTGCGGCAACATTTCCCTTTCTTCAGAAGATAAAGCACTTAAATTGATCGCTTGGGCAATGGCTGGCAAACCCAGTCGGTCTGGACCAAGACCAGCGCTGCCAATTAGCATGTCTTTTTCATTAAAAGATTCATAGACGCCGGGTTGTTCTTTCTGGGCTTGCATACGGTAGCAGGTTTGATCAAACAAACTTGCAAGAGCTTCCTGATTGACATTTCCTACAAATAAAAATTTACTCTCGGGAGACAATACTCTTTTTACCAGTTCTCCCGCCGAATATTTGCAGCGATTGGCATCAATAAAAGCGACAACTGTATTGTCAACCGCATCGAATTTCTCAAGAGAAGACAAGCCAACGCTGGTACCTTCTATGATAATTCGCCCGTCAACAGCAGTTCCATACAGGCTTTCAAATCGTGATATCCCAGCAATGGTGCTTACTAAAATAACGTCCATGCCTTCTATGGCTTGCCGATTAAATTCGAAAATCAAATCTTTTGCGATATTACCAGCGAAAGCAAAATCGCCTTTAGCCTTAGAGTTATGACAATTGGCATGTATAAGAATGACCTTTCCCATGAGCATATATAAAAGATAAAAGATTGGGAAATTTTAAATCGTTTAGATTAACAAAAAATTAACACGTTATTTTTTTTACAAATAAATCACTTTAACAATAACTAAAACTAAGGAATGGCTATGCAAAGTTAATCTTAACCAATCTAATTGCAACCGTGGTATAAGACAAGCCATGTCCGCAGAAAGTCATGAAGATTTAAAATAGGTTTGTACACCTACTGGCATGCAACAACAACCCCGACCACAACAGCTTTTACCAGCAGGCTGAGTTCCATCCAGCATCATGGCTCCAGGTAGCCAGACAGGGATTATTTTTTGCCAATACTAATGGCAATGTATTCCAGGGCTGCTGACCGCCAATGAGCTGTTGCTGATTGATCCATGTCCCAGGCCATGGTGCTGTTACTTCTATGTTCAACACATCGCCCGCCATGACTGCATGAGGTGGCGTTGCAATAACAGGCTCAGGACCCAGCAGGAAAGCTGACGGCTGTGATTTAGTGCCCCATCCTGCCGCGGCAACCCAGAATTGCCCCATCTTTGCAGCAGAATAAGGTGCATAAGGAGTTCCAGGTGGATAAGGCGTGGTATACAATTTAGGATCGATTTGCAATAACGTTTCTCCTTGCCAGCTACCAGAGGGGGCTGCGAGGATATCAGCGCGCAGCGCCGAATACACACCATAGACTTCAGGCACGGCAAGCTCTTCACCCAGCACGAGGGCAATACGCCCTATTGGTGTCGGAACCACAATGAATTGGTTACCTGCCATAGCCCAGGAACTTGAGCCTAGATGCGTGGCGCGGTAGCGGGCAATGATCTTTCCTGATGGCTCAGCCAGAGCAACCGTATGATAAATAGCCTCATTGGTCCGCTCAGGATAACTGCCAACCACGTACCCCTGCCCTTGCCTGGCAAGATTGCTGAGTATCTTCTCTGATGGCCCGCCTTGCGGCTCACCAAGTTTTCTATATTCTGCAGCAGATAAATTTGGCCCGTAATGAAACAATATGGGCAAAATAGCAAGACCATTCTTTTTGGGTGGTGACCACACTGCCGTAGCGGAGTTTGCAAGATCACCAGCTTCAATAGTCAAATGCAGCGATTGTGGCTGCCTACCACCATTTACTGGATCGGTGGGCGCGCGGTGGAGAGCTAGTATGCCATACATTTCCGGGCGTCGGCGCTTAAGAAGTTTTGCCCGCACCGGCGCAGATTTTGCAGGCATGATCGTCGCCACGGCAACCCCATGAACCCCTGAAGGAAGCACCTGCGGCGGTAGCACAGGCAGCTGGGCAACCTTATTGCCTAAAGGATCCCAGATACTGGAGCCACCATTGTAATATAACTGCTGTTTGGTGATTGGGTTCGTTTCAATTCCATTACGGGTTGCTGCCACCACCCAGGCACCGGTATCAGCTGAAAGGTGTTGCACGCTTGCTATGGTGGAATGATCTCCTTTCGCCTTTGCAGCTGGGGTGCCGGGCATGACCCGGTCGGAGACGCTTGACCAGGCAATGATATCCACTTGATGCAGCAATGCTAAGCGTGCGTACTGCCAATAGGTGTCGTCATAGCATATGAGCAATGAGATGCGTCCAAGCTCGGTATCGAATACCGGGAATCCACCATTTCCGGTAACAGCCCAGCGTTGATCTTGCGCATTGAGTCCATGTTTGCGATATTTGCCAATATAACCTTGGGGGCCAACCAAGGCGGACGTATTGTAAGCCAGCCCACTGGCCGGATCAAATTCACCAAGCCCAACTGCCACATACATATGATACTTGCGTGTTACTTCGGCCAATGCTGTGGTCGCCTTTCCAGGCACCGTATCAAGATATGGGCGTACCATGTCAAAATCAGCAAAGATGTATCCCATGTTTGCAGTCTCTGGTAATACAGCGAGCTTCACGCCTTGCTTGCCCAAGCCTGCAACTCCCTCCACCATGCGCTTGATATTCCCATGCAAATCACCCCAGGCCGGATCGTATGCGACTGCTGCAGCCTTAAAACTCGTGAGTGTTTGCGAAGAATCAGCATGGGTAAGCCTGGCAAATCCCAATAGCAGCAGGGCAAGTAAAAGCAGGCGAACTTTAGAACAACATGAATCCATGGATACACCTCCTGTGCATTAAGCAATGGGCTCCATTGCCGTTATCCTCAGTTTCTAACCAATTCAATGAGCTTGTGGCAGAAAAGATTCGCAATATTGTAAATTATCCTACTAGTCAACTCAAAGATATATAAAAGATATAAATGATTAAGCTTCTAGAGAAAGTCTTAAGGCTCGTGTGAGGGATGAATGGGTAACTATCTGAGGCGGTAATGCTGCCCCAGACAAAAAATTAAGCTTTTAATTAATACCAGCTGTAGCCATAGCCATAGCAGGGATCACAAGTTGCACAACAAGATGTTGTTGTATACGTTGTCACATACCTTGTTGTGGGACAGGTGGTACCGCAACCAGTCGCGTACACCCCGCAACCAGAAAGAGCAACGCTGGCAACAAAGACAAAAGCGGGAATTAGAATCTTTCTCATGATATCATCCTTGTTTGAGAGTTGTACACTATGTATTATAGTTCAACACAAAAAATATTTTTTTAATTTATTTTCATTCTCAAGGAACACTGGTCCAGTTCGTTTCTAAAGCTCAATATCCTATGTTGTTTTTTGCGCAATAATATCTATAATTAAAGAACAATATTTGATCAAAGGAATGAAATTATGGACAACGAGTGTCATTTGAATAAAATGTTTTCATCTTCTCTTTTTCTTTCCTCTTTATTACTGTTGATTGTATCATTTTCTCCAACAGTAAAGGCAGCCCCGTCTACAGGTTATACTACGGGATTAACAGCCTCTCCAATGGTTTTGAGTTATTATTATGGCCCTAACCATCCAAGACGTTACTATAACCGTAATTACCCCCGATATCACTATGGACCAGGCTACGGTGGTTATTGGACAAATTGGTACCGCATTGGCCCACGTTGTCAAAAAAGTTGTTTTGTGAACCGCTGGGGTAATGTTGTACGCTGTTCCCGCCGCTGCTATTAAATAACGAATATCCGCATATACAGTCTTCCAAGAGATCTCCTTCGGCAAGGAGGAGATCTCATGAAAATTTCCTGATTTTCAGCTATGATTGCAGTTTTGAATTCAGGAGCGGTTTTATGAAAGTAGGTCAAGATAGTCTCTCCACCCAAAGCGAACTACAAATTGATGGCAAAACTTATCATTATTTCAGCCTTAAAAAAGCAGAAAGCAAATTTCCAGGAATTAATCAGCTTCCTTATTCTCTCAAAGTGTTGTTTGAGAATTTACTACGTTTCGAAGATGGCACGACGGTTACAACAGAAGATATACAAGCCATCGCAGAATGGATTAAAACCAAGAGTTCCCAGCATGAAATTGCCTATCGCCCAGCACGCGTACTCATGCAGGATTTTACAGGCGTGCCCGCAGTAGTTGATTTAGCCGCAATGCGCGACGCCCTTAAGAAAATGGGTGACAATCCTGAGAAAATTTCTCCTTTATCCCCGGTAGACCTCGTTATTGACCATTCCATCATGGTGGATCGTTTTGCCACAACAGATGCCATGGAAGTAAATACCGCTATTGAAATGCAAAGAAACCAGGAGCGCTATGAATTTTTGCGCTGGGGGCAAAAAGCATTTGCCAATTTTCAAGTGGTGCCGCCAGGCACCGGCATTTGCCATCAGGTTAACCTTGAGTATTTAGGCAAAACGGTATGGAGCAGTGAAGTAAATGGCATGCTGTATGCTTATCCGGATACGCTAGTCGGTACGGATTCACACACCACCATGATTAATGGTCTGGGAGTGCTCGGTTGGGGAGTGGGTGGAATTGAAGCGGAAGCTGCCATGTTGGGCCAACCCGTATCCATGCTCATACCTGAAGTGATTGGCTTTAAACTCACCGGAAAATTAAGGGAAGGAATCACGGCAACCGATTTGGTGTTAACTGTAACGCAAATGTTGCGCCAAAAAGGGGTCGTAGGTAAATTTGTGGAATTTTATGGCCCTGGTCTTGCTGAATTGCCGCTCGCTGATCGTGCCACCATCTCAAACATGGCGCCAGAATATGGAGCTACCTGCGGCTTTTTCCCAGTAGATCAAGAGACAATACGTTATCTGCGCTTAACAGGCCGGGATGAACATACGATTTCCTTGGTCGAAAATTATTGTAAAGCCCAAGGCTTATGGTATGACCAAAATGCGCAAGATCCAGTATTTACAGACACACTGAATCTCGATTTGGCTACAGTTGAACCGTCGCTTGCCGGTCCCAAACGCCCGCAAGACAAGGTGAACCTGCAAAGCTTGTCTGCCGAATTCAATAATTTTTTGAGCCAAGCCGGTAAGGAAATAGAAAAAAATGAAGAATTTGAAGTAAAGGCGGAGGATTTTACCCTGCGTCACGGTGATGTAGTTATTGCTGCTATTACCAGTTGCACGAACACATCAAACCCAAGCGTTTTAATGGCTGCAGGGCTAGTGGCTAAAAAAGCCATAGAAAAAGGCTTGCAACGCAAACCCTGGGTTAAATCTTCCCTAGCCCCTGGCTCCAAAGTCGTCACAGATTATCTAAAGCATGCAGGATTACAAACTTATCTGGATGAATTAGGTTTTAATCTGGTCGGTTATGGCTGCACCACGTGCATTGGAAATTCTGGCCCTTTGCCGCCTCCAATTGCTGATTGCATTAATGAAAACGATGTCGTCGTCTGTTCAGTATTATCCGGTAACCGTAATTTTGAAGGCCGGGTACACCCGCAAGTTCGTGCAAACTGGCTGGCTTCCCCACCGCTGGTAGTAGCTTATGCTTTAAGCGGCACCACGCTTTTGGATTTAAGCCATGATCCGTTAGGAACGGATAGAGATGGCAATCCTGTTTATTTAAAAGACGTCTGGCCAAGTAATGCCGAAGTAGCTGCAGAAGTTGCAAAAGTCAGCGGCAGCATGTTTAGAAAAGAATATGCTGATGTGTTTAAAGGGGACGAACACTGGCAAGCCATTAATACAGGCGCAGGCAAAACGTATAATTGGGATGCAAATTCAACCTACATCCAGCATCCTCCTTTCTTCCAAAATTTAAAAGAAACACCTGAGCCAATTAAGCCAATTCGCAATGCATATATTTTGGCTTTACTAGGCGACTCAATCACCACAGACCATATCTCACCCGCTGGTTCAATTAAAGCCAACTCACCTGCCGGCTTGTATTTAAAAGCAAAAGGTGTGGATGAGGCTGATTTTAACTCCTACGGCTCGCGCCGCGGCAATCATGAAGTGATGATGCGCGGTACATTTGCGAATATCCGCATCCGCAATGAGATGACTCCTGGTGTTGAAGGAGGCGTCACTCGCCATATCCCGACCGATAAAATCATGCCTATCTATGATGCCGCCATGTTATATCAACAGGAACATCAAGATTTGGTTATCATCGCCGGCCAGGAATATGGTACAGGTTCATCCCGTGACTGGGCAGCTAAAGGCACTAATTTATTGGGGGTTAAAGCGGTAATTGCTGAAAGCTTTGAACGCATTCATCGTTCAAACCTGATTGGCATGGGTGTATTGCCTTTACAATTTTCACCGGAAGTCAGCAGAAAAACCCTGGGATTAAACGGAAAAGAACGTATCAGTATTGCTTTGCATGATACGTTAGCTCCACGGGCTTTTCTAAAACTTACCATCACCCGCGAGGATGGCAGTGAGCAGGTAGCGGATGTGCTTTGCCGTATCGATACGGCCAATGAACTGGAATACTACCGGCATGGCGGTATTCTGCAGTATGTGTTGCGTAATTTGAAATAATTTCTGCTTAGAACTGATGCGGCAGCACTTGCTGCTGCATCAGGATTGCATTTGCACTATTAACCTGTTAATTTTCAACGTTGGCCCTATTTTAAACTCTCTGCTTTTATATTAAGGATTTTTCGTGCGTCAATCGAAACGGGTGTTGAGCGTTTTTTCACTGGTGATGATAAATGTCATCGCAGTAGACAGTTTGCGGACCTTACCCCTAACTGCAAAACTTGGCTTATCGCTGGTTTCTTATTATCTATTAGCAGCTTTTGCTTTTTTTATCCCTGTGGCACTGGTAGCAGCAGAATTGGCTACGGCTTATCCAGAAACCGGCGGAATTTATGTATGGGTACGCGAGGCCTTTGGCCGCCGCGCAGGATTTATTACTATTTGGTTACAATGGATTTATAACGTAGTATGGTACCCTACCATTCTTGCTTTTATTGCCGCCACATTTGCCTACCTGTTTGCCCCGCAATTGGCTAATCATAAACTGTATCTTTTAGCTACAATTTTAAGCTTGTTCTGGCTTTTTACCTTGCTCAATTGCTTCGGCATGAAAATTTCGAGCTTGATTAGCATCGTAGGCGCATCACTTGGGACGTTGCTGCCCATGATTGGTATAACCATTTTGGGAGTAATTTGGATAATCCAAGGGCGGCCAATGGAAACCGGATCAGCAAGCTGGCTCCCAGATTTTAGCTCGCTAGGAAACTTATCCCTGTTTTCGGCCGTATTATTCGGCTTATTGGGCATGGAAATGTCTGCCGTCCATGCTGAGGAAGTAAAAAACCCGCAACGTGATTACCCACGTGCGCTTTTTTACTCTACCATCCTCATCTTTTCTACTTTGGTTTTAGGTTCCTTAGCGATAGTGATCGTCGTCCCAAACAGCAAGCTTAGCGTTGTTTCCGGCTTAATTGATGCATATGCCATTTTTTTTAATTCTTATCATGTACCCTGGATGACTTCTGTCACCGCCGCATTTATTATCATTGGTGGTTTAAGTGGCGTTTCAGCCTGGATAATCGGGCCCACTAAAGGCTTATTGGTTTCAGCCCGCGATGGCTGTATACCCCCGGCTTTTGCCCGTATCAACCGCTACGGAGCCCCAGTGAATATTCTGGTTATTCAAGGATTGATTTTTACCGTGTTAAGCAGCGTATTTATATTGCTTGATTCCATCAATGCCGCTTATTGGATATTAAGTGACTTGAGCGCGCAAATGGCTTTACTAGTTTATGTATTTATGTTTTCTGCCGCAATAAAATTGCGCTATAAAAAACCGCATCAAGTAGGAGCGTATAGAATCCCTGGGGGTAACGTCGTGATGTGGCTCGTAGCAGGAATCGGGCTTTTATGTTGCCTTACCGCCATTGGGATTGGGTTTATTCCCCCGACGCAAATTCCTATTCAAAACAAATGGCTATTTGAAGCCTTTCTATTAGGAGGGTTACTATTGTTTGTCATATTACCGTGGCTATTTGCCAAAAAAAATGATGCTTAAACCGTAACTGTTCCTAATCGCCGGGTTTGTAATTTGTGTGCAAATTATCTTCTGCCTCTGATGGATCTTTGTGTTTTTGCATCTCTTGTTTATAAGAAAAAAACCTATCCCTACTATTTACCTTTGCGTCATTGTGGGAAACATTCTTTTCCTCTTCTGTATCTTGGGGAAGCACTTGTTCCCCTACGACTGTCTCATCGTTTGAAATATCATCCAAAAAATCTTCTAAACTGGCTATTGGTATAAGTTTTTCACCAATTTCTTCTTTATATTCCTGAAGTTTTATACATATGTTTTCCTTACTCTCTGCATCCATGTTCGCCTTAAAATCATGAAGTTTCAAAAGCATACTCTTTTTAAACTGCGCATCTTCGATTTCGTTTAATTGTTCCTCCAACTGTCCCACTTCTTGTAAAGCATTTTTTTTGTAATTAATAAACGATATTTGCTGACTCTTGCTTAATTTTTCCTGTAAAAAATTAAGCAAGAGTTTAATTAAAGTACCAATGCCAAGAAATGTTTTTTCTCCACTTTTTTGTTTATAAACATCAGCAACCTCCGCTGAAAAAATCATCCCGCCTGCTTGCAAAGTTCGCAGAATGCTTACATCCATTTGCTGGGCAGCACGGGGAGTTATAATAAATCCTTGCAGTAACAGTGGCGAAATTTTCGGCGAAACATGAATTAACTCATCAACTACATCTGCATGATTATTTTCTATGGCTTTTTTCAGACAAACAATTTTAACTTCATCGGTAAGTTCTTCTTGATATTCTTTAAATTTTTCCATAACTTGTTGAACACAAGCGACACTTCCTTGCTTAACTGCATCCAAAAGAATACGCTCGAGTGTTGCAAAAAATATTTTATATTTTTCTGCAGAACTTTTATCGCTTAAAGCTAAATACTCATCATGGGAACAACCTTTGTGGGATTCTGCAGTACAAAGTGTTTCTTTTACCAGCTCAGGATTCTCACTGATAATGGCGGCTTGCACAAATTTAAACACAGGTAAATCTTCTAATTTATCTTGGTAATGCTCATAAAGCATCTTAAAGCTATCCACCGGCCCTGCTACACAAACTTGTGCAAAAATTCGAGCGATAGTTTCTGCATCCGTCACCGTGAACTCTTTTAAAAGTTTTTTCAAGGCGGGTACATTGTTATATTGGCCAGCCTCTACTATCCAATTTTCCAATTCTTCTTGCTGGAATTCTTTATTTTTTTGCTGAGATTTTGTCTTTTCCAGTAAAACACCAAAGGCAATTTCATCATGCACTGCACGCAGCGCCAAGGCCATGGTATCAAATTTGGAAGAATACGTAGGAAATCCTGAATAAGCTTTGCGATTGTCTGGCTTATAATAGATTTCATAAAGGTCAGCTGCACCGGGAAATGCTCTGGGTTGTACTGCTTCAGGATGTCTTATTATGCGGACATTCAAACCCATGTTACCGAAAGGACGGTATTCAAAAACATTATAATGCAGTTCGCGGATAACGGCTTCTTCATTTTTAAATACTTTAAAACCAAAAAAATAATTTGGGTCATAAATCTTATACGAACCATCTTTTTCACGCGTGATGGCTATGGAGTGATTTGCACTGGAAACAATCATTCCTTCTTTTTCCGTACCGTCTTCACTTTGCAGATTAATCGACTTAAAAATTTCTGCCCAATTTTTATCACCAGTACTTAATGTCAAATTAAAGGAGGGATCTAGCGGCTGCCCATTGATCTTAAGCAATGCAGTGGAGCGTTGTTGCGCTACACCGCTCACATACTCAATTGGTTGATAAGCGAGAAGAACTTGGGTTGCAAAGTAATTGATATTAGACCATGGCTCACCGTCAGTGTTTTTTGCAGTAAATTGCCCCCATGCGATGCGATTGAGTATGTTTTCAAACTCTTTATCTTTATCAAGTATATGATACTTGACGAATACGCTGGCTAATCCATTACAAACCCCACCCGTATCAAATTGTAATTCCGCCTGGTTATTCTTTCTAAAGTGCCTGTTCACTCGCCAAATTAATAAATCTTGTAGCACTAAGCCCACAAAACCACCCGTTTTTTGCACATTTATTATTATTTTATAGCAGTTAGATTAAGGAATACTTAATACATCTAAGAAATTCATGAGAGTATTCCCGGCAAAATTAATGTCAGGATTCTTTACAAGAGTAACTATAGTGACTGTATTAAAAAAACTACAAGCTTATTTTTCGGAGCATCTACAGCCTCAGCAAGGTAATATGGCTCGATATGCATGACCCTTCCTTGCCCGGCTAGCGGTTACAATCCTGTTTATTCTCTTTTTACCACGCCGGTACCCGAACTTAAAGCCAAAGTGGGGCTGCCCTATGGTTTGCATGAGCCAAGGAAATGTGGTGATTAATGCAGGCTATATGGTAATGAATTATTTTGACGCTTTTCACTTTAATGACATCATACTGGCGCCTGTTGAAACCAGGACCAGTACTAATTTTGGCTTATATGGTCCTTAGCACGTATCAAATGGACTGCCATGCATAATCTATTCATCTCAAGATCATCTACCCAGGCCAAGTTGAGAGCCTGGATAGAGCGGGAATAGGATAATTAATCTTCGGGCAAAGACATCAAGCTTGCATTACCACCTGCGGCTGTCGTATCGACAGTATAAGTTCTCTCCAGGCACAAACGCTGTAAATAATGCGGACCACCTGCTTTTGGCCCTGTGCCTGATAAACCTTCGCCTCCAAATGGTTGCAATCCCACCACTGCCCCAATCATATTGCGGTTTACATAGCAATTTCCTGCATGCACTCGCTGGCGGATGTATTCGACTGTGCGATTAATACGGCTGTGGATTCCAAAGGTTAAACCAAATCCAGTGCTGTTTACTTGTGCAATCACTTCATCCAAATCACGGCGTTTGTATTTAATCACATGTAAAACAGGGCCGAACACTTCTTTGCTTAATGCGTTGATGTGTCCGATAGCAATCGCTGTAGGCGGCATAAAGTACCCTGCAGCACAGGTATTATCGAGCTGGCATTGATAAATCAATTCATGGTTTTCAATTATTAAATCAACGTGTTCTTTTAAGACAGCCAAGGCGTCTGCATCGATCACAGGTCCAATATCCGTGCACAACCACTGCGGATCACCAATTTTTAACTCCGCCATTGCTCCCTTGAGCAATTCAACAAAGCGCGGATATACTTCTTCCTGAATATAGAGTACGCGCAGAGCCGAGCATCTTTGCCCTGCAGAACCAAACGCGGAAGTCACGACATCCACCACAACCTGTTCTAACAAGGCAGATGAATCGACAATCATGGCGTTTTGTCCACCGGTTTCTGCAATCAAAGGAATAATTTCCCCTCCACGCGTGGCCAAGGTGCGATTAATATGTGCAGCAGTTTGGGTAGAGCCGGTAAAAATGACGCCTTTTACGCGCGGATCGGCTACCAAGGCAGCACCTATCGTCTCTCCAGGCCCAGGCAAATATTGCAATACACCTTGCGGAATACCAGCTTCCAGCATTAACTGCACAGCAAAATAAGCAATGAGCGGTGTTTGTTCGGCAGGCTTGGCAATAACGCAGTTGCCTGTAACCAATGCAGCCACCACTTGTCCTGTGAAAATAGCCAAAGGGAAATTCCATGGACTAATGCATAAAATAGTGCCGCGCGGATGCAGACTTAATTGGTTCAATTCGCCTGTATAGCCGTGCAGATGTAAAGGTTTGCCCATCAATTTTTCGGCTTGTCTTGCATAATAGCGGCAGAAATCAACTGCTTCACGCACTTCTGCCACCCCATCATTCCAGGTTTTCCCAGCTTCCAGACACGCAAGTGCCAAAAAAGTCGGCATATTTTTTTCTAAAAGGGTTGCAAAGCGATCAAGGCAAGCCGCCCGTTCATTAACGGATGTCGCTGCCCAACCGGGAGAAGCGGCAACCGCTTTGCAGAGCGCCAAATCAACATCTTCTGCAGTCGCATTAATTACCGTACCAGTTTTTTGCTTATGTCGCTGCGGGGAAGTAATGGCTTGGCCACCCTCCTTAAATTGCCGAGTTTGTCCAGCGATCACGGGACTCGCTTGCCAACCGGATAAATCCATTTCTGCATACTGTTGCTGCAATGAGGCAATATTTTTTCTATCTGTTAAATCCAATCCGGCAGAATTTTTGCGTTCGGGAAGGAAAATGGAAGCTGGAAGAGGGATGTTTTGATTTATTTTGCCCAGCAAATGTCTGGCTTTGCTTACTGGATCTTCAACTAATTCGCTAAGAGGCGCATTATCATCCACTATTCGATTCACAAAAGAAGAATTAGCTCCGTTTTCCAGCAGGCGCCGAACTAAATAAGGGAGTAAATCTTCATGGCTACCGACTGGCGCATAAATACGGCAAGGAATACCCATGTGACTGGCAGGAACGACTTGCTCATATAATTCCGTTCCCATGCCATGCAGGCACTGGAATTCAAAATCTCGATAATCGCCAACTAAATTTAGTATCAAGGCAACCGAATAAGCATTATGTGTCGCAAACTGCGGATAAATTACGTCTGTCATCGTCAGCAGTTTTTTAGCGCAAGCTTGGAAAGAAACATCTGTAAAAACTTTTCGCGTAAAGACTGGGTAATCCGGCAACCCCTGGGCTTGAGATTTCTTAATTTCACTATCCCAGTAAGCTCCTTTTATCAAGCGCACCATCATACGCCGCTTTTTCTTCCTTGCTATGTCTGCTACCCAGTCGAGCAGGTAAAAAGCACGCTTTTGGTAGGATTGGATAGCCATGCCAAAGCCATGCCAACCATCCAAGCTATGATCATTAAATACCCGCTCAATAACATCCAGCGAAAGTTCTAAACGTTCGGATTCTTCTGCATCAATGGTTAAGGCAATGTCATATTGTTTTGCTAACTGCGATAAAGCAAGCAGCTTAGGTGTCAATTCGGCCAGGACACGCTCGTATTGTGCCTCTTGGTAGCGCGGATGCAATGCAGATAATTTGATTGAAATCCCAGGGCTTCGATAAATATCAGAATGGTTCAATCTCTCTTTGCCGATTGCCTCAATAGCATTTTTGTAAGCATTAAAATAACGCTGTGCATCAATGGAAGTAAGTGCTGCCTCACCTAACATATCATAAGAATACCGATATCCACGTGCTTCTTTTTTCCTGGCCCGCGATATGGCTTCGTGGATGGTCCGCCCCATAACAAATTGCTTGCTCATAATGCGCATAGCTTTATCCACGGCAGCGCGCACCATACTTTCACTGCCGCGGCTAATGACTTTCATTAATGCCTTGCTCAAAATCGATTCTGCTTTTTCCGGGGCTAAAACTTTACCCGTTAGCATCAAAGCCCAGGTTGTAGCATTGACAAAAAAAGAATCGCTCTGTCCCTGGTGAGACTTCCAATCGGCAGCCACCAGCTTATCTTTTATTAAACTATCCATAGTGGCTTTATCAGGAACGCGCAACAATGCCTCGGCAAGGCACATCAAGGCGATGCCCTCATTGCTCGATAAAGCATACTCAGCCAAAAAAGAATCAATCCCTGTGTTATTTTTTCGCTCGTTACGTACTTTTTCCACCAGCTTTATCGCTGTCTGCCGAATTGCTGCTGTTTGATTCGCACCCAATTCTGCATTTTCCAAAAGGGCGGTGACAATGCTTAATTCTCCCGCACGATACGCCTCATTAATAGTTGCCCTAAGACCTTGCGGGATTTGTAAAGACCGTTTATCAAGCATGGTGCCTCCGAAAAAAACAATATTTCATATGACTGCGAAGAATAATTTAATTTGTCGAGAAAAACAAAACTCTATCTGGATTTTATTACATAAACCGGTATATTTGAGCAGCGTATTTCGCAGTAAAAGTGCAAATTTAATACTAAAAGATTCAATTTTAAGCAAAAAAACAGAATTAAATATAACCTATTTGATCAAAAAATATACCAAATGCCGCAATAATAAGTACAAAAAAAGTTATTTAAGTACTATAACCCTCTGAATTGTTTATTATTTCTCCCCAATGATCAATGAAAAACCTTCTGATTTTACTTTTGCCTAATTTGTCAATATAATTGCCATTTTTCTGAAATCAACAAGGCCTGTGATTTTAATTCGACTTGTTTGCAATGGTCAGGACAAGTCAAAAAACGACCTTGCTTTGTCAATCAAGTTGTGGTTCAAAATCACCTTTCACGAAAAGCCTACTTGGATTCAGATTTACCGCCTAAGGCAAAAACTAACTAGAAAATGGAGCATTATGAATACGATCTTAACTCTAATTTCAGTAGCAATGCTAACTAGCAATATGACATCCAGTGCACCACTTTTTGCTAAACCTGCATTACACCAACCCAAAGCAAGGCAACACTTGCAACCAAAAGCATTGGATATTAACGCTGAAGTAAATCAGTTAAGCCGCAAAGCACCTACACTCAACAAAAAGGTCCTCAAACTGGCCTTGGCAGCCTATCAAAAGGCAAAACAAAAAGGGGCTGTTAAAAAACCAGTACTTACCGTAATTGATTACTCACTCCCCTCTTCCAAACAACGCATGTGGGTATTTGACGTCAGTAAAGAACGTCTTTTATACAATACTTATGTTGCGCATGGTAAAAATTCAGGCTTGGATATACCGCATCATTTTTCCAACAAACCCTCCAGTAAAGCAACCAGCTTGGGTACATTCGTCACCCGCAACACCTACATCGGTTCAAAAGGCTACTCTTTGAATTTACAGGGGCTTGAAAAAGGGTTTAATGATAATGCCTTTAATCGGCGCGTGGTAATCCATGGCGCATGGTATGTAGAACCAAGCTTCATCAAGAAAGCAGGACGCGCTGGCAGAAGTTGGGGTTGTCCATCTATTGCGCAAACTTTAGCAAAGCCTGTAATCAATACCATCAAAGGCGGATCCGTAGTCTTTGCTTATTACCCGGACCGAAATTACCTGTCACGCTCTGGGTTTGCCGTAGCATAAAAAAAGCCAGGGATTTACCCTGGCTTCACAGTCTTCCAATCAAGACATACATGTCTTGAAAAAATCATCCTTGAAAATCAGATCCGTCTGATCAAAAATCCTTTTTTTAACAGACTTCCAATCCTTGAAAGTCTAAAATAAATCTAGCAGCAGTAATGTTCATATGCAACACAGCTTGGCAAATTAGTTTCTGAAAACCAGAGTATTTTCAAAAAAAAATCCCTTATAAATCAATGGGTTAATTAGAAATACAGAAGAAGAAATACATAAAATGAGAAATTTCTTGGGATAAAATGAGACATTTCTTGTTGGTATATAAGACATCCGTTGTGCGTTGTGCATGATACTGGGCTTATGCTAAGTTTAATTTTAATTACCCGGTAGGAAATTAGGAATGCAAACAAATTCAGCTCATGATACCGCTAAAAAAGAAAAACTGAAAACGATCGATTGGTTAATCGAACATTTTCCAGCCGCTTTTTTTAAAAAAGCAAATCAAGTAAGGCCTTTGAAAATTGGTATTTTTGACGACATCATCGATTTTTATGAACGCCTTGACGCGCCGCCATTTAGCAAAAAAACTTTACGTGAGGCATTAAACTATTACAGCGCCTCTCCAGCTTATCTTAATTGTCAAAAGGAAAATACAGCACGCGTCGACTTATTTGGCAACGAAGTAGACGTGGTCACCGGAGAACAAGCGAAATATGCCCAGCAGCGCTATCAGCAACGCTATCTGGACAAAAATCAAAGCTTGCGGCAAGCAAATAAGTAATTAATGGAAACTGAATCCTGCAGGGAAGCTGTACGGGTAAGCGGGTTATAACTCATTCCTGCTATTCCTACAGTTTCCATGCCGGCTTCGCGCACCATGGCCGCCAATTCGCTGGGTTTAATAAATTTTTTGTAGTCATGCGTTTGTCTTGGCAAAAGTTCCAAAACGTATTCAGCGGCAATTACCGCGCCAAGGTATGCTGCGAATGTTCTGTTAATCGTGGATAGGAATAAATATCCGTCTTGCTTTAATAAACGGGCACAATGTTTTATGACCAATTGTGGCTCAGTGACGTGTTCAAGCATTTCCATACAAGTGATTACAGCAAACGGTGCCTGGTCATATTCTTCAATAGGCATACAAAGGTAGTCTATATCTAGCCCGCTTTCCTGGGCATGGGCACATGCAGCATGAATGGCTTCCTCCTCCACGTCTAATCCGGTTACGTCTGCTCCCAACGCCGCCAAACCCTCCGATAAAATTCCTCCGCCACAACCTACATCCAATACGCGTTGTTCTTTAACATTTATAAATTTTTCAATGAAATTAATACGGGCAGGATTGATATCATGCAATGTTTTCAGAGGTCCGTTTGCATTCCACCATTGTGCGGCTAATTGTGAAAATTTAGCCACTTCTGCAGAGTCAATTGTGCTTTTTTTCATGAGACAGTAAATCCAAAGGTTTAAAGAAGGCTACTACATTGGGATTCGTGATAAAACTAAGATTATAAGGATGCTCTGCGATTAAACTGGAAAATAAATCAGATCCAGGGATTTCATTGGCTATCCTTCCGAATAACACCAGTTTCAATGATGGTTTTATTTCCGCCAATTGTAAAAACAACTGTTGAATAAAAGGTTTCCATTTACGCGCATGATAATTAACATCGCCTTTGCTATAAACCAGTGTGGCATTTAATAACAAAAACCCTTTATTCAGGAATGCATTGAATAATTCACTTGCTGTTTGAACATAGGAGGTTTTATTAAGCTTGGCAATTGCATTTTGCGAAAAATCTTGTTGTAAGTCACCGCGCGCGTATAATAACATTTTGATCCAGTTACGCAGCGAAGTTGCGCGGTTGACTTCTTTGCTTAAGCCTGTGCTACTCCATAAACTGCCCACCGCATTATCCCAGAAAGCAAAACCATTTGCAGATTCCGGGCGTGGATAAGGAGACTCACCCAACAATACATATTCGGTAGCAGCAAGTGGTATGCTAAAAGCCCTGAATATACATTCTTTGTTGGGCAAACAACTTCCCATTGTTTCCAATTCCTTTAAATAGTCAGGATCCACGTGACCTAGTGCTTTATCCAAAATGATATGCCACTGCGGATGAGCTTGCTTAAGCAAAGGATGCATGCGCTCTCCAAGTTCGAAATAACAAAGGCATTATATATACTCTCAGTGATTTTGCGAGCGTTAGAACATCGATTTATGCGCAGAGCAGGAAAGTGGATAACTCCTAATCGCCATTACTTGTTTGCGACTGTTGCAGCCACCCCTGAATGATTGCTTTTTTATTGTCCCAATTCAAAATCACATGCTTATTAAGCATTTCGCAATTCTCGGCAAACCACGGTCCAAAAACAAGAAGTATACCCGGCAGCCTTCCTGTAATGCATGAAGCAATTTCCTTGCGTACTTCTTTTAAGCAAACATCGCTTTGGCTTGTACAAGCAGTCACGACATCATCGGCTAACAATTGCCAGTTAGCCGGAGGAGGTACGCCAAGAAAATTTTCGTTCATGACTTGGGGTAAATAGATATTGACCACATCAGCAAAAAGAACGGGCTTTGTTTTTTGCCGGCACACGTCCTGTTCAAACATAGCAATCAAATCCCTGCCAGCTGCCTCAGCCTTTTTCACATTAACACATTGTTCAATTGTTACAGCGGCAAAGCTTGCTGCAGCATTAATACCCAGAACCATCATAAAAATCAATCTTGCCAATTGGATCATGCAAATCCCCGTAATAAAATGAACTTATTGTATAGCATAAACAATTGCGCGCTTGCATTCATGCATACGCAAGACTACTCTTTTGCCTTTAATGGACAATAATTAAGGGGAAATATGAGTACACAACCAACTTTCGGCGAATTTTGTTGGAACGAACTGGCAACATCTGACCTACAAGCTGCCAAAGATTTTTATGGCAACTTATTCGATTGGCAATTTGTCGATCATGACATGGGAAATGGGCAAACCTATACCATGATTAAGGCAGGCGGTGATGAGTTTGCCGGCATTTGGGAGATTTCCAAAGAGAAAGCCGGCCACGTTCCTCCGCATTGGATGAGTTATGTCCTTGTGCGCAGCATCGAAGAAAGCCTTAAGAAAGCGCAACAATATGGCGCTCAAATTCAAGTTCCCAATACACCTGTCGGCGATTTTGGGCAATTTGCCGTAATTATTGACCCCACGGGTGCACGCATTGCTTTATGGGAGTCATTAAGTCAATAATATTCTTAGGCGCTTTCCGGCTACCTGTCCGGGGGCGCACACCCATTTCAAATAATGTTTAGACCCTGACAGGGAGCAAATGGTGCTAAAATCATTATTGGAACTCTCCAAATTCATTCAGCATAACCAGCAAATCATGCTGGAGCAGCTGCATCAACTTTGTGAAATCAATTCAGGCTCATACAATCTTCAAGGCTTGCAACAGACCAACCGTGCCCTGCAATCTCTTTTTGCTCCCTTGGCCGAGGAGATGAATACTCTGCCTCCCATTGCAACTACTATCATTGACATGACTGGGGAAAAGACTGCTCTTATCTGTGGCGAAACATTATTTATAAGAAAACGCCCAGAATTAAAACGCCGCATTCTTCTTTGCGGACATATGGATACCGTATATGGCATTGACCATCCCTTCCAAAAACTGACTCATGTTGACGCTAACCGCTTAAACGGGCCTGGCGTTACAGACATGAAAGGTGGCTTAATCGTCATGTTACAGGCTTTAAACGCATTTGAACAAACCCCTCTGGCACATGAATTAGGCTGGGATGTGGTCATCAATGCCGATGAAGAAATCGGCTCTCCTTCTTCCAGCATTTTTTTAGATCAAATAGCCAATAACTATCAAGCTGCATTCGTCTATGAACCCGCAATGGATGAATTGGGTCAGTTGGCAAAAAATCGCCGGGGCAGTGGAAAATTCACTTTGGTAGCTATTGGCAAAGCCGCGCATGCGGGACGTAACTTTCACGAAGGACGCAATGCTATTTGCTATTTGGCAGAAATCGTGCTTGCCATTGACGCATTAAATGGTACACGGCCAGGCGTTACCATCAATGTTGGCAAAATATCAGGCGGTAGCGCTTTAAATATAGTTCCTGATAAAGCTGTTGCCAAATTAGATGTACGGATAAGCCAAGCAGAAGATGCAAATTGGGTGCATGCAAAACTTGATGAAATCACAAAAAAATTCCGACGCCACGATTATTTCCTGTCATGGACAGGAAGTTTCCATCGTCCGGTTAAACAGGTGAATCGAGCCACGCAGCGTTTATTTGAACGCATACAATCTATAGGAAAGCAGTTGGGATTAACCATCAATTGGCAAGATAGCGGCGGTTGTTGTGATGGGAATAACCTTGCACAGCATGGTTTACCTGTGATAGATACCTTAGGCGTGCGCGGTGGGCATATCCATACACCAGAGGAATTTATATTAATAGACAGCCTGGCGGAACGAGCTTTGTTAAGTGCCTTATTATTAGCCAATCTGGCAGAAGGCGGCCTTGAAGAATTACACGACTGAAGGTGTCACCATGATGTTATTTCGCAGTGCCAAAGAGAAAGATCTCGTCGCGATTTGCCATCTTGCGGAAGAAAGCGGCATAGGCATTACAACCCTTCCAAAAGATAAGGAATTATTGCGCAAACGTCTCTCCTGGGCTACGTATTCGTTCAATAAAACCGTTGAACATCCAGAAAATGAATATTATTTATTTGTAATTGAAGATTTGGATAAAAAAACAGTGGTGGGCACTTCAGCCATTGAAGCTTATATTGGACATGATTCACCTTTTTATTCCTATAAGGTTTCAAAACGCACACGTATGTGCCATTCCCTGAATATAAGAACGGATTATGAAGTATTAAGCCTGGTGAATGATTACCAGGGATGCAGTGAAATTTGCACGCTCTTTTTACGTCCAGATTATCGCCACACCAGCAACGGCTTGTTGCTCTCCCGCGCACGTTTCCTGTTCATGGCACAATATCCCGAGCGCTTCGCCACGACCGTAATTGCAGAAATGCGCGGAATTTCCGATGCTAAAGGCGACTCCCCATTTTGGGATGCAGTAGGCAGTCATTTTTTTCATATGAGCTTTGCAGAAGCGGATCGATTAACACTTTCTACCAATAAACAATTTATAGCGGATTTAATGCCAAGAAATCCGGTGTATATAAAACTTTTGCCCAGCGCTGCGCAAGCAGTCCTTGGTAAACCACATGAAACGAGTCTAGCTGCCATGAATATTTTATTGCGTGAAGGATTTCGTTTTAATCACTACGTTGATATTTTTGACGCAGGCCCAACTTTGGAGGCACCCAAAACCGCAATTCGCAGTACCGCAGCAAGCCGCGTTTACATTGTGAAAAATCTGATTGATGATGTATGCGGCAAGCGTTTTATCGTCGCCAATACGAAGCTCGATTTTCGTGCTACCATTAGTCAAGTTATTTTTAATGAAAACAATCATTGCATCCTCAGCAAAGAAACAGCTGAAATATTAGAAGTCCAAAGCGGTGATTCGGTTCGGATCGTGCCGCTGCAACTTGATGAAAACATCCTGTCAAACAAGGAAGGTTATGATAAACAACCTGCTAAAAAATAAGCCATCGCATTATATCAACGGGACATTTGTTGCAGGTACGGGCATGGCTCTTGATTCAATCAATCCGGCAAATGGCTCCAGTGTTTGGCAAGGCCGATTGGCAGCGCATGAAGAAGTATCCGCTGCTTTTGCAGCTGCAAGGCAAGCCTTGCAACACTGGGCAAATTTTCCTTTCGCCGAACGGGTCAAACGTGTGCAAAATTTTTCCCAGCATGTTGCAGCAAAACGTAAACAACTTGCTCAACTTATATCACTGGAAACAGGTAAGCCGCTTTGGGAATCCGATACCGAAGTCAATGCCGTGATCGGTAAAATTAGCTTATCTATTAAAGCATATGAAGAAAGAACTGCCGAAAAAAAAGTCAGCAATGCTGATGCTACAGGTTATGTTCGTTATAAACCCCATGGAGTGGTCGCGGTTCTCGGTCCATTTAATTTCCCGGCTCACTTGAGCAATGGCCATATTGTCCCGGCGCTATTAGCGGGCAACACCATCGTTTATAAACCCAGTGAGTTAACACCAGGCGTAGCGCAGCTTATTGCTGAATGCTGGCATGACAGCGATTTACCGGCCGGGGTTTTCAATTGCATACAAGGGGAGGCACAAGCCGCGAAAACTTTACTGAGCCAGGATATTCAGGGTGTTTTTTTTACAGGAAGCTATCAGACTGGATTAAAGATTCATCAACAATTCAGTGAGCGGCCTGAAGTGATCCTGGCCTTGGAAATGGGCGGCAATAATCCCTTAATTCTTGATGAAGTTAATAATATTAAAGCCGCACTTTATTATACCCTTTTATCAACGCTAATTACTGCAGGACAACGCTGTACTTGTGCACGCAGGCTGTTAATTCCGGATAGCCAGAAAGGGGATGAATTTCTTGCTAAGTTTATCAAGCTTTGTCAGCAAGTGAAGATAGGTAAGTTTAATGAACAACCTGAGCCCTTTATGGGGCCGGTGATTCGTTATGAACATGCCTTATCCCATCTCGCTGCACAAAAACATCTACAAGAAGCAGGCGGGATCTCTTTATTGCCCATGACTTTGCTGCGTGAAAACACTGGTTTTCTTTCCCCAGGGATTATGGACATGTCCAAAGTCAATAATCCGCCCGATACAGAAATTTTCGCGCCTTTTGTACAAGTTTACCGGTATCGGGATTTTGATGAAGCGTTAACTTTGGCGAATCAAACGCGTTACGGTTTGGCGGCAGGTTTGTTAAGCGATAATGAACACCATTATCAGCATTTTTTTGCCACAATACGCGCCGGCGTATTAAGCTTAAACAGACCGACAACAGGTGCTGCAAGCAATTTGCCGTTTGGCGGTATAGGCCATAGTGGTAATCACAGACCCAGCGCTTATTTTGCAGCCGATTATTGTGCCTATCCCATAGCAAGCCTGGAGCAAAGTGAATTACAACCCCCTGCACAATGGCTGCCAGGCATCCCTGGCGACGAAATACGATGAAGGTATATGAGCTTAATATGGATGGGCTGGTTGGCCCAAGCTATAGTTATGCCGGTTTGGCAGCGGGCAATATTGCTTCTACTGCAAACGCGTTTACCCTTGCTAATCCAGCCGCGGCAGCGCGGCAAGGCATTACAAAAATGCGCTTACTGCATCATTTGGGGATAAAACAAGCCTTGCTGCCCCCACAGCAAAGACCCAATTTGCATTTGCTAAGCCAGTTAGGCTTTACCGGCACTCCTGCAGAGCAAGTGCGCAAGGCCAAAATGACTGATCCAGGCTTATTAAGCGCTTGTTATTCTGCGGCCAGCATGTGGACCGCGAATACAGCCACCGTGAGTTCCAGTCTGGATACAGCAGATCAACGCGTTCATTTTACCGCAGCGAATTTAATTACGAATCTGCATCGCTGCCAGGAAGCTGATTTTTCAGCGAAACTATTAAAAAAGATATTTGCTGATGAACGGTATTTTCAACATCATGAATGCTTGCCACGCACCGTGACCATGGGTGATGAAGGGGCAGCCAACCATAACCGTTTATGCGCCGAGCATGGTGTGGCAGGGATAAATTTCTTTGTGTATGGAAAACAAGCATTGCCTGCTAACAATTCTTATCCTGCACCTTTGCGCTACCCTGCCCGGCAAACCCTGGAAGCGTCGCAAGCCATTGCCCGCAACCACCTGCTTAACCCGCAACGCGTTTTGTTTGCCTGCCAAAACCCCAAGGCCATCGATCAGGGGGTTTTCCATAATGATGTGATTGGCGTTGCGAATGAATTTGTCATGCTCTTGCATGAAGAAGCCTTGCTACACCAAAAGGAAACCTTGCAGCAGTTGAAAACCATGGCTGATTTTCCGCTCTGCCTTATTGAAGTGAATCAAAAACAAATTTCGATAGCGGATGCAGTTAATAGTTATTTATTTAACTCCCAGTTGGTCACTTTGCCTGCTGCCAATACCCGTGAAAAACACATGGCATTAATTTCTCCTATTGAGTGCGAGCAACATACACAAATCAAGTCATTTATTGACGCTTTATTAGCCGATGCCAGCAATCCAATAACCATGGCGCATTACATGGATTTAAAGCAAAGCATGCGCAATGGCGGAGGGCCTGCCTGCCTGCGGCTGCGTGTGCTTTTAAACGAAGAAGAATTGGCGGCCATGCATTCTGGTGTGATTGTAACCGATGCATTACTGGATACCCTGGAGATTTGGATAGACAAACATTACCGCCCGCAATTGCATGCCGATGAATTGGATGATCCAGCTTTAATCACCGAATGTTTTACCGCACTTGATGAGCTAACATCTATACTTGATTTAGGCTCTATTTACCCATTCCAATGCTAATATGTGGAAGACGCTAGCAGGACAATGTATTTTTGCAACGCCAAATGGGGCAAAAGTACATCAGAATTTATTCTATCGGTGGTTAACTTTAGGAAGCGACTCCCTGCAAAGTATGATCAACCGCCGCAACCCGGCAAAGCCTGGTTTAAGCTATATAAAGCATTTAACCTTTGCTGTCCGTACGCAACCTGCCGACTGTTGTCTGCTTGGCTTGGGAGGTGCCGGCGTTGCGCATGCGCTGGCGCCGCTATTCCCATCGCTTAGCATGCTTGCAGTAGAAAACAATCCGGAAGTCATCCATATAGCTTATAAGTATTTTATGGCTGGTGAAATCAAGAATCTGCACGTGTTGCAGGAAGATGCAAACTTGTTTGTGCAGCAACATACGCGGCGTTACCAGCATGTACTCCTTGATTTATATGAAGCCCACTCTTTCCCGTCGCATTGCAATACACCTAAATTTTTCAATGCTTGTTACAATTTACTGTATAAAAACGGCATCCTTGCCGTAAATCTAGCCAATATAAATGAACATTGGAGCATATTTCGTCACATTCATGCACAGTTTAATGGTAATTTAATTGCTTTACCGGTAAAAAACACAGCAAATTTAATTATCCTTGCCTGCCGTACTGCAACCTTATCGCCTTATTTAGAAACGCTTAGAAAAAGTGGGGAATTAAAAAAACTATTTTGGGAGCCTAGGTGGGGACATGTAGCAGAGATATAGCTTCCAGTATGAATATTAGCAAAATTTACAGCCTGGCCAGCTTAGCAGGGATGACCAGTCTGTATGTATTTATTGTATTACCAGATTAAATTTCCATTAAATCTTTTTCTTTCTCCGCCAAGACTGCATCCACTTCGGCAATGTACTTGTCAGTCAACTTTTGCACTACTTCATTGGCACGGCGCTCATCATCTTCAGAAATGGCTTTCTCTTTAACCAAATCTTTCAGTTGGTTGTTTGCATCGCGACGGATATTCCTTATGGAAACGCGTCCTTGTTCTGCTTCCGCCCGGACGATGCGAATCATTTCTTTACGGCGCTCTTCCGTCAAAGCAGGCATGGGAACGCGTATAGCTGTACCAGCAGTAGCAGGATTTAAACCGAGATCTGAATTTAAAATCGCTTTTTCAACTGCAGCAATCATGCTTTTGTCCCAAGGAGTAACCATCAATGTGCGTGCATCGCTGCTGGTTACATTGGCTACCTGGTTTAACGGGGTAAGACTGCCGTAATAATCAACTTGTATATGATCAAGAAGGCTTGCATTGGCTCTTCCGGTACGGATTTTAGCCATTTCATGCTGCAGCGATTCCACGGCCTTTTTCATGCGCTTTTCAGCGTCGCGTTTGATATCCTCACTCATGGTTTGCTCCTATGATAGTTCCAACCCGCTCGCCGGTAACAATTTTCTTTAATGCGTTGGGTTCTGACATATTAAACACTTGTAATGGCATCCCTTGCTCCTGACATAAGCAAATTGCGGTTGAATCCATCACTTGTAAGCCTTGACTTAACACGTCGCGATAAGTTAAGAAATCATAGCGTATCGCTTCCGGATTTTTAAGAGGATCAGCTGAATAAACGCCGTCAACTTTTGTTGCTTTCAATACGATATCCGCCCCTATTTCAATTGCCCGTAAACAAGCAGCCGAATCCGTTGTAAAAAAAGGATTGCCTGTGCCTGCAGCAAAAATGACTGCATGTCCATTACGCAAATGCGTCATTGCTTTACGGCGGTGGTATGGATCGACAACTCCAAGCATTGGGATAGCCGACATAATACGCGCAGGTAAATCAATGCGCTCAAGCGCATCACGCAAAGCCAAAGCATTCATCACAGTCGCCAGCATACCCATGTGATCGCCGGTAACCCGTCCTAATCCTGCCTGCGACAATGCCTTGCCGCGAAATAAATTCCCACCGCCAACAACTAAACCAACCTCAACGCCCATTTGGATAAGCTCGGCAACTTCTTTAGCCATCCTATCCAAAATAGCAGGATCGATACCAAATTGTGCTTTGCCCATCAAGGCTTCGCCGCTGCATTTTAATACTATGCGTTTATATTTTAGTTTTGGTTGATTGTCATTCATGAAAGTTCACTCGTAAAAAAGCCCCAAATTTGCCGCAGAATAATTACCATCTACAGCAAGGGGGCTTAATATCTAAAAAATGTAAGAATCAATTAATGACGAAACTTATTCTTGGTCGCGAACTTGTGCCATTACTTCCGCAACAAAGTTATCTTCCTTCTTCTCGATTCCTTCGCCAACTTCGAAACGCACAAAAGAAGTCACTTCTGCATTTTTCTCTTTTAACAATTGCCCAACTTTCTTGTTTGGATCTTTTACAAAAGGTTGGCCATGCAAACTGACTTCATCGATAAATTTACTGATGCGGCCTTCAATCATTTTATCAACGATCTCTTGCGGTTTACCGCTTTCACGAGCCTGTGCCTGGAATATTTCACGCTCATTTTCAATCGCATCGGCGGGAACCTGCTCACGGCTGACCACAATAGGACGGCTTGCAGCGATGTGCATGGCAATGTCTTTTGCCAGGTTTTCATCTCCACCTTTCAATGCAACCAACACACCAATTTTACTGCCGTGCAAATAATGGCCGATAACGCCATCGCATTCCATCGGATGCAAACGACGCAGTTTGATGTTTTCGCCGATTTTTGCAATTAATTCTTGTCGTGCCTGCTCGACTGTACTGCTACCGCCGGCCAATCCTTCATTCGCTATGGCATCCACATCTTTTGCTTGACTGTTTAACGCTGTTTCTGCAGCCTGGTTGGCAAAATTATTGAAATTAACGTCACGTGCAACGAAATCGGTTTCGCTGTTTACTTCCATCATCACAGCACGGCGACCATCGGCAGCGCGTGCAATTACGATTGCACCTTCTGCAGCAATACGACCTGCCTTTTTATCTGCTTTGGCTTGACCAGCTTTACGCATTTCCGTAATTGCTTTTTCTATATCACCTTCTGTTTCAATCAAGAATTTTTTGCATTCCATCATACCTGCGCCGGTGAGCTCACGCAGCTTCATAACTAATGCAGCACTGATTGTTGCCATATTCTTCTCCGTATCATCAAATTTGTAGCGGAATTGCGTTATTGGGAAAGTTTACATGTATCCCTTCACCCCTAATAAGGTTGCCGGCTACAGTATTTCGTTATCAGTTTAAACTAGTAGTCTAAATGAACAGGGATAATAAAAATTAGACTATGTACATTAGTGAGCATAAGCAAATTATGCTCACTAATGCCGTAGGAAAGAATTATTCTTTTCCTTCCTTTTCAGTAGGAACTTCAACAAATTCTGCATCCGCTGACATGTTACCTACTGTATTGCCCCTTTGCGCATCAATGATGGCATCCGCAACGCAGCGAACATAGATATCAACTGCACGCATGGAATCGTCGTTACCCGGAATGACGTAATCCACATTGTCTGGATCATTGTTGGTATCTACAATACCAATAACGGGGATTTTCAGCCGACGGGCTTCTTCTACAGCAATATGCTCAAAACCGACATCCACTACAAACAAGGCATCTGGTAAGCCGCCCATGTCTTCTATACCACCAAGGCTGCGCTCAAGTTTTTCCAGTTCACGAGTCAACATCAACGCTTCTTTTTTAATCATGTGATTAAACGCACCATCATCACGCATTTTCTTCAATTCTTTCAAACGGAAAATAGATTGGCGAACTGTTTTGTAGTTGGTTAACATGCCACCCAGCCAACGATGATCAACATAAGGCATGCCACAACGTCTAGCTTGTTCGCGGATGCTTTCTTGAGCAGCTCTTTTGGTGCCCACAAATAAAATTTTTGCCTTGTTAGCAGCTAAACGACCAATGTAATTAAGCGCATCGTTTAACATGGGCATGGTTTTTTCTAAATTGATGATGTGGATTTTATTGCGGGAGCCAAAAATGTACTCAGACATTTTAGGGTTCCAAAACCGGGTACGGTGACCAAAATGTGCACCTGCTTCCAATAATTCACGCATACTTACAGACATTTATATTCTCCAGGGTTAGGCCTCCACACTTCCCATACGACACCCGCAAGACTTTGCTAAAGCAAATCCTCAGGACCCTATCGCATGTGACGAAGCGTGTGTGTAGTTAAAGCGCGGGAATCATAGCACAATCAACGGGTGGCAGCAATTTATATTGAAGACAAGTCATTTACATGACCTATAAGTTCTTGCAATGATGGCTTATTACCTCTTCATCACTTATCTGTACCAGCCTTATATCTTGGCAAATCTGGAATTATGTCTATACTAAGTGCGTCACGGTTTACTCTTTGTAATTGCCGTGCAAAGAGATAATTTTATAAAGAATAAATAATCAACCTAAGGAAGATAAACATGATGAAACAAATTATTTTATTGCCATTGCTTGCCCTTTCATTGGCATTTAGCCCGGTTACTTTTGCTAACAAAGGTGATGGTCACTGCACGTGCATGCATATGAAAAAGATGATGCAAGAGCTTAACCTGACGCCCGAGCAGCAAACCAAAATCAAGGAAATTAAAGATAATGCAAAATCCAATATGCAAGCCAAGCGCGAAGAAATGATGTCCCTGAAGAAACAAATGAAAGAGCTTGTTCGTTCAGAAAAAATGGATGAAGCAAAGCTTGATCAATTGATTAACCAGAAAAAAGAATTAATGGCTTCTAAAATGAAAGCTAAGATCATGATGAAAAATCAAATTTACAATGTTTTAGATGCTCAACAAAAAGCAAAATTTGCTGCCATGATGGACAAGTGGGAACAAGAGAAATCCCAAGAAATGGATGATGATTCTCACGACGATTAATCCATCTGTTTAGCGTAGAGGCAGGATTCTGCCTCTACGTGTTTTTTGATTACCATCAGTATATATTGCCAAAATTTCACACCACTGCGACACTTCTCCAGCATCAATTTAGCAAGCAAAGTTGCCGTTGGAATAAAACCAGCATCCATCTACTCTCCCTAAGCTATCAGTTAGGGCTCATGCTGTGGCTTGCTTCTGGTTCGGCATCCACCTTTTTAACCTGAGAAACAGAGAAGAAAGTGTGGCCAGAACTAAAAAAAGATGCAGGACTCTGATGAAATGCCTTCACTTTGGCTTTAAATTCTGGAGTAGATCCGCGTTCCATGTTGCCCAGAATATAGGAAGGATTATCAAAACATGGATATCTATCACAGTTAGGGGGGTATGGCACGAAAGGGGATTCACGATTTGAATTTACCGGTTCATCTTTACATAACCAGCGAAAAAACCGGTTTTTAACTGCTTCACCCTGTGTGCCAATCATCATGTTTATGATTTCGCCATGAGGTTTGATTTCTTTTTCAAATAATTCCACACAAGTGTTAAACATTAACCGCCAGCTATTTTGCAGCGTTCCCTCTTGCATAAACTCAGGGTGTTTTTCAAGTACCCAGTACTCATCATAGCGGACAGCTGTCGGGGGTAACTGCTGGCTAGGCAGAGCAGAGTGAAGCTCTGTATTTTGCCTGCGTAAATTCGGAAAAAAAGATTTACTCCTGGCAAAATGATAAAGCTCCACGAATGCAGAAAAAGCGCCTTCGTGTCCTAAATTTTGATTCTGGCGATGAGTAGAACACAACAAACTATAAGCCACATCTTGCATGCCGTCTTTTTTAACTGCATCTTTAACGGCATGGATGAAATAGAGAAAATTATGAGCTGACTTTGTAAACAATGAATTAAATTCATTAAGCAACTTCGGTTCTTTCCAATCTTCCTCACAAGTAAATTTACTTTGTAATTTTATAACTTCAAAGAATAATTCTTCCTCGGCCCCATGAAATTCTTCCAATTTATCATTCTGGTTATCTGCTATGACATTATTATGTTCCACCAACGCTTGCTGTTGGGGATTAAGGACCTGGAAAGGAAACAATAAATGATTAATTTTTTCAACAATAAAAGCAATCGGATTAAAAAGTAAATACAAAAAAAACAGAGGGATTTTATAAAAAAAATTGTCTATCGGCTCACGCTTTTCAACAGCATAGGAATCTCCGTAAGCCCAATAATGATAATCCAAACCAAAAAGCTTCTCCTTCGGCCATCTTAAAAAACGAATGAACCATTTTTCATAATATTGTCTCATGAGCATTTCCAGAGTTTTTAATAGCTTAATTATAGCAATTTACGTGCAATAGTTAAATATTTGGGCAGAATCGACAAAGATATTTCATACGTGCCTGCGTGGGGGCACAACATAACTCTATTTTAAATATCTTTGGGCCGCTCTTGCACTACTGGCCAAACCACTGATTGCCTTAGACTCGCCGAATTGCTCTTTACTTGCTTTAACCATGAGAATAAGCTGGCAAAGTAAGATTCTGCTGTTCCTTTCATTATGTTATTATTTAAGTTTTTGCGGATTTAACTATGGCAGTAACAATTAAAACAGCGGATGAAATTGAAAAAATGCGGGTGGCTGGACGCCTGGCGGGCGAAGTATTGGAGATGATTGGCCCGCACGTGCAGGAAGGTATTACTACGGATGAATTGAATTCCATTTGCCATGATTATATTGTAAATGAACAAAAAGCGATCCCTGCCCCTTTAAATTATAATGGTTTTCCCAAATCCATTTGTACATCGATCAATCATGTTGTCTGCCATGGCATTCCCGGCAAAAGAGCATTAAAAAACGGTGATATCATTAATATTGATATCACCGTCATTAAAGATGGCTATCATGGCGATACCAGCAAAATGTTCTTGGTTGGCACCCCTTCCATCAAAGCAGCGCATGTGGTTAAAATCGCCCATGAATGTCTTTTTATTGGCATTGACCTGGTAAAGCCTGGGGTTCGCTTGGGAGATATCGGACATGCGATTCAGCAGCATGCGGAAAAAAACCGCTGCTCAGTCGTACGTGAATATTGTGGCCACGGGATTGGCCGTATTTTTCATGAAGACCCGCAAGTCTTGCACTACGGGACGCCAGGAACCGGGGAAGTATTGCGCCCAGGCATGACTTTTACCATCGAACCGATGATTAATGCCGGTAAATATCAAACTCGCCTGCTGCCTGATAATTGGACGGTTGTCACGAAAGATCACAGCCTTTCAGCACAATGGGAACATACTTTACTGGTGACTGAACATGGAGTTGAAATCCTCACTTTACGGAACGAAGAACGATAAACTTTCCTTAAAGCAGCGCCTTAAGCAATTCAAGGAAGAGTTGCGGCAAGAGTTTTTGCAAAAAACAAACATTGTTTCACTTACGCAAAAGCTGGTTACAGGGATTGATGAATTATTGGGAATTCTCTTCCATAAGCATGAACTTGGGCAAAACAATGCGATTTGTTTATTAGCTTTAGGAAGTTATGGTCGGCGTGAGTTGCAACTTTACTCGGATATTGATTTGTTATTGTTGCATGAGGAGCCGACGGATCAAGCTCTCATACAACGAGCCCAATTATTCATCCAGGATTGTTGGGATACAGGACTTGAAGTGAGTCACCAAATTACAACGGTGGCTGCTTGCGCTGAATTGGCCAACGAGGATTTGAGTGTTATTTCAAGCATTCTCGATATGCGCTTGCTGTTTGGGCGCAGCGCTTTAATGGAAGAATTAACATACAAGACTCATCCCCTGCACATGTGGCGAAGCGAAGATTTTTTTTTCGCCAAACAAAAAGAACAGGGGCAGCGTTATGCCAAATACGGAGAAACCGCCTACAACCTTGAACCGAATGTCAAAAACGGGCCTGGCGGATTACGCGACATCCAAGTTTTGGCTCATATCAGCAAGCGCCACTTTGCTGTCAAACACTTCTCAGATGGTATCCACTACGGGTTTATTACTTCGAAAGAATATGAAGAGCTGATGCATTGCCAGCATTTTTTGTGGCGCATTCGCTTCGCTTTGCATTTAATCGCGCAAAAAAAAGAAGATCGCCTGCTATTTGATCATCAAATCAAATTGGCTGCTTTGTTTAATTATCAAGATAATGCCGAATCCCTCGCCATTGAACAATTTATGAAAGCTTATTTTAAAATACTCAAGCGTAGCCGTGAATTAAACGAAATGCTGCAGCAATGGTTTGCAGAAACCATTGTTTACCACCAGAAGCAAAAACTCATTCCTTTAAATGAGTCCTTCCAGCTAGCCAATGATTACATCGAAATAAAGCATGCCAAGCTGTTTGCGCAAAAACCATACACGCTTTTAGAAATTTTCTTGTGGATTGCCAAAACTCCTGACATTGACGGTATTCGGGCCAGTACCGTGCGCCTGATTAGGCAACATCTTTATTTAATTGATAGACGATTTTGTGCATCCACAATTGTAAAAAAAATATTTCTTGAAATCTTTCAAACTGAAAATAATCCTTACAATGCTCTACAGCTTATGAGCCGCTATGGTGTACTGGATTACTATCTTGAAGCGTTTGCCATGGTCACCGGTCAGATGCAATATGATCTTTTCCATGTTTTTACGGTGGATCAGCATACTTTATTCGTTATCCGCAATCTGGGGCGGTTTTTAGAATCAAACTATGCACGGCAATTCCCTTTATGCAATCAGCTTATGTCGCAGCTGCCCATGCGCAATATAATTTATCTTGCCGCCCTTTTTCATGATATTGCAAAAGGACGCGGTGGAGATCATTCTCTCTTGGCTGCCGAAGAAGCAAAAAAGTTTTCGGAACTGCATGGATTAAGTAAAGCGGACAAAGAGCTTTTGATATGGCTGGTTTGCAACCATCTTTTAATGTCACATACTGCCCAACGCAAAGATATTTATGACCCAAAAACCATTCAACAATTTTGCAAACAATTTCCTGAAGAACATTATCTTGATTATCTTTATCTGTTAACCGTGGCAGATATTTGCGGGACAAACCCGGGATTGTGGAACGCATGGAAGGATTCATTGCTAAAAGAATTATATTTCAATACAAAGCAAGCCATGCAGCAGAAAAAAACTTTACTGGATGAAGCAGCTTTAGTTGCTTCGCGCCAAAAAGAAGCATTAACTATTTTATCGGCAGAACCTATTCAGAAAGAAAAGGTAAATCAATTATGGCAATTTTTTAAAAGCAAATATTTTTTACACGAATCTTCTGAAGTGATTGCAAGGCACACAAAAGCTATCTTAACTTGCGAACAATTTCCATTAGTCATGATCATGCCGCATCACAGCCAGGGAGGGACGGAAGTATTCATCTACATGCCGCATCGTGATGAACGCTTCACCGTGACCACTACAGTACTTAACAATCATCATCTCACCATTCAGGAAGCAACCATTTTAACTTGCGACAATCAATTTGATTTAGATACCTACATTATTTTGAATGAAAATGATCAAGCATTCCTCGATGAGCAAAAAACAGTGCAAGTCCAGCACGATCTAACCAAGCAATTGCATGCTAAACATCTTCCCAATATTTCCCAACGGCGGATCTCAAGAATCCAGGCGCATTTTAAATTAAAACCTCAAATTACCTTTACCGAAGATGAAGAAAACAACCTCACGTGCCTGTTTCTAATCACTGCGGATAAACCTGGCTTGCTGGCAAGAATCAGCCATGTGTTTCTGCGGGAAAAAATTCACTTGCACAGCGCTAAAATTGCGACTGCCGGGGAGCGAGTGGAAGACATGTTTTCAATAACGAATCCTCTTGGGATGCTGTTAACCCAGGAAGAACAAAACACACTTCGCCACAAGCTTATTGTGGAAATAAGCAACATGTGAATCATCGGCGTGCTTCAAAAAAATTACTCAGCAAATCAGCGCATTCTTTTTGTAAAAAACCCTCATCAATTTGCACCCTATGGTTTAATGGATACCCATGCAGGAGATTAAAGACAGAACCAGCCGCTCCTGCTTTTAAATCGCGGGTGGCAAATGCCAGGCGCTTAATGCGCGCATGCACCATAGCGCCTGCACACATGCAACAGGGTTCCAGAGTAACGTATAGAGTGCAATCTAGTAAACGATAGTTTTGCAGGCAGCTTGCTGCTGTACGGATGGCCATAAGCTCTGCATGAGCGCAAGGATCCTGGGTTTGTAGAACTTGATTCCAACCTTCCCCTAACAATTCGCCATCCCTGCTGACCAACACAGCGCCTACGGGAATCTCCCCCTGCTCCTTTGCTTTTTGTGCCAATTGCAACGCTTGCCGCATCCAAAAAATATCATCTTTTACCATTATTCCCACTCAATGGTAGCCGGCGGTTTCCCGGAAATATCATAAGTCACTCTGGAAACTCCAGCTACTTCATTAATAATACGATTGGAAACATGCGCTAAAAAATTCCAGGGTAATTCAGCCCATTCCGCTGTCATGAAATCAATCGTTTTCACTGCACGTAAACAAATAACAAAATCATAACGGCGACCATCTCCCATGACACCTACGCTGCGTACCGGTAAAAAAACGGCAAAAGCCTGGCTTACTTCATGGTATAAGCCCGCAGCCCGTAATTCGTCGAGAAATATAGCATCTGCCTGCCGTAAAATATCCGCATAGTCTTTTTTAACTTCGCCCAAAATGCGAACACCCAAACCAGGGCCAGGAAATGGATGCCGATAAACCATTTCATAAGGCAATCCAAGTTCCAAACCTATTTTGCGCACTTCATCCTTAAATAACTCCCGGATGGGTTCCAGTAACTTTAAATTCATCACTTCAGGCAACCCGCCGACATTATGATGCGATTTAATCACTTCGGCTCCACCTTTTATGTGCGTCGCAGCAGATTCAATTACATCGGGGTAGATGGTTCCCTGCGCGAGCCAGCTTATCTTATCAAACCGCTTGGCTTCTTGCTCAAACACGTCAATAAACGTTCGCCCGATAATTTTTCTCTTGGTTTCGGGACAAGTAACCCCCTGCAGGGCTTTTAGGAATTTTTCCTCAGCATTTACCGCTATGATTTTAATGCCCATGTGTTGGCCAAACATGGTCATGACTTGCTCGGCTTCATTGAGGCGTAATAATCCCGTATCCACAAAAACACAAGTCAATTGCTCGCCAAGCGCTCGATGCAACAAAGCGGCAACCACCGAAGAATCGACACCACCGGACAAAGCGAGCAACACATGATCATCGCCCACTTGCTGCCTGATTTTGGCAATTGCCTGTTCAATAATATGATCCGAAGTCCAGTTCGTTTGTGCCTGGCAAATGTCAATTACAAACCTTTGTAAGATACGTGTACCTTGCAATGTGTGCGTAACTTCCGGGTGAAACTGCAATCCAAACCAGGGACGCGTTTCATGCGCCATGCCGGCTATGGGAGCATTTCGGGTTTCGCAAATGACTTTAAACCCTGGAGGCAGCACGGTGACCTTATCGCCATGGCTCATCCATACATCCAAAAGAGCAGCGCCTTCGGCTGTTGCACTGTCTTCAATATGGCTCAGCAACCGGCTATGGCCATGTAACCTTAACTCAGCGTAACCAAATTCTCGAATAGCGGAAGATTCAACTTGCCCTCCCAACTGTACAGCCATGGTTTGCATGCCATAACAAATACCCAAAAGCGGAATACCAGCCGCAAAGATCCAGGATGGCGCGCGCGGATTGGCGTCGTGAATCACAGTAGAGGGCCCGCCTGACAAAATGACTCCGCAGGGAGCTAATGCCTGCAAAACGCTCTCCTCCACGTCAAACGGGTGAATTTCACAATAAACGCCCATTTCGCGAATGCGACGGCCGATTAACTGGGTATACTGCGAACCAAAGTCGAGAATAATAATGGGTTTTTGTTTGATATTTTTCATATTAAAACTTTCTTAAATAAAGGGTGTATTCTCTTAACGTGAGCTTAGGAATCAACCTGATAATTGGGGGCTTGCTTAGTGATACTGACATCGTGAACATGCGACTCGCGCATGCCAGCATTAGTCACACGCACAAATTCCACTTTTTCATGCATTTCCTTAATGGTTTTGCACCCGGTATATCCCATACAGGAACGTAATCCTCCAAGCATTTGATGGATGATGGTTTGCACTGGTCCTTTATACGGCACGCGGCCTTCTATGCCTTCCGGCACTAATTTTTCAGCTCCTTGCGCAGCATCTTGAAAATAACGATCGCTTGAACCTTGCGCTTGTGCCATTGCACCGATGGAACCCATACCACGATACCCTTTATAAGTGCGGCCTTGGTACAATTCAATTTCCCCAGGCGACTCTTCCGTACCAGCAAACATCCCCCCTAGCATGACCGTATTTGCACCGACTGCCAATGCTTTACATATATCGCCGGAAAAACGGATGCCGCCATCGGCAATGACTGGAACCTGTCCCTTGAGGCCCGCAGCAACATTTGCAATGGCTGTGATTTGCGGCACCCCAACGCCGGTTACGATGCGGGTGGTGCAAATAGAGCCAGGGCCAATGCCAACTTTTACTGCATCAGCACCTGCAGCGACCAAGTCCATGCCTGCCGTTGCCGTGGCAATGTTTCCACCGATAATTTGCACATCAGGAAAGTTCTTTTTAATCCATTTCACCCTGTCCAATACGCCTTGAGAATGGCCATGTGCCGTATCGACTACGATAACGTCTACGCCAGCATCTACTAATGCCGCCACGCGTTCATCTGTTCCTTCGCCTACGCCTACTGCTGCCCCAACTCGCAATTGCTCCGAGCTGTCCTTACAAGCGAAGGGATTTTCTTTAGCCTTCTGGATATCTTTAACCGTGATCAAACCGCGCAGACAAAATGCATCATTCACCACCAGTAACTTTTCCAGCCGATGTTTGTGCAAGAGGCTGCGGATTTCCTCACGACTTGCCCCTTCTTTTACGGTAACCAGGCGCTCTTTTGGCGTCATCACCGCAGATACCGGCAAAGATAAATTCGTCTCAAAACGAATGTCCCGGCTGGTGACAATACCGACCAATCGTTCTCCTTCAACGACAGGTACACCGGAAAAATTATGTTTTGCCATGACATCCAATAATTCCTGCACAGTAAGCGAGGGCGGCACCGAAATGGGATCTTTTACCATGCCACTTTCAAATTTCTTAACACGCCTTACTTCTTCCGCCTGCGCGTGAATATTCATGTTTTTATGGATGATACCAATCCCCCCTTCTTGCGCCATGGCAATTGCCAACCTGGATTCTGTAACGGTATCCATTGCAGCAGAGATTAAAGGCATGTTTAATTCAATTTCTCTTGTTAGACGTGTTTTTAAAGAAACTTCTTTAGGAAGAATGGTGGAATGAGCAGGAACTAATAAAACGTCATCAAAAGTCAACGCTTGTTGAATAATGGAAAGTGGCATACCACCTCCTGTTAATTAAAATTAACCAGACATTATACAATCTTTGTCGCGGGCAATAAATATAAGACGAGTAAAAAGATAATTATATTTCGTGAGTTTCGCTGATCATACGGCATCCTGCATTGCCGCAAACAGCACGCATAGCCGAGGAATATTTTAAGAAGAATATCCAGTCACAAAAGCTAATCGTCCCTTAGCCAATACAGGAATGAGCTTTGGAATAATTTAATACAATAAACAGTTGAATAAAACAAACAAGTATGTGTAAACTGGAGGCATATTTTTTGTACCATTTTGTCAACTAACAGGAAGGGTTCAGCGTTGGCTAAAATTATCGTTATTACATCAGGCAAAGGCGGCGTAGGTAAAACTACTTCTTCTGCGGCAATTTCATCCGGTCTTGCACTGCGCGGACATAAAACGGTCGTGATTGACTTTGACATTGGGCTGCGCAATCTTGATCTCATCATGGGTTGTGAGCGTCGCGTGGTTTATGATTTCGTAAACGTCATTAACGGTGATGCTACCTTGAAACAAGCGCTCATAAAAGACAAGCGCATTCCTGAACTCTACATTTTACCCGCTTCACAAACACGGGATAAAGACGCCTTGACGCTTGAAGGTGTGGAAAAAGTTTTGACTGAATTAGCCAAGGATTTTGATTATATTGTGTGCGATTCTCCGGCCGGCATTGAAACAGGCGCATTAATGGCAATGTATTATGCCGATCACGCCATTGTGGTCACCAACCCCGAAGTTTCCTCGGTGCGCGACTCCGATCGAATTTTGGGCATTCTTGCCAGCAAAACCAAGCGGGCGAAAGAAGGGCAAGGCGTCCAAGAGCATCTCTTACTCACCCGCTATGACGCCGAGCGGGTTGAAAAAGGCGATATGTTGTCGGTTCAGGACGTAAAGGAAATTTTAGCTATCCCTTTAATTGGTATTATCCCGGAATCCAAAGCCGTATTAAAAGCTTCCAACACAGGTACACCAGTTATTTTGGATGAAAATAGCGATGCCGGGCTTGCTTACAAAGATGCAATTGCCCGATTTCTTGGTGAAGAAAGACCCATGCGCTTTATCAGCAACGAACGTAAAGGATTATTACGGCGCTTGTTTGGCAAACACAAGGAGGATGTTCCAGCATGAGTATTTTTAATTATTTACGTAAACGCACCAGTACGGCAAAAGTTGCGAAAGAACGATTACAAATCATCATTTCTCATGAGCGCTCCCAGCGTAATACGCCCGATTATTTACCCAAACTGCAGGAGGAAATCCTCGCAGTCATTGCGAAATACATTCCAATAAGCCGTGACAAAGTGAGTGTCAATTTGGAGCGCATGGGCGATAGCGCCGTTTTGGAACTTAATGTAACGATGCCGGATGAAGCTTTATCGGAATAATCTTCATTTTGTCTTAATATTGTTCTTTAGGGCTTTTTAGTGACCTCGGCTTATCCTTTTTTATCATAAAAATCACACTCAGTAAAAATATACATCATATTGCCTTAATAATTATTTTTTATAATGGATAGTAAGAAATAATTTGAGGTGAAGCACATGTCCAAAGCCATTTCCATCGAGCGTAAAGTCGAATTATTAAAATCGGCTTGTGATGATTATAAAGCACACTTGGAAGCAAGCATCGAGAAACTTGCCAAGGAATTGCCAGAAGACGTGCTGGCAGCGTATAAACAACCATCTACATCCTTGACTGCTGCATTACTAAAGGGACCATTCAGTAACGGCCATTCCATTTACTGGGCTGATACACCCACTACGAAAAAATACGGCATAACTGGAGAGGATGTTAACGCTGCCGTTGTGCAAGAAAAGCATCCAGCCCTTTATGAAGGTCTGCGAAAATACAGAATAGTAACGGAGATGGAGCAAGCATTAAATTCCAGCAAAGGCGCAGAGGAAAAAATCAATGATATGCTGGCGCTTCGTTCTAAACGATATGGGAGTGGTGAGACTTACGCAGATATTTTGAAAAAACATCGCGGCTTACCAGCTGAAGATCGCTTTTTAGAAACGATACTTAATATTGTCACCCTGGGAATTTATTCAAAAGTCACGAAAGGTACATTTGCTTTCTGGAAGTCTCATGGCCAAGCCATGCTGGAGCAAGTTCAGGAAATTGGCGATAAACCTGTGGAAAAAACAGCCGCCAAAGATGAACTGGTAATTAGAGAATCGTCTCCTACGCCTACCTTAAAACACTAAAAGGATTTTAGCAGTGAGGATATAGGCTCAACGTCTGCTTCAGGTTACCGTTTTACCGGTAACCTGAAACTTATACCGGCTCAAAGGTTAAATCATCTTTATCGCGTATTTTCTTTTTCTTTACCTCTTCCTTTTTCGGTTCATGCCTCAACTCGCTGTTATCGAAATCATCCACGGCAATGATTTGTTGACGCGCCAATTCAGCATTTTTTAATTCTTTGACTTCATCAGGAGAAAGGATGCCCAATGCTTTTGCTTCTTCAATTTGCTCAAGCAATGTTAAAGAATGGAGCTTGCCTTCGCGGATGGCTGAGGAAATTTTCTTTTCCAAGCCCGCGACGGCACCTATTTTGTGGAATGCTTCTTCCAGTCTTCCTAAAGGGCAATTTTCAATCGGTTCGGAAAATACAGTGCGGGTAAGCCGCGTGCGAGCTGGATTAGAGGTGGTTAGTAAATGAGCTAACTGCTTCTCAAGTGCATCAGCAGGCTTGCTACGTCTGCCACCGAAAGGCTGCACCATGCATTTTAAGAAGATACGACTCCAGCGTGCGGGAAAGTTTGCTATGACCCCATTAATGGCTTGCTCGCATTCGTAAAACAAATGCTGACAGCACCAATCCACTAAAACCAAGTCTTCTTTTGGCTCACCATCCAAATAAAAACGCTGTAAAACCCCGGATGCCAAATACAAATAGCTGAGCACATCTCCCAATCGCGCTGAAACTCTTTCCTTGCGCTTGAGCGCTCCCCCCAAAACCAATAAGGAAAAATCAGCCAAAAATGCCAGGTTGCTACTGTAGCGGTGGATTAATTGATAATAGCGTTTTGTTGTACCGGTGGGTGCCCGTGTAAAATGGCCATCGGTAAAATTGAATAATAGGGATTTACTGAAATTCGCAAAAATAAAGCCTGCATGCCCCCAAATGGCATCATCAAATGCACTTAAATCCTTAGTGCGGATGCTTTCCATTTCTTTGAACACATAAGGATGGCAACGTACAGCGCCCTGACCAAATATAATCAAACTGCGCGTTAAAATATTTGCCCCTTCAACAGTAATGCTAATCGGTGCGCCCTGATAACCACGGCCCAAATAGTTATTAGGCCCCAGGCAGATACCCTTGCCACCATGAATATCCATGGCATCGCAGCCAATTTGCCGAGCCCGCTCTGTGGTATGGTATTTTAAAATAGCACCGGCAACCCCTGATTTTGCGCCATGATCAATGGCGGCAACCGTCATACTCAATGCGGCATCAATCAAATAAGTATTGCCGGCAATCCTCGCCAACACTTCTTCTATCCCCTCGAACTTGGAAATAGGTTGATTAAATTGTTTGCGTATTCTCGCATAAGCACCACAAGCCAGAGCTGCTGCTTGCGTAGCGCCGGCAGCGCTTGATGGCAAGGAGATAGCACGTCCTGCACTCAGACATTCCATTAACATCCGCCAGCCTTGCCCTGCCATTTTTGCACCGCCAATTAAATAATCGACCGGGATAAATACATTTTTCCCTTGTGTAGGTCCATTTTGAAAAACGATGTTCAACGGAAAATGCCGTCTGCCTTTCGTAACTCCCGGCGTGTTTTCGGGAATTAAAGCACAGCTGATGCCCACATCATACCCTTTGCCCAACAAGTTATCGGGATCAAACAAACGAAAAGCTAAACCAATCAGGGTAGCAACCGGACATAAAGTTATGTAGCGCTTGTCCCAATTTAAGCGTATTCCCAAAACTTCTTTACCGTTTATTGTTTCCTTGCATACCACGCCTTTATCCGGGATGGAAGCAGCATCCGAGCCAGCATTCGGACCGGTCAATGCAAAACAGGGAATTTCCCGACCATCAGCAAGGCGTGGTAAATAATATTCTTTTTGCTCTTCTGTCCCGTATTTTAGCAACAACTCACCAGGCCCTAATGAATTGGGTACCGCAATAGTGGAAGCAACGGTGATCGAGCGCCCATAAAGCTTGCTCAATACCGCCGTTTGCGCTGTGGCGGAAAAACCCAATCCGCCATAACGTTTGGGAATAATCATCCCTAAAAAGCCTTGTTTTTTAATAAATTCCCACATTTCAGGCGGCAAATCGGCACGGTTATGCGTTATATCCCAATCATCTATCATACGGCACAATGCGTTTACCGGCCCATTCATAAAAACCTGCTCTTCTTCACTAAGAGATACTCCTAATGAAGAGCGTAATTTTTCAAAATCAGGAGAGCCGCTGAATAAGTCACCCTCCCAGCCAACTGTTCCAGCTTCCAGAGCTTCCCGTTCGGTTTTAGACATGGAAGGAATGACTCGGCTTACGGCACGAAATAAGAAACTGGATAATAAGTTTTTACGCAAGGGCTTTATAGAACCGATTAAAAAGAGAGCAAATAACAGACAAATCCCGGTCTTGGCAATAATTCCTAAAGAAGCATACTTAAGAAGTAGAAGGGCAAATACAGTAAAACTTATTGTCCAAACCGCAATGGAAGCCTGCTGGATAAATAAGGTAAAACACAAACTTAAAACAATAAGAACCATCAGAGCAGTCATCACGGTCTTTCTCCTTTTGCAAATATTCCAATTAATACGATGCAGATTTTAACTAACAAAAATTTTAAACGACTTCCTTTTTATTTAACTATAGTATCTATTGCACGCAAGACTAAGTCCGCAGCTTCCTTGGGATGCTCCATGGGAAACATGTGGGTGCCGGAGATCTCAAAATTGATTATGCCATAATGTTTTTTCATATAACGCAAATCAAACTTATCGATAACATTACTTTTACTGCCATAAATTAAAGCTGCAGGTAATTTTAACTTTCCTTCATGTTCATGCAATATATGCGGAATGGTGCGATAAATTTGATATTCGATGTGACGATTAAAACGCAGCGAATAACCATGTTCATCTTTTTGCATGCCATAATCAATATAATCCTGCAGGCATGCATCGTGAAATGTTTTAAAAAGTTTCCGGCTTTTTAAATAATGCAAAGCTTGTTCACGAGTGGGCCAATATTGCCGCCTGCCGCGGGTGCGAAATGCAGGGGTGATATGATCAATAATGCCCAGTTTTTTGGAAAATCTTAAAATATTGGATTTTAATCGCCCGATAATCGGTGAATCGAGTAAAATAACAGCTTTAAATAAGTCAGGTTGCTCAATAGCTGCAAGAAAACTCAGCACGCCGCCTAAAGAATGTCCGATAGCAATAACCGGCGAGGACGCTTGCTGTTTGATGCTCGCAACCACTTCATCAACCAAATAATGCCAGTTTTCTGTGACAGGAAAATCTGGAGAATGGCCAATTCTGTCGATAAAAAAGCAAGTGAATCGCTCCTGTAAGTGGAGGAGAAATTGACGGTAGCAAGGCGAAGGGAACCCGTTGCCATGGGCAAAATGCACTTGTTCTTTCATGAGAGAACCATTTTCGTATGCTCACGTTTTACGGATGCCACTGCATAACTGTAATAAACTGCCACTAATATCATATTAACCAAGCCTGAAGCAGCAAAACTAATTTTAGCGATTAATAACAGAGTGGAAAAAATAACCTGGGGCGTCACGGACACAGCAAATAAACGTGTAGAATCTTTAAAGCGAAGCTTCAATCCGAATAGGGTAGAGGCAAAAACTTGTCCTAAAAAACCCAAAATGAGCATGAGGACTAAGTAAAGTGAAATAAAAAAACCCAGCAACATTGGATAAATTAAAGCATCCGCCAATAACTTCATGTTTAAAATCCCACTTGCTTGCACCCATTTTTTGGCAACGAAAATTTCATTGGTATTGTTGGTTAATGTTTGAGTATATACGGAGTCTTCTTTTAATGTCCCAGGAATTTGCTGGCTAAAAAATAATTGCGGCACGGGCGGGCGGAAGTGAATTTGATTGCTGGTGATGAGCATCGTTAAGTGAGGATACTGTTTATTTTTTATCGAGGTGATGGAGCCTGTAGTATCAACAATGGCTACCACCTCACCCCCCTTATTTTTAATGAAGTATGGCGTAGGTTTATCCAGCGAAATTTTTCCATCCTGCACATAAAGAGGTGGCAATTCTTGTAATGGAAAAAGCACTTGCTCGTTAAAAAAGGTATTAAATTCAACGATCATTCGCAATGCCAAAGGAATCGTCGTCAAGGTAAGCAAAAATAGCAAATATAAAATCCCATAACCACGCCACCGCTTAAATACATCAACATACAGGCGATATGAATAAAAAGATAAATAAACAGCTTGCCAATATCGGTAAACAGGAGCATCCAGCGCGCGCAGCTTTCCCTTTCCCTTAATCATTCCATCCTCCTAACCGAATCCCGGTCTCCTGACAAAAAATATTTGCTTTGGCTAGATCAAGTTGAAAATTTAATTTTTCATATGCTAAATGCGTATCTGCAAATACGCGAACTAAAAACTTTATATTCCCGGTTACACTGAATAAATGCAGAATCTTATCAGAGCCCATATCATCAATAAAATCCACTGTGGCTTCTATGCTATTGGAAGCTGGCTCTACCGCTGGCAAAATATGTTCTGGCCTGATGCCAACTACCACCTTATCCCCTGAAGATCTGGCTTTAAGACAATTCGGCAGCGGTAGCTCAATACCAAGAGCCGTCTTAATCTTATTGCTTGTAAGCTCAATACTACCCGACAAAAAATTCATTGGATAATGGCCGATAAAGCTTGCCACAAATTCAGTTGCCGGGCGCAGATAAAGTTCCATAGGCGTGCCAACTTGTTCGATGCAACCCTTATTTAACATCACAATGCGGTTGGCCAGCGTCATTGCTTCCGTTTGATCATGAGTTACATACAAACAAGTCGTGTTAAGTTTGTTATGGAGTTTTTTTATTTCATGTCGCATTTCCGTGCGTAATTTTGCATCAAGATTTGATAAAGGTTCATCAAATAAAAACACTGCCGGTGAACGCACAATCGCCCGGCCCATGGCCACACGTTGCCGCTGTCCACCCGAAAGCGAAGCAGGTTTACGCTGTAGATAATCATCTAACTGCAGCAAATTACTGACTTCTTCCACGCGTTCTTTGATAACTTGCTTTTTTATGCCGCGCATTTTTAAACCATATGCCATATTATCAAACACAGTCATATGCGGGTAAAGAGCATAATTTTGAAAAACCATGGCCATATTTCGTTGCGCCGGAGGAATTTTATTCACACATTGATCATCAATGAGAATACTACCTTGGCTTACCGAATCAAGGCCGGCCACTAATCTTAACAGAGTCGATTTCCCACTACCCGATGGGCCCACCACTGCTACGAATTCACCTTTTTCTATATTCAAATTAATATTGTTTAAAATTTTGTGACCATCACAAAATTTATTAACCGCTATCATATTTACTGCAGCCATTATTGTCTTAATCCTTTTTCAAACCAACGTTGTAGTATAATGACAACGAGACAGGGAGGTAATAATGCAATTAATGCTACCGTCATAATGTAATGCCATTGAGGCACTTGATCGGCAACTCCAGCTAAATAATGAATCCCCATGACAATGGTGGCCATCTTCGGCTCTGTGGTAATGATAAGAGGCCATAAATACTGGTTCCATCCATACACAAACATGATAATAAACATGGCTGCGATATGAGAGCGTGATAACGGCAATAAAACGTCAATAAAAAAACGCACGGGCCCTGCACCATCTATCTTTGCTGCATCCACTAATTCTTTGGGTACTGTTTTGAAGAATTGTTGAAAAAGAAAGGTAGCAGTTGCAGATGCAATAAGCGGCAAGGTAAGGCCGGCAAACGAATTTAACCACCCCATTGAAGCAACCACTTGAAACGTGGGTACAATTCTTACTTCAACCGGCAACATCATCGTCAATAATATCAAAGAGAAACACATTTTTTTGTAGGGAAAATCAAAATAAACCAGGGCAAAAGCAGAAAACAATGCAAGTGTTATTTTGCCAACGGCAATTAATACAGCCATAAAAAAACTATTCCATAGCATATTGGCTATTGGCTCTCCTCCCGTGGCGGTTATTCCATGCATGCAGACCACTTTCATGTTCTGCCACAGCATTTTCCCGGGGAAACTTGGCAGTGGCGCCTGCATCAGCGCAGATGCATCATGGCTTGCGGCGATGAGAGCCAAATAAAGCGGTAAAAACAAAAATAGGATGAATAGCCAAAGTAAACCATGGGGGATGGCGCGTAAACACCACGTGCGCAACTGCTGAATCATGATGCCTTTTTTGTACGCAGCTTTTTCGTGGAAAACAGCCTTAGCCTCAGAGCTTACGTTTAGCATCTCGTTCATGATGTTTTCCATTGTTTCATTTGCTGAGTAATAATCGTTGTTTGAGTCATTGATAGTAAATTTTTTTTTCAAGATAGCGAAATTGCAGGAGGGTAAGTCCCAAAACAATCAGCATGAGCACTACGGATTGGGCAGAAGAACTGCCGGGATCCATGCCAATAAATCCATCTTCATACACTTTATAAATTAATGTCGTGGTACTGGATTGCGGACCGCCATTCGTAATGACTTGAATCATGCCAAAAGTATCAAAAAAGGCGTATGCCAGGTTCATGACAAATAGGAAAAAAGTCGTAGGTGCCAGTAAAGGGAAAATAATTTGCCAGAATCGCCGCCAGGAAGAGGCGCCATCAATAATTGCAGCTTCTATCAAAGAATTCGGAACAAGCTTTAGGGCTGCAAAAAAAAATAAAAAATTATAACTAAATTGCTGCCAGGAAGCGGCAATAATAATTACAATTAACGCTTGGGATGGATGAATCATGTAATTAAAATCAATACCCCACCGGCCCGCCAGGCCAGGCAGCCAGCCAAGAGCCGGATGAAACAAAAAACGCCATAAAATAGCCGCAACGGCAGGAGCAACCGCGTATGGCCATAGCAACAGGGACTTATAAAGGGATTGGCTCCTGCGTCTGCCATTTACCAACACGGCAAGACCTAATCCAAAGCACATCGTCAAAGCAGTAATGGCGATGGCTAAAACCGCTGTAACCCCTATCGCTTTTCCATAATCTGGATTTAGGAATAAATCAATATAATTTTCCAATCCGGCAAATTGCGTATGCAAATCAAAGGGGTCACTTAAAAACAAGGATTGCACAATAGCGCCGAATGCTGGCCATATAAAAAATAACAAGGTGACCAGTAACTGGGGTGCAATGAATAGAAATGCAATTTTAGAATGGTGAGTAAATTTGGCCATTAAAACGTCAGGATTACTAATCTCTCGTGAGTATAACGAGTATCCACGCGAAATAGAACAAGCGTATCAAAGTCTGATCGTATTTAGCTTCCGCACCGAGTATTTACCTAACTCAACCCGGCTATTTTCGTTTACCAGGCTCGATATTATGTAAATAAGAATTCATGCATGTCATTAGCCGGAAACGCTGGATACAAAAGCAATTCGTTAAGCAGTGGGTTGAAATATGCATGACCTTGCAAAATCAGAGGAAGTCACCCAAGATGAAATTAGGAGCGGTGTGGTCGAATCGACCAAATCCGGATAGCAGTTATTTCGATGGAGTGGAGTCATAAAGGGGACATAATGAAATCCATGCAGCAAACTCCAGAACTGTACCGTTGCAGTATTTCAGCGTAATGGTTGGTATTACAAAGTGGGATAATGATAGCAATTCAAAAAACTTATCATTTATCCACTAACCCTCGCGCTGCAAATGGGAGATGCTAAAGGCAAACGTCCGTCCTGAAACTCCCTGCTTAGCGTGGGAAGCCGCATTTTAAACTGATAAATTAGGTTTAAAAAAATGAAAGCCTGGTTTAGCAAGTTAATTCCCAAAGTTCTTTTAGGAGACAGGGATTTACAAAAAAATTTTTTCCTGTCCTTGATATTAAGCACTTTTCCTGCTGCTTTTTCTCTTGGTGCTACGGTATTTAGTTATTCGGTTTTTCTCTCCACTTATCCTACATCCTGGATTCCTTACTGGATGCTTGGCGAAGCCATCACCATTTTCCTGCTTGGGAATCTTTTTTCTCTATACACTCCAAAAAATCTAAAAAAATACGTGCAAGCCAGTTTCTTGGCCATTGGCTTCATTTTAATTTTAGTCCTATTTTTAAACCAGGCGTCTTGGTATTGGGCGCCATTTACAAGCATCCTACTCTTTAGAGCTTGTGCGAGTATCCTTGCCGCGATCATGTGGAGTTTTATTTCAACGTTATTCTATTACCGGCAGTTTAAAGCCATTTTTAATCGTTTTACGGTCACTGCATCATTATCATCCATTATGACGCCTCTTTTATATGCAGGCATTACTTCTTTTTTGCCAATCTCTTTGCTGCCTCTTGTGTTCATTTTATTTTTAGTCATGGCTTTTTTTATTTCTGACTTTACGGTAAGAATCGTCGCATCAGATGCAAGCGAGCAGGATAAAAATAAGATTAGCTCTCGCTCCCCTTTGCATTACCCATTGTTTAGGACATTAGTCCTCTTGATAGTGCTCTTTACGACGATATTCCAAATAGCTGAGTTTTTATTCAGAACGCAACTGGATCTTAATTTTAATAAAGAGGAAATTGGCACGTTCGTTGCTCTCTTTTTATCCGTATGCAATACCATATCATTAGGCACACAATTACTTGCGTCAATGGTATTTGCAAGGATTAAATTTTCTAACGTTCTGCAATTTATATTGTCATTAATTTTAGTTATGGGCACCATTTATTGGCTTTACCCTTCACTTTGGCTAATTGCAGTATTAAATGGCTTGGGAGTTATTTTTTCCTATGGTTGGCTTACCATGATTTTTAAAAATATAGTCAATGTTTTTCCTCCGGTTATCATCATAAAAGGCGAAATCTTTGTTAAATCTTATTGTGGTCCTATTTCTGTTATTATTGCAGCATTTTTTGCTCTAATCTCAACGCATTCGACCCTTTTTATAAACTATCTTCCGCTTCTTTTTATTGTATTTTCACTCCTTGGAATTTTACTTTCTATTGAACTTTTTAAACGGTACTCAATGACATTAAAAGAAATGGTCATGACCAGCGGTTTTTCAGTTATCACACGTGATGAAAAAGAGCGGGAGTACATCCAAAATTTAGTATTGACAACCTTAGACAAACCTTCAGTAGGTCCCCTTGAAATAGCCTTAATCACTCCTAAATTGTTTGCAACACCCCCTTCTTTGCTCTATCAGATCTTGAGTGATAATAGAAAAAAAGAGATACAAGATGTAGTCATTCATGTGTTAGATCAATATCCATCTGATAGTTTAAATGCCAATAAATTAATCGATCTTTACCGGCATGCTGAACTAAACCTAAAGGCACGGGAATTATTATATAAACTTTTAAGTGACGTTCATTCGGATATTCTTATTAAAGATGCTAAAGCAAGGCTTAAAGAAAATCCCACTGCAAAAAATGCCTTACTGATGTTGTTAAAAAATGGCGATGTCAAAGACTATCTGTTCGCAATTGACTTAATGATAGACTTGGTTAAATCACCGCAAACAAAACATCGGGTGATTGCTGCTAAATTGCTGCATGCATTGGGACCTGGACGACTTTATGATTTAAAGGGAAAATTATTAACGGATAAGGAACCATTGGTACGCCTTACTGCTTTTCATAATTTGCCGGCACAAGACGTATTGGATATGTTGCCTGCTTTAGGGAAATTTCTAAACCGCAATACAATTAAAATTTTACATCAGCGTTTTGAGATGAAAAAATTGCTTCCTCTGGCGAAGCAATTAATGACACTTTATTATAAAAATCCCCATGAATACAGGGAATCGGCACAAGCATTCATTGTTCCCTTACCTCATCAAAGTGTCGAACCCTTCATTATTGAATTCTTAAAAGAAAAAAATATTTATTTAAGAACAATCATTGCCATGCAATTGTTAGAACGAAAATTGAAAGTTACTTTTTCCAAACCACTCGTTAACTCCTTGCTCGATGCTTTACATTTTGAGACGTCTCTCATTCAGCAATACAAATTATTGCTCAGTTTGGATAGTTTGCAATCCGTTAAGCCTTTATTACACAATCGCATTTACTATGCCAAACAACGTTTTTTATACTGGTATGCTTCTTATCATGAAAACACAGTAAACATTTCGGCAAGTATTGCCAAAATAAATCCTTATTATGTCACGCGAGCCAACAAAAATATTCAGGATAAGGCAATTGAATACCTCATTGCCAATGAAAATAAATTAATTCTGCGTAAACTTATAGAAGCTGCTTTTACCGATGCCAGCCATTTAAAGCAAGAACCAAAAACAGAGGATTGGGAAGCGATATTCATCGATGATCCCTGGCTTATGCAGTGCTTGTCGAAATACTTAATTGGAGTAGCGACGGAAATGAATCCTTTACAACGTACTATTGCGTTACAGCAAACAGACTTTTTCGAGTCCTTACCCGACGAAGTATTGTTTGAACTAGGACAATCCTGTGAGCTTTTGGACTGTGCTCCCGAACAAGTCATCATCACAGAAGGTGAAGAAGGAGACAGCCTTTATGTGCTCGTCCAAGGCGAGGTACTGATTTATAAAAATAATGAATTGCTTGCAAGCCTCAAGCCGTTTAAATGTTTTGGCGAAATGGCTTTTTTTGGAGGAAACAAGCGCACCTCTACGGTGATAGCAAAAGATCGTGCTTTATTGCTGGTGCTTGATAAAGAGCATTTTTTTACTATTACCAATGAATTTCCGCAAATTCTCCACAATATTACCCAAATTATTTCCCAACGTTTTCAGGCACAGATTGCCATGCTAGAAAACAAAATAAAAACACTTGATGAAAATGAGTTGCCCAAACTTGATTAATTAACATGTCTTTTTAGACTGCGCTTCAATAATTGTGTATAAATTGGTGGATTCTTTGCCAACTGCACGATGGTAGTGGAAGTCAGGCAACAAACCATTAACGGCAAGATCAGCAGATAATTTTGGGTAAGTTCGACAATCAACACAATGCCTGTGACAGGGGCCCGTACTGCTGCTGAAAATAAAGCTCCCATTCCAGCCACAGCAAACATTCCTGCATGCACCGTGGCATCGCTTATCAGCGATTGAACAATATAAAATACGGCTAATCCTAATAAAGTCCCCAAAGCAAGCATAGGCGCGAAAATTCCGCCAGGTACTCCAGTGCCATAACAAAAGACAGTGAGAATAAAACGTACCGCCAAGAGCAAAAGCAACACCCCAAATGCCGGTTCCATCGTTAAGGAGCGCTCAATGATTTCATACCCTCCCCCGACGATGTCCGGATAAATATAAGCTAAATAGCCCACCAATAAACCGGTGAGAAGAACATAAGCTTCGCGTACGCGCATGCTTAAGCGGTCGATGAGCCCCAAACTTTTCATTAAAATTAGATTGAAAAAAAGCCCTGCGAAACCAACGACAACCCCTAAAATAAAAAAAAGCCATAAGGAACTTAAACTGGGGAGCTGGAAAACGTCCATGGGAATAACAGGGGCAGCACCGATTATCATATGTAAAACAATCGTAGCGCTCACGCAACTGATGGCTACTGTTTTAAAATTGGTAAACGAGAAATTAAATTCATTACGCATTTCTTCTATTACAAATAAAACCCCGGCCAGAGGAGCATTGAACGCGGCGGCTAAACCTGCAGCGGCCCCTGCAGCAATTAAGGTATCGCGTCTGCGGCGAGAAATCTTGAACCATTCGCCTAACATCTCACCAAGATTTCCCCCCATCTGGATCATAGGCCCTTCGCGTCCAAGCACCATTTTGGCAGAAATAGCCAAGACACCACCTATAAATTTTACAGGCAGCAAACGCCGCCAAAAAATGGCGCGCTCATGCAGCAAAGCCCCTTCAATTTCCTGCACACCGCTGCCAGCAGCTTCAGCCGCCACCCATTTCACTAAAAGCCAGGCACCAAACACCATGCACATGGAAATCAATGCGGAAATCAACCCTGCCGGCCACTGCTGTTCATGGGCATAATAAAACCCAAAGGCTAATATTTGATTGACTTTTATAATAGTCAGCTGCAAACACGAACCAAGCAACCCGGTAAATGCTCCCAAGAGAATTGCAACTCCATAAAGGAGAAGAATTTTAGTGCGCATTTTTGCAAATCATCTGCATTAAATTATTGATAATCCGCAATCCCGCTTGCTCATGCATAGACAAAATGGTTTCCGGATGAAATTGCACAGCCTGGATTGGCAACTCACGGTGAGCAATCGCCATCACCACGTCATCTTCACTGACTGCCGTAATTTCCAACTCATCAGGCATATGATCTTTTTGCGCATACAGGGAATGGTATCGCCCAGCTGTAAATTCCTTACCCAGCCCTGCGAACAATCCCTCCTCGTTCAGCACTTTGATAAGGGATGCTTTACCATGCATGGGATAAGCCAATACTCCCAATTTACCACCGAAATATTCAACAATGCCTTGCAAACCTAAACACACGCCAAACAAGGGTATATTTCGCTCAAGGACGGCCTTAATAGTTTGCTGTAAATTGAAATCTTGAGGCTTTCCAGGACCAGGCGACAATAAAACCAAGTCGTATTGGTTGCTGTTAAGATAATTAAGCGCATGCTCAGAACGCACAGTAACGACCAGAGCTCCAGTTTGGCGAATGTAATTGGCCAAAGTGTGTACGAAAGAATCTTGATGATCCACTAAAAGAACTTTTTTACCGGCCGCATGCAACGAAGAGCACCAGTCTTGCGGTCTAGACGCAGCGGTATTTTCCAGCAAATCCATAAAAGCCGATGCTTTAAGCCTTGTTTCCTCTTCTTCCGCCTCCGGTTGAGAATCATACAATAAAGTCGCGCCAACTCTGATTTCAGCAATACCTTCTTCAATGCGCATGGTACGTAATACCAAACCAGTATTCATATCACCATTGAAATTCAACCAGCCCACCGCTCCGCCATACCATCTACGTGGTGATTTTTCATGTTGTTCAATAAAATTCATTGCCCACAATTTGGGAGCGCCCGTCACCGTGACTACCCACATATGGGTTAAAAAAGCGTCTATGGCATCAAAACCTTCACGCAATTTCCCCTCGATATGATCAACCGTATGGATTAGGCGCGAATACATTTCAATTTGTCTGCGCCCGATGACTTTCACACTACCTGCTTCACAAATGCGTGATTTATCATTGCGATCCACGTCCGTACACATGGTTAGTTCAGACGCTTCTTTTTCGGAATCCAGGAGTAACTGAATGTTATATGCATCTTCGATTGCATCCTGACCTCGCTTAATCGTACCGGAAATCGGACAGGTTTCTACTCGTTTGCCCTGTACACGCACGTACATTTCCGGCGACGCACCTACTAAATATTCAGCTTGCCCAAGATTGATAAAAAAACCATACGGTGAAGGATTTTTTACCCGCATGCGTTTAAAAATTTCAGAAGGTTTGGCAGGACAATGCATGTAAAAAGTCTGGCTGGGCACGACTTCGAACAAATCACCGCATGCAAATCTATCTTTAGCCTGATTGACTAAGGCAGCATATTCCCCAGGTTCATGATCACATGGTTTACCAGGTGTCCTATTTGCCTCATAAGCAAAAAAGTCGCCCTCACGTGGCAAGCCTTGCGTCGATTTACCTTGAAACTGAAAATCGTAACGTCTGACGAAAGCTTCTTCTTTCCTATGATTCACAACAAAAATTTCATCTGGCAAATAAAGTATCATGTCGCGTTGTTTCTCAGAGCGGGTTTGCTGCACAAGCACTTCTTCAAACTGGAAAATAAGGTCATAACCAAATGCCCCATACAAACCTAAATATTCTTCGTCATCTTCTTTAAAGAATGCCAGCAATGCTCTCAGCACACTAAAAACCGAAGGTTTATGGCTGCGCTCTTCCTCACTGAAAATTTTTAAACTGGGTGTCACCTCAAACTGATGCAGCTTTTTTTCTCGCGTCGTGATTTTTATATTTTCCATTTTCTCCATGATCTCGGTGAACATGGAAAGCAAAACTTCTCCGCGCTGATTTAATGCCTGGAATTGAATCGCCTGGCCCGTACAAACAATGGCCAGTGGCGGATTATAAAACCCTATATCCCAACAAGTGTAACGGCCAGGATATTCAAAACTTGAAGCAAATAATGCACCGCGTTGTGAATCCAAACGCTCTAAAAGGGGTTCGATGGCCTTTGCATAGATTAATTTTTGCTGTTCATATTCAATATGAACACCACTTGCTGTCTTCACCTGTAGCAACATAGGAATCTCACTTTTTTCGTTTACCCATTGTAAACACTGGGACTTTAAAATTGTACCTTTTATCTGCAACAAAAAGCCCAAGCACCTCGCACTTTTGTTTATCCGGCCTAATTGCTGCAAAAAACTTAAGATTACTGCGTTTTACCCGCAATAGCAGCAGGATACGTTAATTTTCCTGTCGTGCGTTTGGCTTATTCGCGCGGTATAATCTTTGCATTCTTTATTTGTATCTGCACCTTGCACTGGAGTCATCATGCCTTCATCTCAAGATTTAAAAAAAATTGCAGCCTTGGCTTGCATCGACTTAAACACTGCAAGCGCCGCCTCACTTGCGAAGGATGTGGATGCTATCTTAAAGTTTGTAGAACAACTGCATCAGGTGAATACTGAAGGTATATCCCCATTGTTCCATCCTTTAAATTTAAAGCAACGTTTACGTTTAGATGAAGTTAATGAGCCAGATCGAAGCCAAGAATTGGCGAAAATAGCCCCTTTATTTACCGATAACTTATACCTAGTGCCGAAAGTCATTGAACCAGGAAAATAACGCATGCCTTTATCATCACTCCGTGCATTAAGCGAGTCTTTACACACAAGACGCATTTCCAGTAAAGAGCTAACAGAATATTATTTAAAGCGCATGCAAAAAATGCAGGAACTCAACGCCTTTATCAGTCTGGATGAGGAACATGCTTTTAAAGCAGCCACAGCAGCCGATCGCTTGCTTCAGCAAGGGAGAGCACATGCATTAACAGGCATCCCCATGGCGCATAAAGATATTTTTTGTACGCAAATCATGCCAACGACTTGCGGCTCTAGGATGCTTGCCAATTTCCATGCTCCATACAATGCAACTGTGGTTAACCGTATACAAGCACAGGGAGCAGTGCTGCTGGGCAAAACCAATATGGATGAATTTGCCATGGGCTCCACCAGTGAAACCAGTTATTTTGGACCAGTAAAAAACCCTTGGGATAAAACCTGCGTTGCAGGAGGATCTTCTGGCGGATCGGCAGCAGCTGTTGCAGCGGGTTTAGTACCGTATGCCACCGGTTCTGACACAGGCGGCTCAATCAGACAACCAGCCGCTTTTTGTGGTATCTCAGGGTTAAAACCCACGTATGGGCTTGTTTCACGTTTCGGTATGGTTGCTTTTGCCTCAAGTCTTGATCAGGCTGGGCCCATGGCTTATAGCGTCAGCGATATCGCCTTGATTTTACAAGTCATGGCAGGCTTTGATGAACAAGATTCAACTTCAGTCAAGCAAGCCATTCCGAATTATCTTAATCTTCTCGACACACCGCTTAAACCATTAAAAATTGGCTTACCTGCCTGTTTTTTTCAGTCCCAGGTAGATGCAGAAGTTCGGCAAGCTTTGCAAACTGCTATCAGCTTGCTCACTGAGGCCGGGCACGAGGTGATTGAACTTGACCTGCATTTGCAATCCTTATGGGTGCCCTGTTATTACGTCATTGCTTGTGCCGAAGCATCTTCCAATCTATCCCGATATGATGGCATACGGTTTGGCCATCAAGCTACCCAAGTAGAAACTCTCTTTGAGCTGATTACACGTTCGCGCGACGAGGGCTTTGGCCTTGAAGTAAAACGGCGTATTCTGACTGGAACCTACGTGCTCTCTTCAGGATATTTTGATGCCTATTATTTGCAAGCACAAAAAGTACGGCGCATGATTCAAGATGAATTACTGCAAACCCTGGAACACGTAGATGTTATTATTGGCCCGACAACACCTACTGCTGCATTTAAACTCGGTGAAAAAATAAGCGATCCCACTCAGCGTTATTTAGCGGATGTCTTCACAGTTGCCGCAAATCTTGCAGGGCTTCCCGCGCTCTCCATCCCAGTTGGATTCAGCCAAGGATTACCCATCGGCATGCAAATTATCGGCCCTCATTTTAGTGAAGCCCGATTATTGCATTTAGCCCATAACTATCAGCAATGCACCACTTGGCACCGGGCAAGGCCGACTACGGATGAGGACAGTTTATGAATTGGGAAACCGTCATAGGATTAGAAGTACATGTCCAGTTAAAAACAAAGTCAAAATTATTTTCCAATGCTTCGGTAAAATATGGCGCTGCGCCCAACTCACAAGCTAGTTTCATCGATGCCGGCCTGCCTGGCGTCTTGCCTGTATTGAATGAAGAAGCAGTGCGCATGGCCATTAAGTTTGGACTGGCTATTGCAGCGGAAATTAATGATTCATCCTATTTTGAACGCAAAAATTATTTTTATCCGGATTTGCCTAAAGGATATCAAATCAGCCAATTTCAACGCCCTATCATCAGTAACGGCCAGCTGGGGATTAAAACGCCCACCGGCTTAGCTAAATACGTCCACATTGTGCGTGCCCATTTGGAAGAAGATGCTGGAAAATCCTTACATGACATTCACCCGCATTATACCGGGATTGACTTAAATCGCGCCGGTACACCGCTATTGGAAATTGTCACGGCTCCCTGTCTTTTTTCGGCTGAGGAAGCAGTCGCTTATTTAAAAACGTTGCATCAACTCGTGCGTTTCCTGGGAATATGCGATGGCAATATGCAGGAAGGTTCTTTTCGCTGTGACGTAAATATTTCATTACGCCCGAGCGGTGAAAAAAACCTGGGGACAAGAACGGAATTAAAAAATCTCAATTCATTTCGATTTATTGAGAAAGCAATTCGCTATGAACAATGGAGACATCAGGATTTGCTGGAGACGGGACAGTGCATAAAGCAGGAAACCAGGTTATATTCTCCTACTACCGATACTACCCAGCCAATGCGGGAAAAAGAAAGCGAGCATGATTATCGTTATTTTCCAGATCCGGATTTACTGCCCATTCAAATCACTGAGGATGATTTGACCACAGTCAGAAAAAACATGCCGCCCTTGCCGCACGAGATTCGTTTGCAAATGCAGCAGGAGCAACAATTGTCCGACAGCGACATTGAGTTTTTATTATCCTCCCCCGCACTCTATAATTTTTTTTCTGAAGTCAAAAATCAAAGTAAATCCCCCATAAAATCCATTGTGAACTGGTTAAAAGGCCCCTATTCAGCCGCCTTGAATGATGCTGGATTGACTTTCGACAATCCCCCAGTACCGGCCGCCCAACTTGCCTTATTGCTGGATAAATTGCAGCAAGGCCTGTTATCAGCCCAAATTGCAAAAAACGTTTTCTCAAAACTAATCTCAGGTGCTAAAGACGTCGAAGCAATCATTGCTTTGGAAAACCAAGGCATGAATACCAATCAAGCAGCGCTTGCCGAATTAATTGAAACGATCGTTGACAATCATCCTCTGCAAGCTTGCGATTACCGGGCAGGAAAGGAAAAATTATTAGGCTTTTTTGTAGGCTTAGTTATGCGAGAAACGAAAGGCAAAGCCGATCCTGCACAGGTAAGTGATTTACTGAAAACTTATTTATCTAAAAGCAACTGATAAAGCCGCTTTCAGATAAACTGATAAGCATTGGCTTTATCTTCTTCTGCTTCAGCTGCTTGTGATTCCTGTTTTGCATTAAACATGCTGTGTTTAACCAACTCACATTCTTTGTGCTGATTCCTTAGCGCAATTAAATCAATTGTTTTAGTAAATGAAATGCGGATTGTATGAACTGAATTTGGGGCAGCAAGCAAGATTGTCTCCAATTCCAGGGTATCTTTCGTTTCAAATTTGTTATCCATTAAATCGATGTGCTGAATACCTTCCGGCAACGCAGCCATAACTTCTTGCATTTCTTCTGATGTTTTTTGGTAAAATTTATTATTGTTTAAGCTAAGCTCTTGAACCAAGGGCTTAAGCCCTTTTAATCCTGTGATGAGCTCCGGATTGTCCATATAACCCAATTCATTATCGGCAAGATAAACTTTTCTAATCTGCTCCCCGGAGTTGACCAGCGTATGATTGAGTTCTGTTCCCGAAAGTCTCGTCACCAAATCATTACTGCTCAAATCCAGTACATCATCCTGTGCGGGTATCAATTGAATTGTTGTAATAATTTCTTCAATGCTTAATTTATTTAATGCTAAGTGCATATTGACCTCTCTGCCTAGGCTGGAAAGGGATCATACTGCAAAATAAGATATAAAAACAGACAATATGATGAATTATTTTATTTTTTGAACAATTAATTTCTCAAAAAACCAGCGTAAAACACTAAAAAATTTCATCGCTTTTTAGCGCAAATAAAAAACAGTAAAGATAAAATTTGTCTATACTTATTACAAATCAGCCTTTATGAGTTGAGCCATGCCCCGTGAAGAAAACCTGCAGGAATCTCTTCAAAAAGATACAGTCAAACCCATTGAATATATTGGCGGAGTCATGGATGAAGAAACGCGCCCTCTTCTTAAAAGATACATTGAAAATTTAAATCCTGGTGAAGCGGCATTAGTGGTCTTTCGCCTGGAAAAAGGAGCTAACAGCAGCGTCTTACTTGAATCCAATATCCAGCAAATTTCTGGCCATGACTGGAATTATGTGTCCGGTGGGAACCAGGACGGTCCCATGCAAGAATTGGTAGACAATCTTTCTAAAAATGCAGAGGAAAATCGCGTAGCAAACAAGCTCTTTTCTCAAGGTAATGCCAAAATTAAAGCATTTGACAATCATGGGATTTGTTTTGGTCTGGTAACAAAAAACGCAAATGAGGAAATCACCAGTATCAAGGGCATTGTACATCAGCAGTTAAACATGGGTTTAAACGGTGATTTGGTTCTACACGAAAGCGATATCATCATGAATTCCTTAATTGATAATGGGATATTTCATGAACGTGGCAGACCCCGTCCCATTCATATCAAAACCTACGGAGCTGGCGGCTCTTCCCACAAAGATGTCGCACCGGGCACGATGACGACTACCGAAGGTGTTATTGATATCCGTACTCATGTGGATCCACTTTGCCTGATTGACTATCTGGAAAAATACTGCAAAACGCAACATGAGCGCACACGAATGGACACAACCAGTTTAAATAAAGAATTGGCTTACACAAAATTTTACAAATTGGCTGAAGAAATCAAAGCTCAGGCTCAAGATCCCAATTATACCGGCATTAATATGGTGCATGATGTAGCTAATCTTGCCAGATTAGCCGCAGATGCCACTGACCATAGCAGCGTTAAGGTTATGGAAAAAATGCGCCCCGAAGATAAGCGTTATTATGGGGAAATCACTTATGGTACGCCAAATTCCGGCATTTTTACTATTCATAGAATGAGCGATGATAAAGAAGGTCAGCCCTTTGAAGGAAACAGTGGTCAAAATCGGCTACAAAAAGAATTACAACTCTTCTTGCAGCAAATGAGCATTGGCTATAAAAAACATGCGGAAGAGCTGCATAAATTTATGGAAACCAATGATGTCTATTATGAAAATCAGCAAAAATTATCTGAAAAAATCAACCGCTTGTTAACTCACCCACTGAGTCAGGAAGTCCAAGTTTTAACTACAGAAGTACAGGAAGCCTACCAAAAATGTGCAGCTGAATTGAGCGAATGCTATGGAATGATGCAACACTTACTGAAAGTGTATGCACAAAGCCATCATGATGCGAGGATTCAACGTTACTGTCATGACAATATAAATGCTCTCAATACACAAATCCACCAGCTGCAAAGCCAAAGAAATGAGCTTTTGGAAACGCATATTAAAGATTTGGAAAACCATGATGAATTTAAGTTCAAAGCTCAGGCTTTATCCGGACACTTAAGGACTTTTTATACTGATTTAATTGATATTGAAAAAGAAATTGCCCGAAAAAACAAAAGTATCTATCAAAAAATAAATTATAAAGATGCCGACATTGCCCTACAGAACCACATTGTTTCAGATAAAAAAATGTATGAGGCATTCTTTAAAAAAGAAGCGTCTGATTATGAGTTCAGCATCACCGCCTCTGGAAATTTATTCTTTACAGAACATGATAAAAAAGCAGTTGGGCGATATGGTGCTAAAACAGTCGAAATGGAAAACCAGTTATTTTTACAAATTATTCACCATTCTATTGCCAATCACATCTATATAGCCGAAGAACACATCACAAAGATTGCAGCGGATCCTTTGGAAATTGACCCTTTTGTATCCAGGGAATTAAATGCATGGGCTAACGACCATACCATGACCGTTCAGGATTATGTTGATGCATTTATGTGGGCAAACAACGGTCAAAGTTTCGATGATTTTCCAGAAAGTGGACGTTGGACGACGGCTGAAAATTTATGTAAAGACGAACGCTATAGCAAGTTATTTTATAATTTTGGAGGGGAACAGAACCCCAAAGTCATCAACCCATTTTGGAAAGAAATCGGTACAGATTTAATTAAAGAAATTGCAGAAGGTAAAGCTTTTCTGGGAAAAGCTTTTGCACACATGGATTTTACTGGTGCGCTGAAAGAGCAAAAAGAGCAATTGCAACAACAAGCCAAAACGATTTTAAATGCACCCAATCATCCTGATATTGAAAAAGATGTCCGGCTGCTTTTTACTAATTTTTTAAATTTAATGGCACCCATGCACATGCCCACTCAGGGAGATGATGAGCCAAGATTTAAAGTGTATGCACGAACCATCCCTGTCCTTAACACGGGCTACGTTGAGGGAACAATTTCGGACTGGGACCAGCCAATTTACAAATCCACCAATACGGCAGTACTTGATCGGGAAGCCGCAAAATTTGTAACTGCATCCCAAGGTAAAAAAATTGGGGGCGGTGTAGCCATTGTCGCCGCAGAAGATGTCTCTCCATCTGAAACTATCTTCTCGGCTAATGTCGTTTTAGCAAAGATGTTGAAAGCACAAAAAAGTGGGAAAAATGCAGACATGTATGCGCTGGGCCGTGAATATTTGCACTCTTTAAATCATGATCCTCATTTAAACTTGGAACAAGATCCTGAATTAGCTCAACAAATCGCAAGAATCAGGACGATGGTCAAAGCTTATCAAATCAATCATGCATCCTCTCATGCCCATGGTTTTTTTGGCCGTACAGCGCCTCGATTCCCTGAAATTTTATCTTTGTACGATATTGATAAAAATTCGGCTAATTTAGGCCAGGAAGCCATTCCTGCATTAAGCCGGATTCATGAAGAAAAAGGTGCTGTCGTGGCTATTAAAACAACCGAAGAACTTTTGAAATGGGCGACACATAATAATATTACTGGTATGGAGGGCGTTGAGCGCATATCCATGGAATTGAAGGAGCATAAACCGCTTTTCAATAATCCAAATAAAAATTCCACCAATTAATCAAGCTTAGTAGCAAATAAAAAGCCAACTTAAGTTGGCTTTTTATTTTTGTATTTATTAGTGATAAGGCTTCACAATAACCGTAGTCCCGATATCCATAAAATTCTCATTTAACCATTTGGCAGCACTTGGTAAAACCCGAATGCATCCGTGGCTAGCATTGTAAGTGGGCACTTCATAGGCACCATGGATGGAATAACCGCCATTAAAGTGCATGCAATAGGGCATTTTAGCTCCACCATTCGTTTCAATAGGATAGATACTCGAAGTGCATTCTTCCCCTTTTTTCGAATAAACTTTAAACGTACCAGTCACTGTACGACAAGGCCGGCCTACATCCTCGCAGAAATCCTTCCCTCCTGATGCGCTACCTGTTCTAACCCGTTTGCCTTGCGCATCATATACTGCCCAAGCAGCAATCTTAGGATCGAATATAAATACTTTTCTGCCTGTAGCCTGGCGCTCTTCCGGGAAGTAATTGCTGCCGCGGCTATCCATGCTGTAATGCATTGTGTGATGCGCATTACCCGCGTCGTCAACTACAACGGTGGATGGATCAATAGGAGCACAAGCTACAGTTCCTAAACAGAAAGGCAAAATTATTAATTTATTTTTCATGTGTCAATCCTCCCTATTTTTCTATTTTATCGGGCAGACTGACAATTTATTTAGCATTTTTTAATAATTTTTTTAACTATCTGTTTTTTTTATAATCTTTTTGTCTTTAATCAGTAACTTGGCATCTTCCGGTGGAAGCATGGCCAAGACGGCTAAAAGGAGTTGTTCGTCGCTGCATTCAAAACATCCCCCACGCGGCGGCATGGCATTAATGCCTTCATTAGTATGATTTAACAAGGAGGCAATTCCTTGCTTTATACGCGGTTGCCAGTCATGAACATGGCCCATACGCGGGGCTCCCAGGGAAATCAGTGGCTTTTTTGCATGACAATTCGCACAGTAATGCTGCACTATTTGCTCCCCTTCGTCTTTAGCTCCAGCCACTTCTTTCAAAAAATCCTGAGGATGGTGGCTTGCGGCGCATACGGCAAACACTTGAAACAATAACCCCAGCATTAAACCCAATTTCAATTTTTGATACATTCTATTTTCCCATCGGACATCAAGGTGCAAGTTGAAATGAACACGACTTAACATTTATTCGTTAAAGATTATGATTATATAAAAAATATATGGTAAAATAACTACTTTTTGAACTTTAATTACCCATAAAGCCAATTTTATATTTGGAGTGATATTTACCGTGTCATCTGAATTTTATAACTTCTTAGAAGAAACCGATTCTCAGTACCGTCAGCAGCTGGTTAAATTACCATTGTTTGATATAACACACACTGCAACTTGGGAGGATTCTCAAAAAAAAGCTTTTGCAGCTGTGTTTTATCATATACGCGGACATTTTGTGAATTTTATGTGGTATGTAGCCAATTTTGCCGATGACCTGAGAATTAAAAAAATCATTTTTGAAAATATTCAGGAAGAATTGGGCATAGACAACAGAATTTCCCATGAAAAATTATACGTGCGATTTGCTGAGGTTTGCGGCGTTGATGTACAGCATGAAATAGCATATGAATCTAACTACCTGCCTTTTGCAAGAAAATTCAACCAGACTCATCTACAGTGGCTTACGGAACATAGCCTGCAAGAGCAGTTTGCAACTTTTGCCGCCTATGAAAAACTTGATAATACAGATTACCCATATTTAACTGCATTAGCTCAATCCCTGGCCATTCCTAACGATGCTCTGACTTTTTTCAAAGTCCATGAAAGGGTAAATCATTTTGATGTGACAACCGAAATATTAAAAGAAATTTGGATTGCTGATGCAGAAAAAGTTAAAAAAAGCTTCAATTTCATATATTCGCATCAATTAAACATGTGGCAGGAATTATCAAATATGCTCTGTTAATTATAAATATATACGCATTATTTACATATTGAACATAAATAAACGATATGTGATAATATTTGCGCAAATATAAGAGGTTTCTAAATGACCAACTCCATCCACTCTATAGTCCCCATCGTTGACAAAGGATTGAAGTATACCTTCTGGCGACCTTATCGTGGTGTGTTTGATGTTGCCTTTACGCTCATTTCCCCTGTGACTTACCCAGCTTTTTTTGCCGTAACTGCCCTAATAAACGGCATAGGCGCCCTTTTTTATTTGGCAAAGGCAGCTGTAGGTTTTATCGCATCCGGGTATTTATCCCTTGTTGAGCAATCCTGGGCAGCAGAACAATGCTATGAGTCGGCATTAAATTCCCTAAAAAAAGCACCGCCCCATATGGCACTTACACTAGCTTGTGCTGTAATAACCTTGTTGTCCCCGCTTATGACTGTGATCGGGGCAATAAGCCGAATTGGCGCAACAGTTGTAGAAGCTCAGGCTCCAGGAGAAGGTCGTACATTCGGTTGCTTATGAGTCATATTTCTGCCTGGCAACACAAATTACGTTTAAAATAACCAGACTTAATCAATCTTCGGGAACTTTAAAGTAAAATGTGCAAATTCATTGGATTTTCCCTGACAATAAATATCGCCGCCTGCGGCTTTCATCAGTAATTTGCAATAGGCTAAACCAACTCCAGTCCCACCCTTACGATCGGAATAAAATGAGTCAAATATTTTTGCAGCTTGCTTAGGATAGATACCTTTTGCAGTATCTTTAAAGTTTAAGTAATTGAAATCATCGTTTTTATCTCCTTGAGTCAGCCAAATCTCAACGTCGCCTTTTCCGGTTTCATCGATATAATCCATACTATTTTTTAATAAATTCCAGATAAGATTTTTAAATGCAACTTCTTCTATCCAGACGAGAAAATCACTTTGTAAATCGACTCGCAGCAATTTTCTTTGCTCTTTTCTGAAAGGGTATTCTTGCAAAGTTCTAACCATTAGATTGCTGATGGGTTGAATGGTGAAACGCGTCGTATCAAATTTTTCATGTTGAATGTTATTAAGTTGCATGCTGATCAATTGATTTCCCAATTCAATTCCGCGATTTATTTTACTCAAACTTCGCTTAAGATCTTTTTGAATAGCAGGGTTTTTTAATTTATTAATGATCATATCCTGCAACTCAGCCTGCAAATGAATACTGGCTAAGGAAGTACGTAAATCATGCGCCAGACTTCCAGCTAAAAGCCGCATCCCTGAAATCTTGTCGGCATGGCTAATTTCCCTGTCTCTGGCGAAAAGAGCGCCGATAATCACGGCTGCAGCGAAGGTCATGCTTAAACTGAATAAAGATATTTCCCCTGGAATATAAGATAACGTGTGCTCCCCTAAAAAATAACTCGTAAAAGCCAGGCCAAAACCTAGGAACATCAGGATAAGAGCATCCATGACGCGGGTAACTAATAAGAGCAAAAAGATTGCAGACACACAATTCATAAGCCAGATGGTTGAGCAATTGTGTAACAAGGTTAAATAAGAGAAAAAGAACGGCAAACAAAATAATAAAGTGACATACCACAGCAGAGGTAAACATTTTAGTAAGGAAGACGGCCAAAAACGGGTAGAAAAAAGCAAAGCGCATAAGCAAGTGGCAGTTACCCTGAGGATATATTCTTCTTTCAGGAGGATAGCCTCTACTCTCCATACCAAACCAAATACAGGAAAATTTATCAGCATCACGATGGCAAACAAATTAATCTGCTTGCTGGATTCAAGCGTTTGCTTGTTCATGTAGCTGAAAAGAATAGAGATATGGTTCCCAAGTCCCCGCATAATTTTTTCTTAAGCAATAATATAAACTTCAATAATATCATATTTATACACAATGTGAGCAATTACTACCAACGGGTTGTCCTGCGGTATACTAGACTAACTTGCGTGAATTTAGGAAAGATAAGCGTAATTTATCACTAAAAAGAGTAAGTAAAGCCCCACCAAGCACAATAACCACGCCCAGGATGTGGGCAGGCTTTAACGTTTCCCCCAATAAAACCACACCGCAAAGCACGACAAAAACCGGTTCAAGGACCGATAGAATGGACGCTTTTTCTGAACTGACATACCTTAAACTGTACAATAATAATAAAATGGGAAACGCCGTGGATAATATGCCAATGCCCAAAAGATTCAGCCAAACATCGCCTGCAACCGGTATGGAGAAACTCTGATTGAGTAAGCTTAGAAACAAGCAGCTTAGCATACACCCTAGGGAAACCATCAATGCGGATAAATTTGCAGAAATTATATTTTTTTTACTGAAAAAAATATAAAAGGCATAAAAAGCCGCCGAAATAACGGCAAGAATGATACCGATAAAATCAAGTTTCATTTCATGAAGGTCGACAAATAGCAACATACCCATAAAAATCAAAAACATTGCTACATAATAAGCTGGCGAAATTTTCTGTCCGTAAGCAAAAAAATTACATAAAATTACTATGCCAGGATAGGTAAAAAATATGACCATGGCCAAACCAGAGCCAATGTACGTGCAAGACCAAAAATAAAGAACCGTGGAAAAGCTATAAAAAGCAGCACCGTTTAGAAAAGCAAACCCAATGTCGCGCCATGAGTCTTGAATGCGTTTTAAAGAAGGCAATAAAATTAAAAAAATAACCACGCTTGAAATTAAAAATCGCCAAAATAACATGGTGCTGGCAGAAATTCCTGCCTGCATGACGCTTAAGCCAAAATAACCGAGAAACCCATATAAAAATCCGGATAAAATAGCGTAAATATTACCGCGGTGCTGCTGTATGGCCATGATGTTTTAACTTCTGGATGATTATAATTTTATGGCTTTATTCGTATTAGTTTCATCTACGTTAATACTTTAGCAAAAGCATACCTTGCAAAGCAATGTATGAGCAGGCACTCCGGCCTATGCGCCCTTTAAATTTCTGCATTGATCCGCTGTATTTCAAGCCAGGATAGTTACTGTGCCGGCTTACTTTCTAATCTGACCAACAGCATAATCTCTTAATTCACTATCAGCAGTTATGGATGATTATGGCTCTGATTTGCAAATAATATTTTTAAATCCTTATTTTTTGCAATATTTCCTGGGCATACTAGAATCTTTTAAAGGTAATTCATGCAAGATGAATCTTTACAAAAAATGGAGAAACTATGCAATCCTCACTCTGCAAACTAGTTATATTTTTCAGCTGGTTCATTTGGTTTTCCAATAGTTTTTCCGATACTCCTTCCAAAGATATTCCTATTCTTGGCAAAACTCTAACTCAAGCCAAACAACAACAAATGACGCCCAAGCAAGCCTTGCAGCGACTAAAAGAGGGAAATCAACGTTTTTTAACGAATACAACCATAGTTCGTGATTATCATGCGCAGGCAAAGCAGGCAGCTTATGGACAATATCCTTTTGCCGTGGTTCTTAATTGTATGGATTCGCGCAGTGTGCCCGAATTGTTTTTTGACCAAGGATTGGCTGATTTATTTACCCTAAGGGTTGCCGGGAATGTGCTTAATAATGATATTTTAGGAAGTGTTGAATTTGCCACCAAGGTAGTAGGCGCACGTCTTATTGTCGTTCTGGGGCATACTTCTTGTGGGGCGGTAGCAGGAGCTTGTCAGCAGGTCAAAATGGGGCACTTAACCGATGTTTTGAATAAAATTGCACCTACTGTTAAGCCAGTTATGGAAGTGACTGGGTTAAACAATTGTGATGATACAAAGCTGATCGATGAAATAGCTAAAGCCAATGCCCTGCAAGTAGTCCGAGATATGCAAGAAAAAAGTTTAATACTTAAAGAACTGGTTAAAAACAAGCAAGTAGGTATTATTGCAGGCTTACATGATATTAAAACGGGTCAAGTGTATTTTTTTGATGAAGAGCAATCCATACCCAATTAGCTATCCGCTTTTAATAACATGAGCAATTAAGAAAAACGGCATTAATCCCTTGCATAGTAGAATTGCGTTATAAATATTTAACCGGTGGAGATGAACCTTAAGCAAGCCCTCACCTCCACCAAAGCGTCTCTAGTGATTTTCCGGTTTAAACAGCAACCTGTTGGTAAAGGCAATGGTTAACGCAGAAACCAGTAAGGTTAGATGAATGATTACTTGCCACAAAACGGCTTCCGTGCTTTGTTTACTCGGATCGATAAACGTGCGCAAAAGATGAATGGATGAGATTCCAATTAAAGCCAATGCTAATTTTATTTTCATGGCCCCTGCATCCAAATGATCCAACCATTCAGGTTGATCTGGGTGTGCTTCCAAATTTAAGCGGGAAACGAACGTTTCATAACCGCCCAAAATCACCATAATAAGCAAGTTGGCAATCATAACCACATCAATTAAATCTAAAACTCCCAACATGATCTGCGTATTATCCGAAGAATTAACATGTTGCATGAGGTGCCAAAGCTCCATCAGGAAACGGTAGACATAAGCGGCCAAAATAAACAATAAACCTATGTATAAAGGCGCCTGCAGCCAACGGCCTGTAAAAATAACCCGGCTTATAATTTGCATGATGGCGTTTAATCTGGGATTTCTTTGGAAGTTAGCAGGCTCAAGTGGTTTGTTCATAATTATCCGTACTCATCAATCATATACTCTGGTGTAAGTAATATGGGCAAAATAGCAAAATTCAAGTCGTGCAAACAGCTCCACAGCAAAGGTTTTCTATTCTTATGTACAGATATCTTTTGATGTTTTACTTATCCGATTATCAATAAGGACTCTCTGCCTTTTTACTTTCCTTTTATTTTAGCAGTGCTCATTGTTGCAAGTTAACGTCTTAAAAGTTAAAGCTTTCTTCAATTCAGCAAAAACGCCTATAAAAACAAAAAGTAGATTAAGCATTAGAATTTGGAATATACCCAGTGGAACATACCCACCAAAAAAAGCCAAACTGCTAATAAAATCGCCGCCATGACAATACTATCCCAGGGCAAAAAACAGATTGCTGCTGCATTTAATGCAATTGCCAAACAAGGAATAAAAAAAGGTACACGGAAAACAGGAGTCCGGTGTTGTTGTTTTTTCTCCTTGAACTTGGTTTTTATTAACGCCGCGCTGCTGAAAGAAAAAACCGTGAGGACAATGGCACTGGTAGAACCGGCTAATCCTTTCAGTGTGCCGGTTAATCCCAAGCCGAATACAATGGGAAAAATGAATAAAATGGCAACGTACGGAGTATGATAACGCGGGTGCACCGTTTGCAAAAATGCAGGCAACAAACGGGCTTCGGCCATCCCGTAGAGTAGCCGTGAAGCCGTGATGTAATTTAATAACGTCGTATTGGTAACCGCAAAAATAGCGATCACTGAAAATATGAAAACAGGCATGGCAGGATAGGATTTGCTGACTACATCCACCAAGGGCGAATCGGACTGGCTCAGCTCAGCGCCAGGAACAATTGCAGTAGCCACGAAGCTTACTCCCAAATATAAAATGCCCGCGCTTCCAAGTGAATAAAGCATGGCACGCGGCAAATTTTTCTTAGGATCCTTTACTTCTTCTGCGATATTTGCCAAGTCTTCAAAGCCTGTGAATGCAAAGAAAGCTAAAGCAGCCCCCTGCAGCAATTCTTTTATTGAAGGGAAGCTGTCAACGACTACACGCTTATCCGGTTGGGAAGTCAGATACCAAAACCCGCAAATTAACACAATAAGTAAGCCACTGATTTCAATGAAGGTGCTGATAATGTTCGCTATAGAAGATTGCTGAATGCCGCGGATATTAATAAGAAATAAAATAGTTAAAAAAATAAAAATCCCAAGCCAAACAGGGATTGAAAAGCCAATTGCCCGAACATATCCCACGAATGCCTGCGATAAGGTGGACATGGATAAAATGGTTGCAGTAAACAACAATAACCCGACCAACAGGGACAACCACTTATGCGCAAAAGCTTCCTGCACATAAACGGAAACCCCGCCGCTTCTCGGAAAACGACTGACGAGTTCACCATAACTCAGGGCGGTGAATAGGACAATAGCCATCGCTACAGCAAAAGAAAGCCAAGTTAGTGCCCCGGCATGCCCGGCAACTTTTCCTACCAAAGCATAAATGCCAGCGCCAAGGATATCCCCCACTCCGTAAATAACCACTGCACCCAAGCCCAGTGCACGTATAAGTTTACCTTTCGCTTTTGTACTTGGAGTTATGTCCAATATTAAGTTGTTTGTTTGGGAAGAAAAAACCAGTTTAACACAAGTGAATGATAAGAATAGCTAGCCCACAACAAGCCGGACTGCTTCACAAAGAAGCCGTCTGATTTTCGGGCACTCCAGGCATAAATTTCATACTATGTATAAAATTTGTCATTAAAGTCGCGGCCAACTATAATTCCTTTACCTCAATGGTCTTAAATTATCATGGCTCAAAAAACAGGTTTGGCTAATTTACCCTTGCATTATGGCCGAGTGCCTTCATGGCTTGCCGAACGCATGACCAAATTGGGGACGATCATAAGCCGAGCCATAATCTATCATTACGGACGCGACGAATTTCTTCGGCGTTTAGCCAACCCTTTTTGGTTTCAATCCTTCGGTGCAGTAATGGGTATGGACTGGCATTCATCGGGCATCACCACCAGTGTTATCGGCGCCCTTAAACGCGGCTTGACCCCGCTATCGCGAGAACTTGGCATTCACGTGTGTGGGGGCAGAGGGAAATATTCGCGCCAAACCCCGCAGGAACTCGTCGCAATAGGATGCAAAACTGGCTTTGACGGCGCGCAACTTGCACAATACAGTCGCCTTGTGGCTAAAGTTGATAGCGCGGCTGTGCAGGACGGATTTGCTCTTTACTTGCACGGCTTTATTGTTACCGATGAGGGAAAATGGACCGTCATCCAGCAAGGCATGAATGCTGCCAACCAACAAGCACGGCGATATCATTGGTTATCCGAGGGGCTGCAAAGTTTCGTTGATGCACCACATGCTGCCATCGAAGGACATCATCAAGGCAATATTATCAACCTTACGGATCAACGCGCCCAACTGTCAAGAACCGCGCAAATTGAGCTGTTGAAAACCTTTTCTCCTGAACGCATTCTTGCAGAAATAGCGCAAGGTGGACAACCTCACTCCAAGCCAATAACCGTAACAACAGAACAGCTCTCCTTCCCTTGCCTTGCTATGCCAAAGCATCATGAGGTCAGAGCTGAGGATATTTCCTTGCGGCGTTTGCATGGCAACATCGCCGCTGCTATTGATCGTGGCCCGCAAGATTTCTCAGAATTGCTTTTAACGCCTAAAGTAGGTGCGAGGACTGTTCTCGCCCTAGCCATGGTGGCTGAAATCATGCATGGTGCCCCATACAGATTTTCCGATCCTGCTCGCTTTTCGATAGCCCATGGGGGCAAAGACCGCCACCCTTTCCCGGTGCCTACCAAAGTCTATGATGAAACCATCCGCGTCTTAAAGGCAGCGCTTGAAACAGCAAAGCTTGATCAAAGCGAAAAATTAGATGCCATTAAGCGGCTGGATAAACAAGCACGCGCGCTAGAACGTCACATTATTAGCGGCCCCAGCGTGGATGAAATTCTTGCTCATGAAAAAGACGTTTCATCTCAATACGGCGGCAGGAGCATCTTTGGGTTTGAATAATAAAAGTAAATTATGGAGTGTCACAAAATTTGCAGCTCAGTACCCTAGGGATTGGGGGGTCCATCAAAATTATAAATTAACCCAAATCCCACTTGGGCCGTATTCGGGGAAATTTTAGTGGTTTTTGCGACCATGCCAAATGGTTCAAATACGCTGCTTTTAAGACTTGTGTAATTAATTTGACTGTAATCAAGCATGAATGCCAGTTTTGCCGTCAATGCATGCCGAAGGCCCAGTCCATATCTAAACCCATTACGGTTTTTAGCCTGGCTATGTATTGTAGGATCCGCTTCCACAATTTTTATCCGCCCATTGGCATACCCTAAACGTCCATACAGCACGGTATTGGATGCGAGCATGTATCCAGGAAGTATGCTGACGCTTTCGCTACTTTTAACCTTAAAATAGGTTTTAGAAACAGTTTGATGAATGTATTCCTTATTGATTAAATCATATTGAACCGAGCTAAGATTAGCATTCACCTCCCCTGCCACATAGAAATGATTAATAATTAAGCTGTATCCACCAAACACTGAAGCAAACATACCTGTTCCAGCGAAATGATTTGTGTCGATTACGTCAAAGGTGCCAAGCCTGGTGACATGGGAGCGTTGTTTAAAGCTAGCTCCTTCGGGCCCCATGCTCGCCCCTGCATAGAAACCGGCAAAACAGGGCGTGGTGCTCAGAAAAAAAATGGCAGCGGGGCTTATTTTCCCTAACATGGCATATCCTTAAAACCAGGTTTTTGATTAGAACCCAAAATAAATCCGTGCACGAGCTCCTGAGTGGCCATCATCGTTGCAAGTATGGTTCGTAAGCCAATCACGCAGCACTATCAGGCAAAGGCTGGGGCTTCCACTGCTTGCAGACAAGACAAGACCAATTGCAACTTCGTGCGTCCCCCGTATTCGTTAATATCCAGCTTATAAGCCGCATGGATTTTTCGCGCACGATGATTTGGCCAGGTATTTAAATCTACATTGAAGGCAATGGCATCCAGTGGCTCATTGCCTTGTTCGTGCACCAGCGTTAATTTTAAATGATGCTGCCCGACTAAACGTTGTTCCAAGATTTCAAACACATTATCAAACACAGGTTCTGGAAATTGCTGTCCCCACGGCCCTGCTTCTTGTAACATGCAAGCCAGTTTGAGGCTTAAATCCTGCACCTCCAATGGGCCATCGCTTAATATTTCCCCATAGCAATGGGATAAATCAATATGCTTGCTGACTTCTTTAAGTACTGCTTGCTCAAATTTGGAAAAATTATTTGGATTTATGCTTAAACCCGCAGCCATGGCATGGCCGCCAAATTTAATAATAAGATCCGGGTAATCTTTATCCACAGCGGCTAATACGTCGCGTATATTCAAGCCGGGGATAGAGCGCGCGGAGCCTTTCATTTCTTGTTCACTAACGGCTGCAAAAGCAATAGCCGGCCTGTGGTAGCGTTCTTTCAAGCGGCCGGCTAAGATACCTATAACGCCCTGGTGCCAGGTTGGGTCAAACAAACATAAAGCAACGGGGAGTTGCCTTTCATTTCCCGTTACTTGTCCTGACAATTTATCCAAAGCAGCCAGGGCTTGATCTTTCATTTCAGCTTCAATTTTCCGACGCTCGACATTCAATTCGTCAAGATGCAAAGCCAACATGCGAGCTTTTTCAAAATCTTCACATAACAGGCATTCTATTCCCAACGACATGTCATCCAATCTGCCAGCCGCATTCAAGCGGGGAGCAATGGCAAAACCCAAGTCATTTTCACGCAACTGCCGGCACTTTCTTCCAGAAATTTCAATTAACGCTTGCATACCAGGACGGCATAATCCCTGCCGGATGCGCATGAGCCCTTGATTTACCATGATCCGGTTATTTTGATCAAGCGCGACCACATCGGCTACAGTCCCTAAGGCGACCAAATCTAAGAATTGCGCCATATTGGGCTCAGGCAATCCCATGGAGCCAAACCAATTGCTATTACTCAATTGACGCCGAAGTGCTAGCATTACATAAAAAATTACACCAACTCCTGCAATGGTTTTGCTGGGGAATCGATCACCGGCCTGATTAGGATTTACAATAGCGCATGCTTCTGGAAGCGACTCAGCCGGCAAATGATGATCGGTGATGAGCACATTTATACCAGCTGCATTCGCTGCTGCGACGCCATCGATGCTGGCAATACCATTATCTACTGTGATAATTAAGTCTGGGTGCCATTTTTTAGCTACCTCAACAATGGCAGCTGTTAAACCATAGCCAAATTCAAAACGATTGGGAACCAAAAAGTCGACATGTTGCGCCCCCATGGAACGTAGTGCGGATACTGCTAGTGCGCTTGAAGTTGCGCCATCAGCATCAAAATCTCCTATAATTAATATCCGCTGCTGCTGGCGCAAAGCTTGCTCTAAACGTGTCGCAGCCTTATCAATGTCTGTTAAAGTATGGAATGGCAACAATGCGTTTAAACGTTTATCCAAATGCTCCTCATTCATAATGCCGCGGGCAGCATAAACCCGTTGCAGAACAGGGTGGATGTTAACCAAAGATGAAGCATAAGAAGGCAATACGCGGCGCTTAATAAGCATGATTAACTCCACAAACGCGACCACCAGGATTTCGCTTGGGTGGTGTATGCAAGATTATTCCAATACCAATGGACAGTATCCTTTCTTAATTGCGATTGCAATTGTAAAAGTAGATTAGAATCAATGGTATCCAGTAATAGCAAATCATTTTTTCCAAACAGTTGAGAAGATTGATAAGGGGTTGCCTGCGTTGATAAATGCTTGGCTAAATTGCAAGTGAATTCACTGTTGTAATGAATAAAACGAGTTTGGGGGGCATCGAGCATGCCCCCGCCCCAAATCCATAATCCATTTACAGCTGGTCCAGGGTTTTTCTGGTGCAAAGGATGAGCACTGAAAAACATTTGGCTTTCCGTAATAAAACGTTGCCAAAAAAAACTTGCATCCAGATTGCGTAATTGCGGCATTAACGATTGATGCAATAACTGCTGCACGGGCTTAGCTTGTATCGAAGGCTTTCCTGGGGCTTGCAGCAGCCACGTAAATCGATCGCAGTAATAAACCGTCATGCCTTCTGGCGCAACAAAATCGCCTAAAACTGCAAACCATTGCTGTGATTCTGCCTCGGAAAGCTGCATCTCACGGCCGCTTGCCAGAATCATGGCGTCATTGTGGCTAGCTTGCCAATGCACCGGAGAAACCATAAGCCATTCTCCCGCAAGGCCATAAAGTCTTCTTAAAAGATCAGCAATGGGTGGAGAACTTTCTGGATAGCCCAGGCAAGTCAGCACGTGATGATAGAAATTTCCCCGACAGACAAGTTCTAAGCTTTCTCTTGGGATATCTTGAATTTCTGCATTGATCACGACATCCATGTTAAACAGCCTTTAAAAAGCCATCCTGTCTAAATAATAACTTTAAGCTTCGCAGTGCCTGCCGTATCCGTTGGGTATTTTCAATGAGGCCAAAGCGTACGAATTCATCCCCCATTTGGCCAAACCCAATTCCTGGAGAAACTGCTACGCAGGCTTCCTGCAAAAGATACTTGCTGAATTCAAGCGAGCCCATATGCCGATAAAATGGCGGGATTTTTGCCCAGACAAACATGGTGGCTCTGGGGCGCTCGACTTGCCAGCCGATATCTTCCAAGCCATCGCATAACACATTGCGCCGATTCTCATACATGCGCCTAATTTCATGCACGCACTCATCGCTTCCTTCAAGAGCAGTAATGGCCGCAACCTGAATTGGAGTAAATGTTCCATAATCCAAATAAGATTTAATTCTAGCCAAAGCGGATACCAACTCTTCATTCCCGCAGACAAACCCTACGCGCCATCCGGGCATATTATATGTTTTGGATAAAGAGTAAGTTTCCACGGCTACATCAAACGCGCCAGGAACTTGCAAAATGGAAGGTGCTTTATACCCGTCAAAAACGATATCAGCGTAGGCTAAATCATGAATTACCCAAATATGGTGCCGTTTGGCCAAAGCCACCACTTGCTCAAAAAACTCATAGTCGACGCAGTGAGCGCTTGGGTTGGAAGGGAAATTAATGACCAAAACTTTAGGCTTTGGCCAGGTTTGCGCAATGGTTTCCTCGACCGCTTGTAAAAACTGCGCCTCATTAAGCAAAGGGATTTGCTTGACGTTAGCTCCGGCAATGACAAATCCATACGTATGGATTGGATAAGCTGGATCGGGCACTATCACCGTATCACCCGGACCGGAAATAGCCAATGCCAAATGGGCCAACCCTTCTTTTGAACCAATGGTAGTCAGCACTTGCTTTTCACTATCCAGGGCAACGCCATAATTTCTTTGATACCAACCTGCCATTGCGCGGCGCAAACGCGGAATACCCTTGGACATGGAATAACGGTGGGTGTCTGGCCGTTTTGCAGTTTCGATTAATTTATCTACTATGTGCTGTGGTGTAGGTTGGTCAGGATTGCCCATGCCAAAATCAATAATGTCTTCACCCCGCGCCCGCGCCTCGGATTTAAGCTGTGTTAAGGTATTAAACACATAAGGAGGTAAGCGCTTAATTCGGGGGAATTGACTCATGATGATTGACCTCTGTGATATAATGTATACAGTGTTAACGCGGAAGCAGTATAAATTATTGAACGATTAAAAACCATGCAAATTACACGTGAACAAAGAGACAAACACAGTATTCAAGGCTATTCGGAAACAGAAATTAAAATTAATTCTGTGGTTTATACACAAAACCTTTGGGTAAGTCGGGAAACAATAAATGCTGACTGGCGGCCGCAAACCATTCGTGAACTAAATGTTGCCATTCTAGAGCCTTTACTAGTACTCCAGCCCGAAGTCATTGTAATTGGTCATAACACAGGCGGTGCTCAACCGCCTGTCGAAGTTTTGCAACATTTATCCAAATTAAAAATCGGCCTGGAATGCATGAATATTGGAGCAGCAAGCCGTACCTTTAATATTTTATTAAGCGAAGGACGAGCTGTTGCCTTGGGGATTATTTTTTAAACAATATTTTTGACTGGGAAAAATAATCCTCAACCTCGATTTCCAGATTTTGGAGTCCTTTGAAAAACTTTCTGTATTTTTCCAGCGGCAGAGAACCTAAAATTTCTGTAAATTTTTCTTGAATCAACGATTGTTCGCAATCGTCTGCTTCGAAATTGTCCTGAAAATAATCTGGGTAGAATTTTAACAAAACTAAAACTTTCTCGATTTCATGATTTGCCAGTGCGCGAGTCACTAAATCATGGTTGTCTTTATCAACATATTGAAACCAAGTCGTAGCTCCTGTTCTTTTGGCACAAGCGTTTAAAATAAATTCCAAATCCTTGGCTTCCAGGCTTTGTACTGCTCTATGGAAAAATGTTTCTTCATTTTTATCGTAAATGGCTAGATTCGCTTCTTTGCTAATTAACAAATTTAAAATTTTAAGATAATTATCTTTTTGCTTTGCAGTTTTATAGCCTTCTAAAGTAAAAAACAACGGATAATAACCTGAATGATTTTGCTGGGCATTCATATTGGCACCGTGCTCCAGCAACCAATTTACATTGTCTACCTGACCCAGGAAACTGGCCAACATCAGGGGATTTACCATATCTATTTCCCTGGCATCGATGATTTCATGGTTTTGATTTAAAGCAAGGTATGGGAAATTGACTTCATCTTTTGCCAAATTGGATTGAGCAGACAACAGTTTCTGTTGGGAAACGCATTGTCCAATGCGGGTTTCATACACATTTTGTTGTTTTTTAAGGGGCGTGCAGTGATAAGGGAACACACTGAGCGTATAACTTTTTATATGCTTTTGCAGAAATTCAGCAGTCGATAGATGGCCATCTTGCGGGTTAAGAAATTTATGATGCTGGGCAGCCTGTTCGTTATATACATTGTAAGCAACTAAAAGCTGCTCCCCTTTTTTAATGCCTTGACTAGTATAGATAAGCACCCGCTCATCCTTAAAATTTCTAAATTCAACGTTTGGTTGACATTCAGAACAATTGATATAACGGCCAAAGCCCCCGCTAACTTGTGCATCGATAATTTTCTTTCCAATTTCCATGGCATAATTGCTGTCCATTTTTTCGTTTTTATCAAGAAATTGCTGGAATTCTTCTGGAGTAAAAATCTTCCCGGTGTATTCCGCAATGCATTTTTCTGGGGAAAGATCTTCAACCGCAAAAAGTCCAAAGCTATCGATGACGTCCACGCGCTTTACTTTAAACAAATCTGGTTTATCGTAGGGCGAATGGATGTAGTCTTTGGCATCCATGTTGGTTATATCAAGCTGCTTCATCACTTTGTGTTCCGCCGAGATGGCAATCCTTTTTCTTTGCTTTTTAATACCCTCAGGTTGGGTTTCCTTGGCTTTGTCTGCAAACAATGATTGTTGAGCCAATCCTCTTACAGCTGCGGTTACTTTTAGTTCTATAGACTTGGTTTGTTCCTGTTCTGCTATTTTCTTTCCAGTTCTTCTCTGTTTTTTTAAGGTTTCTTGATATTCCTTATATTTCTCTGGAACTTTTTTGTTGCGCTTCGCTGGAAGGGTTTCTTGGCTGGTTTCAATCTTTTGTTTGCTGTGCATAATCAATTCATTAAGACAATAATTTAGATCGGCATCTTAACAAATGATTATATTTTGATCAAATGATTTTTTTATGAAGCAAAATGACCTAAGAGTTTGAATTAAGAATAAAAATGACTCAGACTTGGCGGCGTGCCTCCAAAACATTTGGAACTTGCTCAAGCCGGGTTAATAATCGAGATAAACTGTTTAAACCATCAATTTCTACCGTGAGCGTAATAAATGAAGTATTTTCTTGTTTGTTAATTTGTGTCTGCAAAGAATATACATGTGCTTTTTCATTCGCCAGTAAAGAAGTGATATCCCGCAGTAAACCGGTTCGATCAAACGCTCGTATTAAGATATCAACGACATAATGCTCGCGTGTGGTACTTCCCCAGTTCACTTGTAAAAAACGTTGCCGTTGCCTTTCGCCCGCATGGATGATGTTGGGGCAATCCTGTCTATGTACAGACACGCCTCTGCCCAAAGTAATGTAGCCAATTACCGCATCCCCTGGCACCGGTTGACAGCATCTTGCCATATGAGTTAATAAATTCCCCACGCCTTCTATACGTAAATCACTGCCGGATACCTCGGGTTTGAGCTGGGGTTTTACAATATTTTGGATGGCAACCTCTTGCGGCTCAGCGGGAGTAATGCGGTTTAATATTTGCCCAAGCCTTAGATCGCCACGTCCTAGGGCTGCGTATAAATCATCGAGGCTCTTAAAATTTAAGGAGACTACAACGTCTTGTAAACGCTCTGTTTTGATCCCTAATGCTTTTAATTCCTGATCTAAAATTTCGCGCCCTTCATCGCGGTTGCGATCATAATCCTGCATTTTAAACCAGTGCAACACTTTCGCTTTCGCGCGCGGAGTTTTCAGATAATTTAAATGTGGGTTGATCCAATCTCTGGATGGGCGTGCCTCTTTCCCCGTTAAAATTTCAACCCGGTCTCCTGTTTTCAATTTATAAGTCAAAGGGACAATATGCCCATTTACCTTGGCCCCGCGGCAACGGTGCCCTAACTCACTGTGCACGTGGTAAGCAAAATCAAGCGGGGTGACACCATGCGGTAAATCCAAAACATCGCCATCTGGTGTAAACACATACACCCTATCTTCAAGAAATTCGGTTTCAACGGCCGGTGAAATACCTTGGTTCGTTGCCATTTCCTGATGCCATGCCAAAACGTCGCGCAGCCATTCAATTTTACGTTCATGGCTTTCCTTACGTGCTACACCACCTTCCTTATATTTCCAATGAGCAGCAACTCCCATTTCAGCCTGTTCATGCATTTTAAAGGTACGGATTTGTACTTCGAACACCCGCCCTTCTTTACCCGTTACCGCAGTATGCAGGGATTGATAACCATTTGGCTTAGGATGAATAATATAATCATCAAATTCAGCAACCACCTGTGGCCATTTTGCATGCACCAAACCCAAAACTTCATAACATTGAGCTTCTGTTTCAACTAAGATACGCACGGCTGTTGCATCATAAATTTCTTCAAGCGATACATTTTTCCGTTGCATTTTGCGGTAAATACTGTGAATGTGTTTGGAGCGGCCATATACGGCAAAATGCTGAAAACCTAAATTTTTTATGTGTTGATTTAATTCTTCAATAATTTCATTAACAAAATGGTCGCGTTCCAAGCGCTTGGATTTGAGACCTTTGGCAATGGCCTTATAGTCTTCGGGATGGAGGTGGCGAAATGCCAAATCCTCCATTTCCCATTTAATTGCACCAATCCCCAAACGATTGGCCAGCGGGGCATAAATTTCCATAGCCTCAGTCGCCATTTGTATTCGTATGGCTTCCGACATGGGGGCAAGAGATCGCAAGACACAGAGACGCTCGGCAAGTTTAATCAAAACGACGCGGACATCGTCTACCATGGCCAACAGCATTTTTCGTATGTTATCGATTTGATGTTTGCTCTGCGGATACTTACCCAGCACACGAAGATTGGAAATGGCATTCATTTTTTCAATGCCTTTCACCAATTTTGCGATGTTGCTGCCAAGTTGCTCTTCTACCACATCCATCGACAGTTCGGCGTAATGAACCGTTTCATAAATGATAGCGGCTATTAACGTTTCGTGGTCGACTTCCAAATCAGCCAATACATCTGCCATCGCCAACCCTTGCTGAAAACAAGGCTCCCCCGTCTCCGTCGGGTGATCTTGGCCTGCCAGCTGGCTCAATGTACATGCGGTACGCAATCGTTCCAGATCTTGAAAATATCCTTTGCTGCCTAAATGATGCAGCCATTGCTCCACATCAATGCTGCCATCAGCTAACAAAAGGGTATTTTCTTTCACACGTACCATACGCCATTATCCTTTTTCAAATAATGCAATCGACTCCACATGAGCAGTATGCGGGAACATATCCATCACTCCGGCTGCTGTCATTTGATATCCTTGTTGCTTAACCAAAATACCTGCATCACGAGCCAAAGTTGCTGGATTACAGGATATGTAAACTATACGCTGAGGCGCAATTTTATTGATATTTTGCACAATGGTTAGGGCACCCGTGCGCGGTGGGTCTAACAATACTTTATTAAACTGGTAGGGCCGCAGCAAAGCCAGTGCTTCTTCGTCTTCCAGATTGGCACAAAAAAACTCAGTATTATCAATCGCGTTGCACTTTGCATTCATAGAAGCCCGCTGCACCATAGTCTGGCTTCCCTCCACACCCACAACTCGATGGCATAGTTTAGCCATAGGCAGGGAAAAATTTCCTAAACCACAAAAAAGGTCCAACACTTTGTCATCGCAGCATAAATCCAATAAGGTTAATGCCTGTTTAACCATTATTTGGTTTAACGAACTATTCACTTGGGTAAAATCAGTGGGGTGAAACTTAAAACGAATACCTTGCTCAGGTAACGCATACGTTAAAAATTCCCCCGCTTCTTTTGGATAAAACAAAAATACGCTCTCTGGTCCCCCAGGCTGCAAGAAAATCTTAAATCCTGTGTCCTTGGCAAATTGTTGCAATTTTACTTCATCATCTATGCTTAAAGGGGATAGGTTGCGGAAAATTAAAGCAACATCTTCGTCCCCGGCAGCCACCTCCACTTGAGCAATGGAGTGCGGATCAGAAAAGGCAGCCAATAATGTGCGCAAAACGCTGATATTGGCATCCACCTTGGCATTTAAAACCGGACAATGATGAATTTCTGTAATGAAGCGCGGATTGTTTCTTTCACGAAACCCCACCAGCGTGGCTTGTTTTTTTTCTACGAAGCGCACACTCAAGCGGGCTTTATTACGATAATTCCATGCTTGCGCAGTTAATGGTAGCAGCCAATACTTAGGCTCAACATGCCCCATACGACTCAACAAGTCAGCAAGCTGCATTTGTTTTTCAACAATTTGCTTTTCTTCATGCAAGTGCTGCAAAGAACAGCCGCCACATAAATCGTAGTGCGAGCAAGCAGGTTCGCTGCGATCTTGGGAGCGCTCCATAATGGAGAGTAATTTGCCTTCATCAAAATCTTTTTTTTGCCGCAAATATTCAAAAGTAACTGTTTCTCCTGAAAGCGCACCTTGTACAAAAGTAGTCTTACCTTCAATGCGGGCAATGCCTCTCCCATCGTGACTTAATTTTTCAATAACAGCCTGTACGGGGATTTTGGTTACTTGATTCCGTCTTTTACTCATTTTAAATCTCAAACTGCTTACTACGGCGACAAACTTTATAAGCTTGCCAGAAACGAATCCACCTCACGCGGGGACAATTCGGTAAACTGTCCCCGTGCAAGTGAACGAGGCATGTACAATTTTCCATAGCGTATGCGAATTAAACGGCTCACTTCAACACCTTGCGATTCCCATAGCCGCCTCACTTCACGATTCCTTCCTTCACTTAATACAACATGATACCAAGTGTTGGAACCTTCTCCGCCGCGGAATTCAATTTTTTTGAATTTGGCAAACCCATCCTCCAATTGTACGCCTTTTTGTAAATTCCTAATCGCTTCGGCGCTGACTTCTCCACGGACCCTGACCGCATATTCCCGCTCCAGCTCGTATTTAGGATGCATTAAGCGATTGGCCAATTCACCGTTATTCGTAAAAATTAATAAACCGGATGTATTAATGTCCAAGCGCCCCACTTGCACCCAACGTCCTTGCTTTAACACGGGCAAATTATCAAATACGGTTTTGCTATGTTTCGGATCATGCCTGCTTGAAATTTCACCAACAGGCTTGTGATAAAGCAATATGCGTGTTTTCTGTGCCAATTTCAAGGGATTTGCAATCAAGCGGCCGCGTACGCTGATTTTATCTTCGGCCGAAGCCACATCGCCCAGTTTGGCTGGTACGCCATTAACTTCAATCAACCCTTGTTCAATCCAGCGTTCCATTTCACGTCTGGAACCCAAACCGGCCTGGCTTAAAATTTTTTGTAATCGTTCATTACTCATGATGGATCATTTGCTCTAAAGTTGGTAAGTCATTAAGACTTTGTAAATTAAAATAATCAAGAAATCCCTTGGTTGTTACATAAACAGCCGGCTTGCCAGGAACGTCGCGATGACCTGCTATGCGAATCCACTCCCTCTCCAATAGCGTTTTTAAAATTGAAGTACTTACTGCAACCCCGCGCACATCTTCGATATCCGCACGCGTAACCGGCTGCCGATAAGCAATAATGGCTAAGGTTTCCAATAAAGCACGCGAATATTTAGCCGGCCTTTCCACAAGCAATCTTGCTATCCACGGACTGAAACGCATCCGGGTTTGCAGGCAATACCCCCCTGGCAGATGCTTTAATTCTATGGCCCTGTGTTTATAATCTTCACTAAGCGCATGAATGGCCGCTTGGATTTGCTCAACATTCGGTTTATTTTCCTCTTCAAAAGCTTCTAACATTTTATTCAGTGTAAGCGGGCCATTGCTCATCAATAAAGCTTCGATAATTAATTTTAGTTCAGCTTTATCCATGGTGTGGTGCCTTGAGATAAATAGGCGCAAATGCATCGGCTTGCATGATAATCACCAAGGATTGCCTGGATAATTCCAAGGTAGCCAGTAAAGTAACCACTAAACCGGCACGCCCTTCATCATGGCTTAGGAAAGTGCAAATTTCTACTAAAGCTCTATCCTGCAAACCTGCTAAAATTTTATTCATGCGATCGCGTACTGATAAAGGCTCTTTAATTATTTGATGTTGTAACAAATGCGATTGCTGCTCTAAAAGCTGTGTCATCACTGCAGCCAACTGAGCCAGTTCAATGCTTGGGTAAGCTGTTATCGCTTCGACTTCAGCAGCAAGATGCACCTGAAAGACATCGCGCTCATAACGAGGCAAGGCATCAATATAAGCTGCTGCTTTTTTAAACTGCTCATAAGCTTGCAAACGCCTGACTAACGTCATGCGTGGATCTTCATCGGCTTCTTCATCTTGTGTACCCACAACCGGCGGCAATAGCATCCTTGATTTTATTTCTGCCAACAAGGCGGCCATTACCAAATAATCCGCTGCCAATTCCAGGCGTCTTTCCTTCATGAGCTGTATGTATTGCATGTACTGTTGCGTAATGAGCGTGATGGGAATATTCAATATATCGATGTTTTGCCGCCTGATTAGATACAATAAGAGATCCAAAGGCCCACTGAAAGAATCCAGTAATACTTCCAAAGCATCCGGAGGAATAAACAAATCACCGGGGAGTTCAGTGAGCGGTTTACCCTCCACGATGGCAACAACATGAGTAGAGCTTTCCCTGCATTCACTCATCAGTAATCCAAACCCATCGCTTCCCGAATGTCTTCCATGGTTTTATTCGCTTCATCCCGAGCTTGCTCACTGCCTTCAGCAATAATTCGTTTTACTGAACCCAAATCAGATTCATATTCGCCGATTGCTGCCTGAATAGGTGCAAGCTCCCGATTAATGGCATCGATCACAGGGCGTTTACAATCGATGCAACCAATGCCGGCCGTACGACACCCCGTCTGTGCCCAGTCTTTTACCTCTTCATTTGAATAAACTTTATGAAATTGCCATAAAGGACAGCGTTCCGGCTCGCCTGGATCCGTGCGTTTCACCCGTGCTGGATCAGTAGGCATGGTAAGAATTTTCTTTTCAACCTGTTCGGGCGTATCGCGCAAGGTAATCGTATTGTTATACGATTTTGACATTTTGTTGCCGTCAAGACCTGGCATTTTCGCATGCTCGGTAAGCAGCAGTTGCGGTTCGGGTAAAATAATTTTTCCTGAGCCATCCAGATAACCCAATAAGCGTTCCTTGTCTCCCAAAGATAAATTCAGTTGGTTGGCAAGCAAAGCTTGTGCCGTATTTAATGATTCATGGCAACCTTCTTGCTGGAATTTTTTACGCAATTCAATATAAAGATTACCATTCTTTTTACCCATTTTTTTTATGGCATCATTGACTAAAGCTTCAAAATTGGGCTCACGACCATAAATATAGTTAAAGCGCCTTGCTACTTCTCGAATAAGCTCCACATGCGGCGCTTGATCTTCACCTACGGGTACAAAATTAGCCTTGTACAACAAAACATCCGCGCTTTGCAGCAAAGGATACCCCAAAAACCCATAGGTGGATAAATCCTTATCACGTAATTTTTCCTGTTGTTCCTTATAGCTGGGAACCCGCTCTAACCAACCTAGCGGCGTTATCATGGAAAGCAGTAAATGCAATTCGGCATGTTCTGGGACCCATGACTGGATAAATACGCGAGACAAGCTTGGATTAATGCCGCAAGCTAGCCAGTCCACAATCATATCCCAGATGTATTTCTCCATGCGCCCCGGTTCATCATAATGAGTGGTCAATCCGTGCCAATCGGCGACAAAAAAGAAGCAATCGTATTGGTGCTGTAGTTTTAACCAATTTTCCAGCACACCGTGATAATGACCCAAGTGCAAGGGGCCGCTGGCCCGCATCCCGGAAACAACTCGTTTATTGGCACTGAATAAAGCTGACATCAAAATCCTCGAAATAAAAGCAAAATAAACTTATACACGCCGCAGGCAATATGACGATTTTTAGTAACATGCGCGGCTAGTTTACCACGTCTTCGCAGCAATTATTTAAATGGGGTCGGATCTCCTCTGCCTTCGCGAAGGATTGCCGGGAAATCACCGGTCAAATCGACTACCGTAGTCGGTTGCTGGTCGCAATTTCCCCCATCAATGATTAAATCAATTTGGTTACCCAAGACATCCCGAATAGACTCAGGCTCGCTTAATGGAGCTTTGGCGCCGGGCAATATCAATGTAGTGCTCATCAAAGGCGCATCCAAACTTTCCAGTAACGCTAGGGTAATCGTATTTTCCGGTATGCGCAGGCCCAACGTTTTACGTTTTGGATGCAACATACGTCGCGGCACTTCTCGAGTTGCATTTAAAATAAAGGTATAAGGGCCCGGGGTGAACGCTTTCAACAATCGGAAAATGGGATTGCTTACCCGCGCATAAGTACCAATCTGCGATAAATCCCGGCAAACCAAAGTCATGTTGTGGTTCTTATCCAATTGCCGCAAATCCCGAATGCGATCGAGCGCTGATTTATTACCCAATGCGCAGCCGAGTGCATAGCCTGAATCTGTGGGGTAAACAATCAAGCCCCCCTCTTCAATAACCCCTACTGCTTGGCGGATTAACCTTGATTGTGGATTATCAGGATGTATTGCAAAAAACTGACTCATAATATCCCCTGTTAACCTTAAAGAAACATTAGAAATGAATTCGGTGAAAAGCTTAACAGAAGCTTAAAACATCGGAAATTATCTCTACTGTTTACAAAAAAGTTGTATTCCATTTATGCCAGATAGGCGTACAGTTTAACGGTAATTGTTGCTGTTGGCCAAGATTTGTGTTCGATATGGCATCTCCATGGTAATCCGACCCGGTGGAAGCGTATAATTTAAATCGCTCGCATAATGAAGCCAACTCATTAATTTGCACTGAAGTCATCCCGCCGGATATTACTTCCATCCCCTCACCGCCTGCACTTTTAAAAACACTGATCAAGTCATGCAACTTGGAGCGGGTTAATTTATATTTCAGCGGATGGGCAATCACTGCTTGTCCGCCTGCATGGGTGATCGCTGCTACTGCCGTTTCAACGCTGCACCAAGGCGTGGGCACATAAGCCCCCTTTCCGCGCCCTAAAAATCGCTTAAAGGCAGTTTGGATGTCTTTAACAATTCCCTCATTTACTAAAACCTGCGCAAAATGCGGCCTGCCCACTGCACCATGTCCTGCTATGTCGCAGGCTTTCTGGTAAGCATTTTGTATCCCTAAATGCGACAAACACTCAGAAATCTGCAGAGCACGAACTTGCCGGCTGTCGTGCTGCTTCGCAATTAATGCAGTCAAGACTGTGTCTTTCGGATTAATATTTAACCCCAGGATATGGATGTCATGTTTCTTCCAACGCACACTAAGCTCAATGCCATTGACGATTTGAATATCCTTAGCAAAAGCAGCTTCATTTAATAAATTAAGTCCTGCCACGCTGTCATGGTCAGTAAGAGCCAATAGCCTTACCTTCGCGTGAATTGCTTTCGCAAGCAAGTCTGCAGGGCTTAACAATCCATCGGAAAAACAACTGTGGCAATGCAGGTCAATCATAATTAGTACACATTAGAAAAAAAGAGTATAGCTTTATAATTAACGATTATACTTGATGAAAATAAAAATATCAGATTATTCCTTAAATCAGCAATTCACTTGCGAAACAGCAAATCCATGCACTATCCTATAAGTAGATTCATTAACTTTTAAATAAACATTGAGTAGTACACTTTTTAAGGATTTACTGGAAACACCTGCCTTCAATGCATTGGAACTCGCCAACCTATGCGGTTCATTGCATCAGAATATAACAACACTTGAGCGGATTTTTAAAATCATCATCAAGCCTAAGGGCAATGCGATTGAATTGAGAGGCGACTCGGAAGCAAATATACAATCCGCGAAGAGAACTTTGATCAGGTTGCATGCATTGGCAAAACATCCAATCACCACATCAATCATTATGTCTCAATTGGACCATGAGGAATACAGCACCAAAATGACCAACCAAATTTACTTGAATCGTAAAAGTATTTTGCCACGCAATGCCAAACAAGCTGAGTATCTGGGAGGCATTGATCACTATGATCTGACATTTGCCGTAGGCCCTGCCGGCACAGGCAAAACTTACTTGGCTGTGGCGAAGGCTATTCAAAGCTTTGAAAAAGGCGAAGTTCAACGTTTAGTATTTGTACGGCCAGCCGTTGAGGCTGGCGAAAAATTGGGATTTTTGCCTGGGGATTTGGTTGAAAAAGTTTTACCTTATCTTCGCCCAATTTATGATGCGCTTTATGAAATGCTGGGCTTTAAGGAAGCACAAAAATTAATACAAAGCGATGTAATCGAAGTACTGCCGCTTGCGTTCATGCGCGGCCGCACATTAAATGAAGCGTTCATCATTCTGGATGAGGCACAAAATACAACCATTATGCAAATGAAAATGTTCTTAACCCGTATCGGTTTCGGTTCCAAAGCTGTAGTAACCGGCGATACCACGCAAGTGGATTTGCCAAAAGGTACTGATTCTGGCCTTCCACACGCCATTCAATTGCTGAAAGCAATTGAAGGAATAGGTATCTATCAATTTTCCAGCCGCGAAGTGGTCAGGCATCCTTTGGTTGCAAAAATTATCGACAGTTACGAGGAAGGGAGCAAGGATACTAAGAAATGAATTACCATGTTGATATTCAAGATGCGTGCGCCACTCCTCTTCCTGTTCCCGAACACGTATTATTGCAGTGGGTTGAGTTGGCGCTCTCGGAAAAAACGACTGCGGAATTGACGTTAAGATTCGTGGATATTGATGAAATGACTCATCTTAACCACACTTACCGCAGTAAAAATGCCCCAACCAATGTTCTTGCTTTCCCGGCCACTCTGCCGCAAACTATTGAACTGGAGCTGCCTTTACTTGGCGACGTCATTATTTGTCCTGCTGTTCTTGCACAAGAAAGCCAAACATTAAATAAACCATTAATTGCACATTGGGCACATATTGTAATTCATGGCACATTGCATTTGCTTGGGTATGATCATATACAGGAAGAAGATGCTTGTCTCATGCAGGCTATTGAAACTAAATTACTGGCCCAGCTTGGTTTTGAAGATCCCTATCATGCAGAGGAAAATAAAAATTGAATAAGGATGATGAGACGAGTTGGTTCATGCGCTTAAAACAATTTTTACAGCTTGAGCCTCAAAACAAAGAAGAATTAATAAGCTTGTTGCGCGATGCGCAAATTCGCTCTTTGATCGATGCCGAAACGCTTGCGATGATAGAAGGCGTTATTTTATTTTCCCAAATGAAAGTCCGGGACATTATGCTTCCTAAAAAGCAAATGACTTGCGTACCGCAAGATGCTGAATTAAACGAGGTGATTGATATTGTCACGCAATCAGGACATTCACGCTTTCCGGTAACCGGAGATAGCAAGGATGATGTAGTCGGCATTTTGCATGCTAAAGATTTACTGCGCTTTCATGGGCAAAGTGAAACTTTCGATGTTTTAGATATTGCCCGGCAGGTAACCTTTGTTCCGGAAAGCAAGCGGCTGGATTTATTGCTGGGTGAATTTAAAAATAACCGCAATCATATGGCCATTGTCGTGGATGAATATGGTGCCGTAGCCGGGTTTGTTACACTGGAAGACATCATCGAACAAATCATCGGCGACATCGAAGATGAATTTGACATCGATGAAGAAGCCTATATCAAATCCCATGGCGATGCACACTATATTATTAAAGCCCATACGCCCATTGAGGAATTTAATGAGCAATTGGGTACAAATTTCAGCGATGAATCCTATGACACAATTGGCGGTATCGTCATGGCTAATTTTGGTTATCTGCCCAAACGAGGCGAAATTGTCGCCATTGATGACTTTGAATTTAAAATCCTCAATGCCGATGCCAGACGAATCAAACTGTTGGAATGTCATGATCGTCGCGAAAAAACCGCAGCATCCTCTTTTATTGCTAATAATGAATCTTAATTGTCCATAGGCTAAGAGATAGGAAAAACGCAATGAATAGCAAAATCCTAATAGTCGATGATGATACAGAGTTAACTACGCTATTAACACACTACCTTGAGCCGGAAGGATTCATCACGACCTGTGTGCATGATGGTGAATCCGGCATTAAAAAAGCACTGAATCAGCCTTACGATGCCATTATTTTAGATGTCATGTTGCCTAAACTGAATGGTTTTGAAGTCTTGCGGACGATTCGCGAACATATAGAAACGCCGGTATTAATGCTGACCGCGCGCGGAGATGATATTGACCGTATCGTTGGGCTTGAAATAGGCGCAGATGATTATTTGTCAAAGCCTTGTAACCCGCGTGAGTTAATAGCAAGGTTGCGTGCTATTTTACGAAGGACCCAAAAAGCTCCGGCCAACAGGCCTATTATTGAGCATGGAAATATCATGGTGGATTGTGCGAAAAGGCAGGTTACCATTGGCGGTAATTTACTGGAATTAACCAACGCTGAATTTAATATTTTGGAAATGCTTATAAAATCCCCAGGGCAAGCTTATTCCAAGGAAGAGTTAACGGAGTATGCCTTAGGGCGAAAATACACCGCCTATGACCGCAGTATTGATGTACATATCAGTAATTTGCGAAATAAACTCGGTCATAATCCGCAAGGGGAAGACTGGGTAAAAACCGTGCGTGGATTCGGTTATTTGTTTAACACCTGACATAATTCCTTTCCCCCCAAGAAGTGCTCAAATTATTTTCAAATTAATCAATTGCTTGATTTGGCATTTGAATTTACTAAAATCAAGCAAAAAATCCTTCAGGGGCATCATTTGGAGAAACAGGTAGCATTACTGGATAAATTAAGCGGTTTCTTTTTTCTAAGCGGCCTTCTTATTTCCAAATTGGGTTTCATGACATCCAGATTTAAAACCGCACCCTTCGTCATTTTGAGTTTGGTTCTTAATTTAATTTCATTGACGGCTTATTTAATTGGTTATATAGCCTGGTTTTTAGCAGCCCTTTTTTATCCCGACCATCCCAAAAAACAGGATTCTTGGTATGGTTTTGCTCAATTTAAAGAACAATACCAAGGCGCAGCTTTTCTCGGTGCTGTAGCCACGGTAATTTGTATGGCTTTCCCCACCATCCTGATATTGGCATCTTGGCTTTACACTGCCAGCAATGTGATGTGGCTTATCACTGAATATCATAAATATCAAAATCCGGTTCATGAAAAAAATTCCAGTTATTCAAGCGAAAAACAAGCAACTTATTTGCGTTATGCTGTGTTAACGACTTGTAGCAGCGTCATCACCACCCTGATTGCTACTATAGGATTTTTGTTTCCACAAATTACTTTTTTAACGCTCCTTATCTCGGTCTTTTTAGGCAATTTACTTACTTTACCGGCACTCTATTTTTGGGGGCAATATTCTTTCTTGGACTTTAAGCCTGATGAGGGAATCAACCAAAGTTACACAACCTTATGCGAAAACTTGTTATTAAAAGAAGTACAACATACAGCTCGCCTTCCTGTCATTTCTGAGGAGGAAATCACTTGCCCGCTTAATCTGACGCCAGAATCTTCCCATGCGGAAGTTTTAGATGAAGAGGCTTCTTTAATCAGCCCTCGTACTTGTTTGTAAAAGACAATGTTAGTATAGTTTCCTCCCTCACAAGGAATCCTTATGAATGACATCATTAAAGCCATGATCAAAGCTGCATCACATGCATTGCAACATGCCTATGCGCCATACTCTAAATTTGCAGTGGGCAGCAGTTTGCAAAGCGAAGACGGCAGTATTTTCACCGGGGTAAATGTGGAAAACGGTTCTTATGGGCTCACGGTATGCGCTGAGACATCTGCCATATGTCAAATGATTGCGGCCGGGCAGAGAAAAATCAAGAATATGGTCATTCTGGCTAAGAATAATAAATTATGTCCACCGTGCGGAGCTTGCCGCCAGCGAATTTATGAATTCTGCGAACCTGAAACCCGTGTTTATTTATGTGATCAACAAACGGTCTTGAAAGCTCTGACCGTAAATGAATTATTACCTTTGGCATTTAGCTTAAATCCTCCTGATCGGAAAAAATTATGACGAGCAAAAATGTAACTCACGCCCATTTAGCGGCAGAACAAATTAGAAAGCTTGCCCCCGAATTCAAGCCAACTATTGGCATCGTACTGGGTTCAGGCCTTGGCAGCTTAGTTGAACAATTAGAAAACCCGGTTTATATAAGTTATGAACAACTTCCAGGCTTTCCTAAGGTAACCGTACAAGGACATGGAGGAAATTTGGTATTGGGTTATCTAGGAGGTATAGGGGTCGTTTGCCTGCAAGGAAGAGCCCATACCTATGAAGGCACAGGTTATGAGGCTGTAAAAACTTATGTGCGCACATTAAAATTGCTGGGATGTACTTATTTTCTCGCCACCAATGCCTCTGGCTCCCTGCGTGAAGACGTGGGACCTGGCGAATTAATGTTAATTACCGATCACATCAATTTGCAACCCAGTAACCCTTTGGTAGGCCCCAATGAGGATGAATTTGGCCCCCGCTTTTACCCGTTGGACAATGCTTACGATGCTGATTTTCGGGAAAAGCTGTTGCGGTTGGCGCATAAAGAAAATATTTCGTTACATCAAGGCATATATCTTTCGGTATTAGGACCCAATTATGAAACTGCTGCGGAAATACGTGCTTTTCGTATTTTAGGAGCAGATGCAGTGGGCATGTCAACAGTCCCGGAAGTATTGGTGGCGAATCACTGCGGGATGAAAGTAGCTGTCATTGCTACCATCACCAATTACGCCACAGGCCTTGCCAATACCAGCCACAGCCATGAAGCAGTAGTCTTAATGGCTTCGCAAGCTGCGGAAAAATTAAATATATTGCTCAAGCGTTTAATTAAAGATTTGGCATGAAGCTGGAACAAGAATTAACCCAGTATTTAGAGAAAATACTTAAAAATCCGATGCGCTCCATATCGGCGCGCGAGATCATTTCTGTGCTTGATCTCACTCTGCTCGAAGAAAAAGCACAACCGCACGCCATAGAAAATCTGGCGCAAATTGCAGTAACACATGAGGTTGCTGCAATTTGTGTTTTACCGCAACACTTGCACCATATCCCCGCGACAACGGGAATTACACGTGCAACAGTAGCTAATTTCCCTGCAGGCGATGAAGTGCAAGAAGATGTGTTAAAGACCATTATACAAAGCATTAAGCTTCATGCCGATGAAATTGATTATGTCTTCCCTTACCAAAATTATTTGCATGGTAATCAAAAGCTTGCGCTACAAGCCGTCAAAGAAAATTATGAATTGTGTAAGCGCCATCAAGTCATTTTCAAGGTCATTCTGGAAACCGGAGCTTTTCCGTCCATGGCCCTGATTTATGAAGCTTGTTTAGATATCCTCGCCCAAGGTTGCGATTTTTTAAAAACGTCTACTGGAAAAACCGCACAAGGCGCTACTTTGTCGGCAGCATTTACCATTCTTTCTGCAATTAAGGAAAGTGGAAAACCATGCGGCATCAAGCTTTCCGGTGGGGTAAAAACCAAAGAACAAGCGCTGCAGTATGCAGCTTTGGCAGAATTCATGATCGGTTTGCCTGTAAATAAAACGTGGTTTCGTCTAGGGGCAAGCCGGCTACTGGATGAATTGCTTGCTGCACCTACAAGCAGCTAGCAGCCCGATTATTGCCGTTATCTCGCACTAAATAATTCCTGCCTAAATAATGGCCGCCCACATTCACTGGACAAATAGAGTGTTCTGCATTCTTCATGCGGATTTTAGCCAATATTCTGCCTTGTTGATTTAAGCCCACAAGGCAGAATAAAGGGTAATTACTCTACACGAAAGTTAAACTACATCCCCGCTGTTGGGTTTGCCTGGGATTGCGGTCTGCTTGGAGATTGAGTCGGAGTTGCAAAAAAACTGTATGGGGACAGAGGAACAGGGCTAAAGATAGGCTGAGCACTTGGCTCTACAAAATCCGATGCGCTGCTGCTCGATGCATTGGCTGAGCTACTTAAGGCAAATTGTTCTTTATTTTGCAAACCCATAGGCACTTGCCGAGCTTTATCCTCATTCATCAATCCGGAATTGGAAGAACTGCTGGCTTGAGCTGGAACATGCTCCTCTCTAAGAGCCGAAACACTTGCTCTAGGCTGCCAATTAATAAATTTAATCGGCCCTTTTCTAGTCTTTAACGAACTAAGCTTATACGCATCGACCTGCGATGTTCCCCAACCTTTCTCCTGCATTTCCTCATTTGAAAGCGGCTCTATTTCTTTCTCTGCAACCTTTTTTCCCAGTGTCCTTGCTTCATGCAACAAACGTTGCTCCGCAGATGAATAAAACCGATAGGCTTTTTCATAAGCATCAGCGTACACCTGACCTCCTCTTTGCAAGAGTTGCTCACGGTTACGCATCGGCTTGTATGGTGGATTTAATGCGGCATAGCGTCCGGCATCATGACCTCTTTTACGCTTGCGCCCCTCATCGCTATCATTTCTTTTTTTCCTCTGCACAGGTTCTATTCTGGCAGATTCGAAAGAATGTTCTGTTACATCACTTCCTCCCCCTGCACTTTGCACTGCAAGTGGTGGATTCCTGTCCTGTTGATCCCGTTCCATATTCTTAAGAATTTCATCACATAAACTGGGAGGTAGCCAAGCTTTTCTTTTTTTCCCAACCTTGCCACTCCTCTTTGCAGATGCATTTTCTACCTCATCATCGGAAATTTCAATTACCTCTGCTTCATCATCGGAAATTTCTATGCTTTCATTGGTAACAGTAGTGGTTGCAAGTATTGGCAAACTTACTGGTGCGGCTTGCGGCATGGACAAGGCAGGTGTTGAACAAGTAAATATCCGTTGCTGAGAGGGCATCGGTGCAGGCTGTGCTAAAAACGGAGTGTAATAAAAATTCTGAACAGGTTCCTGGTAAAATGGCCCTAATATTTCTTTTGCATCCGGTTTGGGTACAGGCTTCTCCCATTCCGCCAGAACCAGGGAAGAGATTCCTTGTGGAAAGTAATTACTCAATGGTGTTATTGATTGCGGGTCAAATTGCCCTTCATATCCTGAATTGGTTCTTCGTCTTTTAGAGTTATTATACATACGAATTGGCTAAATAATTAATTGAGTGAGCGATTATACTCCATTTGCAACAAAATAATACAGCAAAATATGAGCTTGGTGGCTTTTTTTTGATCTCATGCAGTTAAGTGATTGTATTTTTTGTATTTTCAAAATTTTAACTGAATAAATGGTTGTTGTTGCCGCAAAGATATGACCCAACTTGCAAACACTCCCTGTACTTCGCTTCAAATTCAAGCTTTACCTTGTATAGGATTACAAGGTAAAGCCAGACAACAACACCTCATTATTCTAGGCAAATATTAGAATTTAACCCTGCTGCATCATCATCCAGCGATATCAGGCTACTTTCAAACTGGGCGGGCAACCTTACAAAAAAACTGTATGGGGACACAGAACCAGGTCTAAAGTCAGGCTGGGGACTTTGCTTTACAAAATCAGATGTCGTACTGTCTGATCTACCTGGAGCAGAACCCTGTAAATTCTTTGATAGTGGGTCAATTTCTTGCAGCGTTCGTTTTGCCAACAACGGAGGTTTTTCGCTGATGGGACGTATCCCTAAATAACCCGCATAGGCATCTGCGTATGCTTTTCCTTGTTCTTGCAAAAGTACTTCATAGTTAACTGGCGTTGAATTCTTTAGCCTATCGGCACGTGCGCGTTTTTTACCTCTTTGAGCCTGTACTTGATCATAGCCCGCCTGATATGCATCTGCATATTCCTGGCCTTTTTGCATTAGCATAGCTCTGGGAAGTGGGGGGATCTTTTTTACCGCATAATGTATTCCGGCTTTTCTTGCTTCATCGGAATCGATTTGCATGAAATTTTGATTTTTTGCAGCTTGCGCTAATGAATAGGCTTGTTCATAGGCATCAGCATACCCTTGGCCTTTGCCCATTAATTGGGCTCTGGGAAGTTTGGGAAGTTCTTTTATGGCATGAAGCGTTCCATCATTCTCCCCTTCTACTCTTAGTGATTGAGTATGTTTTTCTTGATTAATTTGCGAGATATTTTTCAAAGCTCTCTCAGCAATACTGTTGGCTCTCCACACTCTGTTTAGCCAATTATGGTTTGCCTTTGTGGTGGCATTTTTTATCTCATCGGCAATTGCAATATCGTATTCTTCATTGTCAAAGACGTTTATGCCCCCATTCAAAATGAATGCAGGTTCCGGCAAGGAAGCTGCTGCAGAAGCTTCCGAGAATGGGGTGGACGGTGAATAATCCAACGCCCCACCTGTTATCAGCGGTTGCTGCACTGATGATGTAGCAGCAGGGTAAAAAGGCGCCTGGTATAAAGGTCCCAATATCTCTGCAGCATTTAATTCAGCAGCAGGTTTCTGCCATTCAGATGCTAAAACAGATAAAAACCCAGCCGAAAAATATGAATCTAGTGGTGGTGTAGAAAAACTGCCTTGATACCCTGCATCAATTCTTCGTTTCTTATTAGGATTATACATAGGATTATTGGTGAAATAATTGCTTGAGTGGGCAATTCTACAGCAGATGACAGAAAAAAACACAGCAACAAATGATCTTTTTGGATATAGTTTACGCGAATGGTATGATGATTATCATATAACCTTTTGATTAATTATTATTTTCTAATTAAAATATACTTTTTAATAATAGAATTAATTTTCGAGATTAGCATAGAAAGAAACAGTTAGCCTGTACCCTTTAAATATGAGCAGCAATCCCTCTGGAAGTACATTAATATAGTTGTCAGCGTATTTGATTACTGCTCGTCAATGGGCGATTATTCCTAGCCACATGATGAGACCATACCAATTGTTACAAGAAAATGCTTTGAAACAGGCTTTTTCAATACGGCTGTTTACCAGTTGCTGCTGGTAAAGTAAAACCAGTGCAGCCAATCCCCACCCTGCATAAAACAATGAAGAAAGATGCATGAAATAAGCCAGAACAAGCCATGAGGAATGAAATGAAATCTGTAAAAATAAGATGGCCATGCGATCATAATCTGCAAAAAAAATTGCCGTGGATTTAACCCCAATACGCAAATCATCCGCTCTGTCAACCATGGCATACATGGTGTCATACGCTATTATCCAGGCAAAATTAATTGCTAAAAGAAGGACGAACCGGTAATCGAACAAGGCATGCGAAGCAGAGAAAGCCATGGGGATCCCCATGGAAAAGGCAAGCCCTAAGACCAATTGCGGCGCTTGTAAAAAACGCTTGCAAAATGGGTATAACACCGTGATGACCACAGCAAACAAAGCATAATAAAAGCAGGCAGCCGGCAACTGCATGACAATAAGCAAAGCTGCAAAAAGCAGAATTAATAACAAAATTAAAGCTTCTGCTAGATTAACTTCACCGCAAGTCAAAGGTCTTTCTTTAGTCCGTTTCACGTGCTTGTCGATATTCCTATCGGCGATGTCATTAACCACACATCCTGCCGCCCTCATAAACACCGTACCTAACAGGAAATAGGCAATGAGTTGTACGGGTGGATTATTGTTATTGGCAATCCATAAAGCCCATGCTGTCGGAAACCAAAGCAATAAAATACCCACGGGTTTATGAAAACGCATTAATCTGAAATAACTACCTAAGCGCATGTTTTTACTCAAGATATTGATTTAAGCCTGGCAATAAAATTTCCAGCAGATAAAAAGGAAAATGATCGCATACTATAAATTCCGCAAGCCTTCCCCACAAAGCCGGCGCGCCGTGATGCAAGGCTGCGTCCAGCCAATGATACTCAATGACTTTGGGGGTGATTGGATAATAAACTAAAGAAATCCGCTCAATGTTATTTGCCCCAAAAATCAATTGCCCTAATGATTCATTTTGCAAACGTTTGAATAAGGCCGCGTTATGTTGATAAGTCTTTTCGGGGAGGATGGTGCGACCGTACCAGCAAGCTTCCTCCCCAACTTTCATTACAATCTCGCGGTGTAAAACCCGGCCGCTATTTAAATGCAGTATGTAATTATCCCACCAACCACGCCAACCCCATTGCTGCATTAAAACTTGCAGGCGGACCCCTGAAGTTATGGCTTTTAATTTTTCCGTTAAGGATTGCCGGTGCGTAAGCCAAGGTAAAAGTTTTGCAGGCGGTTCAACAGCTGAGGATGGAAATCCGAAAGGCGTGATTAACATGCGTTATTCGTGAAACAAAGTTTGCCTAGATGATAACTAATTACAAGCAGCAGTAGCAACACTTAAACGCCCACTCGTCGCGATACTGATAACACGTGCATTATTCCCTGTGCATCCGCTTGCCCTAAGCGTTAACGACGTGGATCCCGTGGTTAAAAATCCAGTACTATCAAAACTGATGATGCGGGCAGATGTAGAAATTTGCGTGCCACCTGGCAAGGCTTCGGCAACTTTTACTAAATCATTACTGGATTCAATGGCATTATTATTATCTGCATCTATGAAAACAATCCATCCCTGTGACCATTGAGCATTGCTACCGCAAGCACTAAATGCCGCATTGGCAGCAGGACATACCGACACCCGCACACCCCTTTTGACTGCTTCCATGCGGGCCAAGCCAAGACTTGCTGATAATTTATTGGCTACACTAACTACTTTATTGTTTTGAATTAGACCATAGTAACCAGGAACGGCGAGCGCTATGAAAATGGCAGCCATGGCCAAAACAGTAAGAAACTCAACCAAAGTAAATGCTTTTTGCGGAATATTACTTAAACCCGCTTGGCCAAGTTCTATCATAACGTAAGACTCTTGCATCTCATCTTTAAAGTATAGAGTATTAGGAAATTAACGTTCTACGGACACGGCCCAAACGGTTAACAATTAACTTGTACTGCTGTGTTTTATTTTTTATTAAAAAATAGCCATTCATTGCGCTTTCACAAAGGTTATCTGCAAAAATCAGGTAATGTTTTGCATAAAAACCATGCCAGGTTATTTGTAGATCAGAAGCACGCCAGCGCCATTCATGAAAAATTTTGCTATCAGGTTGGTAAGTATGCTTGGCATTGTCAGTGAATAAAATCATGCCTTTTGCCCAATCATTTGCAGCAGGCAGAGGAGTTAAAGCCAGAGGTTGATTTTGTATTAAAGATTGACTTCGGGCAAAGCGCAGGATGGTTTCAATTTCCCCAAGCCTTGTTTCCATATGGTTTCTCTCATAACTTGCCTGCAGGGAAGGTAAGGCAAGCAAAAATCCTGTTGCCATAATGACAAGTGCCATCAGCAATTCTATCCAGGTAAAGCCACCATAAATTATTGGCTTGCGATTAGATGGTTGCGCTAACTCCATGTATGTCCTTACAAAACAATTTTCTTCCTTAATGAAGGTTTATAGCATTATTGCTCTAATAATTGTTTGATCCGCAATAAATCCTGGTAAGCTTTTCCTTTGTCTATTGGTCTTCGCAACAAATATGCAGGGTGGTAACTGACAATAAACGGTTTGCCTTCATATGAATGAAGCGTGTTGCGCATCTTATTTAGGGGCCGGGCTTCATTTAGTAAGAATTGACCGGCAAAACGTCCTACAGCCATGATAAGTTTAGGGTTTACCAATTGGATTTGTTGCGTTAAATGACTAGAACAGGCGGCAATTTCTTCAATTTTCGGATCGCGGTTATCCGGCGGGCGGCATTTAAGCACGTTGGCAATATAAACATCATTTTCTGTTAAACCAATGCTGTTTAGCATCTTGTTTAATAAAATACCGGCTTTACCTACAAAGGGCAGCCCCTGTTTATCCTCAAAGAAACCAGGTGCCTCTCCGACAATCATTAATTGAGCTTGTGGATTGCCGCGGGCAAAAACTGTTTGAGTACGTGTTTGATGTAATACACAACGTTTGCACGCAGAAACTTCTTTTGCAAGCGAAGACAGCGAGCAAGATGAAGTCATAGGGAGTTGTTGGCGCGATTCCCAAACTTCAATGCCCATGGCTTGCAGATAATAGGGATGCAGAGGCTTATCCATGACTATACGTACAAGTTAGCAGCAGCTCATCGATTACCTTCCGAGGGTTCGGTGCACGCGTAACGGGGCGGCCTATTACTAAATAATCACTGCCCAATTGCCAAGCATTTTCCGGTGTGACAATTCGAGTTTGATCATCTTTTGCATGGGATGGTAAGCGGATCCCTGGTGTGACCGTTAAAAATTTATGGCCACAATTTTTTTTGATTGTCGGAACTTCAAGGGCCGAAGAAACTACTCCATCCAGACCTGCTTTTTGAGCCAGCAATGCAAGCTTTTGCACATGCTCCTGAAGAGGTGCAGTCAAACCGGTCTGCGCGGCCTCATTTTCGCTCATGCTGGTCAGTAAGGTAACTGCTATGAGTAATGGCCGACTATCATATGCATGCAAAGCCTCCCGCGCTGCCTGCAACATAGCCAAACCGCCTGCAGCGTGAACATTTGTCATCCAAACGCCTAATTCAGCTGCAGCCTTGCACGCATGCGCCACTGTGTTTGGAATATCGTGAAATTTTAAATCAAGAAAGACTTTAAATTTCTTGGCAACCAAAGCCTTAATCAACTCAGGTCCAAATAAAGTAAACATTTCATTGCCTACTTTAAGAGCACATTCATTGGGGTTTAATTGGTCAACAAGTTTAAAGGCCTCGTGCAGATTATCAAAATCAAGAGCAATGATGAGTTTTACCGACATTTTCTACCACAATTGATTACTTTTCGGACGTGGAAGTACTAATCACCTTCCAAACCATGAATAGGTTTCATTCTACCCCATTGCTTGCAACTGGGACAATGCCAGTGCAACAGCTTGCCTGAGAAACCACACTGGCCGCAACGATAAACCGGTTTATTATCTAAAAATTTACTGGTGATATCGTATAGCATTTGCAATTTTTCGCGTACTTTGCCATTTGCAGATTCCAAATGCCAGCAAATCAGGCGGTTTAATCCACGAATGGAGGGATGTCGGCTTAATTGTGAAGAGACAAAATCAATGGCAAAATCTATATTTTTCTCCTGCCGTAAATATTCGCCAATTACAAAAATTACGGAAGCACGGGGATGTTCAGATAAAGTTTGCTCGAAGTAATCAATGCATTCTTCCATAACATCCAATTCTTTATGAGCATGCACCAAGGGCTCAATAATTTCCGTAAGAAATTCAGGATCTTGTTCCGGAACCCGTTTTAATGCACGAATGGCTTGTCTATAACGGTTATTTTTGATTTCCAAATCAGCTTGCATGAGGCTGGCACGCACAGATTGTTTATCGATGGCAAGCGCTTGTTTAATTGCATAATAAGCTTTATCGTACGTTTTTTCCTTGATGGCTTGATTGGCCATTTCACAATAATAATGCGCCGCCTGCGCATGCATGCTGGTACCCGTTGAATCCTCAATCTTGCGGGTGATTTCCAAAGCTTTTTCCCAAGCTTTTTCTTGCTGATAAATTGCCAGTAAACCGTGCAAGCTGCTAACTTCACGATTTCCACCCAGATCAACGACTTCAGTAAAAATACGCTCGGCTCGATCAAACACACCCGCACTCATATAATCTTGGCCAAGAGCCATGAGCGCTTCTTTACGCTGTAACATGCTTAACTGGGGTCTTGCGATTAAATTTTGGTGAATGCGGATGGCACGATCTACTTCACCGCGCCTGCGGAATAAACTGCCCAATGCAAGATGAGTTTCCACTGTATCGCTATCAACTTCTAACAATTTTATGAATACATCCACCGCTTTATCAGGTTGTTCATTTAATAAATAATTCAATCCCACAACGTATTCATGAGATAAATGATTATCAGTTCGTCTTCCTCTGGTAGTGTAATTGCGTTTAGCAACCCACCAACCTGACCATGCAGCGGCAGGTAATAATAGTGGCCATAAATTAATCATCAAAGATCCCCCATGAAACTTTAACAGCACATCCATTACAAAAGAACATGCGAGATTTAAGTCTAAAACCCTGTATCTTCAATTCGTAATCTATTAGGACAACATTTACGAAACTAGTGTTGATCTTGCAAAGGTATGGCGCGTAAATTTTTAATTTCCCTTTCCGTGAGCTTTAATTGACTTTTAATTTTATGGTTCTCAATCTTGAGCCGCCAATATTTATATAGAAACAAACCATATCCAAAAATCACACCTACCCCAAGCACCAAGATAATGAGCACTGAAATGGGCATGGTTAAGGTATTAAAATAAAAATTGACCTGGACTGAAGCAGCATTCAGAACCGCAAAGCTCACGCCGGCTAAAATCAGTAATAAATAAAAAATTATGATCACTATCCGCATCAAATCATCCTTATTTTAGTTGCAGTTTAGTTTCCACAAGTACTGACAACAAACAAAGAAACCAATTGCGATATTTTAAACTTCAACAAAGCTTAGAGATAGGCGCTGCAATAAAAAAATTATAAAAAAAAAGCGTAGATATCTACGCTTTTTTTAAATTGAAGCAGTTACTCACCTTCTTTCGAAGCCATTTTTTCTTTTAATAAATCACCCAACGTGGTAGTAGCTTCCCCAGTGCGTGAATATTTTTTGATGGCTTCTGCCTGATCCTGAGCATCTTTTGCTTTCACAGAAAGCGTAATTGAGCGATTTTTCCGATCAATATTGGTAATTTTCGCTTCAAGCTCATCACCTTCTTTTACAAGAGTAGAAGCATCATCTACCTTATCATCTGAAAGCTCATTGGCGCGAATGGTGCCAAACACGTCTTCAGCCAATTCGACTACAACTGCTTTGGCATCGACCGAAGTCACTTTGCCTTTGACAATAGTGCCTTTGCTGTGTTCTTCAACATAGCTGGTGAAATTGTCGCTTTCCAGTTGCTTTAAGCCTAAGGAAATCCGCTCACGTTCTGCATCAATGGCCAGAATTACAGCTTCCAGTTCTTGACCTTTCTTATATTGCTTCACCGCTTCTTCTCCTGGGATGTCCCAAGAAATATCAGACAAGTGAACCAAACCGTCGATTTCACCTTCCAGACCGATGAATATGCCAAAATCAGTAATAGAACGGATCTTACCGCGGACTTTTTCGCCTTTGTTATGGGTTTGAGCAAATTTTTGCCATGGGTTACCCACGCATTGCTTCATACCTAATGAAATGCGACGGCGATCTTCATCAATTTCAAGAACCATGACTTCTACTAGATCACCCAAAGAAACGACTTTGCTTGGATGAATATTTTTGTTGGTCCAATCCATTTCAGACATATGCACCAAACCTTCCACACCTTCTTCGATTTCAACGAAGCAGCCATAGTCAGTGATGTTAGTGACTTTACCTTGCATGCGTCTGCCTATCGGGTAACGCTCGACCAAGTCAACCCAAGGATCATTGCCCAATTGCTTCATGCCTAGGGATACGCGGTTGCGTTCGCTGTCAAAACTTAAAACTTTAACTTTAACGTCTTGGCCTACAGTCAGTACTTCGCTTGGATGCTTGACGCGTTTCCAGGAAATGTCAGTGATGTGCAGCAAGCCGTCTATGCCGCCCAAATCAATAAATGCACCATAATCGGTAAGATTTTTAACGATTCCCTGCAGCACTTGTCCTTCATGCAATGAATCCAATAAGGCTTGTCGATCGGCACTGCTTTCTTCTTCCACCACAGCACGGCGAGAAACAACGATGTTATTGCGCTTGAGATCCATTTTAATCACTTTAAACTCAAGCTCTTTGCCTTCCAGGTAGGAAGGATCGCGTACAGGTCTTACATCAACCAAAGAACCCGGCAAAAATGCACGGATTGAACCGATTTCAACAGTGAAACCGCCTTTGACTTTGCCTGAGATCAATCCAGTTACTGTTTCATTGTTCTCATACGATTTAGATAGCTTACGCCAAGCTTCCTGGCGTTTGGCTTTTTCCCTGGACAGGATAGTTTCGCCGTGGCCATCTTCTACGGAGTCTAAAGCTACTTCGACCGTATCGCCGACATTAACTTCTAAATCGCCATTTTTATCTTGAAATTCTTCAATGGCAACAATGCCTTCTGATTTTAATCCCGCATTTAATGTGACGTAATCGTCGTCAATATTAATTACTTTGGCAGAAATAATTGCACCGGGATAAAATTGGGCGCCAGCAATACTTTTCTCGAATAACTCTTTAAAACTTTCGGACATGTTAATAAACTCTTTAGTATAAAAATAGAAGTGAAGATCCTCTCAACTTCCCCCAAAAACAAAAGAATACTGCTCCTGAACCTTCCTGCTTTTATGCAAGAATAGAAAGTTTAGAATAAGTGTTCCAAATTACAACTTTTTAGCGACTGTTAATCGCTCATTAACCAATTGTAATACACAATCAAATACTTGTACAATTGTTAACCTGGTTGTATCTATCTGCACAGCATCAGGTGCTGGCTTTAATGGCGAATGCGTGCGTGCGGTATCCCTTGCATCACGTTTAGCCAATTCATCTACAACCTGCGCGAGGCTAACATCATTTTGCTTTTCTTTCAACTGTAAATATCGCCTGCGTGCCCTTTCTTCCGCTGTCGCGTATAAATAAAATTTTAAATCAGCATGCGGAAAAACCACGGTACCCATGTCCCGGCCATCAGTAACCAAACCTGGAGGTTGTGCGAAAGAACGCTGCCGGGCTAGCAAAGCCTCTCGTATTTCAGGGGCTGCTGCAATTTGAGAAGCGCTTTGACCACATTGTTCGGTTCTGATGTCTCGACTCACATCTGCACCATCCAAAACGACACGGCAATCGTTTTTTTCATGCACCTTAAAGCAAAAATCAAGCTCATGCGCCAACTTGACTAAAACAGCAATATCCGTTAAATCAATATTTTTTTTCATGGCAGCGTAGGCGAGTACCCGGTAAAGTGCACCGCTGTCTAAAAAGTGCCAACCCAAATGTTTGGCCAGCATCAAACTGATTGTGCCCTTTCCGGTGCCGCTTGGGCCATCCAGTGTAATAACAGGCACATGGCTCACTGACATATAAATCCCCTATATAGTCGTTTCTTCTATTTGCATGTTTGTTTTATTGGCAATCGATACGAAAGTTGGGAAAGAAGTAGCTACATTTGCACAATTTAAAATCTTAACCGGGGCATTGGCTATTGCGCCAGCAATGGCAAATGCCATGGCAATACGATGATCATGGCAGCTGTCGACTTCGCCACCTTGTAAATGACCACCTTTAATAAATATGCCATCCTCCAGAGGTTGCGCTTCAATTCCTAGCTGTTGCAAACCATTGGCCATTGCAGCAATGCGATCGCTTTCCTTGCACCGCAACTCACGGGCACCGTGCAACAAAGTCTGCCCTTTTGCACAAGCCGCGGCTATGAAAATAACTGGGAATTCATCAATTGCTATGGGAACCATGGCGGCAGGAATATCAATTCCTTCCAAAGGCGCGTGCCTTACATAAAGATCTGCGACCAATTCTTCACCGCATAAACGTTTATTACTGAGGCTGATGTCAGCGCCCATTAATTGTAAGATTTGCATAATACCTGTCCTGGTCGGGTTAATGCCCACATTGCGGATGAATAATTCAGCCCCAGGAATAAGCGTGGCAGCAACAATGAAAAAAGCAGCCGATGAAATATCTCCAGGCACCATGACGTCAGTGCCCTGGCACTCACTGGCTGAATTAATGATGATTGCATTATCTTGTTTTTGAATAGGATAAGAAAAAGCCGTCAGCATACGCTCCGTATGATCACGGGTTAACCCAGGTTCTATCACTTGCGTTTCGCCCTGTGCATACATTCCTGCTAATAGTAGGCATGATTTAACTTGCGCACTTGCCTCAGGCATTTCATAGTTGATACCTTGCAGGGTTTGTCCCCCCTGAATTGAGATGGGCGGGCGACCACTCGTAGTATTGATGACAGCCCCCATTTTAATCAATGGGCGGGCAATTCGCTCCATCGGGCGTTTTAGTAAACTTTCATCGCCGGTTAATTCGCTGTCAAATGGCTGTGCGGCGAGTATTCCTGCTAAAAGCCGCATCGTCGTCCCTGAATTTCCGCAATCGATCACGGCTGCCGGTTTGCGCAAGCCATACTTTCCTACACCATGGATCACCACGCGTTGGGATACTGGGCCTTCTATCCTCACGCCCATCGCTTGAAACGCGCGGAGCGTTGCCAGGCAATCTCCACTTTCCAGAAAACCACTTATGGTAGTAATGCCTTTGGCAATAGCGCCCAACATGATGGCGCGATGGGAAATGGATTTATCCCCCGGAATCGTGATATCACCTTTCAGGGATGAGACCGGATGACTAATAAAATGATACCCATTCATGAATGATATTCCTCTGCGAAATCTTGCATAAAACCAATCAGCGCCTCCACCCCATCCATCGGCATTGCATTATACAAACTAGCGCGTAAGCCGCCGACCGCCCGATGTCCCCGCAGTGCAAGCAAACCTTGCTCGGCCGCACGCATAATGAATTTTTCTTCCAATTCCTGTGTGGGCAATGAAAAGCAAACATTCATCAGCGAACGGGCTTCCTTGGCCACTGGACAATTATAAAATTCAGAGTGATCGATGTAAGTGTATAGTTTTGCAGCTTTTTGGCAATTTTGTTGATAAAGCGTACTAACCCCACCTTGCTTTTTAACCCACGCAAACATTTTTGCTGCAATATAACAATTAAACACAGGCGGGGTAGCATATAAGGATTTATACTGTGCATGTGTGCGATAATCCAACATGGTGGGAATGGACGCATGACTTATTAAATTCAATAAATCATGGCGCACTATCACTACCGTTAATCCTGCAATGGAGATATTTTTCTGCGCCCCTGCAAAAATTAAGCCAAAATCAGTTACATTAATCGGTTCGCTTAATAAGCAGGAAGTCATATCCGCAATTAGCGGCACCGACACTTGCGGCACTTGCGGATAACGCACACCATTGATGGTTTCATTGGGTGTGTAATATATATAGCGGGTATTGGCATCTACCGGGTAATCCACTGCATTCGGCACCGTTTTATATTCCTGGTCTTTGGAGCTCGCAAGGCAGTAAACATCCGCCAGTTTTTGCGCTTCTTTAAATGCCAATTCAGACCAAATACCGGAAACCAGGTAACCCGCGCGCTCCCCTTTTGCCAAAAAATTCATAGGAATCATGGCAAATTGGGTACGGGCAGCCCCGCTTAAAAATAAAACATGATAATGTTTCGGTATTGCCAGCAACAAGCGCAAGTCCGCTTCCGCCTGCTCCAGCAGTGAGATAAATTCAGGTGTCCGGTGTCCAATCTCCAGAATGGACAAACCCAAATCTTGCCAATTTAAAAGCTCAGCCTGAGCCTCGGCAAGAATGGATTCCGGGAGTGTGGCAGGACCTGCCCCAAAATTATAGGCTCTCGTTTTCATGTCCTTCATCTAGAGCCTCGTCAATTTCTTCTATTTCTTCTATGCGCTGCATGCCTACGACGCGCTCACCTGCGGAGAGATTAATTAAGCGAACGCCCTGAGTATTACGACCGATAATAGAAAGCTCATTCACTTTAAATCGTACCAAAGTACCTTTATCGGTGATTAACATGGCTTCATCATTTTCAGCAACTTGTAGGGCACGCACGACCTTGCCATTTCGCTCATTCACTTGAATGGAAATAACTCCTTGTCCACCGCGGCCGGTTATCCGATATTCCACTATTTCGGTACGTTTACCGTAACCAAATTCCGTTGCCGTTAGAATGGTGCCACCCTCAGGATTTACTACGACCAGGGAAATTAAAGATTGCTCCTCTCCCATGCGGATACCGCGAACGCCACGTGCTGTTCTCCCCATTGGCCGTACCAGATTTTCATCAAAACGGATGACCTTACCTGCATCGCTAAACAACATGATTTCTTTATGACCATCGGTAATATCAACGCCTATCAAACGGTCGTCTTCATCCAAATCAACTGCAATGATTCCATTGGTACGCGGACGGCTAAATGCGTTTAACGGCACTTTTTTCACCGTTCCATTTTTAGTCGCCATGAAGACATAATATTCTTCTTTATATTCACGTACTGGCAGAATGGCGTTAATGGCTTCATTTTCAGCCAAAGGCAAAATGTTAATAATAGGTTTGCCACGCGAAATACGGCTGGCTAAAGGTAGTTCATAAGCTTTTAACCAATACAATTTCCCATGATTGGAAAAACATAATAAGGTGTCATGCGTATTGGCAATGACTAAACGTTCAACAAAATCTTCTTCTTTCACGTTGGTAGCTGATTTGCCTTTGCCGCCGCGCCGTTGCGCTTGATATGCGGAAAGAGGCTGATATTTGACGTATCCCTGGTGAGAAAGAGTCACGACTACATCTTCTTCCGTAATCAAATCTTCTATGGTGATATCTTCCTGAGAAGCAATAATTTCCGTACGCCTTGCATCACCAAATTGAGCTTTCATTTCGAGTAATTCATCGCGAATGACCTGCATCAAGCGTTCCGGCGAAGAAAGGATTTCCAGCAATTCTCTAATGACTTCTAATAATTCTTCAAATTCCTTTAGAATTTTGTCTTGTTCAAGAGCAGTCAGGCGATGTAACCTAAGTTCCAAAATAGCTTGTGCTTGTTGTGGTGATAGGTAATATCCCTCTTGCGTAAGGCCAAAATGCGCCGGTAAATCGTCAGGACGCGAACCAAAGGTTCCTGTTTTTTCAAGCATCGCGGTTACCATGCCAGGCTGCCATGCTCTGCCCAACAAGGCTTCTTTGGCATCTTGCGGGGTGGGTGATTTTTTAATTAAATCAATCATCTCGTCAATATTCGCTAAAGCAATCCCCAATCCTTCCAATAAATGCGCCCGGTTGCGTGCTTTCTTTAATTCAAATAATGAACGGCGCGTGACTACTTCACGGCGATGTTTGATAAAATACTCAAGGATTTGTTTAAGATTAAGCGTCTTAGGTTGTCCATCAACCAGTGCCACCATGTTAATGCCATACACATTCTGCATTTGAGTATGCGCATATAAATTGTTGATCATGACTTCTGCAATTTCGCCGCGCTTGAGCTCAATCACTACCCGCATGCCTTGCTTATCAGACTCATCACGCAGACCTGAAATGCCTTCCAATCGTTTTTCCCGTACCAGTTCGGCAATACGCTCAACCAGCCGTGCCTTATTCACTTGATAAGGCAATTCCGTGATGATGATGGCTTGCCGTCCCGTCTGCGCATCCGTTTCAATTTCGGTACGAGCGCGGATTAAGATGCGGCCCCGCCCTGTACGATAAGCTTGCACAATGCCTGCCCGGCCATTGATGATGGCAGCCGTTGGGAAATCCGGCCCTGGGACGATTGTCATTAATTCATCGATGTCGGTTTCAGGTCTATCCACCAAGGCCACACACGCATCCAAAATTTCAGTGAGGTTATGGGGGGGGATATTGGTCGCCATTCCTACCGCAATCCCGGATGAACCATTTACCAATAAATTAGGGATACGGGCCGGCAATACTACCGGCGCAAATTCAGTTTCGTCATAGTTGGGACTAAAATCAACGGTTTCTTTATCAAGATCAGCCAAAAGAGCATGAGCCAGCTTAGACATCCTGACTTCGGTATATCGCATGGCTGCTGGTGCATCACCATCCACCGAGCCGAAGTTACCCTGACCATCCACTAACATGTAGCGCATGGAAAAAGGCTGCGCCATACGCACGATGGTGTCGTAGACTGCTGTGTCGCCATGCGGGTGGTATTTACCGATCACATCCCCTACTACCCTTGCGGATTTTTTGTAAGGCTTATTCCAATCATTCCCCAATTCGCTCATGGCAAAGAGCACACGCCGATGTACCGGCTTTAACCCATCACGCACATCAGGCAGAGCACGCCCAACAATAACACTCATTGCATAATCAAGATAAGATTGCTTTAATTCATCTTCAATATTGACCGGTGTGACTTCTTTGGCGGAAACCATAATTAAGACTTATCCTCATACAATCAATTTAATTGATATAGCGGAATAGAATATCACGATAGTATACGAGAGGACAGTGAATTGCCTAAAGATGACCCTCACCGGCTACTCCCAAAGTCTTCTTTCTCCTAGTTAACAGTCTTCTTAATTATTTCTTAATATTTCTGTAATATAATAAACAAATGATCAAGATGTCCTTTTTATTGTCATGACAAAGCTATTTATTCCAGTAAATCCTATCGAACAGCATGGCCACACGTGCAAGCCCACAGCCATTGCCACAGTGGACAAATATTATGGCGATTTATTCGGCTATACGCCTGTGCCTGTATTTGGGATAAAAAAATACAACCATTCTGTACGAAAGCTTGCAAAAACTGTGGGCTCAGTACAAGGCGAATTACTGGAAATCAAGCAACTGCAGAAAATTTGTGGCCATTATTTGGGATATGATGCCGAAGTAATTAATTTTAAAAATAATATTAATTTATTCAAGGAACGCATCGCTGCAAACTTAAGCAGCGGCAATCTTGTCATTGCGTTTTTTGACGTGAATCGGTACACCAGTAAACCGGGTCAATTTGGCGGAGAATATGAACATGCAGCGGTGATTAATGGAATTAATCTTGATAAGCAAGAACTTTACTTTATTCACTGGGGAAAACAGCACACTTGCAAGATAGAAGAATTTTATGCCTCCACCATGCAATTGCTACCGGAAAGAGAGCCTGAATACTATGTTTCGGTTAAAAAAAACCCGCAGCTAAAGCAGATAAAATATGAAAAAATTTACACAAATCCCCAAAATGCTTCGGGCCAAATTAAAAAATCCCTGCATCCAGAAGCTGGCAGTGGCTTTCAAGGAAAACTTCTGGTTGTGAAAAAACCATCCCTGGTTCAACAGCAAAATCGAAGGCCCAGAGACATTGAAAAAGAATTCAATGAGTTGTTTTTGCAGTTAAATGAGTATAAAAATCTTTTAATTCAGGATGGGAACCAACATGGTGCGCAAATCGTAGAGAATTTTACGAAGCAGCTATCTACGGCAGCTGATGATTTTTTTAAAAAACGCACTATATCGGTTGTTGAATTCGTGAACCAATGTAAACTAACCGCCCGATCATTTAAAGAAAAGCATAGCGGTTGGTTTGCACTGAATCCAATCCTAAGAGGCATTCTTGGAATTTTAGCGGCCATCCTTGTTCTTCCTGCCATTGTAATCGAGGTAGGCAGCCAACGTGGATTTACTGGTACCTTCTTCAGTACGCCCAAGCTTAAGCTCAATGACTTTAAACAAGACCTTGCGCCTAAAGTGGCTGAATTAGCTCAGCCGCAGTTGGCAAACAACTCCCTCAAAGGCTCCTCTACCAATGGTTAAATTTATAGTACCTCTTGCCGGACGCCTAAAACTTCATTGCGAGATAGACCTTCGAAATGGCTCAAAGCCTTTTCAATAAATTCTTCTACGGTTGCTTTAATGTCACTCGCAAATACACCGGTCACACGATTGGCAATAATTACACTGATGGATAAACAATGATGTCCCAGCAAACGTCCCAAACCTAAAATTCCAGCCGTTTCCATCTCAAAATTAAGTACTTGATAATTAGAATAAGCAAATGCTGCGAGCTTATCTAAAAAAGCCGGGTAAAATAAGGGAATACGCAGCCTTCGCCCTTGTGGCCCATAAAATCCGCCGCAGGTCGCTGTAATGCCTACACTTCCCATATTCTTAAAATGGTGTAGCAAAGACGTGTCTGCTTCAACCAAATAAAAAGGCCCGCTTTCTCCCTCCATATGAAGCTTCAACGCTTTTTCAATTTTGGAATGTTCGCTCAATTCGCCCTGATAATAATTAAGCAACGTATCAAAGCCGATGGCAAACCGGCTTAAAATTACATCACCAGGCTTGCAGGTTTCTTGCAAGCCCCCAGTAGTACCCAAGCGGATGATGGTTAATGATTTTGCTTCCGCGCATGGCATGCGATTTGTTAAATCCACATTGACAAGCGCATCGAGCTCATTCATGACAATGTCGATGTTAGGAATGCCGATTCCTGTAGAAATAACACTCAACCGCTGCGGGCCGATGGTGCCCGTATGCGTGACAAATTCTCGATGAGCGCGCTTCACCTCCACGCGGTCAAAATGGCGGCTGATTTCTTCTACCCGAGCAGGGTCGCCTACAGTAATGATCAAGTCGCCAATTTCTTCCGGCAACAAATCCAAATGGTAAACAGCGCCGCGCTTGTTTAACGGTAATTCAGCAGCTTTAATCATAAAATCCCTATCTATCCGGCAAGAAATGTAAAGGTTGTAGTTTTTTTGAAACCTTAAATTTGACTGAGGCTTGTCATTTTTATATAGTTCTGCGCACAAACGCAAGAGACCGTATACGCTATTATAAAAATGTATTCTTGCCAAGGTGATTTCAAAGCATGCATGCTCATGCTGAACGCTCCGAACTTGCCGTAGAACACATTGAGCCTATAGCACTTGTTAACTACTTTTTGCGTACAGTGGCTACACTTGTTAACAAGCTCTTAACCAACAGGAGTCCATATGACAAAAAAAACTGCCCAATTAACGTTACCAGGGCAAGAACCAATCGAGTTGCCCATTTATAGCCCTACATTAGGCAACGATGTGATTGACATTAACACGCTTGGCTCCCACGGTGTTTTTACTTATGACCAGGGCTTTATGTCCACGGCATCTTGTGAATCAAAAATTACCTACATTGATGGTGACAAGGGTGTTCTTTTATACCGTGGTTATCCGATTGAACAATTAGCCGAGAAAAAAGATTTTCTGGATGTTTGTTATTTATTGTTAAATGGTGAGCTTCCTGGCGCTGAAGAAAAAACAAAATTTAATAATCTGGTGAATAATCACACCATGGTGCATCAGCAAATGTACCAATTTTTAAACGGCTTCCGCCGCGATGCCCACCCCATGGCAATCATGGTAGGTATGGTTGGCGCTTTGTCTGCTTTTTACCATGAATCAATGGATTTGAATAATCAAAACGATCGCTATATCGCCGCTGTACGTTTAATCGCAAAAGTTCCTACGATGGCCGCCATGAGTTACAAATACTCAATTGGCCAGCCTTATATGTACCCGCAGAACAAGATGTCTTATGCAGAGAATTTTTTACATATGATGTTCGGTGTCCCCAGCGAGGAAATTATCCCTAATCCTGTCCTGGTTAAAGCGATGGACACCATTTTCACTTTACATGCTGACCATGAACAAAATGCGTCCACGTCTACCGTGCGCTTGGCCGGCTCTACCGGTGCCAACCCATTTGCCTGTATCTCTGCTGGCATTGGGGCATTGTGGGGGCCTGCGCATGGCGGAGCCAATGAAGCTTGCCTTAACATGCTAAAGGAAATTGGTGATGTAAAACGCATTAATGAATACATTAAGCGCGCCAAAGACAAAGATGATCCATTCCGCTTGATGGGCTTTGGACATCGCGTGTACAAGAGTTATGATCCGCGCGCTAAGGTAATGCGTGAAACCTGCCATAAAGTGTTGGAAGCAGTAGACGCGCATAATGAACCATTATTCAAACTGGCTATGGAATTGGAACGCATCGCTCTTGAAGACGATTATTTTATCGAGAAAAAACTCTACCCCAATGTGGATTTTTATTCAGGCATTACCTTAAGTGCCATCGGCATCCCCACCAATATGTTCACGGTAATTTTTGCATTAGCCCGTACCGTGGGCTGGATGTCTCATTGGATGGAAATGGCTGCAAATAAATCTAAAATTGGCAGACCTCGTCAGCTTTATACCGGGCAGAAAAAACGAGACGTGGCTGAATGAATCTAACGTTTAGAGAGGCACTCACGAATGTGAGCGCCTCTTCCATCAACTACAAATTAGCTCCTGCCGAAATGTCTGCTTTTTAATTTAGTACTGATTAGAGACGTGACCTAAATTGCTACTAAACCCCACATCTTTTGGCTGTTGTTTTTGAGAAAAAAACCCCATGCTGGAGACATTTGCAGCAGCAAATAAATCATCTTCATTCGAAATGTTTTCTTCGTCCGACTCTTCAGGCGCAAAATTTGTAGTTTCGAGGGCTTCTGGCTGATCGTCATTCTCAAAAAATTCATCCGTTTCAAAAATATCAATTATTCCATCTTCCAAGTTTAAGGAAGCAACGCTACTCTCCTCTATTTCCAAAAAGATAGCGCTGTCATTATTCGCGGCTTCGACATTATCCTCCATCAAGGCAGCAATGGGCTCTTTTATTATTTGTCTGTAATATGCCATATCTTCTGCGGGTAAATCTGCTAACTGTTCCAAAGAGATAAATCCTAATTCCTCTTCAAGCACTTGATAATTGTCGATGACAAGCAAAGCCCCTCGCACCCGCATTTGCAACTCATCAGCTTCTTCCTTGAGAATGGTTTTTTCATAAAGTTTTTTTAAATTTTTATGGAGAAACTCTGCCTTTTTGCAGGCAAGTTTTTTTTCCTCACTGTCTTGCTCTAATTGAGAACTATAAAATGAAACGACTACACAATCTTCCACCCGGTAATAAGTAAGAGTTTTATGATCGACAACCCCAAAACGTTTTATTGCCTCATCATAACTTTCTAAATAATGCTTTTGATAATCGGCATCTTTCTTTTGGGCTTTAAAATGAGCTTCATTCGGGCGTTTAAATCCTGCTAATGCGGCGCGTACGCCATTATATTTTGCCAAATTAACAGATTGCTGTCCGGCAAAATTTTGCTCACCCAATTTATATCCCTCTTTGTATCCTTCGCCATACTTAGCATCTCGTTTGGCCAATCGCTTTTCAGAAATTCCACACCCCAGACGGCTTGCAATATAACCTGATTTAAAGCCTCGGTTATATTCCCTGCTTTCACTAGATAAGGGCAACTTTGCCGCATAGCTGGCACGAAAACCATCAAAAAAATCCCGGCCATATTTATCAACCAAATTTTTTTCCGAAAACGCCCATTCATAATTGGCTGCCAAAGCCCCTGATCTTTTGCCCCGGTTGTAGTGGGCCTCTTTAGAAGTCGTCTTGCTACTCGTTTCTTTATAACCTTCAAGATAGCCTTTTAACCAGTACTCCTTATGCTTTTCCAGCAACTTTTCTCTATCAAATTTAGTGTGGACCAAGCCAGCACCTCTACCAGCTTTCTTCCCTCGCCTGTAGTCAGCATCTTTCTTTGCCAATTTTATGCTGTTCCAACCGTCAATATATCCTAAAACCCAGTCCTCACCTTTTGTCTTTTTTAATGTTTCTAACTGTGCTGCAGTCTTCTCCTTTACCCCCCTGTTTTTTCCATCTCTTCCTGAACGATAACCCTTTTGACGAAGGGCACTATTTTTATTAACTTTTTGGGGCACGTCTGCAAAGCTTCCAGTGTGATTAGAAATTAGCTTGCGATAGGAAGCTTCCCACTCTTTTGCAAATAAAGGACTGGTAAGTTGCTTTGTAAAAGCTTCAATTTCTTGTTCAGTGAAAAAATTCCCTTTCCTTCTTCGAAAGATAAGTCTGGCGGAGTGTTTAGCCCTCTTTTTTTCAGCTTCTATTGCCAAAGTCTCATCCATCCGTTGTGGAGGGTGAGGTGTAGTATTGGCAACTAACTGAGGTGGTGTAGAACATGCTGCAGGATAAGTTGCATGTTCCATCTCTAAATCCGTGTCAACAAACAAATCTCTTTCAGCGCGCCCTCTTTTATGGCCACGAGGCTCATGCTCAGAACCAGGAGTTGCGTTTGATGCAGGAACGGATTCGGAATCAAAAATAAAATCTGGTACTTGTGGCGAAGCCCATATCTCTTGTGGAGATACTTGGATTTGAGGCGCCTCTCTGCGTTGTTTTTTTGCAGGCGGCATATGCATAATAAAGACTCACAATTATAATTTTTTAACCTGCATTATAATTGATCGATTGACTATTTAAAGTCTTTTGTGATCTTTATATGATCTTTTTGATCATTTAAATTTTATACCTTGCAAGTATTTAGCTGCTTTTTTATTCAATTTTTCTTTTTTTTAAAAAAATACAAAATAATTCAGTGGCTTAAATATGAGCATAAAATTTTTAAGTTAACAGCAACCGGCTGCTGCAATTTTGTCCGCATTCTTCACAAAAACAGCAAGAAAAAATTGGTCTATGCTAAAAAAGAAGTTAATTTTATTGACTCGCTTATGGAAAAAAATAACCATGCCATCGCCGCTTTGCTTTATGAGCAAGCAGAAAAATTGCGAGCTTATGGTGACAATCCCTACCGCGCTCGTGCCTTTTCCCGTGCGGCGCGTGTAATTGAGAATCTAGATAGGAATATTTATTTGTTACTTGAGGAAAATTTTGATTTAACCACCCTTCCTTCTATTGGCAAAAGTATTGCTGCAGCCATCGAAGAAATTGTAAAAACCAATAAACTTCCTGCTTGGATGCAAACTCCCCAAAGGAAAATCAATGAATTAGCAAACATCCAGGGACTAGGCACGAACAAAATAAAGCTGCTCACCGAAAAATATGGCATTCATACTAGAAAAACATTATTGGAAGCTCTCAAGTCTCATGTCATTACTGAATTTACACCGGCTTTCACAGAACAAATTAAAGAAGCCATTTTGGCATGCAAACCTAAGGGTAAGTTCATTCGCTTATATCATGCACTGCCAATTGTTAAAGAACTCATTAACAAACTGCAACAGGCGGATGGCATACAACGCGTAGAATGCAGCGGAGAATTTCGCCGAAAACGTGAATTAATTGAGCATTTAATTGTTTTGGTACAAACAGAAAACGAAGCTCTGGCAAGCACACTCTGTCATGAATTACCCATGCTTAATTCTGTATTTTCCATGGACGAAAACCATGTGCGGGCAAGCTTGTGGAATGGCGTCCCGGTTGATATTTATTTTATCCATCACTCATGCTTTGCTGCTTCCCTTCTCTGGCATACCGGCACTGAAAAACATCTAAAGCAATTACAAAAAATTGCCTGTGAAAAAAATGAGGAAATTAAGGAGGCGGGATTATATCGGAATGAGGAATTTATCCCCCTATCATCCGAACATGAACTGTATGCCAGGCTCGGGTTGGCATTCATTGAACCAGAGTTACGTGAAGACAGGGGCGAGATTAAAGCGGCGCAACAAAACCGCTTGCCTGAATTAATTGAATTACAGGATATTAAAGGCGATTTACATTCCCATACCACTGAAACAGACGGTCGGAATACCTTGGAAACCATGGTAAATGCCGCTTTAGCGCAGGGATATGAATACCTGGCTATCACTGATCACTCCAAACGATTAGCCATTACCAATGGCATGGATGAAAAACGTTTGCTAGAACAAATAAAGCAAATTGATAAATTAAACGCAAAATTAAATGGTTTTTTGGTTTTAAAATCCATTGAGGTGGATATTCTGGAAGATGGCACCCTGGACTTATCCAATGATATTTTAAAAGAATTGGATATCATTGTCTGTTCCATTCATTCCAAATTCAGAATTGATGAAAAAAAACAAACTGAGCGCATTTTACGAGCTATGGAAAATCCTTATTTTAATATTTTGGGGCATGCAACGGGAAGGCTAATCCGCTCACGCCCGCCTTATGCCATAGATATGGATCGCATATTACAGGCAGCCCTTGATAACCATTGTTTTATCGAGTTAAATGCACAGCCTTTTCGTTTGGATATTCATGATGAATATTGTAAAAAAGCAAAAGAAAAAGGAGTGAAACTAGCTATTTCCAGTGATGCGCACAGTACGCGGGAACTTAATTTTATGCAGCTTGGAATTGATCAAGCACGGCGAGGCTGGTTAGAAAAGGAAAATGTACTCAACACCCGCTCCTGGCCGGAACTCAAGAAACTGTTGAAACAACATCGCTAGGCCATCTAAAGCCCAATGTCTTTAATGCATGCATTCGTCCTGTTTAAATAGGCAAACGCTATGGCAATCATGCAGTAACCGCTGTGCAACTACATCGTATTTATTTGAGAGCAAAATAAAGAAACAAAATGATCTAAAATTAAATAATAGGATTATTTTGTGAGATGATAATGTTTTCATTGCATGACATACAATTAAGATATGCTCAAAAACAACAAGAAATAAAATTAATCAGAAATGAAATCAAAAGCGCAGTAAATGCCATATTAGAGCTGGAGGGGAAAAGTCATTTTCCAGAAACGCTAAATCCGTTAATGAGTCAGGCAGAAAAAGTTTCGCATCATAAAGCGGAAAATGATGACGACATCAGTCAGCTTATGGCAGCCGCAGGGGAAGCACTGGCAATTATCCCCGAAGAAATAGAGAAAATTAACAACGCTATTCCTGAAAATGAAAACAATAAACGTCAGCTAGAACTTAAAAAAAATAAAAAACAACAATCGTTCACGGCAATTGAGAAAGAAATATCATTAGTAAAGAGCGAACTAAAGAACCTGGTGTCTCCTGCTGTACCCACTTCTTTTGAAAAATTTATAGCCGATAAAAATCCAGATTTTCTAAAGTCGCTTGTACTTTTCTTTATTCCGCAAAAATTTATTACTGCCGCACAGGCAAAATGTGTTGCTGAGGAAGTCTATGAGTCAACCAAAATTTCCTTTGAACACTCGATAAAATCACTGCAGGAAAAATTGGTAACCCAAAAAAAACAATTCGACCATCTTTCGCAGGCAATGGGCACTGCTGAAAAGCAGATAAAAGCAGCTCCAGTACAAATCAAAAAATTAAAGCGTCTAGAGGAACAAATAAAGGCCCTTAAAACCGCTTGCGAGAAGCTGCCTCTTCCTGAAAGGAGTTTGGATAATGCGGCAGAAAAAGATAATGAGCTATTTTCAAATTTCCAACCTTTTTAGGGCTGAGTTTTATGCACCTCCTGCCCCTTGGAATTTCCCTGAGCACTGCAACAAATAGATAAACTTACTTTGATTCGCGTAAGTGCCATTGACTGGCACAAATTTGCAATAAATGGAAAGAACTCCAAATAAATCAGGGCGACAGTATTAAACACCTGCGCTACCCTGTGAATTAAAAGCCCTTAGGGATCAATTGGCTGTAGGTAGAAGATTTTTCTTCATCCAAGGAAATTTTGCCTTTTTTTCGATAGCCAAAGAAAAACTTGATATCCGTGTATGAAGAACTTTGTTTAACACCTGCTAATTGGTTTAATTTCTGTTGTTTATCATAAACATATTGCTGAATCATAGTTTCTTTTAAGTCATGAAGTTGTTGGCTCGTAAAGTCTGCAATTTTTCCACGGCATTCAATGGAAAATGGATTGTTTTCCAATTTAATGAAGCAGGCTTGTGGTGAATTCTCAGTTAAAATCAAGGATAGATCCGCCACACAAAAGATAGCAGCCACCGAATTACATATGAGTTTAGGTGAGAGGAATTCTTTCGTTGCACTATTATCAATCTGATGCAAACCATTGTATCCCCAGCCAAAAAGTTCTCCATGACGAGTTAAAGCCAATACATGGGAATCACCGGTCACAATCGCTTTAATATTTTTTAAACCCGCAACCGGCATAAATTTACCCGGTTCTCCTGGGCGTCCTAATTGCCCGGAACTATTATCACCACAGGTATAAACGTTACCTGCGTTGGTGAGTATGACGCTAAAGGAAAGTCCGGCAGCCATGGAAACAATTTCTTCGCCAGCAAAATTTTCTGCTGATATTTTTTTAGGAGTGGTAATTGTTTGTTCATTCCCCAATCCTAATTGGCCACGACTATTGTTGCCCCAAACATATAATTCATTATGAATGGTTAAAGCAAGATTGTGGAAAACTCCTGCTGCAATCAATTTGACGCCTGGATTTTTGCCTGCTAAAAATTTTATTTCCTTAAAAATACCAGTTTTATCAATTCCAGCTATCCCAAGCTGATGAAAATGATTGCTTCCTGCAGCGTATAATTTACCCTTGCAGGATAAAATAATCGTGTGGTGAGCGCCTAGGGCAACATTGCATATTGCAGCAGTTGTTTTGATTTCTTGCAGTCCATTTATCCTACCTTGACTACCTGCTCCCAATTGTCCAAATAAGTTATATCCTGATGCGAAAATTTCTCCCCGAGAAGTTATATGAAACTCAGAATGCTTTTCCTTTCTTATAATCCTGTAAAAAGGTAAAGGCGCTAGTGGAAGGCCCATCGAGGCATCAGGATTTATCTCATCTTTTGTTATTGATTTCATGTAATTTCTAATATGTAAAGCGGCAATAATGCCATAAAATACATAGCCTTAATATTTAGCTTATCTATTAAATTATCATGGATTGGAAAAGCGAAACTTCGCCTGATGATTTTTGATGTCATCGTCTTCCAGTTGATGTTTGTTAAAAAAAAGTGATTTGCATTTTGCAAATTCTTTTTTTCCTGAAGAACCAAAGATACCGGCATCATCCGTGCCAGGAATAATGGGAGCGCTGATGTCATTATAAATCTCGGTTACCGGATGCACTGATTTTTCAAGATGCCAATTTAATTTGCTGTGGCACGTTGGGCAAACCTCTATTGGTGCTTGCAATTCCCTGATTTTCTCTTTCTGTTCTTTTGAAAGAAAAATGCAGTGACCTAAGCGCACTTTGCCATGCAAGGGATTACCTTGTTTAAAGCGCGCTTCGCTTATGGCAAATTGCTCAATGGCAGCCAAAACAATGTCTGTATCCTGACGTTCAATACCGCTATCACACTCCCCCATATGGATTGCAATGGGAAGTTGATTGGCAAAAGCCAATTGAATCACTTTTTCCAAGTCTTTACCGCTTAACGTACGCTTGGCAATTGGGTTACCGGAAATATCGAGGCCGACCAGGACGCCATGCGGGCTTTTCTTTATATAATGAATGTAGCGCCTGGCATCTTCCACCGTGTGTATCGTTCTATCCAAACTTAATAAACCCACGGCTTTTTTATTTTTATGGACTTGGTTCGCCTCAATTAACCCTTGTTCAAATGATTCAATGTACTGCTCAATGGTTCCATTGCCCATTTCCTTAGGAGTCGTGCGAATTTCCAGATACTTAACTGAATGCGAAACCACATCGACGACGCCGTTTTTTATGTCTTCCAAATCCCGCACAATTTTGTGAACCAGGGCAAATTGTTTCCAAATTAAATTAATGGAGTCGAGAGAAAAACCCTCTTGCGGCTGTTGCTTGGTAAGTTGAAAATATTTTTCCTTCACTTCCATTAACTCCGCAAATACTTGCAAACATCCGTTTTTAACCGCTGTTTTCTCTAAGAATTCATCGCTAAAACTTCCATTCAAATGACAATGGAGATCACTTTTATGTTCCTGTTGCATATTTTTCCCTAAATTCATTTGTCGTCAGAGCGCCTGCAGATGCTAACATATCTTTTAAAACAGAAAATAGCTGCCCATTGCTGCATTAGAGCAGCGCTGGTTTTTGCCTGGAAATATGAGTATTCTATGGCGACGTGTAGCTTAAAGGAGATAAGCCTTGACAACAATTGTTGCCCGCTTTGAAATACCCTATACGCAAATTCTCGATGCCAAAGGAGAAATTTGCGGCACCCTGCCCTCTTTTGCGCAAGATAAATCAACCTTGCTTGCTCTCTATCGTCATATGGTTTTAACGCGTACTTTTGATAGGAAAGCCATTGCTTTGCAACGTACCGGCAAGATGGGTACTTATGCCCCGATCAATGGGCAAGAAGCCATTTCCACAGCTATTGGCAACGCCATGCAACCAGAAGATGTATTAGTTCCTTATTATCGTGATTATGCCGCTCAATTTCAGCGTGGCGTAAAAATGTCCGAAATTTTAGCCTATTGGGGAGGAGACGAGCGCGGCAGCCAATTTTCGTGCAATTCTGAAGACTTGCCTATCTGTGTCCCCATCGCATCACAATGCTTGCATGCCTGTGGAATCGCTTTCGCATTTAAATACCGTAAGCAGCCTCGGGTTGCTGTCGTTTGCATTGGCGAGGGCGGGACTTCTGAAGGGGATTTTTACGAAGCCATTAACGTAGCCGGGGTATGGAACTTACCGGTGGTATTTGTAGTCAATAACAATCGTTGGGCCATTTCTGTTCCTATTGAAAAACAAACTCATACGCAGACCATTGCCCAAAAAGCTATTGCCGGAGGATTTGCAGGAAAACAAGTGGATGGCAACGATGTGCTCGCCGTGCGCACTGCCGTGGGCGATGCCATTGAACAAGCACGCCGCGGCGGGGGACCAACCTTAATTGAAGCCATCACGTATCGCCTTTGCGATCACACCACAGCTGATGATGCAACCCGCTATCAACCACAGACCCAGGTCAAAGAAGCTGAGTTGAATGAGCCAATACGCCGCTTTAAACAATTTTTGCTGGCGCAAAATTTATGGGATGAAAAGCAGGAAGAAGAATTATTAAACCAATGCGCTCAAGATGTGCAACAGGCGGTTGAAGAGTATTTGCATCGCCCCCCTCAACCTATAACCAGTATTTTTGATTATCATTATGCCGAATTGCCTGATTATTTGATTGAGCAAAGAGCAATTGCAATGGAGGAATTCGCTCATGGCTGATATTACCTTGGTCGAAGCTGTCACTCAGGCTTTAGCCTATGAACTGGCACATGATGAAAATGTTGTGGTATTTGGTGAAGATGTTGGCAAAAACGGTGGTGTTTTTAGAGCAACCGTTGGTTTGCAAGAACGCTTTGGCGAGAAACGCGTGTTTGACTCCCCTCTGGCAGAATCCATGATTGCGGGTTTGGCAGTTGGCATGTCTGTGCAAGGCTTAAAACCCGTAGCTGAATTTCAATTCATGGGTTTTATTTATCCTGCCATGAATCAAATTATTTCTCATGCGGCGCGGATGCGCAACCGCACGCGCGGCCGCTTGCATTGTCCTATTGTATTCCGTGCACCTTTTGGCGGCGGAATTCGTGCGCCTGAACATCACTCAGAAAGCACAGAAGCTTTGTTTGCCCATATTCCTGGCTTGCAAGTAGTCATCCCTTCCTCGCCCAAGCGCGCTTATGGTTTGCTGCTTGCAGCAATCCGCAATCCTGATCCCGTCATTTTTCTTGAGCCTAAACGTATTTACCGCCTGGTAAAACAACCCGTAGCTGATGATGGGCAAGCTTTACCCTTGGGTAAATGTTTTACTTTACAGGAAGGGGAAGATGTCACTCTCATCAGTTGGGGTGCCAGCATGCATGAAACATTGCAAGCCGCCAAGCAATTGGGCGAAGAAGGGATCTCTTGTGAAGTGATTGATGTGGCTTCTCTCAAACCTTTGGATATTGAAACCATTTTACTTTCCGTAGAAAAAACCGGTCGTTGCGTTATTGTGCATGAAGGGGCAAAAACAGGTGGCGTAGGTGCAGAAATTTCTGCGCAGATTATGGAAAATTGCCTGGCTGATTTACTGGTACCGGTGCAACGGGTTACCGGGTATGATGTCGTCATGCCCTACTTTCAATTGGAAAAACACTATATTCCAAGCGTCAACCGCATCAAGGATAGTGTTTTAAGCATAATGGAGTCATCATGAAAATTTTTAACTTGCCTGATTTGGGTGAAGGTTTACCGGATGCTGAAATTCATGAGTGGTTTGTAAAAGAAGGCGATACTGTAAAAGCTGATCAACCCTTGGTTTCAATGGAAACCGCTAAAGCGGTGGTTGATGTGCCCTGCCCCCAGGATGGAACCATTGTCAAATTTTTTGGTAAACCGGGTGATGTCATTAAAACAGGTGAACCGTTAGTCGCTTTCGCTTCTGCGGAAGATCATGTCGTTAAAGATAAAGGTACTGTCGTCGGTAATCTTGAAGAGAGCCATGAAATCAGTGAAGATCACTTCACCATAGGCACTTCCCAGACTGCCAGGCAACGCATCAAAACCACGCCAGCTGTACGCATGCTGGCCAAGAAACTTGGCATTGATTTAAGCACTTTAACGGCAACGGGTGAACATGGGGTGATCACCAGGGAAGATGTACAACGCGCTGCCGAGCAAAAATCCAAACCCAAGGATGGCTATGAACCATTGCGCGGCGTACGGCGTGCCATGCTCAATAGCATGGTGCAATCCCATCAGGAAGTGGTGCCGGTCAGTATTTTTGATGAAGCTGACATCGAGTGCTGGAAAACGCAAACTGACATTACGGCGCGCTTGATTAAGGCTATTATCGATGCAAGCGAACAAGAGCCTGCTTTAAATGCCTGGTTTGACAAAGAACAGGGTGCGCGCCGTTGTTTTAAAGAAGTGCATTTGGGCTTGGCTATGGATACAGAAGATGGGCTTTTTGTACCCGTTATTCATGACGCCGGTAAACATTCTGCAGAAGAATTACGTCAAATCATTAATGATTTCAAAACATCCGTACGTGAACGCAGTGTACCCGCAGATAAATTAAAGGGTGCAACCATCACCTTGTCAAATTTCGGTAAATTTGCCGGACGTTTTGCAAGTCCTATCATTGTACCGCCAATGGTGGCTATTCTTGCCGTGGGACGATTATATCAGGGCGCCGTATGCGTAGATGGAAAAATTACCGCCCACCGCCTGCTGCCGCTGTCGTTAAGCTTTGATCACCGTGCTGTAACGGGTGGTGAAGCCACACGGTTTTTAGGTGCGGTCATTGAATCATTACAAAAACCCTAATTAATTACACTTAAAACCTGATTAATGCAGCGCAGTTAATCAGGTTTCAACCGCTTGATAGTGAAAATTAAACTGCATAAGCATAGATAAACCAGTGCAGATGATACAAAATTTAAGGTATCTTTTACTCTACCTGATGCAGTCAAAATGGATACAGTGGTTATTGGAGCTGGGATAAGCGGCTTGTACACGTCCATATTATTAGCACAAGAAGGGATTGCAGTGCTTGTCTTTGATCCTCGCGCCGGAATTTATACGCGGCCAGGACTTATTGATCGTAGAATTTTAACCCTCATAAAAGAACGTTTAAATTTGGAAGTTTTACCTAATGCTGAAAAAAATGTTCATTTGAAAGATGTGGAACGGGCATTATATGCTTATGCACTCAAGCTTAATATTCGTTTCGAAAATAAAGAATTTGTGGATTTTGCAACCGGAAATAACAAAGGAATTTGTGTTGTAAACGAGGAAAAAACCCAAGAATTTTTACCTTGTAGCCATGTCTTTGATTGTACAGGCTATAAAAGAATTCTGGCCCATAAAATTAATAGTCTGGTGCACCCCTCCCCTTTCCAAATCACTATCATTACCGATGTAACCATCAAACAACATTTCCTTGCCTATGTAAGAATGAGTGAAGAAGATGCTTTGCGAATCAAGGAATTTGATCCCATGGCAATTGCACCGAAAAAATACGTGCTGGCTATGCAACGCTTGCAGCAGGAAGGCTGGAGAGAATTTATTTACCCGCAACTACGCGTCCATACTTTTGGTAAAAATAAATTTGCAATGTATGTGGAGTGCCCAAATGATTTATTCAGAGAAAAAGCACAAAAATGGCTACAAACTGTTCTTTTCTGCATAGGAGATAAGGATATTTTTTATGAGGAACTACCGCCGCCCCAAAAATATCTAAAAAAACCACGCTTATGCTTATTCAAAGTCGAGCCTGATGAGTTAAACAAATTTGTTTTTCAAGATATGAATTTCCCCACTGTATTGATTGCCGGTACTGGGCAAATGGGAGCGGATTATCGCCATGGCAATGCATTAAAACTGGCATTTAAATCGATTGATTTAATGATCCATAACCTGGAAAAACGACATGGGGAAATTATCAATTTCTATGAAAAAACGTATCTACTGCAGCTTAATCCGTTTCTGGAATCACACCGCTCTTCCCTGATTAATTTTTATAAAAAATTAAATGAACAAGCTTTTCACGGACAATTATATGCAAAAGCAATTTATCAAAAACTATTTGAGCAAGGAAATGACGAGATGGCATGGCAAAGCATGATGCACAAGCTAGACGCTTTAATCACTTATAATCAAACCTTGCGAAAATATAATACGGTTATTGTAAACGGGTGTATTCAGCTAAGCTCCTACAAACCAAAGGGATTGATAGCAGAACTCATAGAAATACAACAAGCTTTTACAATGGCTTACTTGCATCTTTCTGAAGATTTTAAAAAAGAGCGGCAAGACATTAAAATAAAAACTTTTACCCTAGCTGTTGCCTTGAATCGGATTGGTGATTTATTGCAGCAAAACAATAAATTTTACATTGCACACAGAGCGTACATGGGTTCATTATCTTCATACACTTCCTTTCCTATTGCATCGCATTACCCTAAAGATGAAACCGAGCTTTATCTTAAAATCATCATGAGCTGCCGAAAAACCGCACAACAAGATAAAATTTTTTCATTGGCCGATGAGATTCTGGCAAAATATCCGCAGCAAGCAGCACTGCATGAGCTCCTGAAAAAAATTCTGTTTCATACCATTCGAGGTGGTATTGAATATCTAGAAAAAAATACAGTGATTGATAAAGTTTCCTTGGCAAAAAAAATCCGGGGTTATTGCAGTAACTACGCTGCTATTTATGATGACATTAGAAGAAATCTCACCTGTAAGATAGCGACCATTGATGCTATTTTGCAAGATTCTGAACAACAGGAAAACAATTTTGTGATATAGCAATTTAGTCGACTAGCTTCATCACTTTGTCTAAAAAAACTGGCCCCGGATCTTTCTTATCGGTATGGTAATCCGGATCAAGCTCCAGCCAGAAAGGAGTATCCTTAAATTTCAAATAATCCCTATGGCCAATAATGTAGTTGATTCTTGGGTATTTCTTTTTTAAATAACATACCAAAAATGCGTTCGCTCTCACCTGCGCGTCCGTTAAATCATCCTGGTCATTCATCCCCCCTACATTCTCAATACCGATAGCAAAATAATTAAGACCAATGACGTGCCTCGCCATCCAGTTATCCGGCATTAATTGATAGATGGTACCGTCTTGATCCACCAAAAAATGGCTGGATACATTTAAACTGCCAGGAAGTTCTTTAATACGAGGGGAATTTTTCGGAAAGGTAGGTGAATTAAACACGCGAAACGTAGCTGCAGCCGTGGGGATCCCTGTCCAATGCAATACAATGATCCTGGGTTCAATTTCAATGGATTTGGAATCAATCCCATAATGAGTTAATTGATATTGGCGGGTCAATTCAATCCGCTCTTGATCAAATTGTATGGGCTTTTGCTGAATGATCTGCGCATCGTGGCATGAGAATGCATGTATGCAGGAACTGAAAAACCATAGGAGATGGATTAAAATTTTCATGTTATTGTTTCAATATCATAAAATAAGCCGCAACATAATTAGGCAAATGCTGGGTAGCACGATAAAAAGCTTCTTTCCCGGCATAACTGCCTGCCAAAAAATCTACTTGGTATTGATTATTTTGGAAAGCGCCTCCGGTATCCGCCAATACACCAATCCTGGTTATCACTTCCCCAGCTTTGTCTGCATATTGCACCATGAGGAGCTTGCCCAAACCAAATTGCTCAAGATCGGCTGCAAACGTTACTTCGCTGTTGACGGTAATTTTCTCTTTGGCATCTTTACCATAACCTTTAATACCATCTACTTTTTTAAAATACCAGTAACGCTCCTGTGCGAATGGATTTTTAGCGTTATCATAAGCAATATTATTGCTGCGGTTAACATTGAAAATTTTTTCCTGCGCTTTTGTCCCGACAAAATCTGCAACTATAGTGCCTTGCATTAATGCAGCTTCGAGATCATCCCGTTTTAAATAGGCAAGCACGGGAACAGGTTTGTTGCGTAAAGCCCCTTTTAATATAGCTTGTTTACCATATTGAAAACGGAGCAATTCTTTCCTTGCATTGGCTTCATCGATTGTCAACAAGGCTTCATCCTCTGGAAGGGCATACAAAGGGAAAGGATACTGCGGCGTTCGTTTATCAGATGCTTTGGCACGGTGAATATAATACTTGGTCATTAAAATTTTATCGCTTGGTAAATTAGCTACCAGCGTTTTTTTAGATTGCAATGGTTTGCATTGCTCCATATCTGGATACCAACGGATAAATTCAAAATGCTTTTCAATAAAAGCTGGATCATGCAGCTTATTTTGATGCCGGCAAATAAACATTAGCGTTTCTTTTACGCGCTGCAATGGTAATCGCAACACTTTGCCTGCATGGATGACCTTTGGATCATAAGCTTCTCCCCGATTTAAATAGGCTAATGTTTCTTTTGCCGTCGCACATAAATCAGCAGCATTGCTTGCATAATGAGTTTTGAACGAAGGCTTGGCGGGCATGAAATGAGGTGCTGCCACTGCAGAAAAACTGAATAATAAACTGAGGAAAAAAAACTTAATTTTCATTAGCGAAAAAGAATATAAAAAATGTGATGATATCACATTAATCAGCCAGGGTAGTAAATAGGCAAGAATAAAAGGCTTGATATTCACCTGCAGACTTAATCAAATTATCATTATTAAGCCCTTTTGGTTTTATAGCGCTTTGTTTTACGGCTGACTATTGTTTGCTGGCTCAAGTCTTCATCAATTTGATTCAACACGGCTGCTAACCTGCAACCTGCTAAAGCAAGTCTTTGCCGGGTTATTTTTTGCGTTGTCTGTTGATACTCGCTGGAAGGAACTTGCTGATCCATAATGACATAAGCATAATGCGTGGCATCATGGTAGGATTCCTTTGCCCAGTGCTTGGGATTTTTATCGATCGCATCCAAACGGCATGGCCATTCTTTTTCTAATGCTGCTGCCAGTTTCTTTACTTCTGCTTGCGTATAGCGAGGTTTGATTAAAAATCCGCCGCCTTTATCCCAATAAGCGTGGAGATTATCGGCAACTGGATTTTTCCCTAAAAGTGCCAAATTTCCGCCCCGATCGCCTTTGGGAAAACGAGTATTAACGCGCGTGGCTACATGTAAAGGTTGGTGTATATCACCCACTACGTGCAATAAAATACGTAAACTAAGCCCTTTATCAATAGGTCTAGCCTTGGAACTCAATAAAGTACGTTTTGCCTGCCGCACGGCCCATAATGCATTAATCCCTTGATTTCTAAGCGGTTTATTTACTCTTTCTTCGGAGAAAAACCAATTAAGATAATGCAATTTATCATACCAGTGGACTTCATAAAAACGCATCTTATCGAGCCATACCGAAGCTTCAATCAAATCACGTTGAGGATAAATTTTGTTTAGCGCAAGATTATAAGCATTGAACGTTTCTTTAGCGTGCGAAGTGAGGTGTTGATACGCCATTTCAGTGATTAAACGGTGCCCTAAAGCATTCCAGCTATAACTCTGGAACGGGAAAAATATTAAAAGAAAAACTGTTTTATACAACCACTTTCTTGTCATTTCTAAAGCCAAAAGCATTATTTTACTATAGGTTATGGGCAGTAGATATTATCAATCAGGAAAATGTGGAAAATTTGTCTGGGTTAGAGAGTTTTAAGCCAGGGTGCCATCTATGCTGTGCCTTTATTTATTTCCAACAGCCAAATTCCTTGCATGGTCAGTTGAATTAAGATAACGCTTGCAAAAGGCAGCAATTGCTGCCTTTAAAAATTATCTCGCCAAAGCATCCGTAGCAGCGACATATTCATATCCTAAATCGCGCGCAACAGCTTCATAGGTAACCATGCCTTGGTGCACATTTAAACCGTTTAACAAATGGCCATCACTTAATAATGCGAGTTTTATGCCTTTGGTAACTAAACTTAAGACAAAAGGTAATGTCGCATTATTAAGGGCAAACGTGGACGTTTTAGGGACAGCACCTGGCATATTCGCCACACAGTAATGCACCACCCCTTCTTCCATATAAGTAGGTTCATGATGAGTAGTCGGACGGCTTGTTTCAAAACATCCGCCCTGATCGATGGCAACATCCACCACGACTGAACCTGGTTTCATGGCGCGCAGCATCGAACGCGTTACCAACTTCGGCGCAGCAGCGCCAGGAACCAGTACCGCGCCAACCACCAAATCCGCTGCCGTTACATATTGTTCCAAGGATTCCGCGGTCGCATAAATGGTATTTAATTTTGAGCCAAACTGGAAATCCAATTCCCGCAAGCGTGATAAAGACTTATCCAGAACAGTTACGTGCGCTTCCATACCCATAGCCATGCGTACCGCATTCGTGCCAACAACTCCGCCTCCAATTACTACGACATTAGCTGGGGATACACCAGGAACGCCCCCCAACAGCACGCCGCTGCCGCCTTGCGCCATTTCCAAACAATGCGCCCCAGCCTGGATGGACATACGCCCGGCAACCTGGGACATAGGCGTTAGCAAAGGCAAACCACCATCATTTTGAGTCACGGTTTCATAGGCAATAGCCGTGACGCCTGATTCTTTAAGCAAGCGTGTTTGTTGTGGGTCAGGAGCCAAGTGCAGATAAGTAAAAATAGCCTGTCCTTCCCGCAAACGTTTACATTCAATGGGTTGCGGTTCTTTTACTTTTACAATCAGTTCGGCACGAGCAAATACTTCATCGGCAGTTGCAACAATTTCTGCCCCTGCTGCGCGATAATGTTCATCGCTGATACCAATCCCAAGCCCTGCGTTTGTTTCTACTAAAACTTCTCCGCCGGCGCGCACTACTTCGCGCACACTTGCCGGAACAAGGCCGACCCGATTTTCTTGTGATTTAATTTCTTTAGGTACACCCACTAACATGCGTTATTACTCCATTCTTCTTTGTTTTATTGCATCAATAAGCTGTGGTATCAATTCAAACAGATCGCCCACCAAGCCATAATTGGCAATTTGGAATATGGGGGCGTCGGCATCTTTATTGATGGCCACAATTATTTTTGAATCCTTCATCCCTGCCAAGTGTTGCACCGCACCTGAAATCCCAACTGCGATATACAAAGTGGGGGCAACCACCTTGCCTGTCTGGCCAACTTGATAATCATTGGAAACAAAGCCTGCATCTACAGCAGCGCGTGAAGCCCCAACTGCAGCACCCAAAGCATCAGCCAATTCTTCAACCAACTTAAACTTTTCTGCACTCTGTAATCCTCTGCCTCCGGAAACTACAATTTTAGCACTTGCCAAATCAGGGCGGGTCGATTGGCTGAGTTCGCGGCTGATAAACTTTGTATTTTCTTGCGGAAATATTTTTTCAATATGTTCAATACAACATGGAGATTGGGTTGTAACCACTGCATCAAAAGCGGTAGGACGTATGGTTAATACTTTTTTGCTATCCATGACGCGGACTGTTTCGATCGCATTCCCTGCATAAATGGGGTGTTCAAATGTATTTTGATCCAAAATTTTCGTCACGTCCGATACTTGCGCCACATCGAGCAAAGCAGCCACCCGTGGCAATATATTTTTACCAAATGAAGTTGAAGCCGCCAAAATGAAATTAAATGAGGCAGCCACATCAGCAAGCAAAAGACTGACATTTTCAGCCAGTTGGTGTTCGTAATCAGCATGATCCACATACCAAACGGCATGAACGCCCGCCAAGGCTGCTGCCTGTGCGGCTACCGCACTTGCCTGATATCCTGCAACAAGCAGTATTGGTTTATCGTCTAGCTGTAATGCGGCCGTTAATACATTACGTATTGAAGGATGAAGATTGGCATTATCATGTTCAACAAGGATTAAAGCGCTCACTGTTTCTCCCTATCAAAGCACTTTGGCTTCGTGTTGTAATTTATCCATCAACTCTTGTACAGAATCCACTTTTATTCCCGCATTGCGTGTCTGAGGCGCTTTTACACTCAATACTTCGATGTGTTTGTTAAGCGTTAAGCTTAAACTGTCAAGCTCGATCACTTCCAACGGTTTCTGCTTGGCTTTCATGATATTGGGCAAACTGGCATAACGCGGTTCATTCAAGCGAAGATCAGTGCTAACTAATGCCGGCAATCCCAATTCCAAAGTTTCCAGACCGCCATCAATTTCGCGCGTGACATGAAGGCAGCCGTCATTTAAATCAATTTTTGACGCATAGGTAGCTTGCGGCCAATTTAACAAAGCAGACAGCATTTGCGGGGTTTGATTGTTATCGCCATCTATTGATTGCTTGCCCATGATAATCAGGGCAGGTTGGATTTTATCAGCTATTTTTTGCAGAATTTTTGCTGTATTCAAGCTGCAAAACGTTTGGTTTGTACGCACTAATATAGCCTTATCCGCTCCCAATGCTAAACCGTGCCTTAAAGTTTCCTGACAAGCATCGCTGCCTAGGCTGACTATAATAACTTCCGCAGCTTGATTTTTTTCCCGTAATCGAATTGCTTCTTCCACAGCAATTTCGTCAAAAGGGTTCATGGACATTTTAACGTTTAACGTTTCCACACCACTCTGGTCTGCCTTAACCCGAATTTTTACATAAGGATCAATCACGCGCTTCACTGCAACCAAAACTTTCATAGTCCCTCACTGGAGTAATCAAATCAGTTGGATCTTGCCAGAGATCGACCGGTACGCCAAGTACAAATTACCATAAGATCAATCGGATAAAGCACATGCATGCTCCCTATTAAATTCTTGCAAATAAGCAGCAAAGGCGTCTCCAATCTCTGCATGGCGTAAACCAAATTCTACAGTAGCTTGTAAATAGCCTAATTTTGAACCACAGTCATAACGTTTGCCACGGAAAAGGTAAGCATGTACTTTTTTTTGAAGCAATAATCGTTGTATGCCGTCTGTTAGTTGAATTTCGCCGCGGTGATCAACTTGCGTTTGCTTTAAACATGAAAAAATTGCAGGAGTGAAAATATAACGCCCAACCGCCGCTAAATTAGAAGGAGCCTGGGCTTTGCTCGGTTTCTCAATAATCGATTGGATGGCAGAGTAATGGATTGAATGATCGCATAGGCTGACTACCCCATATTGATGAATGTCTTCCCAGGGCACCGGTTGCACCGCGATAACAGAATCACCATCCTGCATAAAATATTCGCCCATAGCAGCAAGGCATGGCGATTGCAAATCATCAATCAAGTCGTCTGCCAGTAAAACAGCAAATGGTTCGTTGCCGACAACATGCTCGGCACAAAGGATAGCATGGCCTAACCCTAAAGGCTGGTTTTGCCTGACGTAGGTAAACTGGATCCCGGGGGGGGAGATATTCTTAACCAAAGCCAGTAATTGTTCCTTGCCTTGCTCTTCTAAACGAGTCTCCAATTCAAAATGATTGTCAAAATGATCTTCGATGGAACGTTTGCTGGAGCTGGTAATAAAAATCATATGCGTCATGCCAGCGCGTACTGCTTCTTCAACAGCATACTGGATAAGAGGCTTATCCACGATGGGAAGCATTTCTTTCGGATTGGCTTTGGTTGCCGGCAGAAAGCGCGAACCTAAACCTGCGACAGGAAAAACAGCTTTTTTAACTTGCATTGTTGATATCCTTGCCTAATAGGTGGGGTCTACCCACAGAATAATAAGAAGATATTCCGGCCATTTGCACTTTTATCGGCTCAAAACAATTACGCCCATCAAATAATGGTGCAGTCTTTAACAATCGAGCAAGAACCGATAAGGGAAATTCCCTGAAAACCGGCCATTCAGTCGCAATCACCAAGGCATCGACGCCACCTTCAAGTACATGCTCGGCAGAATTGCACCAAGCCACTGACGGAGAGTATTCAGCTTGTTTTTGCAATGATCGCATCGCGGCTGGATCATATAAGCGTAATTTAGCACCCGCTGCCAATAAAGATTCAATAATTACCAAACTGCTGGCTTCACGTAAATCATCCGTTCCAGGCTTGAACGCCAGGCCCCAAATACCGATTGTAAGGTTTTGCAATTCATCATGAAAATGGGCTTTCAATTGCTGAACCACCCAGCCTTTCTGTAATTGGTTGATTTCTTCTATGGCTGCCAGCAAACTTCGATTCATCCCAAGCTGGCGGGCGGTTTGGATAAGCGCGCGCGTATCTTTCGGAAAACATGAGCCGCCATACCCTATACCGGCTTGCAAAAAATGAGGGCCAATCCGGTGATCAAGGCTGATACCCTCGCGAATTTCATCAATATCAGCACCTACTGCAGCTGCAATATTGCTTATTTGATTCATAAAACTAATCCGACAGGCGAGCATGGTATTGGCAGTATATTTTGTCAGTTCTGCGGAAACCCGACTCATCTGCACCAGGGGAATCCCTTGGGAAGTGAGCGGTTGATACAATTTTTGTAATTTTTTCAGTGCAGCTTCATTACCACCGACTACGATGCGATCGGCATTTAAAAAATCGTATACGGCACTTCCTTCACGCAAAAACTCAGGATTTGATGCTACATCAATGCGATGTAGTTTTCCGCGGCGAGCCAATTCTTCTTGCACCAGCTTTTCAATGGCAGTGCCAGTACCTACTGGTACTGTAGATTTAGTAACCAGTAAAGCATCCGCTTCCGTTTCACGGGCAACCTGTACTGCCACAGCGAACACTTGCGATAAATCGGCGCTGCCGTCTGGCAAGCTTGGGGTGCCGGTGGCGATAATATGGACATTGGCTTTGGAAATTGCCAGCGCGGGCTCAGAAGTAAAATGTAAGCGCCGGGAAGACAATTGCTCTTTTAATAATTCCGGTAATTGCTCTTCATAGATAGGACACTCACCTGCATTTAATTGCTTGATCCGGTCGCTATTGATATCCGCGCAAATCACTTGATGCCCAAGTTTGGCAAAGCAAACAGCAGACACCAAACCAACATAACCTGCCCCATAAACTGCAATCATCATGTTTTATCTCAGTACAAATGCTTGCATTATCGATAAAATGAATAGAAATGACAAATTCCTCCCAGAAATTGATGCTGACTCTGCAAAAAAAGGCTTGGCTGCAAGCATGTTAACCGTGAGCAAATGGCTCAGTTTTCACTGCATAAAATGAGTATCTCATTCTGCCTGCGAGTATTAACCCGGCATCCATTAGTGTGCTAAGATTCATCTTATACCGTTGGCAAAAACTACCCTGTTGAGTTAATTCATGAACATCAGCTTATTTGATTTATTTTCCATTGGCATTGGGCCATCCAGCTCACACACCGTAGGCCCGATGTTGGCGGCTAATGAATTTTTAAAGCGGCTAGAAAAAAATTCCCTTTTTGACCAAACCAATCGCGTGCGCATTGAATTATATGGTTCTTTAGCATTAACCGGTAAAGGGCATGGCACCGACAAAGCCATCTTAAATGGATTGGAAGCCAAATTACCTGAAACGGTAGTTCCCGAGAGCATGATTCCTCGCATGCAAGAAATTTTAGCAACGCAGACCCTTTATCTCGGTGGCAAGAAGCATATTTTCTTCCGTGAACAGGAAGATTTTATTTTCCTGCAGAAAGAAGTTTTACCAAAACACAGCAATGGCATATGTTTTTTTGCATTGGATGCTGATGGCAAAGTTTTGTTAAGGCAAGTTTATTATTCCATTGGCGGCGGTTTTATAACCACCGAAGAAGATTTTGAGCAAACCAGTACAGCAAGCGTTCGCATACCCTATCCTTTCGATACTGCAGCACAATTACTCTCATTATGTAAGCAACATCAATTATCCATTGCGGAGCTCATGCTGGCTAATGAATTAAGCTGGCGTAATTTAAATGCAATTCAAACGGGCATTCTTGCTATCGCCAAGGTCATGGATAATTGCATCGAAAGCGGCTGCCATCACCCAGGGACACTGCCGGGCGGCTTAAATTTGAAAAGACGCGCCCCTGATTTATATAAAAAATTAAATGAAAAAAAAGGCGTAACCAGTATTTACGAACAATCCGACATCATGAACCGCCTGAATTTATACGCAATGGCTGTTAATGAAGAAAATGCTGCTGGTGGCCGCATCGTTACCGCACCTACAAATGGCGCTGCCGGCATTATTCCTGCGGTCTTAAAATACTGTCAAGAAGCCCATGAGAAAATGAGTAAGGAAGATATTATGATTTATTTCTTGACGGCCGCAGCCATTGGCATTCTTTACAAAAAAGGCGCTTCGATTTCCGGGGCTGAGGTAGGATGCCAGGGAGAAGTTGGTGTTGCCTCCTCCATGGCCGCAGCAGGATTGACTGCTGTTTTGGGTGGCACTGTAGAGCAAATTGAAAATGCTGCCGAGATCGCTATGGAACACCATTTGGGCATGACTTGCGATCCTGTCTTAGGATTAGTGCAAATCCCCTGCATTGAACGAAACGCCATGGGATCAGTCAAAGCGGTTAATGCATCGCGTATGGCTTTAATCGGAGATGGACAGCATCAAATTTCTCTGGATAAAGTCATAAAAACAATGAAACAAACCGGCATGGACATGCAAAGCATTTATAAAGAAACGTCTATGGGCGGTTTAGCCGTCAATTTACCTGAATGTTGATTAAGCCTGCATTATTACTACGCAGAGTTTTTGGGTTTCTAGTCGCGGCGTATTTTTTTTTCTTTGCGGCAAATGATGCTTATCCAATGCCTTACCTCGTTCTGGACAATGATGGCGCACAAGCATTTCCCAAGCGCTTTCGCATATTAAAGAATAATGGATTACGAGCTATTGGCAGCGGCCAGTTTACGCATGCACAACTTTTGCGCATCAAAAATCAAATTAACGCGCCTATTATTGTGGTGGATTTACGAAAAGAATCGCATGGATTTGTGGCTGGCATGCCGATAAGCTGGTTTGGTTTTAGGAATTGGGCTAATAAAAACAAACTCCCAGATGCAGTAGAGGAAGTACAGCGAAAGCTGCTCCTCGATATAAAAAATAAAGCAACCATTAGAGTGCACACAAAACTTCACAAAGAATTCTCAGGTGCAATCAAACCGCTGGAAACCGTATGGCTGCAACCTCGTGAAGTGGCTTCTGAAGAAGAATTGGTGCGTGCATTGGGACTTCGGTATAAGCGATTTTATGTAACGGATCACATGGCACCTGACAAATTACAAGTCCAGGCGTTTGAAGACTTCATAAAAACTGTGCCAGCTGATACCTGGCTTTATTTCCACTGCCGCGGCGGCTCTGGCCGTACCAGCACGTTTATGGTGTTATATGAAATTCTGAGAAATGGGCGCAAGAAAACACTTGAGCAAATACTAAAGCGCCAGATGCAACGGGGCGGTAAAGACTTAAGTCAATTCCCTGCGGCCAATCATTACAAATACGTACCAGCAATAGAGCGTTTTAAGCTAATTAAAGAATTTTATCTGCATCACAGCTAATGCAAAGATTCAAGCTTTGAGTCTTTGCATTAGCGTCTTGTTAATTATGCCCTGCATAAAACCCAATTGTTCGCCTGCTCAATTTCCAAGGCCAAACGTTGGCTGCGAGTTTCTGCAAAAAAACAAGCCTTGTTCAATGAAAAATCGGTTTTATTAAGATGACTCGTAACCGCGTGGGTAATTATTTTGGCAAGGAGTGCTACAAAGCCAATACCAGTTAGTGCAATCAAGACGTTATTAACAATGGGCTTCCATGCTTCTCTATGTTCCCCCATTTCTTTATCTTTGCTTTTTAAACATTGAATAAACTTTGCTTTAAAAAGCTGCTCTTCTTCACCACTCGGTACTGTGTCATTTTTATAATAGGTAAGAATAAATGCATTCAACATGGATTCAAGCTCTTGAGCATGCACTTGCACCATCTCCCCCTTCCTGGAACCAATTGTTTTTCCATGCTGCGACAGCTTATCTATTTGCGCGTATAAATTGTCAAGTTTTTTGTTGGTTTCTCTAAATTCGCTAATTATTTTTTTACGACAATCCTGCAAGCCATCTGCTTCTTCTCCCGTTTCCTCTTCATATTTTTCATAAAGGGAAAGAGCCTCTCTGTAATTCCTGGCGCCTCCCAAACCTTCCTGATGCATAAAAGCGCGTCTAAGTATGGCAGGAACATCCCCATGTTCGATAGCGGCTTCATAAAGACGGATAGCTTCAGCATAATTTATCTCATCACCCAATCCATTCTGGTGCATGTGGGCACGATTACACATGGCAGAAGCATGCCCAAGCTTGATGGCTGCATCAAAATGCTGGATTGCAGCTTTATAATCCCGTACTCCCCCCTTGGCCAATGCATGCATTAAGGCACGGTTATTCATGGCAGCCGCATTGCCGAGCTCGATGGCCATTTCATAAAGACGGATCGCTTCAGCATAGTTTACATCACCACCCAGTCCATTCTCATGCATATTGGCACGGTTATTCATCGCATCAGCATTTCCGCGTTCAATAGCTCTATCATAAAGGCGGAGCGCTTCAGCATAGTTTACATCACCACCCAGTCCATTCTCATGCATATTGGCACGGTTATTCATCGCATCAGCATTTCCGCGTTCAATAGCTCTATCATAAAGGCGGAGCGCTTCAGCATAATTTACATCGCCACCCATCCCTTCCTGGTTCATGTAGGCGCGACGAACCATGGCAGCCGTATTATCAAATTCAATGGCTGCCGCATAAAGGGAAATTGTTTCGCTATAATCCTCATCTTCTAGCAAGCCATTTTCGCACCATAAGCCTTTTAAAAATAAGGCATAGCTTTTTTTGGAATCCGTCGCTGCAACTGCCGCAAATGCTTTAAGCGCCTGGCTTATTTCTTCTTCTGTGAAATCATGAGCGATGGTGTGTGTATTCCATTGATTTAAAGCTTCCTCTTTACCGTTTAAGGCATCATTCAATAAACATTGAAAGTTTAAAATAGTCATAGTCATCTTTTAAAAAACAAAATAGGCAATAATTATACAACAAAACTCGCATTTAATCCATAAAAAACAAGATCTTCGGCTTAAAGTAGGAAATTTTTAAGGATAAAGAGGTAAAGACTTAAGTCGCTTTCCTGCAACGGAGATACAAATACAGCAATAGAGCGTTTAAATTAATTCAAGAATTTTATTTACATCATTTCCTAATCAAGGGTTCAAAGCTTTCGGCCATTTCATTGACGTATTATTTATTTATGCCTTACATAAAGTCCAATTATTCGCCTGCTCGATTTCCAGAGCCAAGCATTGGGTGCGAGTTTCTGCGAAAAAACAAGCCTTGTTTAGTGAAAAATCCGTCTTATTGATATGACTTGTAAGCGCATGGGCAATTATTTTGGCAAGAAGCGCCACAAAACCAATGCCAGTTAATGCGATCAGGATATTGGCAATAATGGGTTTCCACACGGCTCTATGCTCTCCCATGTCTTTGTCTTTGCTATGCAGATATTGAGTAAATTCAGCCTTAAACGCTTGTTCTTTCTCACCGGTTAGACTGTTGCCTTCATAATGCTTAAGGAGAAACGCATCCAGCTTGGCTTCAAGATTTTTGGCATGTGCTTTTACCCTCTCTCCTTTTGCAGAACCAATCGCCTCTCCATGCTGAAACATCTGGTCTATTTTGGCATATAAATTGCCAAGCTCATGGTTTCCCTTTAATTCAGTAATTATTTTTTTATGAAGATCACTTATATCAAGCTTTACATGGGTTTTGCTTTCGTATTCTCTATAAAGTGCAAGGGCTTCTCTATAATTTTTGTCACCGCCCAAACCATGCGCATGCATATAGGCACGATTATAAATTGCCATGGCATTGCCTAATTCGATAGCCGCTTCATAAAGCCGGCATGCCTCAGCAGAATTTATCTCGCCCCCCTCGCCCCGTACATGCATAGCGGCGCGATTATTCATAGCCGCACTCTCGCCTAATTTAATGGCTGCCTCGTAAAGCCGGATCGCCTCAGTATAATTTACCTCGCCACCGATTCCATGTTGATGCATATAGGCGCGATTATTCATAGCCGCACTCTCACCTAATTCGATGGCTGCCTCGTAAAGGCGAATCGCCTCAGCATAATTTACCTCGCCACCGATTCCATGCTGATGCATACAGGCGCGATCATACATGGCATCAGCATCATCCAATTCGATGGCTGTCTCGTAAAGCCGGATCGCCTCAGCATAATTTACCTCGCCACCGATTCCATGCTGATGCATGTAGGCGCGATTATTCATGGCAGCCGCATTACCTAATTTAATAGCCGCCTCATAAAGCCGGATCGCTTCAACATAATTTACCTCGCCACCGCTTCCATGCTGATGCATATAGGCGCGATTATTCATAGCTGTGCTATGACCTAATTTGATAGACGCTTCATAATAAAGGATTGTTTTGCTATGGCCGGAATCGTCTAGCAAACCATAGTGGTACCATACTGCTTCTAGAAAAAGAGCATTGCTTTTTCTGAAAAGACAGGACCCGTCGCACGCTCGGAACACACCCAAAGCTTGTTTTATTTGTTCCGTGGTGAAAAGATGAGCCTCTGCATGTTCTTCCCATTTATTTAAAGCTTCAACCTTCCCATTTAAAGCATCATCTAATAAAATTTTAAAAGCTAATTCTAATATAGGCATAGGAACCACAGATTAAATTACACAATGTAAAATGTATCAATTATACAAAAAATATAATATTTGAGCAAATTTAAACCAATAATTAATGTAACAATACGTATTAAAATTTTGCTCTTCATCAAACATATCTAAACAAATTAAACATGTTTGTATCGAATTAAATTGCCACTGCAAGTTCCATCCTGTTTAACAGGTCCAAAGCTTTTGCAAATTGCTGCAAGTCTTTCGTTCTTTGAATGTTTATCATCATTTCTTTCCAAAATTTAGCACCCGGCAAACCATGAGCAAGATTCAATGCCGGTTTAATTAACATGCTTAAGGGAGCTTCTTTTGCAAAAGCCTCGTATAAATAATCCATGTATTTTTCAAAAATAACGACACGGCTTGGCACTACCACTTGCGGGAAAAGGGTCTGATGAATACTGGAAATTGCATAAGGATGCTGACACGCCAACCGTCCGATCATAACTCCATCGACCTGGTTCAGGTGTGCATGAACGGCCGCTATATCATTAATATGGCCATTAATAACAATTGGAATATCTGGCAATTCTTGTTTAATTCGATACACATAATCGTAATGCAGCGGCGGGATGGTGCGGTTTTGCTTTGGATTTAAACCATGCAACCAAGCTTTACGCGCATGTACAATTAATTTATCACATCCTGCCTGAACTAACCTACGTGCAAAAGTCGCAAAAAACTCATAACTGTCTTGATGATCAATGCCTATGCGGGTTTTAGCAGTCACCGGAATATGAACTGCTTTTTTCATTGCCGCAAGACATTCAGCAACTTGCTCTGGTTCGTTCATAAGACAAGCGCCAAAACGTCCCGCTTGCACCCTATCACTGGGGCATCCCAAATTTAGGTTAACTTCATCGAACCCCTGCTCTTCGGCTATTTGTGCGCATTTCACCAAAGAGTTTTTGTCTGAACCACCTAACTGCAAAGCAATGGGTTTTTCTATTGGGCTAAACCTTAAAGCCCGTGCAGGATTATTAAAGATGGCCCCAGGAGTTTGCATTTCCGTATAAACCAGCGCTTGCGGCGCTAGTAGCCGCATGAGCACGCGAAAATGAGTGTAACTCCAATCAATCATTGGAGCGATTGCAAGCTTGGATAGTAAAGCAGGAAGCGAAGAAGAATGCACCGAACTCTCGACTACAAGAAATATCAAAACTGATTTGTATTATACCATTTTATAGGCGAGAAAAGAGAAAAAGATAACGCAAAAAATGTAAATCCATTCGTTAAAATGCACAAAATTTGGTATATTATTCACACCAAAAATCACCGGTAATATCATCATGAACAGTACAATATCCGCACTCCCTGCTAATGCGATTGATATGGTTGAAGCTTACTTATTGGAACTGCAAAATAATATTTGCTCTGCCCTGGAAACCTTGGATGATAAGCGGTTTACCGAAGACAAGTGGGTGCGTGAGCAAGGTGGAGGCGGTATTACCCGTACTCTTAAAGGTTCAACTTTTGAAAAAGCAGGGGTTAATTTTTCGCACGTAAAAGGTGGTGAACTTCCCGCCGCAGCGAGTGCCCTGCGACCTGAGCTTGCTGGTTGCCGTTTTACCGCATTGGGCGTATCGTTAGTCATTCATCCGGAAAACCCCTATGTCCCCACTTCGCATGCAAACGTGCGTCTTTTTGTAGCGGAACGCGATGATGCTGCTCCTGTGTGGTGGTTTGGCGGCGGTTTCGATTTAACGCCATATTATGGCTTTGAAGAAGATTGCCAGCATTGGCATGACACTGCGAAACAAGCTTGCCAACCATTTGGTGAAGCCATTTATCCGCGTTTTAAGAGCTGGTGTGATCGTTATTTTTATTTAAAACACCGCCAGGAAGCCCGCGGTATTGGCGGCCTTTTCTTTGACGATTATAATGAACACGGTTTTGAACACAGCTTTGGCTTAATGAAAAGCATTGGTGATCATTACATCAAAGCTTATGCACCGATTGTTGCCCGCCGAAAATCTTTACCTTTTGGCCCACGGGAAAAAAACTTTCAATTGTATCGACGCGGTCGCTATGCGGAATTTAATTTAATTTATGATCGCGGCACCCTATTTGGCCTGCAGTCAGGGGGGCGTACGGAATCCATATTGATGTCCCTCCCTCCCACTGTACACTGGGAATATAACTGGCAGCCCGCAGCAAATAGTGCAGAGGCTAAGCTGTATACCGATTTTCTCCCGGCACGTGATTGGGTATAAATAAAATAAAGCTGAGGCTATGCCTTGGCTTTATCTCTTGTTTAAGAAATGAAACAAAATTGCAGCCACAATATTCAATATCCCTATAATTAGAAAAACTTCGGGAATAACAATGTGAAAATAAAGCAGCACCATCACTAAAATGGTCCCTAATACCATGAATAAGGCATTAAAAATGTTGTTCGCTGCAATGGTTCGCGCCCGGAAGGGCCCATCGCAGGCAACTTGTAAATAAGTATACAAGGGCACCACAAATAAACCTCCAGCAAAAGCTAACAAAAATAAATCTACTGTAATTCGCAAATTTGCAATTTGGCTAAAAAATTCATATACGGATTGCAAATGCAAATGCGTGGGTATAGGAGGCGTTGCCCAATATAAATCGCAAGTAAAGACGGAAAGCAATAACATGGCATGCGCCACATAGCGCAACGTTATCTCTCCAGCTAAAAGCCTGTTAATAACTAAAGAACCTATCGCAATACCAATTGAAAACAAGGCAAGAAAAACGGCAAATACAGAAGTTTGAGCCCGCAGTATGTAATTTGTATAATCAGGTAACTTGGTCAAAATTACGGCTCCAATCAACCAAAACCAGGAAATGGCAAAAACAGCCGGTAAAATGCGTTTATTAAGAATTACGCCACGAAGCATGCGATAAGTTACCCGCCAAAGACACCAGTCTACTTTTATTTTTTCAGTGCCGACGGGGGGAGCTGCAGGGATAAAAAAACAGGCAGTTAATCCGCATAGGGCAGCCATAATCGTTAAGAAAATGGCATAATAAGCCCCCATTCGGGCACCCCCGACACTCAATGCGCCGAGTGTGGTACCTAAAAGAATGGCTAAAAATGTACTTCCCTCAATGAGTGCTGTAGCTCCTAATAATTCTTTTTCTGGCAAATGATCCGGTAAAATAGCGTATTTAACCGGACCAAAAAAAGTTGAATGGATACCCATTCCGGTAAGGGTAGTGAGCATTAAAAAAATGTGACCATAGAAAAGGCCAAAGGCGCCGATTATCATGAGGACGAGTTCAAACAATTTGATAAGGCGGGTAATACGCGCTTTGTCAAACTTGTCTGCTATTTGGCCCGCAGTGGCTGAAAAAAGAAAAAATGGAGCAATAAATAATGTACCGGCAATAGCTTGATATTTTTCTGACTGCATTTGTGAAGTGCTTAGAAAATAACTAATAACCGTCAAAGTAGCCAGCTTAAAGGCATTATCATTGAAAGCACCAAAAAACTGGGTCAGGAACAATGGCAGGAAAGTTTTCTTCCTCAATAAATAAAATGCTCCCGAACCCATGAAATACTCCGCAGGAAAAAACCGGCTCAGAGTAATGCAAAAATATAGAAGTTTGCAACAAAAATCATCTTTGTTCAGGAAAATACATAAGTAATTAATTTTAAATAAAAGAAATCAGTAAAAGCCTTAAAAACTCTACCTTGCCTTTGCTTAACACTCATTTTCTACCATGCTTATAGAAACCAATTTGCCAATGCCGTCATGCCAAAATTATACACTATCGGACACTCAACTCATCCGCTTGAAGATTTCATAGAAATATTGCACATCTATCGCATCACGCACTTGGTGGATGTGCGTACTGTCCCTAAATCGCGTCATGTTCCCTGGTTTAACCAATCCGCTTTAACCCGCTCCCTTTGCCAAGAACGGATTGCCTATTCACATATTATTAAACTCGGGGGATTACGCAAAAGCAAACCTGATTCGATTAATACAGGGTGGCGTAACAAGAGCTTCCGCGGTTATGCGGACTACATGCAAACACGCCAATTTTATGAAGGCTTAAAAGAACTTCATAGCATCATAAAACATAGCGAACAAGCAGCCATTATGTGCGCCGAAGCCGTACCTTGGCGCTGTCATCGTTCTCTTATCGGCGATGCAGAAAGCATAAGGCATGTAGAAGTAATCGACATCCTGGGTAAAAATTCAATCCGTAAGCATGAATTAACATCATTCGCGGTCGTGGATAAAAGCACGCGGCCGTATCAAATCCATTATCCTAAATGAATTTAGAGATTAACCCTCATACCGCGAAAAGCATCATTACACTGCTCAAATTCCTGGTGCGGGAAAAAGGAAGCTCGAAGTAACCTGAAAAATCCTGCTTCGATTCAGCCTGGGAAAACTATAAAAAACTTTGAGGACGTTGCCTAACATTTATTTTTTTGTGCACGCTTGCTAAGCGCCACCATAACTTTCTCAAGACTATGCGGATACGGATCTGTTTGTTGTATCACCGCTTGCGCACATTGCTCATAATCATTTTTAATTTCTTTATCAGGTAAGATATAAAAGGTTTTATTTTTAATTTCGCGTAAAATGTGCCGCGCTACATCTTCAGCAGGCCGACTGCGCTCGATAAGAGCCGACATCATTTGATGAAGCGTATTATGTGCAGCTGGGGCTGAATTAGCAAGCAATTGCGTACTGACAAACGAGGGGCAAACTACAGAAACGTCCACATTTTTTTCAAGGCGGCATAAATCAAAATGCAAAGATTCAGTTAATGCTACGACAGCATGTTTCGACATGGAATAAGCAGCCATTTGCGAACCGCTGCATAATCCATAAAAACTGGCCATATTGACTACATGCGAACGATGGTTCTGTTTGAACAGGAGCGGTAAAAAAACTTGCAAGCCATGAATTATGCCGTATAAGTTTACGTCCAAAACACGCTGTATTTGGTGATCACTTAATTCCCAAACAGGAGCAAACTCACCGCATATTCCTGCGTTATTAATTAATAAATCAATACGCGCAAAGTCTGACAAAATTTGCTCGGACAATCGCAAAACATCTTTCGATTGCGTTACGTCGCAAACGACGGCAATAAATTCATTGGCTTCTTGCTCATACAATTTTCTGCAAGCGCAAGCCAGGGCTTTTTCATCGTGATCAGCGAGAACCACTCTCATACCCTCACGCAGGCAATTTTGCGCCAGCGCAAACCCAATACCGCTTGCAGCACCAGTTATTACAGCAACTTGTTTAGCTTTCGTCATGTATATAAAAAGAGAACCTGATCCTAATAACGAGCATTATAGAAGGTTTTAGGATAAACGGAACTCTTGCGGGTAGAAGAATAAGCTTAGGGTTGTTCGCTTATCACAATTACATCCTGTGCTTTTAAACCCTTAGGCCCTTTATCGAGTAAGAAACTCACGGTATCATTTTCATGCAGCGTTTTAAACCCGGCTCCTTGAATGTCTTTATAATGCACAAAAATATCATCGCCTTGTTGGTTAACAATAAAACCAAATCCTTTTTTTTCATTAAACCACTTAACCTGCCCTGTTTCTCTCTGCGACATTTCGCTGTCCCCTTTTTTAGACTATTAGTTCCATTTAAGTTATCCATAACCAACAGGTTGCCATGATTGCAGCACGTCATTGTGCAAATTCTGCCATTACAGATTATTTGATTATTAAGGTTTTTTTTAAAAAGTCAATAATAGACAAAATTAGTATAGAATATTATCGCATTTTCACCCCATAGGAGTTCAAATGAGTGAGCACATGAAAGAATGCTTTATCAAATTGGCAATTGAATGTCAGGTGTTACGCTTCGGGGAATTTACTTTAAAATCGGGTCGCATTAGTCCGTATTTTTTTAATGCGGGTCTTTTTTATGAGGGTAAAGCATTGCAGCAAATCGGGCAATTTTATGCCGATACCTTGATAAATAGCCAACTTAAATTTAAACATCTTTTTGGACCGGCTTATAAAGGGTTGCCGCTTGCTACTACCACAGCAGTGGCTTTGGCAGCAAAAAACATAGACGTAACCGTGACTTTCAATCGGAAGGAAGTCAAGAACCATGGCGAAGGCGGTGCACTTATCGGTGCTCCTTTACAAGGACAAACCATTATCATTGATGATGTCATTACCGCCGGTACCGCCTTTCGCGAAGCACAACAATTAATTACTCAAAACGGTGGGCAATTAGCAGGGGTGATTATCGCGTTGGATCGTTGCGAGCGTGGTATTTCAGATCAATCTGCATTGCAAGAGATAGTCAATCAAGGTATCCCCATTTTCTCCCTAATCACTTTTTTTGATTTATTGAATTACCTGAAAAGACAAGGCCAAACCGAACAAGTTGAGCGACTCCTGGCTTATCATGAGCAATTTGGCTGCAAACCTGCAGAAACCTGATATGAGGTGTGGCAGTTAATGCCCGCCACACCTCATTGTTAATATGCGGCAATGTCGATGGTTTTCATTTTTAAGTTCATTTGCTTGCCGTTGCGTAAAATAGTCACCGTTACTGGCTCACCAATTTGCACCTCGGTAAGCAAATTATATAACACATCATAATTTTCCACGGGATGGCCATTTAAGGAAATAATAATATCTCCCAAGCTGATACGCCCCCAATGATCTCGATAGGTCCCGCGCAACCCGGCTCGTGCCGCAGGAGTATGCGGAAGCACATCGGCGATTAAAATACCTTTTTTCACTCCTAGACGTTGCGCAATATTGGGTTCTACCCGCTGGATGCCAATACCCGCCAAAACGACGCGGCCGTGTTTGATGATTTGTGTGACAATCCGCGAAATTTCATCGGCAGGAACCACAAAACCAACGCCTGCTGAGTTGCCAGATTGCGAATAAATGGCAGTATTTAAGCCAATCAAACGGCCTGCACTATCCAGAAGAGGCCCTCCCGAATTACCAGGATTAATGGAGGCATCGGTTTGAATCATATCGCGTATTGCTACCCCACCCGCTCCAGGCACTTGCCGTCCAAGCGCCGAGATCACCCCAACGGTTAAGCTATGATCCAAACCGAAAGGATTCCCGATAGCCAATGCTTTTTGCCCTACCAACAATTCATTGGTATGGGCGATTTCAAATGGAGTGAATGTTTTCAGCAATTCCAGGGCCTTGGGGGATGTGATAGCCAAAACGGCAATATCTTTCCTGGGTTCTGCACCAATAATTTTTGCAGGAAAAGTCAGCTTTCCAATGCTCACCGCTAAATTATCAGCGCCATTTATGACATGAAAATTGGTAACAATATGCCCTTGTTTGTCCCAAATAATGCCCGATCCGGCCCCTGACGGCACATGTAAACGCTCATACGAATCATTAATAACCGTCGTTAAGCGATGTACATAAATGACTTTGGGGGAAGCTTTTTGAAAGACTTCAATCGTATTTCTTTCATTGGGTAAAAGCTCGTCCAGTTTGGCTGCAAAACCAGAAGCTGAAACCCAACAGGTTAATAAAAAGCAAAAAACACGTAACCCATTGTTTCTCATTTGATTATCTCCAAGTTTATTTTATCCAGCGAGCAGAGGTTGGACTTTTGCTAAAAAAATTATAATTATGCCCTAATAATATCCAGGATGACAATAAAATTTGAATTAAAAATATACAGCATTGCTTATGCATGCATAACACAGCATGAAAATGATGCAACATACCATCTGCTGCAAACTGTTAATATTATTTCCAGGGTGTTATGAATGCCTTGCTCAAGAAGTTACTGCATATACGGCATATAGGGACGGCTAACGTAATTTCAAGGTAACAAATTGATGGTTGTAGACTGCCAACCCTAAAGGCCGGCAGTCTTTGTTTTTCATTGCTATACAAGCTCAGGCATTCTAAAGTTTCCTTCTGCCCGATGTTCATAATCTATCTCGTTAATCTCTCGCTCGACCTCAGATACTTTCTTTCTGGCTGCAATTTCTTCTTGTGCTTGCTCAGAAAAAATACCATCCGATAATTTGAATAACTTAAGTAAAAAATGAAACGGGGCTAACAGAATTTTTAATGCTTCGGTACCGGCATCGATGCTTTTCTTAGTTACAGCTTCCAAATGCTCGTCATGACGAAGATAGACTTTCTCCAGAACACCTGAATGGTGCGTATAAAGCCCATCCAATCTTTCATTACGTGCCTTTTCTTGTGCCAGCAAGCTTGTCTGCAATTCATTATGTGCATCCCACAGACTGGCGCGACGTTTTTGTAATTGCTGTAACTCACTTTCATAGTACTTAATTTCTTCATCGATTTCAGCTCTCAGCAAATCACAGGTAGCCTTTCGCTCCGCTAAGGACGATCCTTCCAAAACCGCCTTGCCTGCAACGATTGCCTCAGATTCTTTTAACGTCATTTGCGCATAACGCTGCACCAGAATTAATTTTTTATTAAGTATTTCTTCTATCTTCTGATCCAGATAGCGGATTGCATCTTTATTGGCACCTAATACTTGATAGTGAGAATCAAATCGTCTACTCGTTTCCATTTGCACGCGTATTTTTTCAAGCTCTTTTGTTTCTTGCGCTAAAGCTCTTTGTTGTGCCTCTTCGTTTAACTGCTTGTCACGGCTTAATAAAAGCTCACGGACAAACACAGCAAAAGCCGAAGCAACGCCAAATACAACTGCGCCAATGATAGCTACAGTAATAGGGTCCATAGCCATGCCTCCTAATGCAAATGGATCAATTGAGTGTGGATTTCAACCGAGAAATAACGACTGAATGCTTCAAATGAATCCACATAAGGCCATTGTTCAGCACGGTCGCACATACGTAACATTTCCGCCTTGAAAATTGGGCGGTAATAATGCTTAATAAAAGGCTTTACCTCGGCTAAATCTTTAAAATTCTTCACAATAACCGTAGCATTTTCTGCTAAATGCGAAAGATTTACTTTCTCCAAAACCATCGTCAAATCGCTTTGATCCTCAGCAGAAGACTTCATCCATTTCAGCAGCACAGAGCGCGGTTTAACACAAAGCAATTGCTGCCCTGCATGGATTGAGGGTTCCATCAAAACGATTTGCGAATGGAGTTCAAATTTAAAGCAACAAAGAAAATCTAAAAAACTCCCCTCAATTTCATTGCGCGCATCCTTCCCTAACCAGCGACATATTTCATGGCGAAACATGGTCGTAAAATGACGCTCAATTTCATCAAGGGTATCTTCTTCGTTATCATGCCGCGGTATTGTATAAGCCGTGGTATCAGTTTGTAACAAATTTAAATCAGGTAAATCTACCTCTGGAAGCTGTGAAGCCAGAAACGAAAGAAATACAGACGTGGGTTTTAATATAACTATTTCCCATTGACTTTGGTGCATGATTCTCTCCTTAGTTATAAAACTCATCCTGAGTACAACTAAAAGCTTTAAATCAATGTTACTTCTTACATCAAAACTTTAAATCCGGTACCTCTCTTTTTTGTAGGGAAGGCTATCAGATTAACATTAGAAAAATATAAATTGCAATATCATCCGCAAATTGATTTATAAGATTTAGATCGATATGCTAGGAACGTTTATTTATGCATATAACCGGTTGTTTACTTTCTGCGAACTGCACTCACCACTTAATCAATAGCTGTGAAAATGAAACTTATAAAAAAAACCCTTATTTCATTGTTTTTCCTGACTACCATAACCGCTTGCGCCTTATGGGCCTTAACGTACACCATCACCCCTGAGGAATTTAAAGACTTATTAAACCAGAAACTTGCTGAATTCACAGAACAGCCTAGCCACATAGAAGGTAATATAAGTTGGCAATTATTTCCTCGCCCTGGCCTTAAAATCAGCACGGTTAAAATTGGCGGCAAGCAGATAGAAAACAATTATTCACTAGCCATCGATAACATGCTTTTTAATTTGCAAATTACACCCTTGTTGCGGGGGAAGTTGGTTTTTAATGAACTGCTCATGGATGGTGTAACGCTTAACATCAATCCAGAAACCAAACACACCCGCGTGCTTAATCGCGCGGCTACAAGCAAGGCGCCAAATAAAACACTTCCCGCTAGCTTTTCCATTGAAAACTTCTTGCTGACCCGCGGCCAAGTGGTTGTCTCGCACCCGCAAAACAATCTGGCCGTAACGGATCTTCAAATTGGTGCTAATCAATTGAATTTCCAAAACAAGCAATTTCCTGTGCAGCTTAAAGGCAATCTTTTACTTCTCTCAAACACCAAGGAATCTCTTAAAGCAAATATTAATTTCAAGGGCAGAACGCAACTCACCCCAGCCTTTTTTATCGAGCCTTTAAACACAATACAAAATACGGCAACCCATGGCCAAATACTTATTCAAGATGCGCAATATAAGCGGTTGAAAATTGCCAAAATTAATGCCAATGCCATTTTAAAAACCGGAACATTACGGCTAAATCCGCTAAATCTCACGCTATACAATGGCGAATCAGTGGGCGATTTAAGTTTTCACATAGCCTCTAAAAAATTTGCCGTTAACCAAACAGCGACTGGCATTAAATCCACCCCGCTGTCTAAAGCCCTTTGGGGAGAGCAGTTAATAAAAGGAACGATGGACTTCTCCATCCATGCCACAGGCACGTTGCCAGTGCAAAATATTTTGGATCATGTACAAGCCAGTGGCCATATTATGATTCGAGATGGCGCATTATGCTTTGTCGATATCCATCAAATGGTTAAAGATATTCCTAATACAATCCATTCAATGCTGACCGCACCCAAATCGAATGAAACTCTCCAAAAAACTTATGAAGGACGCACGAAGTTTAAATTACTCAGTATGCATTACGACGTGAAAAATAATCCCCTGTTTAATGATTCTTTTCTGTTGCAGACTGAGGAAATGCAAATCAATGGCAAAGGCAGGATGAACCTTAAAGACCGCTCCATTGATAATGAGTTATCGGCAAAATTAATCCAGCCAGAGCCAATGATGGATAAAATTCAGCAAATTTTAAATGGCAACTTGCCGCTAAAACTTACAGGCCCAATCATGCAACCATTAATTGTGCCGAATATGCAAAAAATTAGTCCATTATTAACACAATTTTTTTTAAAGCAATCCATCGACAAACCATTGAAGCAATTAAAGGCAGAAATTATGAGCCTGTTTACATAATTAATATCCATTTGCCTGGATTATGCAGTGAATTCATCAAATAAAAAGTACTCTATTTTTTTAGTGGTTGTCTCTACTTTAATAATTGGTATTGCTTCAGGCTTGTGCGGAGCTTTTTTAGCTCTATTACTACGTTTTATACAACATACATCCTATGGTTATGCTCCATGGCAGTTACTAAGCAATGAAAGTTTCTTGCAAGGCGTACGTTCCTCCTCACCATTACGGCGTATCGCAGTACTTTGCCTATGCGGGGTTATTGCAGGAATAGGGTGGTGGCTTTTATACCGTTATGGCCGCCCTTTATATAGCATCAAGGAAAGATTACAAAAAAGCATCCATTTCCCTGCTCTTGAAACCATTATCCATGCATTGTTACAAATTATTACCGTTGCCCTGGGTTCCCCACTCGGACGAGAAACAGCGCCGAGAGAACTGGCTGCTGTGTTTGCCGATTGGTATACCAGCAAAACAAAGCTCACTGCAGAAGAAACAAAAATCATGATAGCATGCAGCGCGGGAGCCGGGTTAGCAGCTGTTTACAATGTTCCTTTGGGAGGAGCTTTATTCGTCCTGGAAGCTTTATTATTCACCTTCCGCTGGCCTGTTTTGCTACCTGCTTTTGCAAGCTCAGGAATCGCAGTACTCATTTCACGCTTAATCATTGGGGATCAGCCGCAATACAATCTTGCTAATTATGAAGTCAATACGGCATTAATTGCCTGGTCAATTTTTATTGGTCCCATCATCGGGGCCGCCGCTTATTGGTTTATGCGCATGACGCGCAAAGCTCAACAACAGGCAAAACGTAACTGGCAGCTTCCTGTTTTGTGTTTTTTTAATTTTTTAATCATAGGGATCTTGGCGGGATACTTTCCTGCCATTTTAGGAAATGGCAAAAGTCCGGCACAGCTGGAATTCGGCAATCAGATCGGTATCGGCATAAGCCTTGTGCTATTAATTTTGCGAGTCGCTATCATATGGTCCAGTTTGCGAGCCGGAGCCCGCGGGGGAATGCTAACGCCGGCTCTGGCCAATGGCGCTTTATTAGGAGTAATGCTCGGGGGGATTTGGAATTTATTTCTACCGGATGTCCCTTCCTTAAATGCTTACGCTGTTGTTGGCGCCGCCGCTTTTCTCGCTGCAGCTCAAAAAATGCCTTTAACAGCCATTATACTGATTTTTGAATTTACTAATTTTAAATTTAGTTTTCTTATTCCGATTTTATTTGCCATCACCGGTGCATTAAGCTTATGGAGTTTCTGTGAAACGAGATTTACCAAATCATGAATGCTGATATCGATTGCATTCAGCAACAATTTACCTGGCCTCTTTTACAATGGTATGAGGTTTACGGCAGGAAAAATTTACCCTGGCAAATACCGCGGGAAGCATACAGAGTATGGATCTCTGAAATCATGCTGCAACAAACACAGGTAAAAACTGTGATACCCTTTTTCTTACGGTTTATGGACAGCTTTCCAAATATTGAAACCCTGGCTCAAGCCGCAGAAGATGAAGTGCTGGCGCATTGGTCTGGTCTTGGCTACTATAGCCGCGCCCGCAATTTGCATAAAACAGCGCAAATTATTTGCCAAGAATTGCAGGGAAAATTCCCGCAAACCCTGGAGGAACTCATCAAATTACCAGGGATTGGCGCCTCCACCGCTGCAGCCATCGCCTCATTGGCTTTTAACCATCCTACGGCAATTTTGGATGGAAATGTAAAACGAGTCCTTAGTCGCTATTTCTTGGTGGAAGGAGCAGCGGAGCAAGCTGCGGTAAAAAACAAGCTATGGCAACTTGCGAACCTTTGCATGCCATCCCGACATTGTGCTAAGTACACGCAAGCCATTATGGATTTGGGAGCAACCTGTTGTACCGTAAAAAATCCTGATTGCAGCCACTGTCCTTTAGCTGCCACCTGTGCAGCATATGCACATGATGTGGTAGCGGATTACCCCACGAAAAAAGTAAAAAAAATAAAGCCTGTTAAACATCAACAATTCTTGCTGCTGCATACAAAAACCGGCTTAATTTATTTGGAAAAGTTACCGCCTGTAGGGATTTGGGGTGGATTATGGAGTACGCTTGGCATCGATACCACTCATTGCCCAATGGATTATGTGCGCAAAAACTACCCGTGGGAACTTAAAAATGTACAGGAAATTACGCAGATTAAACATTCGTTTAGCCATTTCCATTTACATATTAGTGCGCTAGCCGTACAGGTAGAATTGCATAATAAAACTATTCTTGCCGAAACCTCCGGCGCATGGTTTACCGCCGCTCAACTTACGCAAATAGGACTGCCAAAACCGGTGAGCAAAATTATCGAGCAATTTTTTCTCTTGCCTGAATCATTTAAGTAGCCAGTTATCCTTAGTATTAACTGGCTACTGCAAAGCTTCCGACACAACTATTGGTTTTGGCAAAAAACCATTGCGTTAATCTCAAGGCCAATGGCCACTACACACCAGTGATTATTGGATCGTGTATCGCTTCAAGCCAGCAATTCCTCAGTACTCATCATTGCTATTAAATACCGCCGGGAAGCCTGTGACGTAAAGCAGAATGAATAAATCAGAAATTGATGTTGTAGATGGTTATTTTTGCCACCCGTGTCCTTTCTGCCACTATAAATCTGCGTGGTCTTTGCAATCACACCAGTGATTTTTAATGTTTTGCTTAATCTAGTGGGGAAATCTCTTGGGCAAAATCATGCCATTAAAGGCGGGCTATTTCAATTCTTTCACTGAAATCATCCCTTAATACAGCAGCAGTAAATATCATAAGTTTTAAAACTTAAAAACTCTATTGAGAAATTAAATACATAGTGATATTTTTCGCTCATATTTTATGGACAATAAGGATTTTTTCTATGCCCTTACCCCTTCTCCTAGCGCCTGTCGCAGTGATCGGTGCAAAAGCCACCGTGTCTGTGGGCACTCTAATCGCGAGTGTCGTGGTAAGCGGACTTGCCGGTGGCAGTATTGTTGGAATAAGTGGACTGGCTCTCTGGTATTTAAAGCTGGATTCAAAAACGCTAACAAGCCTTGAGCACATGAAAGCCCTCGATGAGCAACACCAAATCACCCAAACCCGCATCCGTACAGCGTCTGAAGGTATTCAAAAAATTGATGCCGAGCTTACTTCTCTAAGCGATGAAATTGACGAAGTAATTGACATCATATCATTGGAACAGCTGCAATTATTATCTGAAAAAATCGCTGAAACCAGCAATTACCTGCAATCCACAGTAACGCTTACGCAAAAAACCGGCGAAGAGTTAAATAAATCATTATTGGGATTAAAAGAGATCGGAGCCCAAATCAAGGAAGCAGGTATCAAATCAACCCGAAGAATTTCCATGCTGAATCAATTGCTCGATGAGAAAGAAGAAAAACTCACCCAAGCAACCAAAGAAATTGCAGCCTTAAATAAAACCGCCACCGAGCAAACCTCGACTCTTGAAGAACTCCAAAAAATCTCTCCAAGGCGCACCCGTCCTGATTATCCAACAAACTGCCTCAATAAATAATCGATCATTTTCCCCATGGCGACCTTTAGGAGATGGCAGTAATTGTTCTAATTTGTTCCACATTTTGTCATCAATAACAAATCTTGACATCCATTTGCTCCATTTTCACTATGGAGGCTTTTTATCAGATTTTTAATAGTTTGAAAAACTTTAAAAACACGCCCTAGTTTAACCTGCTTTGAATGAGCTTGATTTTTATCTGATAAAGTCCAGGCAATTAGCGCAAGAAGTGCGTATAAGAAAGTCCAAACAATCGAAAAAACAAATCCAGGTGGAGTTAATGCAGATTTATTGAGTTGTTCATACCAGGGGTAAATATTGGCTTGAGTGAGCATCCCCATTAAAAATCCGATGCTTTGAAAGAGCACAATCCATAAAAGTAGTTTCAAGTACTTATTTATCAGCAAAATCAGTTCTCCATATTTGGTTTAATCCTTCTTTATAGGTTGGGTAGCTTAAAACCACACCCAACTCTTTCTTAATTTTTAAATTAGAAACGCGCCGGCTATTGGCGTAGAACTCTTGTTCCATTGGAGATAAATGAGCCTCTGAGAAAGCGATTAAAGGTAAGGGCTTTCGATTAAGGAGCTTGCAGGCGTATTGGTCAACCACATGAGTAGGTGTTGGTTCATCGTCAGAGACATTATAAATCGATAAAGGCTTTGGCGATTGAATTGAGGCAAGTAGAGTGGTCACAATGTCGTCTACATGAACGCGACAAAAGAACTGATTTTCTTTAAAAACACTTTGTTTTTTGCCGTGCATCAAGCGTTCAAGCACGTTTCGTCCAGGCCCATAGATACCTGATAATCTAAAAAAATGCAGTGGTAATTGCTGTTGTTGGGCAAAGGAACGCCAAGCTTGCTCCGCTTTTAAGCGCGCGATTCCGGTGGGTGTATGGGGAGTACATTCACTATGTTCATCGACCCAATTGCCCTCATGATTTCCATAAACCCCGGTCGAGGAAAGATAGCCAATCCATTTTAAGTAGGGCGCCTGTTTTTTGATTAATTCGCCGTATTTAATCAATACACTATCACCCATCGTACTGGTAGGAGGAATACATATTAATAAGTGTGTGGCTAAGCTTAAGTAATTCTCCATATCAGTGGAATCAAACTCAATTAACTTGATATCTAAATTATCTTGCTCTTGCTTATTGGTTGTGCGAGACGTACCCATCACCGTAAAGCCTTGTGCTATCAGTTTGGGAGTAAGTGCTTTGGCGGTATAACCGAAGCCAAAAATAAAAAAACAAGGATTCATGGATGAGCCCTTTTCTTTAATTGACTGTAATAGGCTAAGGCTTTAGCTCTTGATTCGCTGTGGTTGATGATGGGCTTAGGGTAATTGATAGTGCTGTAAATGGATAGTGCATTAGCCGATTCCCAGGGCGCGTGAATTTCATCGTTATTGAGATACGAAAGCTCAGGAACCCAATGACGTATATAAACGCCATTGGGGTCAAATTTCTGACTTTGAAGTACTGGATTAAAAATACGAAAATAGGGAGCAGCATCAGCCCCGCAACCAGCAACCCATTGCCAACTGGCACTATTATTCGCTAAATCCGCATCAACTAAGGTATCTAAAAACCAATCTGCTCCCCGTCGCCAATCAATAAATAAACCTTTAGTAAGAAAGGAGGCAACTATCATTCTCACTCGATTATGCATGTATCCGGTAGCCCATAATTCCCTCATGCCTGCATCCACGATCGGATAACCCGTCATTCCTTTTTGCCAACTTTTTAATAATGATTCATCGTTATGCCAGGGAAAGGCATCAAACTCATTTTTAAAGTTTTGATGAGGTAAGGATGGCACATGATAGAGCAGGTAATAAGAAAACTCTCGCCATCCCAGCTCTGATAAAAAGTGCTCGGCACCTCTTAAATCACAGTGTGGTTCGAGTTTGGCGTATTCAACGGCTCTTAAAATAGTCCAAGGACTGATTTCACCAAAGTGTAAATGAGGGGATAGGTGTGATGTGGCATTTTGTTCGGGGATGTTTCGATTTATTTTATAACCATGAAGATAGTCTTGAATGAATTCTTGCAGCCGCTGCCTTGCCCCTTCTTCTCCTGGTGTCCAAAAATGAGGAAATTGTGAGGCCCAGTCGAGAGATGGTACTAACGCCCAGTCATTAATTTCATCACTTTTTAAAGCTACAGAACCGGGATGGTGCGTTATTAATTGTTCTGATGGAGCCCTAATCACTTGTCGGCAGGTTTTCCAATAAGGAGTAAAGACCTTAAAAAAATCACCGCTTTTATTGCTGATAGTCCAGGGTTCATTGAATAAATTGCCATTAAAACTAAAGACATCGACTCCAGACTCCTGCAGCGTTGCTTTGATTTTTTTATCGCGCTCGATACTTTTTGGCTCATAGCACCTATTCCAATAAATCGCATCAACTCCTGCTGTTTTCACCAGGTCTAAAATAACGTTTAATGAGGCTCCCTTGCGCAGAGTCAGCGTTAATTTGAGTTGTGTGGTTAGTGAGTGATTTAGTGCATTAAGGCTGTGATGAAGCCACCAGGCTTGCGCTTCGCCAAGTACACTTTGTTCATCCAAGATATAGATTGGAATCACGGTGTCGTGATTTGTGCATGCCTCAAAAAATGCAGGGTTATCAGCTAATCGCAAATCCTGTCTAAACCAAACTAATGCGCTACTCATGCCGTCCTTATTTATTGTGTTGTGAAGAGCCTTTTGCTCTCTGGGTTGATGCGAAATAGCGAGCTCTAGCCTTTAATTCCTCTAATTGGACTTGAGCATGCAAGGTGTTGAGTTGTACTTGGGTGGTCATTTGCTCCCGTTGATTCACTAGAAATAAAGTGCTGTCACCCTGATAAAATTTTTTTGTTTCCCCTTGTTGCACCTTTTGTGCCAAAGTTAATTCTTTTTTTAGAAGTCTGACTTGTTGTCTGCTTCTGTTGATGCCAATGAGCATGTTGGTAAATTCATTGTTCAGTTGCTCGTAGAGAAATCTCTTTTCAACGCAAACTTGGTGTAACTCGCTTTCTGCTTGGATTAGGTTCCCTTTAGCTTGCCTTTGTAACAAAGGAAATTTAAACGATACACCAATCATTGCTGCTTGTGGAATTAATAAGGGGTAGCCACCTGTTCCATTTTGTTTAAAAGTGTAGGCGGTTGCATCTAACTGAGGCAATAGCTCGTTTCGCGCCTGATTGCGTTTGAGCTTCATTATAGTAGCGTAATGGTTTAGTTTTTTTATTCCTGGGTGTTCTGTTAGTGAAGCCTGTATGGGGTATGAAGTGCTGGTTAATGCAGGTAAGGTTCGTGCTTCAGGAACTCGCGGATGTCCCTTTGCGTCACGAAAATAAAGAGATAAGTTAATCCCTGCTTGTTCAAATATCATTTGACCTTGATTAAGTAGTTGTTCTCGTTGAATGATTTGCTGTAAATTTTCACTGATCGCAAGTTTTGGCAAATCTCCAAGTCTGGCCTGTTGTTCAATGGCGTGTTGCCGTTTTTTGGCTAGATGCAACAGCTCTTTAAATGTTTTTAATTGAAGGCCTGCTTCTACCCATTGCCAGTATGCTTTAATCGCTTCTTGATAAATTTTTATTTTGATTGCCTCTGCATCTTGTTCCTTCATGAGCATCAATTGAGCAGAAGACAATAATCCGGTTCGCTCTTTATCAATTAAGCGGTCGCGAAGCAGGGGAAGCGATAATCCTGCTCTATATTCTCCACCGGAGTTCGTTAAATAGTTTTGATAGTAAATGGGCCAGTTTCCTTCGCCATTACGATAGCCTGCAAAAAGCTTCACACCATTATAAAGCGTTGGAATGGTAAGTTGCGTATCGCCGTAATTATTAATATAACCACCGGCCGGTTGTGAGCGAGTGCTGGCTTCCAATGAGGGGTCAAATTGTCCCTTTGCATTAACAAAAGCGCCACTGGCTTTAATTACTTCAATGCGTGCTATTTTTACTTGAGGGTAATGAGTATCGATGCTTTGTAGTACATTCAATAAGCTCAGTTTTTGTGTTTCCCGATGGGCATAAGATTCTGAATGCTCGAACAAAGCGCTCAGTCCCATAAGCATAATGATCAGTTTAGGTAACTTAGAAGCCATCATGCTGCCGCCTTTTCTGCTGAACTTTCAGGTGGAAAGCCATTAAACTGACGCCATAACTCATACCATAAGGGTACTTCTCCTAATTGCACCCAACCATGTACACGCACGCCTTGCCTCAAAAAAGCAGGCTCTGGCCAGGGTTCATCAGGCACGATCACCGCGCGAAATAACCCCATGCCATTGTCAGTAGGATCGATGAAAGCCACTTTCCCACCAAAGGTACCCACAGCGATTTGCGGCCACCCTCTAAATTGAATAGCGGGCCACCCTTCAAATTGAAGGCGTGCTTTTTGATTTAGATGAACGAATGGAATGTCATTGCCATCAATCCAGAGTGCTACGGCTCTAGATTCGGTTTCGGGTATAATCTCTGCTACTATTTCCCCTTCTTTTACGACAACGCTTTCTTGTCCGGCCAGGCGCTTAAAGATGACTCCAGGGACATGCGCTTTGATGAGTTGGGTTTGTTGCCGTGCGATACGAACATCAATACCAACTTTATCAATATTGGCCTGTGCTAATTCATTTTGGTATTTGGCGTATTCAATTTGAGCTAGTTCGTATTGGCGTTTTGAGTTAATGCCTTGTTGGTATAAGTTCTTTTGGCGAACCACATTGGCTTTTCCCGCGACCAATGATTGTTGAGCCGCTTCGATGCGAAGCAAAATGGCCTTTTTTTCCAGCTCCAATCGTTTGAGTAATTCGGGATCATTGTCAGTAATCTCTACTATAGGATCGCCTGCTTTGACAATTACCCCTTCGTCAACATACCACTTTTTAATTCTGCCATAAATGGGCGAATTGACGGTATGCAATCGCTCAGAGGGTGAAAACGCAATCACTTTTCCACTGCCTAAGGCAAATTGTTGCCAAGGGGTAAAACACAAAAATAAAATTAACATCAAAAGTACTAAAAAAATAATCTTAGCTATTTTGCGAGGATTGGGTAATTTGCCAATCATTTGATAGGCGTGTAGCTTCATGAGAGCACCAAGCGGTTAGACAATGGAATAAGATTTGGATATTGAGTAATTATAATCAAAAGAGTTTCGTTGAGTGTTGCTAAATAGCCGTTGAACAACTCAATGTCTTTTGTAGTCAGCCTATCAAAGAGGCCATCAATGATGATCAGCTGGGGTTTAGCAACCAAGGCACGAATCACCATGAGTTGAATAAGTTCGCGTTCAGTAAAAGCAAGTTCCCAATCATAAATGATACTTTTTAAGCCACGAGGTTGGCTCATGATTTTATCCATCAACCCAAAGGATTTTAAAAGTTCTTTTAATTGCTGTATCGAAAAAGACGGTTGATTAAGCCGTAGATTGTCATAAATGCTGCCCGCAAACCATTCTTTATCTCTAAGTAATAGGGTGTGGTCACGTAGACAGCGCCTGTATTCTTGATGACAGAGGATTTCATTTATATATACTGTGAGGTCAGTATTATTTTTAAAACCCAAAATAAAATCGGTAAATGATTCTTGTTTATGTGTTTGATTCACGCAAATAACAAGGGGATTGTCAGGAGTGCTGGAGGCTTTTTCTTGGTTTTCAGTGACTAGCGTGATACTTTTTATGGGAATAATAAGTTCGCTTAACTCGCTGTTAATCGCTTCAGTTGGGAGATTTAATACCACGTCAATTTTACGCTCGGAAGCCACTAAATCGTAATAATTTTCCAAAAGAACACCAAAACGTTTAAAAGCATAGATTAACGCACCAAGCACAATCTCTGCTGCAACGAGCTGGCCTAAACTTAATTGGTTGTTAATCACAAGATAACCGCCTAAGCCGAGTAAAAGACTGCTGGCAATTGCTGAGAGGAGATAAAAACCAATCTGATGTTTGATCAGTTGTTTAAAATGCATGTTGCGTGCTTTTAAAAAAGAAACCAAGCGCTTATCCGTTTGCTGAGTTGCATAGTGATGATAACGATTAAAGCGAAATAAAAAGCGATTGATCAGTAACTCTTCTAGCCATGCACCTATTTGGTGTTTTTCAGCGCATTCTTTTTCGGCACTCGCCAATCCCTTTTGGTAAGGCAGAAAAACAATCAAAAGTATACTTAGTACAATAAATCCATCAAATACCAGAAAGAGTGGATGATAAAAAAGAAGCAAGAGTAAACCAAAAAAGAGCTGCAAACTTAAGTTGACGCCATAAAGTAGAAGACTTGATAGCGCTTTATTGATGGTCACCACTTCAAAAAAACGATTAACGAGCTCTGGGCCATGGTGGGAGGAGAAATTATCGAGTGACAAATGAGTAAATTGACGGGTTAGGTTAAGACTTATTTTAACCATGAGTTTTTGTTGAATGACTTCGATGATAATAGCTTGCCAGACATTTAAAGCGCCTAGGGCAATCATTAATACAAGCACCATCACGCTTAGTGTAAGAACGGGTTGAAGCAATTTACCAAAGGCAATCAGATTGACTAGTGTTTGAGCTGCAATAGGAATGCTTAAGGTAAGTAGACTCACAATAACGCTTATCATGATTATTGATGCGATGGTCGCTTTATCTAAGGCCTCAACAATTGAATTCATTTCTTGTTTCATTAAACGCCCCATATCTTTTGCTTACTGTTTTAATTTATCCATGATAAAAAACTCCAGGGACTCAATTGCTTTATTTGCACCTTCCTTTTTAATCAAGGACACATGGATGTCCTTTAAGGAGGGGAGGAAATAATGATCCAGCCTATCTAGATAATTAGGGATCATACTACGCTGTATGGCGGTAATTCCAAGGCCTGCCCGAACGGCAGCCATTTTACCCGCGTAGCTTGGGCTACTAAATGCCAAGCGCCATTTTAAGTGATGCTGATTGAGTGACTCAATGACGTCGCCGCGATAGACACACGGAGTCGGTGAAAGAATCAATGGAATAATTGCTTTTTCATTAAGGGTTGGTAGTAATTCCTTTTTACCTACCCATTCTACAGGCTCATTCCATACATTCACCCCTTCGGAAATTTGATTTTTCTCATTCGTTTTTATCAAAATTAAATCAAATTCATTGTGATGAAAGCGCTCGATTAAATTTAGGGTTAAATCACACTCCACATTCAGCATGACTCTGGGATGGAGTCTTGAAAATTCAACTAAGACATCAGAGAGCATCATCGCTGCAAAATCTTCGGGAAGCCCAAAACGAAGTTCTCCTTGGAGCTCCGGTGTTTTAAATCGATCAAGCGATTCGCGATGCAATTCATAAATTCGCTTGGCGTAGCTTAAAAAAAGCTCTCCATCTGGCGTTAAGGCTAAATCCCGCCCACGAGTAATTAATTGTTTTTCAACTAAATTCTCCAGTTTAGCAATTTGCTGACTGATGGCCGATTGAGTTCGACCGACACGAGAGGCGGCTTTAGTGAAGCTTTGCGTTTCAGCGACTGCTAAAAAGCATTGTAACGTTACTGTGTCTAGTGACATTAGAATTCCTAATGGAAAATATAAATATTTTTAATTTCACTTATATCAGTATATCTAATATATTTTCATTGTAGCAAAACAATTTCTAATGGGGAATGATGTGAATACAATAGTTCTGATTTTTTTATGTCTCATGTTGGCCTGTCCAATAAGCGCGCTTGTCTTTAACTGCGTTTTAATTTCGCGACCAATTGTTGCGGCGAGATTGGCAGGTTACTGTATTGGGGTAGGATTTTTGACTGGGGTAGGGCTACTTTCTTATTTATCCTTATCACAAAACTCAACGGTTTACTGGTTCATTAACTTTAATACACTGAGCCTGTTGTTAAGCAGCTTGGTATTATTGGTGAGTTTTATCGTGCACCGTTTTTCATTAAGGTACATGCATGGAGACAGGCTCTACAGACGCTTTTTTCTTCTTTTATCAACCCTAACACAAACAGCCATGCTAATGGTTCTTGCCGATAATTTATTTTTATTCTGGGGCGCTTGGTCGTTTTCTAATTTATTGCTCGTGCTGTTGATGATGCATAAGAAAGAATGGGTGGCTTCCAAAAACTCTGGTCTTTTGGCCTTGTATACGTTGTCGATAGGAAGTCTGTGTTTACTAATCGCTTTTATTATTTTAACTGTCACCTACTCAACACATTCTATTTCGACTCTGACTCAGCTAGCCAATCCTGGCCACTTATCATTACTTGCATTTTCAATGGGCCTTATTTTGGTCGGCGCACTTGCCCAGTCTGGTTTATTTCCTTTTCATCGATGGCTCATCAGCTCTTTAAATTCGCCGACCCCAGTCTCTGCCTTTATGCACGCAGGCCTAGTTAATGGAGGAGGAATTCTAATCGTTAAATTTGCACCACTGATGATGTTTTGTCCAGAATTGTTAACTGTACTGTTCGTAGTCGGATCTATATCCGCATTACTGGGTACCGCCTGGAAGTTGATTCAGCATGATGTAAAAAAAATGCTAGCTTGCTCCACTATGGCGCAAATGGGCTTCATGATGATGCAATGTGGGGTGGGCTTATTTGCTGCGGCCATCGCTCATCTGTGTTGGCATGGGTTATTTAAAGCCTACCTGTTTTTAAGTTCAGGCTCTGCGGTGAAACAAAAAAAACCAGAGTCTCCTTCTTCTAAAATATCTCCCATGATGGTGCTCATTTCTCTTATCGGTGGTGTGGTTGCAATGACTTCGTTTGCTGTCGTAACGAATAAATCCATCTCAGTTCATGAGGCAAGTAGCTTTGTTTTGTTCTTTGCCTTCATTGCTGGTGCACAGCTCATGCTCACTTGGATTCGCGCACACCAAACGGTGTTAAGTCTAGTTTCAGGCCTTGTTCTTGCTCTGCTTTCAGGGCTTATGTATGGCGCGAGTATCCAGCTGATTCAGTGGTTGATTCCAAGTATATCAATAATGCAAGCCCCCGAGTTATCGATAATTCATTGGACCATCATGGCTTTATTTGGCGCCTTGTGGGCTGTATTTAATCTTGGAGTACATAAAACAATGGGGCAATCAAAACTGGGCTGTTGGCTTTATATGAGCTTGTTTAACTCAAGTCAGCCCTCTAAAAAAACCGTGACTGCGTTACGAAGCGATTACAACTACTAAAGGTATTAAGGAGTATTTATGACAACTGCAAAAGTATTATCGAAACAAGATGTTGTAATGAAAGAAACTAAAAAAGCAGGCATGACCTTCCATCCTGGAAAAAAGAAAGGTCTTGAGTTACATGCTTTGGTGCACAATGCCGCAAAATGTATCGCGCCTGTCTGGCCACTTGAAACTTTTATTGCGTGTAATCCATTGCAAGGGTTTGAGGCGCAAACCTTTGAAGAGGCATTGACCAAAGGTGGTTTTAGGCGTCAAAGAGCTGAACGCAACTTACCATTGGAAGAGGTGAATCTGCAAATGATTAAATGGTGTGGTGGCTTTTTTGATGCAGGGCAAGGAAGTATTGATATGCCTTATCGTGAGCAGGGATTTTATTATGGGTTCTTGAAATTGGCTATTTTTGACAAGCAAGTGCACCATAATAAAAAAGAATCAAAAGAATTTCTGCAGCAATTGCCTGAATCGGCAGAAAAGGCAATTAAAATCTGCATGCAAAGACTTCATGTTTCAGAAGGAGGAGAGGAAGCGTTTCTTTCAAAGACACTTTCCTATCTACCAGGTTGGGCAGGGTTTGTGAAATGGAAGACGGATTGGCAGAACTCAAAGAAACCAAAAGAAACGCGAGTTACTCTCATTGATTTTCTCGCAGTGCGCCTAGTGCTGACTTGTTTGCTCTGGCCTGATGCGGTGAAAGAAAAAAAAAGCGTCGACGATGGTTCTTTGGTTAAGAAAGTGCTGGAACAATTAACACACAATGAGGATTCCTATCAGCAAAAGCTATTGAGTCTGCTTTTGCCAGAGGTAAAAAAGGAAGCCGCAGAGCTTCCTCGAAGAAATGCGCAATTAGTTTTTTGCATAGATGTTCGTTCAGAACCTTTTCGACGTGCTATAGAGTCTTTAGGACAGTATGAAACCTATGGTTTTGCTGGGTTTTTTGGACTTCCTGTGCGTATCGATGAGTTTGATAGCAATAAAAATAAAGAGTGCTGTCCTGTCTTGTTAAAACCCAAATATGTTATTAAAGAAATGCCGGCTGCTGCCAATAAAGGCGATTTTGAGCGTTATCAGCGAGGAAAAACACTCATTAACGGTTGTAAAAGCCTTTATACGCAACTGAAACACAATGTCTCCACACCCTTTGCCCTAGTCGAATCCTTAGGGCTTTGGTGTGGTCTGAGTATGACCTTAAAATCATTGTCCCCTGAATTAAGTAGCCATTTAGTATCTACTATCAAGGGTTGGTTAAAACCTGTGCTTCCGACCAAAGTGGTTTATGAGTTGAGTGAAACCGATGCACAACTTGGCTTGTCCTTGCAAGAGCAGATTAGTTATGCTGAAACGGTATTGCGACTTATGGGACTCACTTCCGGTTTTGCTAAACTCATTATTCTTTGTGGGCATGGTAGTACTACTGAAAATAATCCTTATGCATCGGCTTTGGATTGTGGTGCCTGCGGTGGGAATCATGGGGGTATCAATGCGCGCTTATTAGCATCCATTCTTAATAAACGTGAAGTTCGTCAAGGCTTAGAAAATTGCGGCATGCACATCCCGTTAGATACGGTATTTTACGGAGCATTGCATAATACCACGACCGACTGCGTCGAACTGTATACACAGGAGGTAGCAAAATCTATTTATCCTGAGCTTTTAAATCAACTTCAAAACGATTTAAAAGAGGCACGGCTTAAAACCAATCAAGAGCGGGGAGTCAAATTACAGAGTGGCACGCCTCATAAAGACATCATGCGACGAAGCCTAGATTGGTCTGAAACACGACCTGAATGGGGCTTGGCTCGAAATGCTGCCTTTATTGTGGCACCTAGGCATCTAACAAAAAATATTCCTCTTGATGGTCGTTGTTTCTTACATTCATATCGCTTTGAGCAAGACCATGACGGGGCACTGCTCGAGACGATTTTGACAGCACCCATGGTGGTGGCTGAATGGATAAATACCCAATATTTATTTTCTACCTTAGATAATGTTGCCTTTGGAAGTGGGAGCAAAGTCACTCACAATGTGGTTGGAACCATTGGGGTGATGCAGGGCAATGGAAGCGATTTAATGCATGGACTTCCCCTGCAGTCGGTCATGAGTTCTGATGAGCATGTTTATCATCAGCCACAGCGTTTATTAACGGTTGTTTATGCACCCAAAGAGAGGGTCTCTCAAGTAATTGAAAAACATTCTATTTTAAAAACCTTATTTTTTAATCAATGGGTTCACTTGGTCGTTATCGATCCCATCAATCAGCGCCCTTATCAGTTAAGCCAATCTGGTGAGTGGAATTTTGTAGAATAATATCGAGGAGACAAAAATGAATGTGGTTAAAGTTCAAGAGCGAAAAGATGTTGGAATTAATTTACATCCAATGAAAAAAATTGAGCTTATTGTTGCAGGAGAACATGAGCACCTGATTACGTCCATGATGGACGAAGCATCAGTGACAGGATATACCCTGATACGAAACGTTTCTGGAAAAGGACATCATGGCTTTCATGAAGGGAAAATGATGTTTAATGATAAATCCTCATTAGTCTTATTTATCGCAGTGGCACCTGAGGAGGTGATTGTAACCTTAGCATTAGGCATGAAAACTCTGTTTCAAAACGAGTCTGGGGTCATGTTTGTTTCTGATGTTTCGGTGGCACGGCTTGATTATTTTCACATTATGAATACTTAATCATGTACTATAAAAATCAAAATGTTTTATTAGCCTCAAAACATGAAAAGGAGCAAGTGATTGCTCTGCCTTTTATGACTAAGTTATCGTGCACCTTGCGGGTGCACGAATTTGATACCGATCAGTTTGGTACGTTTACTGGGGAGATTGCCAGAACACTTACCCCTTATGAAACTTGTGTTTTAAAGGCCAAAACCGCAGCAAAACGCTATAACTATGCACTTGCTGTTGCCTCTGAGGGAAGTTTTGGGCCTCATCCTGCCTTTCCTTTTGTACCCAGTGCGCATGAGCTGATGGTTTTTATTGATAGAACGCGAGATTGGATTATTGCAGAGCAATTAGTAAGCCAAAAAACAAATTACTCGATGATAACGATTAACAAAAATACAGATCTGGACGCTTTTCTTAAACGAGTTCAATTCCCATCTCATGCACTCATTGTGCAAGTGGCCTCCAATAACCATGTGTTGGCGAAGGGCGTTAATGATTTAGAATCCTTGACTTATCACCTGGACATTGGTTTTAAAACCGAAAAAGAGCTTCTTTTAGCAACCGACATGCGGGCTATGATGAATCCTACTCGAATGGCGGTGATTGGTGAGTTGGCGGATAAATTAACGCTACGAATTGCTAGTCCTTGTACTCAATGTGAGCGACCAGGATTTGGATTCAAAACCACTAAAGGCGCATTACCTTGTGAGCTTTGTGGTGCGCCAACATCGTTTTATGAGAAAGAAGTTTGGGGATGTATTGGATGTGAATATCAAGAATATAAAGATCGACGAGATGGACGGCTTAATGCCGACCCTACCTATTGTGATTACTGTAACCCTTAATAGAACTATTTTCACATCGCTCGGCCTAAAAGCATTAGATCTTTTTTTTAATAATTCACAAAATGAATTTGATAACAGCTAGTTACTGAAAGAATTGGCTTGAAAATCTGGATTGATTTTGCATTGGAGATAAAATGAACCGAATAACAAGCAACATTAATTTAATTGTAAATGAGCTTCGAAATGGCAATGTTGTTGGATTACCAACAGAAACTGTCTATGGACTAGCCGCTGATGCAACTAACAATCTTGGTGTGGAAAAAATTTTCAAAATTAAAAATCGCCCCTTCAATCACCCACTTATCATACATGTTTTATCAGATTGGGACTTGACTCGCTGGGTAGAGCGAACTCCCGCATATGTTAAAAAACTTATCAAAATATTTTGGCCTGGCCCATTGACATTGGTTTTAAAGTCAAACGAAGTCAGTAATATTAGTCCTTTAGCGACAGCTACCCAAGCCACTATCGCGGTTCGTTCTCCTGATCATCCTTTGGCGATAGACGTATTAGATAGATTAAATAGACCCGTAGTAGCACCTTCAGCGAACCCTTTTGGAAAAATAAGCCCTACGGAAGCACAGCATGTTATGCAAGATTTCTCTGAGTACTCATTTCCAATTTTGGAAGGTGGAAACTGTAATATTGGTATAGAGTCAACGATTCTTTACTGCATAGAAGAAAATGAGTGTAGTATTTTAAGGCATGGCAGCATTACTCAATCTGAAATACAAAAGTATTGTAATGTCTCGGAACCCGAAAAGATTAGCTCCATTAGAGTATCAGGTAATTTAAAATCCCATTATCAGCCTCAAAAAAAACTATTTTATTTTTATCCCAAAGATGTGCCACTGATTAAGTCAATAATACATAATTTTGAAAAATACTATGTACTCTGCTTTTCGTTATTATTTGAAAAAAAGAATATCAACTATCTTTTTTCTTCTGATCCTAAAAAAGCAACTACGGATTTTTATGGTCAATTAAGAAAAGCTGATCAATCTGACAAAAATATAATTTTGATTGAACTACCACCAGAAACACCAGAATGGAATGGCTTATCTGATAAAATCATAAAGGCTGGCATCAGCCTTTATCCTCAATCAAGGTAAAGATGCAATTTTTCAGTTACAAAAATTATCTAAACAGGTGTGCGTTTAATTAACCCCATCTGCCGGGTGCATAAGACGGCGAATATTCTAAATAAATTACCAAAGTCTGTGCAGCCCATGGTGAAAGCAGCGCCGCATGAGAATGGGTGGCGTCAACACGTAAAGAAGCTCATAAATTTTTTGATAATTTCAAAAATCTATGCAAAGATCTAAGTCAAAAGGCTATTCAATATTACTCAGTAATTTCTTTCCATTTTCACGCAGATCACCTTTGGGCGATACGTGTCGATATAATGTTTGCTTTGTAATTCCAAGCTCTTCACACAAGCTGCCAATTTTAGTTTCAGCGTTTCCCATGGCAGCCATGGCCAGGCGGAGTTTTGCAGCAGTCATTTTATAGGGACGCCCGCCTTTTCGTCCACGTGCTCTTGCAGCTTGTATGCCTGCGATCGTTCGCTCTTTAATCATTTCTCGTTCAAATTCGGCAAGGGCTGCAAAAATACCGAATACCAATTTTCCAGCAGGTGTTGTTGTATCAATAGCAGCACCATGACCAGTCAGTACCTTGAGGCCAATGCTTCTTGAGGTGAGATCATGGACAATATTAATAAGATGGCGCAGATCTCGTCCAAGTCGATCGAGTTTCCAGACAATAAGGGTATCGCCTTCGCGAAGCGCTTTAAGACAATTTTGTAATCCAGGCCTATCGTCCCGTTTTCCTGATGCATAATCTTGATAAATATATTCTTGTTTAACACCAGCAGTTAACAAAGCATCAGTTTGTAAATCAGTTGTTTGTGAGCCATCTGATTTTGAGACGCGCGCGTATCCAATGAGCATTTTTTGTTCCGTAGTATATTAGTCACATAAACGTTCGATTATGTGACTAATAGGGTTAATGACTAATAACATCCTAAAATAGTAACTTAACTCGTAACTTAAATAAAGTTAATTAAAATCTATAAAAATTAGATTATGTTACTGTTGATTTGAGTCATAGGCTAAATTGCACCTATTTAAAGTTGAGGTGTAAACCTCCCCTTATTAGTGCCAACCTAAACTAGAGTTTTCCGACTTATTGATCCTCTCCCAAAAATTGATCCAGCCTTACCTAGAAAAACTGGCGCTTAACACCTTCTGTTTGAACTGATTTGGAGTCAAATTGTTCAATGAAGAATGAGGGCGGAAATCATTGTAATCCTGGCGCCATAAAGCTGTTGCGGTCATACCGCCAAAATCTCATCGAAAGGTGCTCAGGGAGTATGACAAAGATATTTATAAAGAACGCAACCTTATCGAACGCATGTTTAATAAACTCAAACATTTTAGAAGAGTGGCAACACGATATGATAAACTTGCTCAATCTTTTTTATCGTTCATTTATATTGCTGCAACCGCCCTTTGGTTAAGATAAATGTCGACAGAACCTAGACTGTTTCCCAAAGAATTTTTAAAAAAACCCTGTTTAAAAATATCGACAAAAGATAAAAATATTATACAATTCGCTACTTTCATTTAAGGAACTAAACAGCTAGTGGCTAATAGCAAAGTAATGACTCCCCGTCCCATTGATGACGGTGAATTTAGGCGCGCCTTAAAAACCCGACACGTGCAATTGATTGCTTTGGGAGGAATTATTGGCTCTGGTTATTTTTTAGGTACAGGAGCCGTAGTCAATCAGGTTGGCCCTGCTGTGTTTTTAGCTTATATTTTAGGCGGATTGATTATTTATTTAACCATGCTGTGCATGGGCGAACTGGCTGTAGCCATCCCTATTTCTGGTTCTTTCATCACTTACACAGCTGATTTCATTTCTCCTTCTTTGGCTTGCGGTGTGGGATGGTCCTACTGGATAAGCTGGGTGGCTTATATTCCCGCGGAATGCGTTGCCGGCGGCATTATCATGGAGCATTTCACCGGCGTCAATGGGTATGTGTGGGCTGTCTGCTTCGGTTTATTGATTACCTATATCAACATTGCCAAAGTTGGTACTTTCGGCGAAATTGAGTTCTGGCTGGCTATTATTAAAATTTTGGCGCTTTTCGGTTTTGTAGCGCTTTCCATCTTGATTTTCTTCGGGTTAATCCATGGCCCGCAACCTCCAGGGATTATTGGCAGCAAATACCTCTTGGGGCAAGGAGGGCTTTTCCCTAATGGAGGCATGGCTTTGCTAACAGCCATGGTACTATTGCTGGTGAATTACCAGGGCTCAGAAATCATCGGGCTGGCAGCAGGTGAATCAATCGATCCGGCACGCATGATTCCAAGTGCCATTCGCAATGTTACCTTTCGCATCTTATTTATCTACATCATCCCCGTATTTTGTCTGGTCTTGATTTTCCCCTGGCAAAAAGCCAATATCAATAATTCGGTTTTTGCTGAAGCCTTGAACTTTTACGGCTTAAAATGGGCTGGAGCCGTAACCAGCTTTGTTACATTAACCGCCACTTTATCTTGTTCCAATTCGGGTGTGTACGGGATCGTGCGTTCATTACATGCTTTGGCACGCAATGGCATGGCCCCGCGTCCTCTTGCCAAATTAAACCGTAATGCGGTCCCACAAAATGCCGGCATTGTAACACTTTTTGCCATCTGGGTACTTCTTCTGACTGGCTATTTTTTTGGTCAATCCATGTTATACATTGCTTTATTACTGGTATCTGGCTTTACAGGCGCAATCGCCTGGATTTCTTTATGCTGGGCACAAATCAATTTTCGTCGTCGCCTGTACAAAGCAGGTTATACTGCAGATGACTTACGTTATAAAACCCCTGGCTCTCCTTATACCGGCATTCTGGCCATTATCTTAATGGTGGCTTGCTTAATTTTCCTGGTAATGAATGAAGATCCAAGCTACAAAATCGCATTTGTCATCGGATTTATCAGTTTGATTGCCCCCATTATTATTTATAAAATGTTCGGCTTACATAAACATTGGGAAGCAGGTTATTTAGGCCAGGATAAAGTGCAGTTTAAGGATATTTTTCCTCCACGCACTCATGCTTCTGAAAACTCCTAGGAATAATCTTGGATAACGGGTTTATACAAAACGCATTTGTCTAAACCCGAAGTCAAAACCCAGCATCCTATTCGCTAATAGCAACGTGAGAGCAGCTTAAACTTCTATACTCAACGCATAAGAATTGCTTTCATAAGAGAATTCAGGCACCAGACTTTTTAGCAGGATTAACAATTCTTCATCTTGATACTTAGCACACGCCTGACTCAACAGCCGCATGCTTTTTGTTAATTCATCCCAATTGATAGGACGGAATTGAGCTTTAAAAAGTTTTTCATGCTCCGTCTTGTCCAATTGTTCGGATTCATGAAATAATTCCTCGAATAGTTTTTCACCCGGGCGCAACCCTGTGTAGCGAATTTGAATGTCTTTACCTGGCTCTTTACCTGCGAGGCGAATCATTTGTTCCGCCAAGTAGCTGATTTTAATAGGCTCCCCCATATCCAGCACAAAAATTTCACCACCATGCCCGTTCACCATGGCTTGTAAAATCAATTGGCAGGCTTCAGAAATCGTCATAAAGTAACGCTGAATGTCGGGGTGAGTAACAGTAAGAGGGCCGCCATTTTGCAATTGTTTTTGGAACAATGGGACAACACTGCCTACCGAACCTAACACATTCCCGAAACGCACCGTAATAAATTGAGTTTTTGCCCGAGCATTCAAATTCTGGCAATAAATCTCAGCGACCCGTTTGGTAGTCCCCATCACATTGGTTGGATTTACTGCTTTATCGGTAGAAATAAGAACGAATTTTTCAACATTATGAATTACGCTGGCTTCGGCAATAATTTGTGTACCCAGTACATTATTGCGTACCGCCACTCGAATTTGATCTTCCAGCATGGGCACGTGTTTATAAGAAGCGGCATGAAAAACGAGCTCGGGTTGAAATTGCTTGAAAACATGCTCAACACCGATTTTATCGGTAACACTTACCAAAGCCAGTGATAAAGGAATATGTGGGTAGCGCTCCTTTAATTCCAATTCAATTTTATACAGATTAAATTCACTGTTATCGACTATCAGCAATTGTTTTGGCGCTAACGACATGATTTGCCGCGACAATTCTGAGCCGATTGAGCCACCACCCCCAGTGACTAAAACCCGCTTACCTTGGATGCTAAGAGCAATTTTTTCCCAGTCCAGCTCCACCTGATCACGGCCTAATAAATCGTCAATATTCACTTCCCGCAACGCATTGACTTCAACGCGCCCGGAAGCTAAGGCATGCAAGCTTGGCAATGTGCGAAAAGGAATGCCGCACCCCTCGCAATGGCTGACTATTCTACGCATAGCTGCTGAACGGGCCGAAGGTATGGCAATAAAAATTAAATTAACCCGATGCTCTATAACCAAATCTCTTAATTCGCGTAAAGGCCCTAAAACTCGCACCCCGTGTACCTCAAGACCACGTTTACTCAAATTATCGTCTATCAATCCAATGGGCAAATAAGAGCGCGTGCGCTTCAAATCCCTAATTAAACCCTCCCCTGCCTGTCCTGCCCCGATGATTAATACCCGCTTACAGTCGTAAGCTTCCTCTTGCTGACTGTGTTGGTCTGAATAGTGCCTCAACAGCAAACGTGCCCCGCACAGCAAGGTCACCAAGATGATACTGTATAAAGGCAAAACAGAGCGAGGAATGTGCTGTAAAATAGAAGTCAAATATAGCGCAGGGATGACTAAGACCGTTGCGGCAATTACAGCCTTAAGGATGCGCATCACATCGTTTAATGAAGAAAAACGCCATAAACCTCGATAAACTTTGAAATGGTAATAACAGCCAATTTGTATAGAGGCAAGAATGAGCAACGCCTCCAGGGAATAAGTGGTCGTTAAGCGGCTTGGAAAAGGTTGCATGTTGTAGCGTAACCAAAAAGCTACGTACCAAGCCACCGGGATAGAGATAATATCAAACGCTAATACTGGTAATTTAGCATAAATTTTTTGCCAATATGCGGCTATTTTTTTCATAAATCTGTCCTTGTGTGTACAAAGCGGCTTTCCTTTCGAATAGCAAAAAATACATTTAAGGGAGGGTGAGTATACGATAGTTTCACTTTTGTATCCATTCAGCGCAATCAGCTGAATGTTTATCACTCACTTAACAATCCTGCCACAGTTAACATGAAAAAGAATAATAAATTCAAACGGGACAGCGTATCGTGAAAAAAAATGAAAACCGGATCATCCACATTTTTTTCCACAGTTATCAGCATCAAAAAACGCCATAAACCAAAAGCTGCGAAAGGAATCGTCAGCAAGAAATAAAAAGAATGATGATGGGTATACAAGACATACGACAAGTACGCCAGGAACGTGCCCATAGCAGTTATGTTAATTAAAAAGTCCAGTAAAGGGGGATGATATCGGGCGAGTACGGCTCTGCTCACCTCAGCCAATCCCAGCTGCATTTCAAGACGTCTTTTACACAAGGCAATTAAAAAGCTTAAAAGCGTTGCTGTAATGGCCAGCCACCAGGTGATGGGCAAACCAATACCAACAGTTCCTGCCAAAATACGCAGAATAAAACCCAAAGTTATACAAATTACATCAATGATGGGAATATTGCGGAACCAATGGTTATAAAGCAAATTAATGAGCAGATAAATGCCCAGCAAAGCCGTCAACGTGGTTGAGACAGTAAATGCAAGAATCAAACCGGTCAGCAACAAGACAACAAGTACGGTAATGGCAAATCCAGCAGAAACTTCCATACTGGCCAGAGGACGGTTTTGCTTGTGCGGATGCAATCGATCTTCTTCAATATCTTGCAAGTCATTATAGATGTAGACTGCGCTGGCAATTAGACAAAAACAAAATGCTGCAAGCAATGCTTCTAGCCAATAGCCAGGCGTATCAGCATACAATACGCCAAGCAATACAAAAATTGACTTGCTCCAATGATTTACACGCAACAAAGAAAATAATTTTTTTAACCAAGCCATTGCCTGCATCCAGAGGCTATAACCCTAATTTTGCACATTAATCATGATGCGCATTTACCATTAGGATCAAACTAAATAGAGCCAATCATTGATAAATAAGAATAAATAATAGCATTTGTTTTGCATAAAACATACGCTAATCCATCTCACTGACGTTCTTATACCGGATTCTCGCTATCAATAAAAGAATGGCGCAAATCAAAATGAGCAGCAAGATGTTGTCCCAGCGCCTGTATGCCAAAACGCTCGCTTGCATGATGGCCACAGGCAAAATAATGAATCCCGAATTCCTGGGCTTGATAATAAGTCCTTTCTGCAATTTCCCCACTCAAATAAGCATCGACCTGCAAACGCTGGGCATCTTCGATAAAATCTTGCGCAGCACCCGTGCACCAGGCAATGCGTTGGATGGGCTTATCGTTTGGTGAAATCCGTTGAGGTTCTCGTTTTAATTTATCATGTAAAAAATCAGCTAGCGTTGCCGCAGGGGTTGGCTTGTTTAATGTACCGGACCATAACAAATTTGGAGTTTTTGCTACCGTGTGCATTTTAACATCCTTGATTTCCAAAAGCTCAGCTAAACAAGCGTTATTTCCCAAATCTGGGTGGCAATCTAGAGGTAAATGATAGGCAAACAAATTGATATTATGAGTGAGCAGCTGGCCTAAACGGCGGCGCTTTAGCCCGGTTATCACCGGTGCCTCGCCTTTCCAGAAAAAACCATGATGCACGAGCAAAGCATCGGCTTGCATCGCTACTGCTTTTTTTATACTGTCTTCTGAAGCCGAAACTGCCGTGCAAATTTGACTGATGGTGTCCTTGCCTTCTACTTGCATCCCATTGGGTGCATAATCATTAAAATTTTTGCACCCCAGGTATTCATCCAAGTAATTGAGCAATTCTTCTCGTGCAATCACTGCGAACACCGTTTGATGTCTGCGCCGAGCGCGGATAATTTTTCTTCAATACGCTCATAGCCCCTATCCACATGGTACACACGCTCCACTGTGGTTTCGCCTTCAGCCACAAGCCCCGCCAAAATGAGGCTCGCTGAAGCACGGAGATCGGTTGCCATCACCGGTGCGCCGGTTAATTTTTCACTCCCTGCAATCATGGCCGTATTCCCATGTAAGCGAATATGTGCCCCCATTCTTTGTAATTCTTGAACATGCATGAAGCGGTTTTCAAAAATATTTTCAACTACAGTAGATGAACCTTCTGCAATACAATTTAAAACCATAAACTGAGCTTGCATATCCGTTGGGAAAGCAGGATAAGGTGCCGTAGTGATATTTACAGCTTGTGGACGAGCACCATGCATATCCAGGTTTACCCAATCTTCACCTATTGTAATTGCTGCACCGGCTTCTTCAAATTTGCACAACAAGGATAACAGATTATCAGGCTTTACTTTTCTTATAGTGACTTGACCACGCGTGATCGCACCCGCTGCAAGATAAGTCCCTGCTTCGATGCGATCAGGCATTACCGAATAAATTCCACCACCCAATGAATCCACACCCTCAACTTCAATTGTTGAAGTGCCTGCACCGTGAATTTTTGCACCCAATTGCATAAGGAAATTGGCCAAATCAACTACTTCAGGTTCACGCGCAGCATTTTTAATAATCGTCGTACCTTCAGCAAGCACTGCGGCCATTAATAAATTTTCAGTGCCACCTACAGTTACTGTATCAAAGACCAGACTTCTGCCCTGCAAACGGCCGTGTTTACAACGTGCTTTAATAAATCCGTTTTTAACGGTAATTTCCGCCCCCATGGATTTCAATGCTTTTAGATGCAAATCCACAGGTCTGCTGCCGATAGCACAACCACCGGGCAAAGAAACATCAGCCTGACCAAAACGGGCAAGTAAAGGCCCAAGTACCAGAATAGAGGCACGCATGGTTTTTACTAATTCATAGGGGGCTACCAACTCGTTAATATGGCTGGCATCAATTTGTACATTCATTTTTTCATCAATGACAAGCTGTGCGCCCAGCTGGCCTAACAACTCCATCATTGTCGTTACATCTTTTAGGTGCGGAACATTGGCAATGGTTACATTATCACTGGCCAAAATCGTGGCCGCCATAATTGGTAAGGCCGCATTTTTAGCCCCTGAAATAATGACATCACCGCGTAATGGTTTACTCCCATTGATGATTAACTTATCCATGCTGTTTCTCCCACTCTTCCTTAGTCCAGGTTTTCATACTGAGGGCATGTAAACGGCCGCTGGCAATATGTTCTTTAAGTTGTGCATACACCCATTGTTGTCTGGCCACCTTGGACTTATTCAGGAAGGCATCCGAAACAATGGTCAAGTGATAATGGTAGCCATCTCCGCTGACCTGGACATAATCCACGTCGGGAATACCTCTAAGCTGTTGTTCAAGTTGTTCATTACTTATCATGATTAAATCCACATATATCGGAGTATCACATCAATGCACCACAAGGTTTAAGCTAAAATAGCCTCCACCCCGCAAAATTCTGCCAGGGCATAAATTTCCTTTGGCACATGTTCTATCTTTAATTTTTTATTGCATTGCCTGGCCAAACGGGTGGCTTCGATTAATAAAGCCAATCCTGCGCTATCACAGTGGGTAACATGATGTAAATCCAGACATAAATCCATGGTTTTATCATCATGCAAGGCTTTAACAAGCCGTTTGTAATCCAGCGACACCGTATTAAATGTAAGCTCATTAGAGAGCTTCAATGACTTTTGTACCATTAAGCCGCCTTTTGCTGGCGCATTTGCGCGATTAAATCTTTCATATTCGAGTTTTGCAGTACTTGGCCGAACTGAGAACGGAAGCTTTGCAATAAACTCACTCCTTCAACACTTAAATCATAAATTTTCCATTGGCCATTTTTTGAAATCAAACTGTAGCTTAATGGAATATTTTGCCCGCTGGAACGAATGATAACGCTGTTCACACGCACGAATCGGCCATCCAAGCTACCCCGGATAGGCAGAAATTTGACATGTTCATCAGAATACTCAGCCAGAGGGCTTGCATAAGTACGAATAACCAATTGGGTAAATTCTTTGGCAAATTGTTTCTTTTCAGCGGGAGTTGCCTTATTCCATGCTTGGCGGCCCAGCACAGAACGTGCCATACCCCTCACATCCACAATAGGCAATAAATGCCGCTCTACCGCCTGATAAATTATCTGATGGTTATTTTTCAAGTTGGATTTGTTTTGCTGCAAAGTAGCGATAATTTGAGTTGCAGCATTCTCCAACATGGGAATAGGAGAAGACTGGGCTGCCCAGAGCATGGGAGCCAGCACCAAAGAAACCATAACTAAAAGAATTTTTGTTATTTTCATAGTTCACCTTGCTATCCATTAATCTTATGGAAAAAAATCAGCCTTTAAGCCGGCATCCTTTGAGCTTTATTTTTTAATATTAAACAAAAGTTGCCCAATCAAATTTTCAAGTATAATGGCCTCCTGTGTTTTTGCAATGACATCGCCATCACGCAAATAAGCATGATCGCGCGCATCATCGTCCTCAAACCCCGGCACAATACTGATATAATTTGAACCCAGCAAACCCTCCGTTAAAATACGGGCCGATGTGTCCTCATAAGGGATAGGCTTATCGCGGCGCAACATCATCGTTACCTTGGCATTAAGCTGTTCAGGTTGCAGCTCGATGCCAGTCACTTCCCCAATTTTAACGCCCGCCACCGTCACAGGTGCACGCACTTTCAAGCCCCCAATATCTGTAAATTCTGCAGTTACACGATATACCTTTGAAGATGAAAAATCGGAAATGCCGCTTACTTTCATTACCATAAGCAATAAGGCTGACAAGCCTAGCAGCATAAAAATTCCAACACTTATATCAACATAACGCTGCTTGTTCATTACCAATCTCCAATCATCATTGCAGTCAATAAAAAGTCAAAGCCCAATACGGCCAAAGAGGAAAAGACTACAGTACGGGTAGTTGCCTGGCTTATGCCTTCTGCTGTGGGTACACAGGTAAATCCCTGGAATACAGCTATCCAGATAACGACTACAGCAAAAACAATGCTTTTAATAATTCCACTCAACACATCGGCATGAAAATTTACAGAAGCTTGCATGTTAGACCAAAAACTGCCTGAATCTACTCCCAACCACTCTACGCCTATGAAATAACCGCCATAAATGGCAACCGCCGAAAAAATTAAAGTTAACAGAGGTAACGCAATAATCCCTGCCAAAAACCTGGGATAGACAATACGGCTTAAGGGGTCTATCCCCATCATATCCATGCTGGCCAGTTGCTCGGTTGCTTTCATTAATCCAATTTCCGCCGTCAATGCAGACCCCGCCCTTCCTGCAAAAAGCAAAGCACCAATCACAGGCCCCAATTCCCGAACCACGCTTAATGCCAACAGTTGTCCAAGCTGGGAACTTGCACCAAATTTTTCCAGCGTATTATAGCCCTGCAATCCAACCACCATGCCAATGAACAAAGCTGAAACTACAATGATCAAACAGGACAAAACCCCTACAAAATAAAGCTGGGTACGCAAGTCTGGCCAAAGGCGGGCAAAATCAGGCTTTCTATATAACACTCTTAACAAAAAAAGACCAGAATTACCCATTTTTTGCATGGTGTTTAAACCGCTTTGTCCAAAACGGGCAATGAAATCAAGCATCAAACAATTCCTCCGCGTAAGCTTTCGCAGGATAATGAAACGGTACGACACCGTCTGCTTCTCCATGCATGAATTGGCGTACCAGGGGATTTACAGACTCTTGCAATGCTTGCGGCGTGCCTTCGCCAATGACTCGTCCACCTGCGATTAAATAAACATAATCGGCAATCGAGCAGGTTTCTCCCACATCGTGCGAAACAATAACAGTAGTGGTATTAAGGAGTTGATTCAGGCGCTTAATCAAGCGCACCAAAACCCCCATGGAAATAGGATCCTGCCCTGTGAACGGCTCATCGTACATCATAAGTTCAGGATCAAGTGCAATGGTTCTTGCCAGAGCCACGCGGCGCGCCATACCGCCTGAAAGTTCGGCTGGCATTAACTGCGCTGCACCGCGCAAACCGACCGCCTCAAGCTTCATGAGCACAATATCACGCAGCATGCGCTCATTAAGATCAGTATGCTCGCGTAACGGAAAAGCAACGTTTTCAAAAACTGAAAGATGAGTAAACAAAGCGCTGCTTTGAAACAATAAACCCATTTTCCGACGTGCTACATACAATCCCTTGCGGGGCAAGCGATGGATATTTCTGCCATTTACGAGGATCTCTCCAGAAGCAGGCGTAAGCAGGGCACCAATTAAACGAAGCAATGTAGTTTTTCCACTACCGCTAGGCCCCATAATCGCGGTGATTTTACCGCGCTGCACGGCAATATCGATGCCATTGAAAATTATTTTCTTGTCGTGGGAAAACTTAACTTTTTGAATTTCTACCAAGTTCTCTTGCATTTATTCTTTGTTCCCATTTTTCTTAGCGCACATTATACCTAGTATGAGGGATATTGCGAGATTTCTTGCAGACAGTCTCCGAAATAATATGTTAAAATTTTCCCCTGTTTATACAGGCTAGATGGACAAATGAATTTTTGCAAACTGGGCCTTGCGGTCATTGAAGCAGAAGCACAAGCCGTATCTGAATTAACGCAGCGCATCGACGAACGTTTCGAACAGGCATGCCGGCTTTTACTGGCATGCAAAGGCCGGATCGTAGTAACCGGTATGGGGAAATCAGGGCATATAGGCAATAAAATTGCCGCCACTTTTGCAAGCACCGGCAGCCCTGCATTTTTTATGCATCCCGGCGAAGCAAGCCACGGTGATTTGGGCATGATCACTACCCAAGATACCGTCGTAGCCATTTCCAACTCAGGTTATACCAATGAACTTTTGGTATTGCTGCCCATATTGAAGCGCCTGGCAGTTCCATTGATTACATTAACCGGCAATCCGGATTCAGCCCTGGCTAGAGCGGCTGATGTTAATCTGGATCTGAGCATCAAGCAAGAAGCCTGTCCGCTTGGCCTTGCTCCCACCACAAGTACTACAGTCGCTTTGGTCATGGGGGATGCTTTAGCCATTGCCTTATTGCAAGCCCGCGGGTTTAGCGCTGAGGATTTTGCTTTATCCCACCCTGGCGGTATCTTGGGCCGGCGGCTATTATTACGCATTGATGATATATGTCACCAGGGCGCAGAACTTCCAATTGTTCCTGAACATGCCACCATCAGTGAAGCGTTAATTGAAGTCACTGAAAAAAAATTGGGTATGACTTGCGTAGTAGATAAGCATGGCCAATTAGTGGGTATTTATACCGATGGCGACATACGCCGCACATTAACCAGGCAATGCGATATCAATCATACCCCACTTTCCGAGGTTATGACGCGCAATTGCCGGACTATTGGGCGGGGGGCATTGGCAGCCGAAGCATTAGCATTAATGCAGCAACACCGTATTACATCCTTAGTCATTGTAGATGCGACGAATAAGCCTTCTGCTGTTGTGCATCTACATGATTTATTACGTGCAGGCGTTTTTTAAGCTGCCGCAAAATTACATGGAAAGAACTTACTGAGATAAAATATGAAAGAATTATTAGAAAAAGCAAAAAAAATAAAATGCCTGATTTGCGACGTGGATGGCGTGTTAACCGATGGCTCGCTTTATCTTGACAATTTTGGCAATGAATTAAAGGCATTCAATGTACAAGACGGCATGGGATTAAAATTGTTAATGTCAGCCGGCATCGAGGTGGCGGTCATCACCACTTCGCAAAATGCAGTCATTGAGCATCGCATGCAGCAGCTTGGTATTCACTACTATTTTAAAGGCCAGGTGGAAAAACAAACGGCCTATGTTCAACTGAAGAACAAATTAGGCTTAGAAGATGAAAATTTTGCCTACGTTGGCGATGATTTGCCTGATCTGCCCATCATCCAACGAGTGGGTCTCGGCGTCGCTGTTGCCAATGCCGTCAGTCAAGTCAAGGAATTTGCGGTTTTCCACACCCAAGCCAGCGGTGGACGGGGTGCAGTGCGTGAAGTTTGTGATTTTATCTTAAACGCCCAAAAGAAATTTGAGGTGGCTTTAACTGGATATTTTGCCGTATGAATGCAGCGAAACAAGCAGCTTGGTTGTTTATGGTGCTAATAGCCCTGGCATGTTCCGGCTGGTATTTCGCAAGCTCCAAGCCTGCTTTGCGACTGGATGATAACACACTGTCCACCACTCCAGATGCCATCATCCAACGATTGACCGTGCGCCAATTTGATGCTCAGGGTAAGTTAATTAATTATCTAAAAACACCATTGGTGCACCATATACCCGCAGAAGATACCCACTGGTTTAAAAATCCATACATCATCATCACCCAGGAAGATCAATCCGCATGGGAAATTCATTCGCGACAAGCCACTTCAATCCATGGCGGAGAGGAAGTCACTTTCAAACAACAAGTGGTTATCCACCAAGGCCAAAGCGAGCGTCCGGATAGTACGTTAAAAACCGAAGAAGTTACTTATTTCCCCAAACGAAAATACGCCACCACCCAACATGAAGTACTGTTCCAACAAGCAGGCAATGTGGTGCAATCAACGGGGATGAATGCTTATCTTGATGAGAAACGAGTGCAATTATTAAGCAAAGCACGAGGTACTTATGATCCGAAACAGGGTTAAAACACTTGCACTTTTGTTTACTTTCCTATTTCCAGCCTTATGTTTCAGCTTGCCTGAAGATCGGGAGCAAATAATTAAGCTGCACGCGGATACAGCCGATCTCAATCAAAGCACGCATCGCGGTGTATATAAAGGTAATGTATGCCTTGATCAAGGCACAACGCATGTACGCGCAGCCGAAGCGATTACAGAAGGCAATGCGGAAAACAAATTAGTTATGGCCCTTGCCAAGGGAGATAAAAAAAATCAAGCGCATTATTGGGCGACTCCTGAGAAAGATAAACCTGAGCTACATGCTTTTGCCGATGAAATTTATTATTATCCCGAACGCCATGTCATTGAGCTCGTGGGAAACGCTCGTATCCAGCAAGGAGAGAATTCATTCTCTGCTGCCAAAATTATTTATGATACAGAACGCCAACATGTTTTAACCGAGAATAATGGCAAAGGCAGAACGACCATCATCATTCACCCAGAGAAAAAATCATGAGTGAATTGACTGCCCTGCATTTAAAAAAATCATTCAAGGGACGGACCGTTGTCAATGATGTCAGCATGAACATCAGGCGTGGAGAGTGCGTTGGCTTGTTAGGCCCTAATGGTGCTGGAAAAACTACGTGTTTTTACATGATCGTTGGCTTACAAACCTGCGATGAAGGGCAAATTCTTTTAGATGGAAAAGATATTACCAAAACTGCCATGCATCAGCGTGCCCGCTTAGGCATTGGCTATCTACCACAAGAAGCATCCATTTTTCGTAAAATGACGGTAGCGGAAAACATTTACTCCATTTTACAGCTGCGTGCGGATCTGAATGAAGAACAGCGTCAGGCAAAACTTGCGCAATTGATGAGCGAATTTCACATTACCCATATAGAAAAAAGTTTAGGCATGAGTCTTTCCGGCGGCGAGCGCCGGCGTGTGGAAATCGCCAGAGCTCTAGCTATTGAGCCATCCTTTATTTTGCTCGATGAGCCTTTTGCCGGAGTGGATCCGATTTCAGTACTGGACATCAAAAAAATTATTTTACACCTTTGTGATAAAAACATTGGCGTATTAATCACTGATCATAATGTACGTGAAACCCTGGATATTTGCGGGCGAGCTTACATTGTTAACCAAGGCAATATCTTGTGTGAAGGTACCCCACAGGATATTCTTGCTAATCAACAGGTGCGCTCTGTTTATCTCGGAGAAGATTTTTCACTCTGATGGCAGTATTTTATGTTGCTGATTATTGATAACTACGATTCATTCACTTACAACCTGGTGCAATATTTTCAAACTTTAGGCCAGGAAGTTTTAGTGTATACAAATGATCAAATCACCATTCCTGCAATTGCAGCACTCACTCCACAATATTTGGTTATTTCCCCTGGACCCAATGCTCCCGAACAAGCTGGCATATCCTTGGCTGCAATTGAATATTTTTATTCACGCATTCCAATTTTAGGCGTTTGCCTGGGACATCAATGTTTGGCACATGCTTTTGGGGCGAAAATTACATCAGCTCCACAAATTTTCCATGGTAAAACATCGAGAATTACCCACAACAAACGTGGCCTTTTCAACAATATTCCCGGTAATTTTTCAGCAACCCGCTATCACTCTCTCACCATCGCACCTGAAACCTTACCTCCTTGTTTCGCTATCGATGCATGGGCTGAGGATACCATAATGGCAATTTCTCATCGTCAATATCCACTTTATGGGCTACAATTTCACCCGGAAGCCATTTTGACCGAGCATGGTCATCAACTTTTAGCCAATTTTTTGCAATATGATCAGTGAAATATTTGAACAACTCATTGCGCGTCAAGATTTATCCAGCGCACAAATCAAACGCATCATCGCTTGTTGCATGGATGGTAAGCTAAACGATACGCAAATTGGTACCTTTCTGGCCTTGATGCGTGCAAAAGGCGAAACAATCCACGAATTAACGGCAGCGGCAGAAGTCATGCAAGGATTTGCTCATTTCATAGACTTAGGAGCAGACTTGATAGACATTGTAGGAACCGGAGGGGATGGAAAAAACACGTTCAATGTCTCAACCGTTTGCAGTTTTGTCGTCGCTGCCGCCGGGGCGCAAGTGGCAAAGCATGGCAATCGCTCTGTTTCCGGCCGCAGCGGCAGCGCTGATTTGCTTATTGAAGCTGGATTTGAACTGAACTTGCCGGACATACAATTACAAAATTGCCTGCATGAATGTGGGATGGTATTTTTATTTGCACCTCACTTTCATCAAGCCATGCAATACGTACGCCAGGCGAGACAATATTTAGGGATCCGCACCCTGTTTAATTTGTTAGGGCCTTTACTGAATCCTGCCAAGGCAAAAAAGCAAGTAGTCGGCGTGTGCACTGCACAATTAGTTGAACCCATCGCTAACGTTCTGGTTAACTTAGGAGGCGAACGCATCCTTGTTTTGCATTCGCAAGATGGTTTGGATGAAATCAGCATTGCCGCCCCGACGCAAGTCATGGAATATAAACAGGGGAAATTTATATCTTGGTCTATTAACCCGAAAGATTACGATTGCTATCATGAAAACCTGAACGCGATTGTGGTTTCTGCTCCGCAACAAAGCCTGCAACTAGCACGCTCTGTGTTTTCGGGGATAAAAGGGCCAGCACGGGATATCGTACTGTTGAATAGCGCTGCTGCAATTTATTGTGCCGATCTCTGTCCTTCATTTGACGAAGCGCTAGCTAAAGCTTCAGCAGTAATCGATAGCGGGCAAGCTTTAGAAAAATTTATGAAATTAAAAGATTTAATGCAAGGCGATAGAAAATAATGAGTATTTTGAGCAAAATTTATGAATATAAAAAAGAAGAAGTAGCCCAGGCTAAAAAACTTCGCCCGTTAAATGCGCTTGCCACTGTTCCCCCATTCCCTATTCGTGATTTTGTAAAAGCAATTGCTGATAATCGACCTGCCATTATTGCAGAAATTAAAAAAGCTTCACCCAGCAAGGGAGTGATCTGCCCTGACTTTAATGTGGAAGCTATTGCAAAAACCTATACGCAACATGGTGCGGCTTGTCTCTCTGTGCTGACTGATGTTCATTTTTTTCAAGGCAATCCAAGTTTTTTACACGTTGCGAAAACGCATAGTTCATTGCCAATATTGCGCAAAGATTTTATCATTGATTCTTACCAAATACATGAAAGTCTGGCATTGGGGGCCGATTGCATTTTATTGATTGCAGCCATGCTTGATGATCGACAAATGCTAGATTATTGTCGGCTCGCACAGGAATTGGGCATGTCGGTCCTGGTAGAAAGCCATGATCGTACTGAGCTGGAACGGGCGTTGCAATTACCCACTCCCTTAATAGGCATTAACAATCGCAGCCTGCATACTTTCCAAACCACCTTGCAACAAAGTATTGACTTAAAAAAACACATCCCCTCCAATAAACTTATCGTCAGTGAAAGTGGCATTCACTCTGCCGTAGATATAAAAAAATTAGAAGCAAGCGGCATTCATGCATTTTTAATTGGGGAAAGCCTTATGAAAGCTACAGATGCAGGGGCTTTATTACAATCTTTCCTTCACTAAACTACACTTTCATTATCTCCCCCTACAGGCACGTTTTTATTTGTTTTGCTATGATAAATTATGCATAATGTTTCTTTTTTTATCATCGAGAGCTTATGACCAACAAACTCACCATAAACTTGATTAAAAAAATTGTCAGCCATGCTGCAAAAAATCAAGAGGGAGACGTAGCTAACTATATTCCTGAATTGGCCAATGTAAATAAAGACATTGCCGCCATGGCCGTTACTCTTCTCAGTGGGGAAACTTTTTCTTACAGTAATGAACCCTTATCTGCGGTTACCCTGCAAAGTACTGCCAAACTTATTCCTTTAATTGGATTACTCGAAGAAGCTGGCTTGGAACAAGTATTCCAGTGGGTGAAGGTGGAACCTTCGGGAGATGATTTTGCCTCCATCACCCGTTTGGAACAATTTGGGCCTATGCCCTCTAATCCCATGCTGAATGCTGGTGCCATCACGTTATGTTCACATATCCCAGGAACGGGGGAGTTACAATTTGCCTGGATGGAGAATTGGGTAAAGAAATTGTTCAATACACCATTGCGCATTAATCCGTTGGTATTCGCATCAGAGAAGCGCACAGGCGATCGCAACCGCTCCCTGGCGTATCTATTGCATAGCCGAAATAACTTGGGGAGCAATGTCAGCGATACTCTGGATTTGTATTTTTCCTTATGTTCCTACGAAGCTACTATCGAGCAAATGCTTTATTTACCCGTTTTGCTTGCGAACTTGGGCAAAGATCCAACCACTGGCCAACAAATCCTTTCCGTTGACACTTGTAAAATCACACTTGCTATTATGGCTACTTGCGGTTTATACGATGAAACCGGAACCCATATGGTGCGTACAGGAATGCCTGCAAAAAGTGGTGTCTCCGGCTACACAGTCGCTGTGGTAGCTGGGAAAGCAGGGATCGTGGTACTTGGTCCACGCGTTAATAAAAAAGGAAACAGCATCCGCGGCGAAATTATGCTGGAAGAATTGTCAAAAACCATGAATTGGCATTTCGCAATACCCTAGCATTATTGCTTCCCATTGAGAAATGGCTGGCAGCAATAAAATATTATACCCTATTCTATCTCTTGGGAAGCAATGCCCATTATGAATTTATATCGTATTTGCGGGAGAGGGAGATAAATACTCCGTCTGTAGGGGTGCAAGCTCTATCATCTCGTCTCTCGCAGAGCTGGGTGATGGTTCCGGCGTATTTTGTTCACGTAAAGACGCTTCAAAATCCCAGAGCTCTTCCAGATTGTTAAAACGTTTTATGGCAATTCTGCTTTTATTTTTTTCAGCCATTATTTTATTGTCTATCTCTCGGATTAAGGTATCTAGATTATGGTTTTCTGCCTCATAATCTTTGTTAATTGCCTGGATAGCTTCTATCAATTCGTGCTTTTTCTTGTTAATTTCTTGCTTGAGCGCACTCTGAGCTTTTTGATTTAATTTTTGCTTTACTTCTATTTTTAATTCTTCAAATTGTTGCAAGCGGTTCTTATTAAACCACTGTTTTAGCCGGTTCAGTCCATGTTCTTTCTCTTTTTTCTGCTCTTTTAAAGAAGTTAATGATTCACTGAAAGCCGACTGTAATTTTTCCCCTATCTGTGCAAAAGCCCCTTGCACTTTTTTGAACACGTTTGACGTTACCCGTGTAGCAGGAGTGTGGTTTACAGTTGCAATGGATTGGTTTTTTTTGCTTTCTTTTAGTTTAATTTTTTTCTCCAGTACCTCTATTTCATCTTTTAGCTTTTCTTTGGTTTTAATAAGTTCTTCATAAGCATTGAACCGTTTATCAAACCCGCTTAACATACTGAGAGTATGTGTATTAATATCTGCAAAATCACACTGCAAAATATTATGTTGTTGCAACAAGGATCTCAAATATTCAGATAAGGAATCCATCTGTTTGCCAAGTGAGTCCAAAGTATTTTTATGCTCAGAATAATCGATCAAACTATTAATGCTGTTTACTGTGGATTGTAAATTTGCGGGCCATAAATTTTCTAGTAAAAGCTTGTTGCCATCCGACGCTTGCGTATGCTCAATAGATGTTTGCAGTCCCGTTTGTATATTTAAATTAATTAATTTCTTGGCGCGTAATCCGCTTTGTTTCTGTTCTAATTCTTCTGTTTGTTGCCCATACTGTTCAAAACCTTTTATCGGCTCCTGAGATTGCTTTTTTATCGTTAAATCCAAATATTCACAAAACCCGGTATGGCCTTTTCTTAAGGTTAATTCTTGTACATTGTTTCCTGCAATAACGGGAATTTTCTCAAGAAGCTGTTTTTCTTTAATTTCTAAATAAGAGCTGCTTGCAAATAAATCACTGTAATTGTTTTCAGCCTGGATAGCTTCTTTTCGAATGCCATTTAATATTTTTTGTATGGGTTCGCGCAGTTTTGAAGCCTGCAACTGTTCATTATTTTTTTCATTAAATCTGGTTATAAAATTTCTTATTTCCCTAAAAACGTAAATGCTGGGATTATTTTCTTTAACCAAACGAATTTCCCGAACAAGTTCATGCCACAAATCCAGAGATTCTGCATGCTTAGCGAAATTCTTTTCCACTTCTTGATTGCAATAACCCAATAATTTCTCAAAATTTTCCAGACCTAACGCGCGCATCGCATGTTCACGGTTATCTTTTTTAAAAGAAGCGTCTATGTCATCAGAAACTTTCGTTAAAATGTCTAAGGATTTTAAGGTCGTATTTATTAAATAGCGTGTACTTTTATGACCAAAGGAAAAAAGCCATAAATCTTTAAGCTTATGTTCATGAATATACAGTATTTTGTGCAATTCTTTAATTTGCAAAAGCCGCTTTTCCCTATCTTGGGAGTCGATTTGTTTGTATGCTGCAACGATGGCAAGTAGGTCTTGGGCCGCTTGTTTAACCGCACTTCTTTCCAACCGGTAACCAATACCCCGCTCCTCGGGCTTAGCCCAAGATAGTGTTTTATCCAAATCCTCGATGATTTGATCAGCTACCGAATCGATAAATGATTCCTTCAACTCCTCCACTTCGGGAAGTTCTCGCACGCCTAACCAGTTTTTTGCCTGATTGAAGAGTTCTATAAAATCAAGCACTACAGGCTGCATCTGGAATTTTATCAGTAAGCTGCCTGCTCTTTTTTCGTAAGATTGAAACGCTGTTGCAAACCCTTTAAAAATTTCGTTAATGGATGCGACAGTACCCTCTGTACTAAAAATACCCATAAAAGCTGGCAAGGTATCTTTTTTCTTATTGTAGGCATTGAATTTAAAAGCCAACTCCGGCAACTGCTTTAGTAAATCATGAATTTTTGGAGCTTTAAACGGTAATTTTTGCGCAACTCTTTCAAAATCCTGTTTTAGTAACTTAAATTGCGTATGGAGGGATTTTATCTGCCTGGCTTCTTTGTCCTCGATAGCTGGCTCAAATCGCAGCACGGCTGCATCTACATCCATTGCATAATGCGCTCGCCTTGCCGAATTTAATTGTTCTGATTTTGCTTCTTTTCTTTCTTTCCGAGCGGTATGCTTATTCAATTTATATTGTTCAGCTATATCTACCTGCGACATGTAGAGTGCACGTATTTCATCCACGGAATTTTCTTTAAGATTTTTCTGAGCCTTACCTTTTAATTCCAGAACTGTTTTTTTCCAAAATTCACTCGCCTTACCTAACAGTTGTTGCAACGCTTCTTCCAAAACATTCTTCTCAAGATTGCCAGCATCATTTCTACGGACAAAAGGATTAACGTATTTTTTTTCTTTGTCTGTTTCTTCAAGACAAGTTTCCCAGAAATCATCAATATTGGTAATAATTTCTTCTCTGTACGGCAAAAGATCCTTAGCCAAAGACTTAAATTCATTTTCAGGGGTTATTTTTTTAAAAAAGCCGACCCAATCGTCAAACTGCTCCAATAGGAGCTGTTGAATGGCATCTACTTCCTGTGTGTAATGCCGTTCAACGGCAATTTCCTCATTAATCTGCTTTTGGATAAAACGCAAAGCCTTTTTTCTTTCAGGCAAGGATAATTCTAACAATTTCTTGCTGTCATAGCGGTGTGCAATTCCCTCGACATTGATAATGGATAAAAATTTTCCTTTTTTACTGTTACGGGCTGAACGACCTTTTACCTGCCTGGTAGTTCTCTCTGTATCCAAATAACACTGTATGGTGTATAAGCCCTCTTCATGCTCAACTTCAATATCCGTACCGCGGCCTTTAGCTGAAGTTGCCACCGTGATGCGATTTGCTTGAGCCGCTTCCGCAATAAGGCTTTGGCCGTTGTCTAAGGTTTCCTTTCCTGTAATTAAATTAACAACAAAACCACGCCCGGTTAGCGAAGTAATTAATTTTAATTGGCGGGCAGCAGCATCTTTCGGATTATCCTGAAATTCTTCTTTTAATGCTGTAAATTCACGTTTTTTATCATCTGAAATATAGACATGTTCAATGCATTGGCTTTCATGATCAACAAAATACAATTCTTCGCCAAATAAAATCACTGCGGGTTTATTACCTAACCCCAAAAAATTTACCACGTCCTCAAATGAGTGGGTGAGAGGATTGCTTGACATTTTTGCCAGAACGCAAGACTCTAATGCAAAATATGAATGCAACTCTTTATGCAATAACTCCGCGTGATTCATGTCTTTGCAAACCAGTAAAATAGGCTGGGTATTCTTTTCCTTGCGGTTTGGAATCACCTGATTGATTGCTTCTTTAATTTGGGTAATCTGATCGGTAAAATCCTTTGCCAATTGCACATTTAGAGTTTCTCTTTTATTTGTTTGGTGCGGCGGTATGCTAAAAGCATCCATACCAAATTTGGATTTTTGAAAAAGCAATTCAGCTTCAGTGCCAAGAGTTGCCGATATTCCCAGAACCACCGAACCAGGCACTTTTTGGTGACGCTTTACAAAACCGCTGCTGGATTCCGAGGCGACAATACGCATTTCAGGATCAATCACCCATACTCTGTCCTCAGTATCATGCTGGCGCAGCCTGGCATGTAAAAACTGGTGTACACTGCCCTTAAACATGCCTTTTTGCGGTTCATTGTTAATAAGAGGCACGGCAGCAGCCAATTTTTTCTGGATATTTTCCGCTACAATTTGCTCATCTTTGATAAGAAATGGAACTTTAATTTCATCATTCTTTATCCCTGGTGTCGCTGTATGCTCTTGAGTTTTTTCCCACTTCATATAAATGGACTTGGCCTTGCAGGCAGCATTGATCCACCGGTTCAATTTTTTTTCTGATATATGTTCCAATTGTTCAGCTTGCGATCTCGTGAGATTTTTGGATAAAAGATGAATGTTTAATTTCACGAGGTCAAAATTGTTGTCCCAAACATCACCATTTGAGAAATCCACATTTAAAAATTCATCTGCATCGATAAAATCATTAATTAATGGATAAATCCACGCATAAGCATTGCCTAAGCCTTCATCCTGGCCTTCTGCATCAATGGCATAATTAAATAAAGTGCGATTATCCAAAATCAGATCCGATTCATCCAAATGTAAATGTGCAGGTACGCTCGTCCCATCCTCGAGCTCGAATAACTTTTCCCCTTCCTGATGTGCCCGGGCTTCGTATAATGAAGCATCGGCAATGGTGGTGTAATTGATACCGCCAACTATGAACGTATTTTTGGGCGAATCAGCATAAACAACTGTCGAAGGAATTCCCAAAGCCTGGTAGAAATTTTTGATGCCCTTTTCATAATAATCCTGTTGTATCAATCCATGGTTGGCCGTACATACTATAACGCTTCCACCGCGAACCCAACGCAAGACATTTAGCATGGCCATAATAAGTGCTTTTCCTTCTCCTGTTTCCAGCTGCATAAGCAAATGCCCGGGATTTTCAATGGATAAAAGTAAAGCCAATAATTGCGTATCCGTATAGGGAAATTTCCCGGTAGTTCGGAAAAAGGTTTCCCGCATGACGGCAATTAATTGCAGCATGGATTTCCTCATTTCCTGAGGGTTTAAATGCTGAGATTTGATATTACCAATCAAACGTTCTGATAATGTTTTTAATTCTGCGCGTGAAGCTTTTGTTAAGTTTTTGCAAGACAAACCGTCTATGGTTAAAGGAACGTCACAGCCAATCGCGTTAATATAATTAATCTGCTGCTCTAAATCGTACTGTTCATCGTTCGCAAGATTCGTACCATTTAACAAACGCTTGACTTCGCTTACGACCTGATGCACTCGCTGCGTTGAAAATTGTTCTTTTAATGCATTTTTAGTAACGCGGCCCTGCTTGGGATCCCAATCAAAAAGACGAATATTGTCTTTAAGTTGTTGAGCATCGAGTTCAAGTTGCCTTAAAAACCATGAGAGATTGGGATATGGAAGGGAGGCAAATAAAGTTTTTATTATATCCAAACTTTCTTCATGACGTCTTAAGCCATCCTGTACTGCAAGCAAATCTTGCAGGCGGATTGCGTGATGATTGGTTTCAATAATACCACGAAAAATTTGCAGCCAAATGTTAAATTGTTCGGCATTATTCCCAGGAAAATTATGCAATAACTTTAAGTAAATATTTAATTGCGAAAGCGTGCCGTCACATTGCTTTAGGAGTAATGCAATGACAGAAACCAGTTCTGGATTAGAAGCGTTGCATTCTTTGATTAAGGCAATGGTATTTTTAATGAAAGAAATAATAAGTTCTTCAGTACCCTCTTCGGTGCTTCCCAAAACTTCAACCAGACTTGCAAATACTAATTCCGCTTCAGTTTTTTCAATTTCTTTAGAAGAATGAAGCTCAAGTAATTCAGCTAGCGGAAAGAAATTTTCTTTTGTTAAGTTGTGCACAAAAGAAACCCCTAACAAGCGTAGATAAGTCTCACTGGATAAATTGGGATATTTGGCTAGAATACCAATCTGACTTATTGCCGACGTCCAATTTTTATTGCTGTAATTAGGGTGTTTTTTTAGCACATTTAAAATAATGGCCAATTGTACCGATACTGAAGTGTTGGTTTTAACTGACTGCTCCGTTAATTGCTCCAGCAACTGAGCCATATCATTTAAATCGAAATTTTCAAGATTAATTTCTGAAATTAGTTTTACTACAGCGGCATAATCCGGCCCGGAACATTGATTATTAATCCGTACCAAGGTATTTATGAACTTAACGATTACTTTGAAACGATCATCATAATTTTTTAAGGCGTCGACAAAACCCAAATTTAAGTCGATGTCCCCTAAAATTTTTACAAGAATATTTTGTAATGTATCATTTCCTGTTTGTAGCCTGGCGACGGAACTCGTTAATTCTGCAACAAAGGATTCCTTAATAGGGTATTTCAGGAACGTTAATAAAGACGGCCTTTCTTCAACAAACTCGTTAAACATACGATCCAGTTTTTGTTTAGAAGCTTGTTCATTAAAACCAATATCAGTTCGCTCACTCTCCAGTACAGATTCCTTTATTTTGGGGATGAAGCCTTTAAACACATCGATAGGTGTTGTAAAGGGTAGCTTAATACGCAGGATTTCGGCAAAACCTTCGTCAATAGCCTTAAATTTAGCGGCCATCCCCTCCATAGTCGGGGCTTCATCCCCATTATTATTCAAATACTCCTGTAACTCTTTGAGTGGTGTCAAAATCTTATTGATTTGTGGGTTAATTAACTTTAACAATAATTGGGGTGTTTTGTTTAAATATTTATCAATTTGATCAGTTAAATTTACTTTTTCAAAAAAATGTTTAATAACACCAACTAGATCAAGAGTAGATTCGAGCAACGGCCCCGCACCAAAACTTACATTGGGCAAGCTTTTAGTGATAAACTCAACCATCTCTTCCTTACAATTCATTTCACTTTTCTGCAAGAAAATGGCTTGCTGGGATTTAATTTGCACAAGGACGTTGTTCAATTCCCCGAATGTAGGCAAGGAAGTGGATTTCTTAACATTAATATCTTTCACAAAATCTAAAAAAATATTTTGTAAACTTTCCGGAAGAAGCAGCAGATTTTTTTTAAATTGTTGTATACTTTCAATATTTGATTCATTATCGACTGGATCAATATCTTTTATACAAGAAACCAGGATAACAAATGATGAAAAATCCTTAATTTCTTTGGCTATATCATTGAGGGAAAGAAACAAGCTGCCTAGTTTTTTATATGAAATGACCTGATTTTCTTCCTTAACCACTCGTTCTTTATAGTTATTAATTAAAATGTGATTAAATTCATTAAATTTTATAAAACATTGTTGAAAAACTTCAAAGCTTTCCAGCTTTTCTCCGGAATGAGCCGTAGAGTGGATAAATTCGAACACCTTGCCCCACTCATAGGGGGTAAGCATTTTTTCAGTGGGTAAAACCACAGAAAACTTCAATGCGGAATATAAAAGAGCATCCAATTCTTGCGCGTTAAACTGAAAAGAATTTACTAAATGAAGCAGCTCTTGCATCTCACGTATGGGATTATTAATTTCTCTATAAGCTCTCTCCCCGGTAGTTATTCTCGCTGCAAAAGCCTGGAGCTTAATTTTAGCTTGCGCTGGAAATTCCGTACTCTCAATTAATTTAAAAATGGACTCATAATTTACGAATGAAAAAGCATAATCTGCGGCGCCTACATAACGATAAAATATTTTTTTACGCTTGGCCGCATCACCACTTTGTGTACTTTGCAGTAAATCTTGAGACGTGGGTGCTGCATAATTTAAATTTTCTTCGGAAGAGAGGAACTGCATTTCCTCTGAAACACATTTATAATGCGCAAAACAACTTGCCAAATGTGCACCATTCACACTGAAATCCAGATTATTTAAAAGCCGCAATTGTTCACGTTTATCTTCAATACCATCCCCAGCATTGTGTATAATATCCAGGACACGGATTAGTGTGGTCTTTAAATGTTTTACCTTCTGCAAAGGACATACTATAGGTAAAGAAAGACCCATTAATTTCAATTGAGCACGGAAATAATCAAAAGCGGTGATTAATTCATTAAAATCAAGGCGCGCCCCAGATTTAGCATGCTGCGTGGTTAATGTTTCCCACCAAGATTGTGCAGCAGGATCAAAATTTATCAGTTTATCCAAATTGGAAAGACTTTCTTCCGATAGAAACGCCTCAAAATTGGCACCATTATCAAGGAATATTTCATGGAAGTGTTTGTACAAACCTTTTTTGTTTAAAAGAGTCAACTTTCCAAGAAAACAAAAAACACCATTCTCGCCATTATGAAGAAGCATTTTGGCAAGACCATGGTACTGCTCTGCCGTAAAATTAAATGCATCAAGTTTTTGGCTGATGTCTTTAAAACCGGCAGGCGTTGCTAACTCTTTTAAGAAAAAAAGAAAAGCGTTTTTGATGCCATCAATCTCATTACCATTTGTTAATTGCTCGAAATATTTTTGATATTCCTCGCTATGTGGAAATTCTTTTTTAAACGCTTCACCTTCTCCATTTAATGCTGCTTTGACAAAAGTCCCTTGCGCTTTTTCTTCAAAAGTGGACCGCGATAATAAGGTTAATATAAATTGCTTGGCCGTCCCATTTGCATAAGTCGGTTTATTACTGAGTGACAAGGACAAAGGATCAGTGTTTTCTAACTCAGAATTCTTATAGCAAAGGACATGCTCCCCGTCGGAAGTTTTTTGCATATAAAAACCCAATGGCGGCTTTTGCAGCACAATGCCATCCACAAATTCAGAATGATGGAGAATAATTTTCTCCATAGCGCCGCGTTGTACACTGGTGATTTTCTGCGAGAAATCGCCAATTTTATCGGCGCCCTCCCCGACCAAGTCTTTCCATATTTTTTTTAAATCAATATTGGGATATAAATTGTTTGCATATTCAGCAAGTTTTTCTGCAATATTGTTTAAATCAATGCATTCGCCTAATTCGGATGAATGAATTGAAATCTGCGGCGAACTTTGTATTTCCTCATTACGCTTTACCTGGCGCTTGGCCGCTTTTTTGTGTTGCTCGTTTTTTAAATGTTGCTGCTGTTGCTGTTGGATTTGCAGGGCAATTCCGTGCGCTTGTCGCGACAAATCCATTTTGGTTTTGCGAATTTTTTCTTCGGGTATGGTGTTACCTTCCGCAAGGATTATCATGGGGTGATTTGTGGCAAATTGCCGTCTTTTCGCCGCGAGATAAGCATCAAACAATAACTCATTATATTCGGCGTACTGTCCATCGAATGAAATAAGATAAGCTGTTTTAATTTCAGGTTGGTTTAAACATGCAAGTAAATTATAAAACTCTTCTGGATTAACATTTGCATCTTCAATTTTTAAACAAAGCTCGGCAGAAAAATCTTTTGTCTCATTTTCCTGTATAAAATTGATTAATTGGCTAATTGAATCCATCTCAAGTCTTTGTCGATCCAAAATTATTCTCATATACACAACCTGAACAAGATATGGTCGCTAAGGTTTTTTATTGGTACGGTACTATACCATGAAAACCTTAAAGGAAAATTAAAACAGTCCAAAAACTGTATAATTTTTTTTAAAAAACAATGGGGATATATTTAATCTATAACTTTTCTGGAGTATGAACAGGCTCAGGTTCAGGTATATGAGTGGGGCCAGGTTCCGGAATATGGACAGGATCAGGTTCGGGAGAATCTGCTGGTTCTGGTTCAGGCGTATTGGGAGGCGCAATAGGCTCAGGTGTTTCAGGATAAGGGGGAGATTCCAAGGGAACATCAGGTAGCCCTTGTATTACAGAAATAGCTGCCATGCTTGCTTTCGTAAAAGGCATTTCCACTCCTTTGTCCACCTGGTTGATCAAATTTTAGCACATTTTAAAATATAATTCTTATTGCAATGAAAAAGCCACATGTTGTGGCTTTTTCATTGGTGTATTAGCTGACTACACGCCAGGCTCCATCAGCTTGACGGCAAGCTTTGCCATAAATTTGCTGTCTTTTTCCACCAATAATGGCATCGGTCACATACTCACGGCAAGGCTGTTGTCTGTTGTAATACGTGCGTGTTGTTTTAACCGTGTACTGATTGCCTGAATCAGGATTCTTCCATGTAACCGCACGACCTGTTGGCGCTGTTTCTAAAGCACGTTGCATTTCCATCCGATCCTGCCGATCCATGTATTGACCAATTTTACCGCCTAAAAATGCTCCGATTAATGCACCACCAGCTGCAGCAGCAACTTTTCCAGAACCGCCACCGAATTGGCTACCCAGCAACCCTCCAATTACACCACCGGATACAGTGCCTACACCTTCATTCGTTACTTGCGAACAACCAGCTAGAAAAACCGATAGAGACAATGAGGCTGCCATGAGTTTTTTCATTTTTATTCACCTGTGTAATTGTTTACAAAATCGACGGACATTTTAGCATCAAGGAATAGAGATGATCCATCGCCAAAGACAAAAGATATTATAGCCTTTAACCTCGTACTCGTGGTGAAATTTGGCAAAGCAATTCATAAGCGAACGTGCCTGCTAAATTTGCAATGGCTTCAACCGGTATGTTTTTTCCCCACAATTCAACTAAATCTCCTTCTTTGACGCCTGGGCAAGCGGTTAAATCAATGGTCAACATATCCATGGAAATTCGGCCTACTACCGGCGCAATAAAACCATTTACCCAAGTTGGTGCTGAGACCATATGGCGAGGATAGCCATCACCATATCCTATAGGAACGATGCCAATGATACTCGGTTTATCGCTTTTCCACCTGCCGCCATAACCGATAGGCGAAGCGGATGGGTAATGGTGGATAACACTGATTCTTGAGACGAGGTTCATCACAGGAATTAGTCCCAGCTCAACACCCGTTTGCCCTAAAAAAGGAGAAACGCCATAAAGCATAATGCCTGGGCGCACGACATCAGCATGGGTTTCCGGCAAAGCTAATATGGCTGCCGAATTGGCAATGCTGCGCACTATTTTTCCTGGAGGTAACGCAAGCGCTTGAAAATGTGCTAATTGTTGCTGATTTCTTAAATTTTCAGGCTCATCGGCACAAGCCAAATGCGTCATTACACCTATTTCTTCATCTATCCAGGCAGAGTTTCTTAGTGCAGTGATTATTTCCCCTACCCGCTCAGGCGGGAAACCAAGGCGGTGCATGCCCGTATTCACTTTCACCCAAACCTTTATTTTTGCGGCTAATGGAGTATTAAGAATCCAGTTTAATTGCTGGCTGCTATGAATCACGCACTGAAAACCCTGTTCTACCACTACAGATAATTCATCTGGAGAAAAAATCCCTTGAAATAAAATGCACTCGCTGCGGCTGCCCAATGTACGCAAGGTCATCGCTTCTTCCAGCGACGCTACGCCAAATGCATGAACCTCCCCCTCCAAAACAGGTATTACGGAAGCCAAGCCACACCCATAAGCATTGGCTTTGACCATGGCAATAATTTTTTTGCCGGGAGCACATTGTCTGATGCGTTTTATGTTATGCAACAGTGCAGTTGCATCAATGTAAAGACGAGTAGGTCTGGTCATGATTATTCTACGCTCTGATAGCCTTGGAAAGCTAAATCCTCGAAACGGGTATATTGACCCAAAAATGCCACTCGCACTTTGCCAATCGGACCATTACGTTGTTTTGCAATGATGATTTCTGCTGTGCCCTTGTCAGGACTATCCTCGTTATACACTTCATCACGATAAATAAAACAAATTAAGTCTGCATCCTGCTCAATTGCTCCGGATTCGCGCAAGTCAGACATGATTGGACGCTTGTCATGACGCTGCTCAAGACTGCGGTTAAGCTGGGATAGGGCTATAACCGGCACATCCAATTCTTTTGCCAATGATTTTAAGCTGCGGGAAATTTCCGAAATTTCTGCCGTCCGGTTATCTGCTTTAAACCCCGGAACTTTCATAAGCTGCAAATAATCCACTACAATAAGACCTAATTGACCGTGCTCTTTAAATAATCGCCTTGCGCGCGCGCGCATCTCCGACGGGTTTAAAGCAGGCGTGTCATCAATATATAAAGGTGCTTCCGATAACATATGCACGGCAGAAGTAACGCGCGGCCAATCATCATCATGCAGTTTGCCCGTACGAATTCGGTGCTGATCAATACGGCCTAGCGAAGACATCATACGCATTGCCAAGGAATCAGCCGGCATTTCCATGGAGAAAACCAGTACGGGCTTGCCCGATTTAATGGCAACATGCTCAGCCATATTCATCACTAAAGTCGTTTTACCCATAGAAGGACGGCCTGCCACAATGATTAAATCAGACTGCTGCAATCCGGAAGTCATTTTATCCAAATCCGTCAAGCCAGTAGCCAGGCCTGTAATTGCATCGCCGCTATGATAAAGCTCGTCGATTTTCTCAACAGCCCGCACCAGAATGGATTTAATAGTTTCTGGGCCTCCATCACTTGCAGTTTGTTCTGCTATGGCAAAAACTTTGGTTTCTGCAAAATCCAGCAATTCAGCTACTTCTCTACCCAACGGATTATAAGCCGAATCTGCAATTTCACCGGCAACCGAAATCAACTGCCGCTGCACCGATTTTTCCCGAACAATATCTGCATAGGCAGAAACATTGGCGACACTTGGGGTATTATTCGCTAATTCAAACAAGTACGCTTCACCGCCCGCGTCATCCAGACTATTTCTGGATTTCAATGCGTCTAAAAGCGTGACCACATCAAACGGCTGGCTTTTGTTGGAAAGTTCGAGGATCGCTCGAAATAAGACGCGATGTTCAGTACGGTAAAAATCCGTCTCACATAATTTCGTACTTACTTTATCCCAGGCTTGATTGTCCAACATGAGGCCGCCAAGGATGGATTGCTCAGCCTCCAATGAATGAGGAGGCCGCTTTAAAGGATCAGTTGCTTTTTTTCGTGATTGTACTTCTAACATAAAATTAATCAGTAATGGGCTTTAAGCCATTAGTCACTATGCGCGCACCCAAATTTGTGTTCTTCCCAACATGGAGAGCCCGACGTATCCACGTACGTACAATTTTTTACCCTTGACCGTTAATTTGGCTCGATAAATTTTTCCGGATTTCGGGTCAAGGATGTAACCGTCAGACCATACGCCTTTGCCTTGCTCTTTCAATCCCCATAAGAAACGCAAGCCTTCAATTGGCTTATCTTTAAATTTACCGGAACACTTGGAGCAAATTCCTGTATCGCCAGGCTGCGGGTAAACACGGACGATCGTACCGCTTAAACTACCTTGGTTTATTTCCAGATTGACAACGGCCCTTTTCTTACCGGTTTTATCATCGGTAGTCGTCCAAGTTCCCACCGGGGACTGAGATGCCATCACCATAGGCAGATATAATGAGGCAAACACTGAAAGAACAAATAATTTCCACCGTTTCATCATTAATCCTCCAAAGTTTAATGTTCCACAGGATAGGCGATGGCCTAAGGATTTGCAACTTGTTTAACAGAGCAAATATGGATTAAGCGCAAGAAAATCTTAATTTGGCAACGGCTTAAAAAATCGTTCCAGATCTGACTCTGTAAAAACAGTTTTTCCAGGTGAATGCGAGACTAAGACGTCTTCAATTAAAGCTCTTTTTTTCGCTTGCATTTGCTGGATCACCTCTTCAACAGTCCCGGCGGTCAATAACTTATAAACAAATACAGGGTTTTCCTGCCCGATGCGATGACTTCTGCCGGTCGCCTGATCTTCAATAGCAGGGTTCCACCATGGATCATAATGAATCACGGTATCAGCCTGCGTTAAATTTAATCCTACTCCTCCTGCTTTTAGACTAATGAGAAAAATCGGCACGCTACCTTGTTGGAAATTATCTATCAAAGCCTGCCGATTTTGTGTTTTTCCAGTAAGCTTTAAATAAGGATAATTTCTGTTTATTAATTGCTCTTCAATTAATTGCAGCATGGAAGTAAATTGGGAAAATACCAAAACTTTACGCTTTTCCTCCATTAAGCTATCCAATAATTGCAGCAAGGAATCCAATTTGGCTGATTCCCCATGTGCCATTGCAGCTTCTGGCAAAGACACCAAGCGCGGATCGCAACATACTTGCCGTAATTTCAACAAGGCATCCAACAAAACAATATGACTTTTCCCTAATCCTTGCCTTGCTATTGCATCACGTACTTTTTTCTCCATGCTCAAACGGATCGCTTCATATAAATCACGTTGCTGGCCGCTCAACTCAATGAGCTGTATTGTTTCTGTTTTAGCGGGTAATTCTTTTAATACTTCATCCTTGGTCCTGCGCAATATAAAAGGCTGAACCCGTCGTGCCAATAATTCCTTTTTCTCACTGTCCGCATGCTTCTCGATTGGTATTTTAAAATATTTACGAAATTGTCTACCCTGGCCTAAAAATCCGGGCATTAAAAAATGAAATAGCGACCATAATTCACCCAAATGGTTTTCAAGTGGTGTGCCGGTTAAACAAAGACGATGCGCTGCTTGCAGCTGATACACAACCTGGGTGGTTTTGGTACGCACGTTCTTGATAAATTGCGCTTCATCAAGGATTAGATAATAAAACGAATAATCTAAAAAGCGTTTCTTATCGCGCTGAATTAAACCATACGTCGAAATGATTAAATCATATTCATCGAAATGATTGCGGTGGCGCTCCTGACCATGAAAAACCAATACGTTTAATTCGGGTGTAAATCGCTTCGCTTCTTCAAACCAATTCCATACCAAACTGGTGGGAGTCAGGATTAAGCTGGATTTTTTAAGCCGCCCCTGCTCTTTTTCATATTGCAAGTGAGCCAGCGTTTGCACTGTTTTACCCAAGCCCATATCGTCTGCGAGTATGCCGCCAAATTGATTGGTGCGCATAAATTGCAGCCAATTCACCCCTACGTGCTGATAATCGCGTAACCGTGTTTTTAAACCTTGCGCCACAGGTATGTAAGGAAGAGCAGTAAAGCTCAATAACTGTTCTAATTTTTTCCTTATTTTTTCTGTCCCTTGCCAGCGGGCGGCAGCAGCCGACAATGCTTCTTCCGCTTCAACCATTAACAGCAATTGATAGCGCTTTACACGTAGACTTTGCTCTGCATGTTTTTGCTGAAAGCTATACTGCAGCAGTAAACGCAGCAAAGGCTTAATGCGGCCTAATTCAATTTTTAAAACTTTGCCCTCTCCAATAGGCAATTTCAAGAGTAGATTATCGGGCAATGTCTCTAACGCACCTTCATCCCAGCGCTGAATCAATTCTGTAACTAACGGCACAATGCTGACAGGCTCGCCATGCACAAGAATACCTAATTGATAAGAAAAAAAATCATGTGCCGCACTTTCCTGGAATTCGGAATACCAATGCAGTTCATCTGCGCTTAATTCCTGCTGTGGTGAATAACTGGGGAAATTAGTACTCGGCGCTGGCAGCGGTTGGTTACCCTGGGCTTTAAAAGCATATAAACAAGCTACGGCATGTTCGCAATTTTTACCCAAGGCGCAACTGCATTGTGCCGGGGTAGAAGGCCAGTGCTTTAAGTCCAGATGAACGTTATAAATTCTGCCCGATTCATCTTTAACACGCGCTTTCACAAGTCCGTCGCTGAAACGTATCGTTAAAACATGGCCTGCTTCTTGGTATGCTTGGCCGCGTCTTAGCAAAGTCGGAGAAAATACTTCGCTCATGCGCGACAGCGCTGTTTGCCACATGGAAGCCTTAGATTTTTAGTGAAACCAATTATTTTAACAAAAATTTTGAACCCAGTATTTAAGTTAAGATAAAATAAACTATTCATATCTGGTTTTAATCAAACACCATGCCGCAAGCCTTAACTTTACTCATGGCGCAAATCAATCCCACCGTCGGGGCAATTGAAGCAAATGCCGACAAAATAATGAAAATCATCCAAATACATCAGGAGCAGCATGATGTCATTATCTTCCCGGAACTAGCCTTGACCGGTTATCCCCCTGAAGACCTTTTGTTCCGTACCGAGTTATTCACGCACGTTAATAAAGCCTTGCAGAAAATCCAGGCAATTACGGCTGATTGCCATGTCATCGTAGGCCATCCCAGTCTTGAAGAAGCAGGCTGTTACAATTCGGCAAGTGTATTCTACAAAGGTCGACGCCTTGAACTTTACCATAAACAGTTATTACCAAATTATGGCGTGTTTGATGAAAAACGGTATTTTACCCCCGGAAAACCTGCCACAACCTTATTCTCTATTAAAGGCACTGTGTTTGGCCTTTGTATCTGTGAAGATTTATGGGGCTTAGGGCCAGTGGATGATCTAATTGCCGCAGGCGTTGAAATTTTACTTTGTATCAATGCTTCTCCTTTTGATAAAAACAAATATGCTAAACGCGAGGAAATATTACGCCAGTATGCCCAGCGTGGTTTGGCCACCATTTATGTAAATCAAGTGGGGGCTCAGGATGAATTGGTCTTCGATGGGCAATCCATGGCGATGGATGCGCAAAGTGAAATATGTGCACGTGCCCCCGCTTTTCAAGAGCATTACCAAACCGTCACCATAAAAAATAAAAAACTTCAGAGCGTTGTTGCCCCTTTATTAGCAAAGGAAGCCTTGCTATATCAGGCATTGATGTGCGGCTTGCGCGATTATGTGGAAAAAAATCACTTTCCCGGCATCATTCTTGGATTATCCGGCGGCATCGATTCTGCATTGACATTGGCAATTGCCGTCGATGCTCTAGGGCCTCAAAGAGTAAAAGCCGTTATGATGCCCTCTCGTTACACGGCTGCCATGAGCAACGAAGATGCCTTGCAACAATTGCAAACCATGCAAGTGCTTCATCATTACACTTTGCCCATAGAACCTGCTTTCCATGCATTACTTAACACGCTGGAGCCGGCATTTACGGGTTATGCACCTGACATCACCGAAGAAAATCTCCAGGCACGCATACGCGGCTTATTATTAATGGCTCTTTCCAATAAGACAGGTTTTATGGTTCTCACGACCAGCAACAAAAGCGAAACTGCCGTTGGCTATGCCACATTATACGGCGACATGGCAGGCGGTTTCTCGGTATTAAAAGATGTGTTAAAAACCGAAGTATATGCTCTAGCCCGTTATCGAAATACGCTCTCCCGCGTAATCCCAGAGCGGGTAATTCAACGGGCGCCTTCCGCAGAATTAGCGTTGAATCAAACTGATCAAGATTCACTGCCTGACTATGCCATTCTGGATGCTATTATTGCTTTATATATGGAGCAAAACCTCGACGCCGAGCAAATCATACAACAGGGATACAGCAAAGATATCGTGCATAAAGTAATAAAACTTATTGTCCGTAATGAGTATAAACGCCGTCAAGCGCCACCTGGCATAAAAATTAGTGCTTGCGCATTTGGACCTGACTGGCGCTATCCAATCACATCCGGCTTTTTAACTAGGCAACGTCCCTAAAGTTTTTTAGCCAAGATTTCATCTTAAATTGAGCACAAATTTTTCTATTTCACTTCGATCTACCCCCTCTCCCACGATAGGAGCTTTGATAGTATGATGATGCCCTTCGCGGGAGAGGGTTGGGGAGAGGGAATGTCACGGATGGTCATTGATGACGAGATGTGGTCTCGTTTAGAAAAATTACTTCCAAAGCCTAAAGGCCGACAGAATTTAAATCCGAGTCTGCCTGCTCGAAGATGATACCAAAGATATCTTTCAGCATCGGTGCTGTTTTTTCGTAAACTACGGGCTCGTTGTCTTAGCGCAGATTTGTCCATTTCCCTCTCCCCAACCCTCCCCGCGAAGGGCATCATCATACTACCAAAGCTCCTATCGCGGGAGAGGGGGTAGATCGAAGTGAAATAGAAAAATTTGTGCTCAATTTAAGATGAAATCTTGTCTAAAAAACTTTAGGGACGTTGCCTAACTGATTATTTTATTGTTTTATTGGAAATCCTATACTCTAAGAAGCATCGGCAGGCTGGCTCATACACGAAAAATACTGTCTTCTTTTTTTGAAAAATTATTGTAAACATGAGCTATGCTAAGTGCTCATGGCGTGCTTCTAATACTAACCGCTGATGAATAGAATCACCCACTATTTGGTTGCAATATAATCAGTCGCTCTGTATATTATTTTCCCTTTCATATGAATAAGCTAGGGAATTGCAATGAACGAGCATCGCAAACAAAATGAGTCGGAAGATAAACCAGGTGAATTCTCCAACTCAAACACCGTTCAAATCCTGCACGCAGCAACAAGAACCCATACTCACTATCCACAGACGCCCTTTTCCGCAAAAAAATGCCTAACCTTGGCGGAGGAAGCATTTAGCCGCAAGAATTTTAGCGTTGCCGTGCGATGGTATGCGCTTGTGCTCTTTACCGAGCCACTTAATAAGTTTGTTCTTTCCCGCTCAACAGAATGTTTCCTACACCTTAATCAAGCTCATTTGGCGGTAACATCTTATTTAACACTTATCCGGCTGGCTTTTCTTCAAAATGAGTTCGAGCAAGTCAAACAATACATGCTGCAAATTTTGACCATCGACCCGAACTATCAATTCCACGCGGAAATATCTGAACCGCTCATCGAGCATTTTCTTGAATTGGCCAGCGAAAAATTTACAGCACAAGATTATGATCAAGCGATTCATTATTATGATTTCATTCTTAAACTGGACTCGATTCATTTTGACGCTTTGCTGGGAAGGGCTTATTGCAATTATGAAAAACAGAATTTCGCTGCAATTATAGATTCCTGTTTAATCCTCCTTAAATTGATCAGTGAAGGAATGATTTTAACCGAGGAGGAAAATATAGATGAAGATGAAGATCAGCTTTCTAATGTTTTAGAACTTCTCTCGGATTCTTATTTGAAATTAAAACAATTCACAAATGCGCTAACCTATTGCAAAAAAGCCATCGAATCCGATCCGCAAGAAATAGAATATAAAGAACGCTTAGCAGAATGTTATTTTGAGTTAAAAGAATACCAAAATTGCATTGCGCAATGTAATTTAATATTGCAAGAGCAAAATACAAATCGAAGAGCCTTGATGTATCGAACCTTTTCTTTCCTTAAAACTTATGAAGAAATATTAAAAAAAGCTGAGCCGAAAAAAAGTAAAGCGCAAACTGCCGAAATATTTGAAAAAGCTCGGGAGGATTTTACCCACTTACTGTCGCTTTCCATCAGCAAAGATGTATTAATGATATCTTCCCGCTTTTTCCTGCAAGAAAAATATTTTGATTGGGCCCACAAAATGGCAGAAAAGCTGCTCCAGGTGGATTTTCAAAATTCTGTGGGCCAAGTCGTTTCTTCTATTACCACGAGCCATCTTAAAAAAATAAATACAATTAAAACCTTGGAAGCCATAGCAGCAAACCCTGCCACCAATTTGCGGGAAATCTTATCCATTTTGACTTTTTTCATTGACCAAGGCTGCCGTATTGAAGCTAAAGCCATTATCAATAACTTGGAAATAAATGCGCGCGAATTGCAGATCTTCAATACACCAGAAGGCAGGCTCGAGCTTGACTGCTTTTTGCGAGCGAAAAAAGAATACCAGAGCTTACAAACCAAGCAATTGGCTTTTTTTGCAAGCAAAGCATTATCGCAAACGGATGTTGTGGTCATGACAGAAAATAATAACGCTGGTAAATCTCTAACATGATTTCCAGCTGCTATCATTAATGCATTTAAAAGAAATTGCCATGCCAGAAAAAAATAAAAATATTACAATGGTTTCACCTGCAAAAAAACTGGAAGAATACTTAGAAAAAGGAAATACTGCATATGATGAGGGAGAGTATACAAGCGCCGAAACCTATTATAGGGAAATCGTGAGTCTGGATCCCAATCATGCTGAAGCTTACTACAAATTATGCTTATCCTTTTTTTGGCAAAGAAAAGAACACGATGCATTTACTACCTGCTTAACCCTACAGGAACTGGCTCCTAAAATGGCAGCAGAATTGCAACAGATATTTCTAGCTGCTAAACATGCTACAGCTGCTTTTAAAAATAAAAACTTACAAACCGCACAAGAAAAATTAAAACTTATTACCCAGTTCGATCCTAAAAATATCGCCGTGTTGCACAACCTGGCTTTGTGTTGCTTGCAGCTTAACGATTTAAAAAGCTTTCAAGAAACAACTGAAACGCTATTAACTCATAAGCCTCATACAACCCCATACATCCAAGCGTTAAAATCCTTACAAAGCCATTGTTATAGTAATGGATTATATGAAACGGCCATAAAAATCAGTACCCACATCATTTCGATTCAACCCAATAACGTCGAAGAAATGGTTTATCGAGCCAAGTGCTATTGGAAGAAAAAAAACCATATACAAAGCCTTCGAGACTGCGAAACAGTGCTGCAAAAAGACCCGGTAAATATTGCTGCTTGTTTCATTCTTTCTATATGGATTTGGCAACCACAACACCCACAAGCATCTGTAAATTTTCATGGCACGCTTCTTCCGATTTGCGGCCAAGATAAGAGTAAACTTTTATTTATTATTAATGCTTGCCTAGAAGAATGTATTTTGTCTTGGGCGGAAATAGCTCTGGCAAAGCTTTTTGAGGTGGATCCAGAAAATTTACAAGGGATGAAGTTTAAAATTTTACTGGATGCCAAGCAAAATAAAATTACAAAAACTGAGATAGTCAGCTCACTCTATGCCGTTGCAAATCGGCAAGGTCTTCCCGAAGCCGATGTATTAGAAATTATTAATTTTTTTATAGACAACAATTATTTCCAGGAAGCAGGCGATACGTTAAAAACCATTGCACTTTCGTGTGCAAAAAAAAGCCAAGAAGCGCTGAGTCTTTTTATGGGGCTTAGAAACATTTATAACCAGCATGTGTTTAAGCATACACTGTTCAAACAGACAAATTATCAGGATTGCACAATCTTTACAGATGCCCCTCAACCCTCATTTACCAAGAGATAACCCTAATGTTCAAGCGCTCACGTCCATGGGACAATGATAAAAACGATGGGAAAAAGCAAAAAACAGTTTCCTGTGTACAACCACCTGAAAAAGATATTGCTGCCTTTTTAAAAGCCGGCATCGATGCATTAAATGGAAAAGATTACCAAGGTGCGATCCGGAATTTAACTTATGTTCTGAATGATAAATTAGATAACCAAACGGCTTTATTAAAACGAGCTGAAGCATATCTTTTCTTAAAGAATTATAAACAAGCGGAAAACGACATTACTGCTTTGTTAAAATTGGCATCTTTTCCGGACAGCAATCATCTTAGAGGACTTGCAATTCTAAATTTATGTATTGATGCCAAACAAAACATCGATGAGTTAACCCAAAAAGCATATGAATATTACCAACAAAAAAATTATCAAGCGACTATTGAGCAATGCACTCGCGTAATGGAACTTGATCCGCAAAATAAAAAAATCATCGTGGTTAGGGCAGATTGTTATTACCATCTAAAAAACTACGAAGCGGCTGAACAAGATTGCGATAACATATCTCCCATTGTTCTGACTGCATTATCACCCCTGACGGTTATGATTAAAATGGCAAATACCGGCCCTACCGCCCATAACTTTTCACTGGACTTACAGGAAGTATTTCGCATTAAGAAACAGTGCTTACAAGCCAAACAGCTCATAGAGCAAAATTTATCAGCAGCAAGTGCCTTATTAGCTAGGGCACAATATAAAGAAGCAGCGGAAAAATACGCTGTCGTTCTGGATTTGGATCCGGTGCATAAGAAAGCCCTGTTAGAGCAAGCGATATGCTGCTTTGAATTACGCGATTTAAAAACAGCCGAAGAAAACTGTAAACAGGCATTAACTCTTTCCCTTACTCCTAAACAAAATGAGGATGCCTTAATCCTGCTGGGATTTATCTATCAAAAACAGGGAGATTACAAGCAGGCGGAAGAATGCTGGAATATGCTGTTTTCGCACATACCTACCCCTTCCTTTCGAGCTTTTTATGGGCGTGGCATTTCTTATTTTTATGCCCAGAAATACCAAGAGAGTATCGCTGATTTTGATGCGGCCTTACAAATAGTCCCCACAGAAAAAATCATTCATTTCAAACGCAGTAAAAGCTTGGTTAGACTTGCCGAACAAAAGAATAAGCAAATCCAAACTTTGCAAAATGAGTGCCAACGTATGGATTATTATCTGCAAAACTTTCTTGTATCGGGTAAAAAACAACAAATTAAAGAACTGCAGGCGCAAGTGCGTGCCTTACGGCAAGAAGCCAAACAAATCCGCTTTCACTTCATGAATGCAGCCATGGCGGGTAATACAAGCCAGCAAGAGAAAGAAGATCAACTTTATGAAATCATTGATTTATTTAATGACGAAGGCAATTATAAAGATTCAGAAACCGTCATTTTAAATTTAAAACAAGTGAATGAATTAAGGGGGGCGCTCTGTTTAAACACAGTGCATTTCAAACAAAATAAACACCCGGAGACTGCTGTTAAAAATTTGCTGCAATGCTTGGAAAATAAAAATATGAATGCCGAAGAATATTTATTCACTCTCAAATTCTTCTTTGAACATCAGCTGCTTAAGGAAGCCAAATCGGCTTGCCTCGTTATTGATAGTAAAAAAGATACTTTATTCGAAAACACTTCGCCTAATTTGCTCAAAATGTACCATGGGTATAAGCAACGGATTTTAACGACTCTTCTTAGCTCGCCTTTATATCATAGTGCGGTAAAGCAACGTTTGGTTGATGTGGAAATAATAACCGAAGCACCTGTACGTGCCAATGTGGGTTTTAGTTCAGTTTAGATAATTAAATCAAAGCATTACACCTTGCAAACTAATTCCAATACGCTAACATGGAGGAACTTTTTATGGACAAGGAGTGTTATGAGAATTATCACTGCTTCTGCTGCCTTGTTTGCGGCTACCCTTGCAACGGCGGCAACTCCCATTGATGGCTGGTATAGTTCAGTATTTGCCGGTTACGCTTATTTACCAGATAACGTCAGTAATTCATTTTCGGGCCTGGTACGCAATAATACCATTTACCAGTCGGGATATGATGTGGGGGGCAGCTTTGGTTATAAAGGCAGCCCGTTGCGTTACGAAGGCGAGCTTACCTACGTTAATGCCGAGCTTAAAAAATTTAATGTGAATGGTGTGCGGCAAGTCGGTGTCCGCGGCTACAATAATGTAATTTTGGGCATGGCAAACGTATTTTATGACTTTCCAGGCATTGTCTATGATGTACAACCTTTTCTAGGAATTGGTATCGGCTATGCGTGGATCAATGCCCAATTAAACAGTTCCGGGCCTACTTCCCCGACACGCTTCACCGCCTCAAATAGTGCGTTTGCCTATCAGGCGGCAGGAGGTTTAACTTACAACTTTGCGGAAAACTACGCGCTTAATATCGGTTATCGTTATGTGGCGACAGAGCGCGTGGATGATTTAGGCAAAATCTTTCAAGCTCATTTAGCCAATGTGGGTGTGATTTACCGCTTCGATGAAGCCCGTTATAAGTAAGGATGTAAGTCATGAAGCCGTCATTGAAAATATGCGCCGCCAGCTTGTTGCTGTTTAATACTTCCCTGTTCGCCGCCAACCCTATACCCGGAATTTATTTAGGCATTTTTATTGGCGGCAGCTACGCACCAAGCACAGATATTACGTTTTTGGCCCCTACTAACTTGACTTCTTCCTGTTTGCCGCCAACAAGCACATCCAGCGGTTGCGGCACAACCACAACGGGAGAGTTAACCTATTCTGGCTTTGGCGCGATAGGTGGGCAAATCGGTTATCGAATCGATCAATTCCGCATTGAAGTTGAACCGATGGTGAATTATAACCCGTATCAAAAAATAACCGTAGGTACGACCCGCTACAACAGCCCCAAGAGCAGTACTGGCTTGCGCTTAAAGGGCAGTACCACCACTGGGGCTATCATGCTGAATGGCTATTATGACTTTTATACGCCAGGCAGTTCATCCGATTTCGCCCCTTATCTGGGAGCTGGCATCGGATATGCCCGCGTAAACAACAGCATGCGTTTTTATTATAATAATGAAACACTGCAATACACAAAAATCGTTGAAAATAACAGTTCGCCTGCCGCGCAAGGGATAATCGGGGCTGCTTATTTCCTGGATGATTATACGTGGTTTGGGCTTGACTACCGCTATCTGACTACGAAAACAATCGATATTTTAAATTCACGTGTACAAATACACTCAATTAATTTATCGTTTAATGGTTCAATATGTCTTTAATTGAGATCATTTGATGCCGCACCAAATTTTACCTTCATTACTCTCGGCCAACATGATGCGTCTCGGCGAGGAAATTGCAGCCGTCCTAGCAGGCGGTGCAGATTTTTTGCATTTGGATATCATGGATAACCATTATGTACCGAACTTAACCTTTGGGCCATCTCTTTGCGAACAAATCCATCAATCTTTTCCCCAAGCTTTGCTCGATGTGCATCTAATGACTATTCCTGTTGACGAGCTAATCGTGCAATTCGCAAAAGCCGGCGCTAGACGAATCAGCATCCACCCTGATGCCACCCTTCATTTGGACCGCAGTCTGCAGTTGACTCAAGATTCAGGGTGCGAGGCAGGACTTGTATTAAATCCGGCCACTTCGATTGATTGCCTGCGCTGGTGTGCGCATCGTCTGGATTTTGTGTTGGTTATGACGGTAAATCCTGGGTTTGGGGGACAAACCCTTATTCCTGAAATAATCGAAAAAATAAAACACCTTCATGCAGAATATCCACACTTGCCTATTTGTGTGGACGGAGGAGTCTCAGTGCACAATATCGCCCAACTTGCAGCAGCAGGGGCGCAACAGTTTGTTGCCGGCTCTGCTATATTCAAAAGTACTGATTATGCAAAAACCATTGCTGCCATGAAACAACCTCCTTCGCAATCATGAATAAAATTGGTTTATTTTTATCCGGTTTTTTTTTAATCGCCACAGCTTGTGCTTCCTCTGGCGATGAGTATATGAAAAAATTTCAAGCTTACCAGCAATGGAGCCAAAACCTGCCAACCTATCCTGATCAAGAATTTATTGCTTTTATTGAGAGCAACACGCCTCTTGCGCAAAAATTGCGGGAAAAATGGTTATACCAATTGGCACGTGATAAAAATTGGGGCGCTTATGCACTTTATTATCGGCCTTCCAAAGATGTAAGTTTGCAATGCTACTCTCTCATTGCTCTTTATCAGGCAAACAAGATACAAGAGGTTTTGCATGCCGTTCAGCCTGTATGGTTAACAGGTGATTCCCAACCTCCGGCCTGTGATGCTTTGTTTACCCTTTTATTAAAAGATAACTTGCTTGCTGAGAATCTAATCACGCAACGAATTGTTCTTGCCCTGGAAAATAGGAATGTTTCCCTAGCCCGTTATTTGATTAAACAATACAAAAGCGTAAACCCGCAAACATTGCAGCTTCTGGATGAAGTTCAACGGAATCCGGCAAATATTAAGCGATTGGAAGCAGGCAAGTTACACGATGATTTCTATTTATACGGACTTAAGCGTTTAGTATCCAGCAATATGGATTTGGCAATTTCATATTGGCACGAGGAAAAAACACAACGGTTGCTTAGCGAGCAGAAAAAGCAAAGTTTTTTAACCCATATAGCTATTTATAAAGCGATGCGCAACCATGAAGATGCTCCACAATGGTTTGCCATGATAAAGCCTCAGTATTATTCCGATGCGTTGCTTGATTGGCAAATTCGCTTTGCTTTAAAGCAACAAAAATGGCAAGAGGTAGAACGGCTTATTTATCTTTCTCCCAACAAAACCAATCCAGCCTGGCAATATTGGCTGGCCCGCTCCCTGGAAGCACAGGGTGAACAAGAGTATGCTCATCCTATTTACAACGAAGTAGCCAAAACCAGAAATTATTATGGCTTTCTGGCAAGTTTGCGGCTTAGAAAAAACTTTACCTTCTTAAATGAACCTGCGAGCATGGATACCCGCGTTTTAGTGCCGTACCAACCCTTCCTTGAACAAATCAAGGCTCTTTACGCAGCCAATCAAACCGCACAAGCATCTAGACTCTTAAACGATTTTGTCAGTGAGTTACCACGGGCAGACAAAAGTGCTCTGATATATTGGTTATCCAATGAGTTACGTTGGCATGCCAAAGCGTTATATTTAAGTAACAACGAAGAATTAAATAATCAGTTATCCTTAAGATTTCCCCTGGCATATCAACATACGATTTCATACCACGCAAAAAGTTACCGCATTCCACCTGAATTTATTTATGCCATTATTCGTCAGGAAAGCACCTTTCATGAAGACGTCATTTCTCCGGCTGGTGCTTATGGGTTAATGCAAATCCTGCCTTCTACTGCCAAAATGATGGCGAAAGATCGAAAAATTGCCTATCAAGATAAACAGCAATTATTTTCTCCCCAGCAAAATATCAATATCGGTACTGCTTATCTAAAACACTTGGCAGAACGATTTAAACATCCTTTGCTGATGGCCGCAGCTTATAATGCCGGCCCGAGGCAAGTAGTACACTGGTTAAATACTCATCCCCCTAAACAAATTGATATTTGGATAGAAACACTTCCCTGGCAAGAAACACGTAACTATTTAAAAAACGTCATTTCTTTTTATGCTGTTTACCAATATCGTATGAATGCGAAACCAAATATAAACGAATTTTTCAAGCCATTTAATTAATAATAAGAAACGTCTGTGAACCTGATGATCCATGCGGGCAAACTTTAAGCTTCAGGAATAGTGCACAATAAAAATTGAAAGCCTGCAGCGTCTTTTTTGCTATTATCATAAGCCTCCATTCACAAACTGGATGCCTTTTCCGAATAAAAATTTTAAAAAATCGAACAGGTATTGGTAAACAACTGATGTATTCATTTAAATTCTTGCTTATCCTTTTGGAAAATTCCCTTGAGAATTTATATAGGAACTTTTGAATTTTCTCGCCCAATTCATGTTTGGATTAACGATGGATTAGCCAGTGGCAGTATTTTAACCGGGAGCAGAATTTACAATGGCTATTTTTATCGCTAACTTAGCCTTCGATCATCACTTCATTAACACTGCTCGTTTGGAAATCTTCTCAGCAAGTATTTTTTGCGCCCTAGCAGGAATTCTTATGCTGGCACTATATAAAAGGTATTTTCAAATTTTTTAGTTATGTAATCGTCAGTCGATGTCTTAATATGCCTATGACACATCTTTTCCCCGATTAATGCATACCACAATAACCGGGGAGGTAACTTAGTTCATATCTATATAATCAAAATGTACAGCGCTCCTGCACCTCTGAGCACCTGGACTAAAAGCTGCTTATTTTTCTGTTGAGCGATTTTTTGCAAATCGCGGGTCGTCACGGTAGGTTGCTTGTTCGCTGCGACGATGATGTCACCCGGGCGCAAGCCTGCTCGCCAACCTGCACTATTTTCAGAAGCACCGACTACTTGCACCCCTTGTACATGACCATGCATTGGAGAATCTTGCTCGAAATCCCTGAGAGCCAAACCATAGAGGAAAGGATTCTTAGATTGCAACTGCTGCTCATGTTTTTTGACGTCCGTTACCATGACATCAAACGTCATATCCTTACCACCGCGTTTGATTTTAATTTTAGCCTGGCTACCAACGCGTAAAAGGCTAATTGTGGTTTTAACCTGCGTGGCTTGGGTAATGTGGGTATCATTGATTTGCACAATGATGTCCCCCGGCTGCAAACCGGCTATTTCTGCAGGTGAATTTTCATTGACTTGAGAAATCAATGCTCCTTGAAAATCTTCCGGATAATCCAATGCTTGTGCCAATTCCGGGGTAAGGTGCTGCACAAAAATTCCCATCAAACCACGATGCACTGAACCATACTTAATGATTTGTTGTGCTACGTCTTTTGCCATATTGATAGGAATGGCAAAGCCTATACCAACGTTGCCGCCGTACAGTGAAATAATGGCCGTGTTAATACCGATTAATTCTCCTTTTGCATTCACTAATGCACCGCCTGAGTTGCCAGGATTTATTGCTGCATCCGTTTGAATAAAATTCTCAATTCCCTCGATGTTTAAATCACTGCGCTTCATGGCACTTACGATACCGAAAGTAGCAGATTGACTGTTACCGAAACTGTTAAGACCAAATGGATTGCCGATAGCAACCACAAAATCACCTACTTCAATTTTGTCTGAATCGCCGATTGGCAAACTTTTTAAATTTTTTGCATCAATTTTTAATACGGCCACGTCGGTTTCACTGTCCCCGCCAATCAGTTTTGCCTTTAATCTGCGACCATCATTGAGCGTCACAGTAATAAGGGTTGCATTACGTATCACATGATCATTGGTGATGATGATTCCATTAGTCGGATCAATGATAACTCCCGAGCCGATGCTTTGAAATTTCCGCGGTTTTTCAGGCCCGGCTTGCCTCTCTTGGTTATTATCATCTTCATCGTCTTGATCTTGCGGCTGTAAATTTCCTGGAATAATACCTTGTACAGCCACGTTCACGATGGCCGGCATAGCATTCTTAAGAACAGGAGCCAGGGTGGGCAATTGATTTACTTCTACTGCAGCTTGCGCCCATGAATTGGCAAGCATACATGCCAAAGCAATGGCATAACGAAATTTTTGTAACATATTAAGTATCCTGTTTAAACCAAATTAAAGTTGCCATTCTACCAGTTTGTGTTTGCCGTCGGTAAGAATAGAAATGTCGTTCAAGCTCAAACGTACAGGCATTGGATGAATAAACCGCTTTGACGCCTTGAGCATTTAGAATTAATTCCGCCATTTTAGCTAAATTGGCCAACCATTTTTCACCCTTTTGCACAAACGTATTTTGAGTATAGGGGTAACGATCGGCATAAACTTCCAACACCTCCCGTCCCACTTCAAAGCATTGGCAGCAAATCGCAGGGCCAAGCCACGCCAGTATATCTTCAGCGCGGCTGTGCATTTTTCCAAGGGTATTTTCGAGAATTCCCCCAACCAAACCACGCCAGCCACAATGAACCGCAGCAATTTCCGTTCCCTCACGATTGCATAAAATAACGGGCAAACAATCGGCTGTCATGATTGCCAGCGGATAATTTTTGTTGCGCGTGACTGCTGCATCTGCATTTCGTGTGGCCTCATCCTCAACAACCACACAACGCGTACTATGCGTCTGCTCAAGCCACACAGGAGTAGCAGGAAGCCGTAATCTCTGCTGCAATGCCTGGCGATTGCACTGCACGTGCATAGAATTGTCTCCTACATGCAAGGCAATATTATTACCGGCGTACGGTAATTGGCTCTCACCTTCATGTCGCGTCGTTGTCACAGCACCAATATGATGCGGCGCTGGCCAATCAGCAATTAAATAAAACAATTCACCCACCTAAAAAAACAAGAACTTGACATATTAACAATGAGAGAAACTCTGTCAATAGCATTATCGTTGAGACTTATCACCTGCGTTTTTATATTAAAAGAAACATAGATTGTATATTTATTTACGCAACTGCGTATAATATGGTTAATTAATAAAATAATCTACGACTTCAGGAAACTTTAAGGTCAATATAGTAATATATGCATCAATACATGCAATTTTTTTTCTTAATGACAACAAATATATCATTATTGTGAGGGCACGATGAAGGGAGTAATGCGTTTTTTATTGCTGTTTCCTGTAACAAGCCTGGTTGGGCTAGCTATAGGGGCAATTGCTTTTTTAGTATTTACCCTCCTTTACATTCCTTTGGTTTTAGTAGCCACTTTAAGCCTGGCATCCAAAATAACTGAAAAAATAATGCATCATTATTTTCCTGAACGCGTTGAATATTACAACGTGCCAAGAGAACAAATCCAAAGAGACGAAAGAAAACAAACTGCAATAAGATTTACCTTGCTACCGATAATCAGCTTACTGATTGCTCCTCCCATAGCCTTTCTAATGCCCATACTCATCGTGGCGCTCCCTGTTTTCCTCGCGGGAGCAGTCGCTATTACTTTGGCTTACAAACCTTTCAAGCAAGAAAGTCCTGCAGAGCTACAGCACATTCCACGTCCTCGCAACGAAACCAATCTGGGCGCATCCTATCATGCGATGAATAATAGCTTTGGCAGCAGCACTTCGTCTTCTTTAATAATGGATGAGGAAGATACTCCCCATTTTTCTTCACCATTACAAAGGCGAGTGTCATCTAATAACGACACTCAACAAGATGAATTAAATTCATATAACAATAACAACAGCATTTAGGCAGTAGAAATTAACCATAATAATGCTCTAAAGTCTGCAGCAATTTTTGAAAATCTTCTGGTAAGGAAGCTTCAAAGTTCATATATTCCTGCGTCTTGGGATGCAGCAAAGACAAAGAATAAGCATGCAAAGCTTGCCTTTTAAAGGTCTGTAAAAGCTGGCGCATCTCATCTGTAGCATCCGCTGGGAAACGCACCCGCCCGCCATATAGCTGATCGCCAACCACCGGATGATTCATATAAGCCATATGGACGCGGATCTGATGCGTCCTGCCCGTCAACAAACTTACTTCAAGCAAGGTAAATTGATGGTAATGTTTTTTAACGGTATATTCCGTGATGGCTTCCTTCCCCTGATTACACACCGCCATTTTTAAACGGTTGCGTGGGTGTCTTCCGTAAAAGGTTTCTAATACTCCACCGCTGATGACATGACCATACACCAAGGTCAAATAGCGTCTTTGGATTTCCCTGGCTTGCATTTGCCTAATCAGCGATGTATGGGCAGGCAAGTTTTTTGCTACCATTAATAATCCAGTAGTGTCTTTATCCAGCCTATGAATAATTCCAGCCCTTGGCAGCTGCTGCAAAATGGGATCATGATGCAATAAGGCATTAACCAAAGTATGCAAAGGATTGCCGGCTCCAGGATGAACCACTAGCCCGGCGGGTTTATTAATGATTAAAATATCGTCATCTTCGAATACAATTTCTAATGGTATGGCTTCTGCGGCGTCTTCTTCGTAATGATTAACCACAGCGTTTAGCTGTAAAAGCACCTTTTCCCCGCCATAGATTTTTTCTTTTGGTTTGTACAAACGCCCATTAATGGTGATTTTACCTGCCTTCAACCACAAGGTAAGCTGCGAACGGGAAAATTCGGTAAATAGTTTGGCTAAGGCTGCATCGACACGCTCACCGTAGCATGCTACGGGAATAATAGCTTCTTTGCTCAATGATTCATTCATAATGGGAAGACTCGATATTGAACATACAATAAGAGGGCAGCCCCGCTAATCTTAAAGCGGGGCGCAAAGACTTAATCTTGCATCAGGCGGCCACGCAATGAATTAGGTTGGGCTTCTGTTATACATACATCTACAAACTGTCCAACTGCAGTCACTGGGCCATCAAAATTCACCACACGATTGCATTCAGTACGCCCGGCCAACTGATTTTCCCGCTTTTTGGAAATACCGGTTACCAGGATACGCTGCGTGCTGCCCACCATGGATTGACTGTAGCGGGAAGCTTGCAGAACGAGGCGATCTTGCAGGATTTTAAGACGTTGTTTTTTAATTTCCATAGGAATATCATCTGGCAAATTCGCTGCAGGAGTTCCTGGCCTTGCACTGTAAATAAAGCTGAAGGACGTATCAAAACCAATCTCATGCACCAAATCCATAGTGTCCTGAAAGTCCTGATCTGTTTCGCCGGGAAAACCCACAATAATGTCGGTAGACAAGCGGATATCCGGGCGGACTTTACGCAACTTGCGGATTTTTGATTTATATTCCAAAGCAGTGTAGCCACGCTTCATCAAAGAAAGGATTCGATCCGAACCGCTTTGTACCGGCAAATGCAAATGATTCGCCAATTCGGGGACTTCGGCATACGCATTGATTAAATTATCGGAAAATGCCAACGGATGTGACGTTGTAAAACGGATTCTGTCAACGCCATCAATGGCAGCAATATAGTGAATCAGCAATGCCAGGTCAGCTATTTCCCCATTATGCATGGAGCCACGGTAGTCGTTGACGTTCTGCCCTAGCAAATTGATTTCACGTACTCCCTGAGTAGCCAATTGGTAACACTCGGCCAACACGTCATCAAAAGGCCTGCTAATTTCTTCGCCGCGGGTATAAGGCACCACGCAATAGCTGCAATACTTGCTACAGCCTTCCATAATTGAAACAAAAGCCATTGGTCCTTCTGCACGCGGGGCAGGCAGATGATCAAATTTTTCGATTTCTGGAAAACTGATATCTACCACGGGCTTACGGCTTTCAAGCCTTTCATTTAAAAGCTGAGGAAGACGATGCAGCGTTTGCGGACCAAACACCAAATCCACAAATGGCGCACGTTTAAGAATAGCAGCGCCTTCCTGACTTGCGACGCACCCACCGACACCAATAACCACGTGTGGATGCATTTCTTTATGCTTACGCCACTCACCTAATTGCGAAAATACTTTTTCCTGAGCTTTTTCGCGAATAGAACAAGTATTTAATAAAATAACATCGGCTTCTTCAACGTGATCTGTTTTTTGTAATCCGTGTGACTGCAGCAATACTTCAGCCATTTTAGATGAATCGTATTCATTCATCTGACAACCGTTGGTTTTAATGTAAAGCTTTTTAAACATAATAATCCACTTACTTACAGCATTTAATTAATCACTCATGCACGCTTTTGCAATAAGTTTCCCGCAAAAGCGGCATAATCAGCAAAGCAATGAACATACCTGCAGGCAACAAGGCCAAAGCAATATGGTACGCCTCTAATGGATAAATGCGAACAGCATTTACTGTCTCCCCTTGCCATAATTTATCCAGAATATAGCCAATGATTGGCTGCGCCAGCGCTATGCCAATCATATTCATCATATTCATGAAACTTAAGCCGGTAGCGACATAACGCTTGCTGCATAATTCTTTCGCTACGGCGAATGCAGGTAAAAAACCAGCAGAAAAAATACCGAACAGGAATAATGATAATTCCATCAGCCAACCGCTTTGTATAGGGACATAAATAAAACATAAGCTGGTAAGCAAAGCCCCTATACAACCTATGTACATGGGTGGCTTGCGACGCCCGATGCGGGTGGAAAAAATTCCCCACAAAGGACTGGCAATCGCCCAACCTACAAATACCAGGGATATATAATTAGCGGCAGTGGCTTTGGCAATTTGCATTTTCAGCATTAAAAAAGGCACACCCCATAAACCACAAAATACCGGGGTAGCCATATACATCAAACCGCCATAAGTAGCCACTAACCATAATTGTTTGTTTTTTAACAATGCCAAAAGGCTTTTTAATAAACCTTCCTCATCCGTCGCATGATGAACCAATTTGGCTTGGCTGGGCGTGTCTTTGGCCACCAGAAAAATCAGAAAAGCAAGAACAATACCCACACTCCCCATGATGATCATGCTTTCGCGCCAGCCATATCGATCAATGAGCAGAGCTAAAGGAGCTTCACCCCCGATTGCTCCCAACATCCCAATGGTAACCATAACACCCGTCAACAAGGCAAAGCGTTCGGAAGGAAACCAATTGGCTGCCAATTTCATGGCACCCACAGCGGCAAAGGCAGAGCCAAAACCAATCATCAAGCGTGCCAAACAAGCCATATAAAAGCTGCTGGTCAACCCAAAAGCAATTGTGCTTACCGCACAAATTGCCGTGGCGATAGTCAACAATCGGCGCGGGCCGAAATAATCCATCAGAACGCCGCCGGGAAGCTGCATGGACGCATAGGAATAAAAATAAATGCCAGATAAAATACCAAGAGTTTGTCCTGTCACCGCGAAATCGCGCATAAGCTCAGAACTCATTACACTGGGCGAAACTTGCAATAAGCATTCGTAAAAATAAAACAGGCAACCTAATCCCCATACGATCCAAGGCATCAGCAATTTAAAAGACCAACTATGAGAAGCAGCCGCGCGCGGGTTACTAAAAGCCATTTATGTCCATCTCCCGTCCGGTACGAAATCGAACTATTTTTTCAAAAGCACACTGCAAAGGTTTTACTTTTTTAAGGCACGAAAGTAAAATATTATCAGCTTGACCACTAATTGTCTATTCTGTATTGAATGACCAATACTGATGTTATCAGGTCTTCAATCAGCCAAGCAATGCCATTTTAATTAAAAGCTCAATAACTTAACCGTGTTATTCAAAATGCCTGTACCGCACGTTTTACTCACACTATTGGTAGTCTTTATTTGGGGCTTAAATTTTCTTTTTGTTAAGATTTGCCTTGAGGAAATTTCACCACTGCTTCTTTGCGCCCTACGCTTTTTCCTGGCAAGCGTGCCTGCGATTTTTTTCATTAAACCACCCAAAATGCCATTTAGAACGGTGGCTCTTTATGGATTAATCATGTTTGCCCTGCAATTCGCATTATTGTTTCTGGGCATTTATGCGGGTATGACGGCGGGCATGGCGGCATTAATCATGCAGGTACAAATTTTTTTCAGCATGTTTTTTGCGGCTATTTTTCTTGATGAACAACCTACTTTCCTGCAAGTAGCCGGCGCTTTTACTTCCTTCATTGGAATTGGCGTTGTAGCCTGGCATTTCGACAATCATCTCTCTTTATTAGGATTTATCTTAATATTGGCAGCAGCTGCCACTTGGGGTTTTGGCAATTTGATAACTAAAAAAAGTCCGAGCGTGAATGCCATCGCATTGATTGTCTGGGGAAGTTTTATTGCCTTCCCACCTTTGTTTTTATGTTCCTTGCTTTATGAAGGTTTTGCCAGTGCAGTTCTAAGCTATCAACACATTAGCTTAAAAGGAATTGGGACTTTATTGTATATTGTGTATGCCTCCACATGGATAGGTTATGGTGCATGGAACTGGTTGCTGGCCCGTTATCCCATCGGGATGATTGTCCCTTTTACTTTATTAATACCCATCATTGGAGTATTGGGTTCTGTCGCTTTTTTGGGAGAACCTTTGCAGACTTGGAAAATTATTGCTGGGTTATTTGTTGTTACCGGGCTTTGCATTAATCTGCTAAACTCTTATGCTCCCATTAAGTTCAATAAAAAAGCGGTAAACGCATAACAGGCAAGGTTATTAAAATTGCAAATTTGGATCGATGGCGACGCTTGTCCCAACAAAATTAAAACCATTCTTTTTCGGGCGGCGATAAGAACGAAAACTCCATTGGTTATTGTGGCTAACCATTTTGTCTCAATACCCCCCTCCCCTTATATTAAACGCCTGCAAGTAGAAACAGGCTTTGACTCGGCAGACAAGAAAATAGCAGCCAGTATCAAAGCGCATGATCTCGTTATTACTGCAGATATTCCTCTGGCAAATATCGTCATAGAACAAAAAGGCATCGCATTAAACCCAAGAGGCGAGCTATATTCTGCCAATAACATTAAACAAGTATTGGCCATGCGCAATCTTAACGAATCACTGCGCAACACTGGTATGATATCAGGCGGCCCCGCTTCGCTTAGCTCCAGTGATGTACAACGCTTTTCCAATCATTTGGATAAAATTCTTGCTGCAAAACCTCATTAGAATAAAGTTTCAGCGAAGCCCAATACCACTATTAAGCCCATCTAAACACCCAAATACCAATTTAAAAAAATTAATACAATAGCAAGCGCGGCTATAAGAATGCTATCAAGTCCAGCAAAAGTTCATCACGCCAGTAATTTTGGCGATGGTTTAGAAATACTTCTGCGCCACATTCATTATGCTCATGCTCCAAAACACTATTGACTATTTCAAACAACCGCATGCACTTTGTATGGGCAGCAAAAAATATCCTACACTTTATGATAATTAATACCAGAATTAATGCTCCAACCCCGAACTGGAGGGGCAATCCGATGGATGCAACCTTGGATTTACTACGGCAAATCATACTAAACGTCCCCAACTATATTTTCTGGAAAGATAGAAATTTAATTTATCGTGGCTGCAATAAAAATTTTGCACGCAGCCTCGGATTTAACAATATTCAAGAGATAATCGGCAAATCCGATTACCAAATGCCCTGGGCTGTTTCCTCCACTTTGAATTATATTGATGAAGACAATCAAATTTTGGCAACGGGCCACCCCATCCTTGATAAAGAAATCCCCATGGTCTTTCCGAATGGCAAAGAGCGCATTTTATCTACAAGCAAGGTACCTTTATATGACAATCAAGGCATGATCAATGGAATTCTCGGGATTTATGTAGACATCACTCATCTTAAAGAAGACGAAAAAATCCTTTCACTTGCTAAAGAAGCGGCTGAAAGTGCAAATCAAGCTAAAACTCAATTCATAGCCAACATGAGCCATGATTTACGCACGCCATTAAGCGGCGTAGTCGGCATGTCGGAACTTCTGCGGGATAAAGCGGATAATCCAGAACAGCGCCAATATGCTGAGTGGATCCATGATTGCAGCCAACAATTGCTGCAGCTGCTCAATGGCATTTTGGATATTGTTTCTCTGGGGAAGGTTAAGGAAGACGAGCTTAAAATAACCACATTTGATATACGGGAATGTATCGCAGAATTAGTGGCGCTTGAAATTCCAACCATAAAAATTCGCGGTTTGAATTTATTGGTTAATATTGATAATGATGTGCCTAAATACATCGACTCCGATCGCATCAAACTGCATCGCATCATGCTTAATCTTTTAGGTAATGCCATCAAATTTACAGACAAGGGGCATGTGGCCATTGATGTTAAATTAAAAAATTTGCAAGAAAATGAAGCCTTGATTTATTTTGCTGTAGCGGATACCGGCATCGGTATCCCAGAAGAGCAATTAGCCCAAATTTTTGATCGCTTTCACCGCATTAATCCTTCCTATAAAGGTATCTATGAAGGACATGGCGTCGGCTTACACATCGCCCAATCGTATATTGCCTTGTTAGGAGGCGATATTGAAGTCAAAAGCAAACCGGGGGCAGGTACAACTTTTTCTTTCGAACTTCCTTTAAAAATAGGGCGTGCGGAAGACGCGGTGGATGAATCTTCTTTGCAATTACTGGAGAAAGCTGTACATGCAACCAAGCATCATAAGCCAAAAAAAATAGTATCAGCTATTCCCCACTTACTGCTCGTTGAAGATAATTTAGTGGCCCGCCATCTTATTGAGAATCTGGCGGCGCAATGTGGTTGTCAATTTATGTCTGCAGAAAGCGGTGAAGCCGCACTTGAATTAATAAATAATAATGAATTTGATTTAATCATTACCGATATTGGTTTGCCTGGCATGTCCGGGCATGAATTGACGCAACATGTCCGGGAAAAAGAAGCCAATCATAAAAACCATGTTCCTATCGTGGGCTTAACAGCCTTGGCTCGCAATCAAATCAGAGATGAATCGCTCAAATTGGGCATGGATGATGTGTTTAATAAACCTATAAGCCTTGCCCTCATGGAAACCATTATTAATCAATTTTTAGACTTATCACCCAAAGCTAAAGCTTCGCAAAAGAAAAAAGAGCAGATTAAGGCCGGGCTTGGAGCCGACTTGCCTGAAACCGAATCTGAACTTTTTAATTTAAACGATTATAAAATTTTTGACTTGGACGAGGCGAAAAAAAACCTTGGGGATGAAAATGCCGTAAAAGATTTGCTGCGCCTTATGCTTTCACAAGAAATGCAAACGGATTTGGATGCCATCAAGCAAGCCCACCGGAAACATGATTGGGAAAAAGTAGAGAAATTAGCGCATAAAATGAAAGGCGGCGCGCTTTATCTTGGCACTATAAAAATGAAATACGCCTGCCAATATCTGGAACGCTACCAAAAGGCAGGACATACCAAGCTGCTCGAACCACTTTACCAGCAACTTATAAAAATTGTGATGGAAACGCAAAACTACATTACCAAGTGGTTACAGCAGGAGACATAAATTTTTTTGCACCCAATTTTATTTTTTAAGCTTCCTATCTTGACATCCATCTTCGAAAAAGACAAAATCACGGCCTCTGTGGCTATGTAGCTCAGCCGGTTAGAGCGCGGCACTCATAATGCTGAGGTCGGTGGTTCGAGTCCACCCATAGCCACCATCCTCTCATCCTGTCTCATTTATAACTTTTGCTTAGCAAGATTTTCTTTAATAATTTCTAACATAACCAACAGGTTTCTGATTTTGTTAAATTCCGTGGTGATAACAAGTGGTAAAAAAAATAGAATGTTGGTTAATATCAAAACGAAGAAAATTAACAATTCATCATTAACAGGTGCGAGTTTGGCTATGAAAAACGCAACCACAAAAGAAATTGCTGCCCTCATGGGTACAGCATCCAACAAAGTGGAATGCTCCCCACTAAAACCGGACCAGCTAGTTGTTAACTAACGACTAGTAATAGGACTAGTATTATGACTATATCTAAAGAAGCGGAAGTAATAGAAGTAATTCATTCAAGTAGCTCAAGACGTCGCTGGGTTTTATATGAGAAGCAACAGATAGTACAAGAGACTTATCAACCTGGGATGACTTTTATGACCCAATGAATGCTATTGCTTTGATGGACAATTTGGATAGTTGGTTTGAGGACTATAATAATATTGCCCCTCACAAGGGATTAAAAATGATGGCTCCCAGAGAATATCGAAGAGCTATTATAGGTAACTAGATGGTTCGGTTTAACGGGGGCAACTCCACAAAGGATGCCCTTTGCTATTTTCTAATTCCAGGTAAATTCGGCATTGTTTTATTGTTTTATTTAAAAAATCGTGTGTAAGTCGATTATCTTTTTTTAAACTTTCCCGAATTTCATAAAGAGTGTGCGCAAAGTATTTTTTTTGAAATAAAGGTTTGTCATAACCTAGCTCTTGCAACGGTTTTTTGTAATCAGCATTTATTAATTTGATTGGAATATAAGAAAAGAGAAAAAAGGGAGGAACCAACACAGATACACAAATTAAATAATCAAATTCTGCATGAAAACAAAACGCAATACACAATCCTATAATTATTAATTGACAAACCAAGTATATTTTTCGTGCATAATTTTTACATAACGCCTGTTTATTAAAATAAAACCAGTTGTATTTTTTCCATAAACCAAACAAATAGTTTAAGTTTTCCATATATTTCCCCTGAATTAATTATTTCATTCATAAAGCCAAGCCTTGGCTTTGATCGGCTAAATTTTTATTTCCTAAAGACGCCATCTGTCAAGCATTGCCGGAGTAGATATATCCTATATGCGTTCCCCGTTAACCTAAGGATAATTCCAAAAAGTCTATTACATCCTTTTAAATTTAGTTATTATGCTATGACTATGATTTAATGGTTGTTTGATGCGAGCCTCGTTTTATTTTTTAATTCTGTTTTGGGCCTCGATAGTCCATGCGGATGTAGATATTAAAACAACGATTAAAAACGACAAGACAGTTTATCTTCTTCAGGTCGGCGCTTTCCCACATCAAAAAAATGCCGAAGAATTGCAAAAAAATTTAACCGAATCCTTAAAACAGCCGGTTTTGATTTATCGTCCCGATATCAAAAGCCCTTACATTGTCCAGGTAGGTCCCATCGAAGAGCTTGCACTGGCAAGAGAATTGAAAACTAAAATAGAACAAATGACGGCAAACCCTGCGCCGGACACACCTGCCTCTTTTAACCCACCTGATGCGCCCTTGCTCGTGGATAAACCTGCCGAAAAAATCTGGAATTTAAGAAATGCGGATATTCGTGCAGTCATTGCAGAAGTCTCCCGCGTAACCGGCAAAAATTTTCTTATCGATCCGCGGGTGCAAGGTAAAATTTCCATTGTTTCCAGCACGCCCATGTCGGATAAAGAATTGTATCAAGTTTTTCTTTCCATGCTGCAAATTTCAGGTTATGCCGCCATCCCCAGCGGCGAAGTAATTAAAATTATTCCGAATATCGATGCAAAAACATTATCTCCCGATCTACTCAGCTCCTTGAAATCACCGCCACACGGCGATGATATGATGGTAGAAGTTATTCCGGTGCATTATGTTCCGGCAGAACAACTCGTTCCAGTGTTACGCCCGCTTATGCCGCAATGGAGTAGCGTGTCTGCTTATGCGCCCTCAAATATGCTGATTTTGTCTGGACGTGCCGGCAACATCCGCCAAATGGCTAGTATCATCAAACAAGTGGATAGTTCCTCCTCAAGCGGAATTGACATGGTGCCGCTGCGGCATGCGTTAGCAATGGACATCGCCAACACGTTAAAGGATTTGGTGAAAGCACAGCCTTCCTCGCCTCTGCATGGCCAGACTACACTGGCTGCAGATGATCGCAATAACGCCATCCTTATCAGTGGCAGTAAAACCGATCGCATACGCCTTAGGTTGTTAATTTCTCAGTTGGATCGTTCCGGCCCTTATGGAAGCAACAGTAATACCCAAGTGGTGTATCTGAATTATTTACGCGCGGAAGATTTGGTGCCCATTTTGGCCGGCATTGCCCAGGCAAGCTTTAGCGGTACCGTAGGAACTACTATTGGCACCATTACTCGCCCAGCCTTGGATAGCACCAACCCTGCTGCCAGTTTAGCTACAGGCAGTTCAAGCGGCGGCCAAACCATGCCACCCGCCAGCGTAAGCGCTACCACCGTTAACCCGGCTGCCACACCCAATACTACGGGTGCTGCCACGCAAGTGGAGGGCAGCACTAAACCTACGGTACAAATTATCGCAGAGCCAAACACCAATTCTGTCATTATCAATGCCCCGGTTACCTTGATTCGTACTTTAAAATCCGTGATAAGCCAACTGGATATTAAACCCGCACAAATATTGATTGAAGCTTTAGTTGCTGAAATTAACGAGAGCGATGTGAATGATTTAGGTATTGAATGGGGAAGCATCGATCAAGACACATTATCCAGCACCACATTCAGACCTGGTTTTGCTATTATTAATTCCCGGACATCTTTGGATCAGTTTCAGGCACAAATTTACGCCCTGGCAAGACAACGAAAAGCCAATATTTTATCCACCCCGTCTGTAGTAGTATTGGATAATCGGCAAGCAAAAATTCTTATCGGTAAACAAGTTTCTGTCGCTTCGACTACTTATCCTAATAATGCAGGTGGCACCACCACTGCAAGCCCTTTTACCACCTTTGATCGTGTGAACGTGGCCTTACATTTGTATGTGCGACCACAAATCACCCGCGGCAAAGGAATTCAGATGCAAATTGATCAGGGTAACGATACCCTCGATCCTGCCAGCACTTTGGACCCCACCACAAATCCTGTTTTCAATATCAGCGCCATTGTTACCTCGGTGCATGTAGAAAGCGGCGACATCATTGTATTAGGAGGTTTGAAACAAGACAGCCTCGGTAATGATGACAATCGCCTGCCCATTGTCGGTGATCTGCCAGGCTTCGGCCGTTTATTTCAGCGAAATATTACCAATCGTGAGAAAAAAGTCCTCATGGTATTCATAAGACCCCTTATCCTTAAGACCGAACTGGATGCCTTGCGTGTAACCGGCGGTAAATACACAGACGTGCGTCAATATCAACTGCAATCTTTACGTGAAGAAGATTATGATCCGCGTAATGATGAAATTGTCTTACCTCCTTTAACACAAGCGCCTCTCCCCAAACCTTTCTGCCGGCCTGCAGCGCCCATGCTGCCGCCTAAGGCTCCGCCGCCATCTATTCCATCGTTCACGGTAACGAAATAATGCAACCGAAACAGCAAGTCCAACTCCCTTATTTATTTGCCAAAAAACATGGGGTGGTGGCTGCAGGCATGGAACAGGATGGTCGCATGCTCGTTTATCATCTTCCCAATACGCCTTTGCAGGTATTTGCCGAAATACGCCGGACTCTGCAGGCTGAATTACTGTTAAAGGAAGTCGATGCAGCTGAATTCCAACAACACTTGGCTGCCTCCTACCAATCGCAATCGTCGGTGCTGGATGCAGCGGAAGGCATGGAAGAAGAACTCGATCTCGATTTATTGGCAGGTCAACTGCCTGTTAGCGAAGATTTGTTGGACAATCAAGATGATGCGCCTATCATTCGTTTATTAAATGCTTTGTTTACGCAAGCCATTAAACAAAAAGCTTCCGATATTCACATTGAAACTTATGAAGATCGAGTACTGGTACGTAACCGTATTGATGGCGTATTGCAGGAAGTACTGGAAATACAACGTGGCATTGCACCCTTTGTCATTTCCCGCGTTAAGGTAATGGCAAAACTTGATATTGCCGAGAAAAGGATCCCGCAAGATGGGCGGATTGCTTTACGCATCGGTGGACATAACATTGATGTGCGTGTCTCCACTCTCCCTTCTAACCATGGAGAAAGAGTCGTCATGCGGATTTTGGATAAACAGGCAGCGCAATTGAACTTAAGTTTATTGGGCATGGCAGACAGTACGCTTGCTATTATTCGCCATATGATTGCTGAACCGCATGGAATTCTGCTTGTAACAGGACCCACTGGCTCTGGAAAAACCACATCTTTGTATGCCATGCTGACTGAGTTGAATCAGGTGAGTCGCAATATCCTAACTATTGAGGATCCCATCGAATACGATCTTCCTGGCATTGGACAAACTCAGGTTAATCCTAAAGTACAAATGACGTTTGCAAAGGGCTTGCGTGCCATTTTACGGCAAGATCCAGATGTAGTGATGATAGGTGAGATTCGCGATCTGGAAACAGCGGAAATTGCCGTACAAGCAAGTCTCACTGGCCATTTGGTTTTATCCACCTTACATACTAATAGTGCGCTTGGAGCCCTCACGCGCCTGCATGATATGGGTGTCGAATCGTTTTTACTATCCTCCAGCATCATCGGCTTAATTGCTCAGCGCCTGGTTAGAAAACTTTGCCCACACTGCAAGAGTCCCCACCATTTACGCGAAGATGAACGTGAATTAATGGGGGTGACCGAATCTACCGATATTTCCAGAGTATCTGAACCTAAGGGTTGCGATGAATGCAGTCAAACAGGCTACCGCGGCCGTACTGGTATTTATGAACTGCTCAGCATTGATGAAACTTTGCGTGGCATGATTCATAGGAACGAAAGCATTCATACCATTGAGCAGTATATACGCCCTTCTATGCCCAGCATTCGGGAAGATGGTTTTAAACGCGTGCTCGCCGGAGATACTTCTTTGGCTGAAATTCTTCGAGTTACGAGTACTTAATACTACATGCCGGAAAATGGAAGAAAAATATTCCCCTCGTCAAGACTGTTTTTTTAATTTTTATTTAGCTACCATATATTGCTGTTGAACGATCTTATCTCCTCTGTGGATATCTTTTTTAATTCCTCCTCAACATGATTAATTCCTCCTTGCGGTAAAACTTGTTGTTCCAGTAACTATAAGGCGTTTAGCTTTGCTGCAAAATTTTTTACGAGCAGAGTTATCCCCAAAAACTGTGTATAACTCTGTGAATAGACGCTTAAAAACCTTTAAAAATGAGCCACATCATCGCTGCTGATAATTTAACCTAAGCCATCATTCACTATGGCATAGGGTTTTCTTTTTTCACGGGCTCGACGATTTTTTCCCCTGTTGTGGTGGGCCTTGAGGCTGAGAAGAAGCGGCTGTAGAGGAGGATACCTGGGACGATGCCAAGGACGAGTCCGACGAAGACTAAGAGGCCTTTGCCGATATCTTTGGGGATGCTGCTGTGTGGTTTGACCAGTTCTTTCTGATTGGTTTTGATGTGGGTATAAAAATTGTCCAGTTTCTCTTGGGCCGTGCCAAACTCGGCCTCGAGTAAATTCTTGCCTTCTTCAAGCAAGCTGATTTTTCTATCGACAATGTCATGGCCTGCATAAGTCTTCAAGCGTTTAATTTGTTCCTCACATTCACTCAGGTAATGCGCTAATTTTTTATTTATCTCTGCTTCTTCTTTTTCCCGAGATTCTTTTTCCTGGCTTAGCGGGTCATGCACTGCTTGCCCAGGGTTTATATTTTCTTCCACAGGGGGTGTTTTGAGCGCTTCGAACGGCAGGTTTTCCTCGGCGGCTGCAGAAGACGCCGAGGGCTTTTGTTCTTCTTTTTCCCGGGATTCTTTTTCCTGGCTTGCAGGGTCATGCCCAGCTTGCCCAGGGTTTATATTTTCTTCCACAGGGGGTGTTTTGAGCGCTTCGGACGGCAGGTTTTCCTCGGCGGCGGCAGAAGAAGGCGCGGGTTTCTGTTCTTCTTTAGGCGGCAATGGAGTTTCTCCCATTGCTTCGGCTGCTCTTACTCCCTGTTGTTGTGTGGGTGTTTGAGCTTTGCTGTGGGCATTGATTTCCTCCTCGGCGACGCGGATTAAATCCCTGAATGTTGGGGGTGGCTCGAGGCGTTTCTCGCGGGCTTCGTTGAGCTTGGCAAGATAAGCATCGACCATGAGGGTGGCGTTTGCCGGATTGATTTGTTTATGCTGCAAGACGTCAATCATTTCCTCGCGGCTGTACTCCACCTGTCTTTTGCGCATAAATCGCCTGCGCATACTCCTCGCCACGCAACTTGCCAACACCCGACTTAAACTCTAACCCCTTCCTGCCAAAACCCTGGAATTCCTGCACCAACTCCTTAATCTCTCGCGGCAAAACCGCTTCTTTTTGCAGAACTTCAACCACATAATGAAGCGCCAACGCCTTCCCAGAACGATGCCTCGCATAATACTGGTTATCGCGCTTTGAATACTGAAACTCAACCTCCGCATCCGCCTGGTAATGCGCCAAAACCTCGCGTGCACTCAACGACGCCAAGGCCTGCCAGTCACCACCCGATGCCAGCATCTGCGTCCCACGGTAATGCTTGTAACTACGACGTTTAGCATGCAACGCCTTACCCGACGACTCGGCGTCTGCAACACGCTGCACAACACAAGGCGCCCATTGCAAAGACCCGCCATTCTCTAAAGAAAAAGCAGCAGATGCCTCACAAGGCTCAGGGTTTAATCGAAGCTCATGATACATGGACAAACGGTACCCACTCACCTCAGGAGGCGACTCAGGCAACTCCGATAAAGGATAAAATACCCGCGTCACAGAAAATTGCTTCCCTTCGTTATACACCGTATTCGCATCAACCAACGCCTTGCCTTGACCAAGCGATGCCTGCAGCCCAGATGAGGAAGCAAGAAAATCCAGAAGATTCCCAGGCATTTCTCCACCCATCTGAGCCAGTGATGATTGCGAAACAACAGGAGATTTTAATTTGGGCGCCTTAATTTCGGGGGAAAAGTAAGGAATACGTCTAAGACGCTCTTGTACCCGCGGATCCTTCACCAGGTGCTCCACATCCTCTCTGGCTTTACAAAAATCCAATCGTTGCAAATTAGGGGCGCTATTTAGCAAAGTTAGAAAATCGTTAACACTCAGCCGCGAAGCATTAAGTTCCAGCTCGGTGAGAGAACTTAAGTCAATCGGCTTAAGATTAGGTAAGTGCAGAAATGACTCCAATTTAAGGGAGGCAAGTTTTGGGGCTTTTTCACGTAATTGAGCAAGACTAGCTGCGGTGACAGAATAGGCATCGATTGTCAAAGCAGTTAAATTCTTGCAAGGAATAGCATCGAGTAATTCTCCCAATGGTTCCATGAGAGAAGGGAGCTCCAGGCGTTTAAGCTTATGGGAAGCATGCAGCACATGGCGCAGCGTTTGTGTAGAGAAGTTGGCGTTATCATTAGAAAATTCCACCAGATGGGGAAGATGAATCGGTTCCTCAAGCTCAAAATTGGCATTAATATCTATGCTTACCAGGCTATGTGCTTTCAATAAAAAAGATTGTAAATGCTTTAATTTTGCAGAAGGAATTTTAGATAACTGCAGTCGTTTTAAATGCTGCGGGTGGCTTAACAAAGATAGCAGTGCCGCATCATCGCTTTCAAAATTTTCAAGGCAGGGTAAATTAAAACCCTGAGTTAAGTTAAATTTCGGCAACCTGTAGAGAATTAAAGATTTTAAATTGGGCGCTGCAGCAAGCAAGTTTTCAAAAACACTGCCAGATAAGATGCTCTGCTTAACACTAAGAACGGTAACATGAGGCAGTGCCATCTGTACTGCTAATTCTCCATCCAGCTTCAACTTATCTAGATAATACGCAGTGCATTGCGGAAGTTTTGCAAATAATTTCTCCAGTAACGATGCCTGCATGGATATATTAAAGCATTCAAACGATTCAAGACTCTCGGGAAGGTAATCTACTTTACTAATTGGTATTGTTTGCAAATTTAGATGTTTTACATTAGTGGAACGCTGCAAGATGGATCCCAGGTTGCTCTCGCTAATATCAACAAAATCAAATGCTTCTATCCCAGTTAAATCGCCAAGCTGCTTTATGTACTCTTCGAATGTCTTCTTAACAGCCCCCTCGTACGACACCAGAGCAGATTTGTATTTTTCCAATCCCGGTACAGAAAAAAAGTTACTTTCTGCTGCCAGCCGGCGAGTATGGTCCCTACATAATATGAATTGATCATCAATTACACGCGTCAATGCGGGTTTGGCGACTTTTAGAATTTTGATGAGTCGAGTTTTTAATTCTTTTGAAAGGTATTTTACAGAACCTACAGAGATTTCACGTTCGTTTGGATTAAAACGCCTCGGGTCTATCAGTTCAGTGAGCGTATGATCATCGAGTATATGCACTTGTTCTGGCAAAACCCCCAAATGCTTATAAGCGCTTTTTTTTATATCCTGCGGAAATTGCGGAATAATCTTAGGCTGATCTTCCTGGAAGATAAATTCTTCCAGAGGCAGCATTTCGTTTTCAACAGAAATATAGACATTAAACCCATCCGCGGCCAACTGGGCAAGCTTTTGCTGCACCTGCCATTGCTTCCATATCGACGCTGTGTTAAAGCTCCAATCGGCTAAAATGATGGTTTTCTTTTCCAAACTGCCAGCATTTGCCATTTGCCAGTAAGCTTTCTGCTGCAACAGACGCTCGACATTTAATTCTCCCTGCGGCGTATGGCTATAGCTTAAGCCGCCTGTTTGCAGGTAATAAAAGCTTGCAGGGTACATAGATAATCTTTTTAATATAAATATCTTAAATTATATTAAATGTTGCAATTTTAAGCAAAATAGATTATTTAAATTCATCCGCCAAGCAGCATATGAATTAGCGATGAGGCATTTGCAGATTGCCTGAATAAGCTTTGGCTAATTCAGGCCTTAATAGGAGTAATAAGAGTAAACAAGAATTAATCCGTTAAGCGTCGCCACGTGGTTCCCTGCGGGTTATCCTCCAACTCAACGCCCAATTCGAGAAGTTCTTTTCTGATTGCGTCCGCTCTTGCCCATTCTTTTTGGATCCGGGCCCTGCCGCGCTCGGCAACTAATTTTTCTATGGTTTCTCTGGCAGCTCCTATCGCCCCTCCTCCCTGTAAAAATACAGCGGGTGTTTCCTGCAAGAGTCCAAGTATGGCAGCCAATTTTTTGAGAGTGCATGCCAACTTCGGAGCTTTGCTTTTATTCAACTCATGACTGAGTTGAAATAAAATGGACAGAGCAACAGGTGTATTAAAATCATCATTCATGGCTTGATTGAATTGCTGCAGCCATGTTTCATCCAATTCGCCATCTTGCGTTACAGGCATATCTTTTAAAGATTGATACAGCCTAATTAACCCTTTGTTTGCATTCAGTAAATTTTCTTCAGAATAATTCAATGGACTGCGGTAATGGCTGCTTAACAAGAAATAACGGATCACTTCCGGATGATGCTTTTTTAATACATCGGCTATAGTGAAAAAATTACCAGTGGATTTAGCCATTTTTTCGTTATTCACTTGCAGCATACCCACATGCAGCCAATAATTTGCAAATGGCTTGCCGCTGGCACCCTCGCTTTGAGCTATTTCATTTTCATGATGAGGAAATTGCAAATCCACACCACCGCCATGAATATCAAACTGCTCGCCCAACTCCCCCATGGCCATCGCCGAACATTCAATATGCCAACCAGGACGGCCCTCTCCCCATGGAGAACTCCAGCTGGGCTCGCCGGGCTTTGCCATTTTCCATAAAACAAAATCCAGTGGCGAACGTTTTTCCCGTACCACGTCCACCCTTGCTCCCACCATGAGGCCTTGCAAATCCTTGTGCGACAACTTCCCATACCCGGCAAAACGTTCTACCTGATAACAAACATCACCATTTTCGCTAACATAAGCATGCCCTGTGGCTAGCAAGCGCTCAATAAGCGCAATAATTTCAGCCATATGTCCTGTGGCGTACGGCTCAACATCGGGAGGTAAAATTTTCAATGCTTGCGTATCCGCATGCATGGCCTCGATGTATTGGGCAGTTAACTCATTGATTGCCATGCCGCGCTCGCTCGCACGCGCAATGATTTTGTCATCAATATCGGTAATATTGCGCACGTAAGTTACATCATAATTTTGGGAGCGAAGAAAACGCACGATGACGTCGAAGCACACCATGGAGCGCGCATGCCCGAGGTGGCATAAGTCATACACGGTGACGCCGCACACATACATGCCGACTTTTCCAGGGCGTAATGGTTTAAATGGTTCTTTTGTACGTGTTAAGGAATTATAAATCTGCAGCATGCTTCTCTTTTCCCCAAGTATCTTTTAAATCAACCACTCTATGAAAGGCGCTTACCTGGTTATATTCAATTTTATTCACTGCATAATAACCAAGCCGCTCAAATTGAAACACTTCATGTTCTGGTTGAAGCCGCAATGAAGGTTCGCACCAACCTTGCAATGTTTGCAAGGAATCAGGATTAATAAATTGCAGAAAATTTTCTTCTCGCGCCGGATTTTCATCCAGAAATAAACGATCGTATTGATAAATTGCCACAGGATGAGCATGCGCCGCTGCCACCCAGTGAATGACTCCCTTTACTTTACGTCCCTCAGGATTTTTACCCAAGGTTGCAGGATCGTAGGAACAACGCAATTCAATGACTTCACCTTTGGCGTTACGGATTACTTCATTGCACTGTATTACATAGGCATGACGCAAGCGCACTTCTGCTCCTGGCGATAAACGAAAATATTTTTTCGGCGGATTTTCCATAAAATCGCTATTTTCAATATACAGCTCACGTGCAAAAGGCAATTTACGGCTACCATATCCAGGATCTTGTGGATGATAAGGCGCCTGCAATTCTTCCACCTGGTCTTCCGGATAGTTTTCAATCACAATTTTTAATGGATTAAACACACACATTGCACGTTTGGCAGTTTGGTTTAGCTCACTGCGTACGCATTCCTCTAAAAGCGACATGTCAATGATTGAATCGCTTCTGGAAATTCCGACCATTTCACAAAATTGCCGTAAGGCTTGCGGCGGATAGCCACGTTTACGCATGCCACGAATCGTTGGCAAACGCGGATCATCCCAGCCGCTGACAATTTTTTCCTCAACCAGCTGCCGCAGCTTGCGCTTGCTGGTGACCGTATGGGAAAGATTTAAACGCGCAAATTCTGTTTGCACTGGACGCGCCGGCACAGGCAAGTTTTCAATCAGCCAATCGTATAAAGGGCGATGGTCCTGAAATTCCAATGTACAAAGGGAATGGGTAATCTTTTCCAAAGCATCCGAAATGGGATGGGCATAATCATACATAGGGTAAATGCACCATTCATTACCTGTACGTTGGTGTAATGCATGGCGAATACGATATAAAACCGGATCGCGCATGTTGATATTACCCGAAGCCATATCAATACGTGCGCGCAAAACATGAGTTCCATCTTGAAATTCACCTGCTTTCATGCGTGTAAATAAATCCAGATTTTCTTCAACTGAACGATTGCGGTAGGGGCTTTCTTTTCCTGGCTCTTGCAGGGTGCCGCGATATCGGCGGATTTCTTCCATACTTAAACTATCGACATAAGCCAAGCCTTTTTTAATCAGCAGCACGGCATAATCATATAATTCATGATAATAATCAGATGAATGCGTCATGGCATACCACTCAAACCCAAGCCAGCGTACATCATCGATGATGGCATGCACGTATTCTTCTTCTTCCTTGATGGGGTTGGTATCATCAAATCTTAAATAACAGCGTCCCTTAAATTCTTCAGCCAAACCAAAATTTAGACAAATCGATTTAGCATGGCCAATATGCAGATAACCATTGGGTTCCGGCGGAAAACGGGTCACTACTTCTGTATGTTTACCACTGGCCAAATCATCTGTAATCAATTGCCTGATAAAATGAGGGCGTTTTTCACTATCGTTCATCATGTATCCATTGCTTCACGTAATTTATTTATAAAAGCAGCTGCGGCGCCGGTGGGATTTTTGCCTGCCGTATGCGCTGCCAACACTTGTGAAATCAAGGCAGCCCCTACAATCACGCCATCAGCAAATTGGGCGACTTGCGCTGCTATTTCTGGCGTTTTTATACCAAAACCAACCATCACCGGCAATTCAGTCTGCGTTTTACGTTCTTTATAATTCTTTTTGACTGAATTTAAATCAAATGTATCCGCTCCTGTTACGCCTTTTAAAGAAACATAATATAAATAACCTCGTCCCAAATGATTGATCAAGCGCATGCGCTCATCGCTGGTAGTCGGAGAGCAAAGATAAATATTGTATAATCCCGCATTAGGCCAAAAAGGAGTAAGTATACCGCTTTCTTCAGGAGGAAGATCAACAATAATAGTTGCATCAATGCCGGATAGCTGTGCTTGTTTTGCAAATCGCTCATATCCATATTGCTCAATGGGATTCACATATCCCATGAGAACAATAGGAGTTTTATTATCTTTTTTGCGAAACTGTTGCACCATGGCAAAAACATCATCGCAAGTAACATGGTGCGCCAGAGCACGCTCCATGGCAGCTTGAATCACCGGACCTTCGGCCATAGGATCGGAAAAGGGCAAGCCAATTTCCAGTATATCAGCCCCGGCTGCAACCAATGCATGCATTAAATCAACCGTTACAGACGGTTCCGGATCGCCTGCGGTGATGTAGGGGCTTAATATTTTTTTATTTGCTGTCTTTAATTGCTCGACAACGTGGTCAATTCGGTTCATAAATAACCTTCTTTAGCCAATTTATTATAGAGTGATACCTTCCAGCTGAGCTACCGTATGAATATCTTTATCACCGCGACCCGATAAATTCACGATAATTTGCTGCTCGCTATCCATTTCTTTTGCCAATTTAATTGCATAAGCAACCGCATGGCTGGATTCCAGTGCCGGGATAATTCCCTCTATGCGAGCCAAGGTATGGAATGCGGCTAATGCTTCCTCATCATTGATGGCAACATAGTGGACGCGCCCCGTATCTTTTAGATAGGCATGTTCTGGTCCTACTCCCGGATAATCAAGCCCTGCGGAAATGGAATAAGTATCTTTAATCTGGCCATATTCATCACAAAGCAGATAAGTACGGTTCCCATGCAAAACTCCGGGTTTTCCCCCGAGCAAAGAAGCTGCATGAGCTCCTGTTTCAAGGCCTTTGCCGCCTGCTTCTACGCCATAAATTTTAACTTGCTCATCTTGTAAAAAGGGGAAGAATAATCCGATTGCATTCGACCCTCCCCCGACGCAAGCAACTAAGGCATCAGGCAGCCTGCCTGTTTTTTCAAATAATTGCTTACGTGCTTCTTGGCCGATTACCGCCTGGAAATCCCGTACCATTTGCGGATAAGGGTGCGGGCCCGCTGCCGTACCAATAATATAAAAGGTATCATCTACATGACTTACCCAATCGCGCATGGCTTCATTTAACGCATCTTTTAAGGTTTTGGACCCGGCGGTAACTGGCACCACCGTTGCCCCCAATAATTTCATACGAAATACATTCGCAGACTGACGTGCTATGTCTTCAGATCCCATGTACACAACGCATTCAAGGCCGAATTTCGCAGCAACCGTCGCGGATGCTACGCCGTGTTGGCCTGCACCTGTTTCGGCAATAATCCGTTTTTTCCCCATGCGTTTAGCTAGCAGTGCTTGCCCGATGGCATTATTAATCTTATGGGCGCCGGTGTGATTCAAATCTTCGCGTTTTAAATAAATTTGCGCGCCACCTGCATATGCGCTCAATTGTTTGGCATGGTAAAGGGGCGATGCCCGGCCAACATAATCATGTAATTCTTTGGTGAATTCGGCTAAAAAAAACGGATCAGTACGAGCTTCCCGGTAAGCTTGCTGTAATTGTTGCAAAGCATGCATTAACGTGTCTGCTACGAACACACCCCCATAAGGACCAAAGTGACCGTGCTCATCTGGAAGCTCATGTTGGCTCATTTCTTACCCCATAATGCGTTAACAAATTCTCTCATTTTATTATGATCTTTGATCCCGGGCTTTAGCTCAATCCCGCTGCATACATCCACGCCATACAAAGGATATTGGGCGGCGGCAGCATGCACGTTCGTTGCATTCAACCCTCCGGCTAATATGACGGGTTTGCCCAATGCCTTGGGAATAATTTGCCAATCAAATACCTGGCCACTACCGCCACGGCATGTCGCAGGGGTATCCAATAAAATGGCAGAAGCCTGACTGTGTTGCCTGACCTGCTGCACAATTTCTGCGGAAGATGTAGCCGCAATCGCTTTCAGGTAAGGCTTGTTAAACTGCGTGCAAAAGTCAGCAGATTCCTCACCATGAAATTGTAAATGCGTAACCGGAGTTTCTTGCAATACTTGTCTTACCTGTGCTGCCGCAGGGTTAACAAAAACACCTACCACGCTGACGAAAGCCGGTACCTTTCCAAGAGCTTTCACCTGGGCGAAATCAATTGCGCGGCTGCTTTTTTCATAAAAAATAAAACCAACGGCATCCACCCCTAGCGAAACTGCATACGCAACATCTTCTTCCCGCATCATGCCACACATTTTAATGCGTATGCGTGTACTCAAACTAAGACTCCATTAAAAATAACGGCCCTGGGGCACCGCGGATAATGCCATAATGTTCAGGGTATAAAACTTCTACAAGGTAAAGGCCATAAGGGGGGGCGGTTTCAGCACCTAATTTTCTATCCTTAGCTTGTAAGACTTCTTTTACCCACGCTACCGGTCTGCGGCCGGATCCTACTGCAATCAAAACACCTGCGATGTTCCTCACCATATGATGTAGGAAAGCATTGGCAGAAATATCAATGACCACGATATCACCCTTGCGCAAAACCTGGATATTATGCACATTGCGCATTGGTGTTTTGGATTGGCATTCGATGGAACGAAACGAGGTAAAATCTTGTTCGCCTAATAAATGCTGGCTGGCTTCATGCATTAAGCGATGATCCAATTGACGGTACTGCCAGGTGACATTGGAGCGCATTAAAGCCGGACGAATTGCAGAATTGTAAATGACGTAACGATAACGCCTGGACAAAGCAGAATAACGGGCATGGAAATCTTCCGGCATTTCTTTTCCCCAGCGCACACATACATCTTTGGGTAAAAAAGAATTGGCGCCGTGGATCCAGGAACGAATGGAGCGCTCTTTTTGCGAATCAAAATGAATAATCTGGTGTGTTGCATGCACGCCGGTGTCAGTTCGGCCGGCACAGGCTACCGCGATCTCTTGATCAGCTACATTGCTAAGCGCATACTCCAATGCTTGCTGCACGGTCCGCAGGCCCGCCTGCGCTTGCCAGCCATGATACTGGCTCCCGTCGTATTCAACCATCAAGGCAATACGCATATACGCAAATTTCCGCTAAAAACGGCCAATTTATAATACTGGGGTGTGTTTGTCTAGGGTATACCTCTCAAATAGAGATCTTATTTTCTTGGGGTTAAAGTGCCGCTATTGGGTGCATTCCAAAAATCATCATCAAATGCAGACTCTTTGGCCACCTTCTCGGCTCTCGTCATTTGGACCTCGTTTTTAATTCCCTCGACTTTGCTTTTTATGCTTTCAACTTTTGTTTCTTTTTGACTTCCGCCATTATTTAATGTCGAGCTTTGCCAAGGTTCTTGCTTCCGCCATGCCGAATCTTTAGATTTTACCGGTGGCTTCGTGTTAAATTCCTCAACTTGTGGCTCTTTTTTGATCTCCTCAACTTTGCTTTGAATGCTTTGAACGTTTGTTTCTCTCAGGCTTACGCCATTATTTAATGGCGAGCTTTGCCAAGGCTCTTGCTTTGGCCATGCTGAATCATTAGATTTTACCGGTGGTTTATCAATTTTTTTGCTTACTTTTCCTTCAATAGCTAAATTCTCCTGGGCTTCAACCGGTAGTTTATTCTCTTTTACTCTATCTTCTATCCCTGCTTCTTTAAACCAACCATCAAATGATTTCGTGCTGTTATGAGAGAATTTGCCATTATCGTGAACGCTATCGATTAATTGGTCAAAGCTTTGTTTTTCATTCTCTTGGTGTTCCTGTGATGTAATTTTCTGTTCTATTGATGTAGCATGAGCATCTTCCAACACCAGATCCTTGGATTCCTTCAATAATTGCTCATTGGCATTTTTTGTTTCACTGGCTTTGCTTGCATTTAAAATAGGTGTAGCAATAGCAAAGATGAGCAAAGGCACCACAGTAAGAATCCCCAGGATCATGCCCACTTTTCCCAGAGTGTTTTTCATCCTATCCAAAGTGGATGAAGGGTTACCTTCCCAGGCTTTTTGCATATAGTCAGTAAGCCCTTTATGCGCCTGCATTTTACTGGCCTTGGATTGGTACAAATTCGTCATCGTTTCTGCATTTTCCTCTGCAGAATTTCTGGATTGAAACTCTTTAAAAACCCCAGGCACATTGGATTTGGCTTCCACTTTCGCAGGCCCGCCCTGGTCAATCAGACTGACCACGGACATCCCTCCTTGCAAACCTTCCCTGTTATAAATACTATCTAAGGAAGATTTAAATTCATTCGCTTTTTGTCTTATTTCTCCACTGTTTGCCTGAGCTATTGCCTGAATTGGTGTTGATAATTCGTCAAATTTTGCATCAAGCATGGCTACACGACCATTAATAGCCTGGGCGCGCTCATTACCGCTTTTGCAACCACCAATCGATGCCGCCTCTAAAAATACACTCAACGCTTGCATGGTTTTGGAATAATCATGTTCAAAATGCAAGTCATTCGCCATCATGCGTTTTAAGCATTCCTGCGCATCCGCAGTCTGCGTGGGTTGTTTCCATTGCTCCTTGATGGCTTGAATTGCAATGATGGCTTGCTTACCTTCTTCCGATTGTGAAAAATAAGGTTTCCTAGGTTCGGAGTGTAAATATTGTTCATAAAGTGCCATGACCTTTCGAATGGATTCCTCATTTTTATACAAGGTATGCAACATGGCCATTTCAGCCATCAACGTGGCTTCTTCCTGTAATGCATTGCCGCTGCCATAACCAAGCGAGCTGCCAAAACCGTTGACCGGAATATTTTGTACAAAACAAAAAACGGAAGGTTCCTTTTGCAATTGTTCTAAATTGTAGTGGTGGGCACCTTTTAAAATGATTTCAGCCCCTTGGCTTTGCAAGTTGCCGCGCACATCTCCTAACGTATCATTTAATGAAGTATACAAATTATATACAAATGCTTTGGGTTTATCGTTATCTCCACCACCCGACAAATTTTCAAAATGGTATTTTTTGGCAAGCGTGCCTAATTTAGTTTGGATATCTTTTTCTGCCCTTTCTACAAAATCCTGGTAGGATTCTTTCTGGCCCTTGTCATCCACATTTCTTTTTTTGATATCCAAAGAAGGCGTGCGTATCTGGATGCGCTCATTACTGACCTCTACTCGACCCTGTAAATATTTTTGCGTAATGAGTTGCCTGTCTGCATATTTTTCCGCGCCGCGCTCATGCGCCGTGCCTTCAGAAGCCCCAATCCATGTGACGATGCCAAGTCGAGCATCCACATGCAAGACATCATTTGCCGTAGCGGCAGTTTTTTCTGCCAAATGTTTAGCGCCTGCAAAATCTTCTTTGTTCAGCACAACACCTGTGTTCTTTATGATTTCCTGCATCAATATCTGATGGGCTTGTGGGGCAATTTCTTTACGGGCTTTATCAAGCTCTTGATTCACCTTGCCAAGGTCCACTACGCCATCTTTTGTACCTTTTTCCAAAGCCCTGGCGTAAGCTTGCAAAACTAACTCATTAACGCGCAGCAAGGCAGCTTCCTTGGCTTTACTTATATTATTCCCAAGATGTTCAAAAGCTTCTTCCCCGCTCTTTTTTTGAATCACATCTTGATAGACACGAGCAGCTAAACTTAAATGGAAATGAAATTCCTGCTGCAGGGGAATCATGCTGCCTTTTGCTCCTTCGGGTTGTTTTTCAATGCCTGCTGCCTGCAAGCGTGCGTTAAATTTCTTTTGCAGCTCCTTATCGCCGCTGAAATCCAAACTGACTGTAACCGGGTGCGTGATTTTTCTACCTAAAGCTTCTTCTAACTCCTTTTGAACTGGTCGCAACCGCATCCCAGTCGCATCATTAATGCTCTTTACAACAGGCTGAAAATCTGCAAATTTTTGCAAAGGTACATCAATTAAAACACGCCCCTGCGGATCAAAAGCTAACTCTTCAGGCTTTTTATTGGCAATTTGCGCCTTTGCCTTCTCCAGTAAATATTGCATGAATATGGCTTGAGGTTGGGCATATTGAGTTGATTTATCGTTATTAGGCATTTTATCACCGGAATGAATAAATATTTATCTCTTTTGAGTATAGACAATTTATCCAAAGACGAGCTCTTGGCAGCGTAAATTTCCGGTAAATATCAATGGATAAAGCATGTCGCTGAATAGGCAGATTGAAATCACTATGAATTAGCCGGATACGAATGTATTTTTGATAAAAAACTGAACGTTATTTGGAATTTAATTCAGCAAGCAACTTCTTTGCTGCCGTTTTTTGCGCGGGATCCCCATACTCTAGAACTTCTTGCAGAGATTGTCTGGCGGCTGCAAAATCTTCCATACTGATGTATGTCCTGGCAAGATCCAGCAGGGTTTGCAGTGCACGAGCGCTTTTCATCGGCTTAGCCGCCTCAACCTCAGATGTGCTTTCCGATTGAGGGGCCAAAACCGCAGCTGGTGTAGGCTTGCTGTTGTTTTTTTCCTCAACTTCTATTTCCAAGGTAGGCACTGCACTCTCTTCCTTTGCCTCTATCTCAGGTTCTTCCAGAGGCATCAGTTCCAACTCGGTCATTGGAATTTCTTTAAATTTTTCTTGGTCATTTTTTATCGAAGTTATTTCCTCTGGTAAAGGAGTCTCTGCCATTGGCCGAAGACCTGCTTCAAACTCTACTAGAAGACCTGCTTCAAACTCTACTATATGATCATCCTCAACCTGATGATCATCCTCAACTTGCTCACCTGCAGATTCGAATAAAGATTTGGCAGCAGAAAACCCTGTTGCACCAGCAGTACCTGCTGTCTCTTCCTGTACATCAACTTCTTTCTCTACGGCAGGCTCTGGCTCTATTGCCAGCCTAGCAACACTTACAGATTCCTCCGCAGTAGTTTTTTCCGCAGCAACAGGTTCTTCTGGTATTACGGATTCTTCTGTAAATGAAGTCGCTAAAGTTTCGTCCTTGGGATGAGTTTCAGCCTTTGTGGTCGTTGTGGCTGCAGATTTTTCCATCACCGGCGGGGGCGGCATAATGGGGGCAGGATGGTGCATGGCTTCTCCTTCATCCGCTTCAGGGTTTTCCTTTATCCTCAGCCAATACCACCAATAGGCGCCCCCGCCTCCCATCACGACTAAGCATGCTAACAAGATCCAAGGCCATAAAGGATTATCTGATTCATATTCATCTATTCGGGTACTGGCTTGCCCAGCAATACCCTGACGGGTTTTAATGACTTGCACTTGTGCCTGCAATTGCTTAATCAATTTTTCCTTCTGTGCCAATTGCTGCTGTAAACGTTGATTATCCGCTTGTGCTAAGCGTAATTGCTCACTCAACAAGGCATTGGTTTCGCGCACGGATTCGATTGCTGTTAAAGCTACATCCATTTGCGCCTTGAGTTTTACCTGCTGAGGATCAATTTTATCATCACTACGCGGCCTTACTGCGTCAGTTTGCGCGGCTAAAAATGATTGGGCTTTTGGCAAAACAGAATGTTGTTTTTTATTGTGGTCAGGATCTGATTTAACTGTGGGTGAGGAGAAGAGCTGCGGTATAGAAGGCAACTGAACGATTGCATTCCTTTCTCCCCCACTTATTTTTTCAGGGGCACGCCTGGCATCAACATACGGGGGCAATAACACATGATTAATAGATTGCTTGTTTTGCCAGGCGCTGTCATGCTCATATACTTCTAGTTTTGCTAAAGAGTCCGGGATTTTCTTTGCTGTTTCATTCGAAGGTATGCTTAATTTCATACCGGCCTGCAAACCATTTAAATTACCCTCGGTAAATGCTTCCGGATTTGTGCCAACAATTGCCAGGATCATTTGCTGGAGGATGATATCTGGGGTTTTATAGCGTTGCGCAATTTGCCAAATGGATTCATTAGCTAAAGTAGGTCCATAAGTCTCGGTACCGCGATTGGAGCTCATCGATGCAGAGGCATGATCGACGTGGCTTATCACTGGTTTTTGAATGACTCCACGTTCATCAGCAAGATTGGGTTTTAAACCTGATTTTACCGGCATGCCAGTTTGCCTGACTGTGATCAGTTCGTATTGTGGTGGATCCAGCAACACGGTATAGGCACGATAAACTTGCCCTTGTGCCCATGCGAGATCAACCAGGATCTCCATGTAAGGTTCAGATATGCGTTCTACTGAACGTATCTTTAGAACCGGCTTGCCAGCTGTATTTTTTCCTACCTGAAAAGCCAGTAAATCCAGCACGTAAGCCCGCTCCAAGCCAACGCGCTCAAAATCTTCAACGGATGCAATGCTGGCTTGAATGCCTGTCAAAGGGATACTGTCTATATCAATTAATTCAATTTCAGCGTTAAAGGGTTGATTTAAAGAAGAATGTACAGTCATTTCACCCAAACCTAATGCATGAGCGAAAAATGGGGCAATCAGGGAGACAAGAGCCAGATGTAGATTGAATTTTTTCAAGCAGCGCTCCCTGCATGCAAATAACTTGCTAATTATTAATAAAAATATCATTACAATGATTAGAATTCAATCACACTTACCGGAAATCCATATCCAGCCGCCATGCTAAACCAGCAAAAAAAAGATTATTTTTAAAAAGCCGCTAACCTTTTGCTTTTTAAAGCAATAACTGAAAAAAGAATAGTACAGGGTTTTATATTTCTCCAGGGATGGTATAAAAATTGCTTTATTAAATTTCCATAATTGCATAGTGTCGCTGGATATTTCATAATCCAGCTCTTATTTCTTTTGTGAAACCCCTATGACTGCCTTTTTACTGGACGGTAAACAAGTCGCACTAACGATTAGAAACGAGTTAAAAGAAAACGTTAGCGCGCGTATCCGAAAAGGCTATCGACCTCCGGGTTTGGCCGTAATTTTGATAGGAGATGATCCGGCTTCCATCATTTACGTCAATAACAAGCGCAAAGCATGTGCCGAGGCAGGATTATCTTCTTTTGCCTATGATCTGCCTGCCAGCACAAAAGAAGACGATTTACTCTCTTTAATTGATGAGTTAAATCATACACAGGAAATCGACGGCATTTTAGTGCAATTGCCCCTGCCCGAACACATCAATACAGTCAAAGTCATCGAGCGTATTGATCCTGCTAAAGATGTCGATGGATTCCACCCTTATAATCTTGGCCGCCTGGCGCAAGGCAACCCGTTATTAAGGCCATGCACTCCTTATGGAATTATGCAATTATTAAAACATTATCAACTGAATCCTGCAGGTAAACATAGCGTAGTGATTGGCGCATCCAATATTGTAGGACGCCCAATGGCATTGGAATTACTTTTGGCCAAAGCCACAGTCACCGTATGCCATCGTTTTACCAGCCACCTCGAATCCCACGTGCGGCACGCAGACTTGGTGGTTGTGGCAACTGGGCGTGCTGATGTCATTAATACGGAATGGCTGCATGATCAACAAATCTTAATTGATGTAGGAATTCACCGCCTGGCGGATGGCACATTGCGCGGTGACGTCGATTTTAACAAGGCTAAGGAAAAAACCGCCTGGATCACCCCTGTTCCGGGCGGAGTTGGCCCCATGACTATCAGCACGCTGTTAACGAATACTTTATACGCACAGAAACTAGGAGAAAATTAACGCTCCCACTCAGTCCAATCAAACTCATCATCAAACTCATCTTGCAACTCTTTCTGCAAACGTTTGCGCTCAAGTCGTTCCTCTATCATGCGGCGGATGCGCTTTTTCTTGTCTGATTCATCGAGTGGTTCCAAATCCTCTATATTTTCTTCTTCATAGCCAAATTCAGAGAAGGAGTGACCATCGTCATAATTTTTATGCAAGCCCATCACGACCCCCCATTTTTATTGATTCACAATCAAAGTATAGTGCAATAAATTATGGATGCGCACCGAGTGCAAGTATGTCTGAAAAAGGGTAAATGTAATATTCTACAACTGAGAAAAAAATAAGGAATGATCATGACGATTGCAGCACTGCCGGCCCGCAAAGACAATTACATTTGGGCTATTGTCAATGAGGCAAAACATACTTTGACCTGCATTGATCCGGGAGAGTCTGCGCCAGTCATTCGTTATGCGCACACCAATCAACTCATCCTGACTAACATTTTAGTCACTCATCATCATGCTGATCACACGGATGGTATAGCTGAATTATTGCAAAGTTTCCCTGAAGCTAAAGTTTATGGGCCTGCCGATGAACGCATTCCCCTCGTTAACTATGTGGTAAGAGGCGAGGATATCATCCATATTGATCATTATGCCTTTCGCGTCCTTAATACCCCCGGACATACCTCTACCCATGTGTGTTATCAGGAACCCATGAAAAGTTGGTTATTTTGCGGTGATACTTTATTTTCCGCAGGCTGCGGCCGGGTTTTTGATGGAACGTTTGCACAACTTCACCATTCGCTTTTGCTGCTGCAACAACTTCCCGACGATACGCAACTATTTTGCGGGCATGAATACACACGGCAAAACTTGCGCTTTGCAGCGTCAATAGAACCAGCAAATGAAACCATTAAAAATTACGCTGCTTATTTGCAAGAAAGATCCGAATTATGTTCATTGCCTTCAAGCATAGCCCTTGAGAAAAAAATTAATCCTTTTTTCAGAATTGAGACACCTAATTTAAAACAATTTGCAGAAAAAGAAGGCATTGATCCCTCTAATCCCTTGGCTATTTTTTCTCATTTACGGCGAAAAAAAGATAGTTTTATTTAAAAAAACAAACCATAAGGAATAAATTTAGTTCTATATGAGTTAATTAAATACACAAAAGGTTTATCCTGCGAGAATTTTTTAGTAGACTGCAAGACCCATAATTTAGACTAGGTCGTTATTTTGAAGTTTAAGCCTCTAATAATAAGCTACTTATGTCTTGTTCTTGCCTTTTTTTCCCCAGTCAGTACTGCTGTGGCAGACTCATCGCCGAGTGTCTGGGATGTATTACGCAGACAATTTACTTTAAACCACGAGGTAACCCGACCTGAGGTGCAAAATCAATTGCGCTGGTTAATTTCTCATCCGAGCTATCTGCAAAAATTAGCGCAATCGGAACCCTACATTTATCACATTATTACTGAAATTAAGAAACGCAATCTTCCCGGAGAAATTGCTTTAATTCCCATGATTGAAAGCGCCTACGATCCTTTTGCTTATTCCGGCGCAGGTGCTGCCGGATTATGGCAGCTTATGCCCGGTACAGGCACGGATTTGGGATTAAAGCGGGATTGGTGGTTTGATGCGCGCCGAAGCATTGGCCATTCCACTGATGCTGCCTTGAACTATTTGTCGCGATTAAACAAGTTTTTTAATGGCAATTGGCTGTTGGCTTTTGCAGCTTATGATTCGGGGGAGGGTACCGTTGCCCGTTGCATAAAAAAGAGCAACCAAAGCCGCAGGATTGATTTCTGGGCCCTTCCCGTGCCACAGGAAACCCGTGCCTACATTCCACGCTTGCTGGCCCTGGCGGAAGTCATCCAAAACCCGCAACGTTATCACGTACAGTTGCCGGATATTCCACACGTGCCATACTTCGAAGAAGTCAATATTGGCAGCCAAATTGATTTGGATCATGCAGCCAAACTGGCCGGCATTTCCTATCATGATCTTATTAAATTAAACCCGGGGTATAACCGCTGGGCTACTGCACCTTATCGCCCCTATAAGTTATTGATTCCGGCTGATAAAGTAGAAGATTTCAGCCGAAATCTTGCCAATTTGCCTGAAAGCAAACGGGTCAGCTGGGCGCGCCATCAAGTGAGTGCTGGGGATAATTTGGTTTTGATAGCTAAAAAATACCATACCTCGGTAAACCTGATTAAGGAACTCAACCAGCTTAAATCCAATGCCGTAAAAAAAGGACAGGTGGTCTTGGTACCCAATAGCAAGCAAACGCCGCCAGCCGCAATTAACCCCCCTGTTCCCGCTAAGGCGCCTGTTCAGCATTTCACTGCGGCCAAGCAATTGAAAGTCATTCACATTGTGCAAGCACGGGATAGCTTACAACAAATAGGGAATCGGTACGGCGTCGCACCAAGCCAAATTCGGCAATGGAACCGGTTAAACCTTAAGTCAGGTTTGCGTCGCGGACAACAATTGGTCATTTGGAAACCAAGCAGGCCTACAGGAGTTTATATGATTAAAAAAGGAGATAATTTAAGTACTATTGCCAAATCGCAACACACTACTGTACGGACTTTATTGCAATTAAACCCGCACTTACAAAAGAATGTATTACGCCCGGGACAAAAGATTCGCTTAGGCTAGCCGTCTGGCATGATGGGGCGTGTCCATTAGAATAATGGGCATATGAATATTATGCTTGCAATAACGATGCACAAAGATGATGGATGTTGACTTGCAAGAAGACATCGTGTGTTATACTTACTATACCTTTAAGTATGCTTAACATCATGAAACTACTATTTGATTTTTTCCCGATTCTCGTTTTTTTTCTTTGCTATAAACTCTTCGATATTTACACCGCAACCGCAGTAGCGATGGCGGCATCTTTGCTTCAAGTCATCTTTCATCGAATCAAGCATCAATCTTACGAACGCATGCATCTTATCAGCTTAGGCTTGATCATGGTGTTGGGCGGCGCCACCCTCTTTTTTCATAACCCCTGGTTTATTAAATGGAAACCCACCGGCATATACTGGTTATCTTCGCTAGTATTTCTCGGCTCATCTTTCATTGGCAAAAAACCGCTTATTCAAAAAATGATGGATGGAAACATAAGCTTGCCTGCAAAAATATGGCAGCATTTGAATTGGGCCTGGGCCATATTTTTCTTAATCATGGGCAGCTTAAATTTATATGTTGCCTATTATTTTGATACAAACGTTTGGGTGAATTTTAAATTGTTCGGCGGCGCCGGTTTGACTTTACTTTTTATCTTTATCCAAGCCGTATACCTAACCAGACACGTGTCGGATAAAGAAGCAGAGCAACAACCTGCTGATACCTCAGGTCAGGGTTCCGGGACCCGTTAATACTACTGAGAGCTTTCAATAGCTCTAAAGGAGCAAGAATGAGATTACTGCTGATTGAGGACGATGAGTTGCTCGGTGATGCCGTTAAGACCGGATTGACTCAGTTTGGCTACATCGTCGATTGGTTAAAAGACGGAGAGGCCGCGCGTGCTGCCTTAAAGTCTGAATCTTTTGAACTCATCATTCTTGATCTGGGACTGCCTAAACTTTCCGGGATAAGCCTGCTGCAAACCATTCGCCATGAGGGCAATACGACACCGGTGATAATCCTGACTGCACGTGAATCCATTGAAAGCCGGGTTAAGGGTTTGGACAGTGGTGCAGATGATTACATCATCAAGCCTTTTGATTTAAATGAATTAAGCGCTCGGGTCAGGGCTTTAATCCGCCGCTCGCAAGGTCGTGCCGATACCGTTTTACAATATCGTAATGTGACATTAGATCCGGCGGCGCATTCCGTCATGGTCGATGATGTCGTAGTAAACGTGCCCAGGCGCGAATTTGCCTTGTTGCAAAAATTGCTTGAAAACAGCGGGCATGTTTTATCGAGAGAACAATTGATGCAAAGTATTTATGGCTGGGATGAGGATGTGGATAGTAATGCGCTTGAAGTGCACATCCATAATTTGCGCAAGAAATTAAATGCCAATTACATTCGTACTATACGCGGTGTGGGATACATGGCGGAGAAAAATGAAAATAATTAAACATCCGCATCGTTTAACGGTAAAAATGCGTGCATGAATAAGGCCGATTGTGAAATCCTCCATCCGAAAATTTTTGTTAATTAACCTTTTATTGGCAATAACCATCACCACCACCCTAACAGCCATTGGTAACTATTATCTGGATCAAAAAGACATCCAAGAGCATCTGGATACCCTAATGGCTATTTCCGCCCTCTCCTACCAAGCGCTTTTGGGGGACGACGTTCATGACCGCCCACTGGCAAAAATACAAAATACGTTAAATTTAATCCCACATAAAGTGGAAACTTATTATCAACATCCCTTGATGCGCGATCATGCACCCGAACATTATCTGGATAAATTTAATTTCCAGGTTTGGACTGATGGCGGGAAATTAATCCTGCATTCCTCAAGCGCACCCAAAATCCCCTTAACTTCCGATAATGATGGTTTTAACGATAAAATCATCGACAAACAAAGGTGGCGGGTATTCACTACTTACAATGAAAAAGCCGGCATCCGCACCGTATTGGCAGAACGGTATGATACGCGCAATGAATTGGGCCAACGCATTGCACAAGATGATTTATACATTATGCTGCTGACCTTCCCCCTCTCCGGCCTGTTAATCTGGATTATTATCGGGCGGGGATTGGACAGTCTTGATCGCGTTGCTCAAGAAGTGGCAAACCGCGCCCCAACGCATTTGGAGCCGGTGAACATTAAGGAAATGCCAGAAGAAATAAAACCGGTTATTGATGAATTGAACAAGCTTTTTTATCGTTTGAAAGAAGGTTTTGAACGTGAAAAAAGATTTGCCGCCGATGCGGCACACGAATTACGCACCCCCTTGGCTGCTCTCAAAGCTCAAGCACAAGTTGCATTAAATACAAATAATATAGAAGAAAAGAATATTGCCCTGCAAAAACTAATCGCCAGCGTAAACCGCAGTACTCACATCGTGCAGCAGCTGCTTACCATGAGCAAATTAGTGCCAGAAGCAGTAGGCATTAACGATCTGGATGAAGTGAACCTTGGCAAAATCACTCGCGAAATTTTGGCCATGCTAGCCCCAACGGCTGTGGAAAAACAAATTGAACTGGAATTTGAAGACAATGAAAAAACTCCCATTTTTGCTGGCAACCCGACCGCTATTAGCATTTTAATCCGTAATTTGGTGGATAATGCCATACGCTACTGCAAAGAAGGCGGCCGTGTCGTGGTGCGCGTGTACCCACAAGAAAATGAGGCAGTACTCGAAGTGTGCGATAATGGTCCCGGCATTCCTGCTGAATTACAATCGCGGGTATTCGAACGATTTTTCAGAGTCTTAGGCAATAAAAGCCCGGGCAGTGGTTTGGGCCTTGCCATAGTGCAGCAGATCAGCGCCTTGCATAATGGGCGCGTTAAATTGGAATCGCCCCGTGAAGGCACCGGGTTGATTGTAAAAGTGTATTTTCCGGTAATGAAAACTAATGAATAGGATGATGAAAAGTTTCTGCACAAGCCATGCATGAAATCTTTTCAGCTGTTATTCAATTCAATATTTGTGTGCAATTAATGGCCAGACAATACTTGCAAAGCTTGGCGGATCATTTGCTCGCAACTCATTTTTCCATCATTTACTTTATGTACAGCTTTTGTTGCTTCCTGTTCCTTATACCCTAAAGCTTCCAAGGCTTTGATGGCTTCTCCTTGCTCAAGCCGGATGCCGGGGCTTTGTTCTAATTTAACCGAGGTAGGAAATAAATGCGGCAAGTTATCCTTCATTTCTATCAATAAACGCTCTGCCGTTTTTTTGCCTATGCCGGGCAAACGGGTTAAGCATAATGCATCTTGCTGGCGGATGCATTGGATGAATTCAGCAGGTGAAATGCTGGAGAGGATGTTAATCGCCAATTTTGGGCCTATGCCATTTACCTTGATCAAGGCTCGAAATAAGGCGCGCTCCTCTTTATCCAAAAAACCATACAGTAATAATGCATCCTCACGCACTATGGTATGAATATGCAAGCCTATCGTTCCCTGATGTGTTTCCAGCTGCAAAGCAGTCTGCAGGGAAGTTTCAACATCGTAACCCACCCCATTTACATCAACCACCAACTTACCCGGTTGATGTTTGTCAATAATACGGCCGCTTAACCATCCTATCATCGTCTTCGCCTCCCACGGGCTGTTACTATATTCATATTTAATAATCCATGGCGCATGTGGCTATGGCAAATTGCAATCGCCAGTGCATCTGCCGCATCACTTTGCGGCGGACGGTTTAATTTCAGTAAATTAACCACCATATGCTTAACTTGCTCTTTTTGTGCGGCGCCATACCCAACAAGAGATTGTTTAACTGCACGGGCCGAATATTCATTTACCTTAATGCGGTGGGAAGCGCAAGCCACCATAGCGACACCGCGTGCATGCCCTAATTTTAAGGCAGCATCGGCGTTTTGATGTAAGAATACTTGCTCAATTGCCACTTCATCAGGGTTGAAATTTTCCATGAGGTGGCAAATGCCATTAAAAATGCTCAATAGCTTTTCACTGAGTTCTCCTTGGGGAGTACGGATGCAGCCACTGTCCAGATAGTGAAGCTGCTTGCCCTGTTCTTTAATGATTCCATATCCCGTGACCCGCGAGCCTGGATCAATCCCCAAAATAATGGTCATGACGCAATGGTTTCAAGGTACTCAGCATTACTATGGACTGTTTGCACATCATCCAGATCTTCGAGCATATCAATCAGTTTTTCCAAGCTCTCAGCAGTTTCCTTGTCCACAGCAACAGAAGTTTGCGCCCGCATGGTAATTTCTGAATGTTCTATTTCAAAATTTCTAGCCTGCAGCTCGGACAGTAAAGCATGATAAGTTTCCGGGGTAGTGATGATTTCAATTTGCCCTTCTTCGTGAATCACATCTTCAGCACCCGCTTCAATTGCAATTTCCATTGCCTCTTCCTCACGCGGGGTGGGTGCTAAAAGAATTTCGCCTTGTTTCGTGAATAAATAAGATACGGAACCATCCGTCCCCAAATTACCACCATGTTTGCTAAATGCATGGCGAACTTCGGAAACTGTGCGATTTTTATTGTCAGACAAACAGTCGACCAGGATGGCAACACCACCAGGCCCGTATCCTTCATAACGCATTTCCATCATATTGTCGCCTTCCAAGCCACCAACACCGCGCTTGATGGCATTGTCAATGGTATCGCGTTTCATATTGGCTTTCAGTGCCTTGGTGATAACATCGCGAAGGCGGGCATTGGCTGCTTCATCACCTCCTCCCATCCGTGCTGCTACGGTAATTTCCCGTATTAATTTCGTAAAAATCTTACCGCGCTTGGCATCTTGCAGCCCTTTGCGAAAACGAATGTTTGCCCATTTACTATGACCCGCCATTTGCACCCCTCTAAAGCAAAATTAAATTGGTATGGATTATACAATGCCCGGGATGCAAAAAAAAATCTGCCGGCAATATATGCAATGCTTTATCTTAAAGTTCAATCTGATTTATGATTTCAAGCTATGCTCTAAGCATTTACCCAGGGAGAATATTGTGTATTTAGAAGGATTTGGGAATTATCACAGCAGTGAAGCCATACGCGGTGCACTGCCAAAACGTCAAAATTCACCGCAGCAATGCAATTTGGGGTTGTATGCTGAACAATTAAGTGGCAGCGCATTTACCAGACCCCGCCACACCAATTTATACAGTTGGCTGTATCGGATTCTGCCATCTGTAGTACAACACGAATATCGACCGTACGGACAACCCCTGCAAGATAAATTTGTTGCATTGCTTCCACCTAATCCCCTGCGCTGGTCGCCGTTACCTACACCCGCCACTGCACAAGATTTTGTAGATGGTTTATTCCATCTGGCAGGAAATCATTTATTGAATGCTTATCTATACCAGTGTAATCAATCCATGAACAGGCGTTATGTCAGCGACAGCGATGGGGAATTATTAATCGTGCCCTACATGGGGGATATTACCCTGCATACGGAATTTGGCACACTTAAACTTACCCCTGGCATGATTGCTGTAGTACCGAGAGGAGTAAAATTTAAAGTTTCCCTTAAAAGCGAGTTAGCATGTGGTTATGTGTGTGAAAATGGGGCAAAACCGCTGTCATTGCCCCAGCTTGGCGTAATTGGTGCTAACGGACTTGCTCATCCACGTCATTTTCTTTATCCGCAAGCAGCTTTTGAGGATTCCAATGAAGAAGCGGAATTAATTTGCAAATACCAGCAACATTGGTGGGTAGCGACTTGCCCGCATTCGCCTTTAAATGTTGTAGCTTGGCATGGTAATTATGCTCCCTACTGTTATGATTTATCCTTATTTAATACGATTAATACGGTCAGTTTTGATCATCCAGACCCATCTATCTTCACCGTATTGACTTCTGAAAGCGATACGCCGGGAGTAGCCAATTTAGATTTCGTTATATTTCCTGAGCGCTGGATGGTCGCAGAAAATACCTTCCGCCCCCCTTATTATCATCGCAACATCATGAGCGAGCTCATGGGGCTTATTATGGGTGAATACGATGCCAAACAAGAAGGCTTTGCAATAGGCGGGGTCAGTATTCACAACTGCATGACAGCGCACGGGCCAGATGCGGCCAGTTACCAAAAAGCAAGTACGCAAGAATTAACTCCGGAATACTATGCCAATACCTTGGCATTCATGTTTGAATCCTGTTTATCTTGGCAGGTTACGGAAAAAGCCATGGCAAGCAGCATCAGACAAAAAGATTACATGGCATGCTGGCAAGGGATTACGCAAAATTTTAACGGGAATTAATTGGGAGGGTGTAGAACATCCTCCCAATTAATCTAAAATAAATCTTCTTGAGTCAGTCCGACTTGCTCTAAAAGACCGCGCAAGGTTTTCAGAGCTTCCACTTGAATTTGTCGCACCCGCTCTCGCGTCAAATTAATTTCCTTGCCAACCTCTTCCAGGGTGGCTTTCTCAAAACCGCGCAAACCAAAACGCCTGGCAATCACTTGTTGCTGATTTTCAGTCAATTCATCCAACAGCGACTCAATGTGAGCACGTAAATTTTCATTGGTAAGTAATTCCGCCGGATTCACGCTATTTTCATCCGGAATAGTATCCAATAAGGATTTATTTTCTTCATGACCAATTGGCGTATCAACTGAAGTCACCTTGTCGTTTAAACCTAAAAGTTTTTCAACGTCTTCCAAAGGCTTATCCACCATTTCGGCTATTTCTTCAGGCGATGGTTCGTGATCCAGCTTTTGCGTTAATTGCCGCGCCGCTCGTAGATAAACATTCAATTCTTTTACCACATGAATGGGTAACCGGATGGTGCGGGTTTGATTCATGATTGCTCTTTCGATGGTTTGCCGAATCCACCAAGTTGCATAAGTTGAAAAACGAAAACCGCGATCAGGATCAAATTTTTCCACTGCTTTCATCAATCCCAAATTACCTTCTTCAATCAAATCCAGCAAGGGAAGCCCGCGGTTTAAATAACGACGCGCTATTTTAACTACCAACCGTAAATTGGATTCAATCATCTTCTTGCGTGCAGCTACATCACCTTTCAACGCCAGCCTGGAATAATGCACTTCTTCTTCGGCACTTAGTAAAGGGGAAAATCCGATCTCGCTTAAGTAAATTTGCGTGGCATCCATAGCTTTGGCTACATTTTTGCCGCGCTGATAACTTGGGAAAGCCAGCTCATCGCTAAAATCCGGTTCGCTATCGTCTTCATCCTCAAGCAGGCTATCCTCTTCTTCTAAAAGCAAACTTTCTTCATCAGGAAGTAAAGTATCCTCATCAGGACTTAGCGCTTCTTCTTGTGGCACTACTTTTTTTTCTGAAGGCTCATCATTTGGGCACATTGTCTCACCTATCTAGTTAACCAGCGGCTTTTTTGATTTTAACTTCTAAAGGTTTATAGTATAGCTTTTTCAAAGACCTGCAACATTAAATTCGATTGTTTCTTAATTAAATTTCGATAAATCTTACTTATACGCTTTCGGCTGAAAATTAATTTTCTTAACCTAAAGTTTTGCAATTGAAGACGTTCGGACATGGATTCATTTCAGCAATGACAGCAGTAACAGGAACTTGTTGCAATGGCAGAATTAATTTACCCACACTGCAAGTTTCAGTAAGAATACTCAATGCATAGCCAATGATTGCCGGGGCTGCTACTTCACTTAGCCGCTTTAATAGGGTCTAGAAGCCAATTTTACACTACAGGGCAGAATTTCTTCATTTCTCAGGGTAAGTACTTCAAATCCCGATGCGGTAACGAGAACGGTATGCTCCCATTGTGCGGATAACTTCCTATCCTTGGTTATAACCGTCCAACCGTCTTTTTTTTGTTTTACTTTATAAGTTCCTTGATTAATCATTGGTTCAACAGTGAATACCATCCCTTCTTTTAAGGTAATGCCGGTTGCAGGTTTGCCAAAATGGGGTATTGGGGGCTCTTCATGCATTGCACGGCCAATTCCATGGCCGCAATAATCACGAACTACACTAAAACCGTTTTTTTCTGCATAATGCTGGATGGCATAACCAATGTCTCCTGTTGTAGAACCTGGTTTAACGTGACAGATGCCTTCCCACATTGCTTCGTAACTGACAGCCATTATTTTCTTGGCAATTGGTAAAATTTTTCCGATTGAATACATTTTACTGCTGTCTGCTATAAAACCATCTTTTTCCAAAGTAATATCCATGTTGACAATATCGCCCTCCCTTAATTTTTTGCCTTTCGATGGTACGCCATGGCAAACAACTTCGTTAATTGAGGAGTTTAAGACATATTGATATCCATATTGCCCTTTGCTAGCAGGCCTTGCTCTTAACGTGTGCACGATATAGTCTTCAACAAAGTCATTGATTTCTAAAGTTGAAATTCCTATTTTGATAAAATCATCCAGTGCAGCAAAAACTTTTGCAAGAAGTCTCCCAGCATTGCGCATCAATACAATTTCATCTTGAGACTTGATGTGGATCTTATTCATTGACAAGTCTCACCGAGGCTACGTTTTGCAGGCGCATTTCACGCTTAAGAATTTCCTCATAGGTTAATGTAGGGTTCTGTTCAGCTAACCGGCCAATTTTTAACCAAAATTCAGCCTGAGAGTTTATAGAACGCTCCATCACCGTACTCGTTTTTCTCACTTCTTCGTGAAGCTCATCTGAAATTTTTACAATACCCACCATTATCTCCATTATACAAAATACTACATTATATAGCATATCATATATTGTTCAATTGCGAATTTTTGCCACTCGTGCCATATCGATCGTTTGGATAATAGGTAGAAATTACTTCAATGCGCTTTTTGCGGAGAGTATTGACGGCATACACTTTATTTATTAATTCAGTCAACCAGTTCTAACAGACGGTTTATTGCTATGAGATAACGCTAGCAAACCAGCATCTACTGATCAGGGTAGTTTGAAAAAGTTTTTCACTCACCCCAAAAGATCACACGCATAAATATCGCAACGATCTAGGTTCTGTCGACATTTATCTTAACCAAAGGGCGGTTGCAGCAATATAAATGAACGATAAAAAAGATTGAGCAAGTTTATCATATCGTGTTGCCACTCTTCTAAAATGTTTGAGTTTATTAAACATGCGTTCGATAAGGTTGCGTTCTTTATAAATATCTTTGTCATTCCGAGCCATCCACATTATACCTTCTACAAAAAGCCGGTTGTCTGATCCCCTCCGACCAGGATCCCCCGACTTACCTGGTAAGCAATCTTTAATCCTGTTCCATTCATCATCTGTAAGCATAAAACCACCATGTCATTTCTATCGCAGATTATACACAATCATCAATGTCGACAGAACCTAAAGCGTCACCGAGTAAAGAGCAATTTTATTTACATCTATGACCTTAATGTATTGCTAAAGTATTAATATTGGCATTAAACACTTGAATTTAAAAATGGCAGCTTTGCGGTGAAGCCCCCAGCAAGGTTGGGGGAAGATTAGGTAAAATGAAGTATTGAAAGAAGTCCCATCCCACGATTTAACCGTGGAATGGAAAGGCGTCACCGCTTATTTTTTCAAATATTGCAATGGGTTAACTGGCTGTCCAGCTTTGCGGATTTCGAAATGCAAGCCCCAGAAGCGGTTGTCTATTAATCCCATTTCTGCAATCACTTGCCCTGCCTTTACTTGTTGCCCTTCACGTACCAAATTACGCCAGTTGTTGCCGTAGGCAGTGAGGAATTGGTTGTTGTGTTTGATGATAATCAAATTACCGTATCCAGCGAGCCCACTACCAGCATAGGCAACTACCCCGCTTGCAGCAGCATGAATTTTTTCTCCTTTCTTGCCAGCGATATCTATCCCTTTTTTACCTTGCTGTGGAACAAATCCAGTCATTATTTTTCCATAAACAGGCCATTGCCACTGACTGTTAGAAGCGACATTTTGATGCGTAGCAGCAGGTTCCTGTTTTTTTATCACCGCTTTTGGCTGAGGCATTGGCAAATATTTTATCGGCGCACTTCTTGCTGGCAGCGGCCTTCTTGCCACTGGGGGAGGCGCAGGAATAAAGCGTTGCGTTTCCTGGAGCGGTCTTATGGGTTGGTTTATCGATGGTTGTACACGCAGCACTTGACCTACACGCAGAGTATAAGGACTGGATAAATTATTGATGGCAGCCAGCTGCCGGTAGTCTTGATCATAGCGAAAAGCGATGGCATAAAGCGTCTCGCCGCGAACAACCACATGCCTTAGAGGATGGCTGCTATTTCTGTTCCTGGCAGTTTCCCAATTTAACTCTACAACGGGCGCCAATCCAACTCTCTGCTCACATGCGGAAAGGAAAAGCGGGAGGAATAAAAAAATGATTCCCTTTCTTACTGTGCACATCTCAATATATCCATTTCATAAAAAAATAAACGATAACAAAGATTACAAGCAGCGACCAGCCGATTACATCAACATAATGCCGCAAACGCGCTTCGATACGGTTACCGGTAAAAAATAAAATTGCGGATACCAAGAAAAAACGCATCCCCCGCCCGATTACAGAGCCTATTACAAATGGCAAAAAAGCTAATTGCATAGCCCCGGCTGCAATAGTAAATACTTTATAGGGGAAAGGGGTGAAGGCTCCTAAAATTACTACCCATATCCCATAGCTTTTAAGCCATTGGCTCACATGTTGAAAATTGGCGAGCGTCGATGCACTCAGGTGCGGCTGGATCAATTCCATGCCAAACACCCCAATCAAATAACCTAAAATACCACCTAAAACGGAAAACAGCGTTGCAATAAAAGCGAAACGCCATGAACGATGGGGGGCCGCCAATCCCATGCTAATCAGCATGACATCGGGGGGTATTGGGAAAAATGAGGATTCAGCAAAGGATATGCCTGCCAGGTAATAGGGCGCATGGCGGTGTCCCGACCAAAAAATGGTTTTATCATATAAGTAGGAAAAAAGTTTCAAGATTCCCATGTTACCCCATCCATCCAAGTTGATACTTGACTAAAAATTTTGTAATTGGTCATATCCAAATGCAAAGGAGTAATGGAAACATACCCATTGCTAACCGCATAAAAATCAGTTCCTGGACCTGCTTCTGCTTCTAAACCGGGCGGACCTATCCAATAAATTGGCCGTCCACGCGGATCATACTCCTTTACGGTAGGCTCAGCACCATGACGCGTTCCCAGCCGGGTAACTTGCATGCCTTTAATTTGGTCTATAGGTAAATCCGGTACATTGATGTTAAAGATAGTTTGCGAGGGCAAGCGATGATGGTGCAGCTTTAAGATTAATTGTCGAATGATGATCGCTGCACTATCATAGTGTTGAATGTTGTCACCCACCATAGAAACAGCAATCGCCGGAAACCCCAAATGGCGCCCTTCCATGGCAGCAGCCACCGTTCCCGAATATAAAATATCATCTCCCAGATTAGCGCCTTCATTAATTCCGGAAACTACCATTTCTGCTACCGGGTCAAAAAAACCGGTTAAAGCCAGATGCACGCAGTCGGTAGGTGTTCCCTCGACGCTGTAGTAGCCATTATCCAATTCTTTTACCCGCAAAGGCCGCGATAAGGTAAGGGAGTTGCTCGCCCCGCTGCGATTTCTGTCCGGAGCCATAACTTTTAATTCAGCTATAGTCGATAATTCATGGGCTAACGCGCGCAAACCCGGGGCATATACTCCGTCATCGTTACTGACTAATATTCGCATTTCAGCCCTCTGGCGACTCTAACCATTTAACCACAGCCAAACGTTCTTTCAGTTGATACTTATTACTTTCAAGTTCCTTTTGCAATTGGGGCTGATTTTTATTTTGTTGCAAAGCCATTTCCTGTTCGGCTATGGTTTCTTGCAAACTTAAAATTTGTTTCCCATACCCTTGCGGATCACTTCTTAATTGCAAAGCCAGATTGTTCGTGCGCAAGGCGATTTTTTGTAAATGCTTGCAACTTAATTGACCGGAAGCTTGTTCAGGACATTTTTTAATTGCTTCCTGGAGTGCTTTTGGATGCATGGTATAATAGTGTTCATCTCGTGCTGCACAAGCAGCCATCCAAAATGACATCATCATGAGAATAATCCATCTAGCCATTGTCTAACTTCACCTATCATCACATTTGCAGGAAGGCTATGTTAACATTCAGAGGCTTATAAGGCTATGCAGTAGACAGGTGATTACATATTGGCTATGGTAACTGCAATTTTTACAATGGTAAGAATAAAACATGTTAGATTTTAAAACCTTGCGCAATGAAGAAACTGGAGAATGGTATATTGAAACATCCATTTGTGGAAAACATTTGCTTACCACTCCGCAATTAAACAAGGGAACAGCTTTTACACAAGAAGAGCGCCGTGCCTTTGGCTTGCTTGGAAAATTACCCAACCAGGTGGAAACTCTGGATGAGCAAGTAAAGCGCGCTTACCTGCAATTTTCCAGTTATACATCGCGATTACAGCAAAATATTTATCTCAATAATTTACATGATAAAAACCATATTCTTTTCTATAAGCTATTAAGCCGCCATACAGGCGAAATGCTTCCGGTTATTTATACGCCCATCGTGGGCACAGCCGTTAAATATTTCAGTCGTGAATACCGTCAGCCCCGCGGTTTGTACATTACCCATTCTGATCAGAACCAAATTGATGAGATTATTAATAATCGCTCCAATCCTGAAATTGATCTCATCGTAGTGACGGATGGGGAAGGTGTATTAGGAATTGGCGATCAAGGCATTGGCGGCATGGATATACCAGTCGCAAAATTAATGGTGTATAGCTTATGCGGAGGAATAGATCCCAATCGTACCTTACCGGTTTTTTTGGATGTGGGGACGAATAATCAGGAATTATTGGCCGATCCCATGTACCTGGGCTGTCGTCACCCACGCATTAGTTCAGAAAAATACGATGCTTTTGTCCGCGCGTTTGTGGAAAGTATCCATAAACAGTTTCCAAATGCTTTCCTTCACTGGGAAGACTTAGGGCGAGGCAATGCAAGGCGTATCCTTGATCAATTTCAAGACGAATTATGTACGTTTAATGATGATATTCAGGGCACAGGCGCGGTAACTTTGGCTGCCTTGCTTGCTGCGTGTGATATCACGGGAATCAGTTTGAATAATCACCGCATTGTGGTATTTGGCGCAGGATCTGCCGGCACAGGAATCAGCGATCAAATCATCGATGCATTGATGCGCGGCGGGTTAAGTGCTGAGGAAGCTCATCAACGTTTCTGGCTCGTTGACCGCCAAGGCTTGCTGATTGAGGGAGATATCGATCTCACTGAAGCACAAAAACCTTATGCCAGAAGACAAGAAGAAATCTTAAGCTGGCCGATTAATGATAAAAAATATGCATCGCTTACGGACACTATCCGTCAAGTGAAGCCCACAATATTGATTGGCTGCTCCGCGCAGCCGGGTGCATTTTCTCAAGATATTATCGAATTAATGGCACAACATTGTGAGCGGCCAATTATATTTCCCCTGTCCAATCCGGACGAAAAATGCGAGGCCCATCCCAGCAATGTATTACACTGGAGTAAAGGTACCGCCTTGATTGCGACGGGTACGGCATTTCCAGCCATCGAATATCAAAATCGTCTCTTGCATATTGCTCAGTGCAATAATGCTTTGGTTTTCCCTGGAATAGGATTAGGCATACTTTCAGTCCGTGCTTCGCGCCTTACTAAAGAAATGATTTTAGCGGCAGCGCTGGCGTTGAGTGAACTGTCACCAAGCAAGAAAGACAGCTTCCTACCTTTACTGCCTTCTTTGGATGATGCACAAACGGTGGCAAAACACATAGCCGTTGCAGTAGCACGTACAGCCATAGAATCAGGCGTAGCCCAGTGCAACCAAGATAAAAATTTGGATAAATTAATCCAGGATAGCTTCTGGGAGCCCCGCTACTTACCCTTCAGGCGAATAATACAGCCCGAAGACTAGGTTTCGTTTTGGCAGGAAAGTTGTAATTAACTTTTAAAATTAATTACAACTTTTTTCAGGATAGCGGACTTTGGCTCCCAAGGACGGGCATATTTAAAAAGCATATGGGTTTTTTCAGGATAGGATTTGCCTGCTTTTAATTTAAAAACATACACCATTTCGCCTCCAGCCCCAATCAGTTGAGTCTTCGGGGAAACGTATTGACTGCTGGTTAATTGAAAGAAATTCTTATTGTATTTCTTTATTGTCCACTGATAGCCAGTAGTAGGGTTAGCCGGCAGTTTTACCACAAATTCCCGGCTGCTGGCGCTTAAGTTAAGTGTCAATGTCTCCGCTCCTATAGCATACAAGGCTAGTGAACAGATCCACAAAAGACTACCAATGACTGTGCGCATCTTTTATATCCCGTATAACCAGACAATCATTATAACTTATGTAGTGTCGATTAAAAATCGTCATCGCCCGCCTCACATTTTGGGAGTACGCCGCACGGTGGGCTCTTTTTTTATCGTTTTGTCAATTGGAGGCGTCAGGCTATCTTCTGACAGCACTTCCACATCATCGTGCAAATTATTTTCCGGGTGGCATACCGCACAGGAATGACAGAAAAAATACCGATGCCCGCATAATACCATGCCCACCAAAAACATGGCTGCGATACCAAAACTGTTAAAGGTGATGATAGTGAGAATGGTTGCAATAAAGATTAGAACCAAGCCTAACAACTCGTGACGGTGAGACCACCAGCATCCATATGGATTATTTGTATCGTTCATAACTCCTCCCTGATTATTTTCCATAAATTACATGTATATATTAGACCATGCCTCTTAAATAAGGCAAAAATGTGGGTATGCAACATTCATTTATCTAACCTTTTTCACGAAGTTATGCAATTTGCATAATCCTTGCTAAGCTTTTTATAAAAACAACAATAATTCAGATGGATAAGACCATGATTAAAAAAATATATTCCAGCGTTCTCTTGGTTTTATTTTTGAATTTCTTAAGTTTTTCTTCTTTGGCACAGGAGCAGGTGCGTGAAATTGCCATAACAATTGACGACTTGCCTTTTGTCGGAACCACTCACAACAAACCAGGCAACTTGCAGCGCGAGCATGACCGCTTCATAAAAATAATGCAAAGCTTGATTGATCATCAAGTCCCTGCAACTGGTTTCGTGATTGCCGGCAGTATTGAACAAAACCAGTGGGCATTATTACAACAGTTCCAGGAAGCCGGGTTCACCATCGGCAACCATACTTACTCTCATGCCAACTTAAATCGCAGTGATGCTGAAAAATACATGCAGGATATTGCCAAAGCCGATGAGATTTTAACCCCTTTATTTTCCCAAGAGAAATTTTTCCGTTACCCTTATTTGGCTGAAGGCAGGGGTGATACAAAACAAAAAGTTCACGATTTTTTAAGTTCCAATCAATACAAAGTTGCGCCCGTGACTATTGATAGTAAAGATTTTCAATTTAATGAGCAATTAATGTCAATCCATTGGCGCAGCCGTGAAAAAAATCTGGAACCGATTAAGCGTCGTTATCTTAGTTATATTTGGAATCAAACGCTACGCGCTGAAAAAAAAGCCAATGGCAAACCGGTTAAACAAATACTATTGATCCATGCCAATCTGTTAAATAGCTTTTGCATGAGCGACATCATTCAAATGTATAAGGATAACGGTTATAAATTCATCACCTTAAGCGAAGCGCTTACCCCCTCCCCATCTGAGTTTAAATCCACAATTCCTTCCATCTCGGCAGCAAATAAACAGCCAATACAAAAAGAAGAGATTGCTCAAAAAGCACCCCTCAAACCATAACTTAAAAGTTGGGAGTTGCTCGTGCTGTTGTCTTGCTTCATAATCGAGCAATTCCATTTTTAAATGAGGTATGCTGATGTCCAGGCAAATATTTTGTATTAAGTTAGGTAGAGAAGCAGAGGGAATGACAGCCACACCTTTCCCCGGTCCTTTAGGGGAAAAAATCTATAATCAAATTTCCAAACAAGCTTGGAAAATGTGGCTTGATCATCAAACTATGCTGATTAATGAGTACCGTTTAAGCCTCCTTGATCCCAAAGCCCGTGAATTCCTGCGTGAAGAGATGCAAAAATATTTTTTCGGCGAAGGCTCAGAAAAACCTGCCGGGTATTCTCCTGATGGTTTGGAAGGTAAAAAGTAAAAAAATATAAAAAAAATAAAAACTCCGCTTGACTCAAAAGCATTCTCGGAGTTTAATAGCAACCTCTTGGGGCCAGATAGCTCAGTCGGTAGAGCAGAGGACTGAAAATCCTCGTGTCGGCAGTTCGATTCTGCCTCTGGCCACCATGAAAATCAAAGACTTACGTTAAATCCCACAAAATTTCCAAAATTCCATGTAGACGCAATGTAGACGACTAAATAAGGGTCTTCCCCAAATCCGGGGGCACTTCACTTATCCGCACAGCACTCTAACTCTCAACCTATAATTTTCAAAATTTCTAAATCCGTAAGCTCTTCTCTGAATCAATTTCATCTTCCGATGAAACCCTTCAGTTATTCCATTGTTCTTCGTAAAGCGAAGCATTCTAACGACTTCTTCTCTCCATTTAAATAATTTCCCATGGCGACCTTTAGGAGATGGCAGTAATTGTTCTAATTTGTTCCACATTTTGTCATCAATAACAAATCTTGACATCCATTTGCTCCATTTTCACTATGGAGGCTTTTTATCAGATTTTTAATAGTTTGAAAAACTTTAAAAACACGCCCTAATATAAATCTGTCTATTATTTGCTGTGCGTATCGGCATAATAGGCTCCTTGATTTTTGGAGTAAACCCGCATCTTGCTGCGGGTTATGGTGGAATTAATTTTGCATTGATGCAAAGAATTCTTCTGCGTTTTTTTTAATTTCTTCCTGGGATAAGTCTTTAATATGAGTCGCAATCATCCATGCATAACCGAACGGGTCGCGAACTTGTCCTGCCCGATCACCCCAGAATGTGTCTGATAGCGGCATGGTAACTTGAGCGCCGGCAGAAACAGCCTGCTCGAATACTTTGTCGGCGTCGGCTACATAAATGTATAAACTAATAGGTGATGCTCCAAGGGTTTCCGCGCTCTGCGAGCAATTACTGTTTCCTGGCATTTCATCGCCCAGCATAAGAATTGAATTTCCAATTTTTATACTGGCATGCATGATACCGTTACCATTGGGGTTGTGGAATGCATCCAATAATTCAGCGTCAAAAGCTTTTGCATAAAATTCAATGGCTTTTTGTGTATTTTTATACATGATAGTTGGGGTGATGGTGTGATATCCAGCAGGTATGCCATGCGTCATAATTTTCCTCGTGTTAGTTATTGAGTGAAAATTATAGCTTAGGTTCCAGTGATTATTGCAAATTCAAAGGAATTCTTGCCTATATGGATAAAGTCACGGAGTTTGGTGCATCGACACGCGCCTGCACATCTTCCTTGGAATAATGTCTTTTTTCATTGCATGCCAATCCAAACCAGCAACTGTTTTCAAACTGCGTTAACTCATCTAGAAGAAAGGAAGCAAAAGAGTGCACGTGATAACGTGTTTTGTCATCCGTCAGAAAATCATTCACCAGTTTTACGGCAGCGGGTAAGGAGGTTTGTTCCAGTACTTGATTTAACAAAGCAGTGGCACGTTGTTGGCCATAAGCGCCGTGACGTACCCGGGTAAAAAAACCATTAGAACCGCGGTGTGTTGCATGGCCACTATACCATTCTGCATATTTTTCCTGGGCGCTGATGATGGCGTCCTGGAATGAAATCAAAGTTAAAAATTTTGCAGAAGGGCTTTCGGCATTGGGTGCTGGTTCAAATTGCCTTTGGATAAAATGAAAAATTGCCTTTAACACGTCCAAAAAAAATTGTTTTTTTAATTGCCAGTTAGTTTTTAGCTCAGTATTTTCCAGAGTCGAATAATCTATTGTTCTTGCAGCTTGCTCTGTTAAACTGCGATGATGGATATGATTTTCGTTGCGGATAATGTTACGAAGCGCGAGCAAGTATTCTTCATAAGTGGCAAATTCCTTTATATTAAAATTAACTAAAGCAGCTGGTAAAGAACTTGCCAAATCATACTGTTGATTCTCAGCAAATACGGTGTTTTGGTTAAAGTAATGCTGTAAATATAAATTTTCTGATTGCAGCTTTTTCCATCTCTCGGCTTGTTCTTCCGGGGTTAATGGCAGCGGTAGTTCCGGTTCTTTTGTGGAAAAAGCATAAGTTGCAAAGGGAGTCTCAGCTGTGCGTTGGAACGAACCATTGTGGAGTCTGGCCGTTTCAGCGCGTTGCGTCAACTTGCTCATTTGTGCCTTGTATAAAGTTTGACTGTTTAGGTAAAAATATTGGTGAATTTTGCTTTCTGGATCATATACATGCCAAAAACTTTCAGGCGCTGGTTTCCAGGCTGTAGTTAAAAAAGAATTATTGGGATCTATATTGGCCATTTCAGCAACAGTTTGGTTGTTTTGTATGTTAAAACGTAACCACGTATTTGCTTCAACACACCAATAAGGGCCTTCAATGCATACGGTATTTGGGCTTAGATTATCCTTTAAATTTTCCGTTTGCTGGTTTTTCCCTATGTCCGCTTGTTCTTCCGGAGTTAATGGCAGCGGTAGGGGAGGTTTTTCCATAGAAAAAACATAATTTGCAAATGGAGTTTCGGCTGTACGTTGGAAGGAGTTGTTGTGAAATTTTGCCGTTTCAGTACGTTGCGACAATTTATTCGTTTGTGCTCGGTATAAGGTTTTATTGTTTAAGGAAAAATATTGATGGGTTTTACTCTCAGCATTATACACATGCCAAATGCCTTCAGGCGCAGGCTTCCAGGCTGTGGTTAACGAGGTATTGCTGGGATCTATGTTTGCCATTTCAGCAACAGCTTCGTTATTTTCTATATTAAAACGTAACCAGGCTTTTGCTTCAACACACCAATAAGGGCCTTCAATCATCAAATAAACCTCGCCGTAATGTTGTAATAAATTATAAAATAAATTGCATAAAAAATAAACATGAAGTAAGTAAACTAAGCGAACGTTTCGTAACTCGATATATCGACAGGAAATATAGGATGTGTATTTGCCATTATCCCTGACAAGCTATTGCATGGGCATCCGGGTGAATTAATTAAAAGTCCAGCCCAGAAGCAACGCAGCATAATAATGTGTTGTACCTTGCTCACCATTCCAATGCTGGGTTATTGGTATGGAAATTCCAAGCTGCGCGGTGAATTTTTGCGTGGAAAACCAGACTGAAGGAGTGATATAAACAATATTTCCACCGGAATTAGGATCATACTGGCCGAAAATTTTATCTTTTTCGCTGTATTGGCCGTCCAATTCCAGCAGCGCTGAAAAAATATAACGGTTGGAAGCGCTGTAAAGATTTTTACCTAAACCCGTTTGATACCAGTATTGTGTACCCAAATGGGCATTGTCGGATGCTTCAATCAATAAAACCCCGGGCGAGGCAAACCACCACCAATCAACAAACATTTCATTATAAGTGGTACCCAAAAAATAGCTTGGTGCGCCAAATCCTGTCGGTGGATTTTTTTTAAGAGAGCCCGTGGGAGCGCTAATTGCTGCTACAACGGTGGCTTGTTTGCTGGCTTTAGCATTATTTGCATTGTAAAACGCATATTCCCCTTGAATGGATGCATCGGCTATCCCTGATGAACGGCTGTCTTGTGCGCTATAGTTTGCTGCGACCGGAATATTGACAAGAATGGATGCGTTATCAGTTATGCCATACAAGAAAGCAGGAACTACAGTGAGCAGGTTCTGGGTCGTGCTGGAAAGATAGTTGGTTTCTAAAAAAAATTGCAGTTGATTTTTATTGATAATATTTTGCCCAAATGAGAAAAAAGGGCCTGGCTGTTGCGATTCGCCTAAGGCAAAATTATTAATGCTGGGAGGTTTTATGGCAGGCACTGAAATTGCCTCCACATCCATGGTAAATAACAAAGCAGCTAAAAAATGGCCAAAGACAAGGTGATGGGTTTTATTTTTAAACATAGCAGCCGACAAAATAATATCCTTTTAAAGGTTATTGACCTTATTCCCCAATGCGGTTGTCTTCTTTTTCACCAAAAATAGCGGAAGGGTGAGTATAATATTTAAACTCAAGTAAATTATTACTTGGATCTTGCAGAAAGAAACTTTGGTGTTCAATTTTAGAATGAGCAAATCGGGTTTTTAAAGGGATTGCAAAAGAAATTTTTTGCGTATTTATTCGTTCAATGAACAGATTAAACTCTATTTTCTCAAGAAAGATTAAGCCAAAATGTCTAGGATATATGCTGCCTTGCTCTGCAAGTGGTGCGTCCACTTTATGCGCGACGATTTGGTGCGGGCCGAATTGAAAAATTAATGCACTCGCTGATTCTCGTCCCAATGCAAAGCCAAGCTGCTGGTGATAAAACTGTTTGGCCAGTGCAAAATCATGCACCGGGAAAGCCAGATGAAACAGTGCGTTCATAATGATATCCATTGCCGTATGTGTACCTTATAGCAATTTTCATGAGAATAAAACAACTCTTATTTGCTGTGCCGTACGGATGATATGCGTTTTAAAATAAAAAATTTATGGCATTGAAATTGGTTCATTTTGCATAATTTGTATACAATTATATGATAAAACGGTTAAATTGCTGCCTATGTAATGAAAATTTATTCCAAGGATAGTCAAACAGTTTTCATCCCTCAGTCGGGCCTGGGCTTTACTTTGTTTGAAATTTTACTGGTTTTTGCCCTGGTGGCTACGTTAGCTCTCATTGTGACTCCCATCTATCAACAATCTTCTTATCGAACAAAAATTGATCGCACAATTGCGGATATTAAAGAAATAGAAACAGCCATAGAAAATTATTATGTTGACAATGGCTATAAATATCCTGCGAGCCTTACCGAAATAAATATGAACAACAAACTTGATCCTTGGGGACACCCTTATCAGTACTTAAATATTGCAAGTTTACCAGATAAGGGAAATAACCCTAAAACGCGTAAAGATAAAAATTTGTACCCTTTGAATTCAGATTATGATCTCTACAGTATGGGAGAAGACGGTAAGACGGATTTATCACTTACTTCAGAAGTTAGCGAAGATGATGTCATTCGTGCAAATAATGGCAGCTATGTGGGATTAGGCGAAAATTATTAATTAAGGTTAACGATGAAAATTGAATTAAAATTCTTTCACAGTCGTGTTGCCCGCAGAATTTTTTTGCTGTTCGTCGTTTCCGCATTAATTCCTGTCATCTTACTTGCGCTTTTTCAATTCATGCAAATGGATCGCCAACTTAAAGAAAAAAGTCATATGCAATTGCGCCAGGATGTTAAAAATATGGGGATGCAATTGATTGGCCAATTATTTAATCTGGAAAGTCAGATAAATTTATTAGGACGCGGTTTGGAAACGGCATTAGCTGAAAAAAAGCTGCCTGCAAAGAGTGGGCATTGGGCGCAATTAGCTCCGGATTTTACCGCACTAACTGTAATGAATCTTGATACGAAGCCGGTTTCGTTAAAAGGGAAACTACTTTCTTTGCCTAAGAAAATGCCGGCCCTACCTCTGCATGGTACCTGGATAAGCTTGAGTAACGTGCCAAACAGCGGGGATAAACAAGTACTCTTGGTTCATAAAGTAGACTTCGGGCATTTTTTAATTGGCGAAGTGCAATTAGATTGGAATTTTGATTTACACCCGGGTGCATTGATTTGGGTTTTAAATTATGACAGGCAAGTGGTTTATACCAATAGCCCTACTTCTGTGCCTCCACAGTTATCGCAATATATGGCAAACCAAGATACAGGAACCTTTACCTGGAGCTTTAATGACCGAAATTACCTGGTGGGCTACTGGCATTTATTCTTAAGAGAGCGCCTGCACAGTGGTAAATGGCTGGTCGTATTAGCAGAACCTGAAACAAATATTTTTGTGCAGGCGCAAAAATTATATTTAATTTTTCTCCCTACCATTCTTTTTGCATTGATTTTAAGCATGTTGTTAAGTCAAGCTCAAATTCGCCGCATTTTAGTGCCTCTGGAAGAACTGAGCAAAGCCACCCGCAGAGTTGCCAGGCGTGATTTTACGCCGATGGTGACTGTAAAAAGTAATGATGAATTCGAGGAGCTGGCGGAAGCATTTAATAAAATGTCCAAGCGTTTGCAACATCAGTTTAAAACATTATCCATTATGTCTTCCCTGGACCAGGCTATCTTGTCCACGCAAGACGCCGAAGAAATATTGCACATCATTTTTAAAGAATTGGATGAGTTGGTGGATTATGATTTATTGATATTAGGTGTACTGGAGCGGGACGATGAACATGCCATGCAATTGATGATTGATTCTCCTGTCTATGAAATACCCAAAGTTCAAAAAGCATTTATTTCCGATAGCGAAATTGAAGCGTTGCGCAATAATAAGAATATTATTTTAAATTTAGCCGAAGCAGATCCCCCGGGTTATCTGAATGTATTGGCGCAATATCATATGCAGCATACGCTGATTTTTCCCATACTGCATCGTACGCAGCCGGTAGCCATCATTTGTTTGGGATTTGCCAATGCAGCCGCGCTCAAGGAATGCCGCACAGAAGAATTGGCTGACATTTTTTACCGGGCGGCCGTCGCATTTACCTACGCAGAATGGGAAGAACGTTTATACAGGCAAGCTCATTATGATGATTTGACCAATTTACCCAACCGTTTGTTTTTGCGAGACGAAATGAATCAGGCATTGGAACGGGCATCGCTTTATGGCAAGCATTGCGTTCTCATGTTTATTGATTTGGATAATTTTAAAGATATTAATGATACGCTGGGCCATGCCGTGGGCGATCGTTTTTTAAATAAAGTTGCGCATCGCATGCACAATGTAATTGGCAAATACGGTCTTCTTGCCCGGATAGGGGGGGACGAATTCACATTATTGATGGGGGATTTAGCCAATAAGGAAACTGCAAAACAAAAAGCAACGGAAGCTGCAGAAGCGCTTTTGCATTCTTTCTTGAGATCTTTTTATCTTGGGGAAGTTGAATATCACGCATCGGCGAGCGTTGGCATCGTATTTTATCCTGATGATTGCAAAACCAGCGATGAGCTTTTCAAATTTGCCGATATGTCGATGTATGAAGCTAAAAAAATGGGTAAAAATAATTATGTTTTTTTCTCGGCGCAATTGGAAACAAGCATTCGCGAGCGTAATCAACTCATGCAGGAAATGCATACAGCACTGGAAGAAGAACAATTTATTGTGTACTTCCAACCTAAGGTAAACAGTAAAAAAGGAGAATTAGTTGGTGCGGAAGCTTTAATCCGCTGGCAGCATCCCACTCGCGGCCTTCTGTTTCCTGATTTATTCATGCCTTTGGCAGAAGAATCCAATTTGATTTTTTCCATAGGCGAATGGGTGGTGCAGGCAGCCTGTAAGCAATTATACACATGGAAAAAACAAGGCTATAAATTATCTACCTTGGCGCTTAATATTACCGCCAAGCAGTTTACGCAAAAAGATTTGGGAAACCGCATCCAGCGCATTATTGAACAAACAGGCATTAGTCCGAAGGATTTAGAGTTCGAGGTGACCGAAAGTGCTTTTATTGCCAATTTTGATGAAAGCAATTTGATCCTTAACCAGTTAAGCTGGTTAGGTTGCCGTTTATCTTTGGATGATTTTGGTACGGGTTATTCTTCCATGCATTACTTGCATAAATTGCATCTTGATACAATGAAAATTGATCGAATTTTCATAACTAGTCTTCCAGACGATAAAAAAAATATCAGCATTATCAAAGCTATTATCACTTTAGCAAAAAATCTTAATTTGGAATTGGTGGCAGAAGGAGTAGAAACAAAAGCCCAATCTGAATTATTGTGTGAGCTTGGTTGTGCTATTCAGCAGGGGTTTTATTTCAGTAAGCCTTTGCCGGCAGATGAATTTGAATCTAAATTCTTAATGAAACAGTGATTAAACAAGAATGAGAAATAAGGCAAGGCTAAATTAAAGCTTGGGTGCGAAATGTCAAGCTCACAATCATTGAATTATATTTTCTCTACATGTCAATTATTGGTTTTATCGGCTGTTATTTTGCATGGGAAGAAGCTCTAAAACTACCATATTGTTCCTGTGCTGGCTAGAAGCTTCTTCGCCAATAAAACATCACCAGGGAGTGCCGCCACAACAACTCGGAGCTGCGTAGTTGAAACTGTAAGCACTGCCTCCGCATACATCGCAGCCTGTATTAAATCCGCAGGCACTGAGCGTGAGTGCAGCCGTGGTTAGGCAAATCACTAAAAAGAATCTTTTCATCATCTTCCTTGATTAATTCTTGTATATTAATACTACTTTATGTGTATATATTTTGCAAATAAGGCTTGAACTGTCAATTTATAAAAGCATCAGCTACGCTATTTAAATAAATAAAAAAGAGAAAATACTTATGAAACAAGGACGTAAGAGCGATACTGATAAGCAGTTCGCCAAGGGAGCTCAAGCCATTCAAGAAAATTTTGCTGCCATCATGGGGAAAATGAAAGAGCAGATGGTTTCTTTGGAAGATGCTATCTTTGCAAAAGATGCAAAAACACGCGCTGAATTGTTGGACCGCATCTTTCATGCCAATCTGGGAATGATGACTACCGGTTTGTCTCCGGCTGCATTGACAGTGGCTTATACCGATTGGCTAGCGCATCTTGCCATTGCCCCCAATAAGCGATTAGAGCTTGCGGAACTTGCGTTTAAACAATTGGCAGACTTTTATAAGAATGTAAGTGAATATCTTTTTGTCCGAGAGACGGCATGTTTCGATATAAAAGATAAACGGCTAAAGCACCGGTTTCAAAGCGATGAATGGAAAGCATGGCCTTTTTGTGCCATTGCACAGGGCTTTTTAAATCTTGAGGAATGGTGGCGGGAAGCCCTCGACATACGCGGTGTCGCAAGAAACCATAAGGATTTAATTTCTTTTGTCTGCTACCAATGGCTGGACGCGTTTTCACCTGAGAATAATATTTTTTTAAATCCAGATGTCATTAAAAAAACGTTGCAAACCAAGGGGCAAAATTTAATTGACGGTTGGCAAAATTGGCAAGAAGATTTTTGGAGATATCTTAAAGGCGAAAGGATAGCAGGCACCGAGAATTTTATTGTCGGTAAAGATGTGGCTGTCACTAAAGGTAAAGTCGTTTTCCGTAATGAGCTTTTTGAGCTTATTCAATACCAAGCCCAAACAAAAACGGTGTATCCGGAGCCTATGCTCATCATTCCGGCGTGGATCATGAAATATTATATCCTTGATCTATCGCCACAAAATTCTCTCGTCGATTTCATGGTGAAAAGAGGGCATACCGTTTTTATGATTTCATGGAAAAATCCAGACGCACATTATCGAAATTACGGTATGGAAGATTATTTAAAGAAAGGCATTTTGCAAGCGATGGATGTAGTGACCGATATCAGCGGGCAAGAGCAAATTCATGCCACTGGATATTGCATTGGTGGTACTATATTAACCATGGCGGCATCCTATATGGCTCGTCATAAAAATCGCCACTTAAAGACGATAACCTTGTTTGCTGCGCAAACAGATTTCGAAGAAGCGGGCGAGTTGATGACTTTCATTGATGAAAATCAACTTTGTTATCTGGAAGACATCATGTTTTCCCAAGGGTATTTACGCGGCGATCAAATGTCTGCTGCTTTCGAGTTATTGCGTTCCAAAGAATTAATTTGGTCTAAAGGGGTTGGACGCTATTTACTGGGGGAAAGGCAGCCGTTAAAGGATTTATTGGCATGGAACTCGGATGTCACTCGTCTGCCGTATAAATTACATGCCCAATATTTACGCTACTTTCATTTGAATAATGATTTTGTCAAAGGCGAATATAAAATCGATGGAAAATTAATCGCTTTGGAAGACATCAGGTTGCCTCTTTTTGTTGTGGCAACGGAAAAAGATCACATCGCTCCCTGGAAGTCGGTGTACAAAATACATCTTTACACCAAATGGACCGATATAACGTTTGTTTTGACGAATAAAGGTCACAACGGCGGTATCATTGCAGAGCCAGGGCATGACAATCGCAGTTACCGAATTGGTAAAACCGAAGCGGCTTCTCACTATAAAACGCCCGAAGATTGGTATGACGAGCAATCCAGCCACCCGGGTTCTTGGTGGCCGGTATGGCACGAATGGATTGCTGCTTACTCGGGCACAAAGATTTCTCCTCCAAGGCTTGGAAATCCCGAAAAAGGATACAAACCAATTTGCAATGCTCCAGGCCGGTACGTAAAAGAACGCTAAAGCTCACTATTTCTTTTGTTTGCCTATTTTGAGTTTTCCAGTTTGGCAGAAAGAGTAATCTTGGCATTGAATAACTTGGAAACCGGACAGCCTTCTTTCGCATTGCGGGCGGCCCGCTCAAAGGTCTCCTGGGTAGCATTGGGTATGACTGCGTTTAAAGTTAAATGCACAGCCGTAATGGCAAATCCATTGTCTGTTTTCTCAAGGGTAACGGCGGCGCTAGTATTGATAGAATCTGCCTGCAAACCTTCTTTTTCCAATTGACCGGATAAGGCCATAGAAAAGCATCCGGCATGAGCCGCTGCCAATAATTCTTCCGGATTCGTGCCTTTACCTTCTTCGAAACGATCGTGAAATGAGTAAGGCGTATCTGCAAGAATCCCGCTTGCTGATGAAAGAGTCCCTTTTCCATTTTTTAACCCGCCCTGCCAGTGCGCTGTTGCTTTCCGTTCCATTTTAATTCTCCTTAAGTGGTGTTTGCATAGTGTAGTAATAGTTTCGGAAAATTTAAACAGCATGGCCATGCGTTTCTTTTCAAGATGTCACGCCATGGTATGTCTTTATCTCGTAAATGTGCCAAGGAGATAGACAAGTGTTGCTGTCTCGTTTAATGACACGTCCATTTCATGGCATTCATAATAGAATAGATTTCGTTATCGCCTACTACGATGTGGTCCAATAACCGCGTATCAATAAGTTCCAGAGCGCATTGTAGTTTTGCTGTCACAGCAAGATCATAATCGCTGGCGTCCGATAAGCCGGATGGGTGATTGTGCGCTAAAATAAGGGCTGCAGCATTTAGCTGCAACGTGCGCTCGATAATTGGGCGAGGATGTATGGTTGCTGAATTGATGGTGCCGGTAAATAATTCTTCATAAGTGATGATGCGATGTTGGCTATCCAGGAAGAGGGCTGCAAATGTTTCATTTTTTTTATCGCGCAATTGCCGTTTTAAATAGGCATAAGTTTGATTTGAATTTGTTAGCGCGAAATTTTTTTGCAGGCTGATAAAATCGCTGCGACGGCACATTTCCTTCGCTGCTTGCAATTGTACGTAGCGCACCATCCCAAGCCCTGCGATTTGTTTGAATGCATGCAAATCGCAATTGAGCAAAGAACGCAAATCGCCTAGATGTGTCAATAAATCCTGAGCTAATGTCATGCAGGATTTTTTAGGACTGCCAGAACTGATAAAAGCCGCGAGCAACTCAATGTCGGCCAGGCTTTGCGCGCCGCATAAGAGTAATTTTTCGCGCACGCGCAAGCCGCGGGCGAGGTCGTGGTTGGTCATGATAATTCCTTTATAGCGAGGTTGATGTTTTGATCATATACTTTGCCCTACCATGCAAAGCATAAGCAGTATTTTTAATCCGAAACAGATCATCATGCAAGATTTTGAAAATAAAAAGATTGTCCTTGGTATTTGCGGTGGGATCGCCGCTTATAAATCAGCCTACCTGATACGTGAGCTAACCCGTTTGGGAGCCGAAGTGCGGGTGGTGATGACCGAGTCGGCCAAACAATTTATTACACCCATGACTTTGCAAGCGCTCAGCGGCAATGAAGTGCGTTCAGAATTGTTTGATCCACAAGCCGAACGAGCCATGGGGCATATTGAGCTGGCGCGCTGGGCAGATTTGCTGCTCATTGCCCCGGCCTCGGCAAATTGTCTGGCAAAAATGGCGCATGGTTTGGCGGATGATTTGCTGTCCACCTTGTATTTGGTTGCGGAAACGCCGGTATTGGTTTGTCCTGCGATGAACCGCAGCATGTGGAAACATCCTGCCACCCAGGAGAATTGCGCATTGTTAAGCCAGCGCGGGGCTATGATTATTGGTCCTGAGGAAGGCATGCAGGCCTGCGGTGAAGAAGGGATTGGCCGGATGAGCGAAGTGGAGAATATCATTACCGCACTGCGGTTTTATCCGCTTAGAAATTTGCTGCAAGGGCAAAAAATTATGATCACTGCCGGGCCAACGCGGGAAGCAATTGATCCAGTGCGTTATTTAACCAACCGCAGCTCAGGCAAAATGGGCTATGCTCTGGCACAAGCGGCATGCATGGCGGGGGCGGAAGTTCTTTTGATAAGCGGCCCGACTGCTCTGCAACCACCGGTGGGGGTGCGGTTTTCTGGTGTTGAATCAGCACAGGAAATGTTTGCAGCCGTGACGCAGCATTTTGAGCCAGGAATGATATTTATAGGCGCGGCCGCAGTGGCTGATTATCGTGTAGAAACCCCATCGGTTAAAAAACTTAAAAAAAACGAACAGACTTCCTTGACGTGTCATCTGTCGTTAAACCCGGACATTCTCGCAGCAATTGCCGCGAGCAAAAAGGCTAAATTTGTCATTGGTTTTGCGGCGGAAACAAATGATGTCATCATCCATGCGAAAGAAAAATTAAAAAATAAACAATTGGATATGATTATAGCCAACCAAGTAGGTGCTGGCATTGGTTTTGATAGTGACGATAATCAAGTGACGGTACTGACCTCTGAAACGCAAAAAGTCTTACCCTTCACCCACAAAGCAAGAATTGCAGGGCAAATTGTTGCAATCCTTGCTGCAAGCTTGCAAAATGCCGCATTATAAAGCGAAGAGGACGTATTTTGTACGGATTTTATGACATGAGGATTATATGGAACACACCATTCAATTAAAAATTCTGGATTCGCGCATAGGCGATACAATCCCATTGCCAACTTATGCGACATCCGGCTCCGCCGGTTTGGATTTACGGGCATGCATTGACGCCCCCTTGCAAGTGGCCGCACAAGAAACCATTCTCATTCCTACCGGTATTGCCATATACATTGCTGATCCAAACTTGGCGGCGGTCATTTTACCGCGTTCAGGACTGGGCCATAAACATGGTATTGTTTTAGGCAATTTAGTTGGTCTTATTGATTCGGATTATCAAGGTGAATTAAAAATTTCTTGCTGGAATCGCAATCAAGAGCATTTCACCATTAATCCTGGTGAACGCATCGCACAACTGGTTTTTTTACCCATTGTTAAAGCGGATTTCAAACTTGTAAATTCATTTAGCGAAACGTCTCGCGGCGAGGGCGGTTTCGGTAGTTCCGGGAGAAATTGATGCAAATACGGCCGAATTACCAATACAAAGCCATAGAACGCAGTGTTTTTCGCGCCTATGACATTCGCGGCATTGTGGGTACACAATTAGATGAAAATGCTTATTACAGTATTGGTAAGGCAATTGCCTGTCGTCTGCAAGAGCTTGAGCGCGGCAGCATTTTCCTGGCGCGCGATGGGCGACTGACCAGCCCGGGATTGGCTGCGGCATTAAAAACAGGTTTATTGGAAAGCGGCATGCATGTCATTGATCTGGGGGCAGTACCCACGCCGGTGATGTATTATGCCACGTGTCATTATCCTACTGATTGTGGCCTCATGGTAACCGGCAGCCATAACCCGGCCGATTATAATGGCATAAAAATGGTCTTGGCTGGAAAAACGTTGGCGAATGCCGATATCGATACCCTGTATGCTTTACACAATAAAGGAGTATGCATAGCCGGAAAGGGACGGGTCGAGGAACTGGATATTCTCACACAATACCGTGAACGCATCATCAGTGATGTGCAGTTGCACCGCCCATTCAAAGTCGTAGTGGATTGCGGAAATGGCATTGCCGGGCTTATTGCGCCATATATCATCGAGCAGTTAGGATGTGAAGTCATACCCTTATATTGTGAAGTGGACGGACGCTTCCCCAACCATCATCCTGATCCCTCTGTGGAAAGCAATTTGCATGATTTAAAAACTGCTGTGGCCATGCATCGCGCCGATATGGGGTTGGCATTTGACGGGGATGCTGACCGCTTGGGTGTCATCACCGATTGTGGCGAACTGATATGGCCTGATCGTCTGATGATGCTTTATGCTCTGGACGTACTGAAACGCTCTCCACAAGCTACAATCGTTTACGATGTAAAATGCTCCAGCCACTTGGCCGAGATCATTAAACAAGCGGGCGGAAGCGCGAAGATGTGCCCAACAGGGCATTCCATCGTAAAGGGGGTAATGAAGCAAGAAAATGCATTACTCGCAGGGGAAATGAGTGGCCATATCTTTTTTAAGGATCGCTGGTATGGCTTCGATGACGCAATTTACAGTGCTTGCCGTTTACTGGAAATTTTAAGCCAGTCCGTGCAATCTGTAAGTGAACAATTTGCAGCAATTCCAAACAGCATCAATACGCCTGAAATTAAAATTCCTATCGCTGAAGATAAAAAGTTCAGCTTCATGGAGCTTTTTAAACAGCACGCTTCTTTTCCAGGCGCGCACGTTATTGATATCGATGGCTTACGCGTTGAATTTGCAGATGGTTGGGGCTTGATCCGTGCATCCAACACCACACCTTGCCTGGTGGTGCGTTTCGAAGCCAAAGATGAGGCAAGCCTTAGTGAAATCCAAAGGTTATTTAAAGCCTCCATTCACACAATCGATCCGCAATTGGAAATTCCATTCTAGACAAGCTTGGCTACATAGAGAGTCATGGTCAAAGGTTGTTTATGCTGGTGGCGTCCAGTAATATTTTCTTGATGGATAAGCTGCATGCCGTATGGTTTGCATAATGAGGCGATGTAATCAGGATGATGGCAAAAGCGGGCACTTTCCTGAAGCCTCCAGGAATCCTCTGCACAATTTTCCGTGGTGAATAAAAATATGCCTTGTTTGTGCAAGTGTTGACCCACTTGTTTGAACAAAGGTTGCAGATCGCCGAAATAAGGCAATACGTCCGCGGCCACCACCAGATCATAAATCTGGTTGTCTTTCTTTAGAAAAGTAAGCAAATCGGCAGCAGCCAATTCATCATAAATCCCTTTGCATTCCGCTTGTTCCAGCATTTTTGCAGCCACATCAACACCAGTGAGGTGTTGACTTATTTCCCGCAAAACGCTGCCGCTTAACCCGGTTCCACACCCTAAATCCAACGCTTTCTCGACGTTTAAAACATGCAATTGATGCAGCACGCGGCTTATATGTTGCGGCAGGGAATATTGCAGCACGCCTTGTACATGTTGGTCATAATAAAGCGCATAATTATTAAAAAGATTGCTTATGTAATTAAGGCTTGGTTTTGGCTGTTTTTCACTACCGGTCAAAGCACTTAACATGAATTGGCTGGCCGCATCGTGTGGATTGGCAGCTACTGCCCGTTTTAAATAATTGATGGCTTGCTCGCGTTGTTCCAAACGAATGTAAATAGCGGCCAGATTATTTAATGCGGCAAAGTGATTTTCGTTTAATTCAAGGATGCGTTCAAAATGGGCAATCGCTTCTTGCAAATGCCCTAAAGTCATTTGCGCAACCCCTGCATTATATAAATATTCAATGTTATCAGGCTCTTGTTTAAGCAGCACATCGTAATGCATCAAGGCATTTTCGAAACGGTCATGATGCATGAATGTCGCGGCAAGATTATTGCGTGCATCCAGGTGATCAATGTTTAAAGCCAGAGCTTTGGTGAAATAATCAATTGCCACTTGCGCCTGTTTCCGCTTTAGGGCGATAACACCCATGTTGACCAAAGTTTCCACATGTTCATCATCAATACTCAAGGCAGTTTGAAATGCAGCTTCAGCTTCCTCCAGGCCGTCTTTTGCAAGAGCCAGCACGCCTAAATAAAAATGCGCATCCACGTGGTTTGGATTTAGATTGATAACATTCGTAAATTGCTTTTTAGCTGCGGCAAGTTCTTGTTGCCTGAGTAAAAGTAAACCTAAGTTATAGTGCGCAGCAGCAAAATCAGGTTCAGCGTGTACAGCCAGACGATAATGGTTTAATGCTTGCTGGTATTGTTGCTGCAGGGCATATACTGCCGCCAAATTATTATGTGCCTGCGCATAATCGGGTTTTAGTTGCAGCGCTTGCTGATAATGCTGCACGGCTTTATCCAACCATCCTGATTTTTTATAGGCATTGGCGAGATTGTTATGTAACGTGGCGTCATCGGGATTCAAGCTTAAGGCTTTTAAGAAATATTCAATGGCTTTGGGCATATCGACCAGTTGCGCATGGGCTAATCCTAAAAAATGCAGGGCATCAAAGTGCCCAGGCGTTAAGTTTAAGATTTGCTCATAGAGTTCTATCGCTTTTGATAATTCATTCTTTTGCTGGAAACGGTAAGCTTCGGCAAAAAGGGAACTTATGTCCGCATTCATTTGGCAATGTCCGATGAGTGAAAATTAAATATCGCCTAAGTTGGCAAGTAGCGAGCGCAATGCTAAGGCACGATGGCTTATTTCATTCTTAATTTTAGCAGGCAGTTCGGCGACCGTGCATTGATATTGCGGTACGTAAAACACTGGATCATACCCAAATCCCTGTTTTCCCTTAGGTTCTAACGTGATAAAACCAAAAAACTTGCCGGTTGCAATCAACGGGGTAGGGTCTTTTGCATGTTTTACCAAGGCAATGGCGCAATAAAAATAAGCTCCCCGTTGTTTTTCAGGAATCCCCTGCAGCTTTTCTAACAGTAATGCAATATTGTCTTCACTGCCGGCATGTGGCCCTGCAAAGCGGGCTGAATAAATGCCTGGTTGTCCATCAAGAATGGGGACGACCAAACCTGAATCATCTGCAAGCGCTGGTTTATGGCTCTCTGCCGCTGCGTGGCGGGCTTTAAGAATGGCGTTTTCAATAAAACTCAAGCCCGTTTCTTCAGCATCGTCGATGCCTAAGGATTGTTGCGTAATACAATGTATCGGAGCTAGCAGGGATTGTAATTCTGCAATTTTGCCAGCGTTACCAGTCGCAAGTATAAGTTCTTTCATGAAAAAATTTTAATAAATAACGAGCGTGCATTATAACCGATACCATACCATTCGCAGCTTTCAAGGAGTTAAAAATGTCCGCCTGGATGTAGTTAAACCGTCGCAAAAAAAATCTTTAGGAGCCACATGTAACCAGGTAGTTAGGAGATAAATTACCGTTGGAATGGCTTTAAAGAAATAAATAAAATTTTAAGATAAAAGATTTGATCATAGCTATCTTTGGCAATAACCGGCTGATAAGCCGGTAAATTCATTCATTCAACTCAATTACCATGACTTTAACTGGATGATTGCTGATGTTTTCATCAGAATGTAATTCATTGGCGATGTCTTTTTTCAGAAAATAAGCCGTATCTTTTTTAAGTTGCAGATAGTGGATTTTCCCTTTATCGTTTGTAATTTTTAGAAGCCCGTCGCTCAGTGCAATCAACACGCGATTATTCTCATGACGATGCATGGCCAACTGCTGTGCCGATGAGGGGTAAATGATAGTTTTCCAAACATTCACTTGTTTATTAGAAAATTGCGTGATGCGTTTGGATGAGACTGTCTCTGCTTGAGCCACTTGCAATAAAATCGAACCAAGCAGAATCAATGAAAATCGCTTCATCAGGAATCCTTGCTAATTGAAAATAGTTTATGCGTCAACGCCAATATAAATGCTAATTTCGTTGGGGGCAGTATATGCTTCAAAGTCGCTTAAAAAATTACGTTTGTGATTGGTTTTGCCAGCAAAATAATCCCAAATTTGTTGCCATGCTGCAATCACCGTAGCTGGCATAGGGCCTGTATCTTTAAAGACAAGATAATTACCGGACTGAATATTAACCGAATTCAATGCATTGGCAACAATATTCTCAGCAATCCCTGCAGTTAATGTATAAAAGCCGTTGGCGTCGGATTCATAATCCGCATAAACGCCAAAGGCAGGGGTTTTTCCGGCTAAATCACTAGCATAAAATTGCTGCCAGATGGCTGGTATTTTAGCTTTGCCAGGATCAAATTCATCACGATTGCAGGTTCTTACGCTAAACCCTGTAATAGTAAAGCCCGCAATTTGTTGCAGGATGGGTTTTGTATTTGACATCATTATTCTCCTTGCGTTTTGTGGTTGTGTTGCATGGCTTGTGCTATTTGCTGCATATCATGTTCGCTAAGCTCAAAGAGCCCAAAACGAAATGGATATCCCCAATTCTTTTTACCTTGCGTGAAATCCAATTGATTTAAAAGCGGTGCAATAAATGTTTCTTGCGCGTCAAACCAAAGAACGTCACGCCGAAACGGGCAAAAGCCATTTCCCATGTCGACTTGATAAGGTACCCCTGGTTTGACTGAGCCTATGGCAGTAAACGATTGTAATTTATCCTTGCCGCGAAAAGTAACGGTTGGGGAATAATAAACGACCCAATCATGCGGGTGCAGGCGCAATAAAGGTGCTTTTTTACCATGGCAGACTTGCATGAAACCCAATTGACGTCCTACCCGCACATGCTCGGCAGCAGCAACAGCTAGCCAATTACGCTTCATAGGTTTGTCCTGTTATTAAGGTGAATTTATTTTAATAGGAAGGGCTGACAATTTATGTCAGTAGTCTTCTTGCAGAATCGCGATGCCTTTCTTTTATTAATTGCATATAATTTAGTTAAGTGATTTTGTGGTCTTACTGAAAGGGTAAATACAGCTTGAACAAAACAATTGAAGTAGATGGATTTAAACTTGGCTATACCACAGTTGGTGAAGGTAAACCTTTACTGGTTATCGGCAGTCATGTGTATTATCCCAGGACCTTTTCCGGTTCTTTATATAAGCATTTTAAATTTATTTTTATGGATCACCGCGGTTTTGGCCAAGCAACCAAGCCCTATAATCCGCAGGATTTTTCTTTGCAAAAGCTAATTGCCGATATCGAAGCGATGCGCAAGCATTTACAGTTAGAACAACTGTTGTTGCTTGGGCATTCGGGGCACGCTTATTTTGCCCTGGAGTACGCCAAGCAATTTCCAGAGCGTGTATCGCATTTAATTTTACTCGCCGTTAGTCCTGATGCGAAATTAAGCAGCGTTGAAGCTGCCAACCGCGGTTTTGAAGAATCCGTCTGCCCCTGGCGTAAATATTTACTGGCGCAACGGTTGGCTATATTGGAAGAAGAAATAAAAGCTAAAACAAGGCCGGAATTTATTGCCCGCCTGCTCGCGTTTAGCCCGATGCTTTGGTATCAAGCTGATTATGATGCCACCCCTTTATGGGAAGGAGTGCATATCATTCCTGAAATGTTTGCAGAAGTGTGGGGAAAATGTTTTCCCACACTGGATATCACTAAAAATCTTGATGTTTTGCAATGCCCTATTTTTTTAGGGTTGGGACGTTATGATTATTGGAATCCTCCTTACTTTTGGGAAGCAGTACGCGATCGCTTTTCTCGCCTGACGATACGGGTGTTTGAACAAAGCGGCCATACACCGCAGCTTGAGGAGCCTGAGTTGTTTAATAAAATCTTGCTGGATTGGGTAATTCAGTCGGTTTAGACGAGCGTATTTAAGCTGGTTTTATGGTGCATCCAATTCACTTATTATCATTATGGCTTGAGGAAGAAAAAGTTGCCGGAGCAAATTATGCTCAACATGCCGTATTGTCGACTGTAGATATTTCCGGTAAACCGCATGCACGTGTTGTGGCTATCCGTGACATACAAGAAGATAAAATAATTTTCTTTACTCAAAAAAGAACGCAAAAAGTTACAGAAATCAATGCCTGCAGCGCATTAGCGCTCACGTTTTGGTTTGAGCGTTTCCAAAGAGAAGTGATAATTGAAGGCGAAGCAGGGTTGCTGTCTATTGAAGATAATAAACGTTATTGGGACACTTATCCAAAGTGGGCGCAATTGCGTTTTTGCAGTTACGCCCCTTCCTCAGGATTAGCAATAGACAACAAACAAATTCTGCAAAACATACAATTGCAACTTGAGCAAAAATATTCAAATAACCCGGTTCCTTTCAGTACCGATTATTGTGGTGTTTTTGTGAAACCCAGGCGCTTTGTATTATACGCCTATCGTCTGGATGAATTGTCCGATGTTTGGGAATATGAGCTTCATGGTTGTAATTGGCTAAAGAGGCGGCTGTCGCCTTAATGATGAAACGATGATTTGGAAACAAGTGTTATGCATCCGGTATTTTTTATTTTTGGTTTTGGTTACACCGCACAATGTTTAGCGGTAAAGCTGCATGCTTTGGGGTTTGAAGTTGCAGGAACTACCCGATGCCAGGAGAAGATCCTTGACGCCAACTTAGAGGGGCAATTGCTGGATTTTGCAGCGATGGATATAGAAAAATATTTGGCACAGGCAACTCATATTTTAGTTTGCATCCCGCCGGTCGCTGCGGGGGGGGATTGCGTTTTAACAAAGTATGGAAGTTTGCTTGCACATTATTCCAGCAATATTCAATGGTTAGGTTATCTTTCTTCAACTGGAGTTTATGGAAATTATGACGGGCAATGGGTGGATGAACGATCACCCTGTATCCCACAAAGTGGCCATGGTCGTTTAAGGCTCAATGCAGAAAAAGACTGGATACAGTTTGCCGAGAAAAATCAGCTGCCATTGCAGATATTTAGATTAGCTGGAATTTATGGGCCGGGAAGAAGTGCTCTGGAAAGAATACGAGCCGGAAAACCCTATAGTATTTTTAAAAAAGGGCAGGTATTTTCAAGAATTCATGTGGAAGACATAGTTTCTATATTGATTGCCTCCATGCATGCCATAAGCCCTTTCTCAATCTATAATGTGGCGGATGATGAACCTGCCCCCTCGCATCTGGTCGATGCTTATGCCGCTGATTTACTGCATCAGCCGCCGCTGCCTTTGCTTGCTTTTGAGAAGGCTGGTTTATCGCCAATGGAAAAGGAATTTTATGCCAATAATCGCCGGGTTTCGAACAGTAAGATTAAGCAAGAGTTGCAAGTGACATTGCAATACCCAACCTTTCGCGAAGGATTGCAGCAAGTTCTTGCTTTCATGCTTCGTAATAAGTCGGTGCAATGACGATATCGCGTATGCAAATACTTTTTGGTTGCTCATAAATCCAAAGCAGCATTTTTGCAATCTCGTCAACAGGAATAACTTGTTCATCGTGCAAGTTCGATTGCATTAACAGAGGCGTTTTCACTTTCGCTGGCGAAAAATTGCAAATTCGAATGCCGAATTTTGCATAGGCTGCTCTTAAGGATTCACTCAAGCTTTTTACCGCGGCTTTGCTAGCGGCATAAGTTGCCAGCTGCGGCCGTGAGTGCCGATCGGCCAGTGAGCTGATGTTGATAATAGTACCAGAGCGGCGCGATTTCATGCCAGGCAATACAGTTTCCATGCCATGAATCACACCCAGCAAATTCACGTGCACCATGCGTTCATGCTCTTGCTGTGTCAGAGTATCGAAATCGCCTGTTTTACCAAATCCCGCATTGTTAATCAGGCAATCAACAGGTCCATACTTTTCTTCGGCTTGCTGTACTGCGCGCTGGAATGCATTAAAATCGGTCACATCGGTTTCAATACAGATGCTTTCTTTTAGATTTAATGCATGCAAAGCGTGAATATTCCTCGCTAGTAATCCCAGTGGAAAACCCACTTGCGCGAATAGCCTCGCAGCGCTCGCACCAATGCCAGAACTTGCGCCTGTTATGAGGATTAAGGGTTTTGTTAATTTTGAATCCATGCAATACTCGCCAAACCTCGATTGCAAGTACTATAACCTTATACGATGACAATGTTTATTGTATTGCTGCCTTGTGCTGTATTTTTTTATGATCCCTAGTATCTATTTTCATTTTGTTCTATAATTTTACCATGTGTATTAAATTTGAGTTGTTATGAGCATTCCTGCCTATCCAAAAGCATTAATTCAGTTAATGACTAACCATGCAAAAAACTTGCATACAAAGAATGAAGCCAATGTGCCTAATGATGTGCCTTTGCCAGTTGAATATAACGAAGGCGTTGTGCGTGAAATGCAGGTAAAAGACAGTGTTGAATTTAACATCGATGCAAATGACATGCCGCTTGAGGTAGAAAAAAATTTAAAGGCTAACTTAGGGCCTGTCGATACCGAGGCAGAACTGAGTGCACATGGCCTTAAAGATAAAAAAGATTTTTCGGCAGAAATTGAAGAAGCAGCTTCGCTGCGTCCTTCGCTAAAACCATATTAAAACCATCAATAAATGCTATGTGGCAAACATAGAATGCTAATTTTCTTCATCCAGCCATTTTTCAGTTCGTTTCCTCCATTCTGCATAGCAGTCATTACCGCAAAAATATCGAACATAACCTTCGCCCTCAAAAGAATTTGCCGCTGATTTGGGAACGAGTTTCAGGCAGGTAAAACAGCTTTCAGTTTCACAGTTTTGTAAACTGAATTGCTCAAAGGATGTTAACTGGGATAAAGGTTTTCTATCTTCTTCTGCGTGCGGTTTGAGCCTTTCTTGCGGATATCCCAAAGCCAGTCCACCAATAAGAGCGTGTTCTTTGGGAAGTGCTATGCGCTCACGGGTAAAAACATCATCAAGAGTTACCCAGCAACAGCCGATCCCAAGAGCTTGCGCTGCTAGCCACATGTTCTGCATGGCTGCAGCAGCGCTGTAAATATGCTGGTTATGTTGTTTTAACCATGGATCAATATTAATTTCTGTATCGACTGTGACCAGTATTAAAAGTTGTGCATGGCTAAGAAAGGAGGCGTGGCGGGTTTTCTCAGCTAACGCACGCAGATTTTCCCTATTTTTGATCAGGGTAAAATGCCAAGGCTGCGAATTTAAAGGGCTTGGTGCATATTGACCGGCTTTAAGGATACTTTCTATATCTTTTTCATGCACTTTTTTTCCAGAATACGCACGTACGGCGCGTCTTTGCTTGATTAAACCCAGGATATCCATATCTTTCTTCCCATTGTTTCTTTTTTATAATTTATAGGCGGTTGCCTATTTTTGGCAAACATTTCTGCCGATATATTATAAAAACGAATCGCTATATATCTTTGCCGATGAAACGCCAGCAAGAATGTCTTTGTTTTTAATTTGTTGGTAGTTTCTTTAGGGCCGCAGATATAAACCCGTGTATTTATAGGATCAGTCAAGTAAAGCAACACGTGCTCGAAAATACTGGCTTGCGGATATTTTTGAATAATCAAATGGCGCTGCGTGCACTCCTCTTCACTGCTGTGAAGGAGCAGGTGCCTGTGTTATTTCAGGCCACTTGGGCCAGGATGCAAGAACTGCTTTAAGTACTTGTGCATGATTATATTGCGTATCTTTTGCAGCATAAAATAGTGAGATTTCCGAGTTGCCTGCTTGTTTCAAAATACTTTCCAGCAATTCAGGCTTTTTTTTGAGTTCATCGATGTAGTGTTTTGCAAATTCTTCCCACTTGGCGGGATCATGATTAAACCATTTTCTAAGTTTAGGGCTGGGGGCGATATCTTTTATCCAGTCATCGAAAGAAAGCTCGTTTTTTTTCAATCCGCGTGGCCATAATCTGTCTACTAATAGCCATAGTCCGTGCTTTGCAGCAGGTGGCTCATAGACCCTGTATAATTGAATGTTCTTATGATTTTTTTTCATGATAGACTCGAAATGATTTAAATTGCTAAATGTTTCTGTGCAAGCAGCAGGGCAAACATCCCTTGTTTTGGTTTGCCGGTTGCATCCAGTTTATGCAATTGTCCTGGTTTTTCATGATATTCAAGAATGGACCAACCGCTATCTTGATAAAAATGATATAGCTCTTTTGGCTCCGGCAGGTAGGTAAAGCTATGTGGGTATGAATAGGGCTCTGCCTGCACTGGAAAAACGAAAAAATTCATCCCGCCCGCTGCCGTATATTGTTGCAGTTGCGTTAGTAATGGCTTAATGCGTGTTTTATCTAAAAATTGCAAGGTCACTGTGCAGTAAATAAAATCAAACACTGCATCAAGACTTGGAAGAGGGAAATTTAAATCATGAAGTTTGAGCTTTATAGCTGATAATTGTTCTTTTTCAGCAATAGACTGGATATTTTGTATAGCATGTTTATTGTTATCAAGGCCGGTGACGTGGTGTCCTGCCATTGCAAAATACAAAGGGTTGCGCCCAGAACCGCACCCAACATCCAAAATCGTCATTTGTTTTTTATTTTGCAGATAGGTTTGCTGTACATATCTTAAATCATGATGAAGAGGAGCTAGTCCGTATTTTTTTTCGAAGTATCGATGCGGTTGACAGTAAAACGTAAGCGTTGCATCCAATTCAGGGCCTTTCGGAAGAAGCTTGTGCCAGCATGCAGGTGGCACAAGCAGCGTGGGGTGTGCTTCATGCAAAGAGCGGCGCGATAGTTCCTTACCATTCCCATCCAAAAAAATAAAATCAACCTCGCCTTTTTTTAATTCCAAATAACCCCACGTGCCTTCTTTAGTACTGTGTTTGTTTAGAAAAAATTGCAGATTTTTCTCATTATTGAGTTCTATTTTTTTGTAGGGACATAAGTTTTTTATTAAATTTTCATAATTATTCATATAAATCAGCATCTTATGTTATGAGGTTGGTAAGGCAGCATGCAAAGACATATTTTGCAGCTGCATCATTGTAATTAAGTATACGGTGATGATTTGCAAAGTTCGAATTTAACTAGAGGCGCATTGCGGCATATTTGTTTACATAACTTGTAAGGAGTAAAAGTTCAATATGGTTAAACCCATTTTAAAATCCAATTTTTTTATTCTTACTGGCGGTCCGGGTTCTGGCAAAACTTCTGTCTTGGATCAATTAGGGCAGCATCAATTTAAGATCACTGCGGAAGCAGCACGTTCTATTATCAAGGATCAGCAGGTAATAGGTGGTAATGCCCTGCATACGGGTGACCGCGATGCATTTCTTGCTTTAATGCTCACGCATGCCATTCGGGATTTTCAAAAGATGCAAGACGAAGAAACTGCTGTATTTTTTGATCGCGGCATCCCGGATTTATATGCTTATGCTAAGGCTTTCTGCAAGAAAGAAGATCTCATCGTCAATGAAGCCATATCTCAATTTAGATATAATAAAACCGTTTTTATTTTTCCTCCCTGGTGGGATATTTATGAAAATGATGCAGAGCGCCAGCAGGATTTTGCTGAAAGTTTAGAAACTTATCGAGCTCTAAGAGAGGCTTATGCTCATTGGCAGTATGAGTTGGTGGAGGTGCCAAAAATGTCAGTTGAAGATAGAGCCGTTTTCATTTTAAAAACACTAAAGCTTCTTTAGCTTGGGCGCATGGATTGCAGGGAGGGCACAGCCTCTTTAAGATTTTGCTGGTCATGTTGCTGATAGGCTTTAACGTGGCTTTCGTATACCAGTGCTCCTGCCCCTGATTGTTTGCAAAGTTTGGAATCCTGAGTCAGTTTTTCCAAGTCTTGCTTGGTTAAATAAACTGAGCCGTTTTGCGCAGTTTTACTCACCCCAGCCCCAAAAGTGTGGCTGTGAATTCCATGTTCCTTATGTAATTTTTGACAAAAAGCTTCTGCTTCTTTTTGTGAAGCAAAAGTAACCTTGATTGCATGATTATCATGGCCTTGCGTACCAGCGCGGCTGTTCTCTACTGCTTTAACATTCACCTGGGTATTAAAATCATTCATGACGTTTTTTACGGCGTATTGCGGGATAATTTCAGCAGCTTCATTTTTATACTGATTTGAATTACTGCGTATATACGCATCCAGAATAGTGTGTTCTCTATCCAGTAAAGGTACCTTTCCCTTCCTGAGTGTAGTTTCAAGCTCAACTCTGGAAGGGAGATTTTTAACAACTTCATCAAATTCAAAAGCATGAAATCTATTGGACGGGAGCTCGGACATCGACGGCATTGCATTTGGAATAACCCAATTTTTACTCGTAGGTGAAAGCAAGGGAGCCAAGGCATTGTGAGATAAGTCCTGGTTTTGCTGAATAGAGCGATAAGCTTGGGCCGGGTTTGGGATTGCAGGCGTACCACCTTGCTGGGCAAGTAGTTTATTTCCTTCTTCCAAGATAATAACACCTAACATATTTTGTCCTTTACCGTTATCCCCGGAAGCCCAATTTACATCATAGCGGCTCACTTCTACCGGCATAATTCCATTTTTCGCACACTCAATTGCTTTTTCACGCAATTCAGGGTTTTGAGCCAGCTTCAGTTGCACCACCGTTCTCATAAAATCAAGTGTTTTTCTCTCGCCGTTTGGATTATGGACTGCATGATAATCAGCGCCGCAAAGTTTATCGAAACTTTGTTTATCGGACACATTAAGACCGTGTTTACGGAGTTCGGGTAAATAAGCTCTTACCAAAGGGTCATAATCGTCGCGCGGCATAAAGACTTTATTGGTAGATTCAATCTCTTTCACCATCTTCGTCAGAGTGGCTTGTGCCGGATGATTTTGGCCTAACTGCTCTTTTAAATAAATGATTTTTTGCGCATGGAAGGCATGTTCTGAGGATGGCCAATGCAGCGTTGTATTTTTTCCACCCAGTATAACCGTTTGATCAATAGGATGTTCCCCGGGTTCCGTAGTATTGGCAAAAGCACCATATGGTTCTATTTCAGGGTTTTTGAAGGGAGCAATTTTTACCCCATTACGCTGTAAATAAGGAATAGGCATATTGGCTTTGGAAAAAATTATTATAGTTTTAGATATAGCATATGTTTCATTGTTTGACCATTTTGAATATAAAATGACTTATTTGCGTGATAAATATCTTTTTGTTGCTTTATGGTAGCCTGCAAGTATGAATTCACAGCGGATGGTAAAAGACAGACATTAAACAAATATAGTTTTTATGAGGGATTAGTTAGAATATCGTTCGATATATTTTTTATTATTTTAAAATGAGCATTGTTGAACCCATTTTATTGGGGTTGGTCTTAAGTGCAGATTCCTTCTCAGCCGCCATAGCCATGGGGCTTAAGCCTCATAAAACAAGAGATGCCTTTAAATTTGCTGCTTTATCAGGAGGGGCAGAGTTAATTGCTACTTTTGTAGGAGCCATTACGGGTGGGAAAATTATTTCCCAATTTAGCACTATTGATCATTGGATTGCGTTTCTATTATTGCTGATGGTTTCCCTCCACATGGTTTACGAAGGTTTTATCGAATGGAAAAACAGACACAGCGACATTCCCACTATTAAATTCCATGGCTTTATCAAACTGTTAATCGTTGCAGTTGCAACCAGTTTGGATGCACTTGCTGTAGGAGTGAGTTTGGGAATTTCTAACAAACCACTATGGCCTTATTTAATTTCCATAGGCGGATGGGCATTTGCATCAACCATAGTTGGCATGCGCATAGCCAATAAGATACCAAAACGCTTATCAGCAATTTTTAATCTCATCGGGGCATGCATTATATTTATTCTAGCCGTGGAAATGTTGAATTTATAATAGGTGAGCCGCACGGTAGTTAATATGATGCTGTATTTATTCCTTTAGGCTTTTCTTGTAGATTCAAACTTTGCCAGTGTAATTTATTATGTTAAAACTTATTTATTTCAGGATGAACGCATGTCCCTAAGACGGCAAGTTGCAGTATGGCTAGATCCGGCCTTAAGGCTAGCGCCAGGCTTATCTGCCGTTAATAAGCTAATTGTCTCTATTATCATTTGTTCGCTGTTACTGGCTATCATTGAAACGGAACCTTCAGTTTACCAAGGCCATGAGTGGATATTTTTAGATTCCGAATGGGTATTTACCTTCTTTTTTACAATTGAATACTTGGCACGGGTTTGGGTGAGTATAGAAAACCCCAAATATAAAACCCGATTAGCCTATATGTTATCTCCAGCAGCTATTTTAGATCTTTTAACGGTATTATTAATTTTTCTTACCATCGTGGGCACTGAGGGATTTATCCTAAGATTAGCGAGGTTGTTTCGTATCTTAAGAATTGCAAAGTTAGGGCGCTATACCGTTGCCATGCAAAATATAGCCCATGCTGTTTACCTGAGGCGGTTTGAGTTGATAATCAGTTTCGCTATAGGATTATTTGCATTGGTTTTATCTTCCTCAATTTTATACATCATTGAAGGAGGGATACAGCCAGAGCATTTTGGAAGTATACCGAGAGCGATGTGGTGGGCGATCGCGACACTGACCACCGTCGGTTATGGTGATGTTTATCCTGTTACGCCTTTAGGCAAATTATTCGGTGCAATTACCGCCATTACAGGGATTGGTGTAATTGCCATGCCTACTGGCATATTGGCAGCATCTTTTAGCGATGCGATCCAGAATATTAGAAAGAATCATCAGGGGGAGGAGTAGAGGACATTTCTCAGCAAGTTATTACCTGTGCCATACAGAATGGCCACAGCCGGGCTAGCCTAATTAAAATCTAATCGCGTGCAACGTTCATGTAACAATTGAAGATATTTTTCTTGCATTGGTCGAGATAAATAGCTGAAACCAATCAGTTGGCGCCACCGCGGTATTGCTTGCCTGAATTCATGTAAGATTTCATCAATAATTTTGGGGTTTAATGCGAGTTGTTCAACGGCAAAATATTTAAAAAAATCATGTTTCGTTAAATTATTTTTTCTGCCTCTTAAAGGCAAAGCTATTTCTTCTTTTGGTTTTTTTTGGACAATAGTTGAGTTAAGTAAGTCATATGCAGGTGATAGAGAAATTTTTTTATCCTTTGTAATCAGGGAAAAATTTTTTAAATGCATGTCTTCATTGCCGATTAAGAAGTTAAATAGAGTTAATTTGAATAATTTCACGAATTCAATCTTCGGGAAGGTGCAAAATTCTTTTATTACAACGATCACTTTTTCCATAGAGCTTTTGTATTTTGTATGGCGATCTTCGCCTGATAGCTGTGCAAAATCTTCTACTGCTAATTTTTTATTATGGCCGATGCGGTCAAATCGTTTAATGAAGTAAGTCATACTGTTGTCTTTGGAATACACTAAACCATGGACTGGCACTTCAAGGCCAACGGTTTTTGCAAGGGACATAGTAATGGCTTCATTTTCTGGCAATTCTGCATAAATTTCACTTTGTGGTTTTAAAATATAATGACCATTTTGATCAACGATTTCAAAACAACCTGCCTTGACTTTTAATTGTGCACTTAATTTCTTTTGTACACCTTGAATTGACATTTTTCCTACACGATCGAGTGCTTCTTGCCTTTGTTCCCCAGCACTTAATTCTAATGGATTAAGTTTTTTTAATTGAGGCGAAAGCAAGCGTAATCCACGTTGTGAATAGTTTTCCTGATCGCTTATGATGTCATAGGTAATAAGACAGCGTTTCATTCTACTTCCTCAATAGTCACTGAGCCTATGACGTCATGGCCAACTGTTATCAATTGACCAAAGTAATCATTTCTATCGATTTTATATTTTCGTAATAGCGCTTCAAGCAGAATACCCTCTGGTAATAAGCCTTCAAAGAATGGAGGAAATTTATCGAAATCGTAAACCGTGTTTGTTAATGGCATGGTAAGAGAAACTGGTGCTCCGTGATAATCATCAAAATAAATAAATTGATATTTCCCACCGTTTAATTCTTTTAATATCCCAGCCTTAACCCCATTAACCAATACGCTTGCTTTTCTCATATATTATTATCCGTTGGTGCTGGAAAAGGCGTTTCAAATTTTACGCGGATATTCAAAACATCGAGTATTTTTAATAATGTATTTAATTGTATGGTTTCTTTACCTTTTTCAACATCGAATATAACGGTTTTGCCTACACCAGCCAGTTTGGCGAGTTCTCGTTGCGATAACCCACTTTGTTTGCGGTAATAATAGATCATCTTTGCGATCTCACCGGGAGCCATTTTACATCCTAAAATACATTTATTACTGTTATAGCAGTAATAACAGTGAAATTAAAGGGAAAAAAGTTATTTTATAGTTAAAATCGAGGTTATTTTACTGTTATGGCGGTAATTAATTATATTTTTTGAAGAAATCAGGTATTTAAATAGCTTAAAAAAACTAAATTACTGCTAAAGCAGTAATTTATATTTGATTTTGTAATTGTCGGTTTATTGACAAGCACTGGTAAAGAGATCTAAATAATAATTTTTTCCTCAATTAGCAACCCACAACCAAAAGGGACTTTTCCGGCTGTGTTGGAGGCAATCCATCATTTATTTTCTCATCAAAATGCATCTAAAGTTTTAGGTTTATTAGTGCAATTTAGGGCAGATTTTAATTGCACTTTATTACCCCAAATGAAGAGTCACCTGCACAGTTAATTCCCAGAATATAACAGTTCCGCTTTTCTTTCCCGTAGAGCAGAGCATAATTAAATTTATTTGCTCTTTTGGGTGTTTTGAAATGTATCACGAAACAGGAAGCATCATTTTCTCTCCCTCTGATCTGACTTTGTTCATTCAAAGTCCATTTGCCTCTTGGCTGGAGCATTTGCTAATCACTAATCCTGAATTAGCCCCAAATCCTGATGAAGATGATCCCCTTCTGGCAGTATTAAAAAAAGAAGGTGAAACACATGAGCTTGAAAAATTGCTACTGTTTGAAGAGCAGGGATTTAATATAGTCAGATTGACTGCCAATCACACGGTAGAGGATGCAATTAAAGCCATGTATTCAGGCGCTGATGTAATATATCAGGCACCCTTGGCAATATTACCCTTTAAAGGCCGGGCTGATTTTTTGATTAAGAAAGAAGGTAAGAGTAAGCTGGGTGACTTTTATTATGAAGTTTGGGATACCAAACTTGCACGCAGGGTTAAAGTATCATTTATCGTACAGCTTTGCTGTTACGCGGAAATGCTAGCGCAAATTCAAGGCAGAAAACCTGATAATATCGTGGTCTCTATAGGTACGGGCGAAGAACTACACCTGCGAACTAATGATTATTTTTACTACTATCTAATTAACAAAAGACGATTCCTACAATTTCATACCGAGTTTGATGTTCACAAAAGGCCTGACCTTCTTACTTCTTCCAGCTATGGGAAATGGAGCAATTATGCTAAAAAATTGCAAAAAAAATTAGACCATTTAACTTTAGTTGCGAATATAAAACGTACGCAAATAAAAAAATTATATAAAAATGGCATAACCACCACTAAAGAATTAATAGCAGCAGAAGACAAACCAATAAGAGGTATAAGCCAGGATGTATTGCAAAAGCTCATTGCCCAAGCAAGGATTCAACGTGAAAGTCAGGACAAAATAATACCCCTCTATCAAATTCTATCTCATGAAGAAGGGAGCAAAACCGGGCTTGCTCTTTTGCCACCGTCCTCTCTTAACGATGTTTTTTTTGATATTGAAGGCGACCCATTATTTGAAGGGGGATTAGAGTATCTGTGGGGTGCTACCTACATTGATGAGCATGGGGCTCGCCAATATAAAGATCTTTGGGCGCACCATCCAGAAGATGAAAAAAAGAGCTGTGAGAAATTTATTCATTGGGTTTATCAACGTTGGTTAAATGATCCCGGCATGCATATCTATCATTACGGGCCTTATGAAGTAAGTGTTTGCCGTCGCCTGATGGGACGTTATGGAGTCTGTGAACATGAAATAGATCAGTTATTGCGTAACGAAGTCTTTGTTGATTTGTATAAAATCGTGAAAACAGCTCTACTCATTGGAGAGCCTCGCTACTCTATCAAGAATGTTGAACACATTTACCGCGCTCAACGTGAAACAAAGGTAGCTAGTGGAAGCGATTCTGTAGCGGTTTACGAACATTGGCGCGAGAACCCAGACGGGGAAAATTGGCAAACATCGCAAATTCTCAAATCAATTCGTGACTACAATATAGATGATTGTAATTCGACCCAAGAATTGGCAGGATGGTTAAGAGAAAGACAAAAAGAAGCAGGCATTTCATATCTGGGTAAAACCGAAATAGTGGAACTTGAAGCTAAAGAAGAAGCTGCTGCTGTAATTGCTTTGAGAAACCGCCTATTAAAAAAATCAGAAGATTTGTACCTCAGTAAGGAAATTGAAGAAGCCGCTATGGCAAGACTTTTTGCCTGGTGCCTTGAGTTCCACCGTCGGGAAACTAAACCTGCCTCTTGGAAGGTTTTTGATCGCTTGGATAAAAGTGAAGAAGAGCTTTTTGACGATATCGATTGTCTGGCTTTTTGTAAACGTACCGAAACCGAACCCTATTTGCCTAGCAAACGTTCACGTTTGTATGTTTTTGAATATGTATTTGACGCCAATCAAGAGTTTAAAGGGAAAGCCGAACACTACAGAGTTCTGGGTAAAGAAACGGAAGATGGTAAAAACTTGAAAGTAACTTTATATAAAGAAGGGAGTAATTTAAAGGAAGGTTTAATCGCTTTGAAAATGAAGGAAGAAATTAGGGAGCCTATTACATTAATCCCGGATGAGTATGTCAATCCAGACCCTATTCCGCAAGCCATTTACAGACAAGCGCTTCGATTTGAAAAAAAAGACTTACATAACAGCGCAATTTATGATTTTTTAAAACGCGATTTTCCTAGGATTAGAAACCTCATTAAAGGTTATGCTATTGCTCCTAGTCATGATCCTAAAGAGCGGCTAGAAGAAATCATTGAGGTAGTAAAAAATTTAGACAATAGTTATCTTCCCATACAAGGCCCGCCGGGGTCAGGTAAAACCTATACCGCAAAACACATTATTGCTGAGTTAGTTCGATTAGGAAAAAAAGTAGGCATTACTTCAAACAGCCACAAAGCTATCAATCATTTATTGTGTTGTACCGTGGAGTATTGTTTGGAGAACAGTATAAAGGGGTACTTTGCCTGTGCGGGTGATAAAGATGAAAAGGTACAAGAACTCTCAATAGAAGTTATTGAAAATAAGGAAATTACTGAACACATACAACCTGCATGCGTTATTGGTACAACGGCATGGGGTTTTTCGAGAATTGAATTAGCAGATGCTTTTGATTATCTTTTTATTGATGAAGCAGGGCAGGTAAGTGTGGCCAATTTTATTGCAATGAGCCAGTCTACTAAAAACATTATTTTAATGGGTGATCAAATGCAATTGGCGCAACCGTGCCAAGGTAGTCACCCAGAAGAAAGCGGCTATTCTATTCTTGATTATCTTTTATACCATACGCCTGCAATTCCTGAAAATCGTGGGATCTTTCTAGGTACTACTTATCGCATGCACCCTAAGATTAATGAATTTATCAGCGAAGCCATTTACGAAAGTAAGTTGGAAGCAGCGCCTGGAAATGCCAAACGCTGCATCAAAGTGCCTGCTAATTACCAGGGTATATTAAATGTAGACGCTGGAATAATTGCGGTTCCGGTAATGCATGATGGAAATCTGCAGGCGAGCGATGAGGAAGTTGCGCAGATTCACTTTCTAGCTCATGAATTAATAAACAGGGAATACACGGATAATGCTGTCAAACGATGCATTACTTGGGATGACATGTTATTTGTGGCTCCCTATAACCACCAGGTCAATAAATTACAGCAATCCCTGGGTCCACAAGCCAAAGTAGGGAGTGTAGATAAATTTCAGGGACAAGAAGCGCCTATCGTTTTTTTAAGCATGTGTGCAAGCAATGCAAACGAATCTCCACGAGGAGTCACTTTTTTATTTAATAAAAATCGCATAAACGTTGCAATTTCTCGAGCCAAGTGCTTGGCAATTGTAGTTTACAGTCCCACGCTTTTGGAGACAGAAGCAAAAAATATAGAACAAATGGAAATGATTAATCTTTTTTATAAGCTAATAAGCCGCCAAAAAGAGAGTCTTAATTGAAAGATTTGCAAGCAGGAATGTACGCTTGCCTACTCCTGGACAAATTACCGCTAATAAAGAATTGGGCAAATATTGGCGCATAGCATCGTCCATATGGTGCATAACGCCTTTTATCTTATTTTGTTATCCCTAGATTTTATATTCTTCATCAAGTGCCATATCTACGGTTGGGTATGTGAATTTAAATTTAAGCTCGGTTAGGCGTTTAGGGATGACTTTTTGTCCTCTGAGTAATAAATACTCGCCCATTTCACCGAACAAAGCCTGAATAAGCCAATCCGGCATTCTAATGAGTAGCGGTCTTTTAAGTACTCTTGCAAGTGCTTTCGCAAATTCTTTTTGTGCTATGGGATAGGGCGCAGTCATATTGACCGCACCGGTTACATCTGGATGCTCAATCAGAAAATCAATTGCATTAACCAAATCCGTGTAATGAATCCACGATAGCATTTGCTCACCATTCCCTACAACGCTCCCTAAGCCTAAACGAAATGGCAGCTCTAATTTTTTAAGCATCCCTGCCCCTTGCTTTAACACAACGCCAAATCGTAGGGTCGTTACTGGGATGCCTGCCTCAACAGCAGTCCCAAGAGATTGTTCCCAAAGAAGTCCTATATGTTGTAAAAAATTGTCAGAAGATGATGGGAGAAGAGTCTCCTCATCAAAGGACTCCAGACCGTATTTTTGTGCCCCATAAATTCCAATCGCATTGGCACAATAAAAACGAGGTTTGGCATGATGGTTGATTAACCATGCAATAAGTTGCTGGTTAGTTAAAGTACGCGATTCAACGAGTTCTTTTTTTACAGTTGGGTTCCACCGTTTAGCTCCAATATTAGAGCCTGATAAATTGACAACGAGGTCGTATTGGGTAGCATCGTGATTATTTAAGTTTTTCCAAATTAATTTATTAATATCGTTTGAAAATATATGCTCTAATTTATCCAGGCTGCGGCCCAGCACGGTAATATTGTGATTTTTTGACAAATGATTGACGAGTGCCGTACCAATTAACCCAGAAGCCCCTGCAATTAGGATATCCATGTTCATCCCTTTAATTCTTTAATGCAATAATTACCTTGAAATAAGCAGCAAATATCAGCCAAAGCACGGAGGGAATTAATCACCAGGCAATTTGTTTAGGTGCTTTTAGCTTTTACGATTAAAATTTATTTGAATAGGGTTAGATAATAAGCCAAATGGTATTTACTGTTAACCAATTTGTTATTATCGAGAGTTTGGTGAGGCTCCTTAACATTCTTTAACTTCTAAAAAATTAATTATTTATAAAAATTAAAGATAAACTACTGGCGGTTCTATTACAGGTAACGGAGTTAAAGCAACAAAATTCAGGATATAAATGAATAAATTTGTGACTCTTTTTTCAGGTCCAGATAATAAGTCTTATTTTAAAGACGAAGATCCAGGCATAGGAAGTGAAGAACCCTTAGGTTCATATTCAAAAAAATTTCCAGCTGCTGGCATGAAATTTAGAATATTTAAAGCTGGCAATAGATTTGATTGGCATAATGCACCTCAGCCTCAATTTATTATTTACTTAGAAGGTGAGGTAGAAGTTGAGGCTAGTGGTGGAGAAAAGCGTGTATTTAGACCTGGTGATGTATTATTTGCTAACGATTTAAAAGGAGCTGGGCATATTACAACAACTCTTACTGATGGTCGTTCAATAATCGTTATGACGCAAGACGAAGAAAAAGATGAAACATGGAAACAGCCATTATCCTTCAATCTAAACGGTACGACGATTTGAACTCCCTGATTCATGAAATTCTGTTAGGGTAATCCCCCCATTTTTAACGTCAGTTAAAAATGGGGGGATTACCATTTAGGCTGATAGCGGTAACAGGTTTCACTGATTCCGAACAGGACAATCGTATAGAAATGGGCTTATCCTTATCCGCCTTTTGCGCCATCTCCCTCCGGCGCGACGGTGTTATCACTTTTTTTCGATGGCCTCTTTGAGTCTCTCTGCTTTCAGCCGTTCTTCCGCGTACATCTTTTTCAGACGTCTGTTTTTATCTTCCAGCTCTTTTAAACGCGACATCATGGACGCATCCATCCCAGCAAATTTAGCGCGCCATTTGTAAAATGTGGCGGTGCTGATGACATGTTCACGGCAAAGTTCTGTGACAGGACTTCCATTTTCAGCCTGTTTTAATATCGACAATATTTGACTGTCTGTGAATTTCGATCTTTTCATGCAGAATCTCCTCTGACCTGGATTATGAGAAAATTCTACTTTTTGACACCAGTTAATTTGTTGGGGGATTACCGAGGTACTCCGACTTCCTGTCGCTTATTTTTATGCTGATTCTGATGATTGGCTGATCTCATTAAAGGTTATAATTTGTTAAGTAAGAAACGACAAAAAATTATCATTTCTATTTTGAATGAGCATAAAACTATCTAGGTCAGAGGTTTGATCCTAATTTTTTAGCCGAATGAAAGATCACTAAGAAAATTTTGTGAGAATTTAAATATTCTAATTTAAACCCTCACGAACGCAAATATTTAATTCTGCTGTAAGATTATTTTGCTAGAGTTGATTTATTCTTTTTTCCATTTGAAGCAACATTTAATGATTCTTTTGGTTTAGAAGGATAAATAATAGGACCGTTATCTAGATGGCCACTCACCGCTCTACCTTGACTGTCAGCACCAGTAACTGATCCCTCCTCGATTAGCCGTACACCTTGTTTAAGAGATATAATCTCATCAACAAGGAGTAGCAATGGTCAGAAGTATCTACACAAAAGAGTTCAAAGTTAAAGCAATTGAACTAGTATTCCCCGCGGCTTGCCGCGGTTCCTTAATAGGAAAGTTTGAAAACCATAGGTTTTCGAGTCAAACTATTGCGTATGACCCTCAAACGGGCAAGCCACTGCGTGTACCAGACGCATTATCATATTGTATTTCCCGTGAAATATCGGAAGTCATTGTTGAGCGACGAGATCACATCAGCCATAAAATCTATTGCGGTTGAGATAGGTGAGCGATATGAGATCGACTTTGAGCAACTGGGCTGCGATAAAAATCACATTCATATTCTTTGCTCATTTCATCCAAAATACAGCATTGGTGAAGTTGTGAGGAAATTTAAAAGTATCACTGCACGTGAGTTATTTAAGCAGTATCCATTACTAAAGAAAGAACTGTGGGGTGGGGAGTTTTGGTCTGATGGATATTACGTTTCGACGGTAGGTGAACGCGGGGACTGGAAGGTGGTTGAGCGTTATGTAAAAAATCAGGGTAAGGAGTCGGAAACGAAGCAGTTACGCCTCCTCTGATACCCCGTGGCTTGCCACGGGGAGGTTCATTTTCTAGAGCAAAGTAATAAGCCATTAAGACAAGTAGCGAGAGAGCTAGGAGTGGCAGAAAATAATCTGTATAACTGGCGAAGGATTTATAGAAATAATCCGGAGAAAGCCTTCCCAAACCAACCCCAGCTGACAGAACAAGATTTGGAGAAATCAAAAAATATTTTCAGAAGCAACCAGTCGTTTTTGTCACTTCGTCTCAGAGGAAATTTTTTCCAAGCAAAATAATTCACATAATCAAAAAAGCGGAAATGAGAGTAAAATTGATCAATTTATTGCCTCCATGAACCAAGAGATAGAAGAAAATGAACGATTAATCCAAGGGTTCAGTCGTACTCCTTCTTGCGGTATGTAATTGTTATCGTGTGTGGCAATTTACTCAGAAGGCCAAATTTACGGCTATTAGTTTAGGCGGTAGACATCTCATCGCCAATAGAGATGATTATCGCCAAATAATACTTTAAAAAATAAGCCAATAGTTATCTTACCGATTAAGATTACTTATTTCATCACCCAAGCATCGTAAAGGTGCTAGGCTTGTCATCATAGGAATAAGGATAAGCGGACAGCCGCGCTTTAACCACTCAATCCGATTTTGAGAATTTGCCTGCCAGATAGGATTAGTGCCTATACAAAGAGAAGTAAGCGGATAAAGAACAATTACCCCCGAAACTGTATTCCAATTCACGCACCCGCAACAAGTTGAAGCTGAGACATTATAACAGGATTGAGCCAAATCTCCCTTACTGCAATCCCACAAATCAGTACTGTACTGGAGTGGTGCATGGAAACTCGTTTGTATTATTTTCAAGATCAGCACAAATCGCATTCGCTGTGCAAAATACCAGTGCTTTTCCGCAATGCATGGTAATTTTTCACCCGGGGATGTCGAGGAATTATAACTCATTCCACAAAACTCGAATGTTTTACATTCGTTATTGTCTGTACATTTTTCTGCATCCTTAGCAATTGTACCCAAATATAACTGTTCAATGGAGCTTCAAATTTCCAAGAACATCCTCCTAAAAGATGATCTGGCCTTTTGCTAACCAGGAATTCTACAAAAATAAGGATTAGAGGATTGCCATGACGCGTTGGTTGCTTGCATGCTTAATAGGGCATGTGATACCCCATTAAATATATTTTTTTAATTTTAACTTCGTAGGGTGGATCAAAAGTAGCGATTTATTCGTTTGAATAAGCAATGATGAGCTTGTTGACACATTATTAAAATCCGGATAAAATGATTAAATTTTGCACAAATATATAATATATGACCACATATTTTGAATTTTTTTCACCTTTTTCACATTTAATAGAAAGTAAACAATATCCATTTTCTAGATTTCTTAGAACGAGCCTAATACAAAAAATTTCCGATGTGGGTACTGTATTTGCTGGAGACACACGAAAAAATACGAGACATGTAGGATTAATCGATTGGTGCACGCTTTTTATCACCCCAATCATGATTAAGATGACGGATATTCTTAGCGAAATCGATTCTATTCCGACGAATCTCGCTTTTTTCCCTTTAGCATTGCTCACAATAGGATTAATATCGGTTATAAATCTCGTCTCCCTAGTTCTTACGTTATTGCTAATTCCTATCATCGTCGCAGCGCATCTTATTTCAAGTGTGATTTCAAGGTTGGATCATCAACAGGTTCTTGCCCTAGACGGTATAGAGACTTTAACAAACAAATTATTAACTCTGGAAGGGTACTTAGAACAAACAAATTGTACCATTGAAGATTTATATGCTACTTATAGCCCTGAGAACCATGAAATAACAGTCGAAAGCTTATCAAGTGAGTCAAAATTTAAATTTCAAGTATTCAGTAATAAATCTGCGAGCGCTAAAAGCATACACTCATTCTTTAAATTAAATATAGGGCAAATAAGTAACGAATGTGAGATCGAGGAAAGTAAACTTTTGGCAGTATGAGTAATCGAGGTGAAAACGCGTTAGTTGTTAAACAGCTCGCAGCTTGCTTATATTGATTTTACGAAAGGTTAGCGGGTTATATCAATTGCGGTTGTTAATATGCTAAAGCACAAGCGGGCGGAACTTTATGCATTAAATATAGTTACTTCTACCCCGCACCTACTCATCTATTCACCTAAACGCCTCTATTCGATCGCAGCACACCTTAACATGGACTCTGTAATTGGTGTAGAGTCTAAATTATACAATTTGAGAGTTTATTCTCGAAAGGAAATGTTTAATAGCTTGGAAGATTTTTTATAGTTAAAATTTCAGAGAAGATAGTTGCTCGCCCTGCTCATATATAGATTCTTCTGCTTTCATTTTTTTCATATGAATTTGTTATGCATATAAACACCAAAAGCCGCTTGCCCTAGAGCATAAGGAACTTCATAGCATAACGGGTTTTGCTAATGATCCACAACCACTGCAAGTAATTTTCCATATTCTGTTAGTTTTGAGATGCTTTCCAATACTGGCTTAAAATCTCTAATCTCTGCATAACTCCTAGTAGCTAAATACGGCTCTAAACCAAGCTTGACTGACCAGAAAGTTGCTTCTGAAATAAGTTTTATAGAGCGTTCAATGGTATAATTTGCCATGAATTCTGGGCTGTCGACATAGAGTTGTAACCATTTAGCCAAATTTTCATTTAATAACTGTTCCAGTTTAACAATTTCCTCATGAATCATTTTGTTTATAGTTGCACACGGCCTCTTTAGTCACAGGGAATGCTGCATCATTGTTCCAGGCACTTAGCTAAAGTAGGCCTTTAGGCTTGAAAGCGGGTTTACCCTTTTCATCTTTGTAATAACCATATCTGGAGCAGAGGGAGGTTGAAAATAAGGATAGTTTTCAGCTCTTTTCTGTGGTTTGGATGTTGTAATATGGTTTGAATCTGCTCGACTTATGTGAGTCATCGTGGAGTTGCCCATTTAAAACCGAACCATCCAGGTACCAACGACGGCTCTGCGATATTCTCTTGGAGCCATCATTGTAATTTGGCTTAATAATATAAGGATTACTCTTTGCTCCCCCTACGAAAACACCCTAACCATATTGAGATAAGACAAGAATCACGTATGATATAAATCCACACATTTGGAAGTGCCATGAGTATTATTGTTACCTTAATTTTAAGTTTTATTGGCCTTATCTGGGCTGCCAACCATCTGGTAATTGGTGCGGCGGGTATTGCCAATTATTACCGTGTTTCACCCTTAATCGTGGGGCTTACTTTGGTCGCCCTGGGAACCTCAGCGCCTGAAATCATGGTGGGGATTGCCGCTGCCCTGGAGGGTGAAAATGATTTGGCGCTGGGTAATGCCATAGGCTCTAATATTGCCAATATTGGCTTGGTTCTTGGGGCAACGATTTTAATTCGCCCCTTAAAACTGCGTTCTTCGGTATTGCGGCGCGAATATCCCTTATTATTTTTATCGATGTTGTTTATCTATTCGCTGATGATCGATGGCTACTTGGGCATTTTGGATGGATGTTTATTATTACTGGGCAGTGTGGCTCTGATAGGCTATTTGCTGATCCTGGCCAAACGTTCGGGAAACGATGCCTATGCCAGAGAATTTAAACAATTAATCAACCCAAAACGCTCAGTAAAAATACACATAATGAGTCTTATATTTGGTCTGATTTTTCTTCCTCTTAGCGCCAGTTATCTTGTGAAAAGTGCTGTTGAATTAGCTTCCTTGTTCGGGATTAGTGAACTCATCATTGGCTTAACTGTTGTAGCGTTTGCTACCAGTTTACCCCAAGCTGTAACTTCCATCGTGGCGGCAATTAGAGGACAGGATGACATTGCAGTAGGTAATATCCTGGGCTCAAACATGTTTATATTGTTAGTCGTTATGGCTTTCCCCAGTATTATTAACCCTTCTGCGATTAGCCATGCCATTTTATGGCGGGATATACCGGTATTGTTCGTAGTAACCGCCTTGCTTTTATGGCTTAATTACCGGGAAAAAAGCAAAATCACTCGCTGGCATGGCGGCTTGTTATTGCTGATTTATTTCTCTTATATCGTATCGCTTATCGTCCACGCTTTATAATTTTTAGTAGGTAACTTCGCATCGTGCAATGTGCATATGCATATTGCACGAAAAGATTGTCGTCAGGGGGCCAAGATTTTCATTGCAGAAATTGCATCGGGCTGCCCTGCCTTAGCTGCGCATTTAATCCAGTAAAACGCTCTTTTCCTATCCTCCACTACTCCTTGGCCATAATAATACATATACCCCACTGCATACTGTGCATCCGCATTTCCTTTTTCTGCCTCAGGCTTTAGCCTGATGAATGCTTGACGATAATCCTGGACCTGAAAACTGCGGATGCCTTCTCTTAAATTTATTTGCGTAATAGAACAACCGCTTAGACTCAATAAAAATAAGGTAAATATTGCAATAATCATGCTGCGACCGATAACAGCATTGGCTTTTTTGAAATTCATACGTCTATTCCTTAATTAAGGGCTCGGAAGGTGGCTCAAAGATTAATTCATTTTTGGGTAAACTTAAACTCTCCAAAGTGCCATCATGTCTTACAACAACTCCTTCCGAAGTAATACGCTTAATAATGACACCGCCTGGTATTGCATCCCCAATGCCATAAACTTGCTCTTGGCCACTTGCTGTGCGAATAATTACCTGGGAATGCCGTTCATCCTCGGCAAAAATGATTCCTACAATCGTCAAATTTAGCATGGATTGTTTTATATGAGCATCATCCAGATTTTCAGGAACATACTCGCCAAATAATGACGCGCGCACATCTTGTGCGGAAGCTTCTGTAATCGCGTTATTACGCATTGAGGCAACCTGAACAACTGGCACAGGCTTATAAATAGCCGAAAAAGTGCGTACCCCGGCGATGATTTGCCATACAATTAACATCCCTAAAATGGCACAAAGTATAATAGGAAAAGCCGGACGCGCTAGCCAGGATTTGATATCTGCAAACACCATATTATTATTTACTCCGGGAATAAACAGGAGCGAAAAATATGGTGAGGATCATACTTAGCCTTTGTATTTTGTCTTTCTTGCAGGTAGTCTTCATAATGCCTTGCCCAATATCCCCCATCTTTTGTTGCATTAAACCAGCCGGAAATGTAACGTTTACCTCCCAGTCTTAATAAAATTTCATCAACTTTCAAAATGCTCTTTATAGCTTTCTCTGCATTTTCTTTTTTTAAACCCGGCGTCAAAACATTAAACGTAACTATTTTTTCTTGATTGGGCAACATAAAGTAAGGCGGCTTAATCGGCGCTACTGGGAATATGTGATAAAGATCACCCAAGTCAGGACTCAATATCTCCAGAATCTTATTAAGATTTGCCATTAATAAATTGCTGTCAATGTAACACTCATACCAGGGGTGTAGCTCTTGCCAGTTCCCTGTTTCTTTCATTAAATTCAAACGCCTATCGTGACGATGCATGTACTCTGAAAGAGTTTTGGTACTGCTTTCGGCGACTTGCCGATGCCGTAGCATATTAAGAAACGTGGCATCCACAGGCTCATTGTCGTGCTCAATTCCAATGATGGTATGGCATGTGAATTTCTTTTTCTCTTTATTTTGTACTGTAATGAATGCTTCCAGGTAATCGCAATAAGACTTCAGCTGAAATTGATCAGCTATCCAGGACGTGTAATCATCGTAAAGCAAGGTATAAGTAGTCACATGCGGCTTGCAAGTACGCAGTTTTATTTTGGCATCATAAATGATGCCAAATAACCCTGCCCCAGCAAGCGCAGCATTGAATAAATCTTTATGATTATGCGGGCTGCAAGCTAATAATTCGCCTGCCGCCGTTATTACATTTAATGCGTCAATGTGCGCGCTAACAACTCCTTTTTTAAAAGTCGATGAACCAATGCCACCTACAGATAAAACGCCCCCTGCGGTGAGGTTCATATTATACGGATACACCTGCGGCAACTTGTTACGCTCAAGGCTTTTTACTGCAATGTCGTTAAAAGAAGCGCTGCAGCCTGCTGTCAGCTCATCACCTTGCCATTGTACGACAGGATTTAATTGGCTGATGTCAACGCTTATTGCACCCTTGGGGGCGAGGGATTGTCCTGATTGGCTAAGGCCATTGGCACGGATGGTGAGCGGAAGTTTATGCCGATGCGAGAAATTTAAAAATCGTTGTAATGCAGTTAAATTGCGGGGTTTAAAAACAGCGGTTGCTTCTCCTGAAACCAAACCGCTGAAATCGTGATTAAAAACAGCAAGCGTTGACTTATCGCTAAGCAACGCTTGCCCGGTTTCTTCCTCACATTGCTTGATCTTCTGTATACTCCACTGCATTGGCTGCATGTTGTTGTTTCCTTTGTTGTGCAAGTGCCAGACGATTATTGCAGGCGATAATCAAACCATCGAACATACGGTTAAATGCTTCGTAACAACGGTCGATTAATTTTAATGCCTTGCGGCGCAGATTAATCGGCAAGCTCCGAGCGAATAATTTCTTCTCCATTTCATCTTCAAAGAGCGCATGTGCCATTTCTACCTCTAAGTGCGAGCTGGAAAAATATTTTAGATTTTTATCTTCACCCGTTTTTTGTACTTGCTTTGCTACTTTCTCGAAAAATACATGTCCTGAAGATTCCAGAGTAAGCAATAACACGATATTCAAAATTTCATCGTCAATTTTATAAAGCTCACCAAGAATAGCATAAGCTGCATCGCGAGTAATTTGTGACTCTTTGCTATACAACCAAGCCACATTATCCTTGTTGCATGATTTATCTTTGCTCATGCTTGCCATATATTTTTTATCCTGCAGAAACCATTTTTCATGGCCTGAATCTTCCAAACGGTGGTGACGAGCTACTTTTTTCAAATAGGGATCAGTAACCCGTTCTTCGTTTAAGCGCAATATATCCTGGAATGTCATAGCCCAAAAAGTAAGCTCAGGTACAAAATAACCGATTTCTTCCAAGCTGTTCAATTGACCTAATGTTTTAAAAAAAGGATGTTCCATAAATTCTTGTTGTTTGGATTCAAGATAAGATTGTATCGTTTTCATGATTGCCTCCAAGGCATAATTAACTAGACAATTTATTCCTTGCACAAATCATGCCAACTATTTAGGCCAATAAAACGTCTATTTAATTAAAATTTGGCCTTTTTGCAGTTTTTAAAAAGATTTGGTGATTGTTTTTCAAACTAAACGACAATTTTTTGGCTATGCAAATTGCCTGGATACCATATTTTTTCTATTTTAACTTTAAATCCGTCAATTTTTTGTCGTATTTAGCGATTTCTTTATCAACCATTTTCCAGTCGATTTCATCAATAGTATGAGCATCTTTACACAGGTCATTTAGAAAAGCGGCTTGCACCTCGCCGTAAGCATAAGCCGTTTCATATGGGATATTCGAAAACATGACCATGACGTGTTTTGAAACATAGCGGTCAGGATAGCGGCGCATAAGCTCATGCTCCACTTGTTTTTTTAAGTTAAATTTTTCATCACGAATATTATGTTGAATTTCCTGATAATTATCCATGGACATGGCAGCTACGGCATCAGTACTCCGCTTGCGTGCAGCATAAAATTCCGGCAACACTTTTTCCCAATTATCTTCATATTTTTCTAAGAATTCATTAAAAATACGGCAATCTTCAAAAGCCGAATTCATCCCCTGGCCGAAAAATGGGACTATGCCATGAGCTGCGTCCCCGATTAACAAACAGTGATCACGATAATACCAAGGGGCACATTGCACTGTACTTAAATTACCCGTGGGATGAGTAAAAAATTCGCCTACCAAATTTGGCATTGCATCCACCACATCGGGAAAGATCCTTTTGAAAAAATCAAGTAACGATTTTTCATCTTTTAGTGTTGCAAAACTATACTCCCCTTCTTGCGGTAAAAATAAAGAGCCCGTAATTGAATCATCACAGTTGGGGTTACCAAGCAGCATGAAGGAATCCCGAGGCCATAAATGCAAATGTTCACGAGCCATATGCACGCCATGCGTGCGGCTTATCGACAATTCTTTGTATCCATGTTTTAAAAATTCTCGTCGAGAATCAATAACTCCGGCTTTTTTTAATGCCTCACGCACGATGGATGCCGCACCATCCGCTCCAATTAAATGCTGATAGGCAACCTTGTGTGCATTACCGGAAGCATCTTGAAAAAACAATGTCTTCTCATGCAAGAAAAGATCACTTAATTTCATATTGAAATGAAGCTTGATGTTGGGATAAGTGTCAGTTTTATTCAGCAGCAAGCTATTCAATTCGCTGCGTAAAATAGCATTGATGTATTCATTTTCACTGCGGCCAAATGGCTGGTATATAATTTTATTATTCAATTCGTGAATAGCCCGAGCACGCATGGGAACCATAATCTTCTTGACTTCATCCATAAGTTCCATGACTGCCAAACTGGTAATTCCTCGGCAGGATAAAGCAAGATTGATAGAACGGCCGCCATCATCAGGCATGGTGCGGATATCATTTCTGGCTTCATATACTTCTACCTCATATCCACGTTTGGCCATGTAAAGCGCCAATAAAGTACCGGCCAAGCCAGCACCTACAATGGTTAGACTTTTCATAATTCCCCCTAATCCCCCGGAGTCCTCTAAAAATAAAGGTGGTCTTATCTATACTTGGAAAATTATACTAAGTAACAATATATCTTAGTCCTTGGCAGCCAATTAATTATTTACACTTAGAATAATTTTTTAGAAACTCTATAATTAACTCTGCTTTATTCGGTGGTTTAAAGTAATAGCCTTGCGCAAAATCGCAGCCATGGTTCAGAATAAAATTTTTCTGATATTCATTCTCTACCCCTTCCGCCAATACTTGCAAATTGAGGCTATGAGCAAGATTGATGATGGCTTTAACGATCGCGGCATCATTGGCATCGCTCACCATTTCCTTTATAAAGGATTGATCAATTTTTAATTTATCAACTGGAAATTGTTTTAAATAAGATAAGCTTGAATAACCTGTACCAAAATCATCGATGGCGAGTTTCACCCCCATATCTTTAAACTTGTACATAATTTCCACTGCATGATCGATGTTTTCAACAAGCAGACTCTCAGTCAACTCAAGTTCCAAAAATTTTGCAGGCAAGCTCGTTTTATGCAAGATTTTAGTTAATTGTTCAGGAAGATCCGCCTGGTGCAGCTGACGTCCCGAAATATTCACCGCTACAGTCAAATCCCACAAACCTTGATTGTGCCAGCGCATCAGTTGTGTACAAGCTTCCTCGATTACCCAAGGGCCAATCTCAAGAATCATCCCGTTTTCTTCGGCAATCGGTATAAAATCGAGCGGAGATACATGGCCAAGCACTTTGCTGTTCCACCTTAATAAAGCTTCCACCCCCACAACGCATTCACGCTTTAAATCCATCAAAGGCTGATAAACGAGATAAAATTCTTTATTCTGCAATGCATAGCGCAAAGCATTATCGATTTGCACATGGTTGACAACACGCCTGTTCATTTCAGGCTCAAAAATGCGATACGTGTTCCTGCCGCTATCTTTGGCATGATACATGGATAAATCGGCATTTTTCATCAACGACTCATAATCCATTCCATCACGTGGAAAAAAACTAAGACCAATGCTTGCTGTAATTTTCAAACTGTGCTGCCCGACTTTGAAAGGCTTTTCCAGCAAATTAAGAATTTCCTGCGCTAGCTTTTCACCTTCTTCTATACTGCGAAGCTCGGGGATAAGGATGACAAATTCATCGCCTCCAAAACGGGCTACTGTATCCAAATCACTGGTGGCAATTAACAAGCGGTTTGCCACTGCTTGTAATAACTTATCTCCTACCCCATGGCCTAAGGTATCATTGGTCATTTTAAAACGGTCCAAATCCAAAAAGAGAAAAGCCAATATGGATTTGTTCTTTTTTGCCTGCAAAATAGCTTGTTCGACCCTGTCTAATAAAAGCACTCTGTTCGGGAGTTCAGTCAATGCGTCGTGCGTGGCTTGCCGGAGCAATTGCTCTTCCATCTCACGGCGCAAGGTAACATCATTCAAAATCCCTACATAATGCTTGACTTGATTAAAAGAATCTTTTACCGGAGCAAGACTCAGTTCGCACCAAAACAATTCCCCGTTACGACGCATCAGCTCAAGCTCAACCGTTTCTTCCCGTTCTTCCCGAATGGCTAAATCGATGCGTTTTTGATTTGTCTGATCCGTATTTTTACTATGTAAAGCAGTTAAATCCTTTCCAAGAATATGTCTTTCACTATAACCAGTAATCCGTTCAAAGGCATTGTTAATGTATATGATGGGTTGATTCGGTTTTACGATGTCTATGATTGCTATGCCATGGGTGCTGGCTTCAATAGCACGCTCACGGATCCTTAATTCATCGTCTGCAATGCGCTTTTGGGTAACATCGCGGAAACTGTACACGCGCCCTACAATTTCTGCACCAATACGCTGTGGTTGGGTATAACGTTCAAAGATGCGTCCATCTTTAAAATGCAGTTCCGGTAATTCTCCTTCCCACTCGGGGTTTTGATAGAGAAATTGCACATCCGCAATGATTTTTTCAGGTTCAATTAATTGCTCTAAAATGTAATCAAAACTCAATTTTTCAGGTCCCGCTTCCATTAAATGGCTGGGGATACGCCACATATCGACAAATTTCTGGTTCCAATCCACCACCTGCCCTTGTCCGTTTACCATCATGATGCCATCAGCCGTGGATTCCAACGTGGCCCGCAACAAAGATAACGATTTTTCAAGCTCGATTTCTTTGATGGGTTTGTTTAATTTGATGTTTTCGGTTAGGGGTGTCTGTTTTTTCCGTTTAAACTCGGGTTGGTTGTGATACCATTGTTCCAGAAAAGTTATCAGCTCAGGTGTTACGCTTAACAAGCCCAATTCGTCACAAATATCCGTAACGGAAGGCTCCTTACCTTTTTGTTTAATGCGCGCAGCTGCAGATGCAACTCTCTTATAGTCAATTTCTTGCTTGCGCATGTAACCCCTCGCCTAAAACCCTGTCCGTTATAAATAACGGCAATTTCCCTATATTCTTTAATTATAATCGACCGGCATAAAAACGTTTTTATATAAAAAGCTTTTTTAATAAGCGCTTAAGTATAAAATGGTTGCAGGTAAAAATTTATCAATTTTGGTTAACAGGATGATCGTTATGGATAAACATTTTGATACACGTTCCATTCATGCTGGGCAAACTGCAGATGCAAGCACCGGGGCTGTCATGACGCCTATTTATGCCACATCGACCTATAAACAAACAGCACCTGGTGTACATCAAGGATATGAGTATTCACGCACGCAAAACCCCACCCGCAATGCTTATGAAGCTTGTATTGCAAGTCTGGAATCAGGCACTCGGGGTTTTGCTTTTGCATCCGGGATGGCAGCCATTAATACCGTAATCGATGTGCTGAATGCCGGCGATCACGTCGTGGTTATGGACGATCTTTACGGTGGCAGCTATCGGATTTTTGACAAAGTAAAAACACGCACTTCCAATTTATCCTTTTCCTTCGTCGACATGTGTCAACCGGAATTAATTGAAAAAGAAATAAGGCCGAATACCCGCATGATTTGGCTGGAAACCCCTTCCAACCCCATGCTCAAACTTGTTGACCTTTGCAAAATAGCAGAATTGGCTAAACGTCATCGTCTTATCGGGGTTGTCGACAATACTTTTGCAACCCCATGGATCCAACGGCCGCTGGAACTCGGCTTTGACGTGGTGGTGCATTCAGCCACTAAATATTTGAATGGCCATTCGGATGTAGTTAGCGGCGTGGTCGTGGTGGGTGATAACCAAGAATTGGCAGAAAAACTCGCTTTTTTACAAAATTCATGCGGTGCGATTGCTGGTCCATTCGACAGCTTTTTAGTCCTCAGAAGTTTAAAAACTCTCTCTTTGCGCATGCAACGGCATTGTGAGAATGCAAATAGCCTGGCCCATTGGCTGGAGCAACATCCGGGCGTCCGTAAGGTAATCTATCCTGGCTTGACAAGTCACCCGCAACATGTTTTGGCCAAAGAACAAATGCGCGGATTTGGAGGCATGATTTCCATGGTCATTGATGGCGACCTTGAGCGTGCAAAACGATTCTTAACACGCTGTGATTTATTTACTCTGGCTGAAAGCTTAGGTGGGGTAGAAAGTCTAATTGAACATCCTGCCATTATGACGCATGCCTCCATTCCAGCAGAAACAAGAAAAAAACTGGGGATAGAAGATGGTTTCATTCGTCTTTCGGTAGGAATCGAATACATTGAAGATTTAAAAGCCGACCTTAAATACGCGTTAAGTTAATATCTCGACAAGCGATAGCCAGATTTTCTGGTTTTCGCTTGCTGCCCTAACAATCGGGTTTCATCGATAAAAATCCAGATACCAGGCGACAAAGCGCTCTATGCCTTCTTGAATGGAAACTTGGGGCGCGTAACCTAAGTCATCTTGCAGGCGGGATGTATCAGCATGCGTGGATAAAACATCGCCTTCCTGCATGGGCATGAATTGTTTGATTGCATGTTTGCCTGTAGCTTGCTCAAGAGCTGAAATATAATCCATCAAATTCACCGGACACCCGCGGCCTATATTATAGATGCGATAAGGTGCAAAACTAGTGGCTGCATCAGGATCTTGCCCGCTCCAACAAGGGTTTGCCTCTGCAGGTTTGTCGACCGCCAGTGAAATGCCCATGATGATATCGTCAATGTAGGTAAAATCGCGCTGCATTTGTCCATGGTTGTAAACTTTGATCGGTGTGCCATTTAAAATATCACGCGTAAATGAGAAGAATGCCATGTCCGGCCTTCCCCAAGGACCATATACCGTAAAGAAGCGCAAACCGGTGGTGGGTAATTTATATAAATTCGAATAGGAATGGGCAATTAATTCATTGGCTTTTTTCGTTGCCGCATAAATAGTCAAAGGATGCGTAACAGCATCGCTTTCGTTATAAGGTTGCGCACTGTTAGCCCCATACACGGAACTCGTTGAAGCATAAACCAAATGCTCGATTTGGTAAGTTTTACAAGCGTCAATCACATGAGTAAAACCAACTACATTCGATTGCACATAAAGATGGGGATTTTTCAACGAATAGCGCACCCCAGCTTGCGCTGCAAGATGCACAACCCTCTCCGGCTTGTGTTTTTTAAATATTTTATCGATGTGTTCGCGATCGCAAATATCAAATGGGTAAAAAACAAAATTGGGGTAAGATTTAAGTTGCTCTAATCTTGACTGTTTTAATCGCACATCGTAATAATCGTTTAAATTGTCAATTCCAATCACTTGATCGCCGCGTTCCAGTCGCATTTTAGCAAAATGATACCCAATAAAACCCGCGCTTCCGGTTACTAACAAGTGCATTATAAAAGCTCAATATTCACAATAAAATGCAGTATACTCCCTATCCTAAAACCTGCAAACTGTATCAGCAAGTCCAGGCTGCTGCGGTTTAACTAAACTCACTTAAAAGGGATTCTATGACCACTTTGCAACAAATTATTGAAAACTCGTTCGAGCAACGCTTGTCGCTTTCACCGGAGAATGCCTCGCCGCAAATTAAACAAGCGGTCGAAGAAGTGATGCTGGGGCTTGATCAAGGTTCCTTGCGTGTGGCGGAAAAACTAAACGGCGATTGGGTCACGCATCAATGGATAAAAAAAGCAGTTTTATTGTCTTTTAGACTTTACCCCAATCGCGTGATTGATGCTGGCTTTTGCCAATTCTACGATAAGGTTCCCCTTAAATTTGACGGTTTTACCAATGAGCATTTTCAGGAAGTCGGTGCACGCATCGTTCCGCACGCGATGATCCGGCGCGGTGCTTTCATAGGTAAAAACACCGTATTGATGCCGTCTTATGTAAATGTAGGTGCTTATATCGATGAAAATGTATTGGTAGATACTTGGGCTACCGTAGGTTCGTGCGCGCAAATTGGCAAAAACGTTCATTTATCAGGTGGTGCTGGCATAGGCGGGGTTTTAGAACCATTGCAAGCGAATCCCACCATTATTGAAGACGATTGTTTCATTGGAGCTCGCTCTGAAGTTGTGGAAGGAGTGATCGTCGAGCGTGGCTCTGTGATTTCCATGGGCGTATTCTTAGGACAAAGCACCAAAATTTATAATCGCATGACCGGTGAAATCACCTATGGGCGCATACCAGCAGGATCCGTAGTCGTCGCTGGCAATTTACCAAGCGATGATCGCACGCACAGCCTTTATTGTGCTGTGATTGTCAAACAAGTCGATGAAAAAACACGCGCCAAAGTCAGCATTAATGAATTGCTGCGGGATGCTAATCGATGACTGAAATTCGCGAGTTACTCGCCGCGCTGATAAGCTTCCCCTCCATCACCCCCAGGGATGAGGGTTGCCAGGAATATATGATTGCCTATTTGGAAAAAGCAGGGTTTCAATGCCAACGCTTTAATTGCGATCCGGTTGCCAATTTTTTTGCTTGTTATGGTACTCATGGCCCCTTATTGTTATTTGCTGGCCATAGCGATGTAGTCCCTGCCGGCGATCGGGCAAAATGGGCAAGAGATCCATTTGCCTTAACCGAAGAAAATGGAGTTTTGTTTGGGCGAGGTACTGCGGATATGAAAGGCAGCCTTGCTTGCATGATGACTGCTGCTTCGCATTTCATCAAAAAATATCCCGATTTCCCCGGCAGACTTGGCTTTCTCATCACCAGTGGTGAAGAAGGCGATCAGTTTGATCTCGGCACACCTTATGTTATGGCGCACTTAAAGGAACAAGGCATTCATCCTGATTACTGCATTGTTGGCGAGCCTTCCAGCTCCAAAATGGTGGGCGATGTCATTAAAATTGGCCGACGCGGTTCGCTCACCGCAAAAATAGTTGTCCATGGGAAACAAGGCCATGTTGCCTATCCGCATTTAGCTGAAAACCCCATCCATAAAGTCATTCCTGCATTGCAGGAGTTAACGGCCCATGCATGGGATGCAGGAAATCGTTACTTCCCTCCTACTTCATTGCAAATTACTCATATTGAAGCTGGCGGGCAAGCCGGCAACATCATTCCAGGAACATTGACCCTGCAATTTAATCTTCGTTACTCGACGGAGCAAACCGCCAAACTTATTGAACAACAAGTACAAGCATGTTTCTCCCGTTACGACTTGAATGCAGAAATCACATGGCGTTTAAATGGAGAACCTTTTTTGACCGATCATGGGCGTTTACTGGATTGCACGCTTAAAAGCATCAAATTCCATATGGACTTCGCACCCGAATTATCCACCAGTGGAGGCACATCGGATGGACGCTTTATCGCGCCTTATGGGGTCGAAGTGATAGAACTTGGTCCAGTCAATGAAACAATCCATCAAATCAATGAATGCGTTTCTTTAAATGAATTGCTGAAACTGGGTGACATTTATTACACAATCTGCGAGGAACTTTTTGCGGTATAAGAGAAAAGCAGATTATTTCACATGTGCTAATATTCCCTGGTTAGCAAGGCAGCAAGCCAGGGCATTCTAATTAATTCTAGTTTTGAGTAGCTGCATCCGACAGAATGGCAACCTCTTCACTGGCTTTTTCATCAACTACTTTTGCCACGCAAGCATCGGACCAAACGTTAAGAGACGTTTCCAGCATATCAATTAAACTGTAAAACGGCAGAATGATACCCAGTAAGGTAATCGGCACATTCATACTGGCCAGCAAGCTCGCGCTTAAGAAAAAACATCCCATAGGCACACCTGCATTTCCGATGGCAGCGACTGTAGCCACTACCACCCACAACCCCATGGACGCGAAGGAAACCTCGATGCCATGATTTTGCATCAAATAAATTACTGTCGCAAAAATAAAAGCAGCGCAGCCATTCATATTCAAACTGGTGCATAATGGCAATACAAACCGGCTGATTTCAGGCTTCACCTGCAGATTTTTCTCGATTGTATCCATAGTCACCGGCAATGTACCCACAGAAGACTTGGAGAAAAAAGCAAGCGATAACGCAGGAAACATACCCTGCATGGCAGCAAAAGGTTTAATTCCTTGCGATTTCAGCCATAACGGTAGAATGATGAAACCTTGCACCAAATTTGCGAGCACGATCACTAATAAATACTCGCCAATGCCGCGGATAGCTATACCGGTTTTTAGCTGCACCATAGTGGAGGTAATAAATCCAAATAAACCAAACGGGATGATGGCAATCACCCAACGGATGATAACCGTGAATAAACCATGAGCTCCTTTGAAAAATTGCGTAATGGTTTGCCTTGCTGCAGCATCCGGGATAAAACGAACCGCAATGCCAATGACCAGGCTTAAAAATAAAACACTTAGCACTTGATGCTCCAAAAAAGGAGCCAGCAGTGAAGATGGAATTAAGCTTAAGATATGATCAAGATAACTGCTGTGTTGCACTGCAATATCAGGAACTTGCGGTATTTCGCCAACCATTGCAGGATGAATAAGGCTATACAACAGACAACTGATTGCAGCCGCAATCAGTGTAGTGGCCAGGGTATAAGTCATGGTTCTGCGCCAAACGCCGCGCATAATCCCATCGGAACGATAGCCAGACATGGTTACGATAATCGATAGCGAAATAATTGGCAGGCTGATGCATTTAAACAATTTAATGAATACATCAGCAATAAATAAACCTAGTGTTTGCAACCAAAAAATATTTGACAGTCCGCTCACAATACCGAGCATAATCATGATTGCATAAATTAAAGGGGTGCTGAATCTAATTTTTTTAGTTGGAACAGAATGTTGTGCACACATGACAGAAACCTTATGTTGTCAGTTAAAACCGAGGTTAGAAATGTTTTAACAGCAACAACAGCCCCATGAAGAAATTGAAGAGAAAAATATTTTTGGGGCGCCTACATTAAGAAGTAAATAAGTCATGCTTCAGTCTGCTACAAAATTATACAGAAAGATGTATTTTAACACATATGATTGCGAATTTAAAGACATTATTTGAATTTGTCATTTAGCAATGCCGCTGGCGTTATGCAAATCTCTAGTCTGGCCTATAAAAAAATTCTTGGGTTTCTTCTTCTCGAGGTGATTGTGAGAAAAAATTATACGGCGTTGAGCTAAAAGAACTAATAGCCTGCGGCTGGGATGCCGTGCTGCTCGACGCACTCGCTGAATGGCTTGCCAAACTGTTGCTGCCAGCCTCTTTACTTTGGATTTCAACCATTGCTTGTTCCGCTTCTTCTGCAGTCATAAAAATAGCAAAAAAATCATCATCCACAACGTTCGCTGCCGTGATGATCGTACCTTGCGATTGCATTAATGTTTCCCAATATTTTTTATGAACTGCAGGCAACTGCGACAAGCTCTCTCTAGGGCTTAAACCCGAATCTAGCAACACATCATAATTATCAATGACCACGAAGGGACCGTGTACATGCACCTCAAGCTTATCATCCTCTTCTTCTATCCAATCCGCATTATAAGCTTTTATAAGTTGCTTACATAAAAAAGCCGCGCGCTTGCTACCTCTAATCTCTGCTAAGGATTTAACTCGATGATCACCATGTTCCATTTCTGGGGTATAAAACGAAGCCAGTACTTGTTCACCTACAAGGTAATAAGTCATGGTTTTGCAATTTATATCCCCATATAAAGCCTTAGCTTGCTTAAACGCTTTAAGAAAAGCATTTTGATAAATTAAATCGCGTTGCTGCCGTTTGAATTCTTCTGGTGAAAGAACTTGACCACCTCTTAACCCGGCCATCGTTCCATTATTCCGCCCCTGTCGTTTGGAGATGTCTTCGGGCTTTAACTGGGATGCCGCTTCTAAAAAAGACTTTCGATATTGTGCAATATAAGTTTTATTCCAGCCCTTCTCTTCCATTTTTTGCTGCGAGAGAAGAGTTCCTCCGTTTAAAGCAGTTCGACACCCATTCGTTGCTGCTTGAGTCAATAAGCGTTGCTCTGGAGTTAATTTTGCGAATTGTTCGTCAAAAGCTTTTTCATAAGCATCTGCATAGCCTTTGCCTCTTCGCATGAGTTTCTCTCGTGCAGGTTTGATGCAATTTTTTTTGGCAGCCTCTTTTCCTGAGTTTTCTCCCTGCTTGGCGCAACAATTGTCATGAGCTTTTTCATAGGCATCTGCATACACAATACCTTCTACTAACAATTTTTCTCGGGAAGGCATCGGAATTTTATTTTTTACATCGTGCTCAGCTGCATCAGACCCCCTTTTAATTTCCGCAGCATTTTCCTTATCCGCACAGCGAGCGTAAATGGATTTAAAAATTTTAATATAGTTGGGGCTTTCATTCTTCCATTCTTCACAATTGTCCTGGGGACATGGATGTTTAGCGGCGAAACATTTTCTGGCAGCATAATAAGCTCTCTGATAAGTTTGTTTATTTTTGCTATTTTGTTGGTCATCCCCAGGAACATCTTGCTGTATGGATTTCTGTTTACGTTTTTTCGAAGAATGCTGCGGTAGAGATGATAAAGGCAATGCCTCAGGATTTTCTATCGGCCTGCTGGCATGCTGCTGTTCTTTTTCAGGATAAGCGGTTTGCACAGGCGGCAAGTAACTCAATTGATGCTGATTATCTACATCAGACTGGATAACGGGTTGGTTGGATAAACGCAGGTGCAATGGTGGCCAGTACAATGGACCAAATATTTCTTGAGGATTTAAAGGGGGAGTAGGCGTCTGCCAAGAAGACGCCAAAGTAGAAAGAAAACCTTCCGTAAAGTATGAACTTAGCGGCTTTTGCTCTGGTGCGGGTAAAAATTGGGCTTGATGCGTGTTGTTCGTTCTTTGCTTTTTACGGGAAGGTTCGTACATTATATCTTTCCTGGAATAATTTTGGCTTATTATATATCATGTTGGATAAAATATCATCAAAATTATCTTTCTGATAAAGATTACTCCACGCTGATGGCAAATTTGCTAGTGTTCAGAATTATACAATTACTGCCGTGGCTTATTGGTAAGCTCGATTTACTATGAGTAAAAGACAGCTTGGGAGAAAATTAAAAACTTCCTCCCGGCAAAATGGGATTAAGGCGTCAATACTGCGCCTGTGTGGTGAGCTTGCTTCAAACGCGAAATGCGCCCGTATGCCTCTTCAATGCGCGCAACAGGAATATCCCCTGCGCGGACTAACTGTTCAATTTTATCAATTACATGAGTGGCGCTTATTTGTCCTAACTGGTTACCAAAAATCAACATGTCAGTACCTGCATTGATGGTCATTCGCAGTGCATCATCCAATGCATAATACTCACTGATTGCCTTCATCTGTAGATCGTCGCTGATCACCACGCCAGTGAAACCCAATTTATGGCGCAAAAGATCAGTTAATATAGAATATGATAATGTGGCAGGTATTCCACTAGCATCCAATTGCCGGTTTACTACATGTGCGGTCATCACCATAGCTGGCGTATTATTGGTAAACAACCTGGCATAAGGATAAAGCTCATTATCATGATAATGCTCAGTCACATCCACAAAGCCAAGATGGGTGTCGCCTACTGCACTGCCATGCCCGGGAAAATGTTTGTAGGTACAGATGATTCCTTCTTCATTGAAAGCATGTACGAATTGTCTTGCAGCACGTACAACTTCTTCGGGTTCGGAGGAAAAACTGCGGCCTAATTTACCAATGATGCCTTCATTTTCGTTTAAATTCAGATCGACAACCGGCGCAAAATTAAGATTAAATCCTAATTTTTTCAGTGTTAAAGCCATTTTTTTAGCCTCCTGATACAAATCTTCGTCAGAAAGCAAAGCTTGATCACAAGGACGCACGGTAGACATACACCCGGGTACGGCAGCAAGACGGTCAACTACCCCACCCTCATAATCTAATGCAATATATAGTGGCAAGTTATACTCACTGGGATTAGCATTTGCATAAGAAACCAGCTGACGGTTCAAGGTAATAATTTGCTCTTGATCCCTTAAGTTTTTCCCAAATTGATTGGCCGCAACGTCGAAATCAAATAACAGCACGCCACCCAAACCATCTGTTTTTAACCATTCAGCGATAGGGCTATCCTCATTGATTTCATAGCCAGCAAATCCCATGATGAGCATTTGTCCGATTTTATTACGTAAATGGGGCATGCTTTCGTCTCCATTGCAGATTGAACTGTAAAATAAAGACGAATCATATCAAGGCATAGGCTTAAAGGTAAACTGCAGAGGGATATCCTAGCACACAGGTTGTCCGGCTACTTTGCAAAAGGTGCAAATGATGAAATTAACTACTGTGGTGGTATAGGCGGCACTTCTTTCATGTTGCATGTGCAATTGCCCCCTGCTTCCGGTGGCAATGGAACTTCAGCAAATTGCTGGGGGTAACAAAGAGAAATATTCCAAGCCAGTTCCTTTTTTTTAACTTCTTTTGGGAGCTCCCAATATTTTTTTCCCATATAGACTTTCCCTTCATCCCCTTCCCAAAAAACAGGATTAAACTTGGCTTTAAGTTTTAATTTTTGCCCGGGCTGGCACTCAAATTTTTCCCTGGCCCACATACGGTTTGCTGGAATGAGGACACTTGTTACTTCTTTATCCTTATTCGTAGGATCTTGAAGAATGACGGTTACATTATAGTTTTTCCAGCAACTACTTTTAACAACCGTCAGATAACATGAAAATGCATAAGTAGGTGTGCTTAAGCCCAGGGCACACATCATCACGAACCATTTGTTCATTTTATACTCCGCAGCATATAATTTTATTATAGAGCAGTTTGTTAAAACGGCCTTCGTGACACACCACCACGATAAATACATCTCCATTTGCCCAATTGCTTTAGCTGCATTTGCCATGCCTGCGATCTGGTCTATGCGAGAGCTAATAAATCGCATTCAGTTGTTTGCTCCTGCTCAAGTCCTGGGAAGTCAATTTCCTCAATTGTTTTGCAAGTTTTGTTAAGAATCTTCTGCGAAGCAGTTGCCGGATGGAAAAAGAAACGACCGGTTATTGCGTAGTTAACCAAAAATGCCACGCCTAAAGTCACCAAAGCAATGGCCAAATTGGTTAAAATTTCCTTTAACCCTCTATGCTTCTCAAGTTCTGGCGTTGCTTTGTCAATGGCATCCTGGCAAGTTTGCCTGAATGCTTTCGCTCGTTCAGATAACTCGCTTTTTTTCTTTAACTTGGCAGTGCCTTCCCCTAATTTATTAGATTCTTCTAATAGCTTACGGGAATCTTTCATGTAGTTAATATAGGCAAGCTGCAAGGTATTTAACAACTCACGCGTTTCACGGCTAGCTGCTTTTTTATCACGCGTTACAAAATCAGAATGTTTTTTCGACAATTCAGCACAGCATCGATGAAATCTGTTAAATGCATCGAGATGGTTCCCTAGCTCTTCTTCGCTTAATAATGGATATTTTCTTTCTTGGAATTTTTTAACCGCAGCAGGAGAAAGATTTTTAGTCTGCTCAGGATAACGCCTGAGGGATTGTTGGTAACGATGCTCAACTTGCTTCCTTGCATCCTCTTCTGCCTCATTCAAGTATTGTTCGACAATATCGTCTATTTTTTCTTGATAAGCCTGCATCTGCCCATCGTTCTTGGGAATGGGAAGGGCTTCCATCGCCTGCTTTGCAGATTGATAGTATTGGCTGCTCTCTCTTTCAAAGCCGCCAATGACAGTAAGAACGTCCGGGAATAAAGAAAGGCTCTCATTCACCATAAAAGGATACAGCGGATTGAGCTCAGGTCGTTCAAGCCTTGCCAGTGCTGATTCGATTTTCTGTGAAGCCTTATCATAATCCGCCTTGCTGACTACTTTCTGGCGTAGATGCTTGAGAAGTAACGACTTGATACGGGCGATTTCTTCCTCATCGTCACTATTGATAATGATATGAGTTAAGCTGATGCACATATAAAATGCATCATAGCCAATCCAGGTAATGTCTTTTGGCAAGTGGATTTTCCTTAAGCTGCTGCAACCATAAAACGTATAATGCTCAATATGAGTAATACCTTTTGGCAAATGGATCTCGTTTAGGCTGCTGCAGTTACGAAATGCCCCCATATTGATTTGAGCAACGCCTTCTGGCAAGTGGATTTCCCTTAAGCTACTGCAGCCATCAAATGCACCAGCACCAATCTGAGTAATGCCTTGCGGCAAGTGGATTTGCCTTAAGTTACTGCAGTCATCAAATGCACCAGCGCCAATCTGAATAATGCCTTTCGGCACGTGGAATCCGGTTAAGCCCCTGCAGTCCTGAAATGCCCCAGCAGCAGGCTGAAGGATGGACCGGCGAATTAGCATGGTGCCATTTTCTATATCTAAATAGGAAACCCACCTTAAAGCAGTGTCCTCCTCAGAAATGATCATCTTGGTTTGCTCATCAGTTATAATTAATTAAAATTATTATACATTGTGTAAAATAATAGCCAAAACATATCCGGCACGGTAAACGCATCTAATCTGACCCAATCTCTCTAGCTAAGTAATCGAGATTGCTGCAAGCCTTATACTACACTTACAGCAAATGCTTGTTTGCATGATGAGCCAAATACTGGGTGGGTTGGCAAATCAATTTCGCTTACTAAAGGTCACGAAACCTTCATGAAGTAGCTCGGCTTTGCCCACCTGCTTCTTTGAAATTCGCTAAAACACTCAATAAAAGCGCCTATTCAGTCAATTCTCCATGAAAATTGCCTATCTTTTCTTATTTGCAGTACCTATTTAAAGTAGTTGGGCAAATGATGCTTCGTCATAAATACATGGTTATAGAGATTGATTTTTATGTCATTCAAGTATACTCTTGCGCACTTGGGAGAGATGGCCGAGCGGTCGAAGGCGCACGCCTGGAAAGTGTGTATACGGAAACGTATCGAGGGTTCGAATCCCTCTCTCTCCGCCAACTATGCCTTCGTTAAATCCATACCTAACAATAATTCATCATAAAATGTATTCTCAATACAAACTGCCTTTTTAATTTTTCCCTCTATTTCGAAACCTAGAGATAAATAAAGCAGGATAGCTGCAACATTATTTATATTTACAGATAAATTTATTTTTACGATTCCTTTTTCTAAAGCAAACTTTAAGCCTTCATGAACTAATAACTTCCCTATTCCTAAGCGCCAATATTTTTTTAATACAGTAACGCCTAACTCCCCAATTCTTTGTAGCCTGGGCTTACTGCCACGAATGATGGTGAGCACCCCCACAATTTCCCCAGCGATCACACCTAAGAGGAACACATTTCCCTCTTCACCAAAGGATTGCCTGATAAATTCAATTTCCTCGTCGATTGTCAAATTTAAATCGGCACCGCTGAATGTTAAGAAATTGGTTTCATCCCCTACTCTTTTTAAATAGGAAATTAACGACTCGGCATCCGCTTCTTTAGCTGTGCGCATGCTAAGTACCATCTTATTAGGTAAAAGGATTTCTTTTTTCATGGCACGAAGTTGCAATATGAGCGGGCTATTATTTAAACATATTAAACAGTGCCCATTGGATAAAAATAATGTAAACTTCCTGAAATTTGGAAACAACAAATCCTGCTGCAATTGGCTGAACAATCTCCCCTTTATTTCCTTAAATATGTCGTGAGTTTTACTAAAAAAGACATCAACACATCAAACGATGACTCTTATGCTGATGCATTGTCTTCTCATGATTTTTTTATTAGATCTTGCCTGTAAATAACTCATTATGAATATTAACAGAGCATAAGCGTCGTTGATTTGAGCAGGTAAGCCTGATATTTTAAAACCTTCTTTGCCTAGGTTCTGTCGACATTGATGATTGTGTATAATCTGCGATAGAAATGACATGGTGGTTTTATGCTTACAGATGATGAATGGAACAGGATTAAAGATTGCTTACCAGGTAAGTCGGGGGATCCTGGTCGGAGGGGATCAGACAACCGGCTTTTTGTAGAAGGTATAATGTGGATGGCTCGGAATGGTGATTTAAATGGAGAGAAGAAGTCGTTAGAATGCTTCGCTTTACGAAGAACAATGGAATAACTGAAGGGTTTCATCGGAAGATGAAATTGATTCAGAGAAGAGCTTACGGATTTAGAAATTTTGAAAATTATAGGTTGAGAGTTAGAGTGCTGTGCGGATAAGTGAAGGCTCTCCCCCAAATACAGGGGCACTTTAATCGGATTATAGTAATCTAACTCTTTGATTTTGCAGTCAAAAGAGGATTAAAGTGCCGAAGAAAGATATTATCCTAAATTTACCTGGTTATTCAATAACCACGGTTACCATATTTCTCAGGCAATGACCTCCATTTTGCACCATTCCGAGCCATCCACATTATACCTTCTACAAAAAGCCGGTTGTCTGATCCCCTCCGACCAGGATCCCCCGACTTACCTGGTAAGCAATCTTTAATCCTGTTCCATTCATCATCTGTAAGCATAAAACCACCATGTCATTTCTATCGCAGATTATACACAATCATCAATGTCGACAGAACCTAGATAAAAGGAAAAATTTTACAATAAATACAATCACTCGTATCTCAATAGTTCATTGAGATACGGAATGGATTTATCAAAAATTAAATATTGATTTTTATCAACTGCTTGGGCAATTTTGCTTACTGAATTAGTTAAATCATGGGGTGTTGAGTTCTAAACCATCGTCACTTTCACTGTCATTGTATTCATACTCGTTTTCTTCTGGTGTTGCTTGCGTTTTGTTTGCATTCACAGAAGCAAGCGTGCGAGTCAAAATATAAACTACCCCTATAAAAAAACCCAGAACAGTGGAGATTAAGGAAGTAAGTGCCATTTTCAAATGAGTACCACCACTTTGGAATTCCTGTAGGGCATCGTTCACTAAGCTTTTGGCTCGTATCTCTGCATCCGAAGCAGAGCTTATTGCCACACGCGCGCTTTCTGCCAATATCATCAATGCCACAGGTATGGCTGCTAATGCGGCAGCGCTATGGCCAATAGTTGTAACTGCAGAATAAATGGGAATAAGTATAGGTGATGCTAAAGTTACGCAAATATCTTTCTTATCCTGAAAAGGGGTCCAAAAAAAAGAATTTAATGTTTCCCGTACGCTCACTCGAAATTCACTCCTATTTTAGGTGTTATTAATATACATTTTTTTCAATAAATGATCAATTGTCAGTGCTTTTTCTATGTATTTTTGACCTGATAGTGAGCCTATCCCAGGATGAGATAGTAAGGTTAGGTCTAGCTGCTAAGGATGATAAAAATATTTAATACGTAGACAGAGTAAAATTTGCATCATTCTTATGAGTTACAACATCTGCTATCGATATAATGGTTCGCGACACAACGCTGATTAAACCTAAAATAGGGCCAAGCAGCGCCAATGGCACGAAAGCAAAGGCCATAAAGATGCTTTCCATGCCGCTTATAAATATCTCTTTTCCTTCCTGTAACTTATCATTTGCCCTGTGGTACTCACTATTTGAATAGGTAGTAAACCGGAGGGCGTCAATTAATTGTCCAATGACTAAAATGATTAACGCTAAGCCCGCACATGCATAACTAATAGCCATAAGGCCAAAATACACAGGAGCCAGAATAGGGGAGGCCAAGGTTACCAACACATCTTTTATGCCTGAATACGGGGTCCAAAAATTACGCTGCAAGGCGGCTTTACTATAGAAATCAAGTTCCATTGTTGCTCCATTATTGTGCTTAAATATTTAACAACAAAAAGGAGCGGTAGTTATACCATAATTACGCGCTGCTTCAATAATGAAAACTTCCGCTACAGCAATGTATAAACTAGCAAGAATTTATTTGGTGGCCTATATATTCTTGAAAGGATTGCTGAAAATTACTCAGGAGTTGTAATGGGACATTCAAATGAAAAAGACAACAGCAAGTATGCTTATTTTGAATGTCAGGTTTGTCAGGTACTTGATGCAGGACATCCCGAACACAAGTCTCGCTCCTATGCTTGGCGTCCAGCCACTGATATCTATGAAACCGATGCCGCCATCATTATAAAAACAGAATTAGCAGGCATGCAGGCAAAAGATTTCAATATTACGTTTATCGATCATCTATTGACAATTAATGGAGTACGCAAGGATAGCGAGGCTAAATTAAATTATCACTGCCTTGAAATACCTTATGGCGCCTTTCAGGTAAGAGTGCTTATTCCGGGTAAATATAAAGAAGCAGATATCAGCGCACGCTATGAAAATGGGTATTTATACGTGCTCTTACCAAAAGCTTTGTGAAGCCTCCATATATCAGTTGAAAAGGATGTAAACATGGAAATTCTTACTCAAAAGGATGAGGGGAATAAAAGTTCGGATATCCGTCCTGAAATTCCAGTAGAACTCCCTATTTTGGTGTTACGCGGCAATTTGGTATATCCCTCCATGGTTATGCCACTTAGCATTGAGCAAGCCAATTTGATTCAATTGGTTCATGATGTGGCTTTAAGCCCTTCGCGGGTTTTGGGGTTGGTAGCCATTAAAGACGATAGAACTGAGGGTGATAACAATAATATATATACCATGGGCACGGCGGCTACTGTTTTACGGTTATTTCATGTTCCTGACAATACGGTACGTTTGATTGTACAAGGGCTGGAGAAAATTCGAATTAAAGAATTTACCAGCACAGAGCCTTATCTTAAGGCAAAGGTTGAGGTGGTTTCAGAGAGCATGGCTCAAAATAAGGAAACCGAAGCGCTTATGCGCAACACCATTGAATTATTAAGGCGAATGGTTGCATTGGCTCCTCATTTACCGGAAGAGCTCTTAATGGCTGCCTTAAATGTGGATGAACCGCGTCAGTTAGTATACATCATTGCTACTAATTTACGCATGGATCTCAACAATGCACAAAAACTTTTGGAATTAAACACCATTGAAGACAAATTAATGGAGCTTAACAAATTACTCGGTAAGGAAATTGAAATACTTGAGTTAGGAAAAAAAATTCAAAGCCAAACCCAAACGCAAATGGAAAAAAACCAGCGCTCTTATATTCTTCGCGAGCAGCTTAAGCAGATTAAAAAAGAGTTGGGCGAGGAAGATGATGAAACAAATGAAATTAATGAGTATCAGGAAAAAATTCTCACAGCGCATATGCCGTCTGAAGCTGGGAAAGAAGCCAGTCGCGAGCTGCAGCGTATGCAAGCGATGACTCCAGCTTCTGCGGAGTATCACATTATTAAAACTTACCTTGATTGGTTGATTGAAATACCTTGGGAGAAACGGACTGAGGATAATCTGGATATTACGCGCGCGCGCAAGATTCTGGATGAAGATCATTATGATATGAAAGAAATCAAGGAGAGGCTCCTTGAATACCTTGCTGTAAGAAAATTGCGTTCTGAACGCGACCGGGAAGAAAAGCATCACCATAAGGGTTCCATACTTTGTTTTGTCGGCCCGCCTGGGGTGGGAAAAACGTCCCTAGGCCAATCCATTGCCCGTGCTCTGGGACGCAAATTCATCCGGATGTCACTAGGTGGGGTGCACGATGAGAGTGAGATTAGAGGGCATCGCCGTACTTATATAGGGGCTATGCCTGGACGCATCATCCAATCGATTAAAAGAGCCGGTTCACGTAATCCGGTGATGATGTTGGATGAAATAGACAAAATAGGTTCAGATTTTCGCGGTGATCCTTCTTCGGCTTTATTAGAAGTTCTGGATCCTGAACAAAATAAGACGTTTGCAGATCATTACTTGGATGTTGATTTTGATTTATCCGAAGTGATATTCATTTGCACAGCAAACCAACTGGAGCCAATTCAACCCGCATTACGGGATCGCATGGAAATTATCAAGTTAGCGGGTTATACCGAAGAAGAAAAAGTACACATAGCAAAACAATACCTCATCCCACGACAAATCCCAGAAAATGGCCTTACAGCAAAAGAAATCAAGTTCAAAGACCGTGCAATCCGTAAAATCGTACGTGAATACACTCGCGAAGCAGGGGTGCGTAACTTAGAGCGGGAAATTGAATCCCTTTGTCGCAAAGTTGCGACTTTGGTTGCAGAAAATAATCGGGATATACCCATCGTAGTCACCCCGGAAAAAGTTGAAGAATTGTTAGGTAAGCCAAAATACTATTCTGAAATCGCGGAGCGGACCACTCTTCCTGGAGTGGCTACAGGACTTGCTGTGACTCCTCTCGGTGGGGGCGATATCTTATTTATTGAAGCCACTAAAATGCTTGGTTCCAAACGATTTATCATTACAGGGCAATTGGGAGAGGTTATGAAGGAATCGGCACAAGCCGCATTGTCGTATGTGCGTTCGAAAGCTCATGAGCTGGGTATCGCTGAAGAATTATTTGAAAAAAATGATATCCACATTCACATTCCGGCGGGTGCAACGCCAAAAGACGGCCCCAGCGCCGGAGTTACCATGGCAACCGCATTGGCATCCCTGATGACCAATCGTTTGATTAACAGTGAAGTCGGCATGACGGGTGAAATCACTTTACGTGGCAAAGTCTTGCCTGTAGGCGGAATTAAAGAAAAAGTACTTGCAGCACATCGTGCAGGCTTGAAAAAAGTTATTATCCCCAAACGCAATGCTAAGGATTTGGAGGATTTACCTGAAGAAGTCCGGCAGGAAATGGAATTCATTCTGGCAAAAGACGTCAGCGACGTATTTGCAGCGGCGCTCAATCCTGAAGCAAAATCCTAATCCACCCTTGCATAGGTTGCAGTTCAAGGCATAATCAAAGTCATGGCGTTATACATTAAGGATAATTTTATGAACGATATTAGCCGCGGGAATATACGTGTTCGAGGTTTTGCCAATGAGGAAATGGATTTTCAGCTGCTAAGGCAACTAGGGGCAACCTCCTATGGGGCAGCTTCTGTGGGGGAGTGTTTCAATCTTTCTGCTAAAATTGCTGATGGCAATCCTAAGAATTGGGTGCAAGAATTCACCCGTTTGGCCGAATGGCAAAAAAACGATGGTTTAGAGCGCTTGCTTAAAAATCACATTATCAGTGGCCGCGAACAATTGTTTAAAGCATGTAATTCGTTCCGTGCTGCTGAATATTATTCGCCTTGTGCGTCAGAACAACATCGTACATTGGGTTTAAATTCAGCGGATTGCTTTAGGACCGCAATCAGTACTTTGGATATTCACTTCGAAACCCACAGCATTACTTATCAGGATATAGCCATCCCGATTTATTTTTTCTCCCCTGCCAATGATGGGGTGCAGCGCAAGACAGTTTTAATGGTAAGCGGTTTTGATGGAACCATGGAAGAAGAGTTTTTTATGCGTGGATGGGCAGCAATTGAACGAAATTATAATGTAATTCATTTTGCGGGTCCGGGGCAAATGGATGTATTTCGGCAATATCCAACTACATTTTTTCAGCCTGATTTTGAGCAGGTAGTCAGTAAGGTCATTGATCATATTGCGTTCCGGCAGGAAGTGAATATGAACAAACTGGCTTTGGTAGGTATTAGCATCGGCGGTTATTTCGCAACGCGTGCCGCAGCTCATGAGCCACGCATAAAAGCTCTAGTCGCCAACTCTCCCATCCTTGACGTCTATGCTTATCTTACATCATTTGTTCCTGGGAATCCTTTGGATATTCCGGATGATCACGACTTTACATTGGCAGATATTCCCTTTATTCCCGATACCGAGTTTCCCGTTGAATTAAAAGCAAGAACCGAGCAGTTATTGATGCGTTATGGGAGACACTCTTTTAAAAACACATTTAAATACTTGCAAGAATTCCAGGTGGGGGAGGCAATCAACAATATTACATGTCCTTGTCTTGGCCTTATAGGAACCGCAGAAGGGGAGGAGCCTAGGAAACAATTTGCCGAATTTTGCCGGCAAGTTAGAGCGGATAGTTATGAATTCAACGATTTTGAAGGTGCGAGCACGCATTGTCAGGTCGGTAATGTTTCTTTTGCGAATGCAGTCATGTACGATTGGTTGGATCAACTGTAATCGGAGGAGAAACTTATGCAGTGTTATCGAATATTGATTTTGGTTTGTTGTACTTTTTTGGCAAGTTGCCAAGTGTATCAAAATCAAAGTTTATTCACCCTTAAACCTAACGATGCCACTATCACCACCTCGGTCATGGATGCATTGGTGAGTAATCGCGAATTGGCTCCTTATAATTTGCACGTCGAAAGCGAAGACGGAGTCGTACACTTAAGCGGTTATGTGAAAACCATCCGCCAAAGCGATATCGCAGGTGAAGTAGCCAAAAAGGTTGCCGGGGTAAAATCTGTGGAAAACAACATCATTGTCAGAAAATAAACATGATTAAGCCTGATTATTGTGCCGTGATAATCAGGTTTAATCTCCTAAAAAACAAACAATTAGATTCAAATACAATCATTCCTTCCTTTACTTATTTTTCACTGTATCCAATACTTTAGTTATAAAAATCAATTTCCAAGAGCACAATAACATGAACGCATGGACACAGCAGTTGGAAGAACGATTGCTCAAGCAATTGGGAAAAAGCAAAGGTTTGGCATTAAGTAAAAAGTACGTGCAAAAATTTCCAGCAGGATATCGTGATGATTTTGATGCCATCCGTGCGGAAGCTGACATTGCCAAACTTGAAACTCTCTCTGAAAACCATACTCTGGCGATTAGCTTATATTTCAAGGCGGGTGAAGAGGGCGATTTGCATCTGCGTTTGTATCAATGGAGGAAACCGGTGCCGCTGTCCGATGTTTTACCCATGCTTGAAAATTTTAATTTGCGTACCCTGGCAGAGCATCCTTATAAAATCCAATTGGAAAAAAATAAAATGGTTTGGATTAAGGATTTCCATTTGGAGTATAAGGAAGGGAAGCTGGAACTTGAAAAGGTAAAGGTACTATTTGAAGATGCATTTGCTAAAGTTTATTTCAATCTAGCTGAAAATGATGGCTTTAATAAACTAATTCTCGGAGCTTCGTTATCATGGCAAGAAGTCATTATTTTGCGTGCGTATGCCAAATATCTCCATCAAATACGCTTCCAATATAGCCAGGCTTATATTGAAAAGGCATTAATAAATAATGCATCTTTAATGAAAGACTTGGTTGAGTATTTTAAGTTGCTACACGATCCTGGGCGATTTAAAAAAAATCAATCCGCTGCTTTAGAAGTAGAAATTCTGCAGAAACTGGAGTCAATTCCCGCATTGGATGAAGACACCATAATTCGCCGTATATTAAGTTTAATTAAGGCAACTTTGCGTACTAATTATTTCCAGCGCACTCATAATAATGAGATTAAACATTATTTGGCTCTTAAGTTAAATTCCCGTACTATCCCTGAAATGCCCTTACCCGCTCCCCTATTTGAAACCTTTGTTTATTCTTCACGTTTTGAAGGGATTCATTTACGTAATGCGAAAATTGCTCGTGGCGGTTTGCGCTGGTCCGATCGACGGGAAGATTATCGTACGGAAATTCTAGGATTAATGAAGGCTCAAGTCGTAAAAAACTCAGTGATTGTCCCTTCCGGCGCCAAAGGCGGGTTTGTACTTAAAGCAGTGCCTCCTGGTGCTGGACGTGATTTTATGGTTAAAGAGGTAACGTATTGCTACACAGGTTTTGTAAGTGGTTTATTAGATCTTGCCGATAACATCAAGGATGGAGCGTTTGTTCCCCCGAAGGATGTCGTGTGCCATGACAGCCCCGACCCTTATCTGGTTGTCGCCGCTGATAAAGGAACGGCCACTTTTTCCGATCTTGCCAATAGTATTTCCAAAGCATATGACTTTTGGCTGGGTGATGCATTCGCCTCAGGAGGTTCTGCGGGATATGATCATAAAAAAATGGGTATTACAGCCCGGGGTGCATGGGAATCGGCCAAACGCCATTTCCGTGAGCTTGATATTAACATCGCTGAGCAACCGATTACCGTAGTCGGTATTGGCGATATGAGCGGCGATGTATTTGGCAATGGATTGTTATATTCCAAAAACCTTAAGCTAGTTGGTGCTTTTGACCATCGCCATATTTTTATTGATCCTAATCCGGATGCCGAACTATCATTCGCCGAGCGCCAACGGTTGTTCACTCTTCCTGTTTCATCTTGGGAAGATTACAACCCAAGTTTAATTTCTGCAGGCGGAGGCGTTTTTAAACGCACGCTTAAATCCATCCCGGTTACTGCGGAAATGAAGCAGAGATTTTATATCGAGGAAGATACACTGACTCCAGACGAATTGATCCGCGCACTTCTTAAGTCGCCTGTGGACTTATTATTCAATGGCGGGATCGGTACGTATGTTAAATCCAGTCAGGAGAGCCAAGCCGAGGTAGGCGATCGCAGTAATGAGCGGTGCCGGATAAATGGCAAGGACTTGCGTTGCCGGGTAGTTTGCGAAGGTGGAAATTTAGGGTTTACCCAACGCGGCCGTGTGGAATTTGCCTTACATGGCGGCTTAATCAATACTGATTTTATTGATAATTCGGCTGGGGTCGATTGTTCCGATCATGAAGTGAATTTAAAAATTCTTTTGGATCATGAAGTGCAGCAGGGAAATTTATCACGGACTGCACGCAATAATTTGCTCATGTCTTTAACATCCGAGATAGCGCAATTGGTTTTAAAAGATAATTACCATCAAGCCTTGGCATTAAGCTTTTCTAGATTTTCAGCTGCAAAAGACATAGTCCAACATACTGATTATATAAAACATTTGGAAGCGCAGGGAATTCTAGATCGCCAGGTGGAATTTTTGCCAGATGATAAAGAACTCATTGAACGTAAGGTAGAAGCCATTGGTTTAACGCGTCCTGAGCTTGCTGTTTTGTTAGCCTATACAAAAATTAATCTTAAGGCAGAAATTTTAAAATCCGATCTGCCCGAAGATGCTTATCTTAAAGAAATCATTCAGACAGCTTTCCCGGCCAAAATTGGTAAAAAATATAAAAAATCCATGCAACAGCACCAATTGCACCGCGACATTATAGCAACCCAACTTGCTAATGAAGTGGTCAACAACATTGGTATGACGTTTATTTATCAAACCCAAAAAGAAACGGGGACGCCAGTTGATAAAATCATACGTGCCTACACCGCAGCTTCAGCTATTTTTGAAACCAATGAATTGCAACGCATGGTTGAGTCACTTGATTTTAAAATATCCCTGGCGGAGCAATTTGATATCATCACTAATATTCGCCATTTACTCATCTTATCCACCCGCTGGTTTTTACAGGGCCGCCGTTTAAGTTTGGATTTGCAGGAATTAATCGGTAAGTATTACAAATCCGTAAAGCGGCTTGAAAAGATCATTCCTGAACTTATGGGAGGTTTTACGAAACAGTATTTGGCTTCCATGACGATGAAATTTCAGAAATCAGGTCTTTCGCAAGCGATTGCCGAACGCATCGCTACGTATCGCGCTATCTATACCGCACTGAATATCATAGAAGTAGCCCATATCAATGGTTTCGATTTAATCAAAGCTGCAAAAGTTTATTTTGCCAGTGGCGAGCGTATGAATTTGTTATGGTTTAGAGATCAAATTGCTAGCGAGTCTCGTGAAGGGCATTGGAATACGCTTGCGCGTTTTGCCCTAAGGGATGAGCTGGACAATGCCCAGCAAGCAATGACTGTGGCAATTATGCAATCTACACCGGATAAATGGGATGTAAACAGACGCATTGATAGATGGGTGAGTGATAACCAGACTATTATTTTGCGCTGGGAGCAGCTTTTATCAATGCTACACAGCAGCCAGGCGATCGAGTACAGCATGTTTTTTATTGTTATTCGCGAATTTATCCGCCTGATTCAGGCTGCCTGCATCAAATAGCTTGCCGTGTTGCAATATTTATTAATAAGTATCCATCCTTAATGAAGGTTCTTTTTCTTTGTTATTGCTTGCCGAGAGGGGACGCGAGAAGAATCCATTCCTAAGCGCTAATGGCACTGAGGGTGAAACGGGAGAAAACTGGGTTTTTGAAGAAAGATTATCATTATTATTTTCAAGAACTAATAGCAATTGAGGTTGGGAAAACATACCTGTCATTTCCTGAAAATAAGGATGGTTATTTTTTAAGAGTAAGGCGATTAGGTCGCTTGCGTCTTCGACGGTTAGTGCAGGTATAACTTTTTTCAGTAATTCATTATTTAAAAGCGAGGGGGAAGTATATGCTATTCTGCACAGAATTTTTAAAGCTGTCTTTTTTACAAATCCATCCTCATCATTCAGGCAGCCTGCAAGTTGGGTTAACGCGGAGCTAGATAACGTATTCGGAAAATAGTGGCTGAGTGTTTCCAACAGGAGCACAGCACTCTTACGGGCAAAGGAAGGCGTTGCCGCTATATTTAGGATTAAAGGCATTCTTTTTACTATAAGTAGGTGCATCTCCTGGGGGCAGGATTTTAAAAAAGAGCGTATGACCCAAAGGCCAAGAATTTGTTCATCTATATCTTTCCGCTCCAATTTGGCCAGATACTGTGTGGCATAAAAGTAAATTACGCGCGGTGTTTGCAAGCTTATAATCGCGCTAATTAGCGAAACCAGTTTTTTTTGAATGATATTATTCTTTTCAGCTTCAAGCGATGCAAAGAGGCTGGAAAGGCCTTTAGAACCCAATATTTCCGGCGCTATTCTCACTAAAAACTTCAGTGTTTGTATTGCGTAAATCTGTAATTGCGGATGTTGGTCTCTTATATTTTCACTCACAGAGGTCATTATTTCTTCATTTAAAAATAATTTTAATGTTTTCGGACATTTTTTTGCCAGAAGAGAAAACATGAACAGGGCACTTCTGCGTGAGAATGTATTTGCTTCTTTAAGCTTATTGGCAAGAGAGCAAAGGAAGTTGTTATTTAATAATTGTGAGAAATGCTGGGCAGGAAAATCCTTTAATGTTGCATAAAGCTGATTTTGTACATCGAATTGTTCACTATCCAGTTTATTGACAATAATATTCAGTTGATTTTCCGATAAAGACACTTCACTTTTTGTAATGAGAAACGCTATGGCTTGTAATGCTTTCGTGGCAATATAATCTTCACTATCGCGCACTTGGATAATAAAACCATTCAATAAGTCCGCGTAATTTTTATTTTTGTCAGGTAAGATTGGAATTAATCGAGAAAATAAGCTTAAGGAATTCAATTGCATATAAATGTCGTTTTGACTTAAATTTTCAATTATTTTGGTAGCATGTTTTTCTGTTATTAACACTGAATGGTTCAAAATTATAGTTGCAAGTGCATGCTGGGCCACGCATTGGACGTCGACATCAGAATGGGTCAAATGCATAACCAACTTATCCGTAAGAGATTGCATTTGTTCCTTGTTTAAAAAAATAGCTAATTCATCCTTTAATAAATTGATTGTTTCCAGCGCTATTTCATGGGTATTGGCATTGGATATGGCTTCTATTGTTTTGAGGAGATTTTCGCAATAAATACGAATAGTATGGATTTGCAGTTCAGTAAATTTTTGTGGATGTTTTTTCCATAAAAAAGATAAAACGTGCAATACCATAGGGGAGTTGCTGTTTTTAGTATTAAGCATTTGAATCAGGGTATCGAGATTTTCCTCTGTAATTAACTGCGGTTGTTTTTCAGCGATTACGCGGCAGGCAAGCAGAACAGGCAGAGCTCCTTCGGAGTTTGTTTTAATCACGTCTAAAAGTGTTTTGACAGTAATTAGGTGTGGAAAAGTAATGAAAATACTCCACACGACTGCTGTGTTGGGTAGCGATAATTGCGTTGGCTCTTCTTTAAATTGCTCTAGCAAAAATTTGATATTTTCATCTTTAAGAAGAGGTAATAAGCTGGCTAAACCTACTACACGGTACTCTTTCAAGAGAGTGAGTTTATTTAAAAAATCCAACTCAGCTGGAAGGATGAATTCTCCTGATTTAATTTTAAATCCGATATGCAATGCATGCAGTTTAATGAGGGTAGGAGAATAATCAAGTTTGTGTGCTAATAAATAACTAAGTTGCTGCTGTAAATAGGCAGTAATGGATGAATAAAAATTGATATCTTTTTTTTTAATATTTTCTATGGGCTGGAGCAATTGAGCAAAAAGCCGTTGGTATAAGATATTCCAGGAAGCCTCATCTTTTTTTTCTTTGATTGTTGCAAACAGCGGCATCAATACACTGGCAATATAATTTGCCTTTTTAGTAAGGGAAAAATTTGCAATTTCATCATGAGAAAGAAAAAAACTCATTTCGGTAATCAAGGAGTTTAACTTTAAGGCAGACAGAGGTGGTTTAGGCATGGTTTTATTTTATCCCAAATGAAATATAACCAGTCATACTATAGTACTGTAACTATAAAACAGGATAAATAAAAAATTCATGCATTATTCACGCGCATAACCTATTAAATCTAAGCTTCGTTGCAAATATTCAGCAAGAAAAGGATGGCCCAATAAATAATCAGGCAAATTATCCGGTAAATTATTTTGTGCAGATTGTCGAGCGCTCTCCCAATCGTCAAAATCACCGCGTCCTAAGTACATTAAGGTCAGTAAATCCAGTTTTTTTTCCACCGTTAATGCGTCAATAACATTTTTTATCTCAAGATAAGTTAAATCATCCTGGTGATCGGCTAAAATTTGCGCCCAATCGTATTCATATTCCGTTTCAGGCATCTGTTCACCAAAGGTAACTTCTTCTTTCGCATGAAATTCTTTAGTTTTTTCAATTAAGTCACTCACAATTTGCGGGTTTACAGATAAAATATCGATGCTTAACATGGCTACATTCCTTTGCCTTATATGCTTATAATAATTATAGAACACCGACTAAATAGAGCATGAGTACCTTAGGTAGAGAAGCGATAACTTGAGAATATAATTTCTATAAAATTATAGAAATTATTGGCCAGTTATCTAATTATCGTTAGTAAAATTAAATATAGGAAGTTATTTTAAGCGATATGAATACCCCATTTCTTTCTTCCACAAACGAATTGATACAGCAGGCGGAACACGCGCTAACGAATTCTTTATCGGTCCTTAAAGACTTGGCTCAACATGCGGATGCTTTGCCTGGGTCTGATTCAGTGGGAGGTAGAGTACAAACCCTGCAATTAATTTTACAGTATCGATTAGATACCCAGGATGCTCTATTGCGGCTTTTACACATTGAACAAACGCTGCTGCAAGTTTTAGGGATTGCGCCGCAACATTCTTCCCGGATTAACATGGAGAGAATTGCTTTTGCCCTGGGCCACGATGATTTACGCCACATTTTGCATGCATTAAGTCAATTGATTGATTCTTTGGCAAAGATTGCGAATCGGATGGGAAACCGCGAGCGCTTCACTGATCAAGTCACACACCAGCAAGCATTGAAAGCCAGCAATCGTTATTTAAAGTTTCAAGAGCGTTTGCAGAGCGCTGCTGAACAACAAAAGCGTTTTGTTATCACATTGGATGATATTCATCGGAACATAAAAGAGTTGGTGAAGCGGGAAGCAATCGGACCTGTTCTTGATCACATTGCGGCACTGCGCGGTCCTATATCGCAATTTTTTCAAGCAGTACAAAATGGTTTGGGCTTATCCCATGCCCTTTACGAAAAAACTAATAAAAACATGGGCGTAACTAAAGAATTGAGCATTTTGTTGCAGCAGGCAGATTTAGTATTGCGTGAAATCCCGGCTTTGCATCCGCGGCAAACTCTTCTTTCGCCGGCAAAAATGTCAAGCCCCGATCGCTTGGAAGAACGTGCAACTGCAAAGCGAATGGGGCATTTTTTTCATTTGTAATGACGCCTTTTTATGCCAAGATATTATCCAAGTCATGTGCCAGCAAACGTCGATTGGCGCGAAAATACGTAAGCGGCGAATGTTCAAGCAAGTCGGATAATCGCTCCATGTAGATGCAAGCATAGCGGTCCACTTGATAGGCAAAATAACTTTCTTCTGCCCCAGCCCGAAAAATTCGCTCCCATTTTGGATTAAAAAATTTATGTTGTTCCTGCAGTAATTCCATGATTTGTTTGTCAACCGCATTTATTTGTATCTGTAAAGCCTGAATTTCATTGTCATAGACATGCGTTTCTTCTTCAATGCTTTTGGTATTTATCTTGATATAATTTTCTTCAAGTTTGCGCTTCGTTTTCATGGCAGCGTTAATCTGCAATTCAACGGGCCTTGCTTTTACCTGTGCTGCTATCTCATCGCCGAGTTCTTCTACGACGAGAGCCGTGCGCCAATTACAGTCTTTCTTTAAACGTAAAATATCGCCATAAATATGATCGCCAATATATAAAATTTCATCTCCTTTTAAATGCAAATCTTCTGTGAATTTTGTTGCATATCCTCCCTGATAGACACCGGGAGTAATTTTTCCTGTAACGTTGGTCATTGTGCCGGTTGTCGGATGAACGGCAAGAAATCTTGACTCGTCATAGAAAAAACGCGGTTTATTGGCGAGTGTAATCACATATTCAAACAAATCCTGCCAATTTTTGCCTTTTTCCATGAAAGGATCGATAGTGTATTCCAATAAAAGTTTTGCATATTGATACTCAGAATTGGTCAAAATAAATATTTTTTTCCCATGCTTGATGTAACGTTTAAGCCCTTCTACTACGGTGTGATCTTGATAGACAAACTGCTCCGGTGCATCACAGATCCGCCGCTTCAAGGTGCCTTCTGCGTGGACTTCATCCACGCTGTTTAATACGTCTAACGCAATGACATTATAACTGGGTAGTTCATGAGGGTATTGATCTTTATAATCAATTAACTGGCTATATAAAACGCAAAATGCAATGGAGAAAGACGTATCGATAGCCATGTAATTCGGATCACCTAAATCCACATAAATACTGCGGTAAAACTGCTTTTGATCAGAAAATTGTATGGCTTGTGTACCATGATAACTCTGGCGGATAGCTGCATATCGACTTAATTTTAAGATATTGCCATTCTTGCTATCGACTACCAGCCCACGAATTGCATCTTTAAAATTAAATTTAAAGCTGCGGATGTTTTCAGGATATTTCTTACTGTTTATCAAATTATCAATGACCAATTGATACACTAAAGCTTCGAAGTTTTCAGTTTTATAACGGATCAGCGTATGATCCATATCCAAGCCGATAAACTTAATTTTTTTCATGTTCAAGATGCGGTTTACAAAAACTTTCTGATTCATGCCTTTTCTCTCAAATATTTGCCGTTAAAGAGCGTTGTACTAATCATGGATATATGGCTGATAGTCGGGGAACCACATGGTGTTATGAATTGCTGTCTCAATGTTCTTTTCAGACTGCGCATCTGCATGTTTTTCTTTAATCGCTTCCAATAGGACTGCTTTTGCGATGTGCTGACTGACTTTGCGTATGGACGTTAGTTCGGGTAACAAGCATCCTTGGCCGGTAATAGTCGCGGGTGCCAGTTCACTCAGTGCTAATGCTGCGGCCATCATCATGCCATCCGTTACCCGCTTGATTTTACCCGCAACCACGGCTAAGCCTATGCCGGGGAAAATATAGGAATTATTGCATTGCGAAATGCTTATTTCTTCCCCATTTATGTAGACTGGGGCAAACGGGCTGCCTGTCGCCACTAAAGCTCGGCCTTTTGTCCAGGTTAATAAATCATTAGGAGTAGCTTCCGCTCTGGAAGTGGGATTTGACAGAGGAAAAATAATGGGCCGCTGGCAATAATGACCCATGGTTTCCACCATGGTTTGCGTAAATTGGTTGGCTTGACCGGATACACCGAGAAGAATAGTCGGTTGTGCGTGCTGGATGACATCCAAAAGGCTGAGTTGTTTCCTTGCTGGTTGCCAACCTGATAATGATTTGCGGGAATGGGCAAAAGGTTTTTGAAATGGCAGCAATCCAGGCAACTCATCATGCAATAACCCTAAGCGATCCACGAGATAAAAACGGGAACGCGCCTCTTGTTCGCCGAGCCCCTGGCTTACCATCATTTGCACTAGTTGTTCGCTAATGCCGCATCCTGCCGAGCCTGCCCCTAATAAAGCGATCCGATGCTCCCTAAGTGGCATGTTGCTAATTCGTGTGGCGGCCATAATGGCTGCCACAGTCACTGCTGCTGTACCCTGGATGTCATCATTAAATGTACACAATTGCTCACGGTAGCGTTGCAATAAAGGATAGGCATGTTGTTGGGCAAAATCTTCGAATTGCAATAATGCTTGTGGGAAATGCCGCTTGACCCCTTGTACAAATTGATCGACAAAATGATCATACTCACTGCCATTTATACGAGTATGACGCCAACCTAAATATTGCGGATCATTTAATTTTTCCTGGTTATTTGTACCCACGTCGAGAACGATGGGTAAAGTTTCACCAGGATTGATGCCACCGCAAACCGTATATAAGGATAGTTTACCAATTGGGATACCAAGCCCGCCTGCACCTTGATCGCCCAATCCTAAAATGCGTTCACCATCGGTCACCACGATGACCCGTATACTGCGTTCCTGTGCAATGGACGCCAGGATGGCATCCATTTTATGTGCCTCCGGATAACTGATAAACAATCCTCGCGGTTGCCGGTAAATATGATGGAAAAATCGACAAGCTTCACCTACCGTAGGCGTATAAATGATCGGTAACATTTCCGTAAGATTTTCTAAAACAAACCGGTAAAACAAAACTTCATTGCGATCTTGTAAAGCGCGCAAATAAATATGTTGCTCAAGTGGGCTCTGTTTTGCTGCATAAGCATCACGGCAGCGTTGTAATTGCTCGCTAATTGTTTCGGTATTGGCGGGAAGCAAGCCGTATAAGTGAAATAATTCTTTTTCTTCGGGAGTAAACGCAGTGCCTTTATTTAATAAAGGATTGCGCAGTAATGTTTGTCCAGTTGCAGATACTTTAATTGCCATCTGTTGCCCCTGTATCCTTTTGCTTATAATAACAATTCAGTAATTCCCTTATGCATTTTGCATATTAGCACGTATGCTGTTGTTAACAAGCAAGGAAGACTCAAAGCTGCAAAAGAAGGCGTAAATTCAGAGTCTTAAGATAGGGTATGGTTTTTTAAAATTTAAGGATTGCAAAAAAAGTGTTCAATAAAGATACCATTTTCCTGGGTTTTTTGTTATAATTTCCGCCACTTTTAAACCCGGGCTAGGAGTCATGGTTGTCTGAGTCAGTTGCAATTGATTCGCAGGGCATTTTTCCTCGCACTTATTGGATGCCTTGGCTGGTATGTTTATCAGCCGGATTATTTTTTCTGTACGAATTTTTTCAGCTCAATCTATTTGATGTGATTAATGAGCCATTGCGCCAGGAATTTCACATCAATGCTGCAGAATTGAGTTGGATGTCCAGTGCTTACCTTTGGGCAGACATCTTGTTTTTGCTGCCTGCCGGAATTATTCTTGATCGGTTTTCTACCCGTTTTGTTATTTTAGCCGCCATGTTTATCTGTGTGTTAAGCACGGTGGGATTTGCTCTGACCCACTCATTCGTCTGGGCTTCTTTTTTCCACTTTCTATCCGGCATCGGGAACGCATTTTGTTTTTTATCTTGCGCTGTTCTGGTTTCACGCTGGTTTCCGCCGCGCCGGCAAGCGCTTGTCATCGGTTGCCTGGTGACGATGGCATTTATAGGCGGCATGATGGCGCATACTCCTTTGGCATTTCTAAATGAGCAATATGGGTGGCGAAACGCTTTATTTATTGATGGCGGAGCAGGGGTATTATTATTTTTCTGGATTTTTTTTACGGTCAAAGACCGCCCTGACAACCAGAAAAAGACAAGCTCTGTGAATCAAGCGGCATCGTCCGGTTTTTCACGGGCATTGCTTAATCCGCAAAATTGGCTGGCTGGCTGTTTTACTTCTTTCCTTAATTTGCCGATTATGGTGCTTTGTGCCTTGTGGGGTGCAAGCTATCTGGAAACCGTGCATCATTTATCCAAGATGGCAGCCAGTAATGCCGTTAGCTTGATTTTGGTGGGGAGCATCATCGGGTGTCCTGTTGTTGGGTGGTTATCTGACTACATGGGGCGGCGCAAACCGCTGATGATCCTTGGCGCTATGGCAACTTTGCTGACGGTTCTGCCATTGTTTCTGCATAGCTCCATTCCTCCGGTAGTTTTATGCACACTATTTTTTTTGCTTGGGTTTTTTACCAGTACTCAAGTGATTTCATACCCCCTGATAGCTGAGAGTAACCCAGCCAGCAGCACCGGCTCTGCGACCGGGATTTCTTCAGTAATTATCATGGGTGGCGGTGGCCTCGGGCAGGTTTTGTTTGGCATATTAATGCATCATCATGCCGGGGCAGCGCAGTATTCAGCAGCGGATTTTCAGTTCGCTATGTGGATGTTCCCTGTTACGATTGTGGCTGCGCTAGTAGCCGTTTTCTTTACCCGTGAAACCTACTGCAAACGTTATAGTTAAGGAGTCTTTTTTATGCAGCCATTGGTGGAAGAATACAGAAGATTCGACCTGGTAAAAACAACGCTGTTACCATGGATAATTTGCTTCGCTGCATCCTTATTTCTCTTTTATGAATTTATTCAGGGCAATATGTTTGCCTCGATTGCAGATAACATAATGCGGGATTTTCATATTCAAGCCGACAAAATGACTTATTTGTCCAGTATTTATTATCTCGCCAATGTAATTTTTCTTTTTATTGCAGGGATATTGCTCGATCGTTTTTCAACAAAAAAAACCATAGTAATTGCCATGCTGCTCTGTATTTTGAGCACATTTCTTTTGGCTTATGCCCACTCGTTTTACCTTGCACTTTTTTGTCGGTTTGTAACAGGCATCGGTAGCGCATTTTGCTTTCTTGGACCTATCCGTATTGCTTCGCGCTGGTTCCCGCCTAACCGCATGGCGCTGGTTACCGGCGTAGTCGTGACTATTGCCATGACAGGCGGTATGTTGGCCCAATATCCATTAACCAAATTGGTGCTTGAATTAGGTTGGCGCGATTCGCTTATTCGAGTAGGTTGGCTGGGTGTCGCATTATTATTATTCATGATGTACTGGATTAAGGATAAGCCGCAAGAAGAGGCCTTAGCCACCGCCAAAAAACTGGATGTATTAACCACGGCAAAAATGGCTTATCTAAATTTGCAAACATTTCGGGCGGCTCTTTACACCAGCTTGATGAATATGCCTATTGCCGTGCTGGGGGCAATGATAGGTTCTTTATATTTAATGCAGCGGCTTGGGGTGAGTAAGGAAGATGCTGCATTGGTTAATTCCATGTTATTCCTCGGTGCCATTGTAGGCGGTCCTGCCATTGGCTGGTTTTCAGACAAATTAGGTTTGCGTGTATTACCCATGAAACTGGGTGTGCTGGCATCTTTGCTTACTCTATTAGGGATTATGTATTTACCCGTATCCCTGACCATGATGGGTTTTTTATTCTTTTTGCTGGGTTTTTTTACTGCCGCCCAGGTAATCAGCTACGCTTTGGTAGCAGAAAGCAGTCCTGCTGCAATGACGGCCATGGCAGTGAGTATGATTTCCTTGCTGACCCAAGGCGGATATATTCTTTATCAAAATTTATTCAGTGCCGTATTGCTATGGCATGGTGACATGCATATGGTTGCGGGAACGCCGGTGTATTCTTTTACAGCGTATCAAACCGCAGCCTTGATCATGCCGCTGGGATTGGGTATTGCCCTGTTCGCATTGTTTAAACTGAAAGAAACGTATTGTCGGCATATTCAAGGATAAGTATGGATTCTGGACGGGTTTGTATACTATTAATGGATTCATTAGGTATTGGTGCAAGTCTTGATGCCCCAAGCTATGGGGATGCAGGCGCAAATACCTTTATGCATATTTACCAGGCTTGCCGGGATAGGCGTGCCGACCAATCCGGATTACGCAATGGCGATTTGCACATCCCCAATCTGGCGCGTTTGGGTTTATACCACGCCGCAATAGCCAGTGCGGGGGTAAAATTTATCGATTTATCCACTTTGGCCGAGCCTGCCGGCTATTATGGCTATGCGGTGGAGCAAAGCCTTGGGAAAGACACCCCTAGCGGGCATTGGGAATTGGCAGGAGTGCCAGTTATGTTTGCATGGGGCTATTTCCCTGAGGCCATTCCGTGTTTTCCCCCGCAATTAATAGAAAAATTCATTGAACGCGCGGCTTTGCCTGGGGTTTTAGGCGAAAAGCATGCATCGGGTACGGTGATTATTGAAGAGCTGGGAGAAGCGCATTTACTGTCTGGGAAACCCATTGTTTACACATCTGCGGATAGCGTTTTTCAAATTGCAGCACACGAAGAGTATTTTGGCTTGGAGCGCTTGTACCAAATTTGCGAAATTGCCCGTGAACTGGTTGATGAGTATAAAATTGGACGCGTCATAGCGCGGCCTTTTACTGGAATTCCAGGAAAATTTAAACGCACTGGCAACCGCCGCGACTACGCAGTACCGCCGCCGCAGCCAACATTATTGGATTTTTTGAAAAATGACGGGCGGGAGGTTATTGCCATTGGCAAAGTGGCCGATATTTATGCGCATCAGGGGATTAGCAAAACCATTAAAGCAGATGGTAATCAAGCGCTTTTTGATGCAACCTTGGAATGCATGAAGACAGCGCCTGATAAAAGCCTTGTCTTTACCAATTTTGTAGATTTTGATTCATCGTACGGCCATCGTCGCGATGTGGCGGGTTATGCTCATGCTTTGGAAGCTTTTGATGCACGTTTACCGGAATTGGAGTCTTTATTAAAGCCTAATGATATGGTTGTCATCGCTGCCGATCATGGCTGCGATCCTACTTTCCCTGGAAGCGATCACACGCGGGAGCATATTCCTGTTTTAATGTTTGGCCCGAATTTAGCCAGTCGTTTTATAGGAAGACGGGAAACTTTCGCAGACATAGGGCAGACGCTTGCAGAATACTTCGCAGTTAAGCCCCTGCAGTATGGACTTTCTTTCTTAAATCAGCCATGAGCTATCCTGTTTCCTTTTTAGAATATTGCACGCTTCTTAATTTGCGCCTCACTTCCATGCGCAAGGAAATTCTTTACATTTTATGGCAAGCGAAAAAGCCTCTGAAAGCCTATGAAATTTTAGAAGCTTTATTAAAAATAAACCCCAATGCCAAGCCGCCTACTGTGTACCGCGCCTTATTATTTTTTGTAACACAAAACATGGTCCATAAAATTGAATCGATTCAGAGTTATACGTTATGCTCTGAACCGGAAAAAAACTTGTTCTCGGAAGTGTTGATGGTTTGCAATAGTTGCCATGAAGTTGTTGAAACCTATGACGCAATGATGCAGGCGTTGGTTTTAAACATAGCGGCAAAAAATGATTTTAAACTAAAACAGCATGTCATCGAGTTGAAAGGAGTTTGCCATAAATGTGCGGTATAGCGCATGGCTTTTATTTTATTCTCGCAGCCATCGTAATTGCTATTCAGATTGCGTTCCAAAACGTATGGAGAAGTAGAGAATTCAATATTGCTGCATGCTGGGTTGCTCAAATATGATACATTTGTGGGTTTTAATGAACTGAGGATTTTCTAATGCCAACTTTGACTGACGCCATAAACGCGATAATTGCTGGAAATGATGAAGATTCAATTGTAGGTAAGTTAACGTCTATTCCCAAGTATCTCTTCTTTCAGCCTTTTCAAAAAAATTTTAGTGATGTGGCGCTCACGGTTACCGCTTCGGTGACCGCCCCCCTTGTTCTGGGAGTGATGACGGCAGTAGCCGCAGCAATGGTGGTAACGCTGCCGCTTGTTGCCATAGCTTTATTTGCTGCTAACCGCTTTTTCGCTGCACGTGGTTACGAGGATGAATATGAGCCAGGGAATGAAGATGACATAAGAAATAAGGCTTTTGTTGGGGGGGCGCTGGCACTGCTTGGCGCCATGATTGCACTGGCTGCGACCCCTATATTATTGCTGTTCACGGTGCTCGCAACCCCACTGGCCTTAGCGTCTGTCATAAGCCGGACAGCAGCGACCATTGCCGATGCGATACAAAGTGAAGACGAATTGAATGCATACGGTTGTCAATAGAAATCGATTGCTAAATTATTGTTTGTTTTATGCAAATTACAGCGGCATCCTTCCCACCATAAATAATTCATCCTGGACCCTCTGAAACCGTCATGAGTTAACTACAGCAGGATGTCATTTAGCTGAAAGTAATTTGCCGAAGATGCAACATAATAGTATTTGTTCAATTTGTGGATGCCATAATGACCATGGCTGCCTAAGGTTGAGTCGCAAAAGATGAGCTGAAGTTTTTAAGGAATTCCATTGTGAAATTTGCATAAACATGATACATTGTGAGTTTTAAATAAACTGGGGATTCTTCTGATGCCAACCTTAACGGATGTATTTAACGTTGAAACGTCGATTGGGACGAAATTAAGGAGTACTTTCTTTCAACCTTTTCAAAAAAATTTCAGTGATGTAGCACTCACTTTCACTGCGCCAGTCAGTGCTCCTCTTTTTTTTGGCATGCTGACAGTGGCTACTGCAGCAGTGGCAGTAGCTTTGCCATTGGCTTCTATCGCTTTATTTGCTGCCAACCGCTTTTTTACAGCACGCGGTGCTGAGCATCAAATTGCAAATGATAGTAACGATATACGCAGCCAAACTCTTGCCTTAAGTGGCTTTGCATTGATTGGTGGCGTGGTGGCATTGGTTGCCACCCCTCTGTTGTTGCTGCTGACGGTGCTGGCAGCCCCATTGGCTTTAGTGTCTATTGCAACCCGTACAGCAGCGACCATCGCTGATGCGGTACAAGGTGCAGAGAATTCTAGACCACAACATGTGTATTAATGGTTTTGTAGTTCTGCCTATGGCTGCATTTGCAGCCATAGCATTCAAATTTATCAGCCTCATCCTTTCACAAGATAATTCCTTCTTAAAATATATTTTTTATAATATATTTGCATAATGTGTTTAATTGTAGTACAATTTGATTTTATTATGCAGTCGAGGATGTATTATGCCCAGATCTTTTATCCCTACTTTAAACGATGTATTAAATTCCGAAGGACTAGAATTTACTGAAAAGGTAAGGTTAGGCATAAAACAAACTTTTTTTCAGCCTCTGCGCCGGGATAATCCCAGAGACTTCGTGCATACCTTGTGTTTGCCAATCACAGCACCTCTTTTTATGACTGCAGCTACAGCACTTGCTGCATTGCTGGCGCCGACGCTATTGGCTGCTTCGGCGGCTTTATACGTGACCCATAAATTTCTTGAGGCACGCGATACCAACAATAATCCGGACCAGGAACATGCCCGGGATTCTGGGTCAGATGTACTTTTCTATAGCAAAATTGCGGCTGAGTATACATTAAAGGCTGCCGGGGTATGTTTCGCACTCACTCCTTTCTTATTGTTGGGTGCTATTTTAAGTGTGCCTTTAGGGCTAGGAGCTATTGTGACCCGTGCAATTGCTACTCTGGTTTCTCCTCCTGCTTATGATGGTGCAGAGAATGAGCCTCAATACCCTAGGGATGCCTGTACAAATAATTGATTTTTTTAGTACAGAAAATGTTTTTATATTATTCAGCAATAATGTTTGTTCAGAGGACGTGCTATGCCGACTATTACCGAAGTTTTGAATGACCAGTATCAATCTATACCGCAAAAAGCCGTCGGGGCCTTGCATGCAACTTTTTTCCAACCCTTCAAAAAAGGAGCTACGAGCGATATTCTCTTCACGCTGGCTTCACCGATTAGTTTCCCGCTGTTTTTGGGAGTGGCTACGGCCATATCCGCTTCTTTGCTGGTTACTTTACCGGTTTTATCCCCCTGTTTGCTGTTCGCCAGTTCTTTTTTAAAAGCACGCGGCGCGGATGCACAGTCCAATGGTTTTTTTAGGCCAGAACATTTATATAATGCTGCCATGGCAAGTTCAGTCCTTGCAGTTATCTGTGCGGTAGCAACTCCAGTATTATTATTGGCAACATTATTGTCTGTTCCATTGGCATTACTCTCCATGGCGACTCGAGCCGGGGCAACTATTGTTGAGTCGGCTCGCGAGCGAAATAATGCAGAATATCCGGCATATTAGGTGTGATGCATAGTGTGCAAACATGGAATGTGGTATTCAAGGGAATATGCCAGGAGGTAACTTAACTTTCTGGATATTCCCCTTGTCGTTATTTTTCATCCAATTTATACATTTTTATTGCAAATCATAATTAGAAAACAAAATTTTATTGCAAAAACTTTACGAACTCCCATCATAATTGCAAATAAAATTACCAATCCCCATTGATTTTTCTGATGTCATCCCCAAATTATGCAATTTGATTTTGTGAGGATTAATTTTGGAACAATTTCGCGGCACAACCATTTTATCCGTACGGCGCGGCAATCAGGTCGTTATAGGTGGTGACGGTCAAGTCACTATGGGTAACACCGTGATGAAAGGAAATGCGCGCAAAGTTAGGCGTTTATATAAAGATAAGGTTATTGCGGGTTTTGCCGGAGGAACGGCGGACGCATTCACCCTGTTTGAGCGCTTTGAAAGTAAACTGGAGCTGCATCAAGGCCATTTGGTGCGGGCTGCAGTCGAATTGGCCAAAGATTGGCGCACTGACAAAATTCTAAGGCGCCTGGAAGCTCTTTTGGTGGTTGCAAACAGCAAGTCATCTCTCATCATCACGGGTAATGGTGATGTAATCGAGCCAGAAGAAAGTTTGATGGCAATTGGTTCAGGCGGTCCCTTTGCACAAGCTGCCGCGCGTGCGCTTCTTGAAAACACGGATTTATCTGCACTGGAGATAGTTAAAAAAGCATTAGCCATTGCCGGCGATATCTGTATTTATACCAACCACAATTTAACCATTGAAGAATTAGACAGTGAGTAATTTAATGAGTGACATAAAAACTGTAATGACTCCGCGCGAGATTGTCGAGGAATTGGACCGATACATCATAGGACAAGACCAGGCCAAGCGGGCCGTGGCTATTGCCCTGCGCAACCGTTGGCGTCGTTTGCAAATCCCGGATAGTATTTTACGCAATGAAATAATGCCTAAAAACATCTTGATGATTGGGCCGACCGGGGTCGGGAAAACAGAAATAGCGCGAAGATTGGCACGCCTGGCAGAAGCTCCTTTTATCAAGGTGGAAGCTACAAAATTTACTGAAATTGGCTATGTTGGCCGCGATGTGGATGCCATTTTGCGCGATTTAACCGACATTGCGGTGAAACAAGAGCGTGAATTGGCTATGAGAAAAGTACAAAATATCGCCGAAGAAGCAGCTGAAGAACGCATTTTGGATACCTTGCTGCCGCCGCCGCGTGGCAATTTAAGCCCTGCGGAAAAAGATTCAGCCACGCGCCAGATTTTCAGGAAACAATTGCGTGAAGGCAAGCTTGATGACAATGAAATTGAAATCGATTTAATGGCTTCCAATGTAGGGGTGGAAATTATGGCACCTCCTGGCATGGAAGAGATGACGAATCAATTACAAGCCATGTTTCAGCAAGTGGGTTCAGGAAAAACAAAAACAAGGAAATTGCCTGTCCGCAAAGCAATGAAATTGTTATGTGAAGAAGAAGCAGCAAAACTTATCAATGAAGATGATATAAAAACGCGCGCTATTGAAAATGTAGAGCAAAACGGCATCGTTTTTATTGATGAAATCGACAAAATTACCAAGCGTCCAGAGCACGGAGGTGATGTCTCCCGCGAAGGAGTACAGCGTGATTTATTGCCGTTAATAGAAGGAACAACGGTTTCAACTAAATATGGCATGATTAAATCGGATCATATCCTTTTTATCGCATCAGGCGCTTTTCATGTCGCAAAACCTTCCGATCTCATTGCAGAGTTGCAGGGAAGATTGCCTATTCGTGTCGAGCTTTCAGCTTTAAGCGTAGAAGATTTTGTGCGGATTTTAACGGAACCAAATGCGTCTTTGACGGAACAATACATTGCTCTTATGGCAACAGAAGGCTTGCATCTTGCATTCACTGAATGCGGCATTCAAAGAATTGCCGAAGTGGCGTGGCAAGTAAATGAGCGCACGGAAAATATTGGCGCACGCCGTTTATATACTGTTATGGAGCGTTTGCTTGAAGTGGTTTCATTCGAAGCAACTGATAAAGCGGGTGAAACCGTATGCGTCGATAAGGATTATGTGAATCAGCATTTAGGCAAATTAGTAGCGGATGAAGATTTAGCCCGTTATATCCTGTGATAAATCACCAAGTTTGTGCAGGCGCCAAGCGTTTGCACAAATTTAACCCTCATGGTTCTCTTTCAGCATTTTCTGCACTGTCTCTGCTTCATCTTTATTTTCGCGGAATAATTCATCCAAAGTAATGCTTAATTTCTCCTTTAAGTCCTGATCCGTTTCCCTAAGATGTCGATGCCAACGTTTCGCGATCGGTGAATCCGTTGAAATTAATGCATCTACATGCGGGAAGCGGTACGGTAACAAACGGATTAAGTCATAAAATGTTAGATAAGATAAATCCCTGCTTAAAATATAATGGCTGTCTGACGTTGTCTGAATGAGTTTTAAATTCGAGAGTATAGCTAACATTTTTCCTATATCGACGCAAAAAGGCTGGCTGCTGATATTGATTAATTCATCCAATGTCACGCTTCTACCTTGCAATTGTTTGCGCCAAAGAATGTGTAGCCATAATAAGGCGTGCACAAAACCATCCAGAGGCATACCCTGTCGTCTTTGATGATGTACAGAAAGGGCATAGCTGATTTCAGCCCCAATTAAAATGATGACCCAAACCCAATAAACCCACAGGAAAAAAAGAGGAATGATGGCAAAAGCGCCGTATAGCAATTGATAGCTGCCGTATTGAGTTAAATAGTGGCCGAAAGCATGTTTAGCCGATTCAAATAATAAGGTTGCCACTAAAGCGCCGTAAAACCCATGAGTGAAGCGCACCTCGCAGTTGGGTACTACCACATAAAGAAAGGTAAAACCCACTAGAGATAATAAAAAAGGAATAGAGCTTAATAAAAAGGGCGCGTAATAGCCTCTAATTAAAGGCATGGAAAAAAAATAAGAACTGGCGGCCAGGCTTAATCCCAATAAAAAAGGGGCCAAAGATAAAATACCCCAGTACAGGAGGAAAGCTGAAGTGCCCTGGCGAGGCGAACTAACTCGCCAAATTTTATTCATGGAACGCTCAATGGTATACATCACCAACAAGGCAGTAATAAATAGAAAAATAACGCCAATTGCTGATAATTTGGACACTTGCGTTGCAAACAATTGTAAGTAATTCTGAATTGCTTTCCCTGTGGCTGGTACAAAATTCTCAAAAATAAAATCTTGCAAAGGGCCTGAGAAACTTTGAAAAACTGGAAAGGACGATAATACCGCAAATCCAACTGACATCAGCGGCACGATAGCCAGCAAGGTGGTAAAGGCTAGAGCCGAGGCGCGGTAGGTGCAATCGTCTTCAATAAAATGATTCACTACGAATTGAATGAAGAGTTTTGCTTCTATAAATTTTTCTGTGATTTTTTGTTTCAAATTCGCGTAATGAACCATTCTGACGTGCTTGCGTAAATAGGTATTACTACATTTTTTAGTGCAAAATACAAATATATTCAAAAAGTCAGCAAGATAGGAAATTAAGGCTTACAGTTGCCATTTGCCTGGCAGAAGTTGTCCTGTAAGATAGAAGAGGTAAAAACTAGGAGTTTTAATTAACACACTTGGAGACGCTTATGTCAGGGATGAAACGAGTTTTATATTGTCTGGGTGCGTGTTTTATGTTGGGAGCAAGCCATGTTTTGGCATGTACAGGTTTGCAGCTCAAAGCACAGGATGGCGCGTTTATAAACGGCAGAACCGTCGAGTTCGGCATTCCCATGAACCTTTCCGGACTGGTTATATCGCGAAATTATGAATTTACCGGAACGCTTCCTGAACAAGCATCTGGCTTGCGTTACCGCGCCAAATATGCGGCAATTGGTGGCAGTGCATTTGATGAAGCTTCAATTTTAGACGGTATCAATGAAAAAGGTTTATCAGCAGGCATGTTTTATTTTCCAGGATATGCTTCATACACGGCAGTTACCCCGGAAAATCAAAGTCGAGCCTTGGCCCCGACCGAATTCATTACTTGGGTCTTAACGCAATTTGCAACTGTGGATGAAGTTAAGCAAGGTATTAACACCATTGTTATTGCTCCCACCGCGCAAAAAAATTGGGGTGGTGTACCGCCATTTCATTACATCGTTTATGATAAAACTGGTAAAAGCATTGTAATTGAACCTTTAAACGGGCGATTAACTGTTTGGGATAATCCTATCGGCGTTATCACCAATTCGCCGACATTTGATTGGCACTTAACCAATTTATCTAATTACATGAACTTGTCTCCTTTTAATATTCCTTCTAAAAACATCGGTGGGTTGCAACTTAAAGAATTTGGGCAAGGAAATGGCTTGCGCGGCTTGCCGGGAGATTTTACGCCTCCCTCCCGATTTGTGCGCGCGGCACTATATTCCGCAAGTGCCTTACCCATAGCGACTGCTGAGCAGGGGGTGTTTAATGTTTTTCATATTTTAAATCAATTTGATATTCCGGTAGGTGCTGTCCGCGCTGAGGAAAATGGCAAAATGATGGTGGAAAATACTTTAGCGACTACCGTTAAGGATCCGCAAAATCTCAAGTATTATTTTAAAACGTATGAAGATCAATCTATCCGGGTCATTGATTTGCAACAGTTTGATTTGAACAGTAAAGAGCTGATATCGATTAGTTTCAGCGGCAAGCAAGCGGTTACCGATGTGTCAAAAAAGGGGATTCCGCTGCAAAAATCTAAAAAAATCAGCAATTAGCAGAATAATCTCCCAGGCTTCCTCTTTTGCAAATGACGATAAGGCGGGGAGGTAAGCCCATCCAGTTTTGCTTGGATACAAAAATCAGCCTGCATTGATTATGATCACTCTGCTATACTGTGATCATCATTTTATTTGGTTTGCCAGAAGTTATTCCTATATCAGTGTTCTTATGAGACTATCCGCAACGACAAATATGGATTAGTGAGTGTATGCATGAATAAGCCGTATGTATTGGTTTTATACTATTCCCGCAGTGGCTCCATTGCCCAACTTGCGCAATACGTCGCCCGCGGCATAGCGCATGTAGACGGTATTGAGGCGCGCATCAGGAGCGTGCCCCCGGTGTCGGCAACGTGTGAAGCTACCGAGAAAGCTGTACCAGATGCGGGAGCTCCTTATGCTTCGCTGGAGGATTTACGCAATTGCGCCGGCCTTGCTTTAGGAAGTCCTACACGATTTGGTAATATGGCAGCACCTATGAAATATTTTGTGGATAACACCACGCCTTTATGGTTATCCGGTGAGTTAGTCGACAAACCCGCTTGTGTTTTTTCTTCTTCAGCCTCTATGCATGGTGGGCAGGAATCCACGCTGCTTAGCATGATGCTGCCTTTAATTCATCAAGGAATGATTATGGTGGGTCTACCCTATACAGAGGCTGCTTTGAATACAACGCATACGGGAGGTACTCCCTATGGGGCAACCCATGTAGCTGGTGTAAATAATGATAATCCATTGAGTCAGGATGAAATAACGCTGGCAAAACGGCTTGGGGAGCGAGTCGCTCGCGTTGCCTTACAAATGAAAAAATAGTGATATGAAAATTATTAGTTTTAATGCAAATGGTATTCGCTCTGCTGCACGCAAGGGCTTTTATGATTGGTTGCATAAGCAAGAAGCCGATTTTGTCTGCATTCAGGAAACCAAGGCGCAAACAGAGCAATTAAAAGATGATCCGCTTTACTATCCGTGTGACTATTTTTGCGACTATTTTGACGCAGTTAAAAAAGGTTACAGCGGTGTTGCTATTTACGCCCGCCAAAAACCACAGCAGGTTGTTAAGGGGCTGGGATTTCCTTTCTGCGATGAAGAAGGCCGCTATATACAATTTGATTACCCTAAATTCAGTATTATTTCCTTGTACATGCCTTCAGGAACCAGTGGTGAGGTGCGGCAAAGCATTAAGTTTGATTTTTTGGTACGTTTCGCCAGGCATTTGCAGGAATTGAAAAAAACAGGGAAGGAGTTAATTATTTGCGGCGATTATAATATTGCTCATAAAAAAATTGATTTAAAAAATTGGCGAGGTAATCAGAAAAACTCAGGGTTTTTACCGGAAGAGCGGGCTTGGATGGATGAATTATTCAGCAGCATGGGTTTTTTTGATGCTTTTCGCTTGCACAATCAAGAAGAAGAACAATACACCTGGTGGTCTAACCGTGGACGTGCATGGGAAAAAAATGTAGGGTGGCGCATCGATTATCAAGTCATTACTGCCGGTTTAGTGGAGAGTATTGCTGCAGTGGATATTTATCGTGCCACGCGGTTTTCCGATCATGCACCCTTAACGATCGAATATCATGGGGAGTGGTATGCTTAAAATAGCAAGCTGGAATGTGAATTCACTAAAAATTCGCCTGGAACAAGTCTTATCTTGGCTCAAAAGCTCGGAAGTGGATATTTTAGCCTTGCAGGAAACCAAGCTCATAGATGAACAATTCCCCACGTTTGAATTTCACAATCAAGGGTATCATGTAGCTTATACAGGCCAAAAAACTTACAATGGCGTTGCAGTCATTAGCCGTAAACCGATTGAACAAGTAACCATTGAGGTTCCGGGTTTTATGGACCCACAGCGCCGCATGCTGGCAGTTACCATTGCTGGAATGCGCCTTATTAATCTTTATGTACCAAATGGCAGTGAAGTCGGTTCCAGTAAATACCAATATAAGTTAAATTGGCTGGAAGTCATGACTGGATTTATTCAGCAAGAATTAAAACATTACCCGCATTTGGCTGTTGTTGGGGATTTCAACATAGCTCCGGAAGATAAAGACGTGCATGACCCCTCTGTTTGGGATGGGTGTGTAATGGTTAGTCCCCAGGAACGCAAGGCGTTTGCCGATTTAGCGCTTTTAGGTTTGCATGATAGTTTCCGCTGCCTGCACCCGGAAGAGCAAGCGTATACGTGGTGGGATTATCGGGCTGCCTGCTTTCGGCGTAACAGGGGGCTGCGGATCGATCACATTTTGCTGAGTGACAAATTAAGGCAGCATTGTTTGGAAAGTTGGATCGATGTCGAACCGCGCCGAGCTGAGCGTCCCTCTGATCATGCGCCTGTATGTGCTAAACTAAGTGAACTGCAATTACATTTGCTTTAAAACCCCATATCTGTTATTGTTTTGCGTTATTTGTGGAGTATGGTGCCTGGCAAAGGCATGGTATTGACCGAGGTGGGGCTGTGTCATTGTACCGTGCAGATCAGGTGGCGATACTCATTTATCATGTCATAGAGAGTAGTATTATGAAAGCTTCGATTCATCCTGAGTACACAACCATCAACGTAACTTGCAGTTGCGGTCATTCATTTGAAACTCGTTCTACTTTATGCAATGATTTAAGCATCGAAGTGTGTGCACAATGCCATCCTTTCTATACCGGAAAACAAAAGCTGGTAGATACCGGAGGCCGAGTACAAAAATTCCGCGATCGTTACAGCAAAGATCGTCGCGGCAATTAATTCATTATTCAATAAAAAACAAGATCATATACATTGGCGCATTTAAAATGCGCCTTTTTTTTGCAATAAAAACTATTCATCCCTAAAGAATTTCTATATGATTTTTTTCTGGATGACTTGAAACGAGAGTAAGCACTTTGGACAAAGATGATTTAAAAAGCCGTGCGTTGCAGTACCACGAATTTCCCACGCCCGGAAAACTGGGGGTGTATGTAACCAAATCCACAAATTCTCAAGAGGATTTATCATTAGCTTATACACCGGGAGTAGCTGAGCCCGTGCTGGCTATTGCCGAAAATCCGGAAGACGCCTATCGCTACACTGCCAAGGGCAATTTAATTGCGGTAATGACCAATGGTACTGCCGTACTTGGCTTGGGGGATGTGGGGCCGCTGGCCAGTAAACCCGTTATGGAGGGAAAAGCGGTTTTATTCAAACGTTTTGCCGGCATTGATGTTTTTGACATCGAAATCCATGCAAACGAACCGCAGGCATTCATCACCACAGCAAAAAATATCGCCCCAACTTTTGGTGGCATTAACCTTGAGGATATTAAGGCTCCGGAGTGTTTTGACATTGAAAAAGCCTTAAGCGAACAATTAAATATTCCTGTGTTTCATGACGACCAGCATGGTACAGCGATTGTAGTCGCGGCAGGGTTGCTAAATGCCCTTGAGCTGCAGCAAAAGAAACTGTCGGAAGCGCGCATTGTCTGTATCGGTGCAGGAGCCGCTGGCATTGCTTCCATGCGCTTGTTGGTGGCGTTAGGCGCAGATAAACGCAATATGTTTTTATTAGACAGCCGCGGTGTAATCCACACTGGCCGGGATGATTTAAATATTTATAAACAAGCATTCGCGCAAACAACCGACAAACGCACGTTAGCCGATGCTCTGGTCGATGCCGATGTCTTTATTGGCGTAGCAAAGCCTGATTTACTAAATGCCGATTTATTAAGTTTGATGGCGCCCAGGCCGATTATTTTTGCTTTATCCAACCCAAATCCTGAAATAAGACCTGAATTGGCTTTAAAGTTATGCGATGATTTAATTATTGCAACAGGCCGAAGTGATTACCCAAACCAGGTAAATAACGTATTATGTTTCCCATACATTTTTCGCGGCGCATTGGATGTGCGTGCTACCTGTATCAATCAAGCCATGCACGTTGCCGCGGTGGAAGCGATACGCCAATTGGTGCATGAACCTGTTCCACAAGAAGTTAAAGATAATTATCCTGGTGTAACGGATTGGGAATTTGGACCGCAATATATCATCCCCAAACCGATTGATCCCAGGTTGCGCGAGCGGGTTTCGGTTGCCGTAGCAAATGCAGCAATTGCAAGTGGCGTAAGCAGAAAGAATGCTTTGTAGCTTACCCATAGAACTCATACGTAAACCTTTACGTTAAGGAGCTTATTTTGTCTACCAGCAATAAACGCTATCAATTAGTAGGATGGTTAATCTGTAGTTTAGGTGCGGTGTATTACGCTTATGAGTATTTTTTGCGCATATCCCCCAGTGTAATGGAAACTGAATTGCGCAATCATTTTAATTTATCCGCCGCAGGTTTTGGCTTTCTATCCGCTTTTTATTATTACGCTTATGTTCCTATGCAGTTGCCTGTAGGCGTGCTCATGGATCGTTTCGGTCCACGGCGCTTGCTGACTATCGCCTGCCTAATTTGCGTAATAGGTACGTTTATGTTCGCAGGGACCACTTCTTTTCCAATTGCTGCTGCAGGGCGCTTTTTAGTGGGGTTAGGTTCGGCATTTGCTTTCGTTGGCGTATTGAAATTGGCCACGCTTTGGTTGCCTGAGAATAAATTGGCTATGGTGGCTGGTATAGCTACCGCCCTGGGAACTATAGGGGCTATGATTGGCGACAATTTACTGGGATATATGGTGTCCTGGCTGGGATGGCAAAAAACAGTAAACTTTACTGCAATTTTTGGTATTGGACTCATCGTGGTGCTGTGGTACGGCATACGTGATCAACGGCGTACCCAGCAAGTGAGCGGTACCATAGACAGTTTCCGGCGCAACATGGTTGATTTAGGGATCATTGCCCGGAACAAGCAAATTTGGATTAATGGTTTGTATGGATGCCTGGTTTATTTGCCTACCACTGTATTTGCAGAATTATGGGGGATTCCATATCTGCGCCATGCACATGGCCTCACTGAAGCGGGCGCGCATTTTGCCAACTCACTGCTTTTTTTAGGATTTACAATTGGGGCGCCGCTTGCCGGTTTTATTTCCGACACGCTTAAAAAACGTAAACCACCGATGTTAATAGGTGCTGCCGGAGCAGCCTTGATTATGATGGCAATCCTGTATACCCCGGGGCTAACGCAGCATTGGCTGAATGCATTAATGTTTTTACTGGGCTTGCTTTATAGCGTACAAGCGATCGTGTTTGCCGTGGGGCGTGAACTTAGTCCAAAAGAAGCGGCAGGTACCGCTATTGCCATGACCAATATGATCGTTATGATTGGCGCCATGTTTTTACAACCGCTGGTGGGCCAGTTATTGATGTGGAGTTCCCAGTCGCGCGCAGCAAATCTGCCTGAACAAGCATTGCATTTAGATAAAATGCAACAATTCTACACAGCAAATGATTATCAATTCGCTATGACTATCATTCCCTTGGGAATTTTAATAGCCGCTGTTTTAACCTTTTTCTTAAGGGAAACTTATGCACACGCTGACACAAATGCTAGAAAATAAATCCATAAAGAAACAAATTTATTTCGGTTGCTTGGTTTGTGCGATAGGAGCTATTTTTTATTGCTATGAATTCGTGCTGCGGATTATCCCAGGGGCATTACAAAGTGAATTAAGTGCGGCTTTTGGACATATTTCTGCCACGACATTTGGCCAGCTGTCTGCTTTTTATTACTTCGCTTATTCCCCCATGCAACTACCGGTGGGCTTGCTCATGGATCGGTTCGGCCCGCGTCGCCTGCTGACATTTGCCTGTCTGTGTTGTACCGTGGGTTCTTTTATGTTTACCTACTCTTCTTCAATTGCCATAGCAGGTAGCGGCCGTTTTCTTGTAGGTTTTGGTTCGTCGTTTGCATTCGTAGGCGTATTGTCTTTGGCTATGCATTGGCTGCCACGGCGTTATTTTTCTCTGGTAGCCGGCTTAATCACTACGTTGGGCATGTTGGGATTGGTTTACGGCGAAGTTAAAATAACCGAAATGGCTGTTTCCATGGGGTTGCAGCATGTATTGTTTATGATGGTTGTTTTTGGCGGGGTACTGACTGTTCTGATTTTTCTCATGGTGCGAGATGGGCCAGGTGGATTTCAAAGCAAGACGCAACCTTTACCGGAATTTTTCCGCAATGTCATGCATGTGCTGACGTCGCCGGAAGTGTGGATCATCGGATTTGTGGGAGCCTGCCTTTATACTTCGCTTTCTGTATTCGGCGAACTCTGGGGGAAAACTTATTTGGAGCAAGCGCACCACCTGACTAAAGTAGAGGCAGCACATACGATTTCAGCCATGTTTCTAGGCTGGGCTGTGGGGGCGCCAATTGCCGGGTATTTTTCCGATCGTAGCGGCCGGCGCGTATTGCCTTTAGTATTAGGCGCCTTCATGTCCCTGATTTGCATTAGCCTCGTTTTATACTGGCCCGGATTGTCTTATGTTGCGTTAAATATTTTGCTTTTCCTCTATGGGGTATTTAGTGCGACTGAAATTATTGTTTTTGTCATGGCTAAGGAAAATAGCGGCGCCAAATTATCAGGAACAGTATTTGCTGCTACCAATATGATAGTTACTTTGGGTGGAGTGATTTTCCAGCCGTTGGTAGGTAAATTATTGGATAAGTTCGGAGATAGTGGCGTCGTAGGCGGGGAGCATATTTACACGGTTGTGGATTACCAGGTCGCTTTATCCATTCTTCCGTTGTCTTTATTGATGGTCATGATTGCTGCTTTTTTCTTAAAAGATCACAAGTTTTCTCAAAATTAAGTATTTGCTGGATGCAGGCGTAAGATGGGTTGCCTGCATCCAGCATCATTTATTGCAAGCAATTTTCAACAAAAGCTTAGGAATTCAACAGAGTTCACAGGATACCCCTTAAATTATTTAAGTTAGACGCATTCTGTTTATTGCAGAAGATTTCTTCTTAACGAAAAACAGCGAGCAACTCTTTCACCGGAAGCCGATTTTTTCCATTCCGATTAATTGAGCGTTTAACGGAAAATGAAATAATTTCTGCATGCTGGTAATGATGCCGCGTGAATTCCGTATCATGATTGGAAATAATTACAGTAATACCTTTTGTAGCGCTTTCCATGGCTAATTTGGCCAGCAGTATTTGCTCAGTTTGGCCAAATTTTTTATGGATATAGGAAGAAAAATTGGTGAGCTGGTGGCGCGGGGCATAGGGTGGGTCGCAATAAATGACATCGCCTGGCTTCGCCAAAGCAAAGGTTTTGCGAAAATCAGCATGAATGAAATGAGCCATTTGGCTTTTATGATGAAAGAAAATCATTTCCTCGCGTGGAAAATAAGGTTTATCGTAACGGCCGAAAGGGACGTTATAAATCCCTTGTTTGTTATAACGGCATAAGCCATTGTAGCCATGGCGGTTTAAATACAAAAAAATAGCTGCCCTTAAGCGTGGGTCATTTTCCTGATTGAATATTTGTCGTAGTGCATAATATTGAGAGGCGTAATTGTTGTCCGGGCAAAAAAATTGCTCGCAATAAGCAATAAAAGTTTCACCTTCTTTTTGCAAGCATGAAAACAAAGCAATTAAATCCTTATTTTCTTCAGCAACCAAATAATTCGGATAGTTTGAATTGATAAAAATTGCTGCCGAGCCAGCAAATGGTTCGATCAGCCGGTTTGCGGCAGGTAATGACATTAAGATCTGCTCAAGACAATTGTATTTATTTCCGGCCCATTTTAAAAAGGGTCTTATTTTTTTTGTCATATAGCGTGCGGGAAACCTTGTGTTTGTTTCTGCTGCAATATTACTGCATCATAAAAAAAAGACCAGGGATTTCTGGATTTACATCCTTCCTGGTCAAATAGGAGAAATATTTGGCTTACTAGCTGAAATTGCTTGCAATATAAAGCAGTACCACGGCTGTTAATCCTATCAAAGCTAAGGTGATATTCCCGCCGGGAATGAATACCTTATCCCCTGTACTGGTTAAGGTCGCGCTTTTTCGGCCGCGCCATGCCATAACTACGGGTAAGAGCAATAACAAGATAACGCAGCAAATTCCAGCATAACTTAAAGCTTGCAAATACACGCCAGGGTTAAATAATACCACGAGAAGCGGGGGCAGGAAGGTTAACCCCAAAATGCAATGGCCTTGTTTGCCTGCTTTTTGTAATTTTAAGCCATCAGCCAGGAAGTCGAATAACCCCAAGGAAACACCTAAAAAAGCAGTGATCATGCAAATTGATGTGAAAAAGCCAAAGAAGCCACTTATCCATTTACTATGGATGGCTTCGCTCAAGGCATTCATTAAACCACTGGTCGCATGATCGCTATTCATTAATACCACTAATCCATTACTGCCTTCACGTTGAATGACGCCCATAATGATTGCTTCCCAGACAATGTAGCAGACTAACGGTATCAGGGAGCCAAAGAGGATGACTTTTCTTAAAGAAGTTATATCGTCCTGAAAGTATTCACGTAAGCTCGGCACAATTGAGGCAAAACCAAACGATGTAATTAAAATCATAAAGCTGCCTGCAATTGCAGGCATTGAGCCCCCTTGCCAAATAGTGACATCGATGTGCGGGCTGATAATCAACACCAACAATAGGTAGACGCCGAGTTTCCCAAACATGAGCCCGCGGTTCACATAATCGACGGCCCGGATCCCTTTATATATGATGAGGCTGAACAAGACAGTAAATAACAGCGAAGTACCCCAATTAGGCAGTTCGATACCGGCCTTGTGCAGCAAGCCGCTAAAGACATCTGTTCCGCCGGAGATATAGGCGGCAAGCAGGGTATACAGTAAGAAAAGATAAGTCACCCAAGCAATGATTTGTCCTGGGAGCCCTAAAGTGGCTTTTGCCATGGAAACCATATTGCTGCCGGCAGGAAGGCGAAGATTTACTTCAAGGATCAGTAAGGCGCCTGCAGTCATGATTAACCAGCATAATACCAAGAAAAAGATGGAAGCCGTAATGCCTGCAGCTGCGGTAGATACTGGTAATGCCAGCATGCCGCCCCCAATGGAGGTACCAACGATTAATAATATGCCGCCAATGAGTTTTGAGTTTGCCACAGTTTGTCTCTTTTGGTCAAAAATAATCCAACATGATAATTTAAAATGCTAAATAAGTCAATATGATCCTTTAATCAACGTGCCATAAGGCTTTGCCATTAAGCATAACCAGGTTGCATTAAGAGCTTAAGGCTGCAACTAATAATGCAACTGAACAGATTAAAACAAAAAATTGCGTGGTTTTACCGCCAGGTACTATAAACGGCGAGTTAAATTTTTTCCGACCCGCCAAAGACATAAGAACAGGCAACAACAGTAATAAAATAATGCAAAAAAAGCCGGCGTAGTTCAAAGCTTGCAAGTATGCACCTGGATAATAAATTACCACCAGTAAAGGCGGTAAGAAAGTCAGCAAAAATAAGCCAAATCCTTCTTTGCCGCGTTGTGCAAGGTTTAATCCATCGCCTAAAAAACTGATAAGACATAAGGATACGCCCAAAAAAGCAGTGAGCATGCAGATCGACGTGAAAAAATGAAACAGCGATGAAATGATGGAATTGTTTACCGTATTGCTTAAGAAAGCAGCCAGAGAACTCGTAGCGTGTTCATCATGCAGGAGTTCTTTAAGTCCCCCAGCTCCTTCAGCCGGCAAGCTGCCCATGATCACAGCATCCCATGCTAAATAACAAATCAATGGGATGAGAGAACCTATAAAAACTACTTGTTTCAGTGCGCGAACATTATCATTAAAGTATTCGCGCAAATTAGGCACGATGATAGCAAAGCCAAATGAGGTGATTAAAATCATGACGGTGCCGGTGATGTAGCGGTAATCCCCTCCGGCAAAATATTGTGGTTTAACGTAAGGTGCGATAAGCAATACCAAAATTAAATATACCCCAAGTTTGGCGAACATCAACCCGCGGTTTATTAAGTCGACCTGACGAATCCCCCCATAAACGATGAACCCAAAAAACAAGGTAAATAATACAATTAATTGCCACTCTGCAATGTGGACATGCAGCATTTGCAATAAACTGCCCAATACATCTGCACCGCCTGAGATATAAGCAGACAATAGGGTATATAGCAGAAACAGGTAACTGAGCCACGCGATGAGTAATCCGGGCTTGCCCAGCGTCGAGGTAGCCATGGAAACCATATTTTTACCTGCAGGAAGATATAAATTAACTTCGAGGATAAAAAATGCGCCTAACGTCATTACTACCCAGCATAGGAAAAGAAAAAGAGACGATTGCCAAAAACCGGTCGCGGAATTTGCTACCGGTAATGCCAACATGCCGCCGCCAATTGAGGTACCGACAATGAGAAGAATCCCACCAATAAATCTTGAACGCATGGATAAAATGGTAAAGTAACGAAGGGAAATGGTATCAGAACTCGATTTAAGCGACAAATTTAAACTTTAAGATTTAAATTTGCTGCAAATCCTGAATCATCTGCATAATTGTTATTGAGGTTAACCGGGCTTTTTAATGCCCATAAGCCTATGGCAGTGAGAAGAATACCAATACCGAGCAAAGAAAGACCTGCGGCAAAACCCACCGGGAAGGAAAACAGCATAGCGGCAGCGCCTCCTAACATAACGGCAGGTCCTAATGATAATAAAATCAATCCCAGGTTGTTAGAAAAAGAAGAGGGGCGAGCCGCGGGCAAGGGTTGTTTAATTGGAGTGGGGCTGATTGCGGAAGGAGAAGGAGATTTTTGCACGAAAAATGTTAGGTTTGTTTGCGGTGCTTGTGCAAGAGACACGATAGGTGATGATGGTTTAACCGAATCCGCTGGTAAGACGTTTGTAGAGGTTGAAAGTTTATTCTCTACTGCAATAGTTGTTTCAAGGCTTTCTGGCAGTTGCGTTTCTTGTTTGGTTTCTTTTTTCTTTGGTGGTTCTGCTTTAAGAAGCTGCAATAATTCTTTTGAAAGAGCGCCCTTTGTATTTTTTTTATAGACGGTGCCGTAAGCAGCTAGCGCAACAAGATTGGCGAGACAGTAAAGCCAGCAGGTCTGGGATTTAAAAGGCTGCTGCTCACCCGCAATAAAAGTGATTTTATCGGCATGTTGTTGTAAAAAAAGATTATTCTCAATATCCGGCTTTGCGGTAATTCCAGCTTGGTTCACAGTCCTGGAATCCGTGATGATAATTTTTTTAAGTTCGCCGGTTTCATCCATTTGCGCGAATAAGGCATGCCAATGAGCATATTGCGCGGTAGAGTACAAACGCATGTGGCATATTACTGCATGTGGTGTTTGATTGGCTAATATGGTGTTTGCGAATTCATCTTCTTGGTGAACATGTAAAATAGTCAATTGTTCATCATATTGATCGCAGCTGAATATGGGCGTAGATGAGGAGTTTTGCCTTTCTGCAAGTTTGGTGTAGAGCTGCTGGAAAACTTTTTCCAATTCTCGCGGGACGGAGGAATTATTCAAAGCGTCAATAAAACCTAAGGGGCTCTCGCGAGCGATCTGATCAGATAGGGTTGGCATGGTTCATTCTGAATAAGAAGTAACTTATTATAGGCTAAAAGTTTATTTTTTTCAAAAAAAATACATTGTGGAGAAAAATTATCGCAATATGCTGAATACTTTGGATTTGGGAGCAATGCTTGCTGGAGTCACCCATTGTATTTCTATGCGGCGGTTATAAGCGCTGCCATGAATTAAATTGTTATCTCCAATGGTATGCTTGTCGGCATAGCCTTCAGGATGCAGGCGTTGCGCCGGAATATCATTGGCCCACAGAAAGGTTAACATGGTTTCTGCCTGCGCTTGTGATAACATTTTTTTGTGATGTCGGGAACCTACATTATCAGTGAAAGCCGCTACATAAATTGGGCTGCAATCATAAAGTTTAATCAAGCGAATGATGTTGGCTAACCCTGGATAACAGCGGTCGTCCAAACGTGGACTGTTGAATTGGAAATAGCGATCCGTGGGGACGATAAGGGTCATTGTATCCCCATATTTCACGAATTGAATGTCTTGATTTTGCAACTCTTTAAGTAAGGTGCGTTTGCTGGCTTTTTGATAACCTGCCATGGTTCCGGCCACGCCGCCGATCACTGCTCCTACTCCTGTACTTCCTGCTAATGCCCCAGCCAAAGCACCGAATCCAGCACCAACACCGGCACCTCTCGACATGTCTCTTAGCGCACGTTTGTCTTCGCGAAAGTTATTATAAGGAGGATGATAACAACCGTTTAGAAAGAGAGAAAAAACACTGATGAGTGCTATGAAACCAGAAGATTTAACTGGCATTTTAACTCCTGTAACGATTAATCGTGCGATTTCTCAGTCAAGAATTTGCCGCGACACTAAATCTTACATTATCAAGCATCCTTGCAGTTTTCGCAAATAACTTAAGTTTGAAGGCGTGTTTTAGTTTAAAAATGCAGTATGATTTTGATATTTAAGTAGAATTGATTTGTAAAATCCTCACTGCTATCCTTTTTATTTGCTTAATTAAGGATTGTTTAATCTTGTCGGAATCATCGAAACTAAGTCCAAGCATGTTTTCTTTATCAGTGGCAGCGCTTGGAGTGGTATTTGGGGACATTGGCACCAGTCCTCTATACGCTATGCGTCAGTCGTTAGATGGTTTACCTATTAATCTGGCTGACGTGTTAGGGGTGTTGTCGCTTATTTTTTGGTCGTTGATTGCAATAATTTCCATTAAATATTTAATTATTTTATTTCGTGCAGACAATGATGGTGAGGGGGGTATTCTGGCTTTATTGGCCTTGCTGAAACAATTTATAGGCAATCGGGCTAATTTGGCATTTGCAATCGGCATTTTTGGTGCTGGTCTATTGCTGGGTGATGGCATGCTGACGCCTGCCATTTCAGTGTTGAGTGCCATCGAGGGCTTACATGTGATTGTCCCCTCCCTGTCTGATTGGGTTGTCCCGTTAACCGTAGTGATTTTAATTTTATTATTTTGGTTTCAATCTTTGGGCACTGCTAAAATTGGCATTGTTTTTGGACCCATTCTTCTCACCTGGTTTTTAACCCTGGCAGTATTAGGAGTTATCCAAATCGTACAAAACCCTGTGGTGCTCAAGGCAATCAATCCCTGGTATGCATATGAATTTTTTCATCTCAATGGCTGGCATGCCTATACGTTGTTAGGCGGCGTATTTCTGGTCGTAACGGGAGGCGAAGCTCTTTATGCCGATTTGGGACATTTTGGCAAAAAACCTATCCGTTTGAGCTGGTTTATCATTGTCTTGCCTGGCTTGCTGCTTAATTATTTTGGCCAGGGGGCTTATTTGCTAAATCATCCTGCAGGCATTGTAAATCCTTTTTACATGCTGGCCCCGGAAGGTTTCTCCTTGCCTTTGCTGATATTAGCCACCATGGCTACCATTATCGCTTCGCAAGCAGTTATTACAGCAACTTTTTCTTTGACCAAACAGGCTGTTCTTTTAGGATTGTATCCGCACCTGCCTATTATCCAGACTTCGGGGATGCGAAAAGGGCAAATTTATATCCCGCAAGTGAATCTGGTTTTGGCGGTAGGAACCTTGAGTTTAATTTTTACATTTAGAAATTCAAATGCTTTGGCCCATGCCTATGGGATTGCCGTTAACTTGGATATGCTGTTGACCAGCATGCTGGTTGCTTATTTAGCCATAAAAAAATGGAAATGGAATTTATTACAAATTACCTTGCTGTTTTCCTTTTTTGGAGCCATTGATTTAGCTTTCCTGGGAGCCAATTTGCAAAAATTGTCTACGGGAGGTTGGGTACCCATTGTTTTTGCCCTGACTTGCGCATTCATCATGTATACCTGGTATAGCGGCAGACGTTATTTACGCAAGGCTTATTACATGAAAAAGGAAGAACTCTCGAAAATTTTAAAACAATTCGATTATAAAAGCCTCAATAGGCTTCCCGGGGTTACTGCAATCTTTATTACTGATATTTATGATAAAAGCGGAGGGACATTTCTACATTTTCTAAAACTTAACCGCACCTTACCAGAATATATTTTGATCGTGAATTATACAGTAGAAAATATTCCTTATGTATCATCGCTAGGTTCTGTCGACATTTATCTTAACCAAAGGGCGGTTGCAGCAATATAAATGAACGATAAAAAAGATTGAGCAAGTTTATCATATCGTGTTGCCACTCTTCTAAAATGTTTGAGTTTATTAAACATGCGTTCGATAAGGTTGCGTTCTTTATAAATATCTTTGTCATACTCCCTGAGCACCTTTCGATGAGATTTTGGCGGTATGCCGGGGTTACTGCAATCTTTATTACTGATATTTATGATAAAAGCGGAGGGACATTTCTACATTTTCTAAAACTTAACCGCACCTTACCAGAATATATTTTGATCGTGAATTATACAGTAGAAAATATTCCTTATGTATCATCGCTAGATCGTTTTGAAATTAAATGCTTAAAACCAACGGTTTGCGAATTGACGTTGCATTATGGCTTTATGGATACGGTTTCCATACCGCAAGCTTTATTTGTAGCGCATGATCGAGGCATCCTGCCTTTCCCTCTCAATATTGATAATGCTACTTATCTTTTAGAAATCCCAAACGTAGTTGCTTCACGTAAGCAAAGAACGTTGTGGTTTTATTGGCAAGAAAAATTATTTGCGTTTTTAGTGCGCAATTATTCTGCCAATTTAAATATAGAATTTTATCAATTGCCGTTTAATCGGACTATTGCAATGGGTACGTATTATTTGATTTAAGACTGATAGACAATCCTGCATCATTTGGCTGCTGCAATGCCCGGCAGTTTCTGCCCAAAGTGTGCTGCGGTAAAATAATTTGCACATTTATTCCTTTAATCGTTGGGCTGGCTAATGCATCGTGCAGATAGTCAATAAGTGAAACTTCCACTGTTTTGCCATAATTTGAAGAAGCTTGCCGAAACACTAAAGTCCCATTTTTCCAGAATGCAAAACCTAAGTGAGAAATATTAAGACACGTGCCAATTTCTTTGCGCAAGTCCCAATTGGGGCGCACGATTTCAATAATTGCACCATTAGGGATTTGTTTAAATAAAAAATCGTTTGCTCGGCCGGTGCGATCGAATAATGTAGTTAAGGGAATATAGGGCACAAAGGATTTAACCACACTAAGCTTGTTTCCTTCGTGTTTCAAGGCATCTAATCGTTTGTTAAGTTCAGTTGCATCTCCCTTAAGGCGCAGGTCGTCTACCGTAAAATGCTGATACCAGCCTGGTTTGTTAATGAGCGCATATGCTATTTTTGCTACCGGTTGATTTTTTTTGTTTTTAAATTTGGTTGTAATGTCTTTGATAAAACCCTGCTTCTGATTGTTTAAATTCCAGTCTACCGAGGTAAAGTGATTGCGGGTAATGAAGGAAATTTTCCCATTCTGATAACGAAGTTTGCGTAAACATTGGTTAAAAGTTTCAAGGTCAGGGGAAAATGCTATGGCAAGCACCGTCTCGACATAAGTCAGGCAATCAAAGGCGTCCGTACGATACAGCGGATTTTGGTCGTAATCCCCCTGGCTTCCTTCTCCCAACGCACCGAGCAGGTAAGGTTTATTTAGGAATTTAGCACTGATTGCATCGATGCGTTTTAGCATATCTAATTTCGGCGTTTTATGCAGAGTATGGTATAGTTCTGCAATCACTTGTTGTGCTTCGGATTCATATTCATTTTTTGGCGCAGCAAAAAGCGTTATGGATAACACCATAAAAATACCAACGATAATCCATTTTAAAAAAGATAAAAAATTCATTTGATTTCCATTAAAATTATAAATTTACGCAGAGCGCATCATGACAATCAGCTGGTGATGATAACGTGCCTGTCCCGCGGAGGGAATAATGCTGAACGCAATTTGGTTAGGAATGATTTTTTTATCGGTCATTGTAGGTATTCTGCAGGGGCGCTTGGATAATGTTGTAAATGCGGTCACGGATTCTGCAAAACTGGGGTTTGAAATTGCTCTGGGCCTGGCAGGGATTATGACTTTATGGCTTGGGATCATGAATGTGGCTTCAGAATCCGGATTAATCAACATCCTGGCGCGCTGGTTAAGGCCCATTATGAAACGGCTTTTTCCAGACGTACCAGCCGAACATCCTGCCATGGGGGCTATGATACTTAATATCGCTGCAAATATGCTCGGCCTTGCCAATGCTGCTACACCCTTTGGACTGCAAGCCATGAAAGAGTTGCAACGCTTAAATACCCATATCAATACAGCGACTCATTCGATGTGCATGTTCCTGGCCATCAATACTTCCAGTGTGCAATTGATCCCTGCAACAGCGATTGCTTTTCTTGCCGCGAACGGGAATTTGCATCCTAGCAATATCATCATTACATCGCTGCTTGCGACTTCTTTTTCTACACTGGTGGCGATCGTTGCCGCCAAGCAATTTGCAAAATTGCCTCGCTATCGAAAAACTGAACTCGTGGATACAGAATGAATGCTATAGCCAATCAAATATCAAATGCCCTCTTTCTTTTATTTATTGTGGGGATCCCACTTTATGCCGTGACTAAAAAAATTAATGTTTTTGATTCTTTCATTACTGGGGCCAAGCAAGGATTTGAAACCGTAGTAACCATCATCCCTTATCTGGTGGCGATGATCGTAGCAATTGGCATGTTGCGGGCTTCGGGTTTCTTTGAGCTACTGCATGGAGGATTGGCCCCTCTCTTAAGTCGCATCGGCATGCCTCCGGAACTATTGCCGTTGGCTTTAATACGCCCATTTTCAGGCAGTGCATCCACAGGTGTTATGGCAGAATTAATACATGAGCACGGCGGTAATTCATTTATTGCCAAAACAGCAGCCACCATGATGGGCAGCACGGAAACGACTTTTTATGTCGTCGCAGTGTATTTTGGCGCTGTAGGCATACGCCGCACCCGGTATGCAATTCCGGCCGGTTTGTTGGCGGATTTTGCTGGCGTTGTCGCTGCAATTTGCGTATGTCGCTATTTCTTTGCAGATTAATCAATGTATATTAAGCGGTGCGGGCAGATTTTTTATTGGACGCTAACTGTGCTTCTTCATAGAGTTTCATTTGTGCGAATAAGGCCAGGGCGTGTGCTTTAAAAGCTGCCATTTCGCGTGCGGGAATCGGGGATGCTCTTGGCAAATCCACGGTAGTTGGGTTTTTAGGCTGCTTATTAATGTGAAACTCATAATGGCAGTGTGGACCTGTGGCCAACCCCGTCTGGCCTACGTAGCCAATAATCTGACCTCGTTTTACCCGATCACCTCGAGATAATCCTTTTTGAAATTTGAGCATATGGCCATATATTGAACTATGATTTTGGTCATGTTTAATTTTTATCATATTACCATAACCATTTTGCCGGCCAATGCTTTCAATGCGCCCATCGCCAATGGCTCGTATCGGGGTGCCGATAGGGGCTGCCAAATCAACTCCTTTGTGCGGTCTTCGCCTTTTTAAAATGGGATGATATCGCGATAGGCTGAATGTCGAGCTGATATGGCTGAATTGCACTGGATAGCGGGAAAATGCTTTCTTTAAACTGGTTCCTTGCGGGGAGAAGTAATCATAATCCCCATTTGCTCTTGTATGCCGAATGGCTTGATGGGTCTTGCCGCGGTTGGTATAGCTTACTGCAACAATGTCACCGGTATTTACTAATTTATTTTCGATAAAAAAAGCTTTATAGACGATAGTAAACTGATCGCCCGCGCGAACTTCTTTACTGAAATCAATTTCCCATTTAAAAATTTCAGTCATTTGCTGAATCAGCTTATAGGGAATGTTCTTGCGTTTGGCTGTGCTGTATAACGAACCTTGGATGGTTGCCGTGACGTAATGCTCATGGCTATCCATTTTTCGCGAATTGATTTCGCTTTTATACTGGTTACCTTGTTTTGCAATGGTTAATGATTTTATCTGATCCAGAGGGACTATCATTTTTTCAAGTGCATGATTGCGAATTAAAATTTGTAATTGTTGTTTCGCTTTTAAATTAGCCAGCGCTTTTGCATGCGGATTATTGTATAAAATAGCTTGCAGGGTTTGTGGACTTAAGCCCAAGCGTTTGAAAATACTGGATAAGGAATCCCCGGGCTGTAGGGTGATAATCTTCCATTCCTCTTCCGTTGTTGCAGCAACGGTAGTTTGTTTATTTTGAGTCTCATGTACTGCGGTGTTAACGCTTTCGGTAATGGATTCCTCTTCCTCTTCCGATTCATCCACTAATTCTTCCATTTTAGGCAAGCTTAAGGTTTTATTAGTATAAGTGACTGATTTATGTCGAAAAGCCTTAATTATAAAATAAGGCAATAGCAATATTGCAGATAAAATAATGATGACTAGCAGCTTGGAGGGCTTGGCAGGTTTGGGAGGTAAGACTTTTGGTTTAAGATCCATGTTGTGCCTTTACTGCTATCATCTAAAGTACGCAATCACATCAGAACTGCAGGAAATTGAAAAAGTTTTAAATAAATGCTTTTTCAGTCCCTAGCAGGAACGAAATATCCGGGCTAAGATACCCGCTGTAACAAGTTAGGTCAACATTAAAAAGGTTTTGGTGTCATGGTAATTGAAAAAACAGCATATAATGAATTACTTCGCGGTTGCGAAGAAATTTTGCCTGCACAAGAGTTGGAAAAAAAGCTGCAACAAGGTAAGTCCTTAAAAATTAAAGCAGGTTTTGATCCAACAGCCCCCGATCTGCATCTGGGCCATACCGTATTACTTAATAAATTGCGCCAATTCCAGGAATATGGCCATGAAGTAATTTTTTTGATAGGTGATTTTACGGCAATGATTGGTGACCCTACGGGTAAAAATGTCACCAGGATGCCATTAAGTCGTGAGCAGGTGTTGGAGAATGCACAAACTTACCAACATCAGGTATTTAAAATTCTCGATTTTGAAAAAACAACGGTCGCGTTTAATTCGCAGTGGCTCAATCGCATGACAGCCGTTGATTTAATTCGTCTGGCTGCAACGCATACGGTTGCTAGAATGTTGGAACGGGATGATTTTCACAAGCGTTATACTGCAGGACAACCCATCGCCATTCATGAATTTTTATATCCATTATTGCAAGGTTATGATTCCGTTGAGTTAAAAGCCGATGTGGAATTGGGGGGTACGGATCAAAAATTTAACTTGCTCATGGGGCGGGAGTTACAAAAGCATTTTCATCAAGAGCCGCAGGCTGTCATGATGTTGCCGTTGATAGAAGGTTTGGACGGCATTAAAAAGATGTCTAAATCATTAGGTAATTATGTAGGCATTAATGAACCGGCCGATGCGATGTTTGGCAAGCTCATGTCAATTTCCGACGAATTGATGTGGCGCTACATTGATTTACTGAGTTTTAAAACCGGTGCAGAAATAGCGAAAATCAAACGAGCAGTCGTGGAAGGATTAAACCCGCGCGATGTCAAAATTGATTTCGCAAAAGAAATTGTGGCGCGTTTTCATGATAACGCCCAGGCTGAAACTGCCCATCAAAACTTTATTGAGCGCTTTCAAAAAAAATTAGTTCCTGAGGATTTAGAGACAAAAACGATTAAATGCAACAGCGAAACAACAATAGCGCAAATTTTAAAACAAATTGACTTGACTAAAAGCACATCAGAGTCTATACGTTTAGTTAAACAAGGTGCTGTAAAAATAGACGGGGAAAAAATTTCTGACCCTGCGCTAATTCTACCCATCGGAAGTACATTCATCATTCAGGTAGGTAAACGCCGCTTGGTAAAATTAAGCGTCCAAGCCTCTGATTAAAAAAATTTGAATTTTTTTCAAAAAGTGTTTGACAAAGGGCGTTAGATGAGTAGAATACGCACCACTGCCTGAGATTGGCGAGTTCCTTAAGAAGATAGAAGACAAACTGTGTGGGCGCTTTGAATAGCGAAGTACATAGAGAAATTGCTAGTAGAGATACTGGCGCCGGGCCTTGTACACACCGCCCGTCACACCATGGGAGTGGGTTGCACCAGAAGTAGATAGTCTAACCTTAGGGGGGACGTTTACCACGGTGTGGTTCATGACTGGGGTGAAGTCGTAACAAGGTAGCCGTAGGGGAACCTGCGGCTGGATCACCTCCTTAAAATAAAATGCGACTTCAAAGTGCCCTCACAGTTTGTTTTCCTGGGTCTGTAGCTCAGTTGGTTAGAGCGCACCCCTGATAAGGGTGAGGCCGGTGGTTCAAGTCCACCCAGACCCACCATGATTGACACAGTAAGTCTTTTGCTGGTATCCAGATGTAATAATTTTTAAGAGAGAGTTATTTAGTCTGGGCGACCGGAAGTTCATTAACAATTTGGTAGAGATTGAGGTAAACACAAGCGTCGTGGTATGCGTTTACGTGAGTAGATGTATATTGCGGTAATGGGCTATATGACTGAGGATACTGAGGTTATATGGTCAAGAAGAGAAGCGCAAACGGTGGATGCCTTGGCAGTAAGAGGCGAAGAAGGACGTGGAATCCTGCGAAAAGCTTTGGGGAGCTGGAAACGAGCGATGATCCGAAGATGTCCGAATGGGGGAACCCGGCACCATGTGAATGGTGTCACTTATGACTGAATACATAGGTTATGAGAGCGAACCTGGGGAACTGAAACAT